>JABDBA010000049.1 GCA_013288885.1 Gammaproteobacteria bacterium | reverse complement strand
GTCGGCTCCGTCGCTGACGCTCCTTGAGCCGACCTACCAAATTTTACGTACTTATAACCATAGAAGAACAACACCGGCACAATCATCGCTAAAATTCCTGCGCTAAATACCATTTCATAATGCAACGTACCGCCGACGTTAACACCATCGGGTGGGAAGAAACCGATCACTAAAGTCACCGCGCAGCCGATTAAGCCAAACAAACAAACGATCCACATACCAAATTTGCCGCCTGGTACTTTAAAAGTTTTATGCTCGTGCGCCAATTTATATTTCAGCACAATACCGGCGATAAATAAAATCACATACATCAACATATAAAGCTGTGTGCTCAGATCAGTCAACAACCAATACGAACCATTGACGCTGGGCATTAATAAAAATGCCACGCAAATTAATGTAACTAATACGGCCTGGGTAATTAATAAATTACTGGCAACACCGTGTTGATTTTCTTTTCTGAAAAATTCTGGCAAATAGCCAGTGCGTGCGGCTTGCAATAATCCTTTCGCTGGTGAAATCACCCAATTAATCATTTCACCAAAGTTGCCTATCACCAACATTAGTGTGGCAACGGGAACCATCCAACTCATATGATACGCTGCAAAAAAGTTAGCAAAAGCTTGCATAACACCATTCACCAAATTAATTTTATTGGCAGGCAATACAATCGCAATGGCCAACGACCCAAATACCATCGTCATGACAATAATAATCACTGAGAAAAAAAGTGCGCGTGGAAAAGAATTTTGTGCATTTTTAATGTCTTTAACATGTACTGCGGCTAATTCCATGCCTAAAAATGCTGTCATAATGGCAGTTAATGAGATCCAATCATTGACCTTATGGAAGGAAGGAACTAAATCAGAAGCACCGAAATGAATTTGCATCGGTTTGCCGATGATAATCCACACGATTGCAAGCGCGATAATAAACAGCATCGGTATGACCATGCCAGCCACCTGGCAAAAAGTGTTAAGCGTCACCGAGGTTTTAATCCCTTTTAAATTAATTAAAGTCAGCGACCAAAAAGTAATGAGAATTACACTAACCAAATAGATTTTATTTTGCGCAAGATTTGGGTTCACGAGATAAGCGAGTGTTCCGGCAATCACCGAAAGAATGGTCGGGAACCACACCATGGTATTAATCCACTGTAACCAGATAGCCAGAAACGCCCATTTATCACCAAAGGCCGTTCTTATCCATTGGTACACGCCACTCTTTTCAGAGCCGCACGAGCTGAGTTCTGCCGACACTAAGGCCACCGGCACTAAGAAAAAAATAGCCGATAAAATAGTAAAGAAAATGAGCGAACTGCCAAATAAAGCATTAGACGGCAGGTTGCGGACGCTATCGATAGCCCCAGTAATTAACATTACAAAGGCGAAGGTGCTTATTCCGGTAATTTTGTTCATCTGGCCACCCTAAGAACCTATTCAAAATCTCGCTAGGCTGAGCTAGAAATCAAGGATTTTTGAGAACCGTAGCGCAGCATATGTAGGAATATGTGAGCAACGGATCACAAAAAATCATTGATTTATGGCCAGCATAGTAGAGATTTTGAACAGGTTCTAAAATTAGTTATTTCTGGGTTGCACTATACTCATTTTTGAGGCATAAATCTAATGTAAAATGTAGTTATTCGCCCTACTCACTTTTAACGAGGAACCACCCCATGAAAAAACCTTTACTGCTCATCACTGCCATCGTTGCTGGACTCATCTCGATGCCAAGTTTTGCCGCTAATAAAATGATTTTCACCACCATTGACCAAGCGCAACAATATTGCCCTGCTCCCAGCAGTTTATTATTTACGCAGAAAAAACCGAAAGAACATAATGGTAATGGCCTGGTGACTGGTTCGATTAATGGCATTCAATTTACCAGTATGGTGGAAGGCGAGAAAGCCTATGTGACTCACCCACAATGTACTGGTTTAAGCTGCACAATTGCAGATGCACAATTTAGAAACGACAAAGTTTATGGGCATATTTCTGGCAACTTTATTACCTGTTTTTATAGTTATAACAGATACAATGTCGGCCAATATCACTTGACCATGCAAGGAAATCAAACGGTTGTTAGCAAGAATTAATAGTGGGCCCAGCAGGTGGTGATCATTCAACCTCTGACGGGTTTTGCCATGGCGGGCATGATGCATTATTCATTGTCTGCGCATTGGTTGGCAATTTCTTTATTACTATATATACTCGCGGGCGTGTGTTGGATCCCCGTCGTTTGGTTACAAATTAAAGTAAAACAAATGGCCGAATTTGCATTAGCCAATAAGCAGCCATTACCCCAACGCTATTATCAATTCATGCGCTGTTGGTTTTGGCTAGGCTGGCCTGCTTTTATTGCAGTATTAATTATTTTTTATTTGATGACGTTTAAGGTGGTGGTGGTGTAATTTGATAAGCACTTGAACTTTGGGTGCTATCGGAACTCAAGCTACTGCTTGATGAAGAAGACAAGACGGACGAAGTATCATATAGGGGGGATCGTGTTATGCTAGCAGTACGAACCACCAGAGGTATAGACACCCTTAAGGTGGAAAAAGAGGACCCCAACCTTGGTGGAGATTGCTGTAAATCAGCATTCTGATCTTCTTGATCGGCTGTAAAAACATTCTTGAATTTGG
>JABDBA010000048.1 GCA_013288885.1 Gammaproteobacteria bacterium | reverse complement strand
TGCACAATGGGCAAGTAAGCGGCTAATAAATGATCTCCCACGCTCTGTACAAAAGCAAAACATTTTTCAAAACCCCATGCGTTGAGATCATCAAAAAATAATCCGCCAATACCGCGCGGTTCATTGCGGTGTTTTAAGTAAAAATATTCATCACACCATTTTTTATATTTGGCATAAACCTCTTTGCCAAAGGGATCACATGCAGCTTTAGCAGTTTTATGCCAATGAATACAATCTTCTTCGAAACCATAATAAGGTGTTAAATCAAAACCACCACCAAACCACCAAACAGGTTCCGCATGTTCTTTTTCTGCCATAAAAAACCGTAGATTAGCGTGCATGGTGGGCACATAGGGATTGCGTGGGTGAATAACCATCGAGATACCCAACGCTTGAAACGATCGGCCCGCCAACTCCGGGCGCTGCAAAGAAGCCGATGGCGGCAATTGCTTGCCAAATATATGTGAAAAATTTACTCCGCCCTGCTCGATTAATTCACCGTTTGATAAGACTCGTGTGCAACCGCCGCCGCCCTCTGTACGTTGCCAATTGTCTTCTTGGAATAAAGCTTTGCCATCCTCTTGTTCCAGCGTTTTGCAAATTGCTTGCTGCAAATCCAGAAAATATTTTTTAATAGGATTTATGTAGGATGGCGTCATATACTTTTAATCTAACGGTTCCGCATAACCACACTCTTTGCGTGGGCAAGCTTTTTCTGTGCCTTTGCGTTTGGTGACTTTGATGGTCATGATCGGCCAAGCACATTTTGGACAAGGGCCATCCAGCGGTTCATTCCATACGGCATATTTGCAATCGGGATAACGGCTGCAAGAATAAAATATTTTACCATAACGTGATTTACGTTTTAAAAACGTGCCTTGATGACATTCAGGGCATTGCACACCGGTATCAAATGGTTTTTCTAAGGGTTCAATGTGTTTGCAAGTGGGGTAATTAGTGCAACCAATAAATTTACCATAGCGGCCATTACGAATTTGTAACGGCGAACTACAATCCGGGCAAACGCGATCAGCAATAATTTCCGGCTCAGTACTTACATCTTTATCATCACCCACATTACGGGTGTAATCGCATTCAGGGTAACCGGCACAACCAATAAATCGACCACGTTTGCCTAAACGAATGGAAAGTGGTTTACCACATTTTGGACACGCTTCATCTAACGCTTCTTGCGTGACATCTTTGCGTTGCACATTTTCTTGCGTATCGGTTACTTTGGCAATAAAAGGTTTCCAAAACTCTTCCAATAAGGGGACCCATTCTTTTTCACCACGCGCTACTGCATCTAATTCATCTTCTAGTTGTGCAGTAAAATTATAATCAACATATTGGGTAAAATAATTGGTTAAAAATTTATTGACCACCCTGCCAACATCTGTTGGTTTAAAACGTTTTTGATCGAGCGTGACATATTCACGATGTTGCAGTGTAGAAATAATAGAAGCATAGGTAGAAGGGCGACCAATACCAAATTCTTCTAATGATTTGATCAAACTCGCTTCGCCAAAACGCGGTGGTGGTTCGGTAAAATGTTGTTCATTGCGAATATCAATCAGGTCGATAATATCGCCTTCTTTCATCGGTGGCAGCAACGTACTTTCACCACTGCCTTCATCCTCGGCATCTTTATTAGTAGTATCGTCTTTGCCCTCGAGATACACGGTCATGAAACCAGGATCGGTAACAACGGATCCGTTGGCGCGATAACAATGACCCTTCGCTGCGCTTAAATCTATTGCCACAGTGTCCATGGTAGCGTGAATCATTTGACTGGCCACAGTGCGCTTCCAAATTAATTCGTATAATCTAAATTGTTCGTGATTGAGCTTATCTTTGATAGTTTCAGGTATTAAGCTCACATCGGTCGGTCGAATAGCTTCGTGTGCTTCTTGTGCATTTTTACTTTTAGTCTTAAACACCCGTGGTTCAGCAGGTACATTGTTAGCACCATAACGTTGTTGAATTAAATCACGAATTGCAACAATGGCTTCTTGCGCTAAATGTATTGAGTCAGTACGCATATAAGTGATAAGACCCACTGCGCCTTGGCCGACATCCATACCTTCATAGAGTTGTTGTGCAATGCGCATGGTGCGTTGCGCGGTGTAACCTAATTTACGCGACGCTTCTTGTTGTAAAGTAGAAGTAATAAATGGCGCAGCCGGATTACGTTTGCGTTGTTTCTTGTCAACGCGAATAACTTTTAACTTTCCGTTGGCCAGTTTTAATAATTCTTTTTTAATTTTTTCAGCTTGGCCGGCTTCTGTTACGGTAAATTGTTTTAATTTTTCATTATTGTATTCAATTAATTTTGCCGTGAATGGTTGCTGATCAGTTTTTACATCCGCCGTAATAGTCCAATATTCTTGCGCAATAAATTTTTCAATTTCTTCTTCACGCTCAACGATAAGGCGCAATGCGGGGCTTTGTACGCGCCCAGCAGAGAGACCACGCCTAATCTTTTTCCACAACAACGGTGACAGATTAAAACCTACTAAATAATCAAGGGCACGACGTGCTTGTTGCGCGTTCACTAAGTTCATGGAAATTTCACGCGGGTGTGCCACAGCTTCACTCACTGCACGTTTGGTGATTTCATGAAAAACTACACGATGCACGGCTTTTTTCTTAATGAGTTTTTTTGCTTTCAAAATTTCATAGATGTGCCATGAAATGGCTTCACCTTCGCGGTCAGGGTCAGTTGCGAGATAAAGTGCATCGGCATCTTTAAAGCTTTTGATGATGGAATCTAGGTGTTTGCTGTTTTTTTCAATCAGCGCATAGTGCATGGCGAAATGATCATCGG
>JABDBA010000047.1 GCA_013288885.1 Gammaproteobacteria bacterium | reverse complement strand
TAATTCTTTGCGGTAATTTCTGCCAAACCAGGGGGTAACTGATAAAAGCCTATTAGCTAATTTGCGATTGCTTGGGTAAATATTAGCAATTTCAATCACACTGGTTAAAGTAAGATTTTTATTAAGTTGCTCTTCATCTAATGTTAGATAAGCTAAGTGTGCGTTGTGTTTAAGTTGTGCTGGCATAGATATATCACTAAAGTTAATTGTTTACCTTAGATATATCATACGGCAGTTTCCTTAAGAGAACCTTAAGAAAAGGCTTTAATTGAACATTAATTTTAATGCATTAAATAATAGAGAGTGGGGGTCTGACCCCATCATCGGGGGGTCTGACCCCAGGGGTATTAAGAATCTTAAGGGGGTGCAGGATGGTTATCTGTAACAGGGGTTGCGCTTGGTGGAACGTTTGTTGTAGGTGTTTCAATTGCGGCGGAAGACGTTGAACTTCCACCATGGTGAGCAGTAGTGGGTGGTTTGTGTCCACTGAGTGCTAAAGCATCGGATCTTACATCGGTTGGGTGTGATGTGCTGGTTACAGCTTTGGGCGCAAACTGGGACAGCAATACGCCCAGAATAGCGTTTTCGCGCGCAACAATAATTGTGTCGATATGTATAACTAACAGTTTAGATATCATAAAAAAACTGATTCTATTTTTAGATTTTATTTGTTGAAGTTTTTCAACTAGTTTTTTCGCTAAGTTTAGATGTTCTATAGAGGTTTTATGCAAAAGATTATTTAAATAGCCATCAAATTTATCGGCGGCTTCAGCTGAAAAATTATTTAATAAACCAGGGGTTTTTATTAGCACATATGCGAGTGAGAAAAAATAGATTTTATTGTCTAGGTAACAGCGTCATTAGTTACTTCTTTATGTTCATGTGTATTTTGTGATGTCGGTGCTGCTTTAGGTGGCATATGGTTACTCTCCTATATTTAACATATTGAATAACAGATAAGCAATAAAAATGCTGGTTAAGATAATTAATGCAAGATTAATTTTGCTGAAGTTTCTAGTGATCAAATTAATCAATAAATAACAAACTAAACCTAAGCCAATACCATCGACAATGGAGAAGGTAAATGGAATGGCGCAGGCAGTAATAACAGCGGGGATGAATTCACTATAAATACGCCAATCCATGGTAAATAACAAACGCAGCATTAACAAAGCAATATAGAGCAGGGCAGCAGCGGTGGCATATACCGGGATCGAACTGGCGAGTGGTGCCAGAAAGAGAGCAAGTAAAAATAACAATCCAACCACAATCGCGGTTAAGCCTGTGCGGCCACCCGCGCGGGTGCCTGCGGCGCTTTCGATATAGCTGCCTACTGATGAAGTTCCTAAACACGACCCGACCATGGTGGCAATGCTATCGGCAAAAAACGCGCGTTTTAAATTAGCGGCTTTGCCATCGGGCGCGATTAATTTTGCTTGTTGTAAAATGCCAATCAACGTGCCGGTGTTATCAAAAAATGCTACGAATACAAAGGTAAAAATAATGGTGAATATTTTTAGCGTGTGCAGTTGCGGAAGTTGTAAAGCTAAAAAGCTATCAGCCATGCTTGGTGGTAAAGAAAAAATTCCTAAAAAAGGTGTGAGCTTTAAAACAATTCCACAAATGGTAATTAAAATAATGCCCCATAAAATAGCACCAGGAACGGCAAAATGATCAAGCAGCGCAATTAACAGCAATCCTAATAAACACAGAAAAATATCAGCGCTAAATACTATATGGGTAGTTAAAACAATATGCGATGTTAAATGAATGATGCCAATATTTTTACAAGCAATGGCACCGAGAAATAAACCAATACCCGCCGACATGCCTATTTTTATGGCATTGGGCAGTGTGGTGATCACTTGTTGCCGTATGCCACTGACAGTCAATAAAAAGAATAAACAACCCGCAATAAAAGTAGCACCTAATGCTTGTGGCCAAGGAATGCCATATTGACTAATGACGCTATATACAAAATAGCCACCTAAGCTCATGCTGGGTGCGAGTGCAATCGGGTAATTGCTGATTACGCCCATTAAAATACTACCAAATGCGGCAGCCAAACAGGTTGCTACGAATATGGCTTTGCCATTGACGCCGACGGAATTTAACATGGCAGGGTAAACCACGATGACGTATGCCATGGTTAAAAATGTGGTCAGCCCAGCGATTATTTCCGTTCGATAGTTGGTATTAAGTGTTTTGAAGTCGAAGTATTTTTGCAGCATATTAGATATTTTAATATTTGTAGGTCGGCTCAAGGAGCGCAGCGACGGAGCCGACATAGGATGTTTAACAATTACCGCTGTCGGTTCCGCTTCGCTTGAACCGACCTACTTTAAGGAATTGTTCCTTTATAAACAGTTATCGCCGGGCCTGTTAAAAACACGGGTTTATTTTCACCTTGCCAACTGACTTGTAATTTTCCACCTGGTAAATCCACCGTTACGTTTTCATCTAATTTTTTTAAAGTTCTTCCGGCAATCACGGCTGCACACGCACCGCTACCACAAGCTTGCGTTTCACCCGCACCACGTTCATAAACGCGTAAACGAATGTGATGTGAATTAACAATTTGCATGAATTCGACATTGGTCCTGTTTGGAAAGTAGGGATTATTGCTTAGTTCTGATCCGAGAGTTTGCACAGGAGCATTGGTAATATTATCTATGATTAAAACATAATGGGGATTGCCAATATCTATGTAGGTCGGATTGTAGGTCGGATCAAGTGCAACGGAACCGATATCGAATGTCGGCTCCGTCGCTGGCGCTCCTTGAGCCGACCTACGACTATTTCCGATCCCCTCTCCCCCTGGGAGAGGGTGAGGGAATGGGTGAGAGCAGATCACCGGGACCCCCAAATTCACCGTCACATTTCCATCATTCTCTAATTTCAATTCTAACAATCCCGCCAGCGTTTCAACCACGATAGGATTTTTCTCTGTCAATTTTTCATCATGCAAAAATTTCGCTAAGCAACGCGCGCCATTGCCGCATTGTTCGACTTCGCCACCATCGGCATTGAAGATACGATAAACAAAATCAGCTTGGGGATTTTTGGTTGTTTCGACTAGCAGCAATTGATCAAACCCAATGCCGGTGTGGCGATCAGCCCATTGTTGAATCAACGTCGCATCAGCAATAAATTTTTGTTG
>JABDBA010000046.1 GCA_013288885.1 Gammaproteobacteria bacterium | reverse complement strand
GATTTTACCTCACGGCAATTTACTAACTTGCAGCCGGGCGATTTATTATTTTGGACCGGCACTTATAAAGTACATCGTAGTGTTCCCATTACCCATGTAATGATCTACTTAGGTAAAAATCAAAATCAAGAACCACTGATGTTTGGTGCGAGTACTGATCATCATTACCAACGCAATAAAATTTGGGGTGTGAGCGTCTTTAATTTTGAACCTTCCCTTAGTGCTGGTGCGCGCGGCCACTTTGTCGGCTATGGTTGCATTCCCTCACTGACTTGTAATGAGCGTGTGGTTTAACGAGAAATTTGTGAAGATAAAAAATCGCTATTATTGTATAAGAAATATTTTAATATTTATTATTTTATTTTTCACCATCGGTGAAGCTTATGCTGCTCCTGCGGTAAAAAAAGTACACGCTAAACATACTTATTCTGTTTCAACATCTGAGTTGGAATCATTTAATAAATATCCGCCGCCGGTTAAAAAACTTATCATAGAAGCACTTCATCTTGCCAATCAAAATTTAGGTTATAATTATGGTTCTGCACATCCTAAAAATCAGGGGATGGATTGTTCCGGCACTGTTAATTATTTGTTAAAAAAACTTCAGGTAGCTGGAGTTCCTAGACGGTCGGATGAAATATATCAATGGGTTTTGCATAAAGGCCGTTTTCATAAGGTTAAAGGCCATCATTTCAATTCAGCTGAATTTTCACATTTAAAGCCAGGCGATTTATTGTTTTGGTCAGGTACTTATAAGGTTAAGCGACATATTCCAATAACACATGTCATGCTTTATTTAGGTAAAAATAAATCGCAACAACCTTTGATGTTTGGCGCTAATAGTGATCGCGGTATTAAAAGAAAGAAAATATGGGGCGTGAGTGTATTTAATTTTAAACTCGCACCACATGATTTAGCCGGCCGCTTTGTCGGTTATGGGTGCATACCTTCGCTGACTTGTGGAACGCATAAATCTTAAAAGCTGGAAATACATTCATCCTTCAAAGCTGGCGAACTCATGGGGTTTATAAGTTGACAATTTGGTGTGAGCATATCTGAGCACAAATGTTTTGAATTCAAATGTAGGTCGGATCAAGGAGCGTAAGCGACGGATCCGACATGAGGTGCTGAAAATCTGATGTGTCTAAAAAAGTGGAAGTGGTTTGAGGGGTATTACAACAGAACAAGAAAGAATCTCGGTATTGGCTAATAAGTAATCTTCACTCTGATTTAATTCGTTCCAATTTTTTATTCATTTGTTCCAGTAAAATTTGTGCAGCTTTCAATAAACCATGCAAGAGTTGATCGTCGATCTCAAGATGGCCTTCGTATTCGGCAATATTACGGCGTTCATGGCATTTTGCGAGTATACGCCATATTTCTTGGTTAACTTCAAGTGTATAGGGTAATACCTGAAAAACCAAATAGCGATTAACGGATCTATAACCATGCCATCGTAATGCTGCCAGTGCGATTGAGTGGGCGGCATTGTAAGCTAAATCAAAACGACTTTCTTCAGCAAGTGTTGGATTATTTGCATCCTTCAAGCGTGTTTTACCAGAGCGTATGAGGCCATTAAATTCGAGTTCGTCAAATTTCTCGACTTTTAACTGGCCTGTTTTTACTAAATTATCTAAGTTTGCTAAACTCATCTTCCGTTCCCACCAAAAATATTTTTGGCTGTTTAATTATTTGCAGTACGAAATTATTCTTAGCCTTATATTTACGTATCCATTCTGATGGCGCATAAATCGTTGGATTAATTTTTCTGTTTAATTGTGCTTCTGCTTTTTGTAAAAGATGAAATACGTCAGCATACACAAAGTCGTCGCCTATTAACATTAAATCAATATCGCTGCTAGCGGTGTCTTCTTGTTTGGCAATTGAACCATAGATGAAAGCGAAATGCAGTTGCTCGGGTGATAAAGATTTCAGTGCATCTTGCACAACATCAGCCAACCCAAAAGTTTTGAGAACAATGCTGCGTAATTCAGTAAAGAAAGGTAACCCTTGATTGGCTTGATAGCGCTTTTGATTGCCGACTTGTTTTACCGTTATCAGACCAAGAAAAGTGAGTTTTTCCAGTTCACGCTGCACTGCGCCTGTGCCCGAATGAGTGAGTCGGATGATTTCATTGGTATAAAAATCTGAATTTGCTTGGCTATACAGCAAGCCCAGTACATGTTGCCGTACTTTAGAAAATAAGCCATCGGAAAGTTTAAGGTTTTTGATTCTCATATTGGGTATTATAATACCCAAATTGGGTATTATCAAGCTGATTTAATGAGCCCTTAGGTAAGGTAATGTTACATTACCTGCTGCAGGTTATATGCTATTGGGCTGCTATGGGAAATGTTATCATTAGGATATGTATCCAAAATAATCCAATAGGGTTTTTATAGGTGCTTATGAAAAAAATAACCGATTTACCACGCATTGTTATTGTCGGGGGTGGTGCTGGGGGTTTTGAACTGGCAGCAAAGCTGGGGAAAAAACTCGGTGCGCGCCAAAAAGCCTCTATCATTTTAGTCGATTCTTCGCCAACTCATTTATGGAAACCACTACTGCATGAAGTCGCTGCAGGCACTTTAAATTCTTATGAAGATGAACTCAATTACATGGCACATGCCAGTGATCGCGGTTTTCAGTTTTGTTTGGGATCTTTAAAAAAATTAAACCGCGCAAAAAAAGAAATTGTCCTTGATCTAGTTTTAAGTGATCAACCCGATGAAACTATTCCACAACGAGTATTGCCTTACGATGTTTTAATTATTTCTGTCGGCAGTGTAGCGAACGATTTTAATATACCCGGCGTAAAAGAGCAGTGTCTTTTTCTTGATAACCGTAAACAAGCGGATTATCTGCATCAACATTTACTTAATAAACTGTTGTATTTATCGTGCCAAAAAATTTCTGAGCAAACGCCATTTAACATTGCCGTGGTTGGCGGTGGTGCAACCGGCATTGAATTAATTGCCGAGTTACATTACTCCATTCGTTTGATGGCGAATTATGGTTTAAATATTCTCCCCAATAGCGTTTCATTTACGTTGATTGAAGCGGGTGATAAATTGTTGCCTGCGTTGCCGCCGCGTCTTTCTAAATTGATCTTAGATGAATTAGAGCGATTAGAAGTAAAAATTTATACCAGTGAACGTGTGAATAAAGTAACGGAAGATGGTCTCTTTACGCAAAAAGGTACATTTATTCCGGCGAGTTTGAAAGT
>JABDBA010000045.1 GCA_013288885.1 Gammaproteobacteria bacterium | reverse complement strand
AGAAATATGAATGCAAAAGTTGAAGACCCTATTGCTAAGATTGATCTTTTTAAGTGGGCTGTAGTTGTATTTTTGCTAATTGGTGGCATTATTGCTAACAGCTATTTTGCAACCCAACCGATAGCATTACGCGCTATTGGTTGGATAGCATTGTTCGGTGTCAGTGTATTGGTAGCCGCTTTAACGGCACAAGGCCAAAAATTTTGGAATTTTCTGCAAGAGTCCCGTATCGAATTACGCAAAGTGATATGGCCTACGCGTCAAGAAACTGTACAAGCTACTATGGTAGTCGTAGTAATGGTGATTGGGGCCGCTCTGATTTTATGGGGGGTCGATACCCTATTATTACACTTAGTGGGTCTGTTAACAGCTTAACAAGGTGAGAACACATGTCAAACAGTGAAGCTATTGAGAATGAGAGTCCACAAAAGAAAAATCAAGAAAGTGGACAGAAAAGGTGGTATGTTGTTCACGCTTATTCAGGTTTTGAGAATTATGTAGTGCAAGCGCTGCAGGAGCGCATTCGGCTTGAAGGTTTGCAAGATAAATTTGATGAAATTATTGTTCCTACCGAAGAAGTGGTTGAAATGCGGGCAGGGCAGAAGCGTAAAAGCATCCGTAAGTTTTTCCCCGGTTATGTACTGGTATTTATGGAAATGAATGAACAAACGTGGCATTTGGTTCGCAAAACACCCAAAGTATTAGGGTTTATTGGTGGTACGAGCGATAAACCAGCTCCTATCACTGAAAAAGAAGCTAACCTCATCATGCGCAGGATGAAAGAAGGCGCTGATAAACCGCGTCCTAAAGTATTGTTTGAGCCTGGCGAAGTGGTCAGGGTCACCGATGGGCCATTTGCAGATTTTAATGGCGTAGTAGAAGAAGTGAATTATGAGAAAAACCGTCTGCGTGTTGCGGTACTCATTTTTGGTCGTTCAACACCGGTTGAGTTGGAGTTTAGTCAGGTAGAGAAGGGTTAATTAATCTAATTTGGGGAGCCGAGAGGCGCTAGCACCCAGGAGACACATATAATGGCAAAGAAAGTACAAGCATATATCAAGCTGCAAGTAAAAGCAGGCCAGGCAAACCCTAGCCCGCCAGTAGGCCCAGCATTGGGTCAACACGGTGTTAACATTATGGAGTTCTGTAAGAGCTTTAACGCCAAAACGCAAACGATGGAACAGGGCATGCCTATTCCAGTTATTATTACGGTTTTTAATGATCGTAGTTTTACATTTATTACCAAAACACCGCCGGCTTCTGTGCTACTTCTAAAACTAATTCCGGGTGGCAAGGGCAGCAGCACCCCGCACACTGTCAAAGTGGGCAAAGTAACACGTAAACAATTAGAAGATATTGCAAAGATAAAGATGCCCGATTTAACGGCAGCTGATTTAGATGCCGCAGTGCGTACCATTGCAGGCAGCGCGCGCAGTATCGGTATCGACACAGAAGGAGTGATCTAAACATGGCTCAATTATCTAAACGAATGAAACTTATTCAAAAGAAAGTAACAGCGGGTAAAACCTATCCATTGACTGATGCGTTAGCTCTATTAAAAGAATTGGCTACCGTGAAATTTAATGAAAGTATCGATGTATGTATCAACCTCGGTATTGATACTCGTAAAAGCGACCAAACTGTGCGTGGTGCTACCGTATTACCACATGGTACTGGCCGTACTGTGCGTGTAGCCGTATTTGCTCAGGGCGCGAATGCTGAAGCGGCGAAAGCCGAGGGCGCAGATCTTATTGGTTTTGAAGATTTAGCAGAATCCATGAAAGCAGGTAATTTGGATTTTGATGTGGTTATTGCTAGCCCTGATGCGATGCGCATTGTTGGGCAATTAGGTCAAGTATTAGGCCCTCGTGGTTTAATGCCTAACCCTAAAGTAGGTACTGTCACAGCGGATGTTGCTGCTGCGGTGCGTAATGCGAAAGGCGGACAAGTACGTTATCGCGCAGATAAAGCAGGTATTTTGCATTGCACGATAGGTAAAGTGAATTTTGAAGTACCGCATTTACAAAAGAATTTGGAAGCACTATTGGCTGATGTGAAAAAAGCACGGCCTGCCGGTGCTAAAGGTATTTATCTTAAAAAAATTACGCTGTCGAGTACGATGGGCCCAGGGATTATCTTGGATCAATCGTCGTTAGCAGCATAGAAGATTCGCGGCAGAAGAAGCTCACCCCTTCTTTTGGCCGTCGAAGACCGCAGGGGCTTTTGTTTGAGGCTTAATTAATTCCCTGCGCAGACGGTGTGCCGCTAAAGATTTTTTCTAAAGCGTTCACCGAATTTTGGTAATCGTTAATGGAGGTATAAGTACGTGACACTAAAGCTAGAAGACAAAAAAGCAATTGTTGCGGAAATTAATGAGGTTGCGGCCCGTGCGCAATCTGTGGTTGCTGCGGAATATCGCGGTCTTTCTGTTGCGAAGATGACTAAACTACGTTCGCAAGCGCGTAGTAAAGGGATCTATGTAAAAGTAGTTCCTAATAATCTTGCGCGCCGTGCATTTGAAGGTACTGCCTTTGATTGTATGCGCGAAAGTTTAGTCGGACCATTGATGTTGGTCTTTTCGCATGAAGAAGCCGGTGCGGGAGCGCGTTTGGTAAAAGATTTTGCCAAAGAAAATGAGTTGTTGGTAGTTAAGTCCTTAGCATTTGAAGGCAAACTATTACCAGCGCATGATCTTGATAAATTGGCAAGTCTACCGACTCGCGACGAAGCATTAGCGACCTTAATGGCTGTGATGAATGCGCCTATCACTAAGTTGGTACGCACTTTGGTCGAGCCACATGCTAAGTTTGTACGTACTGTCGCGGCAGTTCGCGATAAACAACAGGCTGCTCATTAATTTTTTTATGAAGCAATAATTTATTAATACTTAAATATTTGGAGATTTTTTATGTCAACCGCTGTTTCAAGTAAAGAAGATGTACTGCATGCTGTTTCGCAAATGAGCGTGATGGATGTAGTTGAATTGATCAAAATGATGGAAGATAAATTTGGTGTTTCCGCTGCCGCTGCTACCGTAGCTGTTGCTGCTGCACCAGGTGCTGCTGCTGCAGTTGAAGAAAAAACGGAATTTAATGTGATCGTTACCAATGTGGGCGCTAATAAAGTGAATGTGATTAAAGCTGTTCGCACCATTACCACTTTGGGCTTAAAAGAAGCCAAAGACTTAGTGGAAAGTGCAGCACCTATTCACATTAAAGATGGTGTTTCTAAAGCTGATGCTGATTCTTTCAAAAAACAATTGGAAGAAGCAGGAGCAACTGTAGAAATAAAATAAAGATTGACGAACGACGATACGCAGTCAAAACGAAAGTTTTGGTTGTGTGTTGTTGTTTTATGTTTTTTGTACCTGAAAACCAAATCTTGAATACTGAATATTATTCAGGATGAGGCCTAAAATTGATTTCTTGACTTCTCTTCCGATGGGTGAACCTTGATGGCATACTCCTACACTGAAAAAAAACGCATTCGTAAAGACTTTAGCAAACGCGCTTCTGTTATGGAAGCACCTTATCTTTTGTCGATTCAAGTTGATTCTTATCAAAAATTTTTACAGG
>JABDBA010000044.1 GCA_013288885.1 Gammaproteobacteria bacterium | reverse complement strand
GTAATTTACGCCTAGTGGTAAAAATTTCAAGACGTTATTTAAGTCGTGGTTTGCCGCTGCTTGGCGAATTTCAAAATGCAACATCACTTGCCCTGCTTCCGTATTCCCCATCTTCGCAATAACTTGGCCTACTTTTACTAATTGCCCTTCTTTCACTAATAACATTTGGTTGTGGGCATATGCACTTAAAAAATCATCGTTATGTTTGATAATAATAAGATCGCCATAACCGCGCAAGCCATTACCCGCATAAACTACTTTTCCTGACGCTGCCGCCAGAATAGGCGTACCTAATTTGCCGCTGATATCGATACCTTTACTTAAACTGCCTGCGGCAAAGCCATTAATCATCCTGCCTTCGGTTGGCCATGCCCACAGAATGCCCGCTGTGTTAACAGTGCGCACATGCATGATTTGCACGCGCGCAGGTACTTGGACGGGTGCACTGGTAGCAGCAGGTGCTGTTGGTGCAGATGCCGGTGCTGTTGCTGGCGTAGTCGCTGGTTGCGGCGCTGGAACAGGTGCTGTTGTTTGTTGTGGGGTTGTTGTAGGTGGCGCTTCTGTTGTCGTTACTACAGGAGCATTATCAGTTGCTGGAGCGGGTGCTGCAGTGCCGGTGGCAAAATCAGCAGGCGCAATGGTAAGTTTTTGACCTACTTGAATTTTATAAGCGGGGGCTGCGATGTTATTGCTTTGCGCCAATTGTCGATAATCGACACCAAAACTCCAAGCGATAGAAAATAACGTATCACCATTTTGTACCACATAAGTAACAGGACTTTTAGGCACTTGATGCCAGCCCTCTACCACTTGTACCCGATGAGTAGTACTAGAACTCGCACAACCCACCAAAAACAGTGGCAACAGAATAATTATATTAATCAACTTCCACGGTGTTTGCGTATATTTTGTCATAATGACTTAAAATAATGAGAGATGAAGGAAAGAGTGATTGTACCAAAAAATAGTTGCGATTAGCACTAAGAATACAAAAACCCAGCCAATATAATCAATATAGGTATTCAGTGCTTTTTGCATACGTTCACCACCCCAGATCATTAACAAAGCAACCAAATAATAACGCGCGCCCCTGCCAATGATCGAACTCAAGATAAAAGGTAATATTGAAATTTTAGTGGCGCCCGCTGCAATAGTAAACAATATGTAAGGTATTGGAATAAAACCGGTTGCACACATCAACCAAACACCCCACATATGAAACCAAGCTTCGATATGCAAATACGTAGACTCGTAACCCCACAGCATAATATAGGGTTGTGCCAAATTAAAACCAATGACGCCAATAATGTAACCCGAGATACCACCTAACACAGAAGCCAACGTGGTTAAGGCGGCAAATTGCCAGGCTGATTGTGGTTTGGCTAATGCCATCGGGGCTAACATCACATCGGGCGGTACGGGGAAAAAAGCGGCCTCGGCAAAGCTTAAACAAAATAAATAATAAGGAGCATGGCGATGTTTCGACCACGACATAACTTTAGTATAGAGCGTAGAAAAAATTTTCATCGTTTAAGTGGCTACCTTAGTCGTTAAATCTTTTACCATGTTGGTTACTTTTTCAAAAGCTAAATAATGCGTGAGATCAAGTTGTAACGGAGTAATAGAAACTTCTTTGTTGTTAATGGCATAAAAATCAGTGCCAGGGCCAGCATCTTCTTCGGGGCCTGCGGGGCCAATCCAGTAAATCGTGTTACCTCTGGGGTCGGTCGATGGCAAAGTCGGCTCTGCCGAATGGCGTGTTCCTAATCGCGTAACAGCATAACCCCGTAACTCACTTAACGGTAAATCGGGAATATTCACGTTTAACATCGTTTTAGCCGGTAACGGATCGGCAAATAAACGCAGCGCCAATGTCTTAGCAATTTCAGCAGCGGCGGCATAGTGTTCTACGGTAGTGCCTACCGAAGAAAGTGCAATAGCAGGCAAACCTAAAAACCGCCCTTCCATCGCTGCTGCCACTGTGCCGGAATAAAAAACATCGTCGCCCAAATTGCCGCCAGCATTAATGCCCGACACCACCATATCTGGCATTTTTTTTAGTACGCCAGTTAGTGCTAAATGCACACAATCCGTCGGCGTTCCCTCGACGCTAATAAATCCATTATCCAAATAATGGACTCGCACCGGGTTATCTAAAGTCAAAGAATTGCTAGCGCCGCTACGGTTGCGATCAGGCGCTACCACCACGACTTCGGCTATTTCAGATAATGCTTTAACCAGGGCTAACAAACCAGGCGCTTGCACTCCATCATCATTACTAACAAGAATATTCATGAAGCTGCGCTTGCACCTTGTGAAAGTTGGGTAATGAACGGTATTGCAACCAGTACTAACCCTAAAATCAACAACGCAATGGGTCGACTGATAGGCGTCTGTAAAGGATTATCGCGATAAGCTTTATATTGAATAACGCTACCCGCAATGAATGCCCCACCTACGATATATAAGATAGAATACATAATATGCGTAAAAACCCCGATTGGCTCTAGCATATTATTAGATATCTGCCCCAGCGATTGCCCAGGGACGGTATCGGCATAAGCCACCGATAAGCTAAAACTCATGAGAAAAATAACCGCTGAAATGAGGATCTGTTTGGCTGATTTCATAGGGCTTCGGTACTTGTAATCTCTCGGGAAGGGGATTATACCGCAAATGACTAAGGTGCGGTAGGTTTAGGAGTATTATCTGTCCAGGAAGTGGCTGCTGCGTCAACTTGTTTTGTATCACGGAATATCAGCGTTCAATAACTGTAATAATTCTTCCATATTGATAGGTTTAGAAGCGATTTCGTCGATACCGGCATTCATGCACGCCTCTTCGATTTCTGCTTTGACATAAGCGGTCAGCGCCACAATAGGCACATGATGCTAACCATCTTCACGACGGCGCATGGCTGCAGCCACCTCTATACCGGTCATATCGGGCAAACCGATATCCATAATAAATAGGGGTGGCCTCTATTTTTCCTCAATACGTGCTCTGCCTGTCTGGCTTACGATGACAGCATAAGTTGATTGCGAATCTTTATCGAACGGAGAATAAGTAAATGTACCGTCTTGCCCCCAGGTTGTGCCGCGTGGGCCCATTTGTAAATAATCACTGGAGCGCGAAGCCTTCCAACTGAGTTGGCCTTGTGGTTTTAGAATTTGGTGATACGCTAAAATTTGATCGCCGTCGCCGACTTGCCCTTTACCTTGTTTATCGACAAAAACTATCCAGCCTTGGCTCCAACTACCACCACATTGTTTGCCATCGGTGCTATTGCAGATAGTTACTATTTCATGTTTTTTCACCGCTTGATTGCGCGCATAGCTGATAGTAGCCACCAGTTCACTCACTATTGTCGCGGTTCTAGTGTGGGTGATTAATGCACGGTAAGAGGGTACTGCTACGCTTAATAAAATAGCCAACAGAGCAACCACTACTAAAAGCTCAATTAAATTGAATCCTGCATGGTTGATCCTATTTTTCATTAATAATTACCCCGATTTTACCAGAGTAACATTATATATTAATCTTTTAAAGAATATTATAATAATTTATTAAATCATTATCTTTAGTGACTTGATTTCAGTGCAATTCCCAAAATAAACCTCTTATTTTACTAGTGCGCTTCGCAATACTTCGCAATACTTCGCAATACTTCGCAATTCATTCTTTCACCACAACCCAAGCCATTGCCCGCGCTTTTCCTTCACGTCTAACTAATCCGGCTTTTTCTAGTTGGGACAAGTTTATTTGTACTGTTCTAATCGTCGGCGAATCTTTTAGTTTTTCTGCTATTTGAGCACTATTAAGTTTCGACCTTTCGAGTAGTTTTAATATCTCGCGTTGCCGCAGTGTAGGGTCAAA
>JABDBA010000043.1:2350-4002 GCA_013288885.1 Gammaproteobacteria bacterium | reverse complement strand
TCAATAATGATGCCGATAAACCGTTGTTGGAAACAATAGCTGATAGCGAAGAACGCAATCCTGCTGTTTTGTTGTCTGACCAAAATTTGCGGGAAAATCTCGAACAATGGTTAAGTGAGTTGAATGAACATCAACGCGAAGTCATTGCGCGTCGTTTTGGTTTATTGGGCTACGATCGCGGTACGTTAGAAGAAGTCGGCGAAAACATCGGGTTAACGCGTGAACGCGTGCGTCAAATTCAAGTTGAGGCGCTCAAAACCTTACGCAAGATTATGGAGCGCCACGGCTTCTCGTCCGATATATTGAACGATTAAGCAATATCCCACGTCAACTGCGCACCCACTAAATCAGCGTGATTAGTGAAGGTACCAACAGTTGTCGACACTTGCGGGCCAGCCACCGCCGGTATACTCACGCTGGAATCTTGGATGAATAAATGCGTCCAACCTGCATCCACACCCACTGCTTTGCAAATCTGATAATGTGCACCAATACTCGCACCAATACGATTGCCATCAGGTAAGCGAACATTACGATAATCACTGCTAGTGGGTGACTGGTCATAACCAACACCAGCACGCAGTGTCCATTTTTCTACCGGTGTATATTGCGTACCTACGGCAAAACGCCAAGAATTATGGAAATGCTCTGGGATATCCACGTTCGTCGTAGCCGGAATCAAAAATCCACTCATCGGGTCAACGGTAACACCTTGCACATTTTGCAAGACTAAATCTTTGTTAAATACACTCCATTGTGTGTAGTTAATACTGCTATCAACTGCCCAATGACAATTGAAGTCATGGTAAGCACTGAGTGTAGTGGTGGGTGGCAACATCACGCTGGCGTTCAGTGTTTCGGATGTTAATGTGCCGGTTTGCATCCCGCGCGTAAACCCAGCCAATGGCCCGATAAAATTACTGGTTCCTTCGACATTAAAATGTACTTGTGAATGATACGCTAAGCCCATACGCGTGGCTGGTGTAAATTGATAAAGCGCACCCGCGTGCCAACCATAACCCCAAGATTCACCGGCATTCTGGCTTAAGGTGTCATTCATCGGTGCAAAACCACTGGCCATGGCATTTAAACGAGCATCGATATGTTCGAGATCAGGGCCAGCACCTAAAGAAAATTTATTGGTTATTTTATAAGCAAGGTCAGGGCTGATATCGATGACCGTTACTTTAGTTTCGGTTGCAGTGTAACGTAATAGACCCGTTTGACTATAATCGGTTTGTAAGCCAAAGGGGGCATCTGCACTCACACCAAAGGACCAACGATCAGAAAGTGGTGTTGCGAAATGTAAAGCAGGAATAAAATTCGAGTGACCGCCTTGTGCGCTGCCTGATTGGGTATAGGAATATCCTGCTAACGCTGGGTTGGTCGAGGTCCAAGTGCTGGTTCCATGAAAATTCAGATAAGTCATGACTTCATCACCCGACAACACTACCTGTTGATCGGGAATGCGCACCAAACCGGCAGGATTGTAATACGCCGTACTGGCATCGTCAGCAATTGCCGCGCCACCTGCGCCAAAATCGCCTAAATTGACCGCATTTTGTTCAAATAATTGAAAGCCACCGGCGAAAACAGGGGCATAAAAACCAACAAGAGTCGTGGTAACGGCAGCGGTAATGAAATGTTTGAGT
>JABDBA010000043.1:0-2340 GCA_013288885.1 Gammaproteobacteria bacterium | reverse complement strand
CATCGTCGTCCAACTCATTTTTTTTTAGAGTCGCTTCAATGGCTGCGGTAATGAAATGTTTGAGTGGTACGCGTTTTTTCATCGCAAACTCCTTGTAATTAGTTTTAATGGGCTTAGTTTCCTACTTGTCTTCTACGAGACCGCGCCACTTTATCAAATACTGGCTTGTGTTTCAACTTTGTTAAGGTCTGCTATACTTAAATTTGTCTTAGTTCAAAAAAGGGGCACGTCATGCTGACTTATATACTAATCGCGATTGTCGTTATTATTTTGCTATGGATGATGGTTGCATATAACGGATTTGTGCGTCAACAAAATCTGGTCAAAGAAGGTTGGAGTGGCATTGATGTGCAACTCAAACGCCGTCACGATTTAATTCCTAATCTTATTGAAGCCGTCAAAGGTTATCAAACGCACGAACAAAAGATTTTTGAAGATGTTGCCAATTTGCGCACGCAAGCCATGAGTGCGACTTCACCACAACAAAGTGGTGCAGCAGAAGCCAGCTTAACCGGTGCTCTCGGTAAGCTTTTTGCGATCGCAGAAAATTACCCCGACTTAAAAGCTAGCCAGAATTTTTTAGATTTACAAAGAAATCTCAGTGACATAGAAGATCAAGTTCAACTAGCAAGGCGCTATTACAATGGTACAGCGCGTGATTTCAATACCCGCGTACAATCTTTTCCGGGTAATCTCATTGCGCAACTCTTTCATTTTCAAGCGGTTGAATTTTTTCAATTGGATGCGGAGACGGAGCGCGCAGTACCTGCCGTCAAGTTTTAATATGAAAATAAAATACTGGTTGAGTCTATTATTTATTTGTTTGCTGCTACCTTTGTCTGCGTTAGCAGATGAAACGGTTATTACCGAGTATAAAAGCAATATTGCGATTGCTAGCGATGCGCATTTAGTGGTGACGGAAACCATTCAAATCCATTCCAATGGAATAGATATTACGCACGGGATTTATCGCGATTTTCCCACCACGTATAAAATTCCGAATGGTGGATTTCATAAAGTGGGTTTTCATCTTATCAGCACGACGTTCAACGACAATAATATACCTAATAAAGTGGTTAATATTCCTTATGGAGTACGGATTTATGTAGGCGATCCTAAAGAGGTACTACCGGCGGGAGATTACACTTATGTCATCCAGTATGAAACTAACCGGCAATTAAGATTTTTCCCCGACCATGATGAGTTGTATTGGAATGTGACTGGGAATCGCTGGTGGTTCCCGATTGAAAAGGCAACGGTCATTGTGAGTTTGCCAAATGGTGCGGTTAAAACTATCAGTAATCTTACCGCGTATACCGGCGCAATGGGTTCGCGCGATCACAATTTTGAAAGTAAACAATTAGATTCGGGCGATATCTTATTTACTACCACTCAACCGCTGGCGGCGCAAGAAGGTTTAACGATTGCCGTCGCTTGGGGCAAAGGTTTTGTAACGCCGCCGACCACTGCAGATAATATTCGTTATTTTCTGCAGGATAACCTTGGTTTAATCATAGCGGGTATTGGGTTTATTGTTGTATTTTTATTTTATTTGCTTGAATGGTTGCGGGTGCGTTTAAAAACCGGCAAAGATACGATTATTCCAGAGTATACTCCCGTCGCTGGTTTTTCACCGGCGGAGTTACGTTACATCAAAGATATGCGCTACGACAGTAAAGTGTTTACCTCCGCTGTTATTAATATGGCGGTGAAAGGTTATTTAACCATTCAACAACAAAAGCACAAATATACCTTAATAAAACAAGATAAAGGTGATTACAGTATATTGAGCGAAGAAGAACAAATTATTTGCAGAGGGCAACGTATTTGAAGTGGATCAATCTCATCAGGCAAAGTTGCAGAGGTGCATTGATGAATTTGAAGGGCATTTAAAATCGGCCTATTGGAAAAGTTATTTTAACACTAATATCAGCTATTTTATCATTGGATTATCCATATCGCTGTTATTTGTCTTCGTCAGTATTCTTTGTTATCAACCGCAGTTTATCAAAGGCGCGCTTTTAATGACTTTTATTCCTGCGTTAGTTTTGTTTCAGGAAATTGGAAATTATTCCCGAGCAAGACTTTGGGTGCAAGGGGTGTGTTTTCTAGTTCTCATCGGGGTTTTTCTGTGGCAGATTTTTATGACGCAATACTTTATTGAGGTGATTTTTTTATCGTTAGTGTTTGCCATTGCAGCGATCAATACCCTATTTTTCTTTTTATTGCGCGTCCCTACTCAGCGTGGTCACGATTTAATAGTGCATGTCAAAGGTTTTGAAATGTTTTTATCCGCTACCGAAAAAGAACGCATGAATTTTCTAAATCCGCCGGAGCGCA
>JABDBA010000042.1:1973-4050 GCA_013288885.1 Gammaproteobacteria bacterium | reverse complement strand
CTTTATCAAGGAAGTATAAATAAAAAAATAAATTATTCACTATTAAAGCAGCTTATTAAAGCTATGCCAGATTGGGAGTTCTGGTTTTGTGGCGGAGTTGATGTTTGCCGTGAATGGAATTCTTTATTAAAATTGAAGAATATAAAATATTTCGGAAAGCTTACAATAGAAAAAGTCAGAGAGCTCATGTATCAGGCTAGGGTTGGTTTGATTCCTTTTGTTGAAAACGATTGGATTGTAAAGCGTAGTTTCCCTTTAAAGGCATTTGAATATGTGGCTTGTGGGTTGCCCGTAGTGACAGTACCCATTGATGCTCTATTGCCTTATCCCTCATTGTTTCATTTTTCTCAGTCAGTCAAAGAATTTGATAATGCAATAAGATTGGCGGCACAAACGAGAGATGACTATAATATGGTACAACTGAGAAAAAATGAGGCCAGCAAGCATGGTTATGATGCTAAGTTCACTCAGTTATGTGGTATCATTAATGATAATTTACAAGGTAATACATGAAAAATTCACCTAAGAACCTTAATTTGTTGGTTTTATATGACCCTGAAAATATTGAGGATTATGGTAAGAACAATTTAGAGGCTTTTCGAAAAGCATCTAAATTTTCTGTTTACTTTATGCCATTTGATAAAAATTTAGAAAGCACATTTAATTTATCGTTATTTGATGTAATTGTTTTGCATTTTTCACTTGAGAAGATTTTTAACTCAGCTTCGTTATTACCTTTTGGTAATTCGCTAAAAGAATTTGGAGGTTACAAATTATCTTTTATTGATACTAAAGATGATTTAAAAAATATGATAGCAAAAAATATTAGAGAGTTTGGTGTTCATGATACATTTATGTATAAAGAACTAGAGCATAATCCAGCTATATTTACTGAACTGGATAGTTTTATTGATGCTAACGTAAAAAAAGGACAAGAAATTTGTTTAATTTCATCAGTAATAGGTTTTATGAGTAGTGATACTTCTGATGTAAAAATAGCTGGTAGAGAATCAAAAGGCTTTGCTCATATGCCATCTCAGAACATTTTTAAGAGAAAAAATAAGTGGGTTATAAGCAGTGAATTGGAAAATCCCAATTTTATGGCTTCTGAAGAGTATATGAAAAGCATGCAATTAACAGTTGGGAAAAGAACACGAAATGCACTATATAGAATGATAAAGATTGTTCTGCCTAATTTTTTATTTCATTCGTTACAGAAGATACGTGCTAATCTTAAAGAAAATTTATAAGCAGGGTAATTATGTGTGGAATTATTGGTATAGCAAATAAAGACACAAAGAACGCACATTTGAGCGAGTCTTTATGGCAAATGTTGAATAAAATCAAACACCGTGGGCCGGATGCGCAAGATATCTGGATGCAAGACGGTGTGGGGTTAGGACATGCACGTTTAAGTATTATTGACTTAGAGACCCGTGCTAACCAACCTATGGTTGATCCTGCTACTGGGCGGGTAATAGTATATAACGGTGAAATTTATAATTACATTGAATTACGCGCGGAATTGATAAAAGAAGGTTATACATTCATCACCCATAGTGATACCGAAGTTATTTTGAAAGCTTATGATTATTGGGGAATCGATTGTTTAAACAAATTTAATGGTATGTGGGCATTTGTTCTTTATGACCCGCAAAATAAAAAAATATTTGCGGCACGCGATAGGTTTGGTATTAAACCGTTTATTTATGGTATCACCAAAGAAGGTACATTCGTCTTTGCCAGTGAGGCGAAAGCAATATTAAGCACATTTCCTGAATTTCGTACCGCCAATTACTCTTTCTTAATTGATTTTGTCGAAAGCGATTTTTTTGCTTGTTATAAAGAAACCTTTTACCAAGGACTATTTAATTTAGTGCCAGGACATTATTTTCTAATGGAAGTAGGTCAGACGCCTGAACAGGTTAGATATTGGGATTGGAAACCAACATTGCGCAAACATATCTCAACTGACAAAGAAATCATCGAAGAATTTCAAACAATTTTCGAAGATTCCATTCGTTTACGTTTTAGAAGCGACGTGCCTGTTGGTTCATGCTTAAGTGGTGGTTTAGAT
>JABDBA010000042.1:0-1963 GCA_013288885.1 Gammaproteobacteria bacterium | reverse complement strand
GTACCACTATTGTGGGTCTGGCGACTAAAATGTTTAACAAACAGCTCACTACATTTTCTTGCATTTTTCCTGATACGCCAGAGTTTGATGAATCAAATTATATTAATGACGCAGTGAAAAAATTTGATACCAAGCCTTATTTTACCAGTCCGACGCATGATAATTATATTCAAACAATGTACGATAGTATTTATGAGCAAGATGGCCCTACCGGTGGACCTTCTATCTTATCGCAACGGGCAGTCATGGGATTGGCCAGCCAACATGTTAAAGTCTTGTTAGACGGTCAGGGCGCTGACGAATTATTAGGTGGTTATCATGGTTACTTCCATCATAGTTTATTATCGCATGTGAGAAATCTACGTGATAAACGTAACATCAAAGCATTGTTGAACTATTGGCGTGCGGCGAAACAAATAAAATCGCGCACAGGGAATAAAATGTCATCATTGGCCGTGTTATGGCACAATGTAAGACATCCAGTAGCATTTATCAGTAAGAAAATAAATCAAACTCAATTGGCTGAATTATCACCTTATGGCGATGATGATTTAAATACATTACTGCTTGAACATGTATTTACTAATTTAACCAATTTATTACATTATGAAGATCGCAATTCCATGAAATTTTCGCTCGAATCTAGACTACCTTTTTTAGATTATCGCTTAGTGGAGTTTGTTTTTTCATTGCCGCATCGTTATAAAATTCGTGGTAAGCGTACTAAATGGTTGATTTATCAAGTAGCTAAAAAAGTGTTGCCAGATACTATTTTACATCGAAAAGACAAGATGGGTTTTACAACACCTGGTCATAAGTGGTTTTGTGAAAATAATAATATGGATTATTTGCAACGATATATCAATTCAGATAATCCCATTTATAAAGCAGTATCGGAATCAACCCGCCAATTTTTTGATAAGGCTTGGCACAATCTCTATACAGGCGCACCACAAACGCCAGCGACATCGGGTGAAATAAATGCACTTTGGCGCTATTTTACCGCTAATATGTGGCTTGAACAATTAGATAAACATTAATTATGACAAAAGCACTTAAAATTCTTATTCTATATGATCCACATTCAACACGTGTGAATACAACATATGAGCATATGCAATGTTTTCAAGAATATTCTAGAAATAAAATTTTTTATGCGGCTGCAACTCATTATGTAGCTTGCAAACTTGATCTTGCTTATTTTGACGCTATTATAATTCATTATTCTGTACGCTTGAGTTTAACTTGGCATTTGTCTCCGCAATATGCCGAAGCATTAGAAAAATTTCAAGGCTTAAAAATTTTATATATTCAAGATGAATATGAGATGACTGAAACGGCTAGACAATGGATAGAAAGATTAAAGTTTAATATTGTTTTTACTTGTGTGCCAGATCAGTTTATTAAAGAGATCTATACTCCACAGCGTTTTCCAATTACTCAATTTATTAATGTACTGACTGGTTATGTTCCTATCCATTATGAGAAACTGAAACAATATATTAAACCTTTTTCTTCACGACAGTATGTTATCGGATACCGTGGCCGTGCATTACCTTATTGGTATGGAAATTTAGGTCAAGAAAAATTTATTATCGGCCAAACTATGCGTAAGCTTTGTGAAGAACGTGGTATCCCGGTAAATATTGAATGGGATGATGCTCACCGTATTTATGGTGGTGGTTGGTATCAATTTATTGCTAATTGTAAAGCGACTTTAGGCACCGAAAGTGGAGCGAATGTTTTTGATGATCACGGAGAAATTACTCGAAATATTGAACAAGAGTTGAAGATCAATCCAGAAATAAGTTATCAAGAAATTTTTGCTAAATGTCTTGCTCCTTACGAAGGCAAAATTAGTATGAATCAAATTTCACCGCGGGCTTTTGAAGCAATTGCCCTCAAAACTGCATTAGTGTTATTTGAAGGGGACTATTCAGGCGTACTAAAACCGAACATTCAT
>JABDBA010000041.1 GCA_013288885.1 Gammaproteobacteria bacterium | reverse complement strand
TAGAGTGCATTAATGGTGAAATCGCGTCGCCATGCGTCTTCTTCCATCGAGCCGTAAACATTATCACGCAATACCATACCGTGTTCGGCGACATGTCGATGTTTGTTGTTAGGTTTATTGTTTTGTGCGGCTCTAAAAGTAGCGACTTCGATAATTTCGCGGCCAAAGCGCACGTGGGCTAAGCGAAAGCGCCGCCCGATTAAGATACAGTTACGGATGAGGCCTTTTATTTCTTCTGGGTTAGCTTCGGTAGCAACGTCAAAGTCTTTAGGTACATGCCCTAGCACTAGATCGCGCACACTGCCGCCGACCAGGTAAGCAGCAAAGCCGCCTTCTTGCAGGCGCCGTACCACTTTTATGGCATTGGGGCTGATTTGCATCCGTGAAATATTATGTACTGTATGGGGCACTATCACTGGTTCGTGCTTAGGCTTCTTGGTGCGCCCAAATAATTTTTTTAGTAGCTTAATAATGGTTAGGCTCCTTAAGGTTGCCGTGGCGTATCTGTTAATAGAACCGTATAATAGCATCTTTTATGCTCCCTTCGTCTAGTGGCCTAGGACGTTGCCCTCTCACGGCGAAAACAGGGGTTCGAACCCCCTAGGGA
Organism: Gammaproteobacteria bacterium; assembly: GCA_013288885.1. Taxonomy (GTDB): domain Bacteria; phylum Pseudomonadota; class Gammaproteobacteria; order JABDBA01; family JABDBA01; genus JABDBA01. Next base: position 4,483 of record JABDBA010000041.1, on the reverse strand, counting down.
GCGCCAATTGACTATAGATTGTGCCCGAGAGCGGCTTGCCTGAATGCCAACGCAGACGAAACTGCGTCCCTGCGATCGTTGATTACGTCCATGTAATCGACGGTCTGCTTTTGACATTTCAGGCAATCCACTCTCTGTGATTCTATTATAGAAGGGTTAAATTAATGAAAATTCTAATGTGCCGTCCCGACTACTATGGGATTGAATATGAGATTAACCCCTGGATGAATGTTCAGCGGCCTGTCGATCATGCGGCGGCGGTGCGGCAGTGGGAGGGGTTGTATAAAACTATCCAATCGTGTGGGGCGCAGGTTGAATTGGTGGCTCCGATTAAAGGTTTGCCTGATTTGGTTTTTACCGCCAATGCGGGTTTGTTTTTTCAAGGCAAAATAATTTTGGCAAATTTTAAATTTAAACAACGTCAGGGAGAAGTGCCGTATTTTAAAACTTGGTTCGAGCAAGCGGGATTTGTTCAACTAAATGTGCCTGGCATAGATCAAAGTCATGCTTTTTTTGAAGGGGCGGGTGATGCGTTGCCTGCGGGTAACCAATTATTTGCGGGTTATGGTTTTAGAACCGAGCGTGAGTTTTATAAAAAAGCAAATTATCTTGATCAAACACAAATAATTTATTGTGAATTAGTTGACCCGTACTTTTACCATCTTGATACTTGTTTTTGCCCGCTCAATGATCAGCAAGCAATTTGGAACCCTGCTGCATTTAGTAAAAAATCGCAAAAAAATATGGCAGATCATCTTGAGTTGTTTGCGGTAAATGAAATAGAAGCCAAGCGTTTTGCTTGTAATGCGGTGGTGCTAGATAAACAAATTATTATTCCTACGGGTTGCCCGCAACTTACGGTGTTATTAGAAAAACTTGGCTACACTGTTCATGCGTGTGCCATGGATGAATATATAAAGGCTGGTGGCGCTTGTAAGTGTTTAACATTGAGGGTGGATTAACATGGACAAATTTATTAAGCTCGAAGAAAAATTTGGTGCGAACAATTACAAACCATTACCGGTTGTGTTGACACACGGTGAAGGTGTGTATGTGTGGGATGTCAACGGTAAACGTTATATTGATATGATGAGTGCTTATTCAGCGATCAGTCATGGTCATTGTCATCCGCGTTTAGTGGCCGCACTCACTGCCCAAGCAAAAAAAATAGCAGTGACATCGCGGGCGTTTTATAGCGATAAATTAGGCGCTTTTTTGCAAAAAGCCTGTGAGTTGACGGGGCAAGATAAGGCATTGCCAATGAACAGTGGTGCAGAAGCGGTTGAAACTGCAATTAAAGCGGCTCGTAAATGGGCTTATAATGTTAAGAAGGTCGCCGAAAACCAAGCAGAGATTATTGTGTGTAATAATAATTTTCACGGGCGCACAACCACTATTATTAGCATGTCTTCGGAGCCACAATACCGTAATGGTTTCGGCCCTTATACGCCAGGTTTTCGTTTTATCCCTTATGGTGACGTTGCTGCGCTGACAGCAGCTATCAGCAAAAATACTGCTGCGTTTTTAGTGGAACCCATTCAAGGTGAAGCGGGTATTATTCTTCCACCTGCTGGCTATTTAAAAAAATGTGCTGAAATTTGCCGCAAAAATAATGTTTTGTTTATAGCCGATGAAATTCAAACCGGCTTAGGTCGCACGGGAAAATTTTTAGCGTGTGAACATGAAAATGTAAAACCCGATGGCGTAATTTTAGGCAAAGCATTAGGCGGTGGTTTATTGCCAGTCTCGTTATTTTTAGCTAAAGAAGAGGTGATGGCAGTTTTTACCCCCGGTGATCACGGCAGTACGTTTGGTGGTAACCCATTGGCCGCAGCCGTGGGCTTGGAAGCATTAAATATTTTGGTTGAAGATAAATTAGCCGAACGTTCAGCTGACTTAGGTGAATATTTTTTAAAAAAATTACGCACCATAAAAAGTTCATTAGTGACCGATATACGCGGCAAAGGTTTATTTATTGGCATTGCGATCGACCCTAAAAAAGCTACTGCACGTGATGTGTGTTTAAAATTGCTGGAGCACGGAGTATTGAGTAAAGACACTCACGCCACCGTAGTGCGCTTAGCACCGCCGTTGATCATTACGCGCGAGCAGTTGGATGAGGTGGTGCAGATAATTAAAGATGTGCTAGTTTTATTTTAACGCAAAAATAAGAAAGTGTATTAAGAAATTAATTAAAACAAATACAGCAACAGACCCCAAATAAATCGCAATAAACCACACATATTTATTTTTTATCTTCATAGAAGCCTAATAGCCGATCTTTTCTGTCACTTTCCCTTTGAAGATTCTATAGGAGTAATACGTGTAATAAAGCAAAGCGGGTAGCATGATGCACGCGCCAGCAGACATAAATAATAAAGATGAATGATCAGCCGCAGCTTGCAGATAGGTTATATGACGCGGAACAATATACGGGTAGCAACTGATAATAAAACCGATATAACAGGTGATGAAAACACCGATGCTGCACCAAAATGGTAAATGCTCTTTTTTGTTTTTAATACCATACCAATGACCTGCTAAAAACAAGAGTGATAAAACGGGTAAAATAGCTAAGTAAGGCATGTTATGCGGATCAAACCAACGCTGTTTAATAGCGGGATCTAAATACGGCGACCAAACACTGGCAGCGATTAAAAAAATGAAGATCAAGTATTGTAGTTTGCTTGAAATGGCAAAACACGTTTTTTGCAAAGCCCCTTCCGTTTTAACGATTAATCGATTGGCACCTAGTAATACATAGCCAAAAACTAAAGCAATCGCACACGAAACTGAGAAAGGATTGAACCACTGATAAGTTAAAACGCCACTGGTGGTATCAGGAAAATAAAAACCTTGCACGAACGCACCTAACACTAAACCTTGTGCAATGGTGGCAAATAACGAACCGGTAAAAAAACAAGCGTCCCAAAAAGATTTACTCTTAATCGCTTTTAAGCGAAATTCAAATGCCACACCACGAAATAACAGTGCAATCACCATCATGAAAATAGGCAAATAAAGCAAAGGTAAAACAGTGCTAAATGCCAACGGAAATGCACCATACAGGGCTGCGCCACCAAATACTAGCCAAGTTTCATTGCCGTCCCAGACCGGTAAAATGGTGCTGATCATTAAATCTTTTTCATGTTCGTCTCTGAAGAAGGGAAACAGAATTCCAATGCCTAAATCAAATCCATCGAGGATGATGTACATGATAATGCCAAATGCAATAATCCCCGCCCACGCTAGTGCTAGTAGATCCATTATTTATCCTCCACAGTAGGGGGCATGTATTGGAATGGCTGATGAGCGGGTTCTATCGTTGCAACGGCTTCAACATCAACAGGCCCTTTATGTAAGGTTTTGTGGAGAAAATAAAAATAGAAGTAACCAAAAACGACACCATACACAAGCACGATAAGCGCAAAAGATATAATGATATCGCGTAACGAGACGTGTGAAACAGCATCAGCAGTTTTTAATAAATTGTAAACTACCCACGGTTGACGCCCCATTTCTGCGGTGATCCAACCACACCATAATGCGATAAAACCAATGGGCGCGGTAAATAAACAAATCTTAAGGAACCAGCGCGAATCATATAAACGCTGTTTTATTTTTAAATAAAAAGCGATAATAACTAAACCCAGCATCATGAACCCCATTGCTAACATAACTCGAAAAGCATAAAAAACAGCGGCTACTTTAGGTTGATATGCGGGGGTTACAGATTTTAAGCCAATCAATACACCATTCCATTGATGTGTATTGATTAATGCGGCTCCGTGTGGAATGCTGATTTCCCAATGATTCATTTGATTTATTTGATCAGGTACGGCAAATAATAACAGCGGTGCACCTGCTTGCGTGTTCCAGATACCTTCCATCGCTGCTGTTTTGAGGGGCTGGTTATCGTGCACTTCGATGCCAGTCATGTCGCCGATAAAAATTTGTAACGGCACTAAAATAAGCAACGCGATCCAAACAAAAGCAAAACATTTTTTAGCGAATTCGAGGTGTTTATTTTGTAATAAATACAAGGCACAAACACTGCAAATAACAAAACCAGCAGAAATATAAGAAGCCAACATCATATGAATGAATCGTGGGAAGGTGGCAGGATTAAATACTATCTGCGTCCAATCAGAGACTTTGAATACACCGTTCGCTAGTTCGTAACCTATAGGATGTTGCATCCAAGTGTTGGCTGACATAATCCAATAAGCGGATAAGGTAGTTCCAATGGCTACCAATAAAGTTGCGAAATAATGTAATTTATAGCCGACACGATCCCAGCCAAATAACATAACACCAAGAAAACCTGCCTCAATAAAAAACGCGGTCATCACTTCGTAAGTAAACAATGGGCCTAATACGTTGCCGACGGCATGACTGAAACCCGCCCAATTTGTTCCTAATTGAAATTCCATGACAATGCCGGATACCACACCCATGCCGAAGGTGAGCGCAAAAACTTTAG
>JABDBA010000040.1 GCA_013288885.1 Gammaproteobacteria bacterium | reverse complement strand
CGGTGTCGAAGGATTAATGGGATCACCGTTTCGCTCCGAAGCCGCTGCTGGTTTAGTAGCAGAGGGAACCATTTATGATTTCGGCCGCACCAGCTCTGGTGTAACTGCAGCTAAAGAAGAAGCCGAATACAGCCAACAAAATACCCAAGTGACTGTGTATGAAGTTAAGCAATTAGCGTTACAAAAATTTTATGAATGCACATTTATTAGAACGCAACGCGACACGTGGGCGCAATTGACGCATGAATCAGACGTTATTACTAAAGAAGCGCAAGAGTTTGTACAAACCGGCCAACATTCTGTAGTAGATGGTTATTTATCAAAAGCGCAAACTGAAGAAGCACAAACCGCACATGCTTTTTTTGCTCAGCGTTTAAAAGAATCAACGAGCGAACTGGCTATTTTACTGGGTGTTTCGGCCAATTCTTTTTCTTGTCCACCGTTGCCCAATGATACGCTCATGTTATCAGCTAATTCTGATGTAGATGACAATCCATTCGTTGCCCGCGCTATCGCCGGGTCTAAAGTGGCACAAGCAAAATTAGCGCAACAGAAAGCGAACCTTTATCCGCAAATCGTCGCGGTCGCCAGCACTGGCATGATGCAAGATACGCATTTAGAACCTAAACAAAATTATTCAGCAGGAATCGGGGTGGTATTTCCGTTATTTGATTTGCATACCAACGCCCAAATCCATCGCGCACAAGCGTTGGCCTCCGCTTCTGACGAAGAAGTGGCCGCACAAAAACAAAACCTCGATGAAATGAATGCGCAATATGATGAAATCATCACCTCATCGAAAATAAGATTGCGCTATCTCACCAATGAATTAGCGTTGGCAAAAAAAGCTTACGCGGTTGCTAGGCAACGTTATTTTGCATTACAAGGCACGTTAATTGATCTACGCGATGCTTATGCCAACCTGGCGCGCGCGCAAACGCAAATAGAAAGCACGCGCGCCAGTTTGTTGCAAGCGAGCGGAGCTAAAGCGCTCTTAAATGCCTCTTATAAAGTTCATTTGGTTCTGCCTTGACCAGTTTTTTGATGGAGTCAATTTTCAGCAACTTTAAAGTATAGTAAATGAATCCGTCCGCGATATGGTAATTGTATCTTCCTTTACCTTCGAATAACCCTCCCTTATGTATTGTTTAAGATGATGGTTTAACATATAATTCTAACCTACACAAATTTTGGAGAGCAGCTTTATGCCTTATGATGTCGCAGAAGGTAATATTATTACCCTTAATAATACTAAATATAAATTACAGGAAGTGAGGACAGCAGAAGGAACTTATTTTGAAGGAAAAAACGATTATCAATTACCTTCTATTTATTTAATTCCCGAGTCGGAAAAAGAAAAATATAAACATAGGGGCCAGTATGATTTCAGAAAACTTGTATTAGCAAGAAAGGAAGGACAAGCGGACACCGATCTAATATTGAATTTTCAAGTAGCAAACTGCAGCAAAATAATTCCACCCGCTGGAATCAAGATGGTATGTGTGATTCCAACTATAATGAAAAAGAAAATAATAGGGAAGGTTACTTGTGAAGGACCGATAACTTGTGCAAACCTGAAATTTATAAATCCCAATGTCGCAGAAGCAAAAGTTATTCCAAAAAAACAAGTTGGCACTAAACGCTATGGTAATGAAGAAAAACATGATGTTGAATTGGATAAATCAAAATTATTTGACAAATATTTTAATGGCGTATGCACTAGAAAGGATGCCAATTGGCTAAAAAAAATAAAAAATATTAAATTTAAGTTTTGCGAAATTGATCAACACTTTGAAAGCGATTTACAGACTTCAGAAATAGAAGCGAAAGCTCTAGCAGGGCGCATAATATTCTATAGTCGCTTGAATAAATTCAGACACGACATAATAGAGCGCATGGGAGACCCGATATCTGATGATTCATTAAAAACACAAATGCGTGAATTTTTAAATAAAATATGTGTCACGCAGAGAGACCATAATGTTATTTTTTATCCCCCAAAAGGATTAGCACCCTATTATTCAGATAAAGACAAAAATTTAGAATTCATAGGCGAAGTTTTCAGATTATTAACAGTAGGATGTGCAGCAGATTCTTATTCTAAGACTAACAATCAAGACATAAAAGATGATACATTAAAAGCCATCAAAGGAGAATTTGGAAAAATCCCGCAAGCGGTTTCAGAAGACCATAATGCTACTTCTGCACCGGCTCCATCATCATCATCATCCTCTTCCTCAAGTGCCGGGGTTGTTCCTACTTTTGCCCCAGTAAATTGCCTTTGGAGGCCCCAGCCAATATTTATACCTGTTCGTTGGCCGGGATTTTCAGCGACTCCAGCGTTACTTCCTGATGTCAAGAATGAAAAGAAAGCCCTTAAACGATATCGTGATGGATGCCACCCAATAGCAAAGGCGTTGGACAGTACTTTAGCGGCAGTTAATGCTACGTCTTCTTCCAGCACATCACCGACTGATCCAACTCCCGCCGATCTAGCTCAATCAGCTGTACCACACCAATGTGCTAAGCTTTTGTAATTTGTCTATTATTTCATCCGGCCAAATTTACGACCGGATAGTCGCGAATCCCACGTAGCTTCTTGCTAGTGAAATCGCACAAGGCAAAGACCTTTATACCGATTGGGCAAGCGGTAGTTTCACCACAAATGTCGCCCCCATACCCACCCCATCACTTTCAGCTATTATTGAACCACCCATTTCTTTTGCAGCATTAGCGCTATTATGCAACCCAAAACCATAGCTTCCATCTTTGGTGGTAAATCCATATTGAAAAATTTTCGTTAAATTTTCTTTATGAATACCGATCCCGTTATCTGATATAGATATTTCCACTTCGTCGTGAACGGCAGTTATCTTGATTTTAATTATTTTAGAATCTAAATGATGGTTTATCACCGCATATTTCGCACTTGAAAGTAGGTTCACCATGATTTGTAAGAGCTTATATTGATCGGCATAAACCAACGGGGGATCACGAAAATCACGAATAACTTGAATGCCATTGTCTTGAGCCGGCAAAAATTGGATTTTTAATGCATCTTCAATTAGCTCGATTAAATTAATATTTTCAGATACGCCTGCATATTTTGCAGTGGACTCCTGCATAGCTACGATGGTATTTATATCCTCTACATTTTTAATTAAACTATTCATTTCTTCACGCATGCTATTTCTTTCTTGATCTAGGCATTCAGATAATTTATCAAGATAGGGGATTATCATTTTACCTTTATCATCGTGAGTTAAATAATCTACTAAATCGTCAGAATGATTTTTTAAAGAAGCTACCAGCCTAGATAAATTTAATGACATAGAATCATCAAGCTTATTTATTACGATTTTCGCAGAAACATTCAGGCTATTAAGTACATTCCCCATATTGTGCAAGATGTTGGTTGCGATGTCCGCCATGCCTGCTTGACGTGCCATATTATTTAAGTTTTTATTTAATCGATTGATTTTTTCTTGTGAGCTTATGTTAATTAATGCCTGGGTAACTAACGTAGAATAACGCTTAACCAAATCGGCGTGCGCGCGGTTGAAAAAATTTGATCGAGAATCACAACAGATTAATATTGTCTTTTTTTCGTTAAATTCCAAGCCAACATGAATGGCAGATTTTATTCGATTATTCAATTTCTTAGATAGCAAACACCACTCTGGTATCAATTGAATATCAAACGAGATAGCAATGTCACCCTTTATAATGCGGTTTAAAAATGTTTGTGGTTCTAATTGAATGTCATAAAAAAAATCCGATGTTGCAGACTGTGTTATTAATTCATGGCGCTCATTGGTGGCCATGATAACGATATCTTCGCATCCAACTATGTCTCGCAAAATAGAGATGATATCTATTAGAATTTTTTTTCATTAAATCGATCAACTAAAACTTTTAATCCTTTTAAAAGATTGTTAGATTCTTGATTGATTTTTTTAGATAAAGCACGTTCATTTTCTAAATCAATAAGTGTTTCATATAACTCTTCAACACTGGACATATATTTGCGTACCTTATCACCCGAAGATGATTGCAGAAATCATTAAATTGCCATGACGGTTTTCCCCACCAAATAAACATCCTTGCTCTCCAAAACTAAACATTCCCAGAAACGGTTCAGAAGGTAATTCAGAATGAACAGCATCGATAACATCTTGGATTTCATCTTGAATCGCCAAAAAACAACCTGCGCAATAAATAATAAATGCTCCTTTAGGTTTTTTATCACTGTCTTGTGAATAATTTTCTTTCGCTAAATTTATAACGCGTTTTATCCTGTTCTTAAGGCTGTGTTTTGTTCCAGTCATTAATACAACTTTCTCGCCCTCTTTGATATTAGAAAAGAAATTCATGGATCCATCTGCAAAAATTTCGTTAGGGTGAGATAAGGTGTAATAAGGGATACTGCCGATCTTGCCTACCTCACGCCCCAAAGGATAAAACGTTGATAAACTAAGAATATTTGCATGGGTTCCTAACACCTCATGAAGTATACCTTCTGTCCATTGATTATAAACGTCGGCAGCGGATTTATTATCGATTGTGTTGACCATACGATCTTTGGCTTTTGTTATCGTACCAACATGCTCAGTGGGCATATATCCACTGTGGAATGCAAATCCGATTGATTGCGAAGAATAGATTGCAGCAACTGCTATACCATTTTGGTAGATCTCTTCTCCACAAAATTGTTGCCATAGCCCCGCTATACTATTATCTGCTGAAGTTCCACCAAATATTGGTACCTGCTCCCCCACTACACTCATAATACCATTCATTAAAGCTTCTTCATGTCCTGGCGCACTCGTTAATAAAATCATTGTTGGCAATTCGCCGGGTCGCTGAGCATTTTCCAACGCTTTGCGGATAACTTTTTGTCCATCTAACTGAGGGTCGTCACTTAATGTCAAACCTGCCACCCCATAACAACCGCTATCATCCTTGATGCCAAACAAACCTAATGCACGTTTGTTTTCACTACAATAACCTCTTTCAGTAATAACTCCCGAACAACTCGTGCCACCCATAATTTTGACATCCCCAAACAACTTTTTTATCTCATGCAATATAATTTTATTATC
>JABDBA010000039.1 GCA_013288885.1 Gammaproteobacteria bacterium | reverse complement strand
GCGCCAATTTCCACCGCTTTAGCAGCATTAATACTCATCATCGCGTAGGCAATTTCTGCATCTAATTTATCGAACACCGGCTCACCCAAACCTGCGGGCACATTGCTCGCTTCTACTTGCAACAAACCACCAATCGAATCACCTTCTTTGATCAGTGCTTGCATATATGCTTCAAGCTCGGGAATTTTCGCCGGATCCGGACAAAAAAATGGATTGGTTTCAACTGCCGCCCAATCGACAATATCGCATTTAATCGGCCCCACTTGTACCACACAGCCACGAATATTCACATTAAATTTTTCGCGCAAATATTTTTGGGCAATCGCACCCGCTGCCACACGCATAGCAGTTTCGCGCGCAGATGCGCGCCCGCTACCACGATAATCGCGAATGCCGTATTTTTTCCAATAAGTGTAATCAGCATGACCAGGCCGAAACACATCTTTAATTTTGTCGTAATCTTTAGAACGTTGATCGGTGTTCTCGATGATTAAACCTATCGGTGTTCCGGTAGTGCGGCCTTCAAAGAGGCCTGATAAGATTTTCACCTGATCAGCTTCATGACGTTGTGAGGTATAACGCGATGTGCCGGGCTTGCGGCGATCCAATTCTTGTTGAATATCCGCTTCCGTTAATGCTAAATGCGGCGGGCAGCCGTCGATGATACAACCCAACGCCGGGCCGTGGCTTTCGCCAAAGGTGGTGACTGAAAATAATTTTCCGATGCTGTTGCCTGACATAAAATCACCTTAATAAATGTGCGTGTTGCTGTAGGTCGGATCAAGGAGCAAAGCGACGGATCCGACATTACAATGTCAACTTACACCTCATGTCGGTTCCGCTTCGCTTGAACCGACCTACATTAAAAGTTTAATGAACCCACCTGCTCCGCCGTCAACAAAAACACGCCTCCACCTCCGCGCGCAAATTCCAGCCAGGTAAACGGCACGTGCGGAAAACGTTCACGCAACGCTTCTTCACTGTTGCCTACTTCTACGATCAAAATACCATGGTCTGTTAAATACTGACCTGCTCGCTGCAAAATCTTTATCGCCAAATCTAAACCGTCTGAACCTGCCACTAACGCCAATTCCGGCTCATGTTTATATTCGGTAGGCAATTCTGCCATTTCTTGCCGACTAACATAAGGGGGATTACTCACAATAATGTCATATTTTTCCTGCGGCAACCCAGCGAACAAATCTGACTTAAATAAGCGCACGTGCTCAACCAGCCGGTGCTGTTTAACGTTGATAGCGGCCACGGCAAGCGCATCGTCAGAAATATCAGCTCCATCTACCTGCGCGTGGGGAAACTCCATGGCACAAGCGATAGCGATACAGCCGCTGCCAGTACACAAATCTAAAATACGATGGACTTTATCGGGTCTAATCCACGGCGAAAACTGGGCTTCAATCAATTCTGCTATGGGCGAACGCGGGATAATAACGCGCGGATCCACAAAAAATGGCATCCCCGCAAACCAGGCTTGCTGGATTAGATAGGCGGCAGGAACATGCTCTAGTGCACGCGTTTTCACCAAAGCAGTAATCGCATCGCGCTGCAGCGGCGTTAGCGTGGCCGTTAGAATATCTTGCGAGGTATCCGGCGGTAACTGCAAAACATGTAGCACCAAGGCTACAGCTTCATCCCAGGGGTTATCCGTGCCATGACCATAATAGAGGTCAGCCGCCTCAAATTGGGCAGTCGCCCAGTGCAGGATATCGCCGACGGTGGTTAAGGGGCTGGTTTGTTTGGATTTAGGCATAAACGCCATTATACCCTATATGTGTCATTGCGAGGAGCGTTAGCGACGCGGCAATCTTCAAGCTCTAAGATTGCCACGGCAGTTCTGAAACCCACAGAACTGCCTCGCAATGACATATCATTTGCGAAAAGAAACATTCTGGTTTACCCTTAGCCACCCCAATACTGGAGAGGTGGCCGAGCGGTTTAAGGCGCACGCCTGGAAAGCGTGTGTACGTTAATCCGTACCGCGGGTTCGAATCCCGCCCTCTCCGCCAGATTTTTTAAAACCCCGGCCCTGATGGAACAACAGTTGGATTAGGTGCCGAACTCACTGGTGCGCTATCCTGCGAGCTGTCCCCCGTATTCATCGCACTTGGACTTGCTGTTGATGCAGTTAAGCTAGCTGTTGAGCTTGTACTCGCGGACACGCCCATCGCCACTGATGAGCCACTACTTTCAGACATAGTATTAACAAAATTCAGAATTACTAAAGGACTTGCAGGTAAACTTCCGTTGGCAGATAAAGCAGAAGACTTAGCCTCAGCAGGTTGTTCTGCTGGCTTTGGGAAAATATTTGCTAGGGAATCAAGTTTTACCATATCGCTACGATAGTTCCAAACCTGAGCAGCAACGCCAGCAGGAGAACTGCTGGATTCCATTCGTAATTGTTCAATTAAACCTGGTAGCCCTTCAAGGTTGGGCAATTCTTTCAAATCTCTCAGCCATTCTAAAATAATTTTAAATCTAGTTGTTACCACAAATCCATAATGATTTTCAAAAAGAGTACAAAACTCGTCTATTACTGCATCTAACGTGAATTTATCTTTCTGTTGCAGGCAAACGATTATTCGTGAAACGACAGCAACGTTGTCAGAGCTTCCAGCCCCATACATTAGCGTTAACCATTCTTTTTGCAGAAGCTCTACGAACCATTCTTGCTTGGTTAATTCAAGCTTAGCTTCCATTGCTGGCCCAACTCCAATTTTATCAACGATATATTTAATTAAATTGATATTAGTTATATCAACTAACATAACCTTGAGAATTAATTTGTTCTCTATTTGATGTATTACTGACTCGAATATTCGGGTTTGCTGATCAATAGCTACCCATGTTAACAACCGTGAGAGTATGTGTGGATTATTTCCTAAACATGCCCTATGCAAGGCATTTTCAGGGTGACTTTCATTAGTCGCTAAAACCATTTGTTCTTTTACTGTCAAAGTTTCACCTTTTGCATCGGCAACTTGTGATATATCGCGGTCGTAGTCTTCTAGCTTCGTGCAAATCTTCTGAACTTCTCTCAGATCACCAACCTTAATAGCATTGTGCAACCCTTCAAAATCATTTTGCTCAGCAAGATAAGCTAGATAGGGAACTTTTATTCCATTCCAGAGATCATGTAAAAAGCGCATACGTTTATTCTGCGTCACTTCATTTTCTAAGAATTTTAAAAACCTCAGTACATCTGCAGGTGGAAAAAAACTATTATTTTCTAGGCCTTTTACAGGTTTTACTGCAAGACTTTGTTGCCTAAGAATTCTAATAATAGCTTGTTGCCATTTTTCAAGGTTTTGTGTATAGAGCGTTTTTGCTGCAGGATCCTTAGGATTATTACAATCTAAATCTCTAAAACAACTTTCCATTAAATCAAGATTGACATCATGTTCTTTCATACAATCAGCAATTGCACGTTGTAGGCGTGACTTTGCAGGATCTTCATTCTTGAATCTCGAAATAATATACCTAGAAAAAAGGTAAGCCCTATACCCCACTACTTTAATCATACCCTGACATACCCCAATGGCTTGTTCAGGCGTTATCTCAGGAAGATTTGCAAAAACATTTACATATTTCAGTAATAAATTATTAAGCATTCCTTTTAGATTTTTAATACCATAATCGAGTAGTTTCATGTACTTTTCATCAAATGTTTTTGCTATTTCTGTAATCTTATTTGGAAGATCAATAGTTAAATACGAGACTATCTTCATAATATTTTCATAAGCTTTAGTTTCCTCATTCTGGAGAGCATTCAACATTGACAATGGCGTTGATTTAAAGCTATTCCTCTCCGTCTCCGAGAGCGGTCCAAGGAGCCCAAAGTCGTCTTCTAGGCAACGCTTAATGCCATTTATCTGCTGATTAAATTCCAGTTTTTGCTCCTCTTCAGCTTTTTTTTGCTGCCATCTTTGCTGTCTGAGTACTGCGATGGAGCATCCCATTTTTTCATCTCTTTTTTGCAATACTCCCTTCATACGTTCAGTTGTGATAGGTGCTTCTTTGGCCTTTGGGTTTGGTTTTTCATCCAATTCGAATAGATCAGGATATTTTTTCACTTGTTTGTCAGAGAGCCTAAAACCTTGTAAATTGATTATGAGATTTTCAATTTTCCCTATGAAATTTTCCCTTATTTTTTTACGATCATCTAGGTCACTGCGTCGATTATGATATTTAACAAATCGTTTATATAATTTAAATAGCCTATCAGCTATTGCTTCACGACCTTCGCTAATGGGCATATCCTTATTTAGTCTTTCTCTAATGACTTGATTAAATCTAACGGCGTCTTTGTTTAAATTTTCAAAATCTTTGGGGTGCTTGCGCGATTTTTTTATTCCCACTCCTTTGCGATTTTTATCTGCTAGCGAAAAATCCAAATAATCACAAAGACCCCCAAGCATTTTCTTATCATGCTCGCTTACCGCAGCATTATCATGATAAAGATGAGGTTCTACTCGACTTCTTATTTCAGGATCAAGGTTAACAACATCCGACAATGGAGTTTTATAATCTTTATTTCGCGTTAACATTGCTTGCGCAACAACACCACTTGATAAGCCTTTTAACAATGTTTTAGCAAATGCGCTATCTTGCAAACGAAATGCTTTATGTAAAGCATTTTCGCCGTTCGGATCCACTGCCAAAATAATGCGCTCTTTTAGCGTGTAAACTTCTTGCTTAGATTCAGCAAGCGAATCAAGTCTTGCGCAGATATTAGCAAATAATTTACTATTTTTTTTATCAATTGCTACATACAAAAGTGCGCACAATAAATGTTCTGGCAATTCTTCTATTTGTTGTTTTACTTTTTCTTCTTTTCTAGCTTCTAGGTTTTCTTGATCGTATTTTTGGCGTTTATCAGGATCTGAAAGCACTTGGTATGCATCCTCTACTCTTTTAAGATATCTAGATGCATTTATTTGAGCTACCACAGGTTGATCACGGTACATAGTTGCATTATTTTTAGACATCAATTCCGAGTGGGCTCTTTCAATATGATCTATTTCAATCTTCGTTTTATCTTTATCAAACAGCCCCAAACATTCGTAATGATCTTTTGATCTTCCAGCTTCTCTCTTACAATCATCTAAATAAATAGCAAA
>JABDBA010000038.1 GCA_013288885.1 Gammaproteobacteria bacterium | reverse complement strand
TGCTTTTATGCCAAAAGATAATGAATTAGAAGTAAGCAAAATTGCTGATCTCAAAGAGAAAAAAGAAATAACCCATCTAGTGGTAAAATACTCCGAGGAAGAAGGTTATTATCAAGCCGTTGCAGAATATATTAAACAAAATAAAAATCTTAAGCATGTTAATTTGATGGTTAGCATTGCCGACTTACCCGTGTTAAATCAATTTTTACAACAAGATCTCCAGTGTGAAGTTGTTGTGCAAGTTCATAATGATTCAGATAGAAATTTACAGAGCTATATGTTTGACTTAACTGATTATATTGATTTTGATAAATTTAAATCTGATTCAGTTAAACAGCAGGTTAAATTTATTTTTGATAGTGTATTGCCGCTGAAATCAAAAGATCTGGTTGCCATGAATGCTCTGTGCCAACAATCTCAGGTAAAAGTACCTGCATTAAGGGTGGAGATTTTTCCATTTTCGCCTGAGGATGACAGAAAAAGTGTATTTTGGTTGATGGGTATATTAAGAATGTTACGAGATGCTAACCCAGCTATTAAAATCATTTTTCAGATAGACACCGAGGAATTATCACCAGAAAAAGAAGAGGGGCTAACGAATTATTTTGATTGTTTTGTGCGTATGATACATATGCTGGAAAGTAAAGAGGAGTCTTTTACATTTAGTTTATTGGCAAGGCGTAAAGGGGATGTTGCCAGGTTTGTAAAATGTTTTACTGCGGGTAGTGGCAAAGCAATGGAATGGAATGAAGAGGTAGCTTTTACTCCGGAATCAGGCGAAGACAATCGAGGTATAGGTATTTTGGCGATTGTATCGGAACCCACCGATCCTGATATAAATGTTTTGGCGATTACACCGGAATCAGCCGAAGGCAATCGTGGTACAGGTGTTTCAGCGGTAAAACCATCAAGAACCTTCGAGTACAACCCTGATATAGGTGTTTTGGAGATAAAACGATTAAAAATCTACGCTAAAGATTTATCAGGTGCAGATGTTGTGGCAATACAAAAATTAGTAGAAGCTAATACTGTATTTGAAGATAAACATAACTATGAGCACATTCCACAATTTGAAAGTCTTTGGATTTTTCCTTTTGATTATTTTGAAGATGTATCTTTTAGTGAAGATTTCACACTAGATGAAAACGGACTAGGACCAATAATTAAAAGTTTAAAAAATTGTTATCATTTAACCGAATTGGTTTTAATGAATTTTGGTTTGGTAGACCAAGATATTGAAGATATGAAGAGGGTTTTTGCAGGGTTAAAAACGATAAACTTTCGATCTAATGATATTACTAATAAGGGTTTCATGAGTATTGTTGAGGCAGTTAAAGTTGGACAAAAAATAGAAAATTTTAATATGGACGGAAGCGGTGAGCCGCCGTCACCCGAAAGTATTCAAGCTCTTAAAGAATTCGTATCGTCTAATACTACGCTAGAGACCTGTGATTTCGAATGTGATGATGTATATGATATAGTAAAAGAAATCGATGAAAAGTGCGAGAAAAACAAAGATTTAAAAGCTTACAAAAAATTTCAACAAGAAATGGAAAGCTATGAGCGTCATGATAAGGAGCTGCTTTATATACTTATGCGTAAAAATCCTGTCGTTAGAAATTATTTTTTAACAGAGGCAAGAAGGAGGAATCAAGCTCAAAAGGTAATGGATAGCAAGATGGAAGATGAGCAAGCAGTAGGGAGCGACAATAAAACACTTGGAAAACGTCAACGTATATTACCGGCTGACGAGGCTCCTAGTCTAAAGGTGGCTAGGGCGCCAAGACTTTAAGTGTATAACGGCTGTAAGTTGATCTTCATAGCTTCCATTGACAATGGAAGCTTTTGCGTCTAAGTTTCCATTGTCAATGGAAGCTATTTTAAAGCGAGGTTTAAGCATGACAATCAAACTCGGTGTGGTGATGGATCCCATCCAATCCATCAAAGTAAAACACGACAGCACTTTCGCTATGTTGTTAGAAGCACAGCAACGCGGCTGGTCGATTTTTTATATAGAGCAAAAAGATTTATTTTTGCAAGATGGTGTCGCACGTGCGCAAATGCGTCCGTTGCAAGTGCAAGATGATGTGGCTAAGTGGTTTGAATTAGGTGAGCAAGAAAATCAGCCATTGCAAGAATTAGATGTGATCTTAATGCGTAAAGATCCGCCGGTGGATGCATCTTATATTTACACCACGCAAATTTTAGAGTTAGCAGAAAAAGCGGGTGTACTCGTTACTAACAAACCACAAAGCCTACGCGATTTTAATGAAAAATTATTTATTAGCTGGTTCCCGCAATGCTGTGCGCCAACATTGGTAACTTGTTCAGCGCAGCAAATGAAAGAATTCATTCAAGAACATAAAGAGGTGATCGTTAAACCGCTGCATGGCATGGGCGGTGTTTCAATTTTTCGTTTAAAAGAAGGTGATGCCAATATCAATGTAGTGATTGAACTGTTAACGAAAAATGGCAAACAATTGCTGCAAGTGCAACGGTATATACCCGAAATCAAAGACGGCGATAAACGTATTTTGCTGATCGATGGCAAACCGGTAGCAAAAGCGTTAGCACGTTTGGCCACTGGCGATGAATTTCGTGCTAATATGGCTGTCGGTGGGCGCGGTATAGGCGCAGAGTTATCAAAACGCGATTATTGGATCTGCGAGCAAATTGGCCCGCTGCTGAAAAAGAACGGGTTGCTGTTTGCAGGCATCGATGTGATCGGTGATTACCTCACTGAAATTAATATCACTAGCCCCACTTGTATTCGTGAGCTAGATGCCATATTTTCGTTAAATATCAGCGCGCAATTATTAGATTGTATTGAAACTAAATTAACCAATAAATAAATGTAGGTCGGATCAAGGAGCGTAGCGACGGATCCGACATAAAAAACTATGAATAAACTTAACATCCAATCCCTCGAAACCGAAATCATCAAAGCGCTGCGCACGGTGTATGATCCCGAAATCCCAGTGAATATTTATGATCTAGGTTTGATCTACAAAATATTTATTGATGATAATGCCAATGTTAAAATTGATATGACGTTAACAGCACCGGGTTGCCCGGTGGCGCAAACTTTTCCGGGTGTGGTGGAAGCCGCCGTACGTAGTGTCGAAGGTGTGACCGAAGCCACCGTAGAATTAGTGTGGGAACCACCGTGGACGCAGGAAAATATGTCTGAGGCTGCGAAGTTACAACTAGGATTAATTTAATTTTTTATCCCCTCTCCCCTTGGGAGAGGATTAGGGTGAGGGCATATGTCCAACTGGATCAACGTCGCAAAAACATCTGATTTTCTTCCTGGCACTTGGCACGCCGTCGATACTGATCGCGTGTCACTGCTCGTATTTAACATCGACGGCAAATTCTACGCCATCGAAAACCTCTGCACGCACGATGGTGGTGATTTAGCAGGCGGCTGGCTCGAAGGCGAAGACATCGTTTGCCCACGCCACGGCGCCCGTTTTTGCGTAAAAACCGGCGCTGTTACCCGCGCCCCCGCTTATGAAGATCTTACGACCTACCCAGTACGCGTCGAGGGAGAGATGGTGCAGGTGCAGGATCAGAATTAGCTTTATCCCGCGCCATGATTTGCAACGTAGTGTGGAGATGAGCTTCCGAAGTATGAGGGTATTGTTTTTGTACTCGAAAGAAAATTGTTGTTGCTAGGTTCGGATCAGGCGCTCTCTCTTTTTCCGCAATTTGCGTACAGGTTTTCGGTGAATAATTTGGTAATTCATAGCAAGCAAAAACTTCGCGCAAAGGAAGAGGCAATGGCTTTCGCCCCAGAAGATCATCGGGGTTCTGGGTAACATACATACGAAAACCTTTTTCAGGTTGTTCTGCATATAACAAAAGTAAACCGATCAAGCTGAGGTTATTGTCGATATTCAATTCTTCAAATAAGACAGGTGTTTTCTCCCGTCGTGCGCGTATTACCAAAGCGAATGCTTCTTTGCTGCCCGCATTTATTTGATAAAAATAGGGTTGTGAAGAACTTTCTTCCAGTTTTTCATCTTTATCTTTTCTACGATAACCGGCAGTAGTTAAAATAGTTACTACCAAAGTAGATTTACCCACACCAGCGCCCCCTTGCAATAAACAACCAACATTATTAGGCCGTGTGGTTCCTTGTTGTGCAGCAGCCACATCTTCTGAAAAAGCACGTAGCAATGGTTCTGTTTCCGCTGGCCAATGGTGACCACCAAAGCGCACCAACCCTTGTGAGCTTGGTTTGACTGAGATGATAACCGTGCTTTTTGCAGAAGTTGTAGCGGTGGTTTTGAAAACTATATTGCGATGTCTAATGTGTTCTGCAATTGGATTGACGCTATTAACAGCAACAATTTTATGGCCGGGTGTTAAGGTATGGTTTTTTATTTTCCCGTCAGGTTGTCTATAAGAAACATTTCCTGTACCCACTTGATCTAAAAAAGCGGTCATTCCAGGTAATGTTACATCTAAGTCTCTTAATAATAACACCTTGAGTGTATCAGTAGTTGTATCTTCTAGCCATCGACGGATATGTTCATCCCAATATTCTAAAGGTTGAGTTGTTTGCGCCGCAGTCATTTCATAACAACGGAAATATAGTTCTTTTTGTACGGCACGAAAAACAGATAATTTTGTAGCGTGAGAATATTTACCTTCGGTAAAAATAATGACACCTTTATTATCAGTAAGATAACGGCGTAACCTTCGATGGGCTTTGGTTAAATTTTTTGATGGTAAGGGGCCAGATGCTTTTTCTTCGTGCTGTTGACTAGTTGAATATAATTTATTGAGCAATGCATCACTTAAAGTGGGGGCGAGTTCAGGTGCATCACCCAACATCACCCGCAACTGTTTGCCGCCAAAACAACTTAGCCAGCGCCAGGCATGCTTTTTAAATTCCAAAAAATTAGGAATAGGCAGTTGTTTAATTTTTTGATCACGTGGCATTGCTTTTTCATCATTATCAAAAATTATTTTTCCGACCACGTTTAAATAGCAATATCCTTCAGTACCTGGCTGATAATCATGAGGGAAAAAAGTTTTAAGAGGATTATGAGGATGTTCAGGTTGTTCGGCTTTTAAAGCAGTTAACATATCGGTAAGTAAAGCTAAGGAAAGTGTTGAGAATGCTGGCCCATCCGCGCTTAAGTTAGGTAACTTGCGTGCTAAGTCATAAAATCGATAAATTTTATCAATTAAGTCATGATCACTTTGAGAAAATAAAGATTTATAATATTCCTTGGTATAATCACAATTATTACTATTTAGTGGCGTTAATCCTTCTCGGCTTTGTTCGGGCATCACTATAAATAAATGGCCAGTTAATTCAGATGTGTTAAGTAGTGGTAATAATGGTTGATAAAGATCATTAGGGAAATCTCCTTTAGTTTTTATAATAATGTTTTGACCGGCTTTCAATGCTTTGATAATTTCGCCTTCATGATAATACCAATCAATACGTTTACCATCTGAGCTACGAACCCGCTCGTTGCGCATTAAGAATTTGGCGGCATCACCTACTGTTATTTCGACTGCATCCGGCCATTTTTCTTTTAATCGCTGTGTGTGCAAATCAGGATCATTAGTAGTAAAAACCCGTGCAGATGTAGGTAGTGGGTCGCGCGGGTCTAGATTTTCAACTGTAGGAGCATGAGTATTTTTTATTGGGTGGCCATTTTGGAGAAATCCTAGTACTGCAACTCCAGGCGCTAACCGAAAATAAAAATGATCGTTTGGGTAGTTTTCTTTGATGAAATCGAGTAAAGCACGCCAATCATCTTTGCTCATGGTCTCAGTCACATAGAAAATATCACGGTCGGGTTTATAATCAGCCAGTAAACTCCGAGAACATGCGCTGTGATCGGTTTCATCTATTAAAACGCGGCTAATGCAGTCTTTCAGATTAT
>JABDBA010000037.1 GCA_013288885.1 Gammaproteobacteria bacterium | reverse complement strand
ACACAATTTCGTGGCAAGGTGCGCTTTAAATTTTTTAGGCAAATATTCGATCACTCGACTTTTGTCGCACCGATTAACGCACTGATGTATTTGTTTTCCGCTGTGCCCACTCAGCCGTATATCAAAGTCGAGCAATTTCCTGAGCTCAAAGTACTGCGTGATAATTGGGAAGTGATTCGATCTGAAGCGGAGCAATTAGTTGCGGCAGGTTATATCAAAGCTTCTGATAAATATGACGATGCTGGTTTTAATTCCTTTTTCAAAACTGGCTGGAAGCGTTTTTATTTAAAATGGTACGAAGATTTTTTACCATCGGCGAAAGAACTGTGCCCCAAAACGATTGAATTACTGAAAGCAACCCCTTCGATTAACGCGGCGATGTTTGCCCTGCTCGGCAAAGGCGGTCGTTTAGTGAAACATCGCGATCCGTACGCAGGCTCTTTGCGTTATCATTTGGGATTAATCACACCCAATTCGGAAAAATGCCGCATTTACGTTGACGGCGATATGTATTATTGGAAAAACGGCGAAGATGTGATGTTTGACGAAACTTATATTCACTACGCCGAAAATGAAACCGATATGGATCGCATTATTTTATTTTGCGATGTAAAAAGACCATTAACTAATAGAATCGTCGATAAATTTAATTATCTATTCAGCAAATATGTGATGTCGGGCGCTACCACGCAAAATACCAGCGCCGATCGTGTTGGTTTTATCAATAAAGCCTTCAAATATCTTTATCAGATCCGCGTGGTTGGTAAGCGTTTAAAGAAATTCAATAAAAAACTTTATTATGCTGTTAAATATTTATTGTTCGGTGGCATTATTTATTTGATCTTTTTTCATACATATTGAAGCATGGATTCCCGCTCACCCCATGCGGGAATGACAAGCCAATATGGCTAGAAGGTTAGCCGCGCAGGTGGTGCTGCTTGTGCAATTCTTGCTGGATTAAAAATAGCATTTATGTTTTTAGCAGCCTCCCAAATTGCATCCACGCGATTGCTACTAAATATAGTATGCAAATTAAATTTTTCATCCACTTCTATTTGGCATTGCATTATTTCGAAGTAAAACTTTTTATAACAATCATAAAGCACCTCATACAATTGTTTGCCGATTTTAGGATCGGTATCCAATAATTTAATAAGCCCTTCACTTCGCCCTTGACTTCTCTTAGAATCAAAATAAGGATGCTGGTACATTTTATTGAAAGCAGCCCCACAATAGAGCAATAAACTATATAAAGCTTCAACATCTTCCTCACTTGATTGTTCTGGGTCGCGTAGTCTTTGATAAATATTACAAATCTTTTGCAACCAATCTGCTTTAATTTTTTTAATAATTATAGATAAAGGGTTGTGCGTAAGGATAGCAATTGGAATGGCATATTCCGATAATTGTCGGAGCCATTTGTTAAAATTAAATTCATCGCCTATGCCATCAATACGAACTCTTTGAGCATTTATGCCATGGCTAGACAATAAGGTAATATCCCCTAAATAAGAGGCTTGTTCGTCATTCAATAAATATCGTTGCCCAACTCTATCCACTGAAAATAACCCACATAATATCCTAGCAAAATTAATGGCAATTTTGCGGTATATTTTCTCGACTTCATTGTTATGTTTATCATCAAGTAAGATGTTTAATAGCGCATCTCTTACCGAGCGTAATGAGTCTAAATTCTCCCTACTAAGATAATCACTATCAACTATAGAATAATTTTCTACATATAGAATACAATAATTTACTATGCAGAATAAATGTATATGCTTAGCATAATGGTTTACAGCATCAACGTTTTTTTCATCAGCTGGTATTGAACTTAATTCAGAAAAAACCCTGAAATGATTAAGTACTGCATCCACCAGCAACATACGATGATTTTCATTTTGTATATCAAAGTTTGCGAACTTAACAGGAATTACTTTAACGGGTTTAAAAAAACTTGGTGAACCACCGTTTTTTACTAACGGCTTCACGACGGATTTTGCTGCCATAGCTTGGGCCCGCAGAAGATTATGATCTGTAGTAATGGGTGCGGGCCTTTGGCGTTTGGGTGGTTCTTTAGTTGCAGGTGTAATGGGTGTTTTTGGTGGCATAGTATTATTATTCTCACTAAATTGTTTTGCGCGTTTAAAAAATGATTATAACTGCATCTGATAATACTTAATTATGCCTTAAACTTAAAGGTAAGTATAATGACATGCGGCTAGGTCGCTGTCTGTACCCG
Organism: Gammaproteobacteria bacterium; assembly: GCA_013288885.1. Classification (GTDB taxonomy): domain Bacteria; phylum Pseudomonadota; class Gammaproteobacteria; order JABDBA01; family JABDBA01; genus JABDBA01. The sequence continues at coordinate 4,234 of JABDBA010000037.1, read as the reverse complement.
TACTTTTACCACGTTCGATCGACCGCGATCATCGACTACTCGCACGATATAATTACCTGGCTTTGCCGCCCAAAACAGGATTTTATCGCGTGGGGATTGGCCGATATAAGCTTCATTGACAAACCAATAGAAAGTTTTGATATCGGCATCGCCGATGGCACTAAAAGGAATATTAGTCTGTTGGTTATTCTTGTTTAAATTAATAGTATAAACGATCGCGCTTTGTGGCGAAGTAATTTGCGGCGCCTGACCATTGGTAGCTTGTGCGTTTAAATCACAACCTGCATCATACGGCGGTGGCGTGCGGCGTTGCACACCCGCTTGTTGAAATATCTTTAATAAATCCGACGGCCAAAATTCGTAAACCGCAAAGATTACATTGTTATCAAAACGACAAGCGCGTAAACCAGTTTTTGTATCGATAGCAATTTCACGAAACACTGTATCGGTTTTAATCGGTGATTTACCAGGGATAAACCAAGTTTTCACTTTATTTTGACAAGCGCGCGTAGGCAACATGCCAGATGCTTCGCAGACTTCGGTTTGTACCAAATGTAATTTTTTAGGATCAGGCAAAACATTGGGCAGCGGGCCAGTTTGAGTTTCAATCGCGTCGGCAAGATTAAAAAACAACGGCGCGGCAGCATCTTTGCCGACAAAAGCAGGGTTACTGGTCGCATCAAAATTACCCACCCATACTGCTAAAACATAAGGGCCAAACACGCCCACTGTCCACGCATCGCGAAAACCAGATGACGTACCGGTTTTCCAAAACACCGGCACACGATTATTTTTAATCGCTGGTACAAAAATTGTTTGTGGCCGCGCTGTGTCTTTTAACATATCTAACGTTAAGAAAGCAGCTTCTGGGCTTAACAGCCGTTTACCAGCTACTATCGGCTCTGTTGTTTGAGTTCGTAATGGTTTCCAAACACCGCCATTTGCTAAGGTGGCATACAGCGTTACTAATTCTTGCATCGTCACTTCTGCGCCACCTAATACTAACGATAAACCATAATTTTTTTCTGGTTTTAATTCGGCAACTTCGGCTTGTTGCAAAAATTGATATAACGTTGGCTGACCAAGTTGCGCCGCTAAATAAATCGCCGGAATATTGCGGCTTAATTCTAAGGCTTGTTTAGCTTTTATTGGTCCAACAAAATCTTTATCAAAATTTTCAGGGTTGTAACTACCAAAACGCGTCGGCGCATCTTTTAACACCGTATAAGGATGGATCAAACCCTGATCGATTGCTAAGGCGTAAATAAAAGGTTTCAAGGTAGACCCCGGTGAACGCCTAGCAAGCGTGCCATTCACTTGCCCGGCAATATCGGTATCAAAAAAATCTGCCGAACCTAATAAGGCTTTCACTTCCATATTGCGCGTATCAACCAACATCACCGCTGCGTTGCTAATGCCTATATTACTTTTTTGCTTAATATATTGGCGTGTTATATTTTCTGTGATTTTTTGTAATTTTAAATTGAGAGTTGTCACTGTATTTGCTGATGTATCTTGACTTAGTAAAAGTTGATCAACAAAATGCGGTGCTAAAAAAGGAATTTGTTGGGTACTGTTCGTTTGCAACGGCAACGCTACCAGTGCTTTTTTATCAGCATCTTGTGGGTGTTTGGTTAACCAACGTAGATATAATTGATGACGACTAATGAGCAATGAACATCCATCTTTGTAGGTCGGCTCAAGCGAAGCGGAGCCGACATGGGATGTATGATATGTCGGATCCGTCGCTGGCGCTCCTTGATCCGACCTACATAAACTATTTCCGATCCCCTCTCCCCCTGGGAGAGGGTTAGGGTTAGGGTGAGGGATGAGATGAGGGAGCGAAGATCTCGGCCCCCGCTCCAACGGATTCTGCGGAATAACCACCAACGTCAATGCCTCTGGCAATGACAATTGCTGTGCTGGTTTACTAAAATAAATTAAACTCGCCGCACCCGCCCCTTCAATATTGCCACCATACGATGCTAAATTTAAATACGCCTCCAAAATTTGATCTTTGGAATAAAACAGTTCCAAGCGCAATGCATCCAGCATCTGCTCTATTTTTCCTAACACATGTTTGGAATTAATGCCAAAGCGCATCCGCGCCACTTGCATGGTAATGGTAGATGCGCCTACGCGGCGATCGCCCGTGTAATACGTGCGCCAAATCGCTTTAGCCAAAGCGACTGGGTTAATGCCAGGGTGCTGATAAAAATATTGGTCTTCTTGCAATAAAGTGGCTTCGATAACCAAGGGAGATATTTGCGATAACGGCGTATATAGGCGATATTTTTGATCTTGACTCAACGTCAATCGCAACAGATGGTGCTGTTTATCGTAAATAGCTTGGGAAAAGCTGATATTTTGCAGTAACGGTGGTTTAGGTGAAAAAACAACCAAGCCAATCACACATAAAATACCGATTGAGATAAATAAAATTAATTTGCCGCTGCGCATGGCGGCATTTTATCTCAACCTTATTTCCAATACTATCTTTTTATTGCGGAAAAGACCTGAGCGAAGATAGGCCAGGAATTAGTTGGAGCAAATTATTATCAGTTAAAATTTTCATCAGGTCTATCTGGGGGTTTGAACTAACAGATGCAGTATTCGGTTGCCCAGAATTAAGAAAACTAGTTAATGACTGACTTAAAGCTGCTGTTGAATTTGGGGCTACAGTGTTAACAACTGGATTGTAAGAAAAATTTGCTTGTGGCATTAAAGATGCGCTATTAAACTGATTAAACGTAGGTGCAAACGATGTAGCCCCGAATGATTGCATTCCTCCCGATAATAAATTTTGTTGATATGGGCTCGTTTGTTGCAACGACGGTTGCAATGTAGTTGGTAATGTCTGTCTTTGATCGATCTGCGCCAGATGTTTTTGTAATTTTTCAAGCATTTTTGACAATTTATCTATTTTTGGTTCGATTGTTTGTAGCTGTGATTGCAGCTGTGATTGTTGTCTCTGCTGTGGCAAACTATCGAGTTTTTGATTAATTGCTTGCAGTTCCAGTTCTATCTTTTCATCGCGTTCTTTTTGCTGCCTGTTTGCCTCTTCGAATTGGGTCTTTAGTGCTGTGAGTTGTTGTTGTTGCTGTTGCTGTTGTTGTTGTTGCTGTTGCTGTTGTTGCTGTTGTTGTACTTGTACCGACTGAACAAGCTGAATAATATTAAATTCCGGGACCAATATTGGTTGGCCAACAGGAGAAACAGGTGCATAAGGAGAAACCGGCATCGCTAGTGGCAGTGGCAGCGGCGCCGATGCGATCGATCTTGTCAATGGCGTCGGACGAAGAAAATTATTTGGTGCTGATGAAGAAGATGAACTAGTTGTACCTGCCGATTGTGTGTCAGGTGGAGTTACAGGTGGTGTGGGCGAGAAGCGCCTCAACAACAATCGCCTTGAAGTTGTGGAGGTTTGTGCTGATGAAGATGCCAAGCTATTTGTTGAAGTATTTGCTTGGATTGCAGTAAGTTCCTGTTTTTTTGAATTACCATCAGTAGATGTCAATTCAAACAATAGCCCCAATCCGTGAATTGCACTCTGTGAGTTTGGACTCATGTTTTGCAACTTTTGCATAACTTGCCGTGTAACTACTGTGCCATCTTTATTTGCCGCTTCTAAATTGCGTTTTCTAGAATCGCCTGTATCTTTATCTTTTTTAGGTTGCATAAAAATCACCTTCTGTATGTGGATAATATTAAGAACGGGCGGGATAATACCCTAATGTAACTATAATTACCATACCCTTTACGTTTAAGTTTTGGGTATTACTTTAACTATTTACATGATCGGGGGGAATTAAGGCCAGATGGGTCTGCTTTGGGAGATAAATCATCAAAACTTAGCATGAGGCCACTCCCTTGATTTACTTGCCTAAAAGCACTTAATCGGTCTGGGCAGACCTTTATGGAGGGTGACTGCGAACCAGCCGGTGAAAGAGGTGAAGTTGGCTCAAAATCACCTTCACTTGCCAAATCTAATTCGGGAGGGGGTAAAGAAGGAGGAATAAAATTAAAAGTTGAACTTGCTGATGATTCAGGTGATGTCTCTGAACTTTCCGTAGCAGTTGTGTGTTGCATGGTAAGACTGTCACTCTCCTCATCATCTGATTGTGGCCCTTCCCCAAGATCAATTATTTTCTTTAATAGGTTATATTCTATTCTCAATTTCTGATTAAAATTATTTAAAGCAATGCACCTTTCTTTGTAACCAATCGATTTTTCG
>JABDBA010000036.1 GCA_013288885.1 Gammaproteobacteria bacterium | reverse complement strand
ATCCGCGCCGCCTCTTTTGTGCTCTGGCAAACTAGATAGTCGTGCAGTTGGATTTAACACCATTGAAAAACGGCGTGATAAATCAGCAGCTTTTGGGACTGGGAAAACAACATGCTCTTGCTCTTCATCACCTGTCTCACTAGAAGCAACAGACATCGCAGATCTGCTTGCTGTAGTCACTGACGAATAATCGGGAGTTGGTGCTAATGCGCTTCTACTCTCGCTAGTTTGCTCTGGTGTCTTAGCTTTATCCTTTTCTAATTGCTTCATATGAATACCATAAGCCATCATACACAACTCTCGCACTGCTTTTCTTTCAAGACTTTCATGAATAAGAATACGATATTTATCAAATAAACTACGTTTTTTAGCCTCGAAATTTTTACTTTGCTTAAATTTAATTAAATCATCCAAAGCATTTTGCAAACCAGGTACGTCATTGATATCCACCTCAAATTTATAATTTTTCCTATCTATATAAAAAAGTGTTGGTGGTTGATATCCTGCAGCAACCGAAATTCTTGAGCTTTCGACTAATAAATAAGAAGGTTTACTTAGATATTTCGGCATTGATTTTGTTATTTGCAAGTTTATTGAAGTTGCTACTTCATGGTGTTCCATGTTTCCTAAGCGCCCACACATTTTGATAAAATCAGCAAATTCGATGCCTTCATAATGACGCTCACCAATCATCGCAAACATCGCTAACGCAGCATGTACATCGGAATTATTATATAATGGAAATAAAACACCAGATTTAACTGTACTAGCTGGTAAATGCTCAGCAATGCCCTTGGTTTTAGCTTGTGTTGCATCAGGGTCTTTAAGCCATAATTGCATGATTTGAGGTATATGCTGTTCACGTAATTCACGCTCAACACCTTCATCTTCTTGTTTTTGATCAGAACCAAAAAGATCATTGCTTTTTATAGATTCATAAAAGTCATGAACCAATGCAGAAAGATTATCCATTGGGAGATCAAATATTTTATCGACTTTGCTTTCTCTAATCTGACTTTCTAATTCTTCTTTGCTGCGACGCGTATTAATGAGGCCCAATATTTCTCTATATTTTTCTTGAATACTTTTATTACGTATCCTCAAAAATTGAGTTTCTAATTCAGGCTCTATTCTCGCAATAAGCTTTTCTACGGAAGCAATAACACTATCCGGATTCTCAAGAATCTTCCGCAAAGCATGATGATAAGCTGTACGTTGCGTTACTTTTTCCTTTCGCGCACTAGTATCGGGGGCCTCAAGCATTAAAAATAAATTTAAGCGAATTATCAAACGCGCCAAAGCTAATGCGGTATTTTTTTTATCCGGATTTTTTGTGGCTTTATAATCAAAATAAATAACTGCTATTTTTCTTATGCATTCACACAAATATTTCTTATAATCACTTCGCTTTGGTTCACTGCTCCTGGCAACAACGGGTGGTGGTTTTAAAGAATCAGGCTTTTCTCCTGGCTTAAAAGATTTTTTAACATGCGTTGGTTTACTTTCTCTAGCCTTATCTGCTTGATCGTCATCGGCTTTAGTCTCTTCTATAGTAATGGCCGAATGGCTTTGGGTTTTTAGTCTTACCGGTGCCGCTCGAGATATTTCATTCCCTTTATCTTGTAGAATCTTATAGTTCGCAGCAAGAGTATTATAATATTGTGTTAATCCATTCAACAAACGCAATGCTGATTGTTCATCTGATTTAGTATTTTCAGAAAGCTTTTTTTTGAGCTCGTCAAATGAGCATTTATTAAGATCAGAATAATCTTGAGCCAACTTAAACTCTATTTTTCCTACCTGACCTTCCGCACCGATACTTCTATCAATTATACCATTATCAAGGTTGTTTTTTACGTCCCTTGAACATACAAGTAATTCACCTTGCAAATGCTCATCGTTTGATTTTAGGTTCTTATTTAAAAGCTCTCCAAAGATATTTCTATAAAAAACATGAATTTGGTCGTGCAGATTACCAATTTCTTGGATTTTCCCTCTACATTCCGATAATGATAAATGAATATTTTTAACTTTTTCTCCAATATCTGTAATAAGTTTTTCTTTTTTTTGTTCTTCCAGTTCCTCTGGGGTTAGTTTTTTCGCGCTCAAAGATTCCGTCTTAACTTCTTCACTTTCTACACCATTATTACCTTCTCGAACTGATGCATTGGCGCTGCCTTCTTCATTTTTTCTACGCCGACGATACGGCACATGAGTACCAGCATTTGCTCCATGCTGACGCGCTTGAGCTCCTGCTGAATCTTCATTTTTTGCTTCGGCATTAGCTTCGGGTATTGACTGGGGTTGGGGCGCTTGAGGGGTAGCTTGATTTGACCGTGGAGAAGATGTTGCCATAACCCTAGGTCTTTTATACGCTAATAAGCCAGCAAGAATAGCTGCCATCCAAAATTGTGGGGCCAGTAATATATTTAGCCCAAAAGTGTACCAACGCACTTCAGCATGAACCAACTGCCCCCCTCGCAGCGCACCTTTACCTTCTAAATATTTTATAGTGGCTTTATTTAAAAAGAATCGTAATGGATCATAAACTAAATCCAAAGCTGTTGCACCCTGTCTGGTTAGTGCGTTAACGTCTACGCCATTCGCCAATAAAAATTTGGAAGTTTCTATCGGGTCTTCGGTCAATACCATTGCTATGTGCAATAAAGTAACCCCCTCAGGACCGAGTTGAGTAAAATCAACTCCCATTTCTTTATACACATAAAAAATATCTACCCGATTAATTAATGCGGCATATTGAACGATATTAAGATCGTGATAAGTTACCCCACGCACCTCATAGTCTCTTCGTATTGAATAAATACTCTTATCACATAGATATAAAAGACCTTTTAAAATTTCAATTTTACTTTTATCTTTTATTAATATCTCCAGCTCACTTGATAAAAAATAACTCACATCAATAATATTTGTAACGTTATTTATTTTTAAAAATCCAATAAAAAATCTCCACATTTCCATCAAATCATTATTAGTTGGCTCTTGTTTCATTACTGCATCAATGTAATTTATAATTTTCTCAATTTCCCCTTCTGCTTCAATTTGTTTAAAATCCCTTTCTAAGGTTGTTTTTAGCCATTCGATATCTCCTTGACGGATCGTAAAGAATAAATTTATAGTACATGGCCCTTTTGGATACAAATCATTTAATATCGCATCAGGATATTGCCTTAACAACATATCCACAACATTTGTATTATTTTCTCGATGCGCTAACGAGAGCAACCTATCTATCCCAGATCTTGAAATTCCATATTTTGAGAAATCATCTAAAAATACTTTAAAAACGCTATCTTGAAAATTTACTATAGCCCACTCACAAAACGTATAACCCCAGCTATTTCTCCCAGCAGGTTTAATTGGGTGTTCATCAAATAACTTTAGAATGCTTGCATGACCACGCATGATTGCTATATCTAATGCCATTAAACCTTGACTATTTATAGCTGAAATATCTATGGATGAAGATAAAAAGCGATCAACTGCTTCGACATCTCCGCGATCACAAGCTAGCATGAGATCATTCATGCTGTTTTTATCTAAAATTTTCGGAATTGGCTTATCTAATAACTCAACTGTTCGCCGCGCGCTGCGGGACTCCAAAAATGTGATAATCGTTTGTTTTATATCAGATTCCGGATGAGAGCGAGCTAAATCTAATACCGTTTTACTCTTATCGTTTACTGCGTTAATATCAACACCATTTGCTAATAAAAATTCGGCGATCCCCAACCTATTTTCATCCAACATTATTGCGGTGTGTAACAGAGTATTGCCCTCAGAGTCACGTTGGGTAAAATCAACTCTCATTTCTTTATATATATGAAAAATATCCAACCGATTGACTAATATCGCATATTGAACGATATTAAAATTACGATATGTTTCCCCGTTCCACTGATAATCGCCTCGCATTGTGTAAACACTTTTATCGCATATATATAAAAAATTATTTCCCCCTTGCGGTCTACCATTTATCAAATATGCCAGAAAAACCTCTTTGACATCATTTGCAGTATAAATATTAGTGATGTTATTTTTTTTTGAAAGGTCAACAAAATATCCCCACATTGCATAGAAATCAGTATACTTATATTCATCATCCATCATTATACGAATAAGATTAAAAACGTCCTTAATATTTCCCTCTTTTTTTAGATGATTAAAATTTTTCTCGGCTATTAATTTAAACCATTCAATATTGCCCTGGCGAATGATATAGAACAAATCTATAGCATGGATCCCTTTGGGGAGATCATCATTCACTTTTTTCAGATTAGGATATTGCACCAGCAATATATTGACAGCCTGCTTATTATTTACTCTTAGTGCCAATAGGAGAAAATCCACAACTTGAGAATCTTCTTTAATGCCAATTTTGCGAAAAAAATCTAAATACAATTTTAAAATACCATTCTGAGAATTTACTACTGCCCATTCACAAGGATTATAACCCCAACTATTCTTCCAATTGAGTAAGAACCGATCTGGAAGTTCAATAAATAATTTTACTATATTCGAATGACCACGCATGATTGCCATATCTAATGCTGTTAGGCCTTGACTATTAACAGCCATGACATTAGCAGATGAAGATAAAAAATTACGAACCTCTCCAACATCACCCCGATCGCAAGCCAGCATGAGCGCATTCATGCTACTTTGATCTAAAATATCAGGAATTGATCTCGCTTGCATTTCAAATATTCGTTGTGCCCCATGAGATTCCAAAAATTTTATATTCGCATGTTTTACATCCGATTCCGGTTGTTCATAGGCTAAATCTAATGTCGTTTTACCATCACTATTTATCGTATTAATATTAACGCCATTTTCTAATAAAAACTTAATAATTTCCTTTCTATCTTGATCTCCAGGCAACCACATGGCCATGTGTAATAACGTATTTCCTTTAGTATCACGCTGGATAAAATCAACGCCAACCTCCTTAAAAGCAGGAAAAACTTCGTGCCGATTGATCAATACTGCATATTGCACAAAATTGATATTATTAAAAGTTTGATCGTATATTTGGTAAATACTTTGTTTTGTGAAAATGCGCGGATCAAAAATATAGAAATAGCCTCTCATGACATCTATTTCTAAATTCATAATTTTTATTAGATTTTTTGAATCGAAATTACTTATAATATTTGTATACTTATTTTCCCATAAAAATTTCGTAAAATAAATCCAATTGTTATTATCATTACTATCTTGGTGATCTTTTAGTATCAACGCACTAAAGAAAACTACATTTTTATTGATTTCCCCTTCTTGTTTAATTTGATCAAAATTATTTTCGCATAATGCCTTCAGCCTTGAAATATCTTTGCTAATAATTGCTTGATATATTCCTCCGGAATAGCTCCCTTGGGAATGTTTATCGCTTGATGTTTGCGTATCAGAATATTTTTCAGAAAATAGCTTTATTGCATCGTTATTATTAGAAAGCCTCGCCATTACTAGCAGAGTGCCCCTATAGTTTTCATCCTCATTAAAAGGAAATAATCGATTACCCATGAAATATTCTAAAACTTGGTTTTGCTTATGCATAATAGCCAAATCAGGCAATGTGTAATGCTCCCTTCTCGCATTAAAATCTGTCAAATCAAAATAGTTTTTTAAGATATGTTCTATTACTCTTATATCACCATGAATTACAACAAATTCTAATAACGTATAGTTATGTTCATCAATTCTAATGCTGCCATAAGTTACTATTTTTGGATCATGATCAATGAGGATTATTGCCATTTCTGACATTTTTTTCTGCATCGCGCTTTCTATAAGAAACCTATTTTCTTTATGTTGTAAATTAATATCAGGATAATGTCTTTGATGTTTTAATAAAGCAGAAAATATTTTGGGCTTGCGGCGAATTAATGCTTTATAAATAGGAGTATCATATAGTTGATCTTCAAAACGAAGTATATTACTCCCTGGCTTTAAACATAATTTAAGAATTTTTACATCCTCATCATTATGCACATAATGATGCATATTTTTGCCGTCATTATCTTTTACATTACAATCTGCACCGTGATCTACAAGAGATTTAGCTGCGTCATAGTAACCACGAAAAGCTACGACCATTAATGCCGTAGAACCCTCTTTATTTTTCGCATTTATTAAATCGTACTTGTTTGGCTGAATAGAGATGTATTCTAATAAAAGCTCAAAAATGGCTTTATTATTTGAGTCCCATTTACCCTGAAAAGAATGAAAAAGGGCTGGGTTTCCAAATTCTTTCTCACACAAACTAATGTCAGGTTTATACTTTAAAAGTATTTTAACTTTTGCATAATCTTCATCCGCTATGGCGTTTATAAGAGCTGTTCTTCCATTAGCATCCTGCATATTGATATTAGCTGGGGTGATAAACGCTTCAAATACATCATCACCGATCCGAATGCCATGGCTTTTTCCTTTTGCGTAAATATGCAATTGGGTTCGACCATCTTTATCTTGGGCATTCAAGTCAATATCATTTCTTAAACGAAAGCCGGGATTAGCATTCGC
>JABDBA010000035.1:351-7220 GCA_013288885.1 Gammaproteobacteria bacterium | reverse complement strand
CTCTTCCTTACCAAGGAAGTGCTCTACCGACTGAGCTATGTGGGCACTATTTCCCCTCAAACTGGAGCGGGTGATGGGAATCGAACCCACGCTATCAGCTTGGAAGGCTGAAGTTCTACCATTGAACTACACCCGCACTTATTATAATTAGAGCGGTGGAGGGGGAAGGATTCGAACCTTCGAAGGCAATGCCGGCAGATTTACAGTCTGCTCCCTTTGGCCACTCGGGTACCCCTCCCAATCTTTATAAAATTCGTTGTACTACATGTTATTTTTTTTATTAAATAAACACCAACAGCAAATCGCAAGGTGCACCACCCCAACAGAACGCGCTATTCTGCGCTTGTCAAAGCACTATGTCAAGCGCATATCGCACACAATTACTTTGAATGTAAAATTCATTGTGGCCCACCCTCATTCAACAACGCTTTCGCTCCGCTCGCTTGCAACAAGCTGGCGCGGGTTATTGACCGCTATTGCGACAAGTTTATTTGATTTGATATTTTGCTCAGTCATTGCCATTATTTCATCCGTTGTCTCAATACCTCATACAAACAAATCCCGGTGGCAACGGAAACATTTAAGCTCTCGACCGCGCCAATCATCGGGATCGACATTAAACCATCACACAGCTCTGCTGTTAAGCGCCGCAAGCCAGTTCCTTCTGCGCCTAATACTAAACCAACGGCACCATTTAAGTTAGTCTGAAATAATGAAGATTGTGCCGCACTGTCGGTGCCATACAGCCAAATACCACGATCTTTTAACATTTGCAAAGTACGAGCAAGGTTGGTGACTTGAATAAAAGGGGTGATTTCTGCCGCACCGCAAGCCACTTTGCGTACCGCCGGGGTCAGGCCGACTGATCGATCGCGCGGCGCAATCACCATATGCACCCCCGCCGCATTCGCTGAGCGTAGGCAAGCTCCTAAATTATGGGGATCTTGCACGCCGTCTAAAATTAACAAAAACGGTGGCGTGGTTATTTCATCTAACAGCACATCAATATCTGCTTCATGGTAACTTTTTTGTACAATACATCTTGCTACCACGCCCTGATGTTGTTCATCCACTACCATTGCATCTAGTTCGTGGCGCGGTTTTTGTTCTGATTCAACGTGATGTTTGGCGAGTAACTCCATAATTTGTTGCAAACGTTGATCGGCCCTTCCTTGTTGTAAATAGACGCGTACAATTCTTTGCGGGGCTTGCTGTAATAAAGCAGTTACTGCATGTATTCCAAAAATAAATTCTTCAGCAGCCATAATTTCCTCATCAGTAGTTTAAATTTTGAGCGGGAGAATCACTTACAACCTCCGTCCTATATCTTCTATTGAACAGCACGTCACCATTTGTTTAAACTGGCCACTCCTATTAACCCACAAGGAGTATTGCAATGGATAGCAACTTCAGAATTTTTAATAATAAAGCAGCAACTGCTGTAAACCCACAACATGATATAGCCGCCTACGCTGCTATCTTATTGCGCGAGTTTAACAACTTAGTGCGAATAATGTTACTGTTAGATGAAACTATCATTGAACATTTCAATGATGAAATCAACCTTATCTCTGATAAGATGGCGGGTTGGTTTGATGAATCATCGGCTGCGAACACCCTAAAACTCTATTGGGAAATTCGTCACTTAGTAAGAGTACTCAGCCATGCAGGGAAACCAGCGAAAAATAATCCGACGATGGAAAAACCATTTGTTAGTAAGAAATTGGTTTCGCAGGTTGGGTGATGGGATCCTGTTCCCTCTTTGAAAAATAACTTTTCCTGTTCCCCCCTTTGAAAAAGGGGGGCTAGGGGGGATTTGAGGATGACTGCACAATCTTTAAAAAAATCCCCCCGCCTCGCTTAGCGCTCGGCGGCCCCCTTTTTCAAAGGGGGCATAAACAGGCTTATCTGCGTTTGCTTTTCTTCCCCATCACTTTTTTAACGGGTTTCTTCTTCGCGGCTGGTTTTTTAGCTGATTTTTTCTGTTTACTGGGTGCAGAAACATTCCCTGCTAGATCAAAATCAATTTCGCGATTATCAATATCCACACGCGCCACTCTTACTTTTATTTGGTCGCCAAGATGGAAAACAACGCCAGTTCTTTCACCACACATACGGCGATTGGTGGCGTCAAATTTATAATAATCATTTTTTAAAGCCGTGACATGCACTAACCCTTCGACGTAAATATCTTTTAATTCAACGAACAAACCAAAACCGGTCACACTGGTAATGACGCCAGCAAATTCTTCACCCAAATGCGCTTTAATATATTCACATTTTAAAGTGTCGAGCGCATCGCGCGTGGCTTCATCAGCACGGCGTTCAGTCACCGAACAATGGCCGCCCATGTTGATCATTGCTTCATGACCATACATAAAAGTTTCTGGCGTACCATTGGCTAAAATATGACGAATAGCGCGATGCAATAACAAATCAGGATAACGCCGAATTGGTGAAGTAAAATGCGCATAAGCGGTAAACGCTAAACCAAAATGCCCAATATTTTCTGGGCTATAAACCGCTTGACTTAATGATCGCAATAAAACCGTTTGAATCAAACGCGCATCAGGGCGTTTAACAATTTTGAGCAATAACTCTGCATAATCTTTAGGCTTGGGTTCTTTACCGCCATTCGGCAACTGCAAACCTAAACCTTGTAAAAAAGTGCGCAGGTCTTGCAATTTTTCAACACTGGGGCCTTGATGAATACGAAATAAATTCGGCAGTTTGTATTTGCTCACAAAACGCGCGGCAGCGACATTGGCCATTAACATACATTCTTCAATGAGCTTATGTGCTACGGTGCGTTGTACGGGAACAATCTGTTGGATTTTACGATGTGGGCCAAACACGACTTTTGTTTCGACCGTTTCAAAATCAATTGCGCCACGTTTTTGACGTGCGGCATGTAAAACTTTATAGAGTTTGAGTAATTCTTTTAGATGCGGCAATAAGGCTTTATGTTGTGCCGATCGGGTGGTTGATCCTTCCAACATGTTAGCCACTTCGTTATAAGTTAAGCGGGCATGTGAGTGCATCACCGCCTCATAAAAACGATAGCGCGATAATGCTCCCGCTGCAGAAATCACCATCTCACAAACCATACACAATCTATCGACCTGCGGTTTTAATGAGCATAATTCATTCGACAAAATTTCGGGTAACATTGGCACCACATGGCCAGGAAAATAAACAGAATTACCGCGCCGCTCAGCTTCTTGATCCAACGCAGTATTGGGGCGAACATAATGACTCACATCAGCGATAGCAACATATAACGTCCAACCACCGCCATTTCTTTTTTCACAATAAACTGCATCATCAAAATCTTTTGCATCTTCACCATCGATGGTAACTAAAGGCAAATCGCGTAAATCAACGCGACTCGTTTTTTCAGGCTCTGACACTTGTGGTGTTATTTTGCCAACTTCATCAAGCACCGCATCAGGCCAAATATAAGGGATGCTATGACTGCGCACTGCTACATCCACTTCCATACCCGGTGCTAAATGTTCACCCAAAATTTCAATAATGCGCCCAACCGGTTGAAAATGCGTGGTCGGTTGAATAGTAATAGCAGCGACAACAATTTGACCGTTGCGCGCATCGCCTTGTTGGCCCGGTGGAATCAACACATCTTGACTGATGCGTTTGTTATTGGGAGTGACATAAGCAATATCATCTTCTTGAAAAAAACGCCCCACCACCGATTGCGTGTTGCGCTCTAAAACTTCCACAATCGCGGCTTCACGACGGCCGCGCCTATCTTGGCCTGATACTCGCACTAAAACTTTATCGCCACCAAAAACCGAACGCATTTGCGAAGCAGTCAGAAAAAGATCATCACCGCCTTCATCAGGCACGACAAAACCAAAACCATCTTTATGGCCAATCACCCGCCCTTTGATTAAATCAGAATCATCGGGCAAACCATAACCACCGCGACGATTGAATACCAATTGCCCATCGCGTTCCATTGCACGCAAGCGGCGGCGCAAGGCTTCTTGCTGCTCTGGCATTTCAAGTTCTAAAATTTCGACCAATTCTTCCCGCCGCACGAAACGCCCACATTCTTGCAGATATTGCAGAATGTATTCGCGACTCGGAATCGGGTTTTCATACTTCTCTCCCTCACGCGCCGCGTGAGGGTCATTATTATTTAGCTTTGCCACAATTTTTCCCTTATACTTAAAATCAATAAAATTTAATAGGATATTACCATGTTTAAAACAATCTTTCTTTTAATGAGCATTATTATCATTAATATTCTCTGTGCCGGGTGTACTACTACCGCCGCCCCCTATACCGAAGATCAGTGCGCTGAACTAAAACGCCAATGGCTGTATACCGCTACCAACCTGAACAACCAAGCCAGTTGGAACCTGGCGCCTGCACAACGCGACCTCGATAAACAAATGTCTGAGGGCGGCTGTTACGACTTTGATTAGAACATATCACCATAGCGGCACTGCATAGCGGTCACCGCAGCCATCGCTGCGGTTTCTGTGCGCAATACTCTAGCCCCCAACGAAAGGGCTGCAAACCCTTGATGAGTAGCTAGTGCAATCTCGACCTCATCTAACCCCCCTTCAGGCCCCAACAATAAATCAACACTTGCAACTGATGGGGTGGGTATATCGCTCAGTTTTTTTTGTGCAGTCGGGTCCAATACTAATTTTAATTCACTGGTTGCTTGATTGAGCCAATCACTTAAATTACAAGGTTTTTCAATAGTGGGCAGTTTATTGCGCCCACTTTGTTCGCACGCGGCGATGGCCACAGCTTGCCAATGTTGTAAACGTTTTTCCCAACGTTCATCCGACAATTTCACTTCACAATATTTAGTAATCAACGGCACTATATGCGTTACCCCTAACTCTACGGTTTTTTGTATCACAAAATCCATGCGCTCACCGCGCGAGATGCCCTGCCCTAAACAAATCTTTAATGGCGATTCAGTGATACCTGGCAAATAATTTTCAACTTCAACAGTTACTTCTGCTTTTCTGATAGCGATAATTTTTGCAGTAAATTCGCCCCCTGCGCCGTTAAATATTTTAACACTAGCACCAATAGGCAAACGTAATACGCGCACTAAATGATTGGCGGTGGTTGCGGTTAATAAAAATTTTTTGCCGGTTTCCAGCGCTTCTGGCTGGTAGATTCGAGGAACGCGCATCGTCAAATTACATCCCGATTAATTGAACTAAATCATTGATTTCTTGTTCATCTAAATCACGCCATTTACCCGGGCGCAAGAAGCGCGTCAAATTCACACAACCAAAACGCACGCGAATTAGGCGGCTCACTTTTACGCCTTGGGTTTCCCAAAGACGGCGCACCACACGATTGCGCCCTTCTTTTAATAACACATGATACCAATGATTAGCGCCATGGCCACCAGCATCAATAATATCATTAAAAGCCGCCATGCCATCTTCCAGTTCAACACCGGTGCGCAAACGCTGTAACATATTTTCATCGACGTTACCTAAAATGCGCACGGCATATTCACGTTCAATTTCAGACGAAGGGTGTAATAAACGATGCACTAATTCGCCATCATTGGTGAATAATAAAACGCCGGAAGTATTAATATCTAAGCGCCCGATATTGACCCATTTTTGATCGCGCAAGGGTGGCAAACTATCGTAGACAGTGGGGCGGCCTTCGGGATCACGGCGGGTGCAAATTTCACCTTCGGGTTTGTGATACAGCAAAATACGGCGTTTAACCGGTCGTGACGGTTGTAATGGAACACTGCGACCATTCACTTGGACTTTGGCAGTCAAATCGATGCGATCACCAAGTTTAGCAAGTTCGCCATTCACACGAATGCGGCCTGCGTTGATCCATTTTTCGATTTCGCGGCGTGAACCAAGCCCGATGCGGGCAAGGACTTTTTGTATTTTTTCAGTCACTAGTTTTCAACACTCATTAACTCAACCTCTTCCGCTGCTGCTACTATAGGCGCTAAAAGAGCTTGATCTTCTAATTGTCCGGTGATATCCGTTAAATTTTGCGGGTCAATTAATATGGGCAATTCTTCCAGATTTTTTAAATTAAAATGATCCAAAAATTGGCGCGTGGTGGCATATAAACTTGGTCTGCCTGGCACTTCGCGTTGACCAACAACACGGATCCACTCATGATCTAACAATGTTTTTACAATGTTGGTGCTCACATTCACACCGCGGATCTGTTCAATTTCGCCGCGCGTAATCGGTTGGCGATAAGCAATGATTGCTAATGTTTCCATCAATGCACGGGTATAACGCGGCGGACGCGTCTGCCACAAGCGTTTGATCCACGTGCTCAACTCTGGTTTTACTTGAAAACAAAACCCACTAGCAATTTCTTTTAACTCAATACCACGTGCGCTGCAATCTGTGGCTAATTCGGTTAAAACGGTGCGCAGTGTGCTGGTCGATGGTCGTTCTTCGGCTGGCAATTCTGCAAACAAATCACGGATGCGTTCCAAATTTAATGATTCACCCGCTGCTAATAAAGCACTTTCAACAATAGGTTTTAATTGTTCTGTATTCATACATTCACTCCGACGGCTTTTACTTGAATAGATCCAAAAGGTGCTTCTTGAAACATTTCAATTAACGATTGTTTTAATAATTCTAAAATGGCGATAAAAGTCACTACAACACCCATGCGCCCTTCTTGCACGGTAAACAAACTACCAAAATCAATTAAACTACCTGAACCAACGACCGTTAATATATGTGACATACGCTCGCGAATAGAAAGCGGTTCACGCTGAATTTGATGCGCAGCCACTAATTGCGCGCGCCGCATCACGGCTTGAAAAGCCAGCACTAATTCGGCCAGATCAATATTCGGGCGCTCTGTTTCAA
>JABDBA010000035.1:0-341 GCA_013288885.1 Gammaproteobacteria bacterium | reverse complement strand
TCTCTGGCAATTGCGCGCTGGCAGCAAATAAATCACGACCTTGTTGTGGTAATTTATCGAGCGCTTCTGCGGCCAGTTTCATACGCTCGTATTCTTGTAAACGGCGCACTAATTCAGCACGTGGATCATCTTCTTCATTCACCGCGCTGGCTGGTTTTGGTAACAATAATCGTGATTTGATTTCAGCTAGCACCGCCGCCATGACTAAATATTCCGCCGCTAATTCTAACCGCAATTCTTTCATCAAACCGATATAACTCATGTATTGCCGTGTTATTTCTGCTACCGGAATATCCAAAATATTAAAATTTTGTCGCTTGATGAGATACAGCAATAAATCC
>JABDBA010000034.1 GCA_013288885.1 Gammaproteobacteria bacterium | reverse complement strand
AATTTTTTCTATGATCTTTACCTTGATTCATGGTTGGGTCCAAGGATGGGTCACGCTAGGCGATTTTACCTTGATCGGCATGTTGTCATTTTGGGTATTAGGGATGATTTGGTATCTCAGCTATCAGGTGACCATCTTCGTGCGTGAAATAGGTACTATCAATGAAGCGTTGAGCTTGATATCCGTCGGTCATGCGATTGTCGATGCCCCACAGGCAAAACCTCTGGTGGTTACTAAAGGGGAAATCCGTTTTGATAAAGTGCGTTTTGATTATCAAAAAACCAATATCGTATTTAAAGATCTCAATGTTACCTTAGAAGCGGGTAAAAAAATTGGGTTGGTCGGCTATTCCGGTGCGGGTAAATCGACTTTTGTGAACCTTATTTTACGTTTTTATGATATTAACAGTGGTCATATTCTTATCGATGGACAAGATATCGCACGTGTCACGCAAGACTCCTTGCGTGAGAATATCGCCATGATTCCACAAGAGCCCAGTTTATTTCATCGTAGCTTGATGGAAAATATCCGCTATGGTCGACTCAGCGCCAGCGATGAAGAAGTGATTGCAGCTTCTAAATTAGCCCATTGCCATGAGTTTATTGAAAAACTACCCGATGGCTATGAGGGGTTAGTGGGGGAGCGCGGGGTTAAATTATCAGGCGGCCAACGACAACGTATTGCCATCGCCCGTGCGGTATTAAAAAATGCCCCGATCTTAATTTTAGATGAAGCGACATCTGCTTTAGACTCGATGACCGAAAAAATTATCCAAGAAAGCTTGCGCAATTTAATGCAAAACCGCACCGCTATTGTGATTGCCCATCGGCTGTCGACCTTGGCAGATATGGATAGGATTTTGGTGTTCCATAAAGGCAAAATCATTGAAGATGGTACTTGGGAAGAGCTATTAAAAACGCAAGGGCATTTTGCAGAGTTGTGGGAGATGCAGATGGATGGTTTTTTACCTGAGTAGTAGTCTATACTAGTACTTGGGTTTTTATAAAATTAAGGAGCTATCACCATGGACGACCAATCATCACTTGCTAATTTAATTCGTCAAATTCCTAAAGCGGAATTACATCTGCATATCGAGGGCACGCTGGAGCCGGAATTGATGTTTCAGTTGGCGCAACGCAACAACATCAAATTGCCTTTCAAATCAGTGGCCGAAGTGCACCAAGCCTATCAGTTCAAAGATTTACAATCGTTCCTCGATATTTATTACGCTGGCACGCAGGTGCTGATACATGAGCAAGATTTTTACGATCTCACTTGGGCTTATTTAAAGCGTGCGGCGCATGACAACGTGCGCCACACTGAAATCTTTTTTGATCCACAATCCCATACCGATCGGGGAATTTCATTCGCCACGGCTATTGGTGGCATTCATAAAGCACTACAAGACGCCGAATTACAATTAGGCGTTAGCTCAAAACTGATTTTATCCTTCTTAAGGCATTTGAGTGAAGACGCCGCGCTGCAAACTTTAGAACAGGCGCAGCCCTTCAAGAAATGGCTGGTGGCAGTCGGCTTAGATTCCTCTGAAAAGGGCAACCCCCCGGAAAAATTTAAAGAAGTCTATGCCAAAGCACGCGCGCAAGGTTTATTAGCAGTAGCCCATGCCGGTGAAGAAGGGCCACCGGAATATATTTGGCAAGCATTAGAATTATTGCAAGCTAAGCGAATCGATCATGGTGTTCGCTGTATGGAAGACCCGCGTCTGGTGAAAGAATTAGTCAAACGCCAAATCCCGCTCACCGTTTGCCCGTTATCCAATGTGAAGCTGTGCGTGTTTAAAACCATGCAGCAACATCCCCTTAAAAAAATGTTAGAAGCAGGATTGTGCGCCACCGTTAATTCCGACGATCCGGCCTATTTTGGCGGCTATGTGGTCGATAACTTTTTAGCGGCACAATCAGCGCTCGGTTTGACCCAACAAGATATCATCCAACTCGCTAAAAATTCATTCAAAGCTTCTTTTCTCTCTGATAGTGCAAAAGATAAGCTGATCACCGAAGTGGATGGGGTGGTGGGGTAATTAATGAACTTTAATTTGACTTATGATGATTGATAAGTAACGATGACATTAACAATACCCGCTACGCCTCTCACTGAAGCGCAACTCTAGCGGGTTTTTTTATCTGAAGGAAATAAATTGTCTGCTATTGAAAATGGTTCATTTATATTTTAATGGGTATTTTTTATTTATTACTTGGGTCTGGCGGGTTGGTTCTTTATTTTGCATGTAACACAGCAAAACAACCTAAATTTGCGCTTTATTAGCCCAATGCGCCCAGATATGACAATCATCTGTCACATGTTGATGGCGCATGCAGTAACATCAATACCAAAGTTTACGGCGTGATTTTTTTACATCCAAAAGTCTTCCTGATCCCAGTCAGGATAAAATCCCATTCGTTCTGGTTTTAGAAATGGGTTGTTAGTCATTAATTGGGAGAGTTTAACTGCCCAAGTATTAGAGAGAGTTATTTGTTTTAAGAAAATATTGATCATCGCAGCTTGTGCTGAAAATGTATGATTAGGAGAAAGAAATTTTTTATACTCTGGTTTAATTGCTGGACGGATAGTAAAATGTCTATTCCATAACCTTGCATGATGGGCGCAAAGATTTCTAATGTAAGTTAAACAATGTAGCCATGAGCGCATTTCTACAGGAGAAAGATGAAATGCATCTGAAATTTGTTTTTTGTCATGTCTATTTATTAAATTTTCATACAAAATTGACCAACTACCCAGAGTTAATAACTCAATCATCATCCATGCTGGTGGTAATTCAGGCGTATGATATGTGGCTCGATAATGCTGTATGAATATTTCTTTACTGCAAGCGAACTCATGTTTGCAAGTTTCTATAAATTTATTATAGTTAAATGTGCTACTAAAAAGTTCTCTTCTGATATACCAGTGACTATCATTATGAGTAAGTGATAAGCTTAGGCAAATTTGTGTTCTAACAGCAACCTCGATTTTTTCAATTGCATCCATTACCAGCAACCGAAGATGGCGATCGAAATTATATAAATTTAGAATATCTTCAAACGTCGTACCATTGCTAAATTGATGATTGCGTTTGCCATTATCATTTTTTCTTTCAAAATTAAAAGCATAACCACTTAATCTATAGTAGCTAATAAATTGTAAGTAATGACGAGCTAAACTTTTATCTAGAAATATAAGTTTTCGAGATTCCAAAAGGGTGATTTGCTGGTCAACAGTAAGGGGAGGTTTATTAAAAACTTCAGGCATAAAAAAACCCGCCCTGGTTCGCATTGTTAAGAGGCGTGGCGGGTGTTGTTAAATACATGATAGCAATGCCCCTTATTTTTTGCAACATATTTTCACCATTTTATTTTCCATGCTCGTGCCAATAAGGAGCTGGACGTAATTTGCGGTCACTTGAAGATTCTAATATTAATTAATGCATATAAAAAATTTAATTATACTCATAATTGAGGGGGTATTCAAGAGCGGCATTCATAGTCAAACTACTAATCTTTTTTGTTGATTTTGATCTTTTGGATCCGCAGCTTTAGTTGCGTCCGCGACAGGGAGCGCTGCTGGTAATATAGGTGCAGCCGATGCTGATGACGATGAATCTACTGATGACATCGAAGCTCCTGATGACATCGAAACTACAGATGACGACGAGGCTCCTGATGACATCGAAGCTGCCGATGACGCTCCATTCAAAAACCTTGCGGCAGCTGTATAAGCAACGTTATTAACGCTTTTCATGTAGTCAGCAAGCACAACTGCGCCCGCCAAATATTTTCTCAATTGTTCATATTGGATGCCTTTCGGAACTACAGCAAGTGGCGTTTTATTTCCATTACTTTGAATATTAACGTCAGCTCCACCACCTACTAAACATAATACTACTTCGTAATAGCCGTGTCGTGCGGCCCAATGCAGAGCTGTGTAGCCATATTTGTCACGGGTATTAATGGTTTTAATTTTAAATGATACAATTTTTCTTGCTATCAAAAGTACATTGCCTTCTTTGCTGCCATTGCCATCTTGAATAACATCTATCAATTTTTTGGCTAGCGCAGTTTCTAATAACTCTATTGCTTGTTTCCCTTCCTTTTCACCATGCTCTCTAGCATAATCTAGCGGTCTCTTACCAGATTTATCTTCAGTCAAAGGGTTGGCGTCTGCTAATAGTAGATATTCCAATTTAGCAATGTCATTTGCTTGGGCGGTGATATGTAGGAGGAGTGCTTGGTCATTTACAATCTCCACATCGAGATTGTGTTCAGTAACAAACGTTTTCAGTTCTTCGAGCGTACCTCTTATTACAAGCGAAGATATTTCGTCTAAGACGGCTTTCGGGGGGATCCTTGTTGTGGGGATCGCCGCAGTCGCTGCGGATTCAGATATATCAACGGTTAAGTGTGGTTTGGGGGTTTGTTTGGATTGTTCTTTGGCTTCTTCGGATTGCATATTTTATCACCTGTTGATTGGTTACTATAAAGATTCTAGCAAAGATTATACCTGATAATCTCTCGTATTTAAACTTTCGTTGAACTTAACGGTAGTCTTCAATATATTGCATAATTTACCATTTAAGTAAGGTAAATTACAATTACTGGGGGTTACTAATCGCCAGTGATGATTATTAGTTGGTAGTTTGAGGCTGGTAACCACCTATCCACACCCAAAAGTATGGTGTGTATCGCTGGTAACCAACTTTTGGGTATGGCCACTCGTGCTTATACTTTCGTTGAATTTAACTGTAGTCTTTAGTATATTGCGTAACTTACTATTTAGGTAAGGTAAATTACAATTACTGGAGACCACTATGCCTGTTTTTAAAAATATCCGTGCAGATCAAGTCGCTCTTTTAGGCCCAGGGCTGGAAAATAATTCTTTGTCTTTCACGGGAAATAGATATATCCATCCTCGAACTGATCGCGGTGTTACTCGAACTGTAGTAGTGCAAGTGCTATCTAAGAGTCGTGTTCCAATCATCTATTTAAAAGACGCAAGTGGAAAATTATTAGGATCCCCCCAACAATTTATTGCAGTGCGACAACCAGAATCTGAATTTTCGCCCATTATTCAGCCTCGTTGTTTGCCTGAGTTGACGAAGGAAGACGCTGCTACTGAAGATAAAAGTTTTGTCTCAGTTGTGCTCACACCAAGTAACATCCTATTGAAATATAAGTTAAGTAAAGAAGGAAAGTTAATTACTGAAGAATATCAACAACAAAGTAGCGGCTTTGTTGTATCAGCAGCGCCAAAAAAAAATGATCCATCAGATGATGAAGCAGGTTACGCTGATGGCGAGGAGCCTATTTATAGTGATGATGACAGCCACGACCATTTTCCTGAGGATTCAAAATCGCGGGGCAGAAGCTATGGTATCCCTAGCCGTACACAAGGTTGGTCGCCGCGTTCAGATGCATATATGAGGGGAGTTTCCAGTGCAGATACTTCCGAGCCGGAAAAATCTGATGATGAAGAATTCGATGCTGATAAAATCATGCAGTCAATTTATAACAGAAGATATGGCTATTAAGAAACGCTATAAAAAAGACAACAATTTGTTTGGTTGTATGCAAGGATCCATCAAAATTATGGGTGATATTGTTGCTCCTACGCATGTGAAATGGGAGGCTAATTCGGGTTCTCCAAACTCAACATGCCGGTGTTATTGTCATAAGCAAAAATCTCGGCATAACGGCCCCAGTCGATGACCACGCGCAGCACGCGTTGCGATTCATCTTCGCTGAGGTGATCTTCTAATTCATTGAGGAAGCGTTCTTTAGAAGCGCGTTGGCCGGGGCGTTCATCTAACACACGGCGGATATGCCGCGCTAATGGCACATAGCGGGTGAGGTGAGTAGCAAATATTTTTTTACGTTCTAGAATATCGGCATTTGCAAATATTCTGCCCGCAGGGGTTAACACTAAATCACCTTGTTCAATGCGTGCAAAGCGCAGTATTTCTAATACCTCGGTTAAGGGGAAAAGATCATCGATATCAAGATGTAATGTTTCCGCCACTTCGGGTAAATCAATACGACCTTTATGTTCTGGGTCTTCCATGGTTTCTAGCAAACCGGTTAATTCTGAAATGTCTGCATCTGGCAGGCGATAACCCATATCAATTTTTTTAGCCAGATCATCACGCGACAAATCTTTGTGTTCGGGTGAGCGGGTGGTCATTAAAGTATAAATTTGATCGACTAATTTGCGGAACGGTAAATCTTGTTCATTACGGGGGTGTTCTAAATCCACTTTTAATTCAGCGCGAATGGAGCCTGGGTCATTGCCAAAAATGATAATGCGATTAGCTAACAACACCGCTTCTTCGATATTATGTGTTACGAATAAAATACAATTGGTATTGGTTTTTTTAGTTTGCCAAAGATCTAATAAATCGCTGCGCAGGTTATCAGCAGTCAATACATCGAGCGCAGAAAAAGGTTCGTCCATCAATAGAATATCAGGATTAACAACCAGCGCGCGCGCGAAACCAACGCGTTGTCGCATTCCACCGGATAATTCTTTTGGGAATGCCGATTCGAAACCATCAAGACCGATAATATCGATCGCTTTTAAAGCTCGCGCACGACGTTCTGCGCGCGGTACTCCTAATGCTTCTAAACCCAGTTCTACATTTTGTAATACGGTGAGCCAAGGCATCAGCGCAAAATTTTGAAACACCATGGCCATGCCTTGCGCTGGGCCAGCAACAGGTTTATCACGATAAATAACTTGACCACCACTGGGTTTAATCAACCCGGCAATAATGCGCAATAGCGTCGATTTACCGGAGCCGGATTTTCCTAACAGGGCAACGATTTCACCCTCAAAGATTTCAAGCTCGATGTCATCGAGCACTAGCAGATCTTGGTGTTCCGCTTTTTGAAACGATTTGCTGATGTTTCGAATGTCAATAATAGTTTGTGGCATCATCGGGAAAATCCCCCCTAGCCCCCCTTTTTCAAAGGGGGGAATAAAAATTATTCTAACCTATAACGCGCTTGCGCTAAATTGTAGACTGGTCGCCATATTAGACGATTTAATACTAAAACAAAAATACTCATGACACCCATCCCTAATGCCACCCGTGGAAAATCACCCGTATTGGTATATTGGGTAATATAAGCGCCCAAGCCCTTAGCCGTCAAAGTCGTAGTGCCCCAAGTTATCACTTCTGCAATCACGGTGGTATTCCACGCATTGCCGATCGCCGTAATCGTGCCGGTAATATAATACGGAAAAATCGCCGGTAAAATAAGCCGCTGCCACCAGCGCCAACCGGTAATACCAAAATTATCGGCCACTTGTTTAAGATCTTTGGGCAATGCCGAAGCGCCTGCGATCACATTAAACAAAATATACCATTGCGAGCCCAGCAAAATGAGCGGTGTGACCCAAATATTCACATTTAATTTATAGCGTAAAATAGCTAATACCACCACGGGAAATAATACATTCATCGGGAAGGCCGCAAAAAATTGCGCAATCGGTTGTACCACTTCGGCAATTTTAGGACGTAACCCGACCCAAACGCCTACTGGTACCCAAATCA
Organism: Gammaproteobacteria bacterium; assembly: GCA_013288885.1. GTDB lineage: Bacteria > Pseudomonadota > Gammaproteobacteria > JABDBA01 > JABDBA01 > JABDBA01. The sequence continues at coordinate 5,090 of JABDBA010000034.1, read as the reverse complement.
CGGTGCTGATAATGACGACCGCTAAAATACGCAAAGCCGTGATGCCTCCTAATACAAATACGTGCAGCAACTCATGCATCGGCACGTGCTGAATGACATAACGAATTAACATCGTTGCGCAGACAACAACGAGGATTATCAATCCTGAATACCATACGATATTTATACTGCGGTTTAACAAAGGGGACAATGGTAGTCGTGGTACTTGTGTTTTTTTATGCGTGTTGCGAAGATTTAATAAAAAATCGCTCAGCCAATTGAAAGCATGACCCAAATAGCGCAATACACGTGTGCGTTGTAAAATAATAGTGACCCAAGAGCGCGACGTTTTTTCTTGTGCGGTATATTCCGCTTTAAATTTATCCGCCCACGCTAACAAAGGCCGGAATAATAATTGATCATAAAGAAAAATAACGATCAAAACCGTGATAATGGTATAACCCACTGCACGCAGATCAGCGTGAGCAATTGCTAAACCTAAATACGACCCAATACCAGGCAAAGTAATTTGTTGATTCGCAACCGTAATGGCTTCAGAAGCCACTAAAAAAATCCAACTGCCCGACATCGATAACATCATGTTCCACAATAACCCTGGCATGGCGAATGGTACTTCCACACGCCAAAAACGTTGCCACGCGGAAAGATGAAACATATCCGCTGCTTCTCTTAATTCTACGGGTACGGTGCGTAGACTTTGATAAAAACTTAACGCCATATTCCATACTTGCGCAGTGAAAATCGCAAAAATTGCCGCGCATTCTGGCCCTAAGCGACTGCCGGGGAACAAAGCAATAAATGCCGTGATAGTAATAGATAAAAAACCTAACACCGGCACTGATTGTAAGATATCAATACAAGGAATTAAAATTTGCCCGGCGCGCTGACTTTTAGCTGCCCAAGTGCCAATCGTAAAAGTAAATAGCAATGAAAAAAACATCGCAATTAACATGCGCATGATACTGAGTAATGCGTAATTAGGTAAATGACTGGGATCCAATGAAATCGGTAATGGTTGACCAATTTGATAAGGCGCACCCATTTGCCGCGCACCCCACGCTAACAGTGCAATGGCGCTTAATACTAAAACCAAAGCCATGATATCCCATTGATTGGGTAATGCTTTGGTGTGTGTTTTATTTAAAAAATAATTGTAAAAAGTGGTCATGGCATTTTACTATTTATGTTTACACGTGGCATGATAAATCCAATACAACAAGCCAAAAACCGCAACAAAACCCAGTGTGTTGGCAATGGGTGTAAAACTATCACCGACTAATTTCAGTGCATCGGTCGATAACATAATCGTAAACGGAATAGCGAGAAGCACTCCCATCAATGATGCGCCAGCAATCAAACCACAAGCGATCACTAAACCTCTTTGTTCACGAGTTCCGTGTTCTGCTTCTGGCAAGTTGCGTTTTTCCAAATTTCTTTTTACCAGCCAAGAAAGGATAGCACCCGCACCCATGGCTACCGAAACGCTAGCGGGTAAATAAATGCCAAAGCCTACAGCGAGGACGGGCAAACTCTGCCCTCTGGTTTTTAAATAACGATCAGCAACGATACAAACCGCAGCAATAACAAAACCGATGAAGATCATTGTCCACGGCAAGTTATGGGTAAACACACCTTGCGCAATCGTTGCCATCAACATGGCTTGTGGTGCAGCTAATGCTTGCGCGGGGTTCATACCAGCGCGTGGCATGACATCGCCAATGCCATACGCGTTAAAAAGTAATTCCAATACCGGTGCAATTATTAATGCCGCGACGATGGTTCCTAAGATCAGCATCAGTTGTTGTTTCCAAGGTGTTGCACCGACAAGCTGTCCAGTTTTAAGATCTTGGATGGTATCGTTGGTAATCGCAGCAGCGCAAGTGACGATAGTCGTAATTAATACCGCACAAGCTGCAGCAGCTAAGCGTTGCGTATCGCCAACAATATGTTGGGCTTGCAAACCAAATAAAAGAATTAATATTAACGAAGCGAGTAATAAAGCAGAAAGTGCTAGCGATGAAAGTGGGTTACAACTTGACCCCACTAAACCGGCAAAATAACCGCACAACGAAGAAAATACAAAACCGGCAATAGGCACAAAGATAAAACAAACCAGCAACGGCAACCACATTGAAGTATGAATAAAAGGTAAATTCGCATTACTTAAAAAATGATATAGAAAATAAGTGATAGGAATTAATAACACCGCAATGCCGAATAAAACATAATGAATGGGAATGTCGCGTTCGGTGCGAATAATAGAATTAAAGCCGCCGTCTTGACGCATTTTTTTAATCGAAGAAAAAGAAGCTTGCAATCCGTGACGAATCGGATTAACCAGTGTTAGCAGCGTCCAAAAACCACCGAGCATCATCACACCTACCCCGATATAACGCGTTTGCGATTGCCATACATGAATAGCCGCGTGCGCAGCGCTATCGGTGGCAGGAAAGCCATGCAGATAACTTAAAATAGGAATGCCGCAACCCCAACCAATAAAAAGGCCGAGTAGAATACTGATGCCAACATTAATGCCAATTATGTAGCCCGCGCCGATGAGTGCTGGTTCAAAGCCAATTTGCATTCCATAAATCACATTCGATGTTTTGAACCAGGCAGGCATACTGTCTGCAATGATCTCAAACCCCGTTTGCGCTAAAGTGATAGTACCGCCAATAGCGCCGCCCATCACCAAATGTTTTAAATCCCCGGCTTTTTTATTCGCTGCTTTGAGTACTTGCGCGATGGCCACACCTTCGGGGAAGCGCAATGTTCTATCGCCAATCAAAATACGGCGCAACAGTACCGAAAAAAATACCCCCAAAACACCGCCGGTCATCGCCAGCAGAGTCGTTTCCCAATAATTAAAATGTTGCCAATAATGCAAAATGATTAAGGCAGGTAGAATAAAGATTACGCCAGCGGCCATACCTTCTCCACTGGAAGCGGCAGTTTGTACAATATTGTTTTCAAGAATATTTGATTTTTTAAACAGGCTTAAAATGCCCATGGAAATAACGGCAGCGGGAATCGAGGCGGATAAGGTCAAACCGATTTTTAAACCCAAATACGCATTGGTCGCCCCTAATAAGGCAGCCAGCAAGATGGCTAAGATAATACCTTTAAGGGTGATTTCAGGTAAATTTTGCGATGCGGGGATAAAAGGTTCTGTATTATTGTTCATGACACCGCCCTTTTCTTTTAAATAGGTTGGGCGTTCATATTTATCATAGGTAGGAGGGGGAATACTATAGTTTTGGCAAAAATACGTCGGCCTAAGTGTGGCGGGGCCGAGGAGGGGTACTATTTTGGGAAAGGACTAGAGTTGTGGGATTAACATGGTTTTGAATAGGCAGTGGTGGGAATAGTGGCTTGGTTGCGACACTGGCATTTGGTACGAAACCATGGCTTGCACTGGTGGGGCCTGGAAGATGGATATTTATCGCAGCTGCTGCAACCCCTTTATCGCCATCTAATTTAGCCTCAGGCTGTTCGACATGGTGTACATTATCCAAATAGTTGCCTCTAGGAGTATAAACCGGATAGCTGTTTCTTCTTTGTAGTGTAGATGGATGACGCCCAATTGTCGGTGCAGCAAGGGCAGCTATTGCGCCCATTTTTTCATCGGGTTGTACAGACTGAGTTTGGGTTTGCAGTTTTTGCAATAAATCTTCCACCCACTGTTGCAGTGAAATTGGCATGAAAGTTTTAAATGTTATCATTGCTGTTGCTAATTGTTTCTGTTGAGTTTCGTTCAGTTGTTCAATAACCTTCCGCAAGGCGGAGGTGAGTAATCCATCTTCACGCGTATAACTCGTTATCGCGTCAAGGGTTTTGTAGTTGAATGAATAAGGCTGGTCACAGAGTCCCTGCAATCTAGTTAAATAAGTTATAACCGCATCAATTGCTTGTGTGATTGGGGTTAATTGACCTTTTTGCAGATTTAATTTTGCTATAGCTACCTTTTTTTCTAAAATTTGTTGTTCTACAATCGCTGCTTTGGTAGTTGGATGAACAAGTTGTTGTTGCAATGCCTCGCATTGCATTTGCGCAGCTTTGGATTTTAAATCGCACTCCGTCAATTCACGGCGTTCATTAGCAATTATTTCGGATAAATTTGTTATAAGTGTTTTACTGTTAATTTTGAAGAGACGGATTTTTTCTTTATTGTCTTCTTCTTGCTTTGCTTCTTTAGCAGTTTTTTGTATTGCTTTGTAAATATCATTAATAAAGATGTCAGCATTAATTCCCCTATTTTCAGTAACTTTTTTATCATTTGATTCAGATGATGTTGCTTCTTTGAAACATTCCATTGTCCGCATAATACCTGCAGCGTGGTCTATAAGGAGTAGATGTATGTTGTCGCTGAATTCAGATGGAAAGAGAATATTATGCCGGTCTATAAGGGCTTTTAAATACGATATTACAAAAGCTTGTGGTGATCTTCCGATCTTCTGTTGTTGTATAATAGCCCTCCTCATCGCCTGACTGTAGCTACCGAGCCTCGCCAAAAAATTAATGTGTTTGTTTTTCGCCTGCCCACTGGTTGACCCAAGCTTCTTTGCATTTCCTGGTGTAAGCTGTCGTGTTAAATTTGTATTAATTTGTTCGAGAAGTTTTATATCTTGTTGACTAAACATAATAGGACGCCTCGGTTAAATGTATGATTTGCAATATTCATTGGGTTTAATAATAACAGAGTCATCTTAAGAAAACCTTAAGGATTTGCTTAATTTTTTAGTTTTGGCAAAAATACGTCGGCCTAAGTGTGGCGGGCCGACGTGGGCTACTATGAGATTACACAACAAAATTTTGATGGGGGAGGGGATGAAGGAGTTTGAGAAGCAATTTTGACTGTCATAGCATTGTTCCACGCTTTCTTGGCAAATTCTTTTATAGGGCCATCAGGAGTTTCTGCTACAGATGCGGGTTTAAAGAAGGGAGCGTTTCCATCAGTATTACTAAAAAAATGATTAGTACTATTGTTTCTATCAGTAGGGCTTAAACGAGCAGCAGATTTGTCGGATGCTTGTGCCATCTTTAGCCATTTAGCGTTGATAGCTTCGTTAGAAAGTTTACAGTGTTTTACT
>JABDBA010000033.1 GCA_013288885.1 Gammaproteobacteria bacterium | reverse complement strand
AGAAATTGTCTTGACGGCAAAACGTACGGGTGCACAAATTCGTGGGCCTATACCTTTACCGACTCGCAAAGAGCGTTTTACGATATTGGTATCGCCCCACGTCGATAAAGACGCGCGTGATCAATACGAAATACGTACACATAAACGTTTGATTGATATTATTGCTCCAACGGACAAGACTATCGATGCATTAATGAAGTTGGATTTGGCCGCTGGGGTTGATGTTCAAATTAGCGTAGACTAAAAATTGAGGGTGTGAAAATGGCAATTGGTTTAGTGGGACGAAAATGTGGGATGACACAAGTTTTTACGGAAGAAGGTATTTCAATTCCTGTAACGGTAATTGAAATTGCACTTAACCGTATAACACAAGTTAAGACACAAGAAATCGATGGTTACAATGCTATTCAAGTAACTACCGGTACTTGTCGGGTTAGAAATCTATCTAAAGCATTGGCTGGGCATTATGCTAAAGCGAATGTAGAACCAGGTCGTGGCTTATGGGAATTCACCTTAGATAGTAAAGAAATCGCTGATATGCAAGTTGGTAAAGAACTAAAAGCAGATTTATTTCAACCAGGCCAGAAAGTAGATGTAACCAGCGTTAGCAAAGGTAAGGGTTTTCAGGGGGTTATTAAGCGCTATCATTTTGCTACGCAAGATGCCACACACGGTAATTCGTTATCGCACCGTGCACCGGGCTCTATTGGTCAAAGACAATCACCGGGTCGCGTATTTAAGGGTAAAAAAATGTCAGGGCAGTTGGGTAATAAACAAATTACTATCCAATCGCAAGATGTAGTTCGGGTTGATACCGAACGCAATTTGTTATTAGTGCGAGGCGTGGTTCCTGGTGCACCGGGTGTTGATGTTATTGTAAAATTAGCCGTGCGTAAGAAAAATTCATCAAAACATGCGGACAGCAAAAAATAAGCAGAGTGGAGCGGATTATAATGCAGCTTAGTTTAGTCAAATCAAGCGGTAAAAATGCCAAAGAAGCAGAAATACAAGTTTCTGATAAAGTATTTGGCCAAGAATTTAATGAGCCTTTGGTCCATCAAGTGGTTACAGCTTATTTAGCAGCTGGACGCCAAGGTACTCATGCGCAAAAAAACCGTGCAGCCGTGCGTGGTGGTGGTAAAAAACCATGGAAGCAAAAAGGCACAGGTCAAGCGCGTGCAGGTACTATCCGCAGCCCTATCTGGCGTGGAGGTGGTGTTACATTTGCTGCGCAGACACAATCCTATAAGCAAAAAGTTAACCGTAAAATGTATCAAGGTGCTATGCGATCCATTTATTCTGAGTTGCTGCGTCAAGGGCGGTTGTTGGTAATTGAAACGATGGAAGTTAAAACGCACAAAACCAGTGATTTATTGAAGAAATTGCAAGACATGAAACTCGATAAAGTCATGTTAATTTTAGATGAAGTTGATAACAATATTTATTTAGCTGCGCGCAACTTGCCGCATGTTGATGTGCGTGACGTAGTAGCCACTGATCCGGTAAGTTTATTGCATTATTCCAATGTTTTAATGACCGTTCCTGCGCTGCGACAAATTGAGGAGAACTTGGCATGAGCGAACCATTAAAACAAACGATAGCGCAAGAGCGTTTGCTGCAAGTTATCAGGCAACCGCACATGTCTGAGAAAGGCACGATTATTGGTGAAAAACATCGGCACTTTATTTTTAAAGTGGCAACCGATGCAAATAAGCTAGAAATCAAACAAGCCGTAGAATTTATTTTTAATGTAAAAGTTTTAAACGTGCGCGTAGTTAATGTTCGTGGTAAAGTGAGCCAATTTAAACAACAACTTGGCAAACGTAAAGGTTGGAAAAAAGCGTATGTCGCTTTAGAAGAAGGTAATGACATTGATTTTATGGGCACTAAATAATAGAAGAATATTTCGGGGAAATTACGATGGCCACCACAGCAATTAAATCTAAGCCGACTTCACCAGGGCGTCGGTTTGTAATCAAAATTACACGCGATGGTTTGCATAAAGGTAAACCGCACGCTGGCTTGATTGCATCACAACATAGAAAAGGGGGCCGTAATAATCAAGGCCGTATTACCACCCGCCATCAAGGTGGTGGTCATAAGCAGCATTATCGGCTTATCGATTTTAAACGTGATAAAGTAAGTATTGCAGGTAAAGTTGAGCGGCTTGAGTATGATCCAAACCGTACAGCTCATATTGCTTTAGTATTATATAAAGATGGTGAGCGTCGCTATATTCTTGCCCCTAAAGGGTTGGAAGCAGGCATGGAAGTAGTTTCAGGCGCAGATGCTCCTATTAAAGTAGGGAACTGTTTGCCTATTCGTAATATACCTGTGGGCAGCACTATTCACGCTATTGAACTTAAGCCTGGTAAAGGGGCACAATTAACAAGAAGTGCAGGTGCATCGGCGCAGTTGATTGCACGTGAAGGGGATTATGCTACTATACGCTTGCGTTCAGGTGAAATGCGCAAAGTGGCTATTGATTGCAAAGCTTCTATTGGTGAAGTTAGTAATACAGAGCACAATTTATTGCAGTTGGGTAAAGCAGGTGCTACGCGCTGGAGAGGCATACGCCCAACCGTGCGTGGTGTGGCTATGAACCCTGTTGATCACCCACACGGTGGTGGTGAAGGTAAAACCTCAGGTGGGCGTCATCCGGTCAGCCCATGGGGCAAACCAACTAAAGGATATAAGACGCGCAATAACAAGCGTACCCGTGGTATGATTATACAGCGGCGTAAAAAGTAAAAAATATATTCATTTTTTGTAGTATTTTATTTAAATATCTGGTATTTAAGGCTAAAAATTTAACAAGAGGATAAAAGCGTGCCACGCTCAGTAAAAAAAGGTCCATTTGTCGACATCCCCCTCGCTAAAAAGGTTGCGGTGACGCAAGCAGCGAGTATTAAACGCCCCATTAAAACGTGGTCAAGACGTTCAATGGTAGTGCCCGATATGATTGGTTTGACCATTGCGGTGCATAATGGCCGTGATTTCGTTCCGGTATATATGACCGAAAATATGGTGGGTCATAAGTTAGGTGAATTTGCAATTACACGTGTGTTTCGTGGACATCGAGCAGCTGATAAAAAAGCCAAGCCAGGTGAAGCAGCTCCCGCCAAAGGTGGGTCTGATGAGAAATCTAAATCTAAAAAGTAAAGTAGAGGAGTTAATATAAAGTGGAAGTCGTAGCACAATTAAAATCAGCACGTATGTCTGGGCAAAAATGTCGTTTGGTTGCCGATCAAATACGTGGTATGCAAGTTGCTAAAGCACTTGAACTATTAACCTTTAGCCCGAAAAAAAGCGCGGGAATGATAAAAAAAGTTTTAGAATCTGCTATTGCTAATGCTGAGCATAATGCTGGTGCTGATATCGATGAGTTGAAAGTTTCAGCTATCTTTGTTGATCAGGCTGCAACTTACAAGCGTATGCACGCACGTGCTAAAGGTCGCGGTAATCGCATTCTTAAACCAACATGTCATATTACGGTTAAAGTGTCAGATGATGAGGGGAATAAATAATATATGGGACACAAAGTAAATCCGACGGGTATACGTTTAGGAATTGTTAAAGATTGGACGGCAAAATGGTATTGTGCAGGTAAAGATTATGCAGATACATTATTGGCTGATCTCAAAGCACGCACGTTTTTAGAAAAAGAACTAGCGCCAGCGGGTGTTAGCCGTATTATCGTAGAAAGACCTGCTAAAAATGCACATATTATTGCTCAGGTGGCACGTCCAGGTACGGTAATTGGCAAAAAGGGCGAATATATCGAAAAATTAGGTGAACAAGTTGGTCGTATCATTGGTGTACCGGTGCGTTTGACCATCGAAGAAGTTCAAAAACCAGAAATGGATGCTAAGTTGGTTGCTGAAAGTATTGCGCAACAATTAGAACGTCGTGTTATGTTCCGTAGAGCGATGAAACGTGCGGTGAGTAGTGCGATGCGCTTAGGGGCTGGCGGTATTAAGATTAACGTATCCGGCCGCGTGGGTGGTGCAGAAATTGCGCGTAGCGAATGGTATCGTGAAGGCCGTGTGCCATTACATACTTTTCGTGCTGATATCGATTATGGTTTGGCCGAAGCAAAAACCACTTATGGTATTATTGGCGTAAAAGTTTGGATCTTCAAAGGCGAAGTTTTAAAGAAAGATATGTTTGCGGCGCCTGTTGAACAAAAAACGGAAGAAAGAAAACCTAAGAAAGATAGCAGAGAAAGATCACACAGAGAAAGTAGACCAAACAAAGAAACAAAAGTAAATAAAGAAACCAAAGCTAAAGATTAATGGAACGTAGTTATGTTACAACCTAAACGTACGAAATATCGCAAACAATTTAAAGGGCGCAACAAAGGTGTTGCTACACGCGGCCATAAAATTAGTTTCGGTGAATATGGTTTGAAAACGATCGATCATGGTCGCATTACCGCTCGTCAGATTGAAGCGGCGCGCCGTGCTATGACACGTCATATCAAACGCGGTGGCAAAGTGTGGATACGCATTTTCCCCGATAAGCCAATTACCCAAAAGCCTTTAGAAGTTCGTCAAGGTAGTGGTAAAGGTAATGTGGAATACTGGGTTGCTTTAGTGCAACCAGGCCGTGTACTTTTTGAAATGGAAGGGATTACGGAAGAAGTAGCCCGTGAAGCTTTTGCTCTAGCTTCGGCTAAATTACCAGTTCGAACACAGTTTGAACAGCGAGGGGTGTTATAATGAAATTTAGTGAGTTAAAAGAAAAAAGCGCAGATGATTTGCAACAAGAACTGATTGCATCACGGCGCGAACAATTGAATTTGCGTATGCAAAAAGCAACACGTCAACTTACACAAACCCATAATTTACGAAATGTAAGACGTAAAATTGCGCAGATTAAAACGATACAAGGTACGAAAACGGGTCAAGCATCATGAGTGAACAAATCAAAGAAACACGGATCATAACAGGGCGTGTCGTCAGTAATAAGATGAACAAAACGATTAACGTTCTTGTTGAGCGTAAAGTAAAACATCCTAAATATGGCAAGTATTTGACACGTCGAGCTAAGATATTTGCTCACGATGAAAATAATGTTTGTCAAATAGGTGATCTAGTAGTTATTCAAGAAGGGCGGCCCTTGTCGAAAAATAAAAGTTGGACACTGGTTAAAGTTTTGGAAACCAGTGGGCAGAAGGTATAAAAAGGCATAAATCATGATACAAACGCAATCCGAACTTGATGTGGCCGATAACAGCGGTGCGCGTCGAGTAATGTGTATAAAAGTTCTCGGTGGTTCAAAACGTCGCTATGCAGGTATTGGCGATGTTATTAAAGTCAGCGTGAAAGATGCAATACCACGTGGTAAAGTGAAAAAGGGTGAGGTATTAAACGCGGTTGTGGTGCGTACCAAAAAAGGCGTACGTAGGACCGATGGATCATTGCTGCGCTTTGATAGCAACGCGGTTATTTTACTCAATGCACAATTGCAACCGATAGGTACTCGTGTGTTTGGACCTGTTCCACGTGAATTACGTAGTGAACGCTTTATGAAGATTATTTCATTAGCGCCTGAAGTATTATAAGAGCAAGGGTTAAATTGTATGTTTAAAATTAAAAAAGATGATGAAGTGATACTTCTGACCGGTAAAGATAAAGGTAAGCGTGGCAGAGTTTTAAAAGTATTACCTGCCAGAGAACGTGTCGTTGTTGAAGGTGCTAACTTGATTAAAAAGCATGTTAAACCTGATCCACGCACGGGCACTCAAGGTGGCATTGTCACCAAAGAAGCATCGGTACACATTTCAAATGTGGCTATCTTTAATCCGGTGACAAAGAAAGCAGACAGGGTTGGTTTTAGGACATTGGATGACGGTCGTAAAGTACGTTTCTTCAAATCCAATAAAGAAATTATTGAAATATAAAATACTGAATATAGAGACTATCATGGCAAGATTTAAAGATATTTATTACACAACCGTCGTCAAAAAAATGATGGACAAATTTGGCTACAAAAGTGTAATGGAAGTTCCAAAAATTACTAAAATCAGCTTAAACATGGGTGTAGGCGAAGCTGTTGGCAACAAAAAGACTGTTGAATTTGCAGTTGCTGATATGACGGCAATCGCGGGCCAAAAAGCGTTAGTAACTCATGCTAAAAAATCGGTGGCGAGTTTCAAAATTCGTCAAGGTTGGCCGGTGGGTTGCAAAGTAACTTTGCGCCAAAAACGCATGTATGATTTTTTAGAACGCCTCGTTTGTATTGCGATTCCACGAATTCGTGACTTTCGCGGTTTGAGTGCGCGTTCATTCGATGGTCAGGGTAATTACAGTTTTGGTATTAAAGAACAGATTGTTTTCCCTGAAATAAAATATGATGAGATTGATGCTATACGTGGTATGGATATTACCATCACCACTACTGCAAAAACCAATGAAGAAGGTCGTGCCTTATTGGCCGCTTTTGATTTCCCCTTTAAGGATTAACGAACTATGGCAAAAACTTCGGTAGTCGAGCGTCAGAAAAAAAGGGCGCGACTCATAAAAAAATATGCTGCAAAGCGCGCACAACTGAAAAACATTATTCGGGATCTTACCCTGGGTGATGAAGAGCGCTGGACAGCACAGCAACAATTACAAATGTTGCCGCGTAATGCGAGCCCGATCCGACATCGTAATCGTTGTCGTTTGACGGGGCGTCCACGAGGCGTGTATCGTAAGTTTGGTTTGGGGCGGAGCATGTTAAGAATTCATGCAATGCGCGGAGATATTCCTGGTCTAGTCAAAGCTAGCTGGTAGAGGCACAATTTATGAGTATGCAAGATCCCATCGCCGACATGTTCGTGCGAATTAAAAATGCGCAAGCAGTTGCGAAACAAGAAGTTCAAATGCCTGCTTCTAAGATGAAAATCGCTATTGCGAAACTTCTTAAAGAAGAAGGTTATATTACTGATTTTTCAGCTAAAGCATTAAAAAGTAAAAAAACTTTGACCGTTGTTTTGAACTACTATCAAGGTAAACCTGTTATCTCGATGCTAAAGCGAGTCAGTAAACCTAGTATAAGAGTTTATAAACAATGTGATGAATTGCCTAAGGTATTAGGAGGGCTAGGGGTCGCTATTATATCGACATCAAAAGGGGTCATGTCGGATAGAGCAGCGCGCGAGCTCAAGCAGGGCGGAGAAATTATTGGGTTAGTCGCTTAAACGAGAACATTCAGGACCAGAGATATTTTTATGTCAAGAGTTGCAAAAAATCCGATTACAGTGCCAAAAGGTGTTACTATTACACTCAAAGGGCAAGATTTAACTATCAAAGGCAGCAAAGGTACGATAGAGTATCGCGCACACGATCTTGTTAAGCTATCGCACGAAGGAGATATCCTCCGTACTGTGGCACAAGGTGAAACTGTTGTTGCTGATGCTATTTCAGGTACTGCACGCGCCAATATTAATAATATGATAATCGGCGTGACACATGGTTTTGAGCGCAAATTAGAATTAATCGGTGTTGGTTATCGTGCGCAGGTACAAGGTAAAAAATTGAATCTTACCTTAGGTTTTTCGCACCCGGTAAACTATGATATTCCACACGGTATTACTATTGAAACACCGACGCAAACGGAAGTAGTCATTAAAGGCCTTAGTAAACAGTTAGTAGGGCAAGTAGCGGCTGAAATTCGTTCGTATCGTCCACCTGAACCTTATAAAGGTAAAGGCGTGCGTTATGCAGGTGAAAAAATAGAATTAAAAGAAACCAAGAAAAAGTAAAGTGAAGGTATAAAGGCGATGGATAAAAAAATTGTAAGACAAAGAAGAGCGCGACGCGGTCGCATGAAAATTAAAGAGCTAGGCGCAGTGCGTTTTTGCATTAATCGTACTGGCAAGCATATTTATGCACAATTAATCGTGGGCGAAGCTAAAGGTGATAAAGTAGTAGCCAGTGCTTCTACTTTAGATAAAGAAGTAAAGACGGCCGGTGGCACTTCAGGTAATATCAAATCTGCTGCGGTCGTAGGTCAAATAATTGCTAAGCGTGCATTATCAGCGGGGCTAACAAAAGTTGCTTTCGACCGTTCGGGTTTTAAATATCACGGTTGTGTGAAAGCGTTAGCAGATGCAGCACGAGAAGGCGGACTACAGTTTTAATTAAAGGTTATTAATATGGCAACTTTCGATCAAACAACAAAAAGTGACGGCTTACAAGAGAAATTAGTTGCCGTCAACCGGCATGCTAAAGTAGTTAAGGGCGGTCGTGTATTTAGCTTTTCTGCTATTGTGGTAGTGGGCGATGGTAATGGTCGCATTGGTGTTGGCCGTGGTAGTGCACGCGAAGTGCCAGTGGCGATCCAAAAAGCAATGGAAAACGCACGCAGAAACATGATCAAAATCGAATTGAATGGTACAACACTTTATCACGAAATTATTGCGCGTCATGGTGCAACCAAAGTATTTATGAAACCAGCTTCCGACGGTACCGGTATTATCGCAGGTGGTGCAATGCGTGCGGTGTTCGAAGTTCTGGGCGTAAAAAACATACTCGCGAAAACGATTGGCTCATCTAACCCAACTAACGTAGTCCAAGCAACGTTAAGAGGTTTAGTAGGCATGGCTTCGCCAGAATCAATAGCTGAAAAACGCGGTAAAACAACCGACGAAATCCTTAATTAACGAAATGAAGCAATAGCTCATGAACAAAAAACATATACATCCAGAAAAAAAGATAAAGTTAACGCTAATCCGTAGTATTTCAGGTCGGTTGCCTAAGCACCAAGCAATGGCGGCTACCTTAGGACTACGACGTATAAATCAGTCTGTAGAAGTCACCGACAGACCGGAGATGCGTGGTATCATTACCAAAATTCCTTATCTATTAAAAATAGAGGAAGTTAAATAATGCTTCTTAATACAATTAGACCTGGCATTGGTTCAAAACAAGCTCCTAAACGTTTAGGCCGTGGTATAGGCTCAGGCTTAGGCAAAACTTGTGGTCGTGGGCACAAAGGCCAAAGAGCACGTGCGGGTGGTTTTCATAAACTAGGGTTTGAAGGCGGTCAGATGCCTATCCAACGCCGTCTTCCTAAATTTGGTTTTGTCTCTCTCAAAGCTAAAAAGTCGGCTGAAGTACGTTTGCATGAATTAGCAAAAATAGATGCGAAGGTGATTAATCTTGATGTTTTACTCAAGGCACACTTGGTTAAAGCCGGTGTTACCAACGTAAAAGTCATTGCGCAAGGCGAATTAAAAAAAGCAGTGCATTTAGTGGGAATTAAAGTAACCAAAGGCGCAAAAGCAGCTATCGAAGCAGTCGGCGGCAAAGTCGAATTAGCGAAAGACCAATAACATTGTAGGGTGGATTAGACCGTAGGTCGCAATCCACCATTTGGGTTAGAGAAAAAAATGGCAAAAGTTGGGGCAGGATCTTCAGGATCACAGGGCGGTTTGAGCGAGCTAAAACATCGCTTGCTATTTGTATTATTAGCGCTGCTGGTTTTTCGTATTGGTGCTCATATCCCAGTGCCTGGTTTAGACCCGGCTAAGTTAGCTAATTTATTTAATTCACAATCCAATAATGTCATCGGATTGTTTAATATGTTTTCCGGAGGCGCGCTTTCGCGTTTCTCAGTATTTGCTTTAGGCATCATGCCTTATATTTCTGCATCCATTATTATGCAGATATTGTCGGCGGTTTCTCCGGCATTGGAACAGATTAAAAAAGAGGGTGAAGCCGGGCGGCGTAAAATAAATCAATACACCCGTTATGGCACGGTGTTTTTGGCAGCTTTACAAGCGACGGGTATGGCAAAGATGTTGGTGAGCCAAGGCATAGCCTGGAACCCGGGGCCTTTGTTTTATTTTGTCACCATAGTGACATTGACTGCCGGTACAGTATTCTTGATGTGGTTAGGTGAACAAATCACCGAACGTGGTGTAGGGAATGGTATTTCCCTGATTATTTTTGCGGGTATTGTTTCAGGGCTGCCGTCTGCTATCGGCAAGTCTTTAGAGCAGGTGAGGGAAGGGCAGATACAGTTTTTAGGTTTAGTGTTAATTGTTGCGATAGTATTGGCAGTAACGGCTTTTGTAGTGTTTGTAGAGCGTGGTCAACGGCGTATTACCGTTAATTATGCGCAGCGCCAGCAAGGTAGAAATAACTACAGCGCGCAAAGCAGCCATTTACCGTTAAAAATTAATATGGCGGGTGTGATACCCCCGATTTTTGCAACCAGTATCATCTTATTGCCAGCCACCTTAGCACAATGGTTTGGCGGCGGTAAGTATATGGGGTGGTTAAGTGATATTGGGTTTGCATTGTCCCCTGGACAACCGCTTTATTTAATGTTATTTACTGCGGCGATTGTGTTTTTCTGCTTTTTTTATACGGCATTGGTATTTAACCCGCGTGAAACAGCAGAAAACCTGAAGAAATCAGGTGCTTTTATCCCAGGCATACGGCCGGGTGAGCAAAGCGCACGTTATATCGATAGTGTAATGAGCCGATTGACGCTGGCGGGGTCTATTTATTTGACGTTAGTGGCCTTATTGCCTGAATTTATGATTTTTTTCTGGCATGTACCGTTTAATTTTGGTGGTACTTCATTATTGATTATTGTAGTCGTTATCATGGATTTTATGGCGCAGGTGCAGGCATTGATGATGTCGCACCAATATGAATCGTTACTCAAAAAAGCCAACCTTAAGGGAGCTAGCCCACTGGGCATAAAATAGAAACTGTAAATAAATTTAGGTGATCAACATGAAAGTAAGAGCATCCATTAAAAAACTGTGTCGTAAATGCAAGGTCATTAAGCGTAATGGCGTGCTGCGTGTTATTTGCCCGGAAGCAAGACATAAGCAACGACAAGGTTGATTTTTTTAGGATATTGAGATATGCTAACCGGCTTTGCGCTGGTAGTATGATAATTAAATAACTGACTTGGAGTATTTGTAAATGGCTCGTATTGCTGGCGTTAATATACCGGTGAATAAGCATGTAGCAATAGGACTGACCCATATTTATGGGGTAGGTCGTAGTCTTGCGCGAACAATATGCACCCTAGCGAAAGTTGATCCCCAAACTAAAGTAAAAGATCTATCTGAAGCTGAAGTAGAACTGCTTCGACAAGGCATAGCCACCCATAAGGTGGAAGGCGATTTGCGCCGTGAAGTGTCCATGAGCATCAAACGCTTGATGGATTTAGGTTGTTATCGAGGTATTCGGCATCGACGTGGTTTGCCATTGCGTGGTCAACGAACACGTACTAATGCTAGAACGCGTAAAGGCCCACGTAAAATGGTTAGAAAAGAAGGTTAAAAATTAAGGTGAATAATAAATGACAGCGGCTACCAGTACCACTACTAATACAACGACAAAAACAGCCAATAAAGGCTCAGCAAAAACAGCAGCAGTACGCACACGCAAAAAAGCTAAACGTACTGTATCTGATGGCGTTGTTCATATTAATGCATCGTTTAACAACACGTTGATCACCATTACTGATCGGCAGGGCAATACGCTTTCTTGGTCTACGGCCGGAAATGCCGGTTTTAAAGGATCACGTAAAAGCACACCTTTTGCTGCGCAGGTCGCTGCAGAAAAAGTAGGCCTTGTGGCACGTGACGAATACGGCGTAAAAAGCCTGATTGTTTTTGTAAAAGGACCAGGCCCAGGGCGCGAATCTGCATTACGCGCATTTGTCGCTTTAGGTTTTAAGATCAGTGAAATAACCGATGTAACAGGGTTGCCTCATAATGGGTGCAGACCACGTAAAAAACGTCGAGTTTAAAAAAATAATTTATCAAAAAGATTTGGAGCAGAGACTGAATGGCAAGATATATCGGTTCAACGTGTAAATTAGCACGCAGAGAAGGCACAGATTTATTTTTAAAGAGTGGCGTACGCGCGCTTGATAGCAAATGTAAATTAAGTGTTGCTCCTGGTCAGCACGGTTCTAAAAAAGGCCGCCTATCTGATTATGGTGTGCAATTACGACAAAAACAAATGCTACGCCGTATCTACGGTGTATTGGAACGGCAGTTTCGTAATTATTATAAAAGTGCTGCTAAACAAAAAGGTTCCACCGGTGAAACCTTATTGAAGTTGTTAGAAAGACGTTTTGATAACGTTGTTTATCGCATGGGTTTTGCTTCAACACGCGCAGAAGCTAGACAGATGATTAGTCATCGCGCCGTGATGGTGAATGGCAGAATAGTTAACATTCCTTCATATCAAATGAATGTAGGGGATGTGATCGAAATTAAGGAAAAATGCAAAAGTCAGGGCCGCATCCAGGCAGCAGTTGAACTGGCCAAACAGCGAGCTCAGTCGCAGTGGATCGAAGTTGATACAAAAAAACTGAGTGGTATTTTTAAATCTATCCCAGATCGCAGCGAATTACCCGCTGAATTTAATGAAAATCTGGTCGTCGAACTTTACTCTAAGTAAAAGGTTTTTACATGCAGACGAGCGTTAATAAATTTTTGATTCCTAAAGTTATTGAAGTAGCCGCTTTAAATCGCAATCGTTCAAAAGTGATTTTAGAGCCGCTAGAACGTGGTTATGGCCCTACACTAGGCAATGCCTTACGACGCGTATTATTGTCGTCGTTGCCGGGTTGCGCGATTGTTGAAGTCAAGATCGCGGGTGTATTGCACGAATATAGTACGCTGGAAGGGGTGCAAGAAGATGTCATCGATATCTTGTTGAACCTTAAAGGCATTTCTATCATGATGCATGGCCGTGATGAAATCACG
>JABDBA010000032.1 GCA_013288885.1 Gammaproteobacteria bacterium | reverse complement strand
CGCCAAACGTCATCAATTGTCTGGTAAAAGCGTGCTTGTGCTTCCTGAAGGTGAAGCGCCGGAACATTTTATCTGGCCGGTACAAGAAATTGTGGTGTTAATTTTTGATCTTGAGCCTACGGGTAGCGATGAGCAGTTGATCAAGCGTTTGGCCTTTCAGCTTTTACGCAGCGGGGCTTTGCATGTGATTGTTAATCCTATGAAGGGCGGTGCGCCTTTAGTTATTTTTTATCGCGATAAGTTGCGCACTCATTTGGGAGAAGCCTTATGACATTACATGACATGAGTCAAAGCGAGCTAGCAGAAGAGTTAGGGGAAGCTACAACAAAAAAGCCGGAAGAAACGACGGGCTTGCAAATTGTTAACCTTGATCATTTTCTCACACTGCAATTGCCGGTTCGGGAACATATTTTATCACCCTGGTTAAACACACAAGGTATCGCGTTAATTTATGCCCCGCGCGGCGTCGGTAAAACGCACGTAGCATTAGGGATTGCGTATGCGGTTGCTTCGGGTGGTGAGTTCTTGCGTTGGCAAGCGCCTAAACCACGGGGCGTGCTGTACCTGGATGGTGAGATGCCAGCGAACATGTTGCAAGAACGGTTGGCCGCTATTGTGGCGGCTAGCCCTAAAAAAATTGCTGCGCCGTTTCATATTCTTACGCCCGATTTGCAACCCACAATGAGTATGCCGGATTTATCGACTATCGCAGGTAGAATGGCAATCGATCCCCACCTTGAAAATATTGAACTGATTGTGGTGGATAACATCGCTACGCTCTGCCGTAGTGGTCGTGAGAATGAAACCGAATCATGGCGGCCAGTGCAGGACTGGGCATTGCGGATGCGAGCATCAAACCGCGCAGTATTGTTTATCCACCATGCCGGTAAAAAAGGTACGCAGCGTGGTGCTAGTGCACATGAAGACACCATTGATACCATCCTTTCGTTATCGCGCCCTAGTGATTATTCAGCCACCGATGGCGCGGTATTTGAAATCCACTTTGAGAAAGCCCGTAGCCTATTAGGCGATGCTGTTAAACCATTTACAGCAAAGCTTACAAAAAACAAGGAAGGCAAACAACAATGGGTCACGGATGAAATCAAGGAAAACGCCTACATCCAAATCGCCGGATTATTGAAGAACGGTTATAAGCAGCATGAAATTGCCGAACAGCTCAACTTACATAAATCCAAAGTCAGCCGTTATACCCAAAAGGCCAAAAGTGAGGGGTTATTGGTCAATGGACATGATGTTATTTCATGAGTTGCAAGTTGCACCTCCTAGGGCGTGCAACTTGCAACTCTGAATCTTTGATAAGCGATGAAATTGTCAGCAAATATCCTTCATTATCTTTTTTTCCAAGAAAAACAATAGAAATCTTATTTCTTTGTGAATCTTGATAAGATAAGCTACCCGTAAATCATCAATGACTTGGTTTTAATCATCAGGGTATCAATATACTTATGTTTAAAATAAATTTACATATCCATATTTTCAATATCAGATATTAAAGGAGATTTATCTTAATGTTTACTTCACTAAATAATGCAGAACATGAACGTATATTTAATGACCCAGCGGCCAGCGGCGCTGAACTAAATAATATCGGTGCTCTATACTGCGCTGCGGCCGATTATCATCAAGCCCTGCGGTTTTTTATAAAATCAGGGGAAAAAAAATGTTCGAATGGCTACTTCAATGTGGGATTTATTGGTTACGAAAATGGATATGCTTTCCCGAAGAACCTTGTCACTGCAGCTGATTATTATCGTCAAGCTTTAGTTTTAGATAGCACTAATAAAAGCGCAATTGATGGTCTTAAACGTATTTTTGATAGCACAGCAACCAGTTGTTCTGATTTAACTAATATTGGTGGTATGTATTACAAGGCGGCTGATTATCCTCAAGCCTGGCGATGGTGGATAAAATCAGGCGAGAAAGGAGATGCTGCGGGCTACTCTAATGTGGGATTACTTTATGAAAATGGAAAGGGTGTCACGAAAAACCTTGTTACTGCGGCTGACTATTATCGCAAGGCTTTAGCACTTGAGAGCACAAAGCAAAGCGCACTTGATGGTCTTGCACGTGTTTCTAACCACACCACCACAACCGTGGCCACTGCTCACAGCAATGTTTCTGCGCAATCTAATCGTGATGCGCATCTCAATATTGCACCATCGAAACAAAACCCCGTATCTGAAGAATCAAAACGGGAAAATAATGCCTGCTGTACTTGCTCAGGTGGTTTTTGTGGTTGTGCCGCTACATTGACCTGTTTTGAAAGCTTTTTTAGTGGGTGTTATAGCTTTTTCAAAAGTTGCTGTAGTGATATTAATAAACGGGATGATGCTAATCAAGCAAGTTCAGCACCTACACGAGTACCATCATCCCTTGTGCGATGATAACTAATTGACCCTCCCCCAAGCAGGGCTATTCATCAATGGCGATGATCCCGCTTGAGTTGCAATTTGCACCTCCTAGGGCGTGCAACTTGCAACTCTGCCTTAGTCTTTTTCATTTTAATTTCACCGCTTAATTTACCTCAGCATTTTGTAAATGATTAACGCTGTTCGTGCGCGTTATGAAACAGCCTACGTATTTTTACGCCTTCCCCGCCCCGCTGTGCCTTACGCGCAAAATGCGCGCTAAAGCACAGCGGGGCGGCCTTTCCCACACTTTTACGCAGAGGACACTATGCACAACTTCGACGCACAAAAAACGTTACAAGCAATCCGCGATCATAAAAAGATTGCTCGTCAGCAAACCTATTTAAAATCTCGCCTCAATAAACTTCGCGCAGAACTCGTCGCCATGCGACAAGCAGGTGCAAGCTACCCTGAGCTTGCAACCTGGTTGCGACAATACAAACGGATCAAGATGGCACACACTTCTATCATGCGTTACTTGAACCAATTGCCTGAACTAAAGGGAGACACAGCAAAAACAGATAATAGCGATGCAGGAGGTGACCATGCCTAGTTTTCGTAAAGCCAAAGACCAAGCTGAATATGCTATCCGCAAAAAATTGCAGTTTGGTAAAGCACGGCACACCAACAAGGACGATCGCAAGATCCATAGTTTAGGTACGGCAAGGAATTACCAACAAGCGTTGACTACATTAACGCAGTGGCTAAAAGACAATCGCTTGTGTGATCTCAGGCGATTGACAAAGGAAACAGCATTGCAGTATTTGGAATTACGCGGTCAAAGTGTTGGGCAAAAAACATTAGACCAAGACCGGCAAGCGATCCAATTGCATTTAGGCATTTCACTGCCGGTGATTAAATCGGAATTAACGCAAGCGCTGAAAAGCCGTGCTTATACCGTTGCACAAATTGAGCTAGTCATGCAAAGGCAAACAGAAAAAAACCGGTTGGCAACATCGATTGCTGCCAGTGCAGGTTTACGTGCGCACGAGTTGCTAACTTTACGCAGGAGGGAGGAACGTAAAGCCAGCACGCACCGCACTTGGTCACCGCAACGGTTCATCGGCAGGCAAGGAAATGTTTACACGGTAGTTGGTAAAGGCGGATTAATACGCGAAGTATTGATCCCCCCTGCTCTCGCTATCAAGTTAGAAAGTAAACGCTTCACATCACCCATTATAGTTTATGACCGTAAAATTAAATACCTTCAATATTATAACATTGCCGGTGGCAAAAACTGGACGAACAGTTTTTCCGCAGCAAGCAAACGTATTTTAGGTTGGTCGTATGGTGCACA
Organism: Gammaproteobacteria bacterium; assembly: GCA_013288885.1. Taxonomy (GTDB): domain Bacteria; phylum Pseudomonadota; class Gammaproteobacteria; order JABDBA01; family JABDBA01; genus JABDBA01. The sequence goes on along the minus strand of JABDBA010000032.1, from coordinate 10,619 downwards.
TGGATTACGCCATACTTACGCACAACAACGCATGGATGAATTACAACAACGTGGTTTTATTTATCAAGATGCGCTTGGTCTCGTCAGCCAAGCTATGGGGCATTTTAGGCCTGATATAACGGAGGTTTATTTAAGATGAATATATTAATCACTATTTTTTGGTGGATGTTAGGTTTGCTTGGCATTATCGTCATTGGTTATGTGGTTTTTCTTTTTATTTATTATCAGGCGATAGAAGCCGCACAAAAAGCTTTGGCCGAAGAACGGTTAAAGCTTGACGGCGAACGCGCAATATTTGATGAGGAAAAAGCATCTTTGGACAAGAGAGAACTCGGATTTCGAAAACAAACCGGAGAAGTAATGGACAATTATTTCAAGAAAAGAGATGAACTTAAACTCCAGATAAAGAACGTCGCAGAAGAATCAATCTCCGTGCAGAAAATAAAAGAAGAAGCACAACTAAAAGTAGATCACATCATGCGAGAAAATATGCGGTTACGTAATGATCTCACCGCCGCACGACAACGCGCAAAACGGCTTGCCAACAAGGCTAAAAATAAGGTATAAAGTAAGTACTCTAGCGTGATGCCCTCAAGCATCCTGTGCCCCACCATCACAGTAAAAAAACCGGTGTATTGGTCTCATCAGCCGCCGTAAGGGAAATGATGCGGTTTAAATGAAAATTTAAACCATGGGCTAAGTAGTTACTATCAACTTTATTTTTCATCAAGAGGAGGAACTAAGCAGTAAAAACCAAAACGTGTTTGATGTATTTTATCAAAATGGCGCGAGCAGTCCGAACCATGATCTGACGATACAGATCAAACAGGGGCGATCGGTGATAGGGAAATTAACCGCACAGTCAAGTTAATTCTAGACTGTGAGATAATCTAACAGAGTAACTTTTTATAATAGCAAGTTAAATTTAAAAGCGGAATTATCCACCCTTTGCCCACCTCGCTTGCAAGCCTTCAAACATGCCGCTCCGTGGACAAAGCGTGGGTAATTCCGCATAAATAAATTATAGTGGTCGGCCTGGTCTATTTCCAAAATTAAAAACATAAGTAAAAACATCTAGCTCGATACTGATGGAGCAATTTCTCTCTGGCATTTATCACAATATCGTGGTTTTTGATCTCTATCCCACAATTGAACAGCATGATCGTGGCTATCAATATATTCAGGAGGAATGGGTGTATTCATACTGAGCGTTAGCGACAAAGGTGGGCTATATGGAAGCAGAGGAGTTTTTTCTAAAAAAAACCATTTTGTAGCGATAGTAGGCATTAAAGATGATAGAAAATTTTCTGGTATGAAATGAAGAGGCAATATGAGCTTAAAAACAGTAGGGATACTGCAAGAACAAATAAGCTCTCTTATAGAGGGGCAGTAATCTTCAACTCTTTCTATTAAAGCTGAAAAATATTCGCCACGGTATCTATTTAACGAAAAAAATTTAACCAAATCGGGTATATATTCGCTATCATAAATCAAACTGACGTTTTTTCTTTTTTCATGATCTAGAAAATATGGTTTTAGATATTTTATAGCATCATCAATTATGGCGTTGCTAACCGATGGATAATATTTATTAATAAATTCCTCAAATTTTTTATTAGTTTCATCAAGATCAAAGAGCTTGAACCCGTAATTATAATAACTATTTACGCTGTCAGGTGTACATGTATGAAATACATTAATAGAATCAAACTTAAAATAAAATCTGCCTAACAGGCTAGTTATGATTTCATTCTTGGTCTTACCTAAACCAGATGTTAAATTTGACAACCAAGTAATATCGTCATGTGGATAGCAATCGATCGTCTGTTTTTTTTCAGCGATTACAGAAGTACCTATAATCTCATGAAACAATCCCTTAATATCTTCAAAACTAGTATTCCAATCAAACGTATTCTTAAAATTCACAGATGTCATAGAGCCTCTATTTTTTTATTATCTTTAAGTTGATTATTAGTTCGCGCCTAGTAACTATTAAATATTTTAATATAGCAGATTATAATCTTTTCTTTTTAATTAATCAAAACATACATCCTATGTTTTTTGTTCTTGCTTTATACTTCCTGTATAGTCATTTTTTTTTAAAATATTTAATTAATAGCACGAGGACTATAAATGCATATAACTGATATACTGAATTTAATTGGATTAGGTATCAACATTTTAGGAACAATTTTAATTTTTAAAGGAACTTTTTCTTTAGAACCATATCCATTCGCTGTGTGTGGAAGCTCATTAACAACAGCCCAAGATAATGAAAAATATATAAAAAGGAACTCTAGAAGGCTTAAATTACAACATATTGGAATGCTATGTTTGATGACTGGATTTTTGTTACAGTTTTTTGCTATTCTGATACCTTATTTTTAAATAAAGTATCTTTAAAGATACCATTTGAAAAATTATACCTAATCACATCACAAAAAAACCCTAGGGAGAAACCTATGCTAGTGTTAAAAAACAATTATACTGAATCCATTTCATAATATCTTGCTATTTTTTTCGAGTGCTTGATCGCAGAATCGTGATATCTTTTTAAGAAACCTTCAACAGTATCCTCTAAGTTAAGAGCATTATTCCACCCTCTGAGATTATCCTTTCTTAAACTCTTAGATAATTTCCAAGCTCTGTATCCGTGGTATCCAATTATCTCAAGCAATTCACTAAGGCGCTCACGATAACTGATACTAAAATAATTTCCATAATTGCAGACCTCAGTTAACTTAATTGCATTTTTATAAGAAAGGACTGTAGATAAAAGGCCAGAATCCAATTCCTTCCAATTTAAATCATCTGGAAATTTTTCAAGCTCTGGATTTTTTATACTAATTAATGACCACGACTTACTTTCATGGGAATCTTTAGAAAACTCAGCTTCATGGCGGCTTATTGAGTTTGAGCATTCTATTGCGTAATTTTCAAATATAATAGCTAATCTTATAGCTGCATAATCTTTATCTTTTTTATTTTTATGCTTTTCTATAAGAATATCCAACCATTTACCAATAATTACCGCTAATACCGCACTTAAAACACCGGTTCCCAATATATAAGGCAGAAATGTTTTTGTTGTTTGAAGTTCAATCATTATTGTTCCAGTAATTAACCTATAAATATTTTTTAGGTTTTTTCAAATTTGCATCGTCTCGTTTTAACTTTCAAATATATTGAACAGCAAGATTACTTGCTCTTGTGCCCTAAAAGAATAAAATCAACGATTATAACGATTCAAGAATTTAGTATCAGATATGGAATAAAGAATTTATTATTCTTTACCCCATATCTGACACAATTCCCTTATTTATCACTTCCCTCTCCGCTCCACCCGCCACAACAACGAAGGATGCCGCGATATCCGTGCGCAAAGTGCATCATCAATGCAAATTAAATCTGGGCGGATTTCTCCATGTTTTTGTATTCGATCTAAAAATTCTATTTCTTGTGGCTGAAATGGTAAAACAGAAGCAAGCCTTGTTTTGCATTCATCCATCAATCGATCTGCCCAAAGCTTTATTGCTTTTGAAGATGTGTCGGGTGCTTCTGTACGCTTTAGCACCGGTAGTAATCGATCGCGAATATCTTTGACGGTGAAATCGACTTTATCAACTGTTAGCGTTTGCCAAGACTCACTTTCCATCCCCGCATAAACGGTGAAGGCTGTGCGTAGTTTCGTTGAATCAAGCGACCATTTTGTTAATAGTTGATGGCTATCAAAAAGATCACGGCTAGCTTTGCGTCCAAGCAGCGCATGTAATTTACCTGCTGCAAGTTCGTGTTTATTAATCACTGCGGTTTGAGTAGCTTTAGGCCAATCGGCTGATGATTCCAAAGTTGATCCCCACAGGGGGATGCGAAACATATAATTCATATCAATTTCCAAACGCCCTTTGTTACCCAATAAACTTTGATATTCTAATACCATTTTGCCACCCGCATGGGCAGAACCAGGATGACGATGTAATTCATATCTTAAACGACTGCATACATCTAAAATTATGGATTCAACTTGATTCCTTTCTTGCTGCATAACACTACGTTCAACAGCACCTACATAATTGAAATCAAGATCAACGGACAACCGTGGTAAATGATTAGTACAAAACAAATTAATCGCTGTGCCGCCTTTCAACACTAATCGTTCGCGCAAATAAGGCACAGTATTTAATTGCTCTAATAAATTTAGCAAGCGGATAACTTTTTCTAATATCTCAGCTCGATAACCACGTGCTTTCGCTTGGCTTTGTAAATCTTCTTTAGTGATCGTTATCATGCGGTTCTTTCCATCGTTGTTCTAATATTTCTGCGGGCACTATCAATTGCCATTTCTTTATTAACTTACCATCTTTGCGTTGACTGCGATCGATATAATGTGGTTGCGTAGGTAGATATGGCAATAGCTGATCAGTAATAGATGATTGAACAGCAAGATGTTCTGGCCGCTGTTCGAGGAAAAATCCCACCTTTGCTACCGTAGTCGCATTATCGAGCATCAAAGTATAATCTATTAATTTCTGTGCATCAAAACTGACGACTTGTTCCAGCGAGCGCAAAACTTCTTCCCATCCACCGGCTAAATCGGGGCGTTCTAAAATATCAACTATTGTGCGCTCTAAACTTGTTAATCGAATGGTGACACCGCCCCTTGTGATAGTATCAACACCATAATCGGTTTTATTTTTTTCTTGCAATGATGTTGGGAAACGAACTGACCTAAAGTTTTGATCTTCATAAGTAAAAGGTTTGCTGGCCTGCGCAGTCAAATAAGTTAACGTTTCAAAAGTAGTATAGGCAAACCCATGAAGTTCTAAAGCAGTGTGATGACTTAAAACCGCATCTTGCGTGGCTTTAGCGGCAATGAGATAAGGATCAACACCCACGTTTGCTACAGCAGGAAATGGCTTAACTGCATAGAGTAGCCGTCGGATATGCCATAAATTCCCCTGTTTACAATGATATTGCAACTGTTGTCGGGCATTTGCTGGGTTATCAATACCCTGCTCTGCCATGAATTCAGTAAATTCCTCATAGCGGAAAATTGGGTGGGTTTCAAAGAAGTCTATAGTTTTCATATATGACAATTATAGACTATAATATATAATAAATCAATATTATAGGAAATAATTGTCATTTTTGACTGGATTTTGCTAGGGATTTGATTTTTTGCCTTATTCGTATGAAAGCTTTTTTAGGGTCTACCTTTAAACCCGCGTCTAACTGCCGCAAGCCCACATCGATCATCTTGTTGAGTTCTTCCTTTTGCCGCTTTTTGCGTACCGCAGTCCACTCCCACCACGGTTGCTTGATGCCTGTTCGCGCCTCGTGAATAATTGCAGCAAATACATCCCATACACAAGGATCATGGCGCTGGCCAGTTATTTTTTGCAAACGCATGTAAAGTGTAATTTTCACCCGGTGCTATGTTGCCTCAGGTGAGAGATGCTACGTTTTTGTGTAAAATATGAACCAATTCGCAGATCGTAGACTTGACGGCTTTGCTCCATCATATGCAAAAGGTAAATCTTTTATCAAAGCTTGCCATGGAAAAAAATCCTCTATCTAGAATATCTCTTCCTAAAAGCCCTTGGTAGTAAGGATTGTTAACCTGATACTCCATCACAGTTATATTCTCCAGAATATACATAGAATCCTTTTGTCCGGCCTCACCAAACGGAATACAAATATCTACGATATACGTGTTTGAAACACCGTGGCCAGTAGGAACAACTATTGTTTTTTTACCCATTGAACGTAAATTTAAGCTCTGGACAATATTAGGAGAAATACAAGTGATGTCAGCGCCCGTGTCAATGCCATTGAGATTTTTGTATCTGCCTGAGCAGTGCGAAGAGTTTCTGAATCACCAAAAACTGCCTTTATTACTGGGCCAATTGCGGGGTTAAACTGTACTGAGAGACATGCCATAAGAAAAATATCCTAAATTAGTTATCCCATCAATAATATGCTGAATTGAGAAAATACCATCTTTATATTGAGCTTCTGCATACTTTTTGGCATCTCCAGCACTATCAAAAATATCTACAAGCTTTTGATGCCGGAGCAAGGCATATTTGCCTAAATGAGTTGCAGCTAATTCAGGTAATTTTTCTTTGAAAAACTCAAAGTTATCATCGACTTCTTGCTGAATTTCCTCTTTGGTAGCCATTTCTATCTCCCATTTTAAATCTATATTACTGTAAGTTAATTATAGCTTATTCCAATAAAAACTTTAAGTAAACCTTAATAAAAAGACATTGCTCCACTCCCCAATACGGGGTATCACGGCAATTAACATTATTTGTGATATTGAGTCTATGAACTATTGCCCAAGGTGTCAATAAGGTTTAAGACATATATGGATAAATATTTTAAAGATAAAAAGTGGGGTGAAAAGCTGATCTATGGTTATTATTATGCATAGAAATATATCTTATCATCCCTATGCTATTTCTTCTGCTTGGTATTCTTAATTTTTTGCTTTAAACGCTCATATGATTCCTTGGCGTTTATTTTTTGACCGCTCTCCAGAACGCAGACCAAGCAAAAACTATAATAAAATCAATAATTTAGGCAAAATACAGCATGGCGAATTCTAATAGGCTGACCAAATATGGCCGCGAGACGTTCAATAAATCAGCGGCCTTTTGCGTAGTCAGTTCTGCATTACTCAGAGTTAAAGTGACTGCATTTCCTTCAGCCATCTGATCTAAAATATCCGCCAATAACCGCATAACCGACGGAGGCAGTACCAAACGCTCCGGTGCTTTGCCCTTCTTGATGAGTTGAATAGCTGGCGCTTGAGAAGCTTGTAAATAAGCAGCCAGCACAGAGCTAGACTGTTTAGCTAGCGCAGTATCTTTTTCGGTCGGCATTATAGTCTCAATCCCCTTGGGGATAGCCCTAAAGTTACACCTCAAAGAGTTACCTATAAAAGATTGTGATTCATTTTGGTTGCAACAAAATAAAAATAGTTCCCCTCACGAAAAACTTAAGATACTTGCCGTTACAGGTAGTGTTCCAAAATATCTGGAAGAAATTAAAGCCAGTTATTCAGCTGAAGAAAATATTAAGCAACTTTGCTTTTTGGAATCCGGATTGCTTTTCAACGATTTCGATTATATTTTTTCTGCTTTATTAGAAAAAAAAGTGAACTCTATGAGAAAATTATTTTATTGTTGAGCGAAAACAACTTTGAGCAGACTCAACTTGCTGAGTTATTAAGTATACAAACAGGTAGTGAGACTTCAAGTTATCTTGATGAACTAGTAGTTTCAGGCTTTATCGACCGCGACTATACTTGGCATATCAAAACTGGTAACATTTCTAAGCTTAGTAAATATCGTTTAAGTGATAATTATCTCCGTTTTTATTTAAAATATATTAAACCTAATATTCAAAAAATCCGCAATGACCAATTTAAGAACCATTCGTTTATTTAGTTGAAATAAAATTTAGCCGCAATGTTATTAGAAATGATGTTATTGCTGAGATTCAAGAGAAAATTAAAAACCTTTCTATTCCCAGGAATTTTTCAATTAAACCAGTGCTTATACATGCATCTGAAGTGCATGATGATGTTATTGATAGCAATTACTTCGCTAAAATAATTGATTTAGCGACATTATTCCGAAAATAGAGCAGACGAAAGTTTGGTGTTGTTTTTCCTAATAAATCGCAACTGAAACCGCCCTCTTTCTATTCCTACTTTAGCAGCAATAGTTTTTTAATTTCAATCCTTAGTGCTTCGGAACTCAATAGCAGCATAAAAAAGACGCGGCGGGGAATATAACCCGCGCCGCTCTGTAAATTATTAATGGGCAAAATTTACTAAACAGGTTAATATATAATAAATAGTCCGCTCAAGAAAGGATATAGGGAAATGAACGACCCTGATTTTAAACCAAAAAAAATAGTCGCCATCGCCGTAGAAAACCCACACCTTATCATGGTGGCCTGCTTATTTATCATTATTCTCGGCGTCCTATCCATGGTCAGGATGCCTAAAGACTTATTGCCGTCAGCCAACCTGCCCGCCGTACAAATTCTTTCTTTCTATGCCGGCATGCCGGTCGTAGACGTCGCACAAAATTTGACTTCACGTTTTGAGCGTTATACCGGACAAGCCTTTGGTATCGAACGGCAGGAATCTAAGTCTTTAACTGGCGTCAGCATTGTCAAAAATTACTTCATCTTAGGTTCAAACTTAAATACAGCCATCACCCAAACAACGGCGCTGGTCATGTCGGTATTGCGCAACCTGCCACCAGGCACCCAACCCCCACTGATACTGCCTTTTGACCCCATGGCTTCGGTGCCACTCGCACTGGTAGTAGTCAGTGGCAATCAATCTATCGAACACACCTATGACACGGCACGCTATGAAGTGCGCAATACCATTCAATCGGTGGAAGGCGCCATCGCCCCCACTGTCATGGGCGGCACTCAGCGTGAGATTATTGTTTATTTAGATCCTGATAAATTGCGAAAATATAATTTTTCTCCTCTTGCTACGCTAAATATATTTTCACAACTCACCACCTTTGTCCCACCTGGTGATATTAAAATTGGTAATTTTGATTATCAAATTATGAGCAACGGCATCGTGGATAAAGTTGCCGACATGAATAATTTTCCCTTGCGTGCTGAAAACGGCGTTACCGTTTATCTTAAAGATATTGCTCGTGTGGAAGATTCGGGACAAATCCAAACCAATATTGTTACCATCAATGGTAAACAAGAAGTCTATGTGCCGGTATACCGACAACCGGGAGGCAACTCCATCAGTGTAGTCGACAATGTCAAAGAAAAAATTAAAGGCTTAGAAAAAGAACTCAATGGCACTAAATTAACATTGGTCGCGGACCAATCGATATTCATCCGTCATGCTATCAATAGCATTATGGAAGAAGCTTTATTAGGAGGTGTGCTTGCGGCTTTGATGATATTTTTATTTTTAAGCAGCCCCAGAGCCAGTTTGGGAATCATGCTTTCATTACCGCTTTCTCTGCTGGCGGCTTTTATAGGGTTAAGTGCGACCGGACAAACCATTAACGCCATGACGCTAGGGGGGTTAGCATTATCTATCGGCGTATTAGTGGATAACTCGATTGTTGTTTTAGAAAATATCAGTAAAAAACTGGAACTTAATAAACCTGCACCGCAAGCCGCATTGGAAGGTGCTTCTGAAGTAGCAATGCCGGTGTTTGCGTCTACGCTGGCCACACTGGTTGTGTTATTTCCTGTGGTATTTTTAACCGGCATGGTTAAAATTCTTTTTTCCGCATTGGCGATTGCCGTAATTTTTGCTATGATCGGCTCTTACATAGCCGCCATGATGGTAATGCCATTATTTGCATCACGCTTTCTGCACCCGGTTGCCATTGAACACTTACCCCAATTTTTTGTTCGTATACATCGATTAACGAAAAAAGTAATCTCTTTTTATGGGAAACTATTAGCACATGCTTTGAATTACCCGAAATCAATTCTATTTACCGCTGTCGCCCTATTTTTAATTGGCATGTCTTTAACACCTTTTATTGGCACTGAACTTTTTCCCAGAGCAGATGCCGGAAATTTTGAGTTAGAATTGAGATTACCCTCCGGCACGCGTATCGAACAAACCACGGCGTTTGCCCAAATCATCGAAAAGAAATTGCGTGAACTGATCCCCGCCCATGATCTAAATATGATCATTATCAATGCGGGGGTTAATTATGGCTTCCCTGCTGCTTTTACCCCCAACGTTGGTACGCAAGATGTTTTCTTCAATGTTGAACTTACTGACGATCGAGAAAATACTTCACAGTACTATGCAAAAATTATCCAAGAAAATATTAAAAAAGAATATCCCAACATCGAAATGGGCGTTCAATTGGGTGGTTTGTTAACGTCGGCCATTAATGAAGGATTAAGAACACCCATTGACGTGCAAATCGAAGGTCCCAATCTTAAAAAATCTTATCAACTTGCGCAAACATTGTTACCCCAATTCAAACAATTACGCGGCGCCGTGGATGTACGCATTCAACAACGGTTCGATGCACCGCTTATTAATATTAACATCGATCGGAAAAAATCAATGGATGTAGGCATCTTTACCGATGATGTCGTCAAGAACATAGACAGCGCCGTTGTGGGCAGCTCTACCTTTGATTCTAATACTATCTGGGTTGATCCCGATACCGGCATCAATTACCCCATGGGCGTGCAATATCCTGAAAACCAAGCATCTAGTTTTCAACAATTGGCAGATATTCCTATCAGTGGTGAAGGCCGTGAGCGCACGCTGCCGTTAAAAGATATAGCCACTATTAGCCAAACCACCGGGCCTACTGAAATCGATCACGTTAATTTTCATCCAGTCATTGATATTTATATGGATGCGCAAGATCGTGATATCGGCGGCTTATCGCGTGATGTTGAAAAAGTGATTAATAAGGCATCTATTCCCGAAGGCTATTCAGCCAATGTTCGTGGTGAAATTTCTACCATGAAAAATTCTGTGAAGTCATTAGGTGGCGGATTTGCCTTAGCCGCGATATTAGTGTATTTGATTTTGGTGGTGCAATTCCGATCTTTCTTATTACCGCTGATTATTATGA
>JABDBA010000031.1 GCA_013288885.1 Gammaproteobacteria bacterium | reverse complement strand
CCAAAAAGTATTACGCCAGAGGAGTAAAGAACATGAGCCAGTTGCGTAATATTCAACAACACCTACAATCACATTTATTAACCAATGATGATTTAATTAACGCGCAAGTATTCGAGCCGTCGCAAGGTTCAGTGGCCGATCGACTAGCTATTTACAATAATGGCTATCGTTGGCGTTTATACGAAATATTAGATATATACTATCCTATCTTGGCCAAAGTGATGGGAGCAGAGGCGTTTGAAAAACTAAGAGTAGTCTATCTTGAAATACATCCATCGCGTCATTATTCCATCGATCTTTTTGGTCAGTATCTCCCTGAATTTTTAAAAACAGCAGCGCCGTATAATCAACAACTTTTTCTGAGTGAATTAGCACAGTTTATTTGGTCACTCAGTGATACTATCGATGGCCCTGATGCGCCAGTGCTGGTACGTGATGATTTGGCTGCGGTTGCGCAAGATCAATGGCCCGATATGCGAATTAGCTTGCATCCATCGGTAGCATTATTAACACAACGGTGGAATACCCTCGCGCTGTGGAATGCTGCCAATGCAGATCAACCAATACCGGCAGCCGAATTATTAGAACAAGAAACCTATTGCGTAGTTTGGCGTAAAGAAATCCAATCTTATTTCAACGTGCTGGGCAAAGAAGATGCTTGGATTTTGCAAGCCTTGCAAAAAGATTTATCGTTTGGTGAAATTTGTGAAGGGTTATTGCAATGGCTGCCGGAAGACGCGGTAGCTGCTCATGCAGTTAATATATTATTGCGCTGGCTACAAGATGGGATGTTAAGCACAGTTAGGATTGAACCATGACATGTTATATATTTATTACCGGCGGTGTAGTCTCTTCCTTAGGTAAAGGAGTCGCATCCGCATCGCTGGGCGCTATTTTAGAAGCACGCGGGCTTAGTGTCACCTTATTAAAATTAGATCCTTATTTGAATGTTGATCCCGGTACCATGAACCCGCTGCAACACGGCGAAGTTTTTGTCACCGCCGATGGTGCAGAAACTGATTTAGATTTAGGCCATTACGAACGCTTTGTGCGCACTAAAATGCGCCGCCAAAATAATTTTACCACGGGCCAGATCTACGCCACCGTTTTGCGCAAAGAACGACGCGGTGAATATCTAGGCGGCACCGTGCAAGTTATTCCACATGTCACTGATGAAATCAAACACAGCATTCGTGCGGCGAGTGAAAAAGCCGATGTTACTTTAGTCGAAATTGGCGGAACAGTGGGTGATATTGAATCACTGCCATTTTTAGAGGCGATTCGTCAGTTACGTATTGAATTAGGTTCTACCAAAACGTTATTTATCCATCTGACCTTAGTGCCTTATATTGCGACTGCAGGTGAAATTAAAACCAAACCTACACAACATTCGGCAAAAGAATTACGCTCAATTGGTATTCAACCTGATATTTTAATCTGCCGTTCAGAAGATCCCTTACCTGCCAGTGCGCGCGCAAAGATCGCCATGTTTACTAACGTCGAAGAACACGGTGTTATTTCGTTGCCGGACGTCGATCTCATTTATGAAATTCCACTGATTTTGCATCAACAAGGTGTTGATGATTTAGTGATTGAAAAATTCCATCTCAAGACGCAAGCCGCTAATTTGCAAGAGTGGCAACAAGTGGTTGATGCTTATCAAAACCCCGAAGGTGAAGTGACGATTGCCATGGTAGGTAAATATGTGGGTTTGGCGGATTCTTATAAATCGCTCGCGGAAGCTTTACGACATGCCGGAATAAAAACACGCACACGTATCGCCATTCGTTATATTGATTCGGAAGAAATTGAGCAGAAGGGCGTTGCTTTGTTGCAAGGTATTGATGCCATTATCGTGCCCGGTGGTTTTGGTCAGCGCGGCATTGAGGGGAAAATTTTAGCCGCACAATATGCACGCCAAAATAAAATTCCTTATTTGGGAATTTGTTTGGGTATGCAAATTGCGGTCATAGAATTTGCGCGGCATTGTGCCGGGATGCCCGGTGCGAATAGCACTGAGATTAATGCTGCGACTGAATTTCCCGTCATTGCATTGGTGACGGAATGGAAAACAGCGGAAGGAAAAATTGAGAAACGCGATCAGTCTTCTGATTTAGGTGGCACCATGCGTTTGGGCGAACAAGCTTGTAATGTAGTGCCTGGCACAAAAACGTTTGAAGTGTATGGTGCAGCCGTTATCAATGAACGGCATCGTCATCGTTATGAAGTGAATAATCAATTATTACCGAAACTGGAAAAAGCTGGCTTGATTATTTCCGGGCGCTCGAACGATAATCAATTGGTTGAAATGATTGAAATGCCTGATCATCCATGGTTTATTGGTTGTCAATTTCATCCGGAGTTTACTTCTACACCACGCGACGGTCATCCGTTATTTATTAATTTTATTAAAGCGGCAATTGCCCAACATAAAAAAACATCATGAAACTCTGCCATTTTGAAGTTGGTTTAACTAAACCTTTATTTTTAATCGCCGGCCCTTGTGTGATCGAAAGCGAGCAATTGGCACTTGATACAGCAGGTGAGTTGCGTGATCTGACGCAAAAATTAAAAATTCCTTTTATTTATAAATCATCGTTTGATAAAGCTAATCGATCATCTGCAAAAAGTTTTAGAGGCCCTGGCTTAGCAGAAGGCTTGCGCATTCTACAATTAGTCAAAGAAAAAATCGGCGTGCCAGTGTTAACTGATGTGCATGAAGACACTCCTTTCGAAGAAGTAGCCAGTGTGGTCGATGTGCTACAAACCCCGGCATTTTTATGCCGACAAACCAATTTTATTCAAAAAGTGATGCAACAAGGGTTGCCCGTCAATATTAAAAAAGGCCAATTTTTAGCACCGTGGGACATGCTACAAGTGGTAGAAAAAGCGCGATCAGGTAATAACCAACAAGTGATGGTGTGCGAACGCGGCGTATCGTTTGGTTATAATAATTTAGTGTCTGATATGCGTTCGTTAGCGGTGATGCGCGATACCAAATGCCCAGTGGTGTTTGACGCGACGCACTCTGTGCAATTGCCAGGTGGTCAGGGCAGCAGCTCTGGCGGCCAACGTGAATTTATCCCAGTACTAGCACGTGCAGCCGTAGCAGTGGGCATAGCGGGTATCTTTATGGAAACCCATCCTAACCCGGCAAAAGCGTTAAGCGACGGCCCCAACGCGTGGCCACTCGGCAAAATGGCCGAATTATTAGAAGTATTAAAAGAACTCGATCAAACCGTTAAAGCTCGCAATTTTATTGAAAGTACGTTATAATATATGTTATAACATATATTCACGTTGAACAATGGAGGCAATAAATCATGAGCACTATTAAACTACGTAAGATCGGTTCGTCGGTGGGAGCTATTTTCCCTAAAGAAGTTTTAAATGAATTAGGTGCAGAGGAGGGTGATCAGCTTTACTTGGTGAAAGAAGAGCCAGGCGTTTATCGCGTGTCGGGGTATGATCCTGAATTGGCGGCTCAAATGGATATATTCAGTTCTGTTTGTAAGCGCTATAAAAATGCCTTAAAGGAGTTATCAAAAAAATGAAAGAACCTTTTTGGCTGTCAGATTCCTTTTTGCATGGTGCTAACGCTGCACTGGTTGAACGTTTTGGCGGATTATTGGGCCCTTGTAAAGAGAACCTTTTACATTCTGCTTTGAATCGGCCACAACATCTTTTTGCTTATGGTGATGATGTAACTTTATTCGATTTAGCTGCTGCATATGGATTTGGATTGGCAAAAAATCATCCATTCACCGATGGTAATAAACGAGTTGCATTTGTAGCTATGGCAACCTTTCTCGAAAGAAATGGATGGAAGCTAGTGGTAGAAGAAACCGAAGCCGTTGTTGTAATGGTTGAACTTGCAGCAAGTATAATGACAGAGCCTGAGTTGGCAAAATGGCTGAAAAAATATTCGGTAAAAATGTAAAATTATAAGGTACCCACAATGACCACAACTATCAAAACCATTCTTGCCCGCGAAGTATTAGATTCGCGTGGTAATCCTACTGTTGAAGCAGATGTAATATTAAATTCCGGTGCCATGGGTCGTGCTATCGCACCATCGGGCGCATCGACAGGCACCAAAGAAGCAGTCGAGCTGCGTGATCAAGATACTAAACGCTATGGTGGTAAAGGTGTATTAAAAGCCGTCAACAATATTCACACGGAAATTCAAAAAGCATTAATGGGACAAGATGCCAGCGATCAACAAAAAATCGACGCGACGATGATCGAACTCGATGGCTCGCCCAACAAACAGCGCTTGGGCGCCAATGCAATTCTAGCTGTTTCTTTGGCGGTTGCCAAAGCGGCTGCTAATGATCGCAAACAAGCTTTTTTTACCTATCTTGCCGAATTAAGCCATAACAAAAAATTACTCATGCCCGTGCCGATGATGAACATTATCAACGGCGGCGCACATGCCGACAACAACCTCGATATTCAAGAATTCATGATTTTACCGGTGGGTGCACCCAGTTTTAAAGAAGCATTGCGTTATGGCGTAGAAGTTTTTCACAGCCTAAAAAAAATCTTGCATCAAGCAGGGTTGAGCACTGCAGTTGGTGATGAAGGTGGTTTTGCACCTAACCTCAATTCACATGCGCAAGCTATCGACATGATTTTAACAGCGATACAACAAACTGGGTTGACTGCAGGTAAAGATGTATACGTGGGGTTAGATTCTGCAAGCTCTGAGTTATATCACAACGGCTCTTATAAATTGGAAGGCCAACAACTTAGCAGCGAACAAATGGTCGATTATCTGGCTGGGCTGATTAAACAATATCCTATTATCAGCGTTGAAGATGGCATGGCAGAAAACGACTGGCAGGGTTGGAGTTCATTAACCAAACGTTTAGGTGGAACAGTACAATTAGTTGGCGATGATATTTTTGTGACCAACACCGAAATTTTTAGTCAGGGTATAGAGCAACATATCGCTAATGCGATATTGATCAAACCCAACCAAATTGGTACTTTAACTGAAACGTTCGCGGCTATTGCAATGGCGAAGCAAGCTAATTATGCTGTGGTTATTTCGCATCGTTCAGGCGAGACCGAAGATACCTCGATAGCCGATCTGGCCGTGGCAACCGGCGCAGGGCAAATAAAAACCGGTTCCCTCTGTCGCACCGATCGAGTTGTAAAGTATAATCAATTGCTGCGCATCGAAGAAATGCTGGGCACACAAGCGGTTTATGCCGGGAGTAAGGTTTTTAGAAACTTATAAAACTTAATGAAAAAAGGGCAGCAGAGAAATGTCATAAGCAAACCGTCTGCATCAGGGATGAGGCAGTCGAGCCTACAGGGAAGTATTTATGGCGTGTTTGCGCAGGACATTTCTCTGCTGCCCTTGAATCTGTTTGTGTAAAGGATCAAACAATGACAATTAAGCCGTTAATTGTAATTCTCACCATGTTATTTGTTGGATTACAATATAAACTCTGGTTTGAACAAGGTGGTATCTCAGAAGTCTGGCGACTTAAACACGAGATCAGCATACATCTGGCCGATAACGCGCAACTCATGCAACGTAATACTGCATTAATGGCCGAGATAGAAGATCTAAAAAGTGGGCAAATAGCCATCGAAGAACATGCGCGCAATGATTTAGGTATGGTAAAACCCGGCGAAGTTTTTTATCAGGTTATTTCGAAATAGCATTTTATGAAACCGCATTCCTATTTTGTGATTATTCCAACAGCAGGTATTGGCACACGCCTGAGTGCCGAAATTCCAAAACAATATTTACCGATCTTAGGTAAACCGATCATCGAACACACCTTGAATTGTTTTATTAACTACGCTGCCATTGAAAAAATTATGGTAGTGTTACGGCAAGACGATCAACATTGGCCACACTTAAAACTTGCACAGCACTCCAAAATTATCACAACTCTGGGTGGTGCAGAGCGCTTTCACTCCGTGCTCAATGGTCTTACTGCGTTAGAACAATATGCGCAACCGCTGGATTGGGTGTTAATTCACGATGCTGTTAGGCCTTGTTTACAACCACAAGATATTGCGCAATTGATCACTACATTAAGCGACCACCCAGTAGGTGGTTTATTAGGATCACCCGTTACCAATACGCTAAAAAGAATAGGGCAAAATAATGAGATAATAGCCACGGTAGATCGGCAAGAATTGTGGCAAGCTTTTTCACCACAGATGTTTCGTTTTGGTGTATTAAAAAAAGCATTGCAATCGATTATCGCTAATAACCAGGTCGTGACCGATGATGCGGCAGCAGTAGAATTAGCAGGGTATAAACCAATAATGGTGCAAGGGCGTACGGATAATATTAAAATTACCCAACCATTAGATCTAGCGCTGGCAGAATTTTATCTTTCACATGCGACATAAAAAGGAAACCGATCATGCAGATGATATTAGAATTTTTGTTTAGCCTTGCGATGTTTATAAATGCTGTACTTTTTGTGCCGCAAATTATAAAGATCATCCGCGAAAAAGCGGCGCAAAATGTTTCGCTGTTAACGTTTGGTGGTTTTAATTTAATCCAATTAATAACGCTTATCCATGGTGTTATCCATCACGATTGGTATTTGGTAGGGGGCATGACATTAAGCCTAATCACCTGCGGTGCTGTCACCGTTCTTATTATCTACTATCAAGGCAAGCAAGCTTTCGTTAATTTGTTTCGCCATTCTTAAATGTATTTATACATTAATATAAATACCATATTGACATGATAAATGTTCCAATTTATTATTGCTAAAGAAGTTTATGCATTAACATAAATTTCTTATTTTCTTAATCGCAATAAATAAAAAGGAAACATCTATGAAAAATTTTCTCTCTCTTATGTTAGTAATTAGCACTATTTTAATACCCTTACGCAGTTTGGCGGCAGATGTAATCTGCCCACAGCCGTTTCAATTGAAAGGGGCGACGTATTCCATTAACCGCTACGAGGGGCGTGATCGATATAAAATTGATATCACTCCACCCATCATTACCCAGCAGAACTACACCTGGAAAATTGAAGACGGCGAAGACGAAGGCCGAGGCGCCTATATTTATTGGTCAGATAGCTGGGAAAAACTCGAAGAAAAATTGGCGCAGCTCTTTAATTCGGCACAATTTAGCACGGTATTTAAATATCCTTTTGGCGTGTGTGATATAGCAAGCACGCAACGTAAAATAGACACAAATGGCTTTATTTACTTTCAAGTGGCGCAGGATGACTCAGTTTAAGTCTGCCACTATCCATGGGGGCAAATTAGTGGTAATTTTTAGAGATTAAGCACCAAAGCAAAAAGGAAGCCCCCATGTTCAAACCCACATCCCATTACGCACGCCCGGTCTATATTGTTGATGGTTTACGCACCCCACAGTTAAAAGCACGTGGAAAACCAGGCCCTTTTTCGGCCTCTGATCTTGCCATGCAAGCCTGCCGGGCTTTAATGGCACGGCAAACGTTTGCACCCACGGCCTTTGATGAGGTGGTGACCGGCTGTGTTATGCCTAGCCCCGATGAAGCCAATATCAGCCGAATTATTGCTCTACGTATGGGCTGTGGCGATGCTGTCCCTGCTTACACCGTGCAACGTAATTGTGGTTCAGGTTTGCAATCGATTGATAACGCCGCGTTGGATATTGCCAGTGGCCGTTGCGATTTAGTATTAGCCGGTGGTACCGAAGCGATGAGTAGAGCGCCGTTATTATTTAATCGACGTATGGTGGAATGGTTAGCAGACTGGAGCAGTGCTAAAACTGCTGGTGCGAAAGCCAAAACATTACTGCAATTTCGTTTAGGTTATTTAGCGCCGATCATTGCCTTGATTAATGGGTTGAGTGATCCCATCGTTAATTTATCCATGGGTCAAACGGCAGAAAAAGTCGCTTATCATTTTGGTATTACGCGCACGGAGATGGATTTATATTCTGTCGAAAGCCATCAACGCTTAACCGCCGCGCAAAAAAATGGCACCTTGGCAGAAGAAATAACGCCGATATTTGATACTGCCGGTAAATATTATGAATTCGATGATGGCGTGCGCTCCGATTCCACGGTAGAAAAACTCGCCCAACTCAAACCCTTTTTTGATAAACCGTTTGGTTTGGTGACAGCAGGTAATAGTTCACAAATTACCGATGGCGCAGCATTTGTTATTTTAGCGAGTGCCGAAGCTATTGAACGTTATCAATTACCGGTGCTGGGGCGCTTAGTCGATGTGGTGTGGAAAGCGCTGGATCCCAGTGAAATGGGTTTAGGCCCGGTATATGCTTCTACCGCATTATTAAAGCAACAAGATCTCAGCAAAGATGAAATCGATTATTGGGAAATTAACGAAGCATTCGCCGCGCAAGTGTTAGGTTGTTTAGCAGCGTGGAACGATGCCGATTTTTGCAAAAAATATTTAGGTTTAAAAAGTGCGTTTGGTCAGTTAGATCGTGCACGTTTAAATGTGGATGGTGGAGCAATTGCTATTGGTCACCCCGTCGGAACCAGCGGCGCGCGTTTGGTATTACATATGTTGCATGTGCTCAAACGCAATGGTGCAAAGCGGGGCATTGCCACCATGTGTATTGGTGGTGGTCAGGGTGGCGCGGCGTTAATTGAAATATAAAAGGATTCAAATGATATGAATACAAAACCAAAATTCAAAAACTGGCAAGTAACGGAAGAAGAAAATATTTACAAATTAGGTTTTGATCGTGCAGGCAAATCTGCTAACACCATCAATCACGATGTGCTTGATGAATTATCGATTATATTAACCGACATTGCACAAAACAAATCGGCACGTGGGGTGATTATCTTCTCGAAAAAATCCACTGGCTTTGTTGCGGGTGCTGATCTAGAAGAATTTACTAAATTTACCAACCCAACCGAAGCACTCAGTTTTTTACGCAGAGGCCATGAAGTATTCGGTCAACTCGCTGGCCTAGCGATTCCTACGGTGGCTATGATCAAAGGTTTTTGTCTGGGTGGTGGTATGGAAATGTCATTGGCTTGTCGTTACCGTGTTGCAGAAGATGGCAGCAAAACACGATTAGGTTTGCCCGAAGTACTGCTCGGCATTCATCCCGGCTGGGGCGGTAGTGTACGCTTACCCAAACTCATTGGCGCGCCACAAGCGATGGATTTAATTTTAAGCGGGCGCACGGTCGATGCTAAAGCAGCGTATGCGATGGGCATTGTCGATGTAGTAGTGCCCGAGCGCCATTTAGTACAAGCTGCCGAGTATTATGTATTACAAAAACCACGACCGCATCATCCCACTCAATTACAAGCATTGAGCAATCACTCTTTGGTGCGTCCGTTGCTCGCCAAAGTATTCCGCAAAAAATTATCACAAAAAATTAGCCCCGAACATTATCCCGCACCGTTTGCTGCAGTGAATAATTGGTTGCACGAAGGCGTTGATAATTTACCACGTGCTTTTAATGTGGAAATAGAATCAGTAGCTAAATTAGCGACGACTGATACAGCACGCAATTTATTGCGCGTGTTCTTTTTGCAAGATCAATTAAAAAGTTTGGGTAAGGGTGTTGAGTTTGCACCTAAACATGTGCACGTTATCGGCGCAGGAACGATGGGTGGTGATATTGCTGCTTGGTGCGCGTTGCGTGGTTTAAATGTTACTTTACAAGATCGCGAACCGAAATTTATTGCACCGGCGATCAAACGTGCTTATGATTTATATAAGAAAAAATTAAAAACACCTCGCGCCATTCAACAAGCGCTGGATCGTTTAATGCCCGATCCAAAAGGTTTGGGTGTTGCCAAAGCTGATGTAATTATCGAAGCGATTTTTGAAAATTTAAATGCCAAACAAGAATTATTTAAAACGCTGGAAAAAACCGCCAAACCCGATGCGATTTTGGCTACCAATACTTCGAGCATTCCACTCGATGTCATCAATGTCGTGTTGCAAGACCCCGAACGTTTAGTCGGTATGCATTTTTTTAATCCCGTAGCCATGATGCAATTAGTTGAAGTCGTGCATGGTAAAAGCACGCATCCTGAGATTATCGATAAAACCCAAGCATTTGTGCACATGATCGATCGCTTACCACTGCCGGTAAAAAGCAGCCCAGGGTTTTTAGTCAATCGTATTTTAATGCCGTATCTGATGGAAGGCATGTTGATGATTGACGAAGGAACAGCACCCGAACTTATTGATAAAGCTGCGGTAAAATTTGGAATGCCGATGGGGCCGATAGAATTAGCCGATACCGTTGGTTTAGATGTATGCCTTGCCGTAGCAAAAAATTTATCGAATTATTATGGCGGCACTATTTCAGAAAAATTTGCCAAAATGGTCAACGACGGTAAATTAGGCAGAAAAAGCGGCCAAGGTTTTTATACTTATAAAAAAGGTAAACCGATCAAAG
The DNA here is from genome assembly GCA_013288885.1 of Gammaproteobacteria bacterium. Classification (GTDB taxonomy): domain Bacteria; phylum Pseudomonadota; class Gammaproteobacteria; order JABDBA01; family JABDBA01; genus JABDBA01. The sequence continues at coordinate 5,315 of JABDBA010000031.1, read as the reverse complement.
AAAATAAAACTGCCGACGATACATTACTCACAACACTGGCTGATCGTTTAATTCTGCGCATGTTGAATGAATCGGTCGCTTGTCTGCGCGAAGAAGTAGTTGCTAACAGTGATTTATTAGATGCAGGCATGATTTTAGGAACCGGTTTTGCACCGTTTCGTGGTGGCCCAATGCATTACGCAAAAACGCGCGGAGTTTACGTCATTGTGAGCCAACTGCAAAAATTCGCCGCGCAATATGGCGATCGCTTTAAACCCGATGCTGGGTGGAGTTCTATCACTTAATCTACTGAGAATAACTATGCAACCATTTCTAAATCGTGAACCAACATTAAGAGTCACCACGCAGCCTAATGATGCAAACCCGGGTGGCGATATTTTTGGTGGCTGGTTAATGTCAAAAATTGATATTGCTGGGGCAGTTGCTGCTGGGCGTCGTGCCAAAGGCGCAGTAGTTACCGTGGCGGTAAAAGAGCTGCGTTTTATAAAACCTATTTATGTTTATGATCTAGTGAGTTTTTATGTAGATATCGTGGCGGTGGGCAAAACATCGATCACGGTAAAAGTAGATGTATTTTCACAACGTGATCGCGGTGTTCACGACGATGCACCGATTTTGGTTTCTGATGCTACGCTGGTCTATGTGGCAGTCTCCAAACCCGGCGTACCCCGAGAAGTTCCTGTTGAATGAATTTATCTTTTGTCATTCCTGTTTTTTTGTCATTCCCGCGCAGGCGGGAATCCAATAAACTATTCCGTCGTGACCAAATCCGGCAACGTAATATTCAATTCCAAAATCGAACAATTACCCGACCGCTCTAATTCTACTTTCACTTGGTCTTGATCGATATCGACATATTTTGCAATGACCTTAATCAACTCTTCACGCAACATCGGTAAATAATCAGGGCCATTACGGGTAGAACGCTCGTGCGAGACAATGATTTGCAAACGTTCTTTGGCAATATTAGCAGTGCTTTTGCTGCGCTGACGAAAAATATAATCCATGATGCTCATGCAATGGTCTCCTCACGGCTCTTAAATAATCGACTTAGAAAACCTTTCTTTTCTGGCTTCACAAAACGGTGTGGAATATCTTCGCCTAACAAACGAGCGACGGAGTCTAAATAAGCTTGACCCGCATCGGTTAATTCGTCTAATAATGTAATTGGAACACCCGCATTGGAAGCGCGTAATACGGCTTGTGATTCAGGAATAACACCTAATAATGGAATAGCCAGAATTTCTAAAATATCATCGACGCCCAACATCTCGCCTTTTTGCACGCGCGTGAGCGAGTAACGTGTTAACAATAAATGTTCTTTGATCGGTTCAAGGCCTTGTTCGGCACGGCGTGATTTGCTGGCTAATAAACCCAACATACGATCAGAATCGCGCACCGAAGAAACTTCAGGGTTAGTCACCACAATTGCCACATCGGCAAAATACATTGCCAAATGCGCACCGCGTTCGATACCGGCAGGGGAGTCACAAATAATGTAATCAAATTCAGTTTGCAATTCTTGTAATACTTGATCAACACCTTCTTTGGTCAACGCATCTTTATCGCGTGTTTGCGATGCAGGCAAAATAAACAGATTATCAATGCGTTTGTCTTTAATGAGTGCTTGCTTTAAGTTAGCCTCACCTCTAATCACGTTGATAAAGTCATAAACGACGCGTCGTTCACAACCCATGATTAAATCGAGGTTACGCAGCCCGATATCAAAATCGACCACGGCGGTTTTAAACCCGCGTTTTGCTAAGCCTGCTGCAATAGCGGCACTGGTCGTGGTTTTACCCACGCCGCCTTTACCTGAGGTAATTACGATGATTTTGGCCAAGATATCACTCCTTCCCTAATGGGACGCTAAAACGTTTGTAAACTGGCCTAATGGTACTGTTATTCGAGCAAAAGTGGAAGAGGCGATCGCTGAAATATACCATTTAAAATGATGCGGCATTTTCTGGTACAATGCCAATTGGCATAAGACGGTTTTGCTGTAGGTCGGATCAAGTCGCGCAGCGACGGATCCGACAACATAAAATATAAGGAGAGGCCAACCATGCACGAAAGTATTAAATTGCTAAACTCAGTAAATATCGAACCAAAAGTGCGGGAGCTCGCGTTTGCCGCACTGGCAAATAATTCGCCGATAGCGCTTTATTCGACTGATAAATATGGCCATTTCGCAGGCGGTAATGATGTTGAGCTTAAGATATTAAAAGTCACATCATTAAGTGAAGTTATAGGTAAACACTTGAATGAAATGGGTGATCATAGTGCTTGGAAAAATTCAAAAATGGTTATGGAAGCCAACCACAGCATGATTTTAGAAGAAAAAGGACTGGCAGAGATAGCTGGCGAAGAACCCTATTTTCTAAGCTTGAAAACCCCTCGTTACGACAAACAGGGTAGAGTGAATGGTATTACAGGAATCTCATTTGATATCACTGCCAATAAGCACGCAGAAATTGCCGCTCAAAAAAAACCTTTTGCTATCGAAAATGTGATTAAAGAAATTACCGCATCAGAATATTATTTAAAAGGGCAATTTCAAGGTTTAGCACTTTCACAACGCGAAGCACAATGTATCGTTTGTTTAGCGCGCGGATATACTATAAAACAAATAGCAAAAATTTTAGATATAACCCCGCGTTTAACTGAATCTTGCGTGGCAATACTCAAGCAAAAACTTCATTGTAATGATCGCGCTGAATTAATCGCCGTGGCGATTGAATGTGAGTTTCTTGAGGGGATTAGGCCGGCGCTGGTGAACCAGATTACCTAAACAAACACTTCCTCTAAACTATTTGCTGTCAAAATCTGATCGCCCCACTTTAATAAAGTTTCAGCATCGGCTTGTTCAATGCGCTTTTGATAATCGGCAGGGATTTCACGAAATCGGAGTTTAAGTTGGCGGTTCAATATGGCGGTTTCACCAGCGCGCAACCCCCGTTGTTCCCCCTCTTGCCTACCTTCTTGTTTCCATTGTTCTGCTAATGTCATAGTTTCACCTCGTAATTCTGAACTTAGATGTTCGTTGACTTCATGAATGAATAATTCTCTATTTCCTACTTCCATGCCATCTATTAGATATTCTAACACACCTCTAGCGAAATTTGCTCCCTTGCGATTAGCTAAATTTAACCAGGGCAAGAAAGTCTTTAGAAATATGGCGATATCTTGAGCTTTGCGATATTTCAATGCAAATTCCATCAACCCACTCCAAAAATGTTTTTGCATTTCACTGTACGTGCTCAGTGAAATCAAAGCTAAAAAATATTATTTATCCGGCCGATTTAAAAACACCTACCTAACCAAGCGCGAAGCAGAATCTATTATTTGTTTAGCTAGAGGCCTCAGCATTAAACAAATTGGCAAAGTTTTAGGTGTTTCTGATCGCACTGTAGAGAGTTGTATAGACATTCTCAAAACTAAGCTTAACTGCCACCACCGCTCAGAACTGATAGAAATCGCCATTGAATGCGGATTTCTAGAAGGGATCAGGCCGGTGATAGTGAACAAGTAGTTTTATATTTAATCTGTCATTGCGAGGCGACCGCTTTTTGTTTTGGTCGCCGTGGCAATCTCCAAGCTCGAGGCTTGCCACAGTTCTTCGTATTTCCCCACAAATCAATAATATATCTTGAGTTTGACCACTCAAAATTTATATTGAACTATCAACGATGGCTATCACCACCTGCCACTAGCCGCGTAGGGCTTCCTGTTGTAGGAAGAGGTACAATACTAGACGGCTCTTGCAGAGCACCTGTTGTATTAGCACTAGCAGCAACTTCTGGGGTTGCTGATAAATCTGCCGCAGCTTTAGCATTGCTAGGTGATGTGGGCGGTGACGAGTGCTTAAAAAAATCAGTTATTAGAGGAGCAGAGGTGTTTAGTGCGTCGCGAGGGATACTTGAAGTACGACTAAAAGAATTGCTTTCACTACTTTTATCTTGTTGGGAGGTGGGTGAAACAGGTGGTTGGTTCAGATTTTTACTTAAGTTAGATGCTAATGCAGGTTGACTACTTGATTGAACTTCTGGAATAGAAATAATATCTTTCTTCTGATCGGGGAGTATAAGAGTAGATCCTGCGTCAGAATATGTTTGCTTATGTCTTTCTGTGTGTACAGTGTGTGGCATGGATGGTAGTGTGTTAACTGGTACGCCAGATTGTTGATTATGCGATTTTGTCTTTGGTTTTTGCGCAGCTGGGCCTCTTTGATTATTTTGCTGATGTTTAGAGCGATTAAAATTTAACGATGTAACAAAAAGGTGCGCTGCTAATAATGCCGCTTCATGCTCAGAAAAGCCACCATCTTCACCTAATCTTTGGTAAGTAACTGCGGTAAGTAATGCCGGATCAAGTTTTTTAGGGTGTTTTTCAGGCTGACTCATATTATTTATCTCAATTGCGGTTGTATCATCATCGGTTTGTATAGGCTTTGTTTCATCTAGCCCATAATTAACTATAGCAAGCTCATCTATTGTTGCATATTTTATCAATTATACAGGATTAACAAAACAGTAAAATTTACGGTATAATAACCAATTTCGAGGGTTTAGATACAGGAGGAAGTAATGTCAGAATTGATTACAGCATTAAATTCGATGGCAATTGAAACGCACGCGAAGGATTTAATATCGAGCGCTGTTTTTAATCAGTTGTCAGCTACTTATTGGATGAACAATCAAGGTTATCTACTGGGTGGTAATAACTTAGAACTTGAAATTTTAAATTTGCAGTCATTTTCTGAACTTATAGGTAGACATTCAATCGATATTAGTCACCCCACCGCCTGGGCAAATTCCAAAAAAGTAATCGAAGCAAACCAAGCGATGGTCATTGAAGAAAAAGCCTTCATGAATGCCCAAGGTTATGAACCCTATTATCTTAGCATAAAAACTCCCATGCGCGACAAACTAGGCCGTGTTACCGGATTGTTTGGCATGTCTGTTGATATCACAGAACGTAAACAGGCTGAATTAGCAACGATTGCCGCTAAAGAAAAAGCAGAATCTGCTTTACAAACCAAAGAAGATTTAGAAAGAAACGCCCGCAAAAAATCGCTGCTGTTGCCAAATGTGCTCAGTGAAATCAAAGCTAAAAAATATTATTTAACTGGCCGATTCAAAAACACCTACTTAACCAAGCGCGAAGCAGAATCTATTATTTGTTTAGCTAGAGGCCTTAGCATCAAACAAATTGGCAAAGTTTTGGGTGTTTCCGATCGCACTGTAGAAAGCTGTATAGACATTCTCAAAACTAAACTTAACTGTCACCACCGCTCAGAACTGATAGAAATCGCC
>JABDBA010000030.1 GCA_013288885.1 Gammaproteobacteria bacterium | reverse complement strand
TTTCTTTTACTTGTTGAAAGTGTTCTTCTGCTTCTTTTTCTTCATGAAGCGCATTTTCAGTTTTAGCCAAGAGTAATACATGCCGTAGATTTTCAGGTTCAAATTTAGCAGCCGTCATGGCATGATGTTTTGCTTCAGCCAGTAATTGTTTGCCTGCGGTAGATTCTGGATCTGATCTTTTAGCAGACTCCAATAAACATTCTGCTAACTGCGCATTATAACTCGCCTCATTAGGAGCACGACGAACCGCTTCTTTCAAAGAAACCATTGCTTTGGTAGGATTGTTTGTTTTGGCAGCTACAGCAGCCATTGTCGCGTGGTAACGTGCTTCATTTGGGTTAAGTTCAACCGCTTTTTGAGCCGCTTCGGTAGCTGTTAGGAAATCATTTTGTCGCAACGATGCTTCAGCCAGACAATAATGCATCATATCGTTTTGAGGAGCGTGTTTAACGCTTTCTTTCAGCGCATGACTGGCTTGTAGATAAGACCTGTTTTGAAGATGCTCAACACCTGTTTTAAAAAAATCTACGGCGGCAGCTTCTTTCATTTTTCCTTGTTTTTTTAGATTTTCTTTTACTCCATTTAAATGTTTTAAATTGCCGGGTTGCAGCCGTAACGCTTCCAGACGATTTTTTTCAGCCGCTGCAAAATTTTGTGCATTTTCATTCACTTCAGCCAAACTTTGGTGAAGCGTCGCATTATTGGGTTGTAATCCAATGGCTTCATTAATTAATACGCTGTTCGAACTACTTTTACCATGTTCGGCGAGAGCATCTACGAGATCCGCTGCATTACGTTTGGTAGCGCTTGCTGTATGTGCTGCTCTTAAATTTGCTATCGCATTCGGCCATTCTTTACCTTTCTGATGCATGCCTAAATTATGGAGGGAATCCGCATGCTGTGGATTGGTTTTTAAAGCGGTTTGGTAGGCAGCAATAGCTTCGGCTTCGTTAGTCGCCAACGTTCCAAGGCGATAATGCGCTTCGGTATGTTGGGGTTGAATACTGACTACTTGTTGGTAACTGGCTTTTGCAGCCGCTTCATTTCCTTGTTCTCTTAAAATATCGGCTTTCATATGATGAACACTGGCATCGCGAGCGTCAATTTTTAACGCTTTCTCACATTCTTCTAGTGCTTTATCTTTTTGGTTCTTAATATCGTAAATTTTGGCGAGCCCAATATGAGCGCCTTTATTATTAGGATTATTACCGATAGCAGCATTAAATTTTCCTTCAGCTTCTTCAATCTCACCTTTTTTTAAACTATTTTCTGCCTCCGTGGTTTGTGCATTACTACGATCGGTTCGCTCTTGCTCTTGTCTTCGCTTATTCACCTCATATTCATCTTGCTGTCTTTGGGCCAATGCTTTGCTTTCGTAAGCGGCTAAGTTATCAGGAGCTAGTACAGTGCTTGCAGTATAATGAACAATAGCCGGATTAATTTTTGGAGGGGGATTTTGTAATCTGTTGCGTTCTCGTTCTTGTTCAGCAAGCTTTTCTCTTTCTCGCGCCCTTTGTTGCTCGGCTATTCTTTCCTTTTCTTCTTCTAATTTGGCTTTTAGGTTTTTTGCATCTCCTAAGGCCATTTCAATTACATCTGATGCTACAAGTTGTAGAGATTGCTCATAATATTTGATCGCACTGTTCACATCAGAAATCGAACGATCACGTTCAGCAATAGCGTAGTAAATATGGCCATATAAATCCAATACAAGAGATTTTTGTGTAGACGTTGCTGCTCTGGCCTGCGCCTGCTCTAAAGTACCCAATGCTTCTTTATAATAATTTGAAATACGATATTGCGCTGCTGCTAATCGGCAATAACCGTCGAAATAGGAATCATCTAGTCTTATAGCTTGCTGAGCTGCTGTAATGGCTGCCCTAGCATCTTTTTGCCCATCATCACGGTTGCAGTGGATATACGCAATTTCAGCAAATAGATAAGCTTTTACTCGTGTTGAATATCCATTTTTAAAGGCGCCTGTTCTTGCTACTTCAATGGCTTCCTGATATTTTTTTGAGGCTTTCAAAGCTTTAACCCATGTTACTGTGGCTTCTGCTTCTTCATCAGAACCATAAGATGCTTTATCGTGAGCTTCTTTTGCAATCTCGGCGGCTATTCCTGCTGCTTCTGTCCAATCCCCAGTAAACTCTAAGTACACTCGGGCTATCGTAATTAGCAGTTTTGCTTTTCGAGCACTAGCTGTACCGTTTGTAAGTTCACGCCATTCCGTAGTTGCCTCTTTGCCCATATCAGGGTCTTCTTTCATTAAAATTAAATATAATTTAAATTTCAGTCGGCAGGCGTTCCCCTCCCTCATTAAGCCCGCAGAGGCGTAGTCAAAAGATTTTTTTGCCGACCTAAGAGCTGCTTTATATTTTTTCTCCGACTTCAATTCTTTTGCAAGCTTGTAATAAGCATCTGCTAGCCCTCGCCTGGCAACATCTTTTATTGTCTCGTCCATGGGTTTACAATCATAAACTTTTTGGAAGCATTCTATGGCTGATCTATAACGTCCATTATTATAATGTTCTTTACCTTCATTGATAGTTGAATTTCCATAAAGGGAAGTAGCACTTCCTATAACAAAACTTTTAAAAATAAACATTTTTCCTCCTGAGGTAATATAAATTTTTCGAGTTAATACTACTTTCTAAAAGTTTATAGTCTGAGAGATTTACTAAGCATCCACCAAATTATGTGTGGTCATCTCACAATTCTTTTCGCGATAAGTGCGGAATTTATTACGGGAGATTTTTTTTGCAGCGTCATTGTTAGGCACGATTTCCAGCACGCGTTTGAATTGTTGAAAAAATTCTGGCACTTGTTCGGTGAGATTCACTAAAATATTCTGATCTGATTCAGGAACAGTTTTATAGCCAATTTGAATCGGCACATTAGGCGAGGGCGGATTTTTTTCGAATAACTCATGCGGTATAAATGCATCGTCACGAAACGTCCACAGCAAATCATCTAACGTTTTTGCTTCCTCTGGTGAGTTGGCATGTACATAGACACAACATTTTTGCGTGTACGCTTTATCCACTAAACGACAGACAAAGCGATACGCTTCGCTGATGAGTGGTTCACTTACCAAATAAAAATCAACTGTTGTTGGCATTGTTTGGGTTCGATGTATAGTCAGGAGGACCAGCCGTAAATGGTGCACCGATATTATCATTGGCTTGTGCGCCTACGGCAGGCGTGTCGGCATCGTTCATGCTGGTGTCGGCAGGAGTGCTGTTGGTTGTGGTATCGATAGCATTATTCTTAGCCACTGCTTTGCCACCTTTAGTTTTATCGGTTGATGGATTAACTGAAGTTGCATTCGGCGTGCTGATGGTCGTAGGGGCGTCACCCGGAATCATATTAAAACCCGCAGGATTTTTTGCTTCTGCCTCTGCTTGCAGGGTGCTAAACGGGTGCGCTTCTGCATAACTTAATACAGCATTCGCATAATCTAAACCTGCTTGGGCGCTACCGGTTTTATAAATAGAAAGTGCGCAAATTTTAGGGTCGGTTACCGCAGGGTTTGACATGTTGGAACATTGATCCATCGCGGTGTTTAAAATCTTGGTCGCAGTAACCATATTTTTGCAGGCGTGAAATTGTTCGCTCAGGTTAATCGCATTTGATTTTAACCAGATACTAGAAATTTGCAGCAAGCCAATATCAATGGTTTGCCCTTGCTGTAATTTTTGCATACTGTAGTTGACAGCTTGGCTAGGTGAAGTGAATGACTTAGCAGCGCTGCCATCGACACTCACAGTCAATGGGCGGTTTTGTGACCCTACTTGTACCATCGCATTGACGATGGAATTATCGGTGTAAAGGCTGCAAGCTAGTATCATTGTAACAAGATCCATAATTTTCTCCTATATACTCTTCGCACTTGACTTTTCTGCGTTGTTGTCTGCGTCGCTCGCAATGCTCATTTATAACCCATAAACTCCGCTTGCTCGCGACTTGACGCCTAGCCGAAAAGCCAATTGCTTTGAGTATAGTAATAGTTAACGGTTTACTAAATTCAAAAATTCGGCGCGCGTTGCGCTATTTTTTCTAAATGTGCCTAGCATCATCGAAGTGGTCATAATCGAATTTTGTTTGGCCACACCGCGCATCATCATGCAAAGGTGTTGCGCTTCGATAATAACACCGACCCCTTGTGCTTGCGTGGCTTCCAAAATACTTTGTGCAATTTGTTGGGTTAATTTTTCTTGCACTTGTAAACGGCGCGCAAACAGATCAACAATGCGCGCGATTTTTGATAAGCCAATTATTTTTCCTTTGGGTAAATACGCGATATGACATTTGCCGATAAAAGGTAGCAGATGATGCTCGCATAGTGAATATAGTTCAATATTTTTTACCAATACCATTTCGTCCATGTCGGAATCAAAGATAGCATCATTGACAATTTCCGCGAGGTTTTGCTTATAACCCGCTGTTAAAAAGCGCAGCGCTTCAGCGGCGCGTTTAGGGGTATCGCGCAAGCCTTCACGGGTGATGTCTTCACCGATGTTGTTGATGATTTCTTTGAAATAAGTTTCCATAGTTTAACCCGGTGGCCAGGTCATGGCCCGCCCACCTAATAAATGCAAATGTATGTGAAAAACCGCTTGCCCAGCACCCGCGTTACAATTCATCACTACGCGGTAGCCGTCTTCGGCAATGCCCAATTCTTTGGCCAAGCGTTGCGCAGTATACATTAAATGACCGGCCAATGGTTTATCACTTTCAGCTAAATCATTCAAAGTAGATATATGCTTGCGTGGAATAATTAATTTATGTATGGGTGCACGAGGGTGCAAGTCATCAAATACCACCACATCTGGGTCTTCATAGCTGATAACAGCCGGTAGCTCTTTGTTAGCGATTTTACAGAAAATGCAGTCCATTATAATATCCTCAATTGATGTAGGTCGGTTCAAGCGAAGCGGAACCGACAATTAAAGTTACTTAAGCATCCCATGTCGGCTCCGTCGCTTACGCTCCTTGAGCCGACCTACGTTGCGACGTTGCCACGAAGAGTATTTTACAATTCTTTTCGTCTAAAGGGTATGCTTTCTCTTTCAGGCTGATATAATCGCGCCATCTTAATTCACATAGGAAACCACCCATGAGCAACTATAGCAATATTAAACCAGGGCAAGATGCACCCAATGACATCAACGTGGTGATCGAAATCCCCACCCAAAGCAACCCGGTAAAATACGAAGTGAATAAAGAAACCGGCATGTTACATGTCGATCGTTTCCTGGGCACGGCGATGTTTTACCCCTGTAATTATGGTTATGTACCCAGCACTTTATCGGAAGATGGCGACCCAGTCGATGTATTAGTGGTTAGCCCATTTCCTTTATTGAGCGGGTGCGTAGTGCGTTGCCGCCCCATCGGCATGTTGGAAATGACCGATGAATCAGGCGTAGATGCCAAAATTTTAGCGGTACCGGTTGATAAATTGTCGCCACTATATAAAAACGTCAAAGCTCCGCAAGATTTGCCGCAACAATTGTTAAATACCATCCAACATTTTTTTGAACACTATAAAGATTTAGAAGAAGGCAAATGGGTTAAAGTTAAAGGTTGGGCTGGGGTAGAAGCAGCAAAAACTGAAATTATGGCTAGCATTGAGCGCTACCAGGGGAAAAAATAGTGCAGCAAAAGAAAATTCGCGTAGCTGTATTATACGGTGGCCGTTCCGGCGAGCATGAAGTTTCATTAGCGTCGGCGGCTTCGGTAATTAGAAATCTGGATCAAGAACGTTTTGAGGTAGTGCCTATTGGCATCGATAAGCAAGGCGCTTGGTGGTTAAATGATCTCAAGCAATTGCCGTTAGATACGGTGGGCCAACCACTACCGCTAAAAACTTCGCAAACCGTAGCATTGACCGCGCCGGGGCAATTAGTTGCAGCAGTGGCCAATACAGCGATAGCTAAATCAACGGCTCACAAAGAACGAACTGAAGGCCGACCATTTGATGTTGCATTTCCCGTAGTGCATGGCACATTGTGTGAAGATGGCTCGTTGCAAGGGTTGCTCGATTCGATGAATGTGGCTTATGTGGGTGCTGGTGTATTAGGCTCCGCTATTGGCATGGATAAAGATGTTGCTAAACGTTTAGCGGTGGCAAACGGCATTAAAGTAGCACCTTATATAGTGATCAAACACGGTGCTTGGCAAAATGAGATGGCTTATTTTACTAAATTAATTAGCGATCAGTTACATTTCCCTGTGTTTGTTAAACCGGCTAACACGGGTTCTAGCGTCGGTATTCATAAAGTAAAATCGGTAGAAGAATTAGCTACCGCCGTTAACGATTCTTTTTTATATGACACCAAAATTTTGGTTGAAAAAGCGCTCAATGTGCGCGAAATTGAACTCTCGGTATTAGAAAATTCCCAATACGGTTCGCAACCGTTAGTCAGTATTCCCGGAGAAATTGTACCGCAGCATGAGTTTTATTCTTATGCCGCGAAATATTTAGATAAAGATGGCGCACGCTTATTAATTCCCGCTCCATTAAGCGAAACGCAGGTTAAACAAGCGCAACAAATGGCGGCGCAAATTTTTGAGGTGTTAGAGTGCGAAGGCATGGCGCGTGTTGATTTATTTTTAGATAAACAAAGTGACGAATTTTATTTTAATGAAATTAATACCTTGCCAGGTTTTACACAAATTAGTATGTATCCTAAATTATGGCAAGCATCTGGCATTGCGTATCAAGATTTATTGTCGCGCTTAATTGAGTTGGCATTGGCGCGCTTTGAACGTAAACAAAATTTAAAACGAGAATGGGCGATAGAACAATGAGTTTATTTCGAACAAAACCAATCGATGTAATCGGGACTAGCAAAGGGTTACACCGCTGTTTATCAGCATTTGATTTAACGTTGTTGGGCGTAGGTGCAATTATCGGCGCGGGTATTTTCGTGCTAACAGGAATTGCTGCTGCGACCAAAGCGGGGCCTGCGATTATTATTTCTTATATTCTAGCAGGCAGTGCTTCTGCACTGAGTGCACTTTGTTATGCAGAATTGGCTGCTTCGATTGGTGGTTGCGGTAGTGCATATGGTTATGCTTATGCTGGCTTCGGCGAAATTATCGCTTGGATCATCGGCTGGGATTTATTATTAGAATATGGAATTTCTTGTTCCGCTGTTGCCAATGGTTGGTCGGGTTATGTCAATAACGGCCTAACTGCTATGGGTTTGCATATCCCCACTTTTTTATTAAAAAGTCCGTTAGAAGGCGGCATTATCAATTTACCAGCGGCGCTGATTGTCTTGGTGATCATGTTTTTGTTGGCGCGTGGTGTGCGTGAAAGTACACGCTTTAATGCCGTGATGGTGTTTCTCAAATTATCAGCCATTGCAATTTTTGTCGCGGTAGCTTCTTTTCATGTCAACCCTAGTAACTGGCATCCGTTTATGCCGTTTGGTTGGAATGGTGTAGTGGGTGGTGCGGCGCTGATCTTTTTTGCTTATATTGGTTTTGATGCAGTATCTACAGCGGCGGATGAAGCGATTCGTCCCGAACGTGATTTACCGATCGGTATTATTGCCTCACTGATTATTTGTACGGCAATTTATGTATTAGTCGCGGCGTTGTTAACCGGTGTTGTACCTTATACCACACTCAATGTGAGTTCGCCGGTAGCGGATGTGTTGTTAAATTTAGGCCACCGTTTTGGTGCAGGCATGGTGGCGGCAGGTGCGATCGCTGGTTTAACAACAGTTATTTTAGTCATGTATTACGGGCTAACGCGTATTATGTTGGCGATGGCAGGCGATGGTCTTTTGTCGCCTTCATTAACGCACATTGATGCTAAAAAACGCACGCCGACAAAAATTATTTATATCACCGGTGTTTTAATGGCTGCGCTATCGGGCTTGTTACCGATCGGTCATTTGGCAGAATTGGTGAATATCGGAACTTTAGCCGCTTTCGTCGTGGTTTGTTGTGGCGTGATATTTTTGCGCTATACGCGCCCCGATATACCACGGCCTTTTAAAGTACCGTTTAGTCCTGTTGTTCCCGCCATCGGCGTTATTTTTTGCATCTATTTGATGACGCACTTAACAGGAAGAACATGGATCGCGTTTTCCATCTGGTCGGCTGTTGGCTTGATAATTTATTTTTGTTACAGCCGCAAACGCAGTGCGCTAGCCATTGCGGGTCAATAGTCTATTGTACTTTCCCATCAACTGCGCGTGGCCGAGGATATGCCCGCGCATCGCTGCTTCCACCTGATTTTTGGTTGCACCATCTGCTAAATTGAGGGTGGTGCTTAACGCAAATAATTTAAAGAAATAACGATGCTCGTGAGTAGGGGGGCATGGGCCATTGTATTGCGCTCGCTTCCAACTATTGCTGCCAATTTGTGTGCCTGCCGGTAAACTTTGTTCATTTTCTGCCAATGAGCGGGTAGCACTAGGGATGTTATATAACACCCAATGATCCCATGTGCCATGCCCTGTGTCTGGATCGTCCATAGTCAAGACAAATGATTCTGTACCATGTGGAACATCATCCCATTCCAGTGGCGGTGAAAGCTCGGTACCATCGCAGGTATATTGTGTAGGAATGGGTTGGGCATCATAAAATGCCGAACTTTTAAGCGTTAACGCCATCGCGCTGCTAGAGATTAGCGCAAGTGCAACGAAACTGAGCCAGTGTTTTTTGGACATGTGGTATTTCCTTGTTTGTTTTTCCGATCCCCTCTCCCCCTGGGGTACGTTTTTCCCCATAGCAACCCGCACAACTGAGTGATATAATACCCCAATCAAGAAAAGGAAAGAAGTACAGAGGAATGTGATAACACAGTATACTCAGTGGCATTAAAGGGTATTAAGGATTTTCACGTGAGACTAAAAGCACATAAGTTAGAAGTATTACTTAATAAATTAAAAGTAGGAAATCAAGAGCAAGCAATTAAGCTGCACTTAGCAGGGTTGCGGGGTGACAATAATAAAATCACCTATTTGTTAACATTGCTTGGCGATGAACAGTACGCGCGCGAATGGCGGTTAAACTTATATTATTTCTTAATTGAATGTAGAGTTCCTGCCGGTACATTGCTGCCAGCTACCTCTAAAGATGCCAAGGGTAGTGAAGATGGAGATATTCTTACTGCACTTGATTTGCATTATTCCTATGTGCAAGGAGACGGATTTCAAGGTGATGATCGTGCTTTTTCATATTTGGAAACTATGTTTCGCGCTCGGGAACTACCCCAAGCTCTAATGCAAGAAGCTATTTTTCCTGCAGCAATTATCGCAGCATCTACATTAACACCAGATGGAAGTCATAAACAACAAACACGCTTAAGGGCCCATAATTTTATTCATGATATTTTTAGCTCCTCTTATCTTAATAGCTCTCCTCGTTTGCTGGAATGCCGAAAAAAATTAGCACGTAATATCATAAAAGATCCAGAATTACGTTCTAAGTTGGAAGATTCACATTTCAAACGCTTGTTTCAGGCTGTACCTAAATTATCACATGAAATATTACATCATCGTACCACCAATAAACGTAGCAAACTCGATATTGATACCGCTTTAAGAATGGCGTGTGCACAAGGCAAAAAAGAACTACAGCGTATCTTTAAAAAGAAGAGTAATCCGTTAGCACGTAATTTCCGTTACGATTTAAAAGCTGGGCATCTTACTCAGCTATTGACTTTGAAAGATAAAGATTCTCAAGAATTTGTCCGCACTGAAGTGGGCAAAAGCCATCGCTTAGGTTTTGAATTGTTACAAGCAGGCGAGCAAGTAGCTAAAAGCATCGATGTCGGTGTTTTAAAAGAAGTTTGTGATAACGTGTTGAATAAAAAATGGTACCAAGTCTTTAAACCGAATTATTTGAAAAAACTGACCGCTGATCAATTAGCTGATTTAGCATTGCTGGGTAATGATGCTGGTGGTGATACCGTGCGAGAAAAGATTTTGGCAAGCGCAGAGATTAGTTTCAAGATGTTGTCGGGAGCAAATCAAGGAAAGTTAGCCGCTTTGTATACAAACCAACGGGAATTTTTTAAGGAAGCCTGGGGGCGGTTGTCTAAGAGGCAGCAAGATAAATTATTATCAAAACCAATATTTGGCAAAATAAAAGTATTGGTTCAGTTGGATGATAAAAATCCAAAAACAGTAGCTAAAGTTTTTGCAGAGCTTGCAGTAACACCTAACGGGTTAATGTTATTAGGGCAGATTTTTAAAGATAATCCAGAGTTTCACGCTCCAGTTTATCGCCGTCATGGTGATACAAAAGAACAGCGTGGAGAATTACGGCCTGCAAAATTGACCGAAAGTAGTGAAATTGCCGCTGTCGTTTCTGAAACTGTGCGTTCATTGAGCAAGGAATTTTTTGTTGAAGGTGGTAAAGACAATGGCAATGAATTACGCACAAAAGAGCGAACTGTATGGGATGCCTTAGAAAAATTATTGCGATTAGGGTCATGGAGCACGCAGCGAGCAACGTATCTTGAGCTAGAAGAAAAGCTTGATGAGCAATTGGTTAGTATTAGTAAAGAAATAACAGAAAAAGAAGCGCGTGTTAATAGCCTTCAGTATTATGCGGACGAACTCATTGCTAAATTACAACGCATGGGTGAAGAAGTAGCAGGATTGGGAACGCGTATTTCAAGTTTTAATGAGGCAGAGCAAAAGCGCTTTGACGGCTTGCCCAAGTTAATAAAAGAGCAACAAGCTAAAATAGATACCAATGGCAGGCAAATAGAAAAACTTAATAATGAAATTAATAATTTAAATGCGCAGTCTATTAGTTTGCGGCAAGAATTTGAGAGAACAGTAGGAAAAGACTGTCTTATTTATCTCACCTATAAACAAGCGCAGCGTTCTTTACTTGAGGTGCAAACTAAACTTCGCAAGAAAGATCAAGCAGTTATTGAAGATATGAAGAGTATTGATGAAATAGAAGATGAAAAAATAGAACCAAAAGTGTTTCAAAAAGTATTACAGATGGCAAATCATAGATATTATTCAGATACTCGTTCTGATATTAAAGTTGAAGACGAAGGATGGGTGGCAGATGCAAGAGCTGCTGTATCCTTATCAGATAAAGGACACTTAAACAGACAATTTAGAATGGGGTTGGCTATAGGCATCGCTCGAAGGGAAATTGAAGTGAAAGAAAGTGGTGAAGTCGTTGTTTTAGAAAAGGCTAGAATATCTTCCGACTCAAAGTTTGTTGGTAAAAGATTAAATAATTTAAAAGATTTCGTGCAGGTGTTTCAAGTGTTCTTAGATAGACCGGCATTTAGAGGTGAACAAATTTCTTCAGCAGAAATTGAGCGTGAATGGGCGGAAATTTGTGAGATGGTTAATAATTCAAATGATGAAGGCTTTATCGTATCCGATAAAAAACACCAACAATTACAAGGTTTAATAGATGGAAATAAAAGATTATTAAAAGGATTATTTCGGATAGAAACTTTAGTTGATCAAGGTGCTTGTGTGTATATTGATAAAAAAGTTTTTAGTCAAAAAGTAAGAGAATTTGAAGATGATAAAAATAAAAATAACCGTTACCTTGCTCGGTTTAATACTCCAAATGTGCCAGATGATAATGATGATAGCATGGAAGTGGATGAGGCACGTAATGGTGCGCATCAAGATGCACAGAAGCAGGTTAGATTTGTGGTTTAATGTGGATTGTTCCCCCCTTTTCCAAAGGGGGTGTATATAGTTGTTTAATCAATAGCAAGTAAACCACTCAATGCACATATCTAAATATCTTCCTTACTGCTTAGTCTTCACTGCTATTTATCTCATCAGTGCACCAGCCTACGCTTATCTTGATCCCGGTACTGGCAGCGTGTTATTGCAGGGGTTATTGGCGGGGTTTGCCGGTGTTATCGCGGTGTTGAAATTATATTGGCGACGGGTGAAGCAATTTTTTTGGGATGTTAAAAATAAAATTTGTTCAAAACCAATGACCGAAAATAGCGATAACCGACCATCGAATAATCCATGAATGACGTCATGCAAAATCCCGCTTCTTTTCGCGACCCACGCGGTTCTATTTATCAAGTTGATCAACGTATATTGCGCACGGTAATGCCAGTTGCAGCAGCCGATTTTGATTTTGTGCGTAGTAGTGGGTTAATTGAAAAATTAATTAATTCAGGAAAATTAATTGCTGAACAACAAGTTGATAATACCATCTTAGGTGAAGTGGGGCAGAGTGCTAGCTATGTACTAGAACACCCCAGGCTTGCGTTAATTAGCTATCCTTATGAATGGACATTTGCTGCTTTAAAAGCGGCAGCATTATTGCAACTGGATATTATTTTAGAGGCCTTAGATCATGGGGTGATGTTGACCGACGCCAGTGCGTATAATATTCAATTTCAAGGCACGCAGCCGATCTTTATCGATCACTTAGCATTTCGCCGTTATCAACCGGGTGAAATTTGGCAAGGGCATCGACAATTTTGCGAGCAATTTTTAAATCCTTTGTTGCTGCAAGCATATCTGGGTGTGCCGTTTAATCACCATTATCGCGGGGCGTTGGAGGGAATTACAGCAGCCACTTTAAAAAAATTATTGCCATTTTATCGAAAAATTATCCCTAAGGTTTTTTTGCATGTAGTGTTGCAATCATCATTGCAAAAAACTTCGTCTAGCGATGCAGTGAAAGTGTTGCCCAAAATTAATATGCCGTTAGATGGTTTGCGCAATTTAGTTAAAGGATTGCGACGCTGGATTAGCGGTTTGCATCCGCATAAAATTACGGTATCCACCTGGCAAAATTATGCGCAAGAACACACAGCACCTACACAAAAATTAGCATTAGTTACTGAATTTATTAAAACTGTGCAGCCGAATATTGTGTATGATTTGGGTTGTAACACCGGTATCTATGCAAAAACTGCACTGCAAGCAGGCGCTAACAATGTTTTTGGTTTTGATGGTGATCACGGCGCGTTGGAGCAGGCTTTTAATAATGCCAAGTCAGAACAATTAAATTTTTTACCCTTAGTGATGGATCTGGTGGATCCTTCACCAGCCCAAGGCTGGGCGAATTTAGAGCGCCAAAGTTTTACGCAACGTGCTAAAGCTGATGCGTTGTTTGCGCTGGCATTGGTACATCATTTAGCGATTGGTAAAAATATTCCGTTATCGCAATTGATTAATTGGTTGTTGGATATTGCTCCACAGGGTTTGCTTGAGTTTGTTCCTAAATCTGACCCGATGGTGCAAGAATTATTACGCTTGCGCGAGGATATTTTTGCGGATTACACCGAAGATAATTTTTTGCAATGTATCAAACAGCGTGCAGAGATTGTGAAGCAGGTGAGGGTGGTGGGGAGTGAACGGATGTTGGTGTGGTATAGTAAAAAAAATATTAAAATGTAGGTCGGATCAAGGAGCGTAGCGACGGATCCGACATGGGGGCTTAATGATTATCGCTGTCGGCTCCGCTTCGCTTGAGCCGACCTACATTGAATTAGACAATCATATAATTATGACTACAATCACCAATATTTACCAAAATTTCATAAAAAACTCCGCGCTAAGCTTGTTGTTATTAGCACCATTCCTTGATTTTCTGCGCTTTAATAATTATAGCCTGCTGCGACCTGAAGCGATTATTATTTTTATTGCTCTCGTTATTCTGGGTGTGGTATGCAGCCGAATTTGCCGTGCCCTCGGCACGGTGGGCAATATTGTTTTAACGGCGTTGCTGATTACTATCGCGTTCAGTTTTTTCCCCACCTACACTTCTATTGCTGCGTTGCTGTTTGTTTTTATGGCGGCTTTATTATTTTGTATGTTGTTTACTAAACATGCTCACGAATTAATTGGCATTATATTTTTAGTATTTGCCTTAGGCATTTTTTTTCTGCCGATGCAAACGCAAGCCGCAGACCCCGTAATTTGGCATAAAGATATTCCGCATAAATCGGCACAATTACCACCGGTGATTTATATTATTTTGGATGAACATGCTGGCATTGAGGCAATACCACCCGAAACGCAACAAGGCATCGCGCTAAAAGAAAATTTAAAAGCTTTTTATGCGCAAAATGGTTTTCAATTGTTTGGTAGTGCTTATAGCCATTATCCGAATACTTATAACTCCATCCCTAATTTATTGAATTTTACTGACAGCACAGTCGATAACTATTATTTTGATAGTGATACCCATCGAGAGCTTAAGCAAAATTTATTATTCAATCTCTTTGCTAAAAAAGGCTATCAATTTCGCATTTATCAGGGTGGTGATTATTTAGATTATTGCACGATAAAAAATATTCCCATTGCCTCGTGTTATTCATTTTCAACATTGAGTGTGGGGATGATGGCACAGACTTCTTTACCGCTCTGGCAACGTTTTGAATTTTTGTTAAAGGGTTTTTTGTTGCAATCTTCGCTTTATCAAATTGCAATGGATTTTTATCAATATCAGTTACGGCCTTTATCTGAGGTTTATAATATACCGATACCTAAATGGGATTGGGATGAAGCCCGCGTCAGCAGTTTGTCGATGTTAAAAACGTTCGCACAGTTGAATGTGGATGTGCAACAAAATCCCAATGGCACGGTATTTTTTGCGCATATTTTTGCGCCGCATAGCCCGTATGCTTATGATGCTGATTGTCATTTATTGCCAGTCGGTCAATGGCAGGTGGGCACTGTGCCGATGCCGTTTGTTAAAAATACATCGGAAACGCGTGCGTTGATTTATAAAACCTATGAAGGTCAAACTACCTGTGTGCAAAAACAGTTACAGATAATTTTTAATAATCTGCATGCCGCTAAAATTTATGATAATGCGATTATTATTGTGCAGGGGGATCATGGTTCGCGCATTGCTATTCATAAACCTTTTTTTGAAAATCAAAGTGAGTTGACTGTGCAAGATTTTAAAGATTATTACATGACTTTATTTGCGGTAAAAATACCAGGAAAAAGCGCAATCTATAATACGCAATTACTGGATTTACAAACGTTATTGGCGGGAATAATGCCTAATATAGCAGGGCAAACTGTGGCAGTGCGGCAAATCTCACCTTATGTTTATCTGCTGCCGCCTAAAGTGGGAATGCCGTTGGTGAAAATGTCGGTGCGGGATTTTTCAAATCCCCCCTAGCCCCCCTTTTTCAAAGGGGGGAACAGGAAGCTCAGAGTATACCCACAAACATTATACTTGAGATTTAAGATTAAGAATTATATAATACGGTTCATCCCTATCAGATTGTATAAGTTGATTTTATGAATCCTGCAGCTACTCCGAAAAAAATTGTGGAATTAGTGCCTAAATCTAACACAATAGATATTCCATACGACATAATGAAGGACGTGAAATTAAAGACCCAAGCCAGGGTCATCGATGTCCCGGAAGACCGAGTAAAGAGAATAAACTATAATGACATTATAGATTTACCCCATGGAATTTATATTGCTCATGATGAAATCATGGGAATTCTTATACGCTGGGTTATTCCAGTACCCCCAGTTGACGAAAAGCAAGCCGGTGAGCTTTTGGAAGAACTAAATTCCATCTGGGTAAACGGCAGACTTACCCCTTCATATAAAGAAAAATTGCAAAGAAATCCCTTCCTGGAATGGAGCATAATTCCCTGTTTGATGGACATCGAAATTTTTAAGGTTCTAATGCCTGAGGTGCCACTAGAACAACTAAAAGATAAAAAATTTGATAAAAATAAAATGCAAGTCGGTGATTGCATTCAACAATTAGCAAATAATGGCGCAAAATATAAACACCTAATAGCCCATCGTGCCGGAGAAATTTATCCTAAGACCAAATTTACCCACGATACCCTAAAAAATCTAGCTTTTTTATTAGGGCCAAAAATAACAGAATTTCCTGTTGCTGAAGGTAGTTTTATTTCGCCATTCTTATTTAATGATGATAACGGAATCGATATAGTTAAATCACTTTTACAACAAGGCCTCGATATTAACCAGCGAGTTGATAAAGAATATTTAAATACTTCTCTTCATTATTTTATTGCATTAGAAACCAAGTCTTTACCTATTCGCCTAATGGATACGGTTGCAGAAGCACAAGAGTCATTCAAAAATATCCACGGAATAGATTATTCATTACAAGACAAACAAGGGCGCACGCCATTACATTTAGCGGTGGGTTTAAATCAA
>JABDBA010000029.1 GCA_013288885.1 Gammaproteobacteria bacterium | reverse complement strand
CCATAGTACCATCAAAGAAACGATGTAAAACTAGGTAAATTTTTTCCTGTACTTCTGGCGGCATATCTTTTGGAGAATTAAATTGATCCAAATAATCATAAAAAGCGTTACGCATTTCAGTAGCCTTTACAGCCTCATATTTACCCTGGCTGTTCAACTTCCCAAATGCCGCATGAAAAGCACAGTTACCGGCGCCTTCAGTATCACGACGACCGGTTAGTTCTTTGCTATCAGGTAATTTTTTACCTGTGGGTTTCGTTGCTGGTTTTTCACCTTGGTTTGCTGTTGATACTTTTTTCATCTCCACTCCTCTGACTACAGCGGTTGTTGCTGCTACAGGTTTCGATAATAAATTAGTCGGTAATTTATCTTTATCATCTCCACTTGGAGCATTTGTTAATGGCGGTTTTGTCCCATCTTACTTTACTGAATTATTAAAAATTGTAAATTTAATTATACCTTCCACCAATCATTCGATCGGGCTAATATCCTTAAAGCGCAATGACACATTCTTAATTACTTCGCAATCTCCGGCAAATCACCAACCAAACCCATGGCGCGTTTGGCTAAATAATTTTTTACCGGGGCTATATTATCAGTCATGTTCATGCCTAAATTACGCAGCATTTGTAGTGGTACGGTTTGTTTTTCGAATAGTTGTTTGATAGTTTCTACTACGCCCAACATCAACATGTTTTCACTTTTGCGCCAGCGCTCATAGCGGCGCAATGTCATTTGTGAGTCGAATTGTTGTTTTCTTTTCAACGCTGCTAAAATAATTTCTGCTAATGTTGCCGCATCTAAGAAACCTAAGTTGACGCCCTGCCCTGCTAATGGATGAATCGTATGTGCGGCGTCACCCACTAAAGCAATATGTTTAAGCGCGTATTGTTTGGCATGGCGCATTTGCAGCGGAAAGCTCAAACGTTCGCTAACATCAGTGATCTCACCCATGCGTTTTTCAAACGCGGCAGTTAAAGCCGATTTAAAGTCTGCCGTTTCTAATGCTAATAAACGCTGCGCTTCTTGTGGTTCTGTTGACCACACGATTGAACATTCTTGTGAATTTGCCAACGGTAAAAACGCCAAAATACCATCGGGCAAAAATCGTTGCCATGCTGTTTGCTGGTGCGAAAGTGTAGTTTTTACATTGCACACTAAGGCATTTTGACCATAATCCCATTGCTTCATTTCAATATTGGCCAATTTACGCACTTGCGATTCAGCGCCATCGGCGCCTAATAATAATCGAGTGGTTAATTGCATGTGATTTGATAATGCTAAAGTAATATTTTCTAGATTGCTTTCAATGCCAATTAATTGTGCCGGATAAATAAACTCTATATTGTCATGCGTTTTTAATTGTTCTAATAATGCTTTTTGCAAAACTTTATTTTCAATAATCGCGCCTAATGTTTGTTTACCTACTTCGGCACTATCGAAACTAATTTCACCGGTTCCTGCAGCATCCCACACATGCATTTTACGAAATGGGCTGATGCGTTCAGCGGGAATGCGCGGCCAAACACCCAAATTTAACAAAATTTTTTGCGAGGCTAAGGTAATCGCGCTCACACGCAGATCAGGCCGATCAGTATGGGCATCATTCGGTGGGCCTTTTTGATCCAACACCGCGATCTTTAAACGGCTATCACTCAAAGCGCAAGCCAACAACAAACCGACTAAACCTGCACCCACTATAACGATATCATAATCATTATTGTTCATAAGGTATTCCAAGTTGTAAATCAGTGAGATGCCCTGCTGTGCCCATTAATGTATTCGCCAAACGATGTTTTAATGGCGCACAGATATCCAAAGTCAATAAACCACAGTTACGTAATAAATTAAACGGTAAAATATCATGCGCAAATATTCGCGTCAGCCTGTCGGTAAAACCTATAATTTGTTGCTGGGTGTTAATTTGCGTTTCTTCATATTTTTTTAACACCGCTAAACTGGCAAAATCAGTTTTGTTTTTTAGTGCATCAACCAACGTTTGTGCTAACACTGCCACATCGCTTAAACCCAAATTAAAACCTTGGGCAGCGAGTGGATGAATAGTATGAGCAGCATTGCCAATGAGTACTAAACCGGCTTGCACTTGTTCCGTAGCAAACAACATTTTGAGTGGGTATACGAAGCGTTTATTCACCGTCAACCAACGCCCTAAACGATAGCCAAAAACATTTTGCGTGTATTTTAAAAATTCTTGATCAGGCAACGCCATTAATTCTTGTATTTTATTATCGCTGGCCGTCCAAATTAAGCCACAATTATTAGCTGCCAATGGCAGTAAAGCTAATGCGCCATCGGTCATAAATCGTTCATAAGCAATATTTTTATGATCGCTGTTAATGGTGATGCGCGTGCTAATGGCACTTTGTTGATAATTTTTTTCGGTGGTGGCGATTTTTTGTAATTTTCGAATGGTCGATTGCGTGCCATCGGCAGCAATAATCAATCGCGTTTGAATTGTTTGTACAACACCTTGGTTTTCTAAAGTCACTTGCCAACCTTGTGCATTTTTAATAAGGCTAGTGACTTTGTTAGGATTAAATAAATCAATACTTTGATTAGCTTTTAATAATTTATTTAATGCGGTCGCCAATAACATAGCTGGCACTACATAACCTAATGCAGGTACTTTTTCTTCTGATGCTTGAATACGTGTAACACCAAAATGACCACGTGCAGAAACATGCACGGTATTAATGGGTGTCACTGAATTTTCGAGTGCCGGCCAAACACCAATAGATTGTAAAATGCGCGCGCTATTAAGTGTTAAAGCAATCGAACGGCCGTCATTATCAATTTCAGCTTGTGTAACAAGAGGAACCACTTCGCTGACCGCAATGCGCAGTGGTAAAGGTGATAAGGCGAGCGCGAGGCTTGCACCTACTGGGCCTGCACCGCAGATTAGAATGTCGTAATTGAAAATGAGTATGCCCTCTTCTGTAACATTGCAAAATCCCCCCGCCTCGCTTAGCGCTCGGCGACCCCCTTTTTCAAAGGGGGTGTATTTATTCCCCCCTTTGAAAAAGGGGGGTTAGGGGGGATTTATCTTCATTAATTTTTCAATGTCAGCTATTGTTTTAGGTGCATCCTTTGATAAAACCTCATTCCCTTTTTCAGTCACTAAAATATCATCTTCAATGCGCACACCAATATTCCACCATTTTTTATCAACGCCAGGTAGTTCGGCTGAAATATAAAGCCCCGGCTCCACGGTCAACACCATACCCGCTTGCAGCGGACGCCAGATATTATTTAATTTATATTTACCAGCGTCGTGTGTATCAAGACCCAACCAATGACTGGTGCGATGCATAAAAAACAACAAATAATCTTTTTTCTCGATTATCTCATCCACATTACCTTTCAAAATATTTATTTTTACTAAACCTTCGACCAATACACGCAATGCGACATCGTGCACATCTTCGAGCGTGTTACCGGGTTTGACTGCGTCAATCGCCGCTAATTGTGAAGCTAATACGATATCATAAATGATGCGTTGTTCTGGACTAAAACGCCCATTCACAGGAAAAGTACGCGTAATATCAGAAGCGTAATATTGATATTCACAAGCCGCATCGATCAATACCAAATCACCGTTGACTAATGGGCTGCAATTTTCGTTGTAATGTAAAATACAACTATTCGCCCCGCTGCCTATAATTGAATTATAGGCCGGTGCACGACTACCTTGTCGATAAAACTCATAAAGCAATGCTGCTTCTAATTCATATTCATACATACCTGGGCGGCAAGCTTGCATGGCAGCTATGTGCCCACGCGCTGAAATTTGTGCAGCTTTGCGCATTAAAGCGATTTCTTCGGTACTTTTGATCAAGCGCGCTTCGTGTAGCAAGGGATCAAGATTAATATATTCAGACGGCGCAACCACACCTAAACGTACTTTGTTACGCAGTTGATTAATGGTAGCAATAATTTTTTGATCAAACTCCGCATCGCGGCCGATAGCAAAATAAATTTTTTCACGGTCTAAAATAAGTTCGGGTAATTTTTCAAAAAATTTATCGTGAGGAAAAGCTTCATTAACACCATAATTCGCAGTTACTCCCGCTTGGCCTGCCCGTCGACCGGTCCAGGTTTCTTGTGCGGGATCGCGTGGGCGATTAAATAAAATATATTCACCTTGCGCACGGCCAGGAATTAATACCGCAATCGCTTCGGGTTCAGAAAAACCAGTGAGATAATAAAAATCGCTGTCTTGCCGATAAGGGAAGTGACCATCGCCATTACGCAAGCATTCTGGTGAACTCGCTACAATAATGATGGCATTTGCGCCAACCGTTTTCATCAGCCGTTGACGACGTTGCGCAAATTCGGTGGGGAGAGGGGTTGTCATAGATAAATTCCATTTAGTGTAAATACACCAACACTTCTTCTGGTTCCTCAGGGGTATCACTTGCTAATTCACCATACAGCGTCATCACCGCAGCACGCACAAACTCCACTACGCCTAAATAAGCGGCTTTATCGGCTTCACTCACTTCAATCTTAGCAAAGTCTAAATCGGCAATTTCTATAATGCTGCGTAGTGCTTCGCGGCTGGTTTCGGTAGAAATATTATCGATCACGCCGTTACGAGCGCCTAAACCATAGACAAAACCTCGACACCATTGACTCAACGCCAACGCACGCTCGGCGAATGTATATTTTTCATTAGGAAGTAACAATTGAAAATCGCCGGTAAAACCGTCTAATTGACGACTGGTCAGATCATAAAGCCCCAGCATTTCATCGCGCTGATCGGGCGCCGGGCAAATCTGCATTTCCAGTATTTTAAGCACGGCATCAAACCAGGATTTCCCTTCCGGTTTATGGCCTAAACAGATAAGACCTGCTAATACACCATGTATCTCCGCAGGGTTAGCCGAGGAACTCGATTTGGCTAACATATAAGAAAAATCATCAAAAATGGGGGTATCTTCTAGTGCCCGCATAGTTAGTCCTCGTTAGAAATTGAGGGCGCATTATACCATAGAATTATCCCAGATTGTATTGGAAATGCTGAATTAGACCGTAGGTCGTAATCCACCATTTATTCCTTCAAAAAAAGGAGTATAATGGGTTGTGCATCTTAATACGGGGTCTATCGTTTTTCGACCGATTTGCATTATTATGGGATTGTCGCTGCGGCGCTGTTGTGCACGCCATGGTAGCTTCGGCTACTAAGGAAGCCTGATGCGCTGCATATAAATCCCACCTGAACCTCAGGGTCAGGAAGCGAAAGCTCAGTTTAAGGTGCACTACTAACTACTATGAATGATCGGGTACAGCTTCGCAAAGAACTACGAAAAAAACGCCAAGATTTAGGCGCTACCGCCCAACAAGCCGCTGCTGCACAGTTGACTCAACTGCTCAGCCAACACCCACTTTTTACTACTAGCCAACATATCGCTGCCTATATTGCTAATGATGGTGAAGTCGATGCTACTGCACTTATCCAACTGGCGTATCAATTGGGCAAATCTTGCTATCTACCCGTGGTAAACGATGGTTCCACCCTGACTTTCGTTGCTTACCAGCCAGGGGATCATTTGGCCCCTAACCGCTTTAAAATTCCTGAACCTAAGCTTGAAATTGCTAAAATTATCGCGCCTGCTATGATCGACCTCGTGTTAGTGCCATTGGTAGGTTTCGATTTACAAGGCAACCGTTTAGGGATGGGTGCTGGTTATTACGATCGCACTTTTGCATTTTTAAAGACACAGCGATCATTATCTAAAGCGCGCTTGGTTGGGCTGGCTTATGATTTTCAAAAAATAGCAGCACTCGCCGCCGAAAGTTGGGATGTTCCATTAACCGCCGTTGCAACGGAGCAGCAAATTTATGAGTTCATTTAACAATATCACCACCGGCCGTTATGGCAAAATAATCTATAATCGACATGATATGTACGTAGGCCGATCATTTGAACTGTATGGCGAATTTTCTGAAGGCGAAGTGAGTATTTTTCGCCAGTTGATTAAACCTGGCATGGTGGTGCTGGATATCGGCGCGAATATCGGCGCGCACACTTTATTTTTTTCGCAAGCGGTAGCTGCAGAAGGTTCGGTCATTGCCTTTGAACCGCAACGCTTGATGTTTCAATTATTAGCAGCAAACATGGCATTAAATAGCATCACCAATGTCTTTTGTCATCTTAAAGCCTTGGGCGATACTAACGGTAGCATTGCAATACCGAGTTTAGATGTAAATAAGATAAATAATTTTGGCGGGCTGGAACTCGAACGAGCAGCTACTGTTACCGAACAAGTAGAATTAATTAAATTAGATAACTTACCTTTACCACACGTACATTTTTTAAAACTGGATGTCGAAGGCATGGAACGCAAAGTACTCGCCGGTGGCGTCAATACCATCAAGCAATTTAGACCGATCATGTATGTAGAAAATGATCGCGAAGAAAAAAAGATCGAGCTGATTCAATTTATTGATCAGCTCGGTTATAACATGTACTGGCATTTACCACCGCTCTTTAACCCCGACAATTTTGCCAAAAACTCAGAAAACGTTTTTGACAATATTGTCTCGATCAATATGCTGTGCGTACCCAAAGAAACGCCGATGAAAATCACGGGTTTGGAGAGAGTTGCCTGAATTAAAGAATTATGCTATTATACAACTATGAAAAATCAACTCACTATAATCAGCCTATTTTCTTATACGGCCTACCGCTATTATGCCCCACGGGCATAACATTCTATCCTTTTTTATCAAATTATTTTACCATAACCTAACTTTTACTGAGGTCGCCCTATGACTAAATACATTGCTAAAAAACCCGATAAAAATGGGATTATTGATTTTACCCAAGAAGAAAATGAGACTTGGAAAATTCTTATTGAACGTCAGATGAGAGTGATTAAAAACCGCGCCTGCGATGAATTTATCGATGGATTAAATAAACTTAATTTTCCGCATGATCGCGTGCCGCAGTGCACCGAAGTTTCCAAAGTGTTGCAAGCAGCAACGGGCTGGTCAGTTGTGCCGGTCGATGCCATTATTCCGCTGAAAGAATTTTTCCGCTTATTGGCTAATCGTCAGTTCCCAGCCGCGAGTTTTATTCGTGTTCGTGCTGAATTAGATTATTTGCAAGAGCCGGATATTTTTCACGAATACTTTGGTCATTGTCCTTTATTAATGAACCAAGCCTATGCCGATTTCGTGCAATGGTATGGTGAAACTGTGCTGCAAACCAGCAAAGAAGTGCAAACTTTATTAGGCCGCTTATTTTGGTTCACCATCGAATTTGGTTTGCTACAAACCAATAATGGTCTGCGAATTTATGGCGGTGGAATTCTTTCGTCATTTGAAGAAACAGTTTACGCATTAGAAAGCAAATTGCCAGAACGGGCGGCATTTGATGTAAAAACAGTGCTGAATACTTCATACCGCTATGATGAAATTCAAAAAGGCTATTTTGTGATTAATGATTTGTCCGATTTATTCAAACTCAAAACAAATATGATCATCGATTTAGCGAAGAGTATTGCGTCGGGTACTCAGGGTGAGGATTTTGTGATTTGTTAGGAACACTACCTTACACATCAATCTGCTCAGGTCTCAAAAACTCTTTAGCATAAGCAATATGAAGCCCTTCACGGATGAAGAGCTCAAACAAATCAGGGTCAATATGGCCATTCTCTTTCATAGTGTTCATAATATTTAATACTTCAGAAAGTGGTTTAGCCGCTTTATACGGTCGATCAGCAGCGGTCAATGCTTCAAACACATCGGCGATAGCTACCATCCGCGACTGCAATAACATTTGATCGCCTCGTAACCCATTGGGATAACCTTTGCCATCCATCCGTTCATGATGATTACCGGCAATTTCAGGCACATTTTTTAAATATTCAGGGTAAGGCAAAGCTGCCAACATTTTTTGTGTTACTGTTACATGATTGTTAATAATCGCTCGCTCTTCATCATTCAGTGTGCCTCTCGTAATACAAAGATTAACCACATCTTGCTCTGATAATAAAGCGTACTTTTTACCATCGATATAATAATAATATTTTGCCAACGCGCGAATTTTTTCTTGCTCAGCTTTAGATAAAAACTCACCGCCATGATTAATTTTTTTCAAGAACTGCAAAGCATCTGTTAATGTTTGCATAGTTTCTGCAATAGGAGTTTTCTTTTTTAATTCTGCAATCTGCAAATCTCTTTTTAATATTTCAATGCGCAATTCAATCACTTCGATGCGATCGCTTAATGCCGATAGTTTAGTCGCTTTATCAACCACATATTCAGGGGTTGCTAGTTTTCCACAATCATGCAGCCATGCCCCCACTCGCAACTCTTCAAACTGATCTGCAGTTAACTGAAAATCTTTAAAAATTCCACTGTTACTATTATTGGCCGCTTCGGCAAGCATTAATGCTAATACTGGCACACGTGAACAATGATTGCTGGTATACTTCGATTTAGCATCGATGGTTTTAGCGATCATTTGAATCAATGCTTCAAACAATTCTTTTTGCGCTTGTAACAATGCTTGCTGTGTCAAAGCGATCGCTGCTTGCGATGCCAGTGATTCGGCAAGATGAATACACTCTTCTGAGAAAGGAATAATAGTAGTGGTTTGTTCATCCATCGCATTAATTAGCTGTAACACAGCAATGGTTTGATTTTCATGATTACGCAGAGGGATCGTTAAAAAAGATTTAGAATGATAACCCAATTTTTTATCAGCAGCGCGCATACCAGAAAAATCAAAACTTTCGGTTTGATAAGCATCAGCTATATTAACTGTTTGATTTTTTATCACACAGTAACTAGCAATGTTTTTTAAATTGGGTGCGCCATCTGTGCCATAAAGTGGTATGGGTTTAATTGGAACTACATCTTTAGAAACATTTTTAGGCTTTATTTTTAGTGTGCGGTTGGCAAAGATTTCAAAGTTAAGGTGATTTTTTTTACTAACTAAGTAAAGCGTACCCCCATCAGCATGGGTCAAATCCATAGCACTGGTCAGGATTTTTTCTAATAATCGCGAGTAGTCTTTTTCCGCAGACAAGGCTATGCCGATACTATTAAGAGTATCAATATATCCTAAGTATTTTTGGGGGTCTTTTTTCATGGAATTACCTATGTTATAATACATTTAAATTTAATGCTATGCATGGAAAATAATTATGGAAAACTCAAAGACGTCGATAAGCCAAGACCGCCTAGATTCCCTCTATCATAAAGCTTCTTCTCATATTGATAAAGCACGGCAAACCATCAGGCATACTATTGATATTGAAATGATTAAAGCCTACTGGAGGATAGGTCGTGATATTATTGAGAAAGAACGTCGAACTTATTAAAATTAGCAGGGTCGAAGCTAGACAATTTTACGCTCTTGAGACAAGCAGAAATAACTGGAATGTTCGAGAGTTACGGAGACAAATATCATCTTTTCTATTTGATAGACTAGACTTACATTTGATAATGATCATTACTTTGCTGACTTAATCATGTATCATGTTATTTTAAAATGTTACGTTGTTATCGACTTGAAGACTCATAGGCTTACTCACAATGATTTAGGACAAATGCAACTTTATGTAAACTATTTTGATCAGGAAGTTAAAATGGGAAATGATAATCCTACAATTGGGCTGATATTATGCACTGAGAAAAGTGATGCGATGGTTAAATACACATTGGGATCCAAAGCCAAACAAATCTTCGCTAGTCAATATCAATTCCATTTACCAACTGAAGCAGAACTAGTAAAAGAATTAAAACGTGAAATTAAGCAGATAGAATACCAGTAAACTGATTAAAAACGAGAGATATTTATGAACCACTGGCTAATGAAATCTGAACCCGATGAATTCGGCATTGATGACCTCATCAAACGCCCGCAGCAAACCGAACCATGGACAGGCGTGCGGAATTATCAAGTGCGCAATTGGATGCGCGATGTCATGCGTGTGGGTGATTTAGCGTTTTTTTATCATTCCAGTTGCCCTGTGCCAGGCATTGCAGGCGTAATGAAAATCAGCAAAGCGGCCTATCCTGACCCTACTGCTTTTAACCCCGAAAGCCCCTATTACGATCCCAAAAGCACCAAAGACAACCCGCGCTGGTTTTGCGTAGAGGTAAAATTTGTGAACAAATTTAAAGCAATAATTACGCTAGAGTCGTTGAAAAAAAATCCAGCATTAAAAAATATGCGCCTGTTACAAAAAGGCAACCGCTTGTCGATTTTGCCGATCAGCGCAGAGGAATGGAAGTTGATCGAAATGGTGCCACGTCTGGAATAAGGAATAAAGATAACAAATCACTATAACCTTTATTCCTTATTCCAGACGTGGCACCTTCACTTTACTTGACACAACAAAACCTTGAAGGTGGTATAGCACCTTGCACGGCTCTAATTTCAACTTGAGATTGCTTTCTAATTTTAATTAATTGTTGTTGCACTAGAACATTATCGGGATCTAAATAATTTGAAATCTTATTACGGACAAACATTCCAGCTACAACACAAGTAATATATGAATCAAAAAATTCTTCCAACTTAAGATTTTTATATTTTTTGCTCAAACGAGGATTTGTACCGACATAACCTGCTTGAATTAATTGCAAAATTTTATCTTTATTTTTCATAGCAAAATTATAAGTATCAGGATGTATACGTCTAACTGTTTCGCTATAGGTAGAAGCATCATCACCCGTCTCCACATCGTTTCCTGCTGGATTATCATCTGTAGCATCCATGAACTGTTTTCTTTTACCCTTTCTCGCCGCAACGTACAATACATCGCAGATTGCTAATAACTCAAAACTATTCGCAATTAATCGTATATATTCATCTGAAGGATTTTCTGGAGGTGCCTCATGAAGTAATCCAAATTCATTATTATACTCAGGAGTATTTTTCTTTAACTGCATTTTTCTTTCTACAAAAGGAAGAAGATCACTACTAAATTTTTCAATATTCTTCGTTGATTCTGCATATTTTTTCCGAGCAGTTCCCACATCAGACATCTGTGATAATTTTAGGCTTGTTGCTGCATCAACCTCTTTTTCATCTGGCAAACTCTGATGCATTGTTTCAAAAAGCCTTACATCACTATCAGATCCTTCCCTCGCTCTCATCGAAGGAATAGATTTTGATGATTCTGAAGATGACGATGACAAAGGTGATTTAGATGCAGAGGATTTTAATGTGGTGCTAACTGAAGATAATCGAATTGACATTCGAGATGAAGATGAAGACGATGTTGCTGGAGGATCTTCATCACAACAAAAAAATGAGTACCAGCACCTTCCACTAGATTTTACCCGTTGCTGAGCGCCAGTTTCTGCGGTTTTTTTAGCTTCTTGTTCAGCATCCCTCTTCATCGCCAGCATAGTTTTTCTCCGTTTAACCATGGATAAAGACACTACGAAGAAAAACATACAACATTTTTTTGCGAAAGTCTCTAAAATAAAATTTTTATTTTAAAATGTCACGATACTATCAAATAATGTCATTTAAATAACATTTATTGTACAAATTGACGTATAGATGTATTCGGCCCTTGTGTCTGTGGTTGAGCTGGTTCTTCGTCTTGCCCTAAAACCGGCGGTGGAGCAAGTTTTGACACCACAATTGACATGCTAGGTAACCAACCAGCGTTCGTGCCCATCATCATGCGGCGGAAATATCTGTTATTTTGCAGGGAAGACACTTCTTTTTTTTGATACGGATGCATAGCATCACTCTTATGTCTAGTTAGCATATGAAAAGGCTTATCATTATTTGCAGACTCAACCTCATAGCTAATCTCCCCAGTGGCTCGATTATAAAAAACGTCGAACCTTTGAATATTTTCATACTCTGAAGCTGTAGTAAAATTTTTATATTTAATATTTGTCTTCTTAACGCCTGCTGTTACTAAAGATGATTTAGCATTAGTTTCAAGCGCTTTTGTCGATCGGTATTTATAATTGGGTACGCCGCCAAACATTTCAGCTTGCAAATTTTCTGGAAGTGATCCTGCTGCAGTTAATTGTTGTATTATTGTATTAATTGCAGATTGTATTTGGTGTTTAAAATCAACATCAAAATGTACTATAGCAGCGTTCGCTGGTTTTGTGGGATCATGGATTACTAAAATCATGCAGGTTTCTGCTCGAAGAGAACAAATAGTTTCTACTTCTTTAGCACTCACATCTGTAGTGGAAATCAATCCTTCTCCTTGCATACATGCTCCACTGGGTGTTTCTTTCAATTCATTAGCAAACCCTATTCCTTCGTTAACAAGAAACCCGGTAATGATAGGTGAAGCCAACATTTTAATAATTAAACTAGCCCAATGCCCTAACGTATCTCGCAGCAGTGTATAAACCATTTCACTCGCTGCAACTCCGGCTACAGCACCCATCATTGCATATATTTCTGTGCGTGTAATGCCTATTTTTTTTAAAATTCCAGATGTTTCTTCCTTAACAACTTTTTCTAACCTATTTAGCTCTTCTTCGATTTTTTTAATAGCATTTGCTAATCTTTCTGCTGGCTCTCCTGGAATACCAACTGCGTCTTTAGTAACCCTCATAAGCCGCGTCAAATTAGCAACGTGGCTTTTATCATCATATGCTTTAGACATCTTTGAACCAACCAAGGTAGAGGCCGCTGAAATAGCCATTTTTACCGGGGCAAAAAAACTTGGCAATATTGCCATACCAACATTCGCTATACCCGCATAACCAATACTACGAAAGGCCCCATCGGTATTACCTACTAGCTGTATATGTAGTTTGGTTAATTTATAATAATTACAGATATTCCGGAAAATTGTTTTTTCGTCTGCAGGAGCTAATTCATTAGCTCGTAAGATTTCTAAAATCTCTTCTGCTTGATTTTTTATATGCGATGGTAAGGACATACAGAATACCTCTTTGAATTTATTAAGATAAGATAAAGATAGCACCATTATAACTGAGATACATTAAGGAATTCTTAAAAGAAAAGGGGTCAAGTCTCTACAGGTGACATGATAGTATGTCACCTGTAGAGACTTGACCCCCCCTTATTTTTTCATTCTCTTAATATTTCCTTAAGGTTTGGCTGGTATAGTATGATTACCTTTACTAAATAATGAGACTTTTATGCCTATTCCTGAACAACAACCTGCACCCCAATTACGTTATCTAAGTATTATCAATGAAAGATATAACGATGAAATGGGTCGTATTGAAAATAACCGTTCGGACGCTTGTGATAAAGGTTTGGCGACTTGCTGCAATGAGACGACGTACTATTGCTCTTTCTTTGCAATAAAAGCAGGTGTCTATGAACCTACCATACCTAATACCCGGGCTGCACCTATATTACAAAGAATGGAGTTCTAACCCTATAAATAGTTGTAGGTCGGATCAAGCTCAGCCGTTATAGTTCGTGATTTCCAGCTCTTTTTGGCAGATTGACACCAATGTTTTTTGAGGAACTGGCTGAGTGGATCCGACATGAGATGTCAATCGGTATTGTTATGTCGGCTCCGTCGCTGGCGCTCCTTGAGCCGACCTACATAAGATACTAACCCCAATCCAAAATAACCTTACCCGCTTCGCCGGATTGCAAAACGTCGAAACCTTTTTGGAATTCGCTGGCGGGAAATCGGTGTGTAATAATTGGAGCGACGCTTAAACCGGTTTGTAACATACTGATCATTTTGTACCAGGTTTCAAACATTTCGCGGCCGTAAATACCTTTGATAATTAAACCTTTGAAAATAACATTGTCCCAATTAATCGCGGTTGGATTAGGCAACAAACCTAATAAAGCGACATGACCGCCATGCACCATATGATCCAACATAGTATTAAAAGCAATAGGATTGCCCGACATTTCTAAACCCACATCGAAGCCTTCGCGCATTCCCAATTCTTTCATGACTTCTTTTAATGTGGTTTTTTGCGTATTCACTGCTAACGTCGCGCCCATTTTGCGTGCAAGCTCTAATCGATATTCATTGATATCTGTCACCACGATGTGGCGTGCGCCAGAATGACGTGCGATGGTGGCTGCTAAAATTCCAATCGGGCCTGCACCAGTAATTAAAACATCTTCACCGACTAGGTTAAAAGATAACGCGGTATGCGTTGCATTGCCGAGGGGATCAAGAAACGCGCCGATATCATCGTTAATATTATCAGGGAGTCGATACGCGTTGACTGCAGGCAATGATAAATATTCTGCGAAACAACCAGGACGATTGACACCAATACCAATGGTATTGCGACAAAGATGTCGGCGCCCTGCTCTACAATTACGGCAATTGCCACAGGTGATATGTCCTTCACCAGAAACACGTTCACCGATTTTAAAACCAGTGACTTCAGTGCCGATTTCTGCGACCACACCCACAAATTCATGTCCGACAGTCATAGGAACGGGAATGGTGCGTTGCGCCCATTCATCCCATTTATAGATATGCAAATCAGTGCCGCAGATAGCGGTTTTTTTAATTTTGATCAGCAGATCATTGGGCCCAATAATCGGTTTTGCAACATCGGTGAGCCAAAGACCTGGTTCTGATTTTAGTTTGCTGAGTGATTTCATGCGATCACCTTTAATTCTTTACCCACCTTCGCAAACGCTTTTAAGGCTTTATCCAAATGCGCACGCTCGTGATCGGCAGAAACTTGTGTGCGTATGCGTGCTTGGCCTTTAGGAACTACCGGGAAAGAAAAACCAATCACATAAATATGTTCTTTCAATAACTGGTTCGCCATTTCAGTGGCTAATTTTGCATCGCCCAACATTACTGGAATAATGGGATGTTCGCCTGGCACGATCGTGAAACCTAATTTTTCTAAACCTTGGCGGAAATAAGCGCTGTTTTCATGTAGCTTCACCCGCAAATGATCACTGCCTTCTAATAATTCAAGTACTTTTAACGTCGCCGCGACAATCATCGGTGCTAACGCATTAGAAAATAAATAAGGCCGCGAACGTTGACGCAACCATTCGATAACTTCTTTGCGCCCACTGGTATAACCGCCCGACGCCCCACCCAATGCTTTGCCTAAAGTGCCAGTGATAATATCAATGCGTTTTAACACATTGCAATGTTCTGGTGTGCCGCGCCCACCTTTACCCATAAAACCCACGGCGTGGGAATCATCTACCATCACCATGGCATCGTATTTATCAGCCAGATCACAAATGCCTTTTAAGTTTGCGATAATACCATCCATCGAAAACACACCATCAGTCGCGATTAATTTATAACGGCAATCTTTGGCGGCAATTAATTGCTGTTCTAAATCATGCATATCATTATTGGCATAACGAAAACGTTTCGCTTTGCACAAACGAATGCCGTCAATGATACTCGCGTGATTTAACGCATCGCTGATCACGGCATCTTCTTCACCTAAAATAGTTTCGAACAAACCGCCATTGGCATCGAAACAAGAAGAATAAAGAATGGTATCTTCGGTTTCTAAAAAATGACTAAGGCGCGCTTCTAATTCTTTATGCAAATCTTGCGTGCCGCAAATAAAACGCACCGACGCCATGCCAAAACCGCGGTCATCAGTTGCTTTTTTTGCTGCTTTAATAATATCCGGGTGGTTAGCTAAGCCCAAATAATTATTGGCGCAAAGATCAATAACTTCATTGCCATCTTGCAATTTGATCACGGCTTGCTGCGCACTGGCAATAACCCGCTCGGCTTTATATAAACCCAGTTCTTTTAATTCTTGTGTTTGTTTGGCTAGTTCATGTAATAGTTTTGCTTTCATAAGATCCTCGGTGTTAATTAGATATAACAGTTTTTTAAACATCTCATGTCGGATCCGTCGCTACGCTCCTTGATCCGACCTACATTTTAGACCAGCACCTTCTGCAACCACAGCGAAATATCGCGCACCTCATCCATACACACACTATGTGCCATCGGGTAAACATGAAATTCAACAGAATGGCCCAAATTCTGCAAAACATCACGACTCAACTCTGCCCACGCCAGTGGCAAAATCGGATCTTGCGTACCGTGCGCCATAAATATCGGCAATGCCTTATTTGCAACATTCACCTCAACCGGCACTTTACTTGCCAATGGCAAATACGTGGATAACCCCAATACACCCGCCAAAGGCTTGGCATAACGCAAACCACAATGCAAGGCCATCGCCCCGCCTTGTGAAAACCCCGCCAAAATAATCCGCTGACTGGGAATACCACGCGCGATTTCCCGTTCAATCAACGCTTCGATAGCCAGGGCTGACTCGCGCACTCCCACTTCATCTTCGCGCGTGCCCGCTTCCAACCCAATAATGTCGTACCACGCCCGCATGGCATAACCGCCATTGATGGTAATAGGCCGTACCGGCGCATGAGGAAAAACAAAACGAATAGGCAGCTTATCAGACAAGCCTAATTGAGGTACTATATTGGCAAAATCATGCCCATCAGCACCCAAACCGTGCATCAAGATAAGACTTGCGGTCGGTGTTTGTGACGGATTAATTTCAACGCTGTTTAATAATTCTGTTGGCATGGGCACATCATAATAGAGTGAAAGAGGAAATGCTATGACCCGGACCATAATACTGCTATTGACAATGGCCTGCTGTTTAACCGGCTGTGGACAAACTGGCCCCTTATATTTGCCAGGGCATAAGCCGCCGGTGTATGTGCCACGCCCACACCCTCATGCGCCTGTAGTTACTACTACAACACAACAACCTACTGGAAACTAAATGTTTACCTATAAAAATAATCAATTGTTTGCCGAAAATCTTCCAGTGAGCGAAATAGCAGCACAATATGGCACCCCTTGTTATATCTATTCACGCACGGCTATTGTGCAAAGTTGGCATGAATTTAATGATGCATTTGGCGCTGTGCCAGATAATTATCCGCACCAAGTTTGTTACGCCGTTAAAGCTAATTCAAATTTAGCGATACTGAATAGCCTGGCGCGTTGTGGCAGCGGTTTTGATATTGTTTCTGGTGGCGAGTTACTGCGTGTGATTGCTGCCGGTGGCGACACAAGCAAAATAATATTTTCTGGTGTTGGCAAACAACCATGGGAAATTAACAAAGCGCTCGAAGTGGGCATCGAATGTTTTAACGTGGAATCCGCTGCTGAATTACAACGTATTAATGAACTCGCTGCGCAATGCAACAAACGCGCACCCATTGCTTTGCGCATTAATCCGAATATTGATGCAGGCACACACCCTTATATTTCGACGGGATTGGCTTCCAATAAATTTGGTATTGCCATCGATGAAGCATTAGATCTGTATGAACAAGCGGCACAATTAAAAAATATTCAGATTAAAGGCATTGCTTGTCATCTGGGTTCACAAATTACCGACCTTGCGCCTTTTTTAAGTGCGCTAGATCATTTGTTAGAACTCATGGCTGCGCTAAAACAAAAAAACATTGCGATCGAACATTTGGATATCGGTGGTGGCTTAGGGGTGCGTTATTTAGCAGAGCAATCGCCCTCCCCGCAAGAATATATTAAAATGTTGTTACAAAAATTGGGTCACCAAAAAATAAAATTAATCATCGAGCCCGGTCGCGCCATTGTTGCTAATGCAGGCATTTTGTTAACTAGAGTGGAATATCTTAAAGCCACACCGACT
>JABDBA010000028.1 GCA_013288885.1 Gammaproteobacteria bacterium | reverse complement strand
TTTATGCTTTTAGTATATTGCTGGATAACCATAATGTCAATTTTTTATGCTAAAATACCCGCTCAACCAACCAGGAGACCACCATGAAACTATTTCTAATACATTTAGGTTTTTATGACGCTGAATTGGGCATTTATGAAATGCATATTAATAAAATGGTCGCAGCGCCTGATGCAAGATCGGCTAAAGAACAAATAAAAAAATCCAAACTATTTATCGATAAAAAAATGCATGTTGATGGCATTGAAGAAATATCAGTGATCGATGGCTATAAAGTGACTCTTGAAAAAGCCAGCACTGCTGAAATCAATCAAACCGTCACTTTTGGCTACGATGCCGTTAAAGCGTTGAGCTAATAGTATGACAACACTTAAAGCAAAGCATGTGCGCGATACTGCAGTCCACGACTATACGTATAAGGTTTTTCCTAACGATCTCAACGCCAATGGCACGATCTTTGGCGGCCAAGTCATGGCAATTTTAGATCGCCTAGCCTCTGTCGTCGCAGAAAGACACAGCGCGCAAATCTGCGTGACTGCTTCTGTAGATGCGTTACATTTTCTAGGCCCAGCAAGAGGCGGCGATATTTTAATTTTTCAAGCTTCGATCAATCGCAGTTGGCGTAGCTCGATGGAAATCGGCGTTAAAGTGTTAGCAGAAAGTTATCGCACCAGCGAACGCCGCCATATTGTTTCTGCGTATTTTACCTTTGTTGCCGTCGATGAAAATATGCGCCCTGTGCCAGTACCTCATGTAATACCCGATACCGCGATAGAAAAAAGGCGTTTTGAAGAAGCCGAACATCGCCGCGAAAGTCGCCGCAGAGATGCCGAAGCAAAACAATTACGCCGCACTGAAGGGTAAGGATATCTGCCCCCTTACCCTCAAAGGAGTGCACTATGAAAATGAATATCAAGTGGGAACGTATTGATGGTTCATCTGATCTGCAAATGGTGATAGAGGCAGAAGAACAAGGGTTGGAGGTGTTGAGAGATATTGGCAATCGATTGAGTAAACATTTTTCTGAATATACAACACCATTAAAAGCCTCGCCGCCATTAGACCAACCTAAATATGAATTGGAACATGGTGCTGATAAGAAAGCGATTCTTAGAATTAAAGTGAGTGCGCTAAAGAAAAGACGCAGCCTATTGAGCAAAAAGTACGATAGCTATCCTAACATCAGAACAGCATTTTTTTTAAATAATTTTTTATATACTTATATTAAACTGTATCTTACCTGTATCTCTCAGAAAGCAACTACTTTTGCAGCGATACAAACGGCGGACCTTGGAAAAGCCATTAAGGAAGCTTGGAAAGATACGCAAAACAAAAAACCGCGTGACACTTATCAAAAAAAAGCAAAAGCTAATACAGCCGATGATACACCAATCGATTATCTCAATGCATTCTCAAAAGTTATTACAACAAATGCGGATAAAGTAGAGCATATTCCTTCCCCTACTTCCATTCAACAAGAAGTATTCGACGAAAAACAAGTAGAACGTTCTGTTTCAGCACGTTCTATCTCATCACAACAGGAATATTCACAATCCAGATATTCACCAGAAAATTCGCGCAATAATTCACGAGATGTTTCACGGAACAACTCACCATCTCATTCGCGAAATAATAGTACACAGCAATTCGACGAATTTGCAGGTTCATCAATACTAAGCGCGGTTCCTCTAAGTGATGATACAGATAAAACGGCATCAGTTGCTGTCACAGATGAAAAAGTAACTGATGCCCCCGAAGATCAAACTAAAAAACTAATGCTAGGAGAGGAGAAAATATCTGTCCTGGATCAGAAATTAACCATTGTTGAATATTTTGAAAAGATACCTAACCCTGCAATCGATGTTGAACATGTAGTAAACATAGTGCTTTCTTTGCATCGATATTATAAGTTGAAAAAAGAAGGGAAATTACCACGAGGAGATATTCATGCTTTTAACAACATGGATCGAAACTACCAGCAAATACACCAATTGTTACAAGATAAAAAACGAGCAGGCTACCTGCGAGGCCCAGTATGTGAAAAACTAACTCGTGGTGAGATATTTAAATTTATTGAAGAAATATTAGCTCCAGCTCCTCAAACCCCTGTGCACTCCCCTCACCTTAGACCAGCAAGCCCAAGATCGCGAACTGCTGCAGATGCAGCTAAATCAGAAAATATGTTGCCAATTATGTCTTGTGAGAAAAAAATTCCAACCTTGGATGGGCGTGAATTAACTATTCTTGAGTTATTTATTTCTTTATCATCAAATATTATTAGTAGCGACGACGTGGTTTTTTTAATGCTTGTTATCGCTAAATACGGTCGTTTAATACATCAGAGAACGGCAAAAACGAATGCAGTTTATCAGCAACTAATGGTAATACTTAAGCAACCCACAACAGTAGCTTATCTAAAAGACAAGCTTCATATCCATAATATATTAAAATACAGAGGACTTGATGCAGAGAGTGAGGAATATCAATTTTTTCAGGGTATATTAGATTTACCCGATTTAGAATGTAAAGAAGAAATAAACGGTGAATATACTTTTTGTACACAACCGCTTACTGCACAGCAGATTGATTTATTTGAAAAAGCGATCAGGTTACGTGTAATTGTAGATTGTATAATTGCTCAAAACGAGCAAGGTCGATCAGTACTCAGAATAAAAGGTGATGCTGCGCAGGGTAATCTAATCATTACAAAATGTAATGAAATACAAAAAAATACTGTAAGCAATCCAAAATGGTTGGATACCATTGAACAGGCTGCAACACATGAACTCAATACCGATGCAAGATTGGGCGAGGTCATCACTTATCTTATGCTAGGGGAGCAAAGCATTAAAGATTATTTTGATGGCTTTGTTAAGGATCTAGCAAATCCTAATATCGAAGGAGTAGTAGATTTAATAGCTGTTTTGCATTCTTATGAATTTTTTGTAACTAGCAAAAAAATCACTTCTGCAACAGAGAATTTTGCTATCATAGACAACGCTTATACAAGGGTAATGGAACACCTTCAACAACAAAAAGAATTTTTTAAAAAAAATAGAGGGCCAATAATACAAGCGTTAAATAAGCGCAATTATTTGCAGACTAACATTAATGGGATACAGAAAATTATTGAAAAAATCGCCCCATCAGCTGCGCATCCAAAACCATCTGGCGCTGTAAAACAAAAACATAAATCTTCATCTTTATCGAACATTGGATCCCGTTTTTCTTTTACGTTTTCAACAGCTAGACCTCGTCCTGATAGTTTAGACGGGCCAACTACAGCCGAACATAAAGCTCCGTCGTCGTCATCTTCAAGCGCTAGTGGTGACAGTACTGATATGGCAGTTGATGACGATGTATTGGGTAATGGCACCATTCACTTAAAGATTTTTTGAGCCTTAGGTCGGCTCAAGGAGCGCAAGCGACGGAGCCGACATAACAATGCTGATTAACATCTCATGTCGGATCCGCTCAGGAGAGACGAGAAATACCCGGCAGACATTTACCTCATTTATGGGTAACGATATGATCTCTACCCACCCGAAGCGGCGACGATATCATTCAATTGGCCTGAGCTTTCCATCTCATTCAAGCTATGGTTAAACGCCGTTAACTTATCTTGATAATTAAGCGCTTGATTAGAAAAACACAGATAAACATTTTTATATTCCAACGAGGGTGACATCATTTCAATATCATCAAACGCAGGGCTATATTTTTTCATTAAGTTTAGCGCCACAAATACATCAGCAATAATGAGATCAACTTTGCCATCTTGTAATTGCTGTAAATTAGCGTAATCAGAAATGACCGCCTTTTTATTGAGAAAAGTCGCTTTATCAAAAGTCTGTGTATTAGCGTAGTCTTCTACAATACCAAAACGATATTGCTGAAGATCATGCAAAGCTTGCAGTTCATTATCCACGGGGCTAGTCAGAAACTGAATCGGGCTGCTTTTCTTTTTGAAAAAAGCAATGGGACCACTATAAATAGAATCTGAACAGGCTAAGTCGGTGCGATCAGGGCGTTCGTATGCAGGGAAAAAAGCCTCATTGCCATGGGCCTTCAAATCCATTGCATCCTTCCACGGCATGAAACTAATTACCGTTTGGTAGCCCGCTTTTTGAAATGCTAAATTGACGATCTTATAAATATAGCCGTGATCTTCACCCTGCTGTACCACATAAGGAGGCCAATCAGTTGTTACCAAATGAATGGGTGGCTTGTCATCAGCATGACAGATATTAAAAAACAATATGCTGAACAACAAGCCTAATGATAATTTTATTCGCATCCTGTCTTCCTTTTCCCTTTTTGGTACTTACACGGTTGCAGCTAACTTTTCTCGACTATAATTGTTTGACGAACTTCTTTCTGCATTATCTTCATTATCTGCACCTTCTGGCGCGCCGATCACTTTGGCATGGGTCTCAGTAATAAATAATAAGATAACCACTGAAAGAATTAAACCGATGGGTAAAATAGCCATGGCGTCTTGAAAATTTCTCCCCGAGTAAACACTTAAACTACCCGTAGCATGTGTACCCGCAAACATATCTAATAACATACCTAGAACGGGCTGGAACACCACCCCACCCAGCATGACTAATAAATTGGTAATAGCCATGGCCGTTGCAGCTAACTCAGGCGGACTAATTTCGCGCGCAATGGCAAACACCACCACTTCCACCGAACTTGCGATACCAAAGGCGAGGAACCAAAGACCGAGGTGCGCTTTTGTAATATGGGGGAAATATAAAATTAACACTACAATCACCGCTGCCATTGCAGAACCAATTATTAACGGCATGCGTCGATTGCGCAATTGATCAGAAATCCAACCTGTAATAGGTGAACCTATTGCCCAACCCAAAAATATCATCGAAACCAAATGATCAGCCCTAATACTCGGAACGTCATACGTACGTTGCAGGAACGGAATGCCCCACAATTCTGCAAAGACTGAAAGGGGAATATAAAGCGCTAACCCGACCAATCCCACTAACCATATTTGTGGCTTCTCAAGGAGTTGCACCACCTCTCTTAAAAGTTTTTTAAAGCTGAGTGTTGGTTTGACTACATTATTGGCAGGAGGGGAATATTTTTTGTGGTGGGGAATGGCAAACCAAAATACCGCAGCAATGATCACACCACCAATTACCGCAAAATTAGTCACCTCGACCCAGCCAATGTTCTGCACTAAGTTACCCATTAAGCGCACACCACCCATCGCCCCTAACATTCCTAGTGTAGTGATCCAACCTGCGATCATGGCAAAACGAGTGGGGGGCAACCAGATGGTCGCTAATTTTAATACGCCCACAAAAGCAAATGCCGAACCAAACCCTACCATGAAGCGGCCAAAATGCGCCACATGAATGTTGCCA
The DNA here is from genome assembly GCA_013288885.1 of Gammaproteobacteria bacterium. GTDB lineage: Bacteria > Pseudomonadota > Gammaproteobacteria > JABDBA01 > JABDBA01 > JABDBA01. The sequence goes on along the minus strand of JABDBA010000028.1, from coordinate 14,478 downwards.
TGGGAGAATAAATAAGAGCCTAGCGCGCAGGCTAATGCTGCGATCACTAATAATCGGCGTGGACCATAACGATCCATCAGTACGCCCACCGGCAATTGCATGGGGGTATACGCATAATAATAAAAAGCTGCTAAGTTGCCTAAAGCAAACGCATTAATATCAAACGTTTGCATCAGATCAGATGCCATCACACTCGGCATAATTCGCAGCACATATTCATAACAATAAAATAGAGCGCCCAAACCACAGATCAACCAAGGAACAAGAAAGTTTCTTTTTGTCATTTTGCCTCGCATACTTTAAGTTTTTGCTTTAATGGATTTACAAAAGTTATTTGCAAATAGCTATATTAACTTAAGCTGCTTTTGCACCAGAATCAGTTTCTGCTTGTTGAACTGGTTTCTTGGAACCATATTTCTGTTTAAAGCGATCTACACGCCCCGTAGAATCGACAAGCTTTTGCTTACCGGTATAAAACGGATGGCATTTAGAACAAACTTCGATAAGAAGTGTTTTATCGGCACGGGTTGAATGTGTAACAAAGGTAGTACCACAACTACAGGTCACAGTCATTTCGGTGTAGTTTGGATGGATATCTTTTTTCATGGTTTCATCTCTAAAGTAGGTTATATCCCATTACTATTGCCAGACCTCCTTGGTCTGGAAGGGGGATATGATATCAAATTTTGGCTCAAACAACAATTTGTAAGAAATTGTTGTTCCCCCCTTTGAAAAAGGGGGGTTAGGAGGGATTTAGGCCGGAACCTTAGCCCCCTCGCCCGCCACCTCCCGCACCAGCTTGGGTACCAGATAGCCCGGCAAGCGTAGCCGCATACCCTCAATCAGGGCACGGGCAGTTGCTTCATCCACGTCAAAATGGGCAGTTCCGCGCACTTTATCATGCAAATGTAGATAATAAGGCAAAACTCCCCCTTCAAACAACGCTTCGCTTAAGCCTACCAAGGTATACAGGTTATCATTGACCCCGCGCAGCAGCACCGATTGATTTAACAGAGTAATGCCCTTCTGCTTTAACCGTAATAATGCTGTAAGTACCGAATGATCGAGTTCATGGGGATGGCTACTATGCACGACCAATACGGGGCGTAAACGATAACCCGTTAGCCAATCGATCATCTGATCGGTGACCCGCTCTGGCATGACGATTGGCATACGCGAATGGACGCGCAGGGTTTTAATATGAGGGATTGCCGCCAGTTTTTGGACTAATTTATCCAGGTGCTGATCCGTCGCAACCAGCGGATCACCCCCACTTAAAATGACCTCATGGATGCTCGCATCACCCGCAATATAAGCCAGGGCCTGGTTCCAGCCTTGCGTGCCCGGATTATTTTCTTCATAGGGGAAATGACGCCTAAAACAGTAGCGGCAATTAATGCCACAAGCCCCCACCACGGTTAACAACACGCGGCCTTGGTATTTATGCAATAAGCCCGGCACTGGATTGACCGCCTGCTCACCCAATGGGTCGTCGCTATAGCCAGGCGTTTGTTGCATCTCAAGGCCCAACGGTAATACCTGGCGCAGTAGTGGATCGTTAATATCTCCCTTGCGCATACGCGCGATATAACCGCGCGGCACACGCAGCGGAAACAGCTTCGCCGCTTGTTGCGCAGGAGCAATTAAATCAGTATTTAATTCTAATAGTTGGATCAGCTCAGCGGGATCGGTCACCGCCTGAGCCAGTTGGGTCTGCCAGTTCATATACTCTTCTCGTTTGAATCTTAGGCGTTGTTGCTTTCGCCGCTCGCAATGCTCACATATAACCCATATGCTCCGCTTGCTCGCGGCTCAGCGCCTAGCCTAAAATCCAAACGCTTTGAGTATAGGAATTACAGATGATTTGGGTAATAATGTTGTAACATTATAACATTTAAGGTGGCGAACCATGAAATATATCGTATTACTCACCTCTTTATTAATTCCCCCCTTATCCTTCGCCGACAATAACATGGATAGTTATTTTAATACCCTTAAAAATAATCCACAGAAGTTCTCTGCTTTTTTATTGGCAATGCCTAAAGGTGGCGATTTGCATAATCATTTAGCGGGCGCAACATATGCAGAAAACATGATAAAAAGCGCTACTAAAGATAATTTTTGTATTGACCCCAAAAGTTATACTGCAACAGAAGCTAACAATTGCTCACCAAGCTATCAAATCAGCAAAATACCGCTTAAACCTGTTTTCTATAATTTAACCATTGACGCTTGGTCGATGCGTAATTTTACCCCCGGTACTGAAACCGGCCATGACCATTTTTTTGCGACCTTTGATAAATTTTTTGCAGTTTATGCTAAACACACGGGCGAAGCGCTGGCCGAAGTGGTTGGGCGTGCAGGCACTGAAAACGAAAAATATTTAGAGTTGATGGTCACACCAGATAATGATGCCTCTGGCATGTTGGGTAAAAAAATTGGCTGGGATGCTAACTTAGCGCAATTGCGCAGCAAACTGCTGGCCGGTGGTTTAAAACCCATTATTGCGGCTAGCTCTGAACAAATAAATAAAGATGAAGCTATTCTGCACTCTCAATTGCATTGCGTTACTCCGCAAGCACAAGCAGGTTGTGGAATCACGGTGCGTTATCTTTATCAAGTATTACGCGAACAAGCTCCCGAAGCTGTATTTGCACAACTGCTCACTGGCTTTGAATTAGCCAGCAAAGATCCCCGCTTTGTCGGCATCAATATGGTGCAAGCAGAAGATGGGCCTATTTCAATGCGCGATTATGATCTGCATATGAAAATGGTAGGTTTTTTGCATACGTTATATCCTAAAGTAAATATTACCTTACATGCAGGTGAATTGACCTCAGCATTAGTGCCAACACAAGGTTTAACATTTCATATTCGCGATGCAGTTGAAATTGCACATGCGCAACGCATTGGTCATGGCGTCGATATCATGCATGAAACCAATGCTGATCAACTCCTGCAAGAAATGGCTAAAAAACATATTGCGGTTGAAATCAATCTAACCAGTAATGATGTGATTTTAAATGTTAAAGGCGATCAACATCCATTGCCCATTTATCTGAAATATAACGTACCCGTGGTGTTGTCAACGGATGATGAAGGCGTAAACCGCTCCAATCTTACTAAAGAGTATCAGCGTGCAGTACAAACTTATAATCTTTCTTACACAACGCTAAAAAATATTGACCGTAATAGTTTAACCTATAGTTTTGTCGGCGGTAAAAGTTTATGGGCCAACCCAGAAATGTTTATTGTGGTGGGTGAATGCCAAAATGATCCGTTGGGTGCAGCTAACCCCAGCAAAACCTGCCAAGCCTTTCTGACGCAAAATAAAAAAGCCCAACTACAGTGGCAATTAGAACAAGATTTTGATAAGTTTGAGAAGAAATTTATGTAGGTCGGTTCAAGCGCAGCGGAACCGACATCAGTAATGATTCAAGCACCGCATGTCGGCTACATTCTTCCTGTTCCCCTCTTTGAAAAAGGGGGGCTAGGGGGGATTTGAAGAAGATTGCACAATACTAATTAGGAGACAAACATGGGCTTACTAAACAACAAACGCGCACTCATCGTTGGCTTAGCCAGCGACCGATCAATTGCTTATGGCATTGCCGAAGCCATGCAGCGTGAAGGTGCAGAACTCGCTTTCACTTATCAAAACGAAAGATTACGCGAACGCGTCGAAAAAATGGCGGCGGAATGGGGATCCAAAATCACCCTGCCATGCGATGTCGCCAGTGATACTGAAATTGCAAATGTATTTAGCGAACTCGCCAAACATTGGGATGGTTTAGATATTATCGTTCACTCTGTCGCCTATGCGCCGATGGAACAACTCGAAGGCGATTATTTGAATTGCGTGACACGTGAAGGCTCACGCATCGCGCATGATATCAGTAGCTATAGTTTGGCTGCGCTGGCTAAAGCAGGTTTACCGATGATGGAAGGCCGTCGTGGTTCAATCCTTACGCTCACTTATCTCGGCGCTGAACGCGCACTATCAAATTACAACATTATGGGTTTAGCCAAAGCCAGCCTCGAAGCGAATGTGCGCTATATGGCTTATAGCCTGGGGCCTCGTGGTATTCGGGTCAATGCTATTTCTGCTGGCCCCATTCGCACCCTCGCCGCCTCTGGCGTGAAGAACTTGCGTAAAATGTTGGCTTACCATGAAAAAGTAGCGCCGATGCGTGAATTAACCACCACTGAACAAGTGGGCAACACTGCCGCATTCTTATGTTCTGATCTCGCCAGCGGCATCACCGCCGAAGTGATCCACGTCGACGGCGGTTATCATGCGGTGGGCATGGGGGATTTGGGGGATTAATTTTCTAAATTAGTCTTGATTTTGGCTTTGTGCAATAACCCTTGCACATATAGCGCGTAATCGAGTTGGCCAGAGGTGTTTTCCATGCTTTCACGATAAGCGCGACGCTCAACAACGGCTGCTTTACCAAAAGAGCCGTCGCTAACATCTGTCAACATTACCACGGCATAATCACCATTCGGCATATGGAAGTTAGCAATGCTAGCTGTTCCCGCTGTGGGGCGTGGCATTTGAAATGCATCGTTAATCACTGAAGATGGCGCTGATTGGGTGCCAAAACGCGAGGCCCCTTTTACGGCAGACCAAGTCAACTTTTCTGCTGCGACAACTTGTGCACCATTCTTACCTTGGCTCAACTGCGCAGCAATTTGATCGCCCAACGCTTGCGCTTGTTGTTCGGCAGCTTGTTGTTTCAATTTTTGCATTACCACATCACGTACTTGTGCAAAAGGTTGCAATACAGCAGGTTGATGTTGCTTCACACGTAATACCAATAAAGTATCGGGATCAATTTCGATCACATCGCTATTGTTGCCTTGCATTACATCACCACTGAAGGCAGCGGCAAGCACTTTGGGATTAGCAGTAAACAGTTCTTTACCACCTTTTTGATCGAAGAGACCCGTGCTTTTAACTTGTAACGCCAACGCTTTTGCTGCTACATCCAACGAGTTAGGGTTTGAATAAGTTAAGTTAGATAACTTATCACTATCATCTGCAAAAATTTGTTCCGCTTGTTGTTGTGCCATGGCTTTTTCGACTTGCGGGCGCACTTTGTCAAAAGCTATTACTTGTGGTTTCTCAGTGTCGATAAGTTTGATGATACTGAAACCATATTTTGTGCGCACTGGGTCAGAAACATCACCCACTTTCATGGTGGCTACGGCTTTTTCAAAAGCCGGGTCAATCATACCAGGGCTAAACCAATCTAATACACCACCATCTTTGGCCGAGATGGTATCGTCGGAATTCGCTTGTGCCAGCTTGGCAAAATCAGCGCCATTTTTTACTTCGGCAGCGATGGAATTTATTTTAGCTTTTGCAGCATCTACTTGTTCAATGCCTGCGCCTTCTTGAATTTTCACTAAAATATGCGCCACATGCCAACGCGGCGGGTGGGTATAATTGCTAAGATTATTTTGATAAAACTGCTGTAATTGATCATCGGTAAAATGCAACTGCGCAGCAATTTGTGGTAATGACAATTCCAGATATTGGATACTCACTTGTTCTGGCACAGTAAATTGCGCTTGGTTTTGCTGATAATAGGCATTCGCTTGCTGATCAGAAACATTCGCGGTATTGATAAAACGCTGAGACGGAATCACCACATAATTAAGATCACGTTTTTGATTAATTAATTTCACTGCCCCATCAATTTCACTTGGCAACACAAATGCGCTATCGACAAAACCAGAACGCACTTGATTAGTAAGCATGGTCAACTGCATATCGGTCAAAAAAGTTTTTTCAGTATAAGAAAGACCCGTTAATACTTCATTAAACCGTTCGCGCGAAAACTGGCCATTGACTTGAAAAGCTGGGATCATTAACAGTGCACCGTACACTTCGCCCATGCCCACGCGATAACCCGCTTTATGAGCCGCATCCACCAAAAGATGCCCCATGACGAGTTGTTCTAATGCTTGTTTTTTTAACTGTGCTTCTGCTTTGGGATCAACTACAAAATCAGCACCCAATTGCATTTGCTGTTGTTGTCGTAAACGCTGATAAGCGATAGTGAGATCACTTTGCTGAATTGTTTGACCATTGACTTTGGCTACGACATCGGGCTGTGAGCTATTGTCCATGTAGGTGTGTGCACCCCACAGTGAAAAAGCCACACAAACAATAAAGATTAAAACCCCAGTTAACCACCCTTGTGAATGATCGCGTATCGATTGCAGCATAAAATAATAAACCCTCACCCTAACCCTCTCCCAAAGGGAGAGGGGAATTTTTAAAATTGGCGGAGTGGACGGGACTCGAACCCGCGACCCCCGGCGTGACAGGCCGGTATTCTAACCAACTGAACTACCACTCCTAAAACTTGGTGGGTGCTGAGGGTATCGAACCCCCGACATTCGCCTTGTAAGGGCGACGCTCTACCAGCTGAGCTAAGCACCCTTTAATATATAAGGGGAGAATCCATCTCTCCCCTTTGGAAACCCCATTGGGTTTGTAAAACCTTTATTTTTCGGAAACAGCGTCTTTAAGCGCTTTACCTGCTTTAAAGCCTGGTACTTTGCTAGCCTTAATTTGCAGGGTTTCGCCAGTGCGTGGGTTACGGCCAGAACGAGCCGCACGTGCGCGCACATCAAATGTTCCAAATCCGAGTAAAGTAACAATATCACCCTTTCGCAAAGCATCTTTGATACCGTCTAAAACGGCATCGAGCACACGTGTAGCATCTGCCTTTGAAAGGCTAGCCGAACCTGCAACTACATCAACCAATTCTGCTTTATTCATACTATATCCTCGTATTTGAAGTAATAAATCTTTACCTGTCAAGAATTGACCTCGACAGGCTTATATGAGCAGTGAAGTTTATATCAATAGGGCAAAACCCCTGTCAAGGTAAATTCACAGTTTTTTTAATGGGTGCTCGATGTACCGCCTGTGGTTGGCTGCCCTTCGACAGTGCCTGCAACAGGCACCACGGGGAGAACCAGATCTTTATTCTCCAGTGGACGTGGGGGTTCTATTAAGGCCAGTTCAAGCACTTGGTCGATCCACCGCACCGGGTGTATAACAAGCCCATGTTTAATATTTTTAGGGATTTCTTTTAAATCACGGCGGTTTTCTTCAGGAATGATCACTTCACGAATACCACCACGATGAGCTGCAAGCAACTTTTCTTTCAACCCGCCGATAGGTAATACTTCGCCACGTAAGGTGATTTCACCGGTCATTGCTACATCTGCACGCACAGGAATTTTAGTCAGTGCAGATACCAAAGCAGTACACATGCCAATGCCCGCACTAGGGCCATCTTTAGGTGTTGCCCCTTCTGGTACGTGAACATGGATATCTGTTTTTTCATAAAACTCAGCCGAAATACCCAATTTATCGGCGCGACTTCGCACTACCGTAAGCGCCGCTTGAATAGATTCTTGCATCACCTCACCCAAGTGCCCGGTATAAGTGGTTTTACCTTTACCAGCAATCACTGCAGCCTCTATCGTTAATAATTCACCACCCACTTCTGTCCAAGCCAGGCCGGTCACTTGACCTACTTGATCCTTCTCTTCCGCCAAACCATAACGAAAACGGCGCACACCCAGATAACGCTCCAAGGTTTTATGGCCAATGGTGACATGTTTCTTTTCTGGGTTTAATAAAAGTTTCTTCACTACTTTTCGGCACATTTTAGCAATTTCACGTTCTAAGTTACGCACGCCTGCTTCGCGGGTGTAATAACGCACAATATCGCGTATCGCTGATTCATTAATGGTAATTTCTTCCGCTTTTAAACCATTAGCAGCGATTTGTTTAGGTACAAGATGCTGTAACGCAATGTGGATTTTTTCGTCTTCGGTATAACCGGGAATGCGGATCACTTCCATACGATCTAACAATGGCCCTGGTATATTCATGGTATTCGCGGTAGCAATAAACATGACTTCAGAAAGATCGTAATCCACTTCTAGATAGTGATCATTAAAATTACTATTTTGTTCTGGATCTAAAACTTCCAATAATGCAGCAGCAGGATCACCACGGAAATCCATCGCCATTTTATCCACTTCATCTAGCATGAATAACGGGTTTTTCACTGCACCTTTAGACATTTTCTGCATGATACGGCCAGGCATGGAACCAATATAAGTTCTGCGATGCCCACGAATTTCAGCTTCATCGCGCACACCACCTAAAGACATACGCACGAACTTACGGCCGATGGAATCAGCAATCGATTGACCGAGTGATGTTTTACCAACGCCAGGTGGGCCGACCAAACATAATATTGGGCCTTTTAATTTTTGCATACGTTGTTGCACGGCCAAATATTCGATGATGCGTTCTTTCACTTTTTCTAAACCATAGTGTTCTTGATCAAGCATGGTTTCAGCTTTTTTAAGATCGTACCGCACTTTGCTGCGTTTTTTCCAAGGCACATTTAAAATGCAATCTAAATAATTGCGGCAGACTGTTGCCTCTGCAGACATCGGCGACATAGTTTTAAGTTTATTTAATTCTGCTTTTGCCTTATCTTTTGCTTCTTTGGGCATACCCGCATTTTCGATGCGTTTGGTAAATTCTTCCACTTCATTGGGTGCATCTTCTAATTCGCCCAATTCTTTTTGAATAGCTTTCATTTGCTCATTGAGATAATACTCGCGTTGGCTTTTTTCCATTTGTCGCTTTACACGGCCACGAATACGTTTTTCAACTTGCATGAGATCTAATTCTGATTCTATTAAAGCCAACAGTTTTTCTAAGCGCGCGCGAATATCAATCAACTCAAGAATGGACTGTTTTTCTTGTATTTTTAACGCAAGGTGCGCAGCAACCATATCAGCCAAACGACCTGGATCGTCAATGCTAGATAAAGTGCTTAAAATTTCGGGTGGAATTTTTTTGTTAGATTTAATGTATTGATCAAATTGCCCTAACACTGCGCGCATCAGCACTTCTAATTCGCGATTCAATTCTGGTTGCTCAATCGGCGGAGCATTGGGTGACAATAATTCCAATTCTGCCGAAAGATAATCAGCATGCTCAGTAAATTTTTTTACTTGGCCACGCTGCACACCTTCCACTAAAACTTTCACCGTGCCATCGGGCAATTTTAATAATTGCAATACCGTAGCTACCGTGCCCATTCGGTATAAACCATTTTCATTAGGGTTATCTTCAGCGGCATTTTTTTGCGCCGCCAAAAGAATGAGTTTATTACCTGACATAGCGACATCTAACGCTTCGATCGAGCGCTTTCTGCCGACAAAAAGCGGTATGACCATATGCGGATAAACGACCACATCACGCAACGGTAAAACGGGCATCACCGTTTCGGTAGTAATTGAGCTTTCTGAAAGTTGTTGTTCATCAGACATAAGTGTTGCCTTTTTAAATTGTAAAATGTTAGCCGTTAGCCGTACGATCTTGCTTGCTATTGGCATAAACCAATAACGGTGATGATTCGCCCAAAATAGTAGCAGCATCAATCACAATTTTTTGCACATTATCTTGCTTTAGTGCGGGCAAATCATACATGATTTCAAGCAATACATGTTCTAATATGGAGCGCAAACCACGTGCTCCGGTTTTACGTTCTAACGCTTTTTCTGCCACTGATTGTAAAGCTTCGTCAGTAAATTCAAGCGTCACACCATCCATACGAAATAATTTATTATATTGTTTGGTCAATGCATTTTTTGGTTGTTTCAAAATCGTGACTAACGCATCAACATCAAGGTCTTCTAATGTGGCAACTACCGGCAAACGACCGACAAATTCAGGGATTAAACCATAGCGAATAAGATCTTCTGGTTCAACGCGCCGCAACAATTGACTGATTGATTTTTTATCATCTTTACTATGCACTTGGGCGACAAAACCGATGCTGGTACGTTCAGTGCGATCTCTAATAACACGTTCTAAACCGGAGAATGCTCCGCCACAAATAAATAGAATATCGCGCGTATTTATTTGCACTAATTCTTGATTAGGTTGCTTGCGCCCCCCATGCAATGGCACCGAAGCAGTCGTGCCTTCCATTAATTTCAGCAATGCTTGTTGCACACCTTCGCCAGAAACATCGCGCGTCAAAGAAGGGCTGTCGGAACGGCGACTGATTTTATCAATCTCATCGATATAAACGATACCCGTCTGTGCACGCTCTACATCACCATCCGCCTTCTGTAATAATTTTTGAATGATGTTTTCAACATCTTCGCCCACATAACCAGCTTCAGTCAGCGTAGTCGCATCAGCCACTGCAAAGGGTACATTGAGCAGACGCGCTAATGTTTCTGCCAACAACGTTTTGCCGCTACCCGTAGGGCCAATTAATAAGATATTGCTTTTACTTAATTCTGTATCGTCGCTTGCATCCCCTTCAAATACTCGTTCCTTTTTTTTGCTATCAAGACGTTTGTAGTGATTATAAATAGCTACTGAGAGAATTTTTTTGGCGATGTCTTGACCAATAACATATTCATCAAGCACCTCAGCAATTTTACGCGGCGCTATGAGGTTAAATTGTTTTACCGATTTGAGGCCCTTACTACTACCACTACCGTCACCCTCATCTTTAACAATTTCATCGCACAACAACACGCATTCATTGCAGATATAAACCGCAGGTCCTGCAATGAGCTTGCGAACTTCTTGTTGTGTTTTGCCACAAAAGGAACAATGGTACAAACGATTGCTGCCCTTTGTTAGTTTTAAGTCACTCATAATATACCCTGCCCACTTGAATTTTCGGCGTTGTTATCTAATATTGGGTTATTTCCCAACATTTCAACCACCAGGGCCCTATTTATCTTTAGGGACGCCATGATGATGCTCAGTAACCAGTTCCCTGCTCTCTAAGATGGCATCGACTAAGCCATATTCAATCGATTCTTGCGCACTCATAAAATTATCACGATCAGTATCGCGCAAAATTGTTTCAGGGGTTTTATTGGTATGTTTAGCCATAATTTTATTAATTCTATCGCGAATCAGTAACATCTCTTTTGCATGAATTTCAACATCAGAAGCTTGGCCTTGGAAACCACCCAACGGTTGATGAATCATCACTCGGGCATTAGGTAAACAATAACGTTTGCCCGGCGCTCCCCCCGCCAATAATAAGGCCGCTGCGCTCGCTGCCTGGCCAATACACAAGGTGCTCACCTTTGACTTTATAAATTGCATTGTATCATAAATCGCCAAGCCTGAGGTGACAACGCCGCCTGGTGAATTAATGTACAGATAGATATCTTTATCCGGATTTTCAGATTCAAGAAACAACAATTGCGCAATGGTTAGATTAGCCATGTAATCTTCTATTTGACCCACCAAAAAGATAATGCGATCTTTTAATAAACGGGAATAAATATCGTAAGCTCGCTCTCCGCGTGGGGTTTGTTCAATAACCATCGGCACCAGGCCGGTATTGACGATAGGTGTGGATGATTGATTATAGGGTGCAAAACGCATGGCTTCATTCTCCTTATACGTGATCGTGATTACAGTGCTCATCATGCACATGTACTTGTTCGTGTGTTGTTGGTTTATTTAACTCCATCACTTCAGCATATGACACATTTTTTTCTTTATACTGAATTTGTTTTAATAATTGCTCAACAATTTGTTCTTCTAAAACCTGCGAGTGAATATTACTCATCATATTTTTATTGCTATAAACCATTTTGGCAATCTCTTCAGGATTTTCGAATGAACCTACAATATGAGCAATTTGCGCTTGCACGCGTGCTTTATCAATGCTGATATTATGTTGTTTAACTAATGCGGAAAATAACAAACCTAAGGTGACACGACGCTGTGCCATGTTAGATAAATAATTGCGATCTGCTTCTGCAATTTGATCAGGTTTTATTTTTTGCTTAGTTTGTTTTTCAATATTGGCAATTAACTCTTGCTCTAAGCGTTGATACTCGGCATCTATCATGCTTTTAGGTAATTCAAAGGTATGTCGCTCAATGAGCACATTGATGATTTGTTCTTTCAGTTTGCTATTTAATACTCGCTCCAATTCATGTTGCATTTGCTTTTGAATTTCTTGGCGCAGCGCTTCTAGGCCACCAGTGACACCTAATTTAGTAGCAAAATCATCGCTTAAAGCAGGTAACTTAGGCGCAAATACGGCAATGACTTTGACCGCAACTTGGAAGGTTTTAGCTTCGTTGTTTTGATCGAGTTGTTGCGAGGGTAAATCAACGACGATGCGATCTCCTGCTTTAGTATTTAATAATGCAGAAAACCCAGCTTGCAATGTTTTTTCATCCATTATAAAAAATGTATTTCTTTCTTGCACATTGGCATCGGGTTGCCCATCGACCAAACGTTGAATATCGGCGGTGATTTTGTCACCCATGGTCGCAGGTCGTTGCACTTCTTCCCACTCTACGTGCTGTCCGCGGATTTGTTCCAGCACACGAATAACATCGCTTTCTTCAATAGGGGCTACTAATTTTTCAATAGCTACATCGCTGATGTCTTTAACATGCACCTCTGGTGTTATTTCAAAGGTCACGCTGTATTCAAGCGGATGCCCAGGATCGGCTTTAAATGATTGCACCACTGGCATTCCTGCGGGTTGTAATTTTTCTTGCACGAGCGCATCGCCCAAACTGCTTTGCAATATCTCATCTAGCGCTTCGCTGCGTGCAGCAGCCCCGTATTGTTGTGCAACCACTTTTTGCGGTACTTTGCCTCGGCGATAACCGGGTAGGTTTGCAGTGTGCGAGAGCTTCTCTAAGCGCGCTTGCACTTGGTTCTCTATTTGCGCTGCGGGCACGACCACTGTCATGCGGCGTCCCAAACTACTGGTGATTTCAACTGATACTCTCATACGTGGCCTCTTTATAAAATTAGTTTGGTGCGAAAGGAGAGACTCGAACTCTCACGGGTTACCCCACTGGAACCTAAATCCAGCGCGTCTACCAACTCCGCCACTTTCGCTGTTTACAGCTATTCCCGCTAACCCCCTGCGGGAATAGCTTGCTTTAATATATTGCCACGCGCGAAGCAAGTTCGCGCTTGCAACCAAAGGGGAGAATTGCATTCTCCCCTTTGGAAACCCCATCGCTCAAAGGTCATCAGGAACTGATGTATTTATCTAAGCGGACAAATATAGCATTTTTTCAGGCTATGTCTGCATAAAATTCATTTTAATTTAACCCTGATGTCTGGGGGGAGACTTGGCTTGTTCTTCAATAAACTTGATAATCATGCCAGCAATATTTTTTTTGGTGGCTTTTTCGATGCCTTCAAGGCCTGGCGACGAGTTCACTTCCATGACCAACGGCCCGCGCTCAGAACGTAGTAAATCGACCCCCGCTACATTCAAACCCATCACTTTGGTTGCCCGAATGGCCACTTTGCGCTCTTCTGCCGTGATTTGCACTAATTTTGCACAGCCACCCCGATGAATATTCGATCGAAATTCACCTTGGCGTGCTTGCCGTTTCATGGCCGCGATGACCTTGCCCCCGACCACAAAACAGCGAATATCGGCCCCGCCCGATTCTTTAATGTATTCTTGTACCATAATGTGGGCTTTCATATCCAAAAACGCTTCAATCACGCTTTCGGCAGCACCACGCGTTTCTGCCAATACCACGCCAATTCCTTGAGTACCCTCTAATATTTTGATAACGAGGGGCGGCCCATCCACCATTTCAATCAGATCGCCGATATCATCAGGGGAATGCGCAAAACCAGTAATCGGTAAACCAATACCACGGCGTGACAGCAGTTGTAACGATCGTAATTTGTCGCGTGAACGGGTAATAGCTAATGAATCATTCACTGCCAACACACCCATCATTTCAAATTGACGTAAAACTGCAGTTCCATAAAATGTAATAGAAGCACCAATACGCGGAATAACGGCATCAAACCCGGCTAAATTTTCCCCTTTATAATGAATAGAAGGTTTTTGGGTGGTGATATTCATATAACAGCGCAGGGTATCGACAATACGCACACTGTGGCCGCGTTTTCTTGCTTCTTCAGCAATACGGCGTGTTGAATACAGTTGTGGTCGTCGTGATAAAATTGCAATTTTCATGCAGTCACCTATTTCTTTTTTTTCAGCAAATATGAGGCCGTTGGATTAATGACATAGCCATTATGCAGCGCCGTTCTACCTAACAACATTCGAAACAACATATCTTCACGACTGGTTAGGCTAATTTCTATCAACGTCGATCGATCACCCATCACCAGCTCCGTTTGCACTACATGGCGTAAATCACGATGACCACCGGAATCAGTAATCCACCGTGTATCCAACAAATTTGCCTCACAAATAATGACTTTGTGAGTATTACGTTGCCGAGGGTGAATGGCAAAGCGTACTTTGGCTTTACCGGATTCATGGAAAACATCTACTTGAAACGCATGTAATACCGATGTGCGAGCTCCCGTATCAATTTTTGCTTTTATACGCGCAAGACCCAGTTGGGGGAGTG
>JABDBA010000027.1 GCA_013288885.1 Gammaproteobacteria bacterium | reverse complement strand
TTTTTCCTCAGGAGCTTTAAAACAATTTAATTGTATAATAATGTTTGCAACTAGCACTATTAGTTTTTTTACCGCCTCACGCCCTCCTCTATCGCGACTGTCGTGGTAAATTGCACTGGCATTTAATAACTCTATTAATTGATCAGATAACATTTTTTTTAAATCATCGTCAGCTCTCACTTGTCGCCTTTCTCTCTCCTCTAATAATTTTTGATCTTGAATAGTAGCCCTTTGTAGCTCTTCCAATCTTTTAGAATTGCTGCTAACAATAGCAGTAAGTGACAGGTTAATATTATCGATTGCTGTTTTAGTCGAAACAGCTTTTTGTTGTTTATCGCCGTTTGGGCTTGCTACATTTATTACCGATTTTTTAGAACCTTCATTAACTTTCTTTAATTCAGTTTGAAAGTCTGCTAGTAATTTTATATCACTGACGCTAAACATAGGTTATCTCCTCTTTGGCCTAGCCCAATTAAAATTAAAAATTTTAAAAAATTTTTGCAACATATCCCGCCATCTAAGCCAGATTATTATGGTCCTCCGGGTGTAGTAGAAACTGACGCAGCACTGCTTGTTGCTGCCACCGCACTTGCACTTGCTGTTGATGCAGTTGAGCTTGGACTCGCCGACGACGTTGAGCTTCCACTACCAGATGTCAATGCACCCACATTTGCAACAAAACTGTTACTACTAATTGCTAATATAACATTTGGATTGCTGGAATTTTGTGCTGCTGTTAAAACAGCAACTGGAGGAGTTGAACTGGTACTTGCTGTGGGTCTAGCAGATGAACTCTGACTCATTGAGGCAGTAGAACTTATACTCGCTGTTGACGCTGAACTTGTGCTCACGGGTAGGCTTGCAGGTGGCATGGAACTCGCAGCACTTGTAGCAGCCGATGCCGATTTAGCTTCAGCGGGATGCCCTGTTGGTTTTGCGGTACTTAGTGTTTTTGGCGCTTCTTTTTTATGCGTTATTTGATAATAACATTCTTCGAGTGTACTTACTTGCCTTTCCAAATCATACACTATGCCATTAGCACCCTTTAACTCACAACTCCAAATTCTATGTTGAATTGCACTGCCGTCTCTATATGATTTTTTATTGTTATATAAAAATCTTATAAACGCTTCTATATGATGTTGGTCAGGTGGTGATTGTATTATTCCTCCAATACAGTTAATAAAATCCTTTTGGTAGCCCTGTGCTTCTTTTTGATCCTTATGACAAGTTGTTAATACTGTTCTTAAATCAATTTTATCTTTATCTGTTTTTTGTAAATTTGCGAAAAGGCAGCGTGTTATAGCTATAAGAACCATCATTTGCTGTTCACAACAACCCCAATATTCAGAATCCGTAGTGAGTTTCGAGCTTAAGTCTAGGGCTTCTTGCCTGAATCCAGATTGAGATATAGCCTGAGGTTTAGCCTGGTATTTACCATTTCTGATAACAAGATCCATAATCCGAGAATCTATATGATATAAATAAGCGGCCATCAACTTATCATCAGCCTGTTGAAATGCCCTGTCTTTAAACCATTGCTGTTGCGCAAGTGCAGGATCTTGGCTAGCAGCTATCGTCGCACCATATTCAGCAACCATAAACTGTTTAAATTCTCTTATCTCAGTCGGTGAAAATGTTATTTCAGCAGTTACGATTCCCAGATACGGCAAATCAAAAGATTTTTTTATACCTGTAGCCTCGGCGTATGCAATTCCATTATATATTTGCTCAAAGTTTATTAAATCTTTCTGGCATTCAGGGAGATGAGAACTAGATTTACCGTTAAAATAACGCTGATATATATCTTTTAATTTAAAATCTTTACATTGTTCTTGCATTCGGGCGCGCGCTTTATCGCGCATCTCATTAATATGCGAAATATCTTCAAGTGATTTTTCTAGCGTTAACTTTCTATAAACTTCTGGTAAAGATAGAACATTAACCTGTTCAATCATCGATAACGCCATATCAAGTTCAACACTTCTGATGGCCGCTGGATATTTAGCAGTATTATCAAATAACGCGGTTATCTGTTGTTGAGGGCTCAATTCTTTGAATTTACCAAGAATTCCAGCATTATCATTTTCGCCAAAAAAACATGCTTGTTGTAGAGCTTCTATGGTTGCATGAGTTTCTTCTTTAGTCTCCATCATATTTTGATAACACTCTGCTACTGAAGGCAATCTTATGCCGCCGTTAAACATCAAATCACCTGCAAATTCCCACACTGCATGAGTGATGGGAATTACCTCATTTTGAACAACCTTTTGACTGGCAGACTTTTGTCTTAAAGATTCCATAAACTCTGGCAATTTTTTGAGGTTAGGTAGCAAATTCGAATCCGACGCAAGCCAACCTTTTAAGCCACAAACAAAATTGTTAAAATCTGATATGGATTTGGGTTGCTGTGCATCTACTCGACCAGGATAATTACAAAACCCAGTTAAGACTTTTTGCAATAATTCTTTTGCTAGCTTTTTATTCCCTATATGAAGACAACTGATTATTCGTGAAAGAGCTGCACTTTGTACGTTATAATGATAGTTGTTACTCCCATCTTTAAACTCTTGTGCTTTTAGTGAATTAAAAGTAGCCTCATGCAAAGACCACATCTGGCTCAACCAATCAGGGGTAACAAATGTATTCATTTGATCAGCAAATGCTTGAATAGAGGGATCACGCCAAAGTACTGCGGCATTACCAGGTTCTTGTCTTAAAAAATTAACAAAGCCCGATAGCCCAGTAGAATTGGGCAAGGATTTCATGCTTTGCAATTGACCGACAATTCGATCAAATACACCACGTTGAATACCCCACAAACCAGCAACGTTACGAAAGTAAGTGTCAATACTTTGATTGAACTTTTCTTTATCTTGCAAATAAAGGTACTTAATGATATCCAAAAAAACTTGGGTGTGGGGATTATTAGCTTGATATAAACTATCATATTCATGATACATTACCATTAGCCAGTTTTGTTGCATGCTATTCCAAAACCAATCTTCTTTCATTAACTCGGGTTTGATCTCCAATAAACATTTTAGGATATAAGGATAAGCTATCGTATTTTGTTTATCGGCTAGAGAAAGGCACACAAGTTGCTGTAAGTTGTTATCATCATCAAAGATATATTCTAAAAACATGGGAGTAACTTCGCGTACCTGCGCAAGTGGTAACTGATATAAAACAGAGCTAGGTTCTTTAATAGCAGCTCGCACAACCTCTTTAATCTCGTTTGTATTTCCCCACCTATTACCGGTGATTTGGTAAGCCAGCATCCAATCGAAAAAGTCGCTGACAGATTGGCTATCGCCACCAGCTAATAATGGAGGATTCGTTGCATCGCCCACAAGATATTGTTTTGCATAGTTAACAAACTCATCCTTCGTCATGGTGCTTGATTCTTTTCCCCTAAATTTACATGGGGTAGCAGGTGGGGATAGAGGCGATGTAGCATTAAGTCTTCTTCGTTCCTGCAATGATAATTTATTGCGTTGTCCTCTTTCTTGTTTATATTTTATAATAGGATCCACAGATTGAATTGCTGGTTTTTGTACAGGTGCAGGTGCAGTAAGCGCTTTCGCTCCATATTTTCGAACATCCATAGGGGAACAACCCATCTTCTCTGCTCTTTTTTTCAAGATTGAATTCATCTCTTGAGCAGTAATATTTCCATACAAACCTATACTTGAAGCTGCATGCACATTGCCCCCTGATTTACCATCAGGTCGAAAAAATTCACCTTCATCCTTTTTTAGCTCGCCTTTTGCATATATTTTATCAGGATAATCTGTGAGTATTTTTTCATCACTAAGTCTAAACCCTTGCAAATTGATTATTAACCCACATACTTTCTCTATAAAATTTACTGTTATTTTATTGCGATCATCTTGAATGTTTTGTTGATTATGATAGCTAGCAAATGCAGAATATAAAAATAATAATGACGTAGATATCTGCTCTCTCACCCCCTCCTCAGTATGTATATTATGAGAAATTTTCCGAGTAATTAAATCATTAATAGCTTGATTAAAATCATTAACTGCTCTTATTAGTTGATTAAAAATGCTAGGATTTTCACGCAATTTTTTTATCCCGAATTTCTTGTGATTTTTGTCTTTTATAGCGTCTTCTAAAAAATTAGAAAAACCCCTGAGCATTTGTTTGTCTTGTTCGCTGAGTCGAGCATTATCATGAACAAGATGAGGGTTTACCATATCTTTTATATTAGCATATGGAGTTTCAGATAGGGGAGTTTCGTGGTTTTCATTTCTAGCCAATACTGCTTCTGCTATTACTTCTGACTTTAAATTCCCTAAAAGCTTTCCACTCATTACTTCATTCGTACGAAATGCTTTATGTAAAACATTTTCACCTTTTTCATCGACAAATAGTATCACGCGTTCTTTTAAAGTGAGTATAGCTTCATTTGGCGTTGCTCCTGCTTCTTCTTTAGATTCAGCGGGGGAATCAAGTCTTTTGCAAATATCATCAAATAATTGCTGGTTACCTTGATCAATCGATATATGTAAAAATGCCCGCAATAAATGCTCTGGCAAACTTGCAATTTGCTTAGCTTTTTCTTGTTCCCTAGCAACTAGAAGTTCTTGATCATATTTTTCTCGCGATGTTTCAAGCGCATTAAATGCTACCTGCATTTGATGCAAATTTCTAACCGCACTTATTTGTTCTGCCACTGGCTTATTACGATATAAAGTTAATTGTACACCTGCTATGCGGTCTGCGAAAACAGAAGAAATCTGCGCTGGTGTAATCGTTGCCCTATCCTTATTAAAAAAACCCAAGTGTTCATAATAATCTTTGGGTCTACCTGCTAATTTTTGGTAATGATGTAAATGCATAGCAAACATTTCACCTTGGAAATATTGCTCAATAACTCTTGCGCCCAATTGATAAAATTCAGTGAAAAATACAATGTCGATGGGTGGCAATAATGAAGTTGGCATTGGCCAAGAATAGCGGTCTATTAAATTACTTAGCGTGTTAACCTTTTCTTTTAGCGTGTTAACCTCTTCTTTAGGTACTACAGACACAATCGAATCTATATCTTTACAAAAATCTATGGCCAAATATCGTATTATTTTTTCTGGTTTGCCAAAAAACTGGTGCCCATCGCCCTCGGAGCTAGGTGACTGCGCTAATAGCTCTTGTAATTTTGCAACGATATTTTGAGCAGATGAGAGTCCCGATAAAATATGAATTACTGCGTTTAATCCTTTTGATAAGTCAGAAAAAGCTGTTTCTTCCATTTCTTGTTGTCGCTTTTTTAGCTGTATTTGCCGCTGCTGCCATGCTTTTTTTATAACCGCATCTCGCAATGCAGTTCCAAAATTACCATCTTTATCTTTGGTTTTATCCAAGGTACTCTCATTGAATAGCTCCACAGCCTCCACTTGTGTCTTCTCATCAGATAACGCAGTGGTCTTCTCTCCACCCTCTTTTGTTTTGTCTGCTTTGAATTGTTCTATTCCTTTAAGGTTTTTTTCAAAGCATTCTAATTGAATAATTGTATTTGCAATCAGAATTAAAAGATTTTTCAACTTGCCATGTCCAAATTTCCATCCGTTTTTATCACGCGCATCGCAATAAGCTATAGTTATATCTAACAGTTCTGCCAACTTGTCATTTAATTCTTCAATTAATTTAGCGTCATTTTGTATCCTATATTGTTGAGCCTCTTTTTGTCGCAATTTGTCTTCACCTCCAATAATTGTAGCTGGTGCATTCGCTGCATCCTCACGTTCGTCTAATCTAGATTTATCAAGATTAATTAACCGTTTAATTATGGAATGAGCTTCGCCAACTTTTGTAATCAGTGCGGCTATTATCTCTTGCTTACTTTTAGGTTTTTCTGATTTTCCTGCATTATCGCCAGTCTTCTTTAATGTAGATGCAGGGGCTTCTGCATTCGTCTTACCTTTAAGCTTTATTCCTGACTCTGCAGGGTTCTCTTTGGTCTTCATTAATTTAGCTTCAAGCGTTGTTAATAATGATCTATCGTTATCACTAAACATAAATTTTCCCCTCAGGCCTTTCAGCCTAGTTAAATTTGAAATGAATTGTCGAACATAATAGCATACTTACATGTTAAATGATTACGCAAAAAAGATAATTTTTGGTAATTATTCTAGCGCTTGAACCCCAGCATTGTTGACTCTGCAACGTAGGCTGAAGGTGGGGAATCATCAAAATCATCAACGTTCCATCCACTACCTCCAGCGCTTGAAACAGTTTTCATTGAAGAACTAGAACTTCTACTACTGGCTGATGTGCTGGTAGTCGCAAAAGACCTCGTTGAAACTGTACTTGAATAAATATTCCCCCTTGAGTTTCTGATCTTTTCTGCGCGTCGTTTCAGTTCTTGTAAGCCTTCTGCATCGGGGAACACTTCTGCTAAAGCAAATGGCTTTCCTAACAAGGGATGCTTACGTAGGCCATATTTATCCACTTTAAGCGGCAATATATCTTTAATGAGATCATAGTGTTGTTCTGATGGTCTAATCTCTGTGCCGCCTATTGCATTTTTGAACTCAGCTGGTAGTTTGACGGGAAAATCACGCACAATCGCCATGCCAATAGGGCTACGAAAGGTTTCGCCTACATTAATGCTTAATGCTTGTGTCTGTAATTCGTTAGGATATTGGGCTTTCAAATCAGCATCGACGCAAGTAATAAGATGTTCTCTCATTGCAGGGCTAAATAAATGCCAATTTAAAATTAATTCTTGCGGCAGTTTTTTCCAAAAATCTGGCTCAGGTAGAGTTGCTAAAAATTTAGTGCTGAGTTTATCTATATCCAACTCACCGCCAGAACTTATTCTTGTCCGAGCCCGTTCATCATAACCCAACAGGCCATATTTTTTTAAATGCTGCAATATGGCTTTAAAACTAGCTGAAAACTTGCGCCATGGTTTCAAGTCTATGCACAGTACATAAGGCAGAACAGTGCAATCAGTGGTACATTGTGTCGCCCGCGCTAAAGCGCTTAAATAAGCCGCAATGGTAGCTCTTTCTTCTTGAGTAGCATACTTAGGTGATATTAAAGTATCCTGTGCAAAAAGTGGTGCTAATGCTGGTTGTTGTAACAAAAAGCTTGCCACATTTGGAATACGTAATAGATCACCCCATAAAAAGCCACGTTCAACACAATACGCCTGCACGGTGGCAGTAAATCGATAAACATCTCGCGATAACCAGCGCCACTTTGTATTACATTTGTCAGCAATATCATTTGCAATATCTGCTGCCAATAACGGGGCTAATTTAGTATCCCGGCTAAAAACTCCTGCTGCTTCAGGGTTTAGTAATAATTGTCTTAGAGTAAAACCTCGCTTTATACAAAATTGTTTTACCTGGTTAGCAAATTCTGGGCTCTCTGGCTGAAAAATCTTAGAGTTACTCGCGTTACATTTTTCCAATATTGCGTAGGCAATTTTCAAAGTTAACGCTTTGTCTTCAAGTGCTTTCTTACGTAAAATTTCGTCTTTGATAGGACTCAATAATTCGTTGGAGTTAAATATATCCACGACGCCCGAATGCTGTAATAGTAGTTCTTCTAATGTATAGCCACATTCTTGTGCATAGTTTTCAACGCGACTTCTGAATTCAACAACTGGGTTAGCCGTGGCCCCAGCTTGTGTTTGCCAAGCTTTGCATTTGCGATCAATTCTTTGAGCAACTTCTAGCGCTGCAATTTTTACGCCAAAAGTTTTTGGCTGATTTTCTAGTGCTCCCTCAAACCGCACGGGTTTATTAGCTTGCGGCCGCCAATTTTTTAGCGCTTGAAAAAAAACTCCAGTTAATTTTTTTTGTTGAGGAATTTGTGGGATTTTTTGCGCTAATGCCGTTGGGTCTTCTAGATAATTCTCGATATAGTTAAAAAGTTCTTTTTTGGTTTTCTCATGTATGGGCTGCATTAACTCTTGAAATAATCTTGGAAAATTATAGTTAGCTGCAAAAGAAGCAGGGAGTTCTAAATCAGGAGTGAGCGCAATATTCAGCTTATCAGCTTTCTCATCTTCACCCGGTGAAACTGAGACATGTACAACATGTCTCTCATTTCTCACAACATAGCTCACATCAGCCTGCAATTTCTCTGTTGAAACTTTTATATTGCGGATTGCCATAATTCCCCCATTGAATATAATTTACCCCGGTGGTGGTATTTTTCGAGCAGATGATGGTGCCGATGATGCTGAGCTTGCCGTCGATACTGCGCTTGTAGCACTTGTACTGGCTGCTGCTGAGCTCGCAGATGAAGCTGAACTGTTCAGCGTGGAAGTTAAGCTATCGCTTAATACACGCACTAAACTGCTGCCATCTCTACGTGTTAAGAAATGATCATGCCTGGCTTTGGTAGGGTAACCGATTCTTTCTTCTCGTTGTTGAAATACTTTATTTATTTGTTCATCAAGAATCCTCTCTAATCCCTCTGCCATTAATTTAACTTTCTCAATGTCTTTGACTTGAGTGTAAGGAGGTTCCCAACCTGCTAAATCAGGATATGGTTTGACATGATCAGAAGGAAGTTTAAAACCTTGCAGATTAATAATGAGATGTTCAATTCTAGCGAGAACATTTTTTATTATCTGACGGTCTGCGACTGCTATACGGTTATGAAATGCAATAAAAGCTTTATACAATGACAATAATCCCTCAGTCATTGATTCTTCCGCATGTTGTGATTGAGCCACATTTATTTTTAAACTTGGTAAAACCGCCTCAATTAAATTTCTTAAGTTAACTCTTAATGATCGCACATCGCTATCTGTTGTATCCTCAGGGTTGCTAATTTTTTTATTCAGCTCCTTCACAAAATTATCTAGATAGCCACAAAAATCTGTTAGCATTATTGCATCTTGTTCACTGTAGCTTGCGTTGTCGTGGAAAAGATATGGGCGTACCAAATCTTGGATGTAGTAGTGATCTTTTTGGCGAACGGCAACTCTGGTGTAGTGTTTGGCAGCATAAGCAAAAGGTGTTTTATGATCTTTATCTCTAGCCAAAGCAGCTTTGGCTATTACAGCAGTATCTTCAGCAGAAAGTTCATCAAAATTTTCTAAGAGACACTCACACATAGTTTTATGACCCTTCTGGAACGCTTTGTGCAAAGCATTTTGGCCATTTTCATCAGTGGCTAAAATAACTCTTGCTATATCACTCTTTAGACCATCACAGACGAACGAACACTGTTCCACATCATCCTCTTGGATTGCTGAATGCAGAAGAGTAACAATGAAATTTTGCCCCAGAATACCTAAGATATTTACCTGTTTAGCAGCCTCGTCTAATCGTTGTTGTTTTTGTGGGGAAAGTTTTTCTTTGATCGCAGCGATATCCTTTTTAAAATCATGTAATACGTATGTTATTACTTGGGTTTTTACCACAAGTGACCGCATGTCATCGCTAACTTCCGTCAATTGAGTTTTATTAATCTTTTCTTTAAAAGCAACCACTTCAGCTGAATCTGCAGAGCCTATTAATATATCTACTGCATCAATTGTTTGCTGCAAAGTAGTAAATAATACAGCAAAGCTTTCTCGTTCTTTTTGGGCATTTTCTGCGATCTTTTTCTGCTTTTCTTCTTGGCGTTTTATTAGGGTTTGATCTATACCTAAAAATAAAGCAGCCCCATTTTTGTCCTGAACTTTTTTATCAATTGCATTAGGATATGCACGATTATTCTCATCAGAAACTCTAAAACCCTGTAACTTAATTAGCAACCCTTCCATTGGCTTGATAATATTTTCGGCAATTTTCTGGCGATTTTTTTGCTTACTACGGTCGTTACAATAGTCAATAGTTTTTTCAAGTAAATTGAGTAATGCATCTCCAGCTCTTTTTTCTACTGCACCAACTTCTTGTTTGGTTTCTAGTTGATAGGTAGCTATTGGGTTAACTGCATCATAAAATTCTTGCAATAATTTTATAAATCCTGCTCGTTCTTCTTTTTTACTTTTCAATGTCGGCACAGCAATCCCATATTGCGCTTCTTGCGTCTTTTCATCGAGATCTAAAAGTTTTTTTATAGCAGCACAAAATTTTTGTAGTTCGGCCCTATCTTGTTTGGTGAGATCAGCTTTGTCATGTAAAATATTCGGGCTTGCGCTTGTACTTGGAACTTGGCCGCCTTTTTGTTCTAATAAGGCCTCATTTAATGCTAACCCCGCACCACGACCCAAAATTTTTGCACGCATCGTTATCCGCTTTAAGCGATTTACTTTATATAGCGCATTTTCGCCCTGGGGATCGCAAGCTAAAATAACTCGTTGTTTTAAAGTAAGTTCAGCTTCATTTGGTGCTGCTTTTTCCTCTTGTTTAGATCGAGGAGAAACCTCAAATCGTTTGCAAATATCTGCACATAATTTTTCATTATTAGTTTCAATAGCCAAATGTAAAAATGCTATTAATAATTCTTCAGGGAGGTTGGCAATTTGTTTGGCTTTTTCTGCCTCTCTTGCTTCTTGATTGCCTATATCATATTGATCACGAAGCGTTTTAGTTTTAAGTACCTCATAAGCTGATTCTCTTTTACTCAGATCTCTAGCAACCACTATTTGATCAAATACCGGCTGAGCACGGCACTCAGCTAAACTCCGCCATTTAACTCTATCATAAGCACCATGAATGTCTCTGTCAGTTGTTTTATCATTATGTTGAGTCATCCCCAAATAGTAGTAATGATCGCGATAAAAAGCAGTTTGTTTATACTGAGCATTATATTTTTCTAATAATGGGGTTAAACCAATTTTTCTGGAGCAAACAGGATCAATTATTATTTGATAGTAGTCATATAAAAATGCCAAATCTACCGGGACAGGTGCTTGACCGGATAATAAAGAAGCTGGCATGGGCCAGTGATCTGTATCGATCACTGCTGCTAACCCTTGACGTTGCACAGTAGTTAACTGCGGAGCAAGTGCATCAATCTCTTGGCAAAATTTATTGGCGATATATTCTATTATCCCAGTGTACCCTCCAGATGCCGCTGCGGATGTCGGAGCCTGTGGTTGGAATGTTTGACCCATCGTTGTAATAGCTGATTCTATAGCTCTTAATTGCCGTGTTAACCCTCCAACAATTATTGCTTGTTGTTGATTTAATAAATCTCCAGGTGTTTCTTTAGTAATTTTGGCTTTTTCAGCGGCCATTGCTTGTTCAATTATTTCTCGTAATTTTTTTTCAATTTTGATAGCATCATATGTTTCAGTCGCGCGAATAAAAATACCATCATCCGTGATTCCACATAACTTATAAATATAGTTTTTAATTTCAATTACACAATCATATAATTCTGCATTTATTATTAACTTATTATTACCGCAGGCTATATTATGCAATTTTATAGCTTCCATTAATAAAGCTACTAATGCGTCTATTAACGGTTCTTTAAACCTTAATTCATCATTTTTTGTTTGCTTTTCTTTTTGTTTGTTTGTTTGAAATACATCACGATAACTACATATTGATGCCAAGTGCATTAATTCGCGTCGGTTAATTTCTTTTGCAAAAGCTTCATGCGCCGCGCTTACTATATCGTGAAATTGTTGTTGTATAGCAGGTATTGCAATGCCTGCATTAGCCTTTGCCTCGTCAAGCTTTTTCTGGGCATCTTGTAAATAGCCTGCAATCTCATCTAATAATTTTTCATCATTATTACTAAACATAGTCTTCTCCCCCAGGCTGCGGCCCTATTAATGTTAAAAACCCTAAAAAAATTACAAACATAATAGCATACTTAAATGATTAAGAAAATAAGATAACTTTTGGTAATCATTCTAGCGTATGAATGTTTTCATTGGTTTATCGGTGATTTAAACAAACACCTCAGAGGCCGAGGAACCACGACGATGCGTAGGAGTCGGCGGCACACTTACATCAGAAGAAGCAGTCGGTTTTACTGGCACCTTCTCAATTACAACAGAACGCGCTACCAACAAAGTAGCTAGCGAAGGTGATACTCCTGATGTAGGAGAACCTTTTAAGGGCGCTCTCTTGGGACCTAAAGGACTACAATAAGGACTACGATAACGTGCTGGTTGCACGCTACTGTTTGTGGGGGTAGATAAACTTCTACCATCTACTACGGGTGTTGTTGCGGCTGAAGTTGTAGCCGAAGCTGTTTCCACAGAAAGTAGGGTTCTTTTTGCATCAGGATCTGCTGCCTTTAACGTATCCATAGCATTGGTGATTGAGACGGCAAGTGGGGAAGCATCATCAGGTAGGGGCTTAAATGCTTTAAACTTCCCATATACAATAGATCCTGGAGGAGCTTTCAAATCCAGATCCATTCCCATAGCCTGCGCATTATAGTGGTCACATAATGGATCATTAACAATTTCACCTTTTAATGGAAAAACATAAACTGCCCTTCGAGTGGTTTCATCACCAATCTCATCTTTATCGGACTTCAATGTCTCTAGAGGCTCAACTTCAAAGTGCAATTCATAGCCACCACCAGGCATCGGTTGCAATGTAGATAATCTAATACCATGTGCTTTCTCATCGCAAAGCTCTCCCTCTTGAATACTGTTTTGAATAAGTTGAAGAAACAGGTCACTTCTTTCAATGACTGCGATAGGTAAACTTGCAGTCACCTCCCATGTAGCTGACTTTTTTGACACTATTCCGATATTAGGTGACTTCAATAGTGCTGCATCCATTTTGTCAAAAAATTTTGTTTTGTTTTCCAATTTAATTTCATTAGCTGTACTTTGTTCAGTTGTACCTTCTTTACCTAACATAAATTCACCTTAATTTAATCTAAGTTATAATTACACGGGGCAATCTTGTTAAAAAGCGCCCCTGCTGACCGGTATGGTCAAGCTTATTATAAACAAGAAACCTTAAGGTTTTCTTAAGAAAAGCGAGATTTTGTAAGATATTTCTTTACGTTGAAGTCTTACATGGATAGGGGGGGGGTATGGGGATATTACCCCATCACCAAGGGCGTAAAGGGACGGTTATAGACCATGGAGTTAGATCTTGACCATATCATTACCCCGGCGGTGGTATCGACGGGGTAGATGATGGTGGCTGTGACGACGCTGATGATGTCGAACTTGTCGTCGACGTTGCACTTGCTGTGCTGGTACTCGCCGTTACCGCTGAGCTTGTAGACGAGGCTGAGCCTTTACTCCCGCTGCTAACTAAGCTAAGGCTTGATAACGCTGGCACTAAACTACTACCATCCTTCATTTTTGTAGAATCTGGCGTAGGTGCATTTGATTTTTCATCCGCTGGAACTTGAGCACCAGTAGCACTAGCCAGTTTGGCCGCTTGAATAGCTTTATAACCTTCTTCTACTGAATGTGTTTTACCTCCAACCTGACATTTAAATTCCCAAAGCGATTTGGCAAAAGGCTGGAAATCTTTTACTGCCTGTAATGATTCTATAAATTCTATTAGATGATCTCTTGTGGGTGGCGTTTGGATCATCACATTTTGTAGTTCGAAAAATGTTTCACCGCCTGTTTGATATCGCCATTTTGAGTTATCTGGTGTCTCTAGCGGTAAACCAGAATAACTAGCACAGAGCATTCTGGAAAATGCCTCAATGCCACCTTTGTCTCTAAATTTACAGCTATAACAATAGAGACGCAATAACTGGAAATTGAAATTTGGACTATTAATTTGTCTATATTCCCTCAGAAACCATGCATCATTATCCGTACGCTTTAATAATAATTCAGGGCTTAGCATCAAAGCTCTTTTTATCCCGATGCGTTCAAGAGCTATACGGGACACCACATCAGGTAAGTTTTCTAAGTCCTCAGAAAAAAAGGACCCCGTTTTCATAATAAAATGAAATAAAATATCTCCTTCTTTCCCAAACCCTGGTTGATATTTTGTGGTTAATATCTTATATACATCATCATCGGGTAAAATCTCCAACAATCGAGAAAAACCGGGCAATACAACAGATGCTACGCCTGAAAACATAGATAGCAGCAAACCTGAATTACCGCTCTTACCGTCTTTTACATCAGTCAGAAGTATTTTCATTATACGCTGGCATCTACGCGCATATATTGTTTTATTATTTTCTCCTGGCGCGGCATCTTCTTTAGATTCATAAGCAATGGCCCAATCAATAAAATCTTTTAGTTTTATAGGATTTATAGTATTTTGAAATATTGCAAATTGCGTTAATACAAATTGAATTAATTCACCTTCTGTTGCATCATAGGCCACTTTACGCAAATCAGTTTTCACCGGTAACGGCAATAAAGGTGATTTTAAATTTATTTTTCTTCTTTCAAAAGCTTGTAACCGATTTCGTTTAGCTTCTTCGTAGCTATAAGCATCACGTAAAAAAGCAGCCCTTTGTAAAGAAGGAAGCCTGTTTATAAATCTATTAAAACTATCGATCTCAGCCAAAGAAAAACAAAACTTTCCCCAACGAAAAACTTCTCCATTATAAATTTCATCATTTAGCTTAGCATAAAAAGCAAAAAACAATGCTTGTTTTTTTATATCATCTCCTTGCGTATAACCGTTTAGATATCCTACATATAGTTCTTCCAGATAAACTTTATTCTTGTCATCTTTCTGATCTCCAATATAAGGACGTAAAGCTTTAAGTAATGCACTACTACTAGGTATATTGTTTTTTTCAGAATATATCCGCACATAAGCGTGCTGCGGATCAGCGATACCCTGAATAATTACACTAATCAATTCTGAATTTTCTGCATAACCTATTGCTCTTTGGCTCCTAATACTATCGATAGCAAATAGATATTCATCTGGAACTAGATCTTTTAAAAGTCTTCTTGCTATAGCGGGGTTGCCTTGTTGGCATGCTTTATGCCAAGCATTTTGACCATGAGCATCAACTATTGAAACCACTTCTTTTTTTAATCCTTCTTCAGCTTCTAATGCGGTACAGATGCTGTCGAATAATTGAACATCATTTCTTTGAATGGCTTGATGGAATATAATCATTAAATATTCTAAAGGAGCAATTCGAGCAGCAGAAAATATTTTATCTTTATGCAAATAGATTAATATTTTTGTTAGTTTTATTTCGTCTCCATCTTTTTCTTCATAAGGACCTAAAAGAGCATTTCTTAACTCGCTTTCTTTTAATTTCGCCGATAATTCAGCAACGACTTTTGGTACTTTAGCCATGGCCTGGTAATTCGTATAAGATACACTCAGCCTCAACCAGACGTCTCTGAATTTACTAGAACGCTCCATTGCCGCTTCCATTTTTATAAACTTTAAAAATTTTATTGCTTGCTCTAGGGTGGGCGCACCTGCTGCTTGAGTTTTACCCAAAAGAACACCATCGATAAGTTTGCATAATGCATCCAGGTTTCTTTCTTTAGCTGCTTCATCGTTTCCAAGACAACTGTCACAGCACATGTTCATTAACTCTACGCTAATGCCTTGTGCTTTCATGCTAGCAATTACCGTCTGCTGAAGTGCTTCTTTATCTTTTATTTTAAGCTCATCGCGTTTAAGAAAAAAATAAGCTTTGTGCGGATCAAGCATGTTGAGTAGAACAGGAATATGAGATGACTGGTCTTCACTGAGTATATTATCCACTATCCAGACATCCTCGAAATCGACAAGTGTAGGCTTCATCAGATTTTTAACATCTTGTTCCAATTTAGCCGCGCTTTCATCGCCTAGTTCTTCTACTATTTCCGCAATATCTTTTTCAAATTGCAACGTTGTTAAATATGTAATTATTTTTGTAGGTTTTCCAAAATTTATTCCACTTTTCTCATAAGAAGTATCTAAGGCTGCAGTAACATTTCTTTCAAAAATGCCAACAGCAGCTAATTGTTTTGTTCCAACCCTATTATTAACCATTGCACGCACTTGTTTCATTTTTTCGGAAAGAGAAGTATATTCTTTATCTAAGAATTCCTGCTGCGCTTGTGCCGACAGATGCTCATGCCTTGCTTTAGTAGGGGAGCCAATTCTTTTTTCTCGTTGTTGGAATACATCATCTATTTGCTTAGCAGGAATTTCTTCTTCTCTTATTTTTTCATCAGACTTAATTTCCTTAATTTGATCGTCTTCAAAGTCATATTTAGCTAAATTATCATGTTGCTTAACATGTCTAGAAGGAAGCTTAAAACCTTGCAGATTAATGATGAGGTATTCAATTCTAGCGACAATGTTTTTTATTTCACTAGGATCTTTTGCGTAGCTATAAAATGCAGTAAAGGTCTTATGTAACACTAATAAACTGGTGGCTATTAATTCTCCCCCATGATCCGCGCTCATACCCTGTTGTAAAGTACGCCTATATTTGTTAATTAAATATTTTACTGCGCTAATTATTCTTGTAGCAGAGTCTTGTTGTTCCACTATTTTTTGTAAATTGTCCTTGTTTTGCTCTTGCATAGCATCGAAAAACTTAATTATATAATTATAGAAATCTGTTAACATTACTTTATCTTGATCACTGCAACCTGGGTTGTCATGAACAAGATGTGGGCGCACAAAACCTCTGATGGTTTCATCCTGAGTATAATCAAAAGGTGTATTATGATCTTTATCTCTGGCTAAAGCGGCTTTGGCTATTGCAGTAGGGTCTAAACCCTTTAAGAGTAATTCGCATATAGTTTTATTACCCACACGAAATGCTTTATGCAAAACATTTTGGCCATTTTCATCGGTAGCACTAATAACGCTTGCTTTTTGTGATTGTTGTTCAGCCTCAGGTTTTGCATCAAAATTGCTGCAAATGGCCATACAGAGTGGTTCATTACTTTGCTGAACTGCAAAATGCAAAAGAGTGACAAGTTCATCTTCGCCATATAACTTAGCCATATTTTCAGCTGCAACTAGTTTATCTAATTGTCCTTGTTTTTGTACAGCAAGTTTCTGTCTGATCGCATTAATATCTTTCTTAAAACCAGTCATTACATAATTTAGCACTTCCGTCGCTACCCCAAACGGTTGTGTGTCATCATTAACATCGGCCAATTGCAATTTACTGACATTTGCTTTAAATGCGTTAACTTCAGCTAGCTTTGCAGTATCTTGCAACTCATCTACTGCACTGATTATTTGCTGTAACGCGGTAAATAATGCAACAAACCTTGTTCGTTCTTTGTT
Source organism: Gammaproteobacteria bacterium (assembly GCA_013288885.1). GTDB lineage: Bacteria > Pseudomonadota > Gammaproteobacteria > JABDBA01 > JABDBA01 > JABDBA01. The sequence continues at coordinate 4,266 of JABDBA010000027.1, read as the reverse complement.
GGTTTTTTCTACTTTTTTTCTTTGTATTTCCTCTTGTCGATTTTTTAGTGTTTCGTCCATTCTTGCAAATGAAATGAAACTCTTTTTGTCCTTGAGTTTTTTATCAAGCGCATCATCTAATTTGGCAAACGCCGCAGGATAACCTTGCAAACATTTTTCAGAAGCTCTAAAACCTTGTAGATTAATTATCAGTTTTTCAATTTCCACGATAATTTTGGAGTTAATCTTCTCACGGTTTTCCGATTTGCTACGGTTGTTACAATACCCAATAACTTTTTCAAGCAAATTGAGTAATGCATCCCCCACTCTTTTTTCTACACCATAAGGGTCTTCTTGTTTAATTTCTGTTTGGTAGGTAACTATGGGGTTCATTGCATCATAAAATTCTTGCAATGCCTTTATAAAACTTGTTCGTTCTTCTTTTTTCCTACCTTGCACAGTCGGCACAGCAATCCCATATTGATCTTCTTGCAATTTTACATCGAGATCTAACAGGCTTTTTATGGAAACACAAAATTTTTGTAGTTCTGCTCTATCTTGTTTAGTGAGGCCAGCTTCATTATAAAGAACATCAGGGCCTGCCGTTTTCGAACCTTGCGGATCTTTGGTATAAGCAAGTTGTGTATTACCTTGCGTATCTGCTTGTACTAATGCCTGTGCTCCGACAACAATTCCTACACCCTTCAAAAGTTCTACACGCATCGCTGCCCGTTTTAAGCGATGTGCTTTATGTAATGCATTTTCACCTTGGGCATCTACTACTAAAATAACTCTTTCTTTTAAAGTGGATCCAGCCTTATTTGGCATTGCACCCGCCTCTTGCTTAGATTCAGCGGAAACTTCAAATCGTTTACAAATATCTGTAAATAAATTTTCATTATTAGTTTCAATAGCCAAATGTAAAAATGCTATTAATAAATCTTCAGGTAGGTTAGCGATTTGTTTGACTTTTTCTATTTCCCTTGCTTTTTGGTTTTCTCGATCATATGCTGCGCGAAGTTCTTCGACTTTAAGCACTTCATGTGCACGCTTTGCATTGCCTGGCATTCTAGCTGTAGCTATTATCTCCCGTATAGGAAGACTAAAATAATTACTCAAGATTAGATCTGTAATTTTTCTATACTTAGCGCTAACTTGTACTTCAGTTATTTTTTCCCCCGAATTATCAAAGCCCAAATGGTGATAATAATCGCGATTAAAAATGAACTTTTTATTAGCGCTCTCGTGTTTTTTTAATAGTTCTGTTATACCAATTTTTTTATATAAAGTAGGATCAATTGTAATACGGTAATAATCAAATAAAAATGCAAGATCAACTGCATTCGCTATGGATGGCTGAAAAGGCAGCAGTGAATCTGGCATCGGCCATTGATAGCTGCTTATTAACGTTACCAAATCTGTACGTTGTGTATTATTTAAAAACGGAGTTAGTTTATCGAGATCATCACAAAACTTATTAGCGAGATACCCTATTATTTTTCCTGGCATTCCAAGTATTGTTAGTTGGTCCGCTGCAGGTGGTTGCAATGCTTCCTCTAAATTTTTTTTAAATTCACTAACTGCATCTTTTTGCACTTTCGTTGTTTTATCATTCACAGGTAGCATATTATCTATGCTTGCACCCAAACTCTTTAATTTCGCTGATAAGTCATTAAAATCCGCTCCCTGTTGAGCTAATTTTGATACCCCATCTTCTTTTTGATCAGTGTTTTTATCGCTAGTTTCTTGTTGAAGATTTATTAAATTTCGTAGTTTTTTCAAAATTTCTTTAGCATTATACTTTTCTTTTTTCTTAGGAAGTTCTAAAATATCTTCATTATCTTCAATGCCCCATAAGCTAAAAATATAATTTTTGATTTTTTCAAGAAAACTCTTTACTTCTACGCGATCGCTTTTTTCACAAGTGTTATATTTTTGTATACCAAATTCTAATAAAGCCAGCAAATCATCTGATAATGTTGATTTCAACCGATTATCCACAATCACTCTTTGAACCACTCTTTGTGATTCTTCAAGCATTTGCACAGGGCTGGAAACATGGCCTATTAACATTAATTGAGAGGTTTCATACCCCAGAACAGCAGTTCCAAGCATCAACAATATTTCATCTATTTTTCCTGTAAGCGCTTTTTGTTCGGCAAGAACAGACTCGTCTTTATCTTTAACAGATTGCAAATAACCCTGAATTTCATTTAATAATGCTACGTCACGATCACCAAACATAAATTATCTCCTTAACCTCAATCAAATTAATATTAAAAAACCTAGAAAAATTGCGAACATAATAGCACACTTATAGGTTAAAAGATCATGGGGTCAGATTTTGACCATATCATAACCCACAAATCGTAGGTCGGCTCAAGGAGCGCCAGCGACGGAGCCGACATAACAATGCTAATTAACATCTCATGTCGGATCCGCTCAGCCAATGTCTCAAAAAACATTGGCATTTATCTGCCAAAAAGAGCTGGAATTCATAAATTATAATGGCTGAGCTTGATCCGACCTACTTGTGGGTAATGATATGGTCAAGATCTGACCCCATGATCTATTGCATTTACTCAATATACTGAGTAAAATCACTCAATATACTGAGTAATTCCAAGAGACCAATCGTATGAACAAACGCCCTATCTTTAAGCTGATACTGTCGCGCATCCTGGAACAACGCCGTTTTATCCAGGTATTAGCAGGCCCACGCCAGTACCACTACCCTCGCGCATTATTTAGAATTGCTCACTAACGTCGGCATGGTAACGGGATTAGCAAAATATTCTGCACATGAAGTACGCCAACGCGCCTCCAGCCCTAAACTGCAAGTGTTAAATACCGCACTTATTTCTGCGCAAGCTAATCTTACATTTGAAACTGCACGCCGTGATCCTGTTTATTGGGGGCGAATTGTTGAATCTGCCGTGGGGGCGTATTTACTAAATAGTGTAATCGGCACACCCATCGAAATATTTTATTGGCGCGAAGGAAATCACGAAGTAGATTTTGTTATTCGTAACGGAGAAAAACTCATCGCGATTGAAGTCAAAAGCACAACACGCAAAGAAGCGCTACCAGGGATGGATGCATTTAATAAACTCTACAAGCCCGATAGAATGTTATTGGTAGGTGGTTCCGGCATCCCTTTGGAAAAATTCTTGCAGATGTCGGTGGTAGATTTGTAAGGGGCGCTTATTACAACCACCCCACTCACTTTCCACATTTTTACTTTTCTTTATTTTTATGATAAAGTTAAATGTAAGCTTTTATATTATCTATTCGCCTATAAAAACACGAGTTCCACATGCAACCTTCATTATTAGAACAAAGCTTTGAAGCTGAAGTGCGAGAAGCCAAGATTGATGCTACCAAGCTTCATAATTTTTTTATAAAATTAGTTTCGTCTACTTTAAGAGGAAAAAGCAGAGGGAGTGATGATGTCAGGCGAATGGCAAGTGAAGAAAGGAATAAACAAAATGAATTCTTCAAGAGCGCTTCTACCAAAGAGAGGGAATATACGGCTACGAAAAATGCCGCATATCTTGCTTTACTGCGGCAGTTTATCTATCTACATGTTGCTGAGAGTTTAAGACCATCTAGTTTTTTAATTGTTCTACTAGAGTCTGTTATTACAATAGGCGGAACAGGGCCAACTAAACCTCCAATTGAAGATTTTTATCAACAAATATTGCCAGTTGTCTTTAGTAAAAAAGATTACCAATCATTAGATGCTACTTTAAAAAAAGATATTGTTAGAAAAAAACTAAAGCAAACGGCCATAGATGAATTTGCTTTTGAAGCAGCCCATGTAAATAGAATTGCTGCTAATGCTTCCTCAACATACCCAAATCCTATTTTAGAGTTTCTAAAATCTGAGCTAATGAGTGATAATTTTGTTTGGAATTACGAGTTGGTTAAAGCTGTTAAAGATTTAGCAGATAACTTAAAGAAAATTCTTACTGAATCTATTTCGGTTGATAATATCGATGCAGCCATTCCATGGCTCAGTGAAATTATCATTTTTATTTTTAGATTTCACACGCAGCTAAAGCTTGATACTGATTTCATTCTAGAACCACTCGATCAGGTCCCATCACAAACAGTAAATAACTTAGTGAAGATTTTTGCAGAACATTATCATATAAAAATTAGTTGTTTGCCTGAATTTAAAAAATTTGAAAAGGGTGATAGAAAAAAAGATTTAGAGCTTTTTATGGATTTCATAAACGGCATTAAATTTGGTGGTGAATATAACGCTGCAACTGTGGCTAAATT
>JABDBA010000026.1:1152-22303 GCA_013288885.1 Gammaproteobacteria bacterium | reverse complement strand
CTTCATCATCGACGCTAATTTCAATCACTGCATCAATCTTAATATTTTCGGAATGCAGTGCTTCGGCTTGCGGCAAAGTACGCGGAAAACCATCTAAAAGGAAACCATTGTTACAATCAGGTTGCTGGATACGCTCCTTGACCAGACGGATCATAATATCATCAGATACTAGCTTGCCTGCATCCATAACCTGTTTGGCTTGTACCCCAAGCGGCGTTCCGGCCTTGACCGCAGCACGTAGCATATCCCCAGTCGAAATTTGCGGAATATGGTACTGCCCCATGATGAATTTTGCTTGTGTGCCGTGTGTTAGTTTTAGTAAAATTATTGAAGAAGTAGCTGCAAAAAACCCCGATATTGCTTTTGGTAAAGTGAATACTGAAGAGCAAATAGATTTAGCGACTGAATTTAATATTCGTTCGATCCCTACCGTAATGCTATTACGCCGTAAAGTGGTTTTGTTTCAAGAAGCTGGACTACTCCCCGCCAACGCCTTACAAGATTTAATCGATCAAGCCAAAGCATTAGACATGACCGAGGTTTTGAAGAACCTGCACGAGAATTAATGTGTAAATAGCAGGCTACTTCCGCTGTTCGACTTCCACGAAATCGCGTTGGGTAGGGCCGAGGTAAAGTTGGCGTGGTCGGCCGATACGGTGTTCAGGATCGCTGATCATTTCTTGCCAATGTGAGATCCAACCGACGGTTCGAGCGAGTGCAAAAATAACGGTAAACATATTGGTGGGGATACCTAAAGCGCTTAACGTAATGCCTGAATAAAAATCAACATTCGGATATAACTTGCGTGAAACAAAATAATCATCTTCCAACGCGATTTTTTCGAGTGCTAACGCTACTTTAAATAATGGATGATCATGCGCGCCAACTTCTTCTAATACTTCGTGACAAGTATTACGCATCACCTGTGCACGTGGATCATAATTTTTATAAACGCGATGACCAAAACCCATTAAACGGAAAGAATCATTCGGATCTTTCGCACGCGCAATAAATTGCCCGATGCGGGAAACATCGTGAATTTCGCGCAACATATTCAAACACGCTTCATTGGCACCACCGTGTGCAGGCCCCCAAAGTGCGGCAATGCCTGCAGAAATACACGCATATGGATTAGCACCCGTCGAACCGGCTAAGCGCACCGTCGAAGTAGAAGCGTTTTGTTCGTGATCAGCATGTAAAATAAAGATACGATCCATCGCGCGTGAAATAACAGAATTCGGTTGAATATCTTCGCACGGCGTACCGAACATCATATGTAAAAAATTCTCGGCATAATTCAAATGATTTTGCGGATACATAAACGGCTGGCCAATAGAATATTTATAACACATGGCGGCAATGGTGGGCATTTTAGCGATCAAACGTAATGCCGAAAGCTCACGGTGTTGCGGGTTATTAATATCAAGCGAGTCGTGGTAAAAAGCTGAGAGTGCGCCCACCACCCCAACCATCACCGCCATCGGGTGCGCATCGCGTCTAAAGCCATTGAAAAAGTTGCGTAGTTGTTCGTGCACCATGGTGTGGCTGTTGATATCTGCCACAAAGTGCTCTTTTTGGGTTTTAGAAGGCAGCTCCCCATGCAACAACAGATAGCAGACCTCTAGGAAGTCAGAGCGCTCTGCCAATTGCTCAATCGGGTAGCCGCGATAGAGCAATACCCCTTTATCGCCATCAATAAAGGTGATTTTAGACGAACAGGCCGCCGTTGACATAAAGCCAGGGTCATAGGTGAAAATGTCTGATTTTGCCAATTGGCTGACGTCTACGACGTCTGGGCCGAGGGTCCCCTTGTCTACCCTAAGGTCGAACGATTTGCCATTAGGCAGCGATAATTTTGCGGTTTGGTCAGACATGGGGAGCTCCTTAATATTGTGTTAGTTAAATATAACAAAATTATTTGAACTAAGCCATGAAAAGACGGTTTGTATCCTTCCCCCAATTATGGGTATAATTCCGGCAAAATTACTAACCCAGTGAAGGATACCCTAAGAGTGAATAAACAACGCCCGGTTAACCTCAACCTGCTTACTATAAAGTTTCCACTACCCGCTATTGTTTCGATTTTGCACCGTGCTTCGGGTGTTTTTGTTTTTTTGCTGATTCCCTTATTGCTTTGGATGTTAGCCCTCTCATTAGGTTCGCCCAGCCAGTTTGATGATTTACAAAATACTTTGACCAGTGCAGGCATGAAATTTCTGCTCTGGTTATTTTTATCCGCATTGCTCTATCACCTCGTTGCTGGTATTCGTCATCTACTGATGGATGTAGGCGTGGGCGAAAGTTTAATGGGTGGGCGCATCAGTGCAATTGTCACCATGATTTGCGCAATACTTCTTGCCGTACTAACAGGAATCTGGCTATGGTAAAAAAATTAACGAATATTTTTAGTTTAAGCGGCAATGGTTTACGCGACTGGATGGTGCAACGTGTAACCGCCGTGATCGCAGCGGTTTATCTTTTATTTATCATTGGCTATATATTATCACACACCAATCTCAATTATTTTGATTGGCAAGCGTTGTTTGCAAACCCCTGGATGAAAGTATTCAGCATGTTATTTTTAATCAGTTTAGGGCTGCATGCTTGGATAGGTATGTGGACGATTTTTACCGATTATATTAAATCCGTGAGCGTGCGGCTCGTTTTTCATGTGGTCACACTTGTGGCATTACTGGCTTATTTCATTTGGGCTGTACAGATCCTTTGGGGGCTTTAATTTCATGACATTACCAACTTACACATTTGATGCAGTGATTGTCGGAGCCGGTGGCGCGGGTATGCGTGCATCCTTGCAATTAGCACATTCAGGTTTAAAAGTCGCAGTGATTTCTAAAGTGTTTCCTACGCGATCGCATACTGTTTCAGCACAAGGCGGTATTGCTGCAGCATTAGGTAACGTGCACGAAGATGATTGGCGTTGGCATATGTACGATACCGTTAAAGGTTCAGATTATTTAGGCGATCAAGATTCCATCGAATATATGTGCAAAATGGCGCCGGAAGCGATCATTGAATTAGAACACATGGGCATGCCATTTTCGCGTTTAGATAACGGCAAAATTTATCAACGCGCCTTCGGTGGTCAAAGCATTCGTTATGGCGAAGAACAAGCATTACGCACTTGTGCTGCGGCTGACCGCACCGGTCATGCTTTGTTACACACGCTGTATCAAAAAAATCTCGAAGCTAAAGCACATTTTTTTAATGAATGGTATGCGATTGATTTAGTAAAAAATGCCCAAGGTAAAATCGCTGGTGTTACAGCAATTTCGATTGAAACAGGTGAGATGGTATTTTTTAATTCACGCGCTACGATTTTTGCAACCGGTGGAGCAGGGCGAATCTACGAATCTACTACTAACGCGCTTATTAATACGGGCGATGGTTTGGGCATGACATTGCGCGCAGGTTTACCGGTAGAAGATATCGAGATGTGGCAATTTCACCCAACGGGTGTTGCTGGTGCGGGCGTGTTAATCACCGAAGGTGTGCGCGGTGAAGGTGGTTATCTCATTAATAAAAATGGCGAACGCTTTATGGAACGCTATGCGCCACACGCTAAAGATTTAGCTTCGCGCGATGTGGTGTCGCGTGCTATTTCAATGGAATTGCGTGCAGGTAATGGTTTTAATCCAGGTGGGGTGGATTATGTCAAATTAAAATTAGATCACTTAGGCCCAGAAATTATTAATCTACGTTTACCGGGTATTCGTGAATTAGCTAAAACATTTGCGCACGTTGATCCGCTCAAAGATCCTATTCCTGTTGTTCCGACTTGCCATTATATGATGGGTGGCATTCCAACCAATTATCATGGTCAAGTGATTAACTTGAAAGCAGATGGCAGTGATCAAATTGTCGAAGGACTTTATGCCGTCGGCGAATGTGCTTGCGTTTCGGTGCATGGTGCCAATCGTTTAGGCAGTAATTCATTATTAGATCTCGTTGTGTTTGGCCGTGCTTCGGGCATTCATATCGAAGAGGCAGTGCGCGATGGTTTACCGCTGCATGTTGTTACTGAAAGTGATGTGCAAGCAGGTTTAGCGCGCGTGCAACGTTGGGATAATTCTAAGCAAGGTGAGAGCGTAGCTACGGTACGTCATGCCATGCAAAAAGTGATGCAAAGTGATTTTGGTGTATTCCGCACTGAAGAATTCATGCAAAAAGGGTTGGATAAATTAAAAGAATTGCGCGAGCGTTTAAAGGTCGCCGTGTTAGGTGATCACAGCAAAGTATTTAATACCGCGCGTATTGAAGCATTAGAATTAGATAATTTAATGGAAGTGGCAATGGCGACTGCAGTTTCAGCACTTACGCGTAAAGAAAGTCGCGGCGCACACTGTCGCGAAGATTATCCTAAACGTGACGATGCCAACTGGTTAAAACATTTATTGTATTTCCCTGATGGACAAGTGCGCTTTCGCGCTGTGAATATGAAGCCCGCTGATATGGAACCGTTCCAACCTAAAGAGCGGGTTTATTAATTAATAAAAGGTAACTATTTTATGCAATTTTCAATCTACCGATTTGACCCTGAAAAAGACAAAAAGCCTTACATGCAGAACTATGAATTGGCTGTCGAAGCTGGCCAAGACATGATGCTGCTAGACGCGCTGCTAATGCTTAAAGATCAGGATGAAACGCTGACTTTTCGTCGTTCTTGCCGCGAGGGGGTCTGTGGCTCTGATGGCATGAATATTAATGGCAAAAATGGCTTGGCCTGCATTCAGCCTCTTTCTGACCTGAAAAGCCCAGTGGTATTGCGCCCATTGCCGGGGTTGCCAGTCATTCGCGACCTGGTGGTCGATATGACGCCATTTTACAAGCAATATGAGAAGGGCAAGCCCTATTTGATTACCGAAGATGAAGCCCCAGCACGAGAACGCTTGCAAAGCCCGGAAGAGCGTGCAAAACTTGACGGCTTATACGAATGCATTTTATGTGCTTGCTGTAGTTCGTCGTGCCCATCATTTTGGTGGAACCCCGATAAATTCATGGGGCCAGCGGCGTTATTGTGGCTATGTCGCTTTTTAGAAGACAGCCGTGATGAGGCCAAAGAGCAGCGTTTGGCAGAGCTGAATGACCTATTTAGCCTGTTTCGCTGCCGCACGATTATGAATTGCGCCGATGTCTGCCCTAAAGGCTTAAATCCGAGCAAGGCCATAAGCGAAATTCGTAAGATGATGGTGCAAAAAGAGGTATAATTAACACTAATTTAGATTTATTACTTAAAGAGCGACGTCGTGACAACATCTAGTATGCAAGATCAACAAAAGACCTCCTTTCTTGCGGGGGGCAGTGGTTATCTCGAAGAACTTTACGAACAGTATCTTAAAAATCCACAAGCTATTCCCGATCATTGGCGTAGCTATTTTGCTACATTGTCGGGCAACAGCCGGGAGATTTCCCATTCCGATGTGCGTGCTTATTTTGAAGATCTCGCACGACGCCCTGCGCAACAAGCAGTCGTCAGTGGTGATATCAGTCATGAACGCAAACAAATTCAAGTGATTAATCTCATCGAAGCTTACCGCACGATGGGCCATTATCATGCCAAACTTGATCCACTTGGTTTAGCGCGCATTCGCCCAACACACAAATTAGATTTAAATTATTATGGGTTGAGCAATGGCGATTCTTCGCTGCAATTTAGTTCTGCTGGTTTATTGCCACACGATAAATCTACTTTAGAAGAAATTTATACCACGTTAAATCGTACTTATTGCGGTACTATCGGGTTTGAATATCAATATATTTCAGATGATCAAGAGTTAGCATGGTTACAGCAACAAATTGAATCAGTACAAGGTCATCCTGCTTGTTCCCCCCAAGTTAAACAACGTATTTTAGCCTCATTAACTGCTGCAGAAGGTTTAGAGCGTTATTTGGGATCTAAATACGTAGGGCAAACGCGATTTTCATTAGAAGGTGGTGATAGCATGATGCCGCTGATGGATGAATTGATCCAGCGTGCTACTTTTAGTCAGGTGAAAGAAATTGTAATCGGCATGGGGCATCGCGGGCGTTTGAATGTTTTGATCAATACACTCGGTAAATCACCGAAAGAAATTTTTCAAGAGTTTGATGGTAAAACCAATAACATGAAAGAACGATCCGGTGATGTGAAATATCACATGGGTTTTGCTTCCGATATCGATACTGCAAATGGCGCGATACATTTAGCATTAGCATTTAACCCTTCGCATTTAGAAATTATTGATCCTGTCGTCGAAGGTTCAGTGCGCGCACGTCAATTTCGTCGCAACGATGTTGAACGCTCGCAAGTGGTGCCGGTATTGATGCATGGCGATGCCGCATTTGCTGGCCAAGGTGTAGTAATGGAAACATTTAATCTTTCACAAACACGCGGTTATGGCGTCGGCGGCACTATCCATATCGTGGTTAATAATCAAGTCGGTTTTACTATTAGCAATCCGCAAGATGCACGTTCTACTTGGTATTGCACTGATCTGGCTAAAATGTTTGAAGTGCCAGTATTTCATGTCAATGCCGATGATCCTGAAGCAGTGATTTTTGTGGCGCAGTTGGCGCTGGATTATCGAACAAAATTCAAAAAAGATGTAGTGATCGATTTAGTATGTTATCGCCGTCTTGGGCATAACGAAGGCGATGAACCTGCAGCAACACAACCTGTGATGTACCAAAAAATAAAACAATTACCGACGGTGCGCAAACAATATGCTGATCGTTTAATTGCGGAAGGGCTTATTGATCAAGCAGGTGTTGATGCGTTAATTAATCAATATCGCGACAAACTAGACAGCGGTAACCCGGTTATACCTACCTTAGATAAAAAAGTATTTGATAAATATGTGGTGGATTGGAGCCAATACCAAAATCAAAAATGGACTGCACCAGCGAATACAGGTGTTGCTTTAACCACATTAAAATCATTAGCACAAAAAATTGAAGCGTTACCTTCTGGTATGGTATTGCAACCACAAGTGGCAAAAACGATGGATGAACGCCACAAGATGACGGCAGGTGAATTACCATTAAATTGGGGTTACGCCGAAACCATGGCTTACGCCACTTTGTTGAATGAGGGTTATCCTATTCGTTTATCAGGCCAAGATTGTGGCCGTGGTACTTTTGCGCATCGTCATGCGGTCCTGCACGATTTTAATAACGATAACATTTATATTCCGCTTGAACAGGTCGTCAGCAAACAAGCAAAATTTACCATTGTTGATTCATTGCTTTCTGAAGAAGCGGTGATGGGTTTTGAATACGGTTGTGCGAGTGCTAGCCCTAATGCGCTGATTATTTGGGAAGCACAATATGGTGATTTTGCCAACGGTGCACAAGTGGTGATCGATCAATTTATTAGCTCTGGCGAACAAAAGTGGGGTCGGCTGTGTGGTTTAACACTGTTATTGCCACATGGTTATGAAGGTGCTGGGCCTGAACATTCTTCGGCGCGTTTAGAAAGATTTTTACAATTGTGTGCAGAAGACAATATGCAAGTTTGTGTGCCGACTACACCTGCGCAAATGTTTCATATGTTGCGGCGGCAAGTGATTCGCCCTTATCGCAAACCGTTGATCGTATTAACACCTAAAGCTCTATTGCGCGCTAAATTAGCGATATCTAGTTTGGCAGAATTAGCACAAGGGCAATTTCAAGTTCTGATTCCTGAAACGGATGAAGATGTTAAACCAGCCAATGCCAAACGCGTTATTTTATGTAGTGGTAAAGTTTATTATGATCTGTTAGAACAACGCCGAGCTAATAAACAAAACGATGTGGCGATTGTGCGTTTAGAACAGTTATATCCTTTCCCCGCAAAAGAATTGACCGATGAATTACAGCGCTATAAAAAAGCCAAAGAAGTTATTTGGTGTCAGGAAGAACCTAAAAACCAAGGTGCGTGGCATTCTATCGTGCATTCGATTACCGATTGCTTGCCCAAAGGCCTGAGCTTACGTTACGTGGGTCGTGCCGCCTCTGCTTCACCCGCAGCAGGCGTAAAATATTTACATGCTGAGCAACAAAAAGCCTTGGTTGCGGAGGCGTTGAAATGATTACTTATAAAAAATAGGAAACTATTATGTCAATTGAAATTAAAGTTCCCACATTGCCGGAATCAGTCGCTGATGCCACTATTGTCACTTGGCACAAGAAGCCCGGAGAATCTGTCAAACGCGATGAAAATCTCGTTGATTTAGAAACAGATAAAGTAGTTTTGGAAGTACCAGCACCTGCAGACGGCGTACTGCAAAAAATTCTGAAAGAAGTGGGTGCAGTGGTAAAAACTGATGAAATTCTTGCAATTTTAGAAGCTGGTGCTGCGCAAGCAGCTGCTGCTCCTGCTGCTGCAAAATCAGCACCCGCAGCAACCACTTCTGCGCCAGCAGCTAAAGCCGCTCAATCAGCAGCAACTGTTGCAGCACCCGCTGGCCCAGCAGCCAGACGTGTGGCAGCCGAGCAGGGCGTTGATGTGGCGCAAATTACTGGCAGTGGCAAAGGCGGTAGAGTAACGCGTGAAGATGTAGCCACAATTTCAGGACAAACAAAACCACAAACGCAAACTGCTGCTGCAAAAACATTTTCACCCGCAGCAGTGGGTGAACGCATCGAACAACGCGTTCCGATGACCCGATTACGCGCACGAATTGCCGAACGATTATTAGCAGCACAACACAATGCCGCGATTCTGACTACATTTAATGAAGTGAATATGAAACCGATTATGGATCTACGCGCACGTTACAAAGATGCATTTGAAAAGAAACATAATATTCGTTTAGGCTTCATGTCATTTTTTACGGCCGCTTGTATTGAAGCGTTGAAACGCTTCCCTGCAGTGAATGCATCCATTGATGGCAACGATGTTATCTATCATGGTTTTTATGATATTGGTATTGCGGTTTCCACTGAACGTGGTTTAGTAGTACCAATTTTGCGTAATGCTGAACAAATGAGTTTTGCTGAAATCGAACGCAATGTGGCAGAATACGGCCGCAGAGCACGCGATGGACAATTAACGATCGAAGAAATGACTGGCGGTACATTTACTATTACCAATGGTGGCGTGTTTGGATCATTATTAGCAACGCCAATTATTAATCCACCACAAAGTGCTATTTTAGGAATGCACAAAATTGAAGAACGCGCGGTGGTTGAAAATGGACAAATTGTCATTCGTCCGATGATGTATGTGGCATTATCTTACGATCATCGTATTATCGACGGTAAAGAATCAGTTAGCTTTTTAGTGGCAGTAAAAGAATTGTTAGAAGATCCAACGCGACTTTTGTTGGAAGTTTAATTTTTTAGATAAATATAAAAGGTAAAAAAACTATGAATTTACATGAATATCAAGGCAAACAACTTTTCACTGAATACGGTTTACCGGTGCCTCCGGGCGAAGTCGCTTGGAACGTAGAAGAAGCATTATCGATTGCCAATAAATTAGGTGGCGAAAACTGGATGGTCAAAGCGCAAGTACACGCAGGTGGGCGCGGCAAAGCAGGTGGCGTTAAATTTGTTAAAAGCAAAGAAGAATTGGCTGCCGTTGCAAAAACCCTATTAGGTACACGCTTAGTGACTTTTCAAACCGATGCGCGTGGCCAACCCGTTCACCAAGTATTAATTGCAAAACCCTGCGATATCGTGCGCGAACTCTATTTAGGTGCAGTGTTAGATCGTGCTACCCGCCGCATAGTGATCATGGCTTCAACCGAAGGTGGAGTTGAAATCGAACACGTTGCTGAAAAAACCCCAGAAAAAATTCTTAAAATTATTGTTGATCCATTGGTAGGTGTGCAACCTTATCAAGCGCGTGAATTAGGTTTTGCATTGGAACTTACACCTGAACAAATTAAAGATTTTACCCATATTTTAATTGGCTTAGGCAAAATGTTTAAAGACTGCGATTTGAGTTTGGTGGAAATTAATCCATTGATTATTGACAAAGCAGGCCGTGTGATTTGTTTAGATGCTAAAGTAGTGGTAGATGACAATGCGTTATTTCGTCAACCAAAATTGCGCGCCATGCGTGATGCAACACAAGAAGATGAACGTGAAAATAGAGCGCGTGATTGGGAATTAAATTATGTAGCGCTTGATGGTGATATTGGTTGTATGGTCAACGGCGCAGGTTTGGCGATGGCTACTATGGATATCATCAAATTGCACGGTGGCGCACCAGCTAACTTTTTAGACGTAGGTGGTGGTGCGACAAAAGAACGTGTAACAGAAGCTTTCAAAATTATTTTGTCTGATACCAATGTAAAAGGTGTATTAGTGAATATTTTTGGTGGCATTGTGCGTTGCGATATGATTGCAGAAGGTATCATCGGCGCAGTAGCAGAAGTGGGTGTTAAGATCCCTGTAGTCGTGCGTTTAGAGGGAAATAACGCTGAGTTAGGTGCAAAAAAATTAGAGCAAAGTGGTTTAAATATTATTGCGGCTAAAGGTTTAACCGATGCAGCAGAAAAAATTGTGAAGGCTGTGAAGAAGTAGGTCAAGCAAAATGTAGGTCGGATCAAGGAGCACAGCGACGGATCCGACATAAGATGTTGCAATAAACTCCATTGTCGGTTCCGCTTCGCTTGAACCGACCTACATAAAAGACTGCTAAAATATTAATGATTTTTTAATACATGAGAGATAATAATGAGCATACTAATCAACAAAAACACCAAAGTTATTTGTCAAGGTTTCACAGGTAACCAAGGTACATTACATACCCAACAAGCCATTGAATATGGCACTAAAATGGTGGGTGGTGTTACACCTGGCAAAGGCGGCCAAAAACATTTAGGTTTGCCGGTATTTAATACCGTACAACAAGCGGTTGATGCAACCGGCGCAGATGCGACGGTTATTTATGTACCTGCACCGTTTTGCAAAGACTCTATTATTGAAGCGGCTGATGCTGGTATCAAATTAATCGTATGTATTACCGAAGGCATTCCTGCGCTTGATATGCTCGATGTGAAATATTATCTTGAAAAAAATACTCAATCACGCATGATCGGCCCGAACTGCCCCGGTGTTATTACACCTGGTGAATGTAAAATTGGTATCATGCCCGGTTTTATTCACCTACCGGGAAAAATCGGTATCGTGTCACGCTCCGGCACTTTAACTTATGAAGCCGTTAAACAAACGACTGATTTAGGGTTAGGTCAAAGCACTTGTGTAGGTATTGGTGGTGACCCCATCCCAGGTACTACATTTATTGACGTTTTGCGTATGTTCCAAGACGACCCACAGACCGAAGCTATCATTATGGTGGGTGAAATAGGGGGTACGGCCGAAGAAGAGGCGGCTGAGTTCATCAAACACCATGTTAAAAAGCCTGTAGTCTCTTACATAGCTGGTGTCACTGCACCTTCAGGAAAACGTATGGGCCATGCCGGTGCTATTATCTCGGGTGGCAAAGGCACAGCTGCAGAAAAATTTGCGGCACTCGAAGCTGCTGGGGTTCATACTGTAAGATCCCCTGCAGAAATGGGCAAAAAAGTTGCTGAAGTTTCAAAGTCAAAATAAAATTTTTTTAATGTCATTACGAGGCGACCGATGTTTGTTTTTGGTCGCCGTGACAATCTTCTTTGTAACACAAAATTCACCATTTAAACCTTTATCTAAGCATTAAAATAGGCTTACAACGATTCATCGTTGTTCTTTTTTTACACAAAAAATATTTCATTTCTTCATGGAAAAATTTTAATTGTCAACTATACTTTTGATGTAGGTTATAGGTTTGTGGTTCCACACGGAAGAAGTAGAAGGAAATAACAAGGACGTTAAAAATCGTAACTACTTAGTCAAGGATGGTTAAGTAGTTACGGACTAATCTCAAAAGCAGGAGGCTAAAATGAGACTAAGATTATTGCTCGTTGTGTTTTTTATTTTTTTGCCAAGTTTAGCGATGGCAACTGTCAAAGGTATCTATATCAATCAAACCACGCTCGAAAATACCGCCAAACTTAATTATATGATCGAAAATGCTAAGGCATCGGGCATCAATACTTTTGTTATCGATTTTGGCAAATTAACTAAAGCGTATCAGCAAAACATTGAATTAGTAAAGCAGAGTGGAATTAGATACGTCGCACGCATTATTGTTTTTAATGAGGGTGGTTCAAGCGAGCAAGTTTTATCGCAAGCTTATTGGGAAAAACGCTATGAAAAAGTGCAGCAAGCTATTGGCTTAGGTGCACAAGAAATACAATTAGACTACATACGTTATAGCTCAAAACAAGCACCATCTCCAAGAAATTATGCTGATGTTGTACGCGTTATTTCATGGTTTAAAGGTAAATTGGCGGGAACGAATATTCCATTACAAGCAGATGTGTTTGGCATAATTGGCTTTAGACCAGAAATGCGCATTGGGCAAGATGCAAAATTGATTGCTCCACATGTCGATGCAATGTGCCCCATGGTTTATCCTTCACATTTTGAACCATTTAGAGAACATGCTGTTACGCCTTATGAAACTATTTTTAACGCGTTAACCTCATTCAAGAAACAATTCAGTAACAAACTTTCATTTAAACTTTATCCCTACATTGAATTATCGAATTATCGTTGGCCACTAACTACTGCGCAACGACATGTTTATATAACAGCGCAATTAAAAGCAGTTAGAGATGTAAATGCGGATGGTTGGTATGCATGGAGCCCGAATAATTATTATGATAATTTATTCCATGTATTGCAGGCACAACAGAAGGCCTAAATAATTAATAAGAGATAATAATGCCCCTTTCAGCTTTACCTTAGTGGGGCATTTTTTTTAGCTCTAAACCCTTGATTGTTCTCTAAAAGTTCTTTATATTACTATCAATAGAGTATATTATAGGTACTTTTGGAGGTTTTATGAAGAAAACCATCAAGCAAAAAATGCAAGCGCTTTTATATAATCTGCCTGACGATTGCACTTTTGATGATATTCAATATCATTTTTATGTATTAGAAAAAGTTCGCAAAGGAGTAGATGCTATAGAGCAGGGGAGAATAACAACGCGCGCAGCCGTCATAAATTACTTTAACCAAAAGATACAGATATGGACAACCAACTAATTTGGTCTAACAAAGCATTACGCGATATTGATACAATCACTGATGCTGTTGCAAAAAAATCACGGCAACAAGCCGTATCTATATTAGAAAAAATATCAGAATTAGTCGATAGCTTGCTTTGTCATCCATTAAAAGGAAGCATCGTACCCGAATTAAAAAATATTCATGTGCGCGAAGTATTTTTATTCGATAACCGAATAATTTATCGCATACAAACTACCACCATTGAAATTATTTCTGTAATCCCCGACAGGCATTTATTACCTGTTCCTGCTGATAGGTTAGTGCAAGAGCCGGTGGTGTTATATGCGGTGAAAAACGTAAAAACAAAAGGGGTATACAACCATAGTGTTTCAGATATTAAATGTTATATAAAAGGGGCTGGCGAGATATATTAAATAGTAGTCTTAGATTATTTGAAAATAATAGGTACTTAGCCCTTGAATGTTCACTAAAAGTTCTTTATTATTGAAGCTAAAGATTCATAAAGAGGGAAACATGAAAATACCACACTTAGTTCAATACCAAGGGTCAAAAAGAAATTTAGCATCCAAAATTATTCAATTTTTCCCCAAAAAATTTAACCGGCTCATAGAACCTTTTGCTGGAAGTGCAGCAATATCTATTGCATGTGCTTTTAATAAATATACAGAAAATTTTTTAATTAATGATTCAAATCCAGCCTTGTCAAATTTATTGCGGTTAGTTGTGCAACAGCCAAATTATGTTGCTGAAAAATATGAGGCTATATGGAAGCAACAACTTGAAAATCCGATGGAATTTTATAATAAAAATCGGATTGAATTCAATCATACGCAAGATCCTGTGATTTTTTTATATTTATTAGCCCGCTGTGTAAAAGGATCAGTCAGGTATAACAGTAGTGGTGAGTTTAATCAAAGTCCAGATAAGAGAAGGTTAGGTACAGCCCCGGAAAAAATGAGAAAAAATATAATCTTTATATCTTCTTTATTAAATAATAAGTGCGAATTTGTGGATAAGGACTATAGGGAAATCCTAAAATTTGCCAAGCAAGGTGATTTAGTTTATATGGATCCACCTTATCAAGGAGTTTGTGGTAATAAAGACTCAAGATATTATTCAGGAATTGATTTTAATAATTTTATCGACGAATTAGAAAATTTAAATAACCGTGGAATTCACTATGTAATTAGCTATGATGGAAAATGTGGAAACAAAAAATATGGAGAGGATCTACCAAAATATTTAGGATTAAAGCGTATATTGATCGAAGCAGGGCGATCATCACAAGCTACATTGCTTGGTAGGGATCAAAAAACAGTAGAATCATTATATATGACTGAAAAGCTATTTAAAAACTCTAAGCCAATCAAGAATTTTTCAAAACCTACCCAATTAAATTTAATTAGAACTGTCTATGAAGAACGAATATTCTAAAGAATTTATAGATTTACTTAAATCTGTAGTAGCTAAAAGAGCAAAAACAGTTATAGAACATATTTTGGAATATGGATTTATAACCACCGATGATCTAAAAAATACTTATGGTTATAACCATCCACCTAGGGCTGTTAGAGATGTCAAAGAATATGGAATTCCAATTGAAATGTTTAGAGTAGATGGGACTGGCGGAAGGAAAATATCGGCCTATAAATTTGGGAATTTTGCAAGAGAAAAATTTAGTAGGTTATCTGGAAGAACTTCTTTATCAAAAAAAATTAAAGGGAAACTTATTGAAAAATATGGTAGCAAAGATTTTATTTATGGTGATCAAATAAACATGTCTGAACTCCAAATTGATCACAGAGTCCCTTTTGAGGTTGGAGGTGAGCCTGATAGTCTAGAGGTAGATAACTTCATGCTTTTATCAAGATCTGCAAATCGTGAAAAATCATGGAACTGTGAAAACTGTATCAACTTTAAAGAGTTAAAGAAAAAAGAAATTTGTTTGTCTTGTTATTGGGCATACCCAGAAAATTATACGCATGTTGCTATGAAGGAAATAAGAAGAGTTGACTTGATATGGCAACGGGAAGAAATTGCTATCTATGAAAATATAAAAGAACGTTCTAAATCGCTTAATGAAGAAGTTCAGGTGATTATTAAGAATATAATACGAAATGAGTTAACATTAAAAGGTAAATAACCTTTTGTGAGATAATACCACTTGTTTTATTGCTTTTAATCATAGATAATTTATTTTTATTTTGATGGATAAAAGGAGATCATGATGACAAATCCAATCTGGAACGGACACATTTCATTCGGTTTAGTTAATATCCCCATTAGCCTTTATTCTGCTGAAAAGCGCACTGAATTGCATTTTCATCTATTAGATGTTCGTAATCAAGCGCGAGTACGATATGAACGTATTAATGATGATACGGGCAAAGAAGTACCTTGGAATAAAGTCGTCAGGGCCTATGAACTTGAAAAAAATAACTATGTCGTATTAAACGACGAAGATTTTAAACGAGCTGCACCGGAAGCGACAAAAACTATCGATATCGAAACTTTTGTAGATCAAGCAGAGATTGACCCTATTTATTTTGAACGGCCTTATTATTTGGTTCCGGATAAAGTGGGTGAAAAAGGTTATGTATTATTGCGTGAAACCTTACGTAAAACCAAAAAAGTGGCTATTGCTAAAGTAGTTATTCGTGAGAAACAATATTTAGCCGCTCTCATACCCATTGAACATGCTTTAGTACTTAATTTAATACGTTTTCAACAAGAACTACGTTCGCTGAGTGAATTTTCTATTCCTGATAAAAATTTAAAAGCATATAAAGTTCAACCGCAAGAACTAAAAATGGCAGAGCAACTAGTTGAAAGTATGGTTCAGAAATGGCAACCTTCTCATTACCATGACGATTACAGAGAAGCACTATTAAAATGGATAGAAAAAAAAGTCTCACAAGGAAAAATTAAAAAACCACCTAAAATAAAAGAAGAAGAAGCTATACCTGCCAATGTCATAGATTTTATGGCCGCCTTAAAAGGCAGCTTGAAAAATGTCAAAAAAAAATCTCTCAACAACCATCATCATAGCGCTACTCAACACAAACGAGTTAACGCTAAATGAGCTTAAAACCCTATCGGAAAAAGCGACAATTTAGTCATACTTCGGAGCCTAAAGGTAAAGTTATTAAAGCAAACGAGCCTATTTTTGTGGTGCAGAAGCACGCGGCATCACATTTGCATTATGATTTTCGTTTAGCAATTGATGGAGTATTAAAAAGCTGGGCTATACCAAAAGGCCCTTGTTTAGATCCCGCTGTTAAACGACTAGCAATAGAAGTGGAAGACCATCCACTATCCTATGCTACTTTCGAAGGTACTATACCGCAAGGGCATTATGGTGCTGGTGAAGTAATAGTGTGGGATTACGGCCATTGGCAATCAGCTGATAATTTAAAAAAAGCTTATCAAAAAGGCTCCATGTTATTTACATTACAAGGACACAAACTTTTTGGTAATTGGAAATTAATCCGCCTTAAATCAAACGATCGCAAGCCGCAATGGTTACTGATAAAAACCAAAGATAAGTATAGCAAAAAAATATCTACAAATGATATCACCGTTACTGAACCAGCTAGCGTATTCTCGAAACTGACCATTGTAAAAAAATCAGAGAAAATTAAAACAAAAATTATTAAAAAGTTAAACCCTTTACAATTTAAACCTGAACTGGCCACTTTATCGGCCGTATTACCAACAGGTGATAAATGGGTCTACGAAACGAAATTTGATGGTTACCGTATATTAGCTTTTTTAAATAAACATGAAGTCCACCTCTTTTCACGTAATCATCTAGATTGGACGCATAAATTTCCTACCATCGTTGCGGCATTAAAAAAAATGAATCTTAGTAATACACTGTTAGATGGTGAAATGGTCATTTTAGATAAAAATAAAAAGTCAAATTTTCAATCATTGCAGAATTATTTAAATCATCGTCAGATAAAAGGGGATTTACATTATTTTGTTTTTGATTTGCCGTTTTATCAAGGCAAAGATCTTACCCAATTAGAATTGCTAGAACGAAAAACTATTTTAGCAAGTAAAATTCTCAATAAAAAAAATTCACATATCCATTATGCCGAACATCTTGCAGGTGATCCTGAAAAGTTGCTAAATGCAGCCTGTAAACAAGGGCTGAAAGGGATTATGGCTAAGGTAAAATATTCAACTTACCGTCAAAAGCGTACCGAAGATTGGTTAAAACTCAAATGCCATCAATCGCAAGAATTTATTGTAGTTGGATTTACCGAACCTGCTGGTTCACGACAGTATTTTGGTGCTTTATTATTGGCTAATTATGATAAAAATAAAAAACTGGTTTACTGCGGTCATGTAGGTACTGGTTTTACTAGAGACAGCTTAAAGGATCTTTATAAAAAACTTATGCCATTAAAGCAAAATAAAATGCCTTTAGCAGAGAAACCGCTTGATCCCTTAGCGCGTAAAGTTCATTGGGTTAAACCCAAATTAGTGGTAGAGGTTGAATTTACCGAATGGACAGAGGAGGGGAGACTGCGCCACCCTTCTTTTCAAGCATTACGCATAGATAAAACTGTTACACCCGCATTAACGCATCCTGAAAAAATTATTTATCCTGCTGTTAAGATCACTAAATTGGATTTAGCGCATTATTATGAAAAAATATGCGATAAAATACTTCCTTATATTAAAGACCGCCCTTTGAGTGTAGTGCGTTGCCCTGAGCAAGGTAAATGTTTTTATCAAAAACATTGGGAACCTGGTATGCCAAATGGTTTACATAAAGTTAACACATCTACTGAAAAAGATGCTAAGCCTTATTTAACACTAAATGATACAGAAGGTTTGTTGGCATTAGCGCAACTCAGTGTTTTAGAAATTCACCCTTGGGCAAGTCATAATGATAAATTAGATTATCCCGATCAGCTTATTTTTGATTTAGATCCAGATACTAATTTAAAGTGGCAAACTCTTATTGACGCCACCATTATTGTACATAAAACCCTAGAAAATTTAGCTTTGAAAAGTTTTATTAAATTAACGGGTGGGAAAGGCTTACATGTTGTGGTTCCTATTCAGCGCAAACAAGATTTTGTTCAAATAAAAGCGTTTGCAAAGCTCTTAGCTGAAAAACTAGCCAAACATTTCCCGGCTGTTTTTACGGCAAACATGAGTAAAAAAGCACGTACCAAAAAAGTCTTTTTAGATTATCTGCGTAATGAGCGTGAAGCGACAGCCATCGCGCCATTTTCACCAAGAAATAATGTTGAGGCCAGCATTGCAGTGCCCATTAGCTGGAAAAAACTACCTTCATTTAATACGGCAAAAGCCTATAGTATCAAAACGGTTGATGAGTATTTTAAAGACTTCTCTAAAGACCCTTGGGATGGCTTTTTTAAACTCAAGCAGGCTATTACCAAAGCCCACCTGGTTGCTTTACAGCGGCTGTAATTTACAGTAGATTTAGGTTTTGTCATATGAGCCATGCAAAACATGATTGATCCAAATGAAAGAATAAGGATTGTTGAGCTAGCGGAGTATAATGCTGAGTGGCCAGCCCTGTTTACAAAAGCAGCAACGGAAATTAAATCAATTTTACAGGAAAACTGCCTCGAAATTCATCATATTGGGAGTACAGCAATACCAGGTATTTACGCTAAACCAATTATTGATATACTTCCGATAGTCAAAGATTTACGTCTAGTCGATTCACTAAATCACAAATTTGAACTATTAGGTTATGTTTGTATGGGTGAATATGGCATTCCTGGTCGTCGATTTTATTGGAAATCGAAACTAAAAAGAACGCATCACATTCATTTGTTCGAGCAAGGATCACCAGAAATTTTACGTCATATATCATTCAAAAAATTTATGCTTGCACATGATGATTACGCTCAAGCATATTCTCTCATCAAGCAACAGCTAGCAGAAGTTTTTCTTCATGACATTGAAAATTATGTTAATGGCAAAGCCTCGTTTGTTCAAATGATCGATTACAAAACTGGCACTGCAAGAGTATTGCAGTTAAAAGCTAAAGATAATATTATTATTGAGCCTTATAATCCCGCATGGCCAAAATTAGCTGACGCAGAAGTAAAAGTAATTAAAATTGTAACGAAACAATTGCCTCATATTTCAATCGAACATTTAGGCAGTACCGCTGTACCGGAACTCTCTAGTAAGCCAATTATTGATATTTTTATTACTCTTAAATCCATCAAAGATGCTAATCAATGGATTAAGCCCCTCGAAACCTTAGGGTATGTTTTTTGGAATGAAAATCCAGACAAAACACATTTGCGTTTCTTCAAAGGAATGCCACCATTTGGAATGAAAAGAACTCACCATGTTCATATTGTAGAAGCAGGTGAAACCGTTGAACATAGAATTTTATTTAGAGATATTTTAAGACAAGATCAGAAAATTAGACTTGAATATGAATCGCTCAAGCTAAAATTATCACAGTCACATCTAACTGACCGTGAAGCCTATACTGATGAGAAAGGTGCATTTATTGAGAAAGTACTGCGTGTTCATGGTTATTTAAAACCAATTTCGCGTTAAAAACAGACCCACCCACTACCTCCGATAATAAAGATTATCGGAGGTAGTGGGTACCCCGCGCGCGCGGTACTACGCTCGTGCTATTATAGTCTCTGCTGGCTAGATGGCTGCCTGACATGCGCTGGCGCTGTTTTTGGCGCTGCCGGTGTCAATTCCTGAGCTAATTTTGCTACTTTACAGGTCTGTTCTATAAATTCTTTTAAATCCTTTTTTGGCCCTGGTAAAATAAGAGTCTTATTTAAATCGTATCTCTCAAAATATGTCTCTTTAAAAGCTTTTATATTTGCTTCTGTGGGCTTTTGTAAAAGATCATGGGTTTCAGCTAATAGTTTTGCTACTTCAGCAGGTTTGTTAGGTTTAAGCGCGGTATTGTTAATAGTCAAATTACCTCGCATGTCCACTTCATAAATTTTGTCTATAAGTTCATTGAATTTTGCAACTAACTTGATAGAAGTATCAGTTTTAGTTAATGCTGTTATAGCTTTCGTAATCTCTTCTCTTTGCTTATTTATTGCCGTAACAATTAATGTCATAATTGTTGCTAAATACTCTACTTTAGAGTCGTCTTTGGTAACTTGTATTATTGCAGCTGTAACCCCTTCATCTTTAGTAGCTTTATGCATTTGTTGGATGCATTCTGATTTGTCTTCTGCAACGACGAAAGCGATTGCATTGGCTTTTAATTGATGAAATGCTAATGCTGTCATTTGTCCTTTATGTTCTTGAAATTGATCTTCTTTAATACAATTAAGTATAAGTATATTCAATTCACCATCTGATAATGGTACCTGAAGTTTAGCTGCAGAAATTTTATCTTTTGCTTTCTGCAATATTTTCTGTGCAAGTTCCTCTAGAGTAGATTTAGACTTAGCTTCAGAAGATGATGTGGATAGGCCAAATATTTTTTCTTTTGTTGTTAAAGTTTCTCTTATCGATTTAATAATAATACTCACTATTTGTGATCCAAGTTCAACACCTAATTTAGATTTACATATATTTACCATTTTCCATTTTATAAATTGTTCTCTTTTTTCATTTGCTTTGACTTCATTTTCAGAAAGAGCCTGCATATGCTCATTAAATTTAGCAGAACCTGCATTACCAAGTTCGCTATACGTAGGGGCAAAAAAATCTTTATAAAACTCACCGGGTTTATTGGTATAAAAAGGCTCAAGTTGACTATTAACTTTTAAATCTTTAGAAAATCCCTCGGCTACTGTCATATGTTCAAACAAAACAGGTCGTGATATTGGTGCTCCAACATCAGTTCCAACAGTTTTAGAGGCCATAGAGGAATTATAAACCAAACTACTAATACCGCTTTCTTTAACAGCGGCAATGAAGGCTTCGTTGTATACTTGCTGCCCCCTATTATCGCTCAGCAAAAGTGTATCATCTATATCTGAGAGTAAATAAATATCTTTCTCTACTAATGTAACTTCAGATTTTTCATCTGAACTTGAAGTAACAACTAAATTACTTAAGGTTCTTCTGTGATCATAAAAAGGTGTTATGGCTT
>JABDBA010000026.1:0-1142 GCA_013288885.1 Gammaproteobacteria bacterium | reverse complement strand
AGATGGCTGTCCTTTAGCCTTAAGTAATTCAATATTTGCTAATTCAATGGCTTGTTCACGTTTTTTATTGGCAAACTCAGCGTCTTTTTTATCAATCCTTTCGAAATTTTCTATTTTAGAGAAAAAATAATTATCGACTATTGCCTGAATATAATCAGGGTTAGCAGGATCTATACAATTTGCAAATGTAAATATATTTTCAATATAGCTCTGAAAATAATTTTTTAAAACATCATCTCTACCCTCACCCTCTGGTGCGGGAACAGCACCAAATTGAGGGTAAAAAATATTGTTTTTATCTGAAAAAATTTCTTTTATAAAACATAAAAACGCATAGTGCGATTTAAAAGTTTGCTCTAACTTCTTTATTTGGGTTTCTTCATTTTTTTCTGGCGCATTTATTATCTTATCAACAGCAACTTTCCATTTTTCATCTAATATTTTTCGTACCGCCTTTAAATGTATATTTACTAGCTTTTCTGTGTTATTGGGATTAAAATATTCATTAAGTTTATTTTTTAAATCATTAAAATTTAATTTTTCTTCTGTTTTAATTTCAGCAGTAGGTAAACTTTGAGTAATTAACGGAGAAGGATTTACTTTTTGATCAGTATAAAATTTTTTTACAGACAAAAACAAGCTTGTAACTTCGCGCAATAATAAACCACAGGCCTCATCAACAGTGCGGTTTTTTGGTCCTTCAAAAAGTATTTTACCTTCATAATCACGTGTTATATCTTTAAAAATAGTTGTATATGCATGGAAATTTTCATCCGTAGGATTTTTCAATAACTGAGTAGTTAGTACAATTAATTCACTAGCAAGTTCTGGGAATTTACTATTAGATCCATCGCCTGCAATGTCACGCATACGCCCTAATAATTGCCCTCTTGAACTTTCAAATGCTAGAAGATCGAGGTGCGTCTTATGCCCTGGCTTGTGTGGTGGTGGATCATAGTATGCAGCAGCTGCATCGGTAATTTCTTTTAGAAAACTAGCGAAGTCATCTAATTTCTGGGGAAGTTTCTCTGCAAAAACTATTTTTGCAGGTTTTATTAGAGCAAGCATATGGATACTAATTTTACTAGCTACTTCGGTTAACTTAGGATATTTTTCTCTATAGGTAGTTATAAAATTATTAG
>JABDBA010000025.1 GCA_013288885.1 Gammaproteobacteria bacterium | reverse complement strand
TAACGCTTTTAGGCTGGTGAAAAGCACCGATGAGGTTTTTCACTAAAGGATGGTTAACAGCGGTTTTACCACCAATAGCTGCGTCGACTTGCGCCAGCAACGTTGTGGGTACTTGTATGAAGGGAACTCCACGCATATAACAAGCCGCAGCAAAACCTGTTAAGTCCCCAATGACTCCACCACCAAGCGCCAATAAAGTGGTCGAACGTGTGTGTTTTTTAGTGACTAAAGCATCAAATATCTGCGCTGCTGTGTCTAACGTTTTATATTGTTCGCCATCAGGTAAAATAATGGAATCACACTGATACTTGGCCAGTGTCATCTGTATTTTTGCAAGATACAATGGTGCAATGACTTTATTAGTCACTATTAGAATTTGTTGCCCAACCAGCGCAGTTGTAAATAAATCAGGCTGAGTGAGCAAGCCAGATCCAATATGAATTGGATAGCGGTATGGGCCTAGTTCGACGAAAAATGAGTTCATACTTTATTCTATTCAGTTATCTTTGTTCTTGTTATATTCAAAATTGAGTTAACAATATCATTGGGGCTTAGGTTATCGGTATTAACCACATGATTTGCCAGCGCTAAATATAACGGTCCCCGTTCGATCTGTAATTTCTGTAATCTTTCAGCAATATTAGTATTATTTAGCAGCGGCCTACCTTGCCCATTATCAACTCTAACTAGTTGTTGTTCAAGAGATACTTGAAGATAAATAACAATACCTCTGCTGGCGAGTAGTTTACGATTATTAACTGCTAAAATAGCACCGCCCCCCGTTGCCAAAACAACCCCTGTTAAAGCAGTCAGTTCAGCCAGCATTTCTGCTTCACGCTTACGAAACCCACTCTCCCCTTCCGTGGCAAAGATCTGAGGAATATCGACCCCTGCACGTTCTTCAATTTTTTTATCAACATCATAGAATTGATAATTCAAGCTTTGCGCTAGCAATGTGCCAACGGTGCTTTTACCCGCACCCATTGGCCCGATTAATAAGATGTTCGTCTTCATCATAGCCATTAAGACATATCAGCACATTGTTGCAGGATTCTAGGTGTAATAAATATTAATAATTCAGTGCGTGTGCTCATCTGTGTGGTATGCCTAAATAAAGTACCCACGATAGGCAATGAACCCAAGAACGGAACGCGCACCACATTATTGGTATCGTTAGTTTCATAAATACCACCCAGTACGATAGTCTCACCGTTATTAACTAATACTTGACTTTGAATCGATCGAGTATCGATAGGCGGCACTCCTCCAACCTCGTTGGTAAAATCGGCATTATCTTGGTTGACGGATAACGTTAAGATGACTTTTCCATCGGGGGTTATTTGTGGCGTTACGCTTAAGCTTAAAACAGCGTTTTTAAATGCTACGTTAGTGGCACCACTTGAACTTGCTTGCTGATAAGGAATTTCTTGACCTGATTGTATTACCGCAGCTTGCTGATCAGCCGTCACCAGACGTGGGCTTGAAATAAGCTGGCCACCCCCTTCACTTTCTAATGCAGATAATTCCAAATCTAATAATGTACCCGGCCCAAGGTGCGCTAATGCGATACCCAACTGAGCCGGACCACCTGCTGTACCTAAAGTACCGACTCCGCCTGTTGAAGGCAGATCGACGCTCAAACGCTGTGCCAACGAGACAGCCGATGCCGGCATACCACCTGCAAGCGCATTCGCACCTTCTAAAGTACCTGTAATATGATTAGTTTGCGTTATGCCAAAACGCACGCCTAAATCTTCTAAATAATTACTATTAACGTTAACAATTCGTGCAGAGATGGACACTTGCCGAACCGGAATATCAAGCTGTTTTACTAATTTAATAATATTAGCTACGCTTGCTGGGGTATCTTGGATCCAAAGCCGATTGGTCCTGGCATCAAAACTTACACTTCCACGCGTGGTTAACAAGGTAACATTGCCCCCTTTGCCACCACCACCGGTCGTATTTCCTTCTAGCAAGTTAGCAATATCAGATGCTTTACCATAATTAATTTGTAGAAGTTCTGAGCGCAATGGCGCAAGATCTTGCAGTTGTTGTTCTGCTTGTAAATCTTGTTTTTCACGGGCTGCGATTTCAGCAGAAGGTGCAACCAATAATACATTTCCAAATTGGCGTTTACCGAGCCCTTGGGTTTGTAAAATAATGTCTAAGGCTTGATCCCAGGGAACATTTTCCAAATGTAATGTGAGACTTCCTTGTACCGTATCACTGACTACAATGTTAAGACCAGTAAATTCAGCAAGCAACTGTAATACAGCCCGCACTTTGATATCTTGAAAATTTAAAGACAATAATTTACCCGAATATACTTTGGGTGGAGCACCTGGGTTGGATGGGTTTGTAACGACTACGCCACCCGGAGGTGGTAATGCAGTCGCGGGTACAGTCGTGGTTGTGGCAGCTTTTGTTGTAGCTTGAGCAGTGGTTGGCGTTTTTGCTGTTAAAGTAATTTCAACCACATTACCATTAACCTTCGTTTGATAATCGGCATCTTGATTAAGATTTAACACAACCCGCGTACGTCCACCCGCTTCTAACACTGTGTAATCACTAATGACACCTTGATTAACGGTTTGTTGCGCTTGCCCAAGCTGTTCATGTACGCCAGTAAAATCTAATACCAGCCGCGTAGGTTTTGTCATCATAAACACTGTGGGATCTTTGACCTGGCTATCAAATATTAGCTGAGCTAACTGCTGATTTGATGAAGTTAATGGCAAAAATTGAACGTTTTGCAGTATGGGGCCATTTTGATCAATGGCTGCTTTAACTCCAGCAATACCAAACACCGACAGTGCAATTAATAAGCAAATCGTGAAAAGAAATTTATGGCTTATATTAAACTCAAATTTCCATGCCATGCTGGGCCACTCCGGTTAATTGTTTAATTATTTATCATCTCTTGTGCTCCGTGCATAGCTAATACAACTGGCTGCATACGCCAGCCCGCCCCATCTGGGACTGTTTCCTCAATATTTATTTTACTGGTACTGACAGTTACTACTCGACCATAATTTTGCCCTAAATGTGTTCCAACAGTGACTTTATAAACCATATTCGTCGGCGTAGCTACTATCGCCCATAATTTGTTATCTTGCCACAAAGTGCCTACCATTTTCAAAGAATCGAGCGGATAGGCTTCTAAAGGTTCCTTCTGACGGTTTTCATCTGGGCGTCGTGTGATATTCGGTTGAAATGGACTGCGCAAATTATTAGCTGCATAAGTCGCACGCGCCGGAGCTTGAAACTCCGGGATAGGGGTTACTTTAGGTGCCGGACGTGATTCAACTTGCGCGATATATTTTTCCACCTCTTCTTTATTTTTGCTATTGCTACAACCTACCAATGAAAAAGATAATATTGATAGGCTGATCACAATAAAACAATTATAAAAAAATTTACTCAGCTTCATTTTATTCTACTCTTTATTTATCTTTATCTTTTTTAGGTGCGGGAGCTTCTTCTGCATAACGATAGGTCACTGCTGTCATGTCCATCAACAATTTGCCTTCATTCGTAATAGTCGTAGCGTCTGCAAGCGTGCTATTAGTAGGTTTTTGGCGTTGAATTTCAAAATTTTGTAACGTAACAATGCGATCAAGGCTGGCAACTTGACTAACAAATTGTGCTAATTGATGATAACTACCCACTACTGAAATTTGAATCGGTAATTCTGCGAAAAAATCGTTTTGTTTTTCTGGTAATGGCTTAAACAGTTTAAATTCCAAACCATTTGCGATACCGGTTTTAGAAATATCTTCGAGTAGACCTGGTACCTCTGTACGATTAGGTAATTGCCTGACCATGGTTGCAAATAACCGTTGCATTACTTGTATTTGAGTTTTATAAGTAGCTATATTGGCTGTCTCTTGCTGTTTAATTTCAAATGTTTTGCGTAGATCAACTTCTTTATCTTGTTGATCAGATAATGTTTGCAATTGGCTAGTGGTATCAAACCAGTAACCGATAATCATAATCAGAACAAATACCAATACAATCGCAACGACCTTCACGATTTTTGGCCAATTGCCCATGTTATCGAGCGTTATATCTCTGATATCAAATTCTTTAAGCTGCAGGTTCATTTATTTTGCCAAATTATTAGGTTGACTACTATCAGGCTTTTTGACTTTTTTACTATTTTTAGCCCCACTTAAATCTATCGCGTTTAAATCTATACTGGTTCCAACAGATTCTAATTCTAATGTGAAATCATTGGTATACGGTCTTTGATCAGGGTTTGTTTTAATTTCACTTAACACTGGCTGTTTGATCCATTGCGATGCTTCAATATTACGCATTAACATCGAAATGCGCGTATTCGATTCTGCTTTTCCGGTTAGCGTTATTTTATTGTCTTCTCGTTTAACATCCGTTAAAAACACCCCATCAGGAATAACCCGTACCAATTCATCAAAGATATGCACCACCAAAGGACGGTTCGCTTGTAGATCACGAATCAGATCCATTCGCGTGATAATTTCTGATTTTTCTTTCTCTAGCCCTTTAATTTCTTTTGTTTTTTCATCGAGTAAAGATACTTGTATTTGTAACATCGAATTAAGATAACCTTGGCTATCAATTTTGGCAGCGATAGTCAAATGCATCAGTATAAGTATCACCAACGCACTACAAGCAGATATAACTAGCGCTTTAATAAATTGTTGCTTTTGTGTCTCGCGTAGCTGTTCACGCCAGGGTAATAAATTAATTTGCTTCACACACTACTCCCGATATAAATGTTTTTTTAACCGAAGCCACGCAAAGCAAGCCCACAACTCAAAACAAAACAAGGTGCAATTTTTTTCAACTCAGCCGCATCAATTTTATTGGCAACTGACATTTGTGCAAACGGGTTAGCCAGTGTGGTATTTGTTCCCATGCGTTCTGTTACCAACGTAGTAATACCAGGGATCAAAGCAGTGCCACCCGCGAGGATAATGAACTGGATCTCAGCATGTTGGCTCGTTGAAAAAAAGAATTGTAAAGCGCGCCGAATTTGCAGGATCACTGCTTCTTTAAAAGGCTCCAAGATCTCTGTGGTATAATCATCTGGTAATTTACCTTGTTGTTTGGCTAATTCCGCATCGGGGTAAGATAAACTATAGCGTTGTTCAACCGTGCGTGTTAATTGCATACCACCAAAAATTTCACTACGGGTAAAAATGGTCTCGCGATCATGCAAAACTGTTAGTGTGAGAACATTAGCCCCGATATCGACAATAGCGACTGTTTGCCCCAAACCTTGCCCCGGTAATTGCTTAAGTAGCACCGCACCTACACGCTCAATGGCATATGATTCAACATCGACTACCATGGGATGTACCCCACCTTCTGCGATAGCTGCAACGCGTGCATCTACATTATCTTTATGAGATGCCACTAATAAAACATCGACCCACTCGTGGTTTTTGGGGTTTACTCCCAGCACTTGAAAATCTAAACTGACTTCTTCAACGGGGTAAGGAATATGCTTATCCGCTTCCAGTAATATTTGACTTTCGATATCACCGGAACGCAGTGTTGCATCCAGTTGGATTATTTTTGTAATGACGGAAGAGTCTGGAACAGAAATAGCCGCATTCCTGGTTTTAAAACTGGTCTTGATAAGAGATTCATGGATAGCTTTAGTAACATTAGCGGGTTCTTTAATATCCTGCTCAATGACCGCACCCAGTGGCAAGGGCGTTATAGCATAGTTTTCAACTTGGTAGCTGTCACCTATTTGGCTCAATTCCAGAAACTTAATGGATGCAGTACCCACATCGACGCCGATTAAGCTACTGGTTTTTTGAAACCTGGCCTTGAACCAATCCATGGCTTTAGACAAGTTAATGCCTTTTACCTGCTGCAAGTTGGTCGCAGTGGGTTTATGGAGCTTGGTTTTGATCCAGTCCTTTACCTTGGTCACGTCAAGTTCTTTGAGTTTGTCTAGACCTTTTATTTCCATTGACTAAAATCCTTATTAACTTTCACTTCGCCCAGTATATGAGATATTATGTCGCAGTCAAATAAATGGTAACAATATTATGAATCAATCTTATAGCCTCTTGCGACATATTATATTAATGCTGGCGAGCCTGCTACTCACTGCAGTAATTATAGCTAGTGTGGCCTATTTATATCTCGATAGCCAGTTGCCAGATGTGCAAGCACTCAAAGATGTCCAACTTCCTATTCCATTGCGGGTTTATACCAGCGATGGGCAACTTATGGCGGAATTTGGCGAACGCCGCAGTAACCCCGTGGGCATCGGTCAAGTTCCGCCCTTGCTTATTAAAGCCATACTTGCCACCGAAGATCAAAGGTTTTACCAACACTCGGGGGTTGATTTTTGGGGCTTAATGCGCGCCAGCACCCAATTGATTCTTACCGGCACTAAATCACAAGGCGGCAGCACTATTACCATGCAAGTGGCACGGAACTTTTATCTGACCCGTAAAAAAACTTTTATTCGCAAGTTAACAGAAATTATGTTGGCCCTAAAAATTGAACGGGAATTCACTAAAGATCAGATCTTAGAACTTTACTTGAATAAAATTTATTTGGGCAATCGTGCTTATGGCGTAGCGGCAGCTGCACAAGTGTATTATGGCAGACCGCTGAACGAACTGAACTTGGCGGAACTCGCGGTGATTGCCGGTTTACCCAAAGCACCCTCTACCATTAACCCGATTATTAATCCTATTGCCGCCAAAGATCGACGTGATCATGTATTGACCCGCATGTATGACTTGGGCTACATCAATCAAAGTGAATATGAAACGGCTATCAAAAGTCCGTTAACTGCTTCGTATCACGGCCAACCCATCCCTGTGCATGCACCCTATGTGGCAGAAATGGTGCGCGATATGATGGTGACTAGTTTTGGCGATGATGCTTATTCAAAAGGTTATAATGTCTACACCACAATAGACAGTCATCAACAGCAAGCAGCCAATCAAGCCTTGCGTCTCGCCTTATTGGACTATGATCAACGCCATGGCTATCGTGGTGCAGAACACAATTTGGGCAAACCTACTGCGGCCAACACCACTCAGTGGTTAGCCGAGCTAGCAGCAACCCCCACCGTGAATGGTTTGCGACCAGCAGCGATCATCAGCATTACTTCCAATACTTTGACGGCATTGTTGAGCGATGGAACTTTAGTGACTGTGCCTTGGAAAGGAATTGCTTGGGCCAGCCCTGCATTAAGTAATGGGGCATTAGGAGCCACACCTAAATCGGTCAGTAATGTTGTTAAAATAGGTGACCTCATTCGGGTAGAAAAAACTGCTGATGGTAGCTGGCGGTTAGAGCAAATTCCTCAGGTGGAAGGTGCGCTTGTCTCTTTGAATCCCAATAATGGGGCGATAACTGCGTTAGTAGGTGGTTTCGATTTTAATAAAAGCAAGTTTAATCGTGTAGTGCAGGCTAATCGTCAACCTGGCTCCAGTTTTAAACCGTTTATTTATGCGGCTGCTTTGGCCAAAGGTTATACCTTAGCAAGTATTTTTAATGATGCGCCGATTGTGTTTGAGATCCCGGGCCAAGATACATTATGGCGGCCACAAAACGACGATCATACTTTTCGTGGGCCTACCCGTTTGCGTTATGCCTTGGCCCTTTCTGTTAACGTGGTGGCGGTACGCTTGTTGCAAGCAATTAATGTATCTTATGCACTTAAATATATTTCACGTTTTGGTTTTGATCCCGATCATTTACCCAGAAATTTATCTATTGCTTTAGGAACGGGTGAAGTCACACCACTTGAAATGGTGCGTGGTTATGCGGTATTTGCGAATGGGGGTTATCGTATTGCACCTTATTTTATTGATCATATAACCGATGGTCAAAACACTTCAGTTTATCAAGCAGAACCTAAAGTAGCTTGTGCTGAATGTATTACGGAAACTAGCCCAGCCAGTCAGCCTGTGATGAATAGCGATCAAGTTGCACCACAAGCTATTCCACCACAGATTGCATTTTTGATGACTTCTGCTTTAAAAGATGTAACGCATTATGGTACGGGTGCTGCTGCAAAAGTGCTGGGCCGTACTGATATTGCTGGTAAAACTGGTACCACTAGTGAACAGGTGGATACTTGGTTTTGTGGTTTTAATAGTGATGTGGTTGCTGCGGCTTGGGTGGGTTTTGATACGCCAAGTTCATTGCATGAATGGGGCGCGCAAGCCGCATTGCCTATGTGGATCAATTTTATGCGTGTGGCATTGCAAGGAAAACCTGAACATACGATGCCGCAACCTCCTGGTATTGTGAGCGCTAAAATTGATCCTAATACGGGCGCGTTATATGAAGGCGGGATCCCTGAATTTTTTGAAAGTGATGCCATGCCTTCGCAAAGTCCGCCTACTGACATGGGCCCACCCGTTACCAATGGCACTGGCGGCGCTAGCCCCGCTGGCGGCGGCGGCAGCTCCGAACCGCTGTTTTGAGGCAACCCCTCCCCTTTCCCTGCGCAATCGGCTTGCCTGATGTCAACGCAGACGAAACTGCGTCCCTGCGATCGTTGATTACGTCCATGTAATCGACGGTCTGCTTATGACACTCAGTCAATCCACTTGCGCACGGAAAGGGTTTCGTGTTTTTTCTGCGTAGGTCGGTTCAAGCGAAGCGGAACCGACAGCGCTAATGATTCAAGCATCGCATGTCGGCTCCGTCGCTGCGCTCCTTGAGCACGACCTACCTGCACACAAATATATGAAGCGTAAATAGCTGCCAGGTTATTGGTTGGCTTGAGTTGTGCAAGCGCCGAATAGAGGATCACGCTTGCACACGAAAGACAAGCAATAACCTGGCAGCTATTTACACCTTCAAGGGTTTAGGGGTGCCGGTAGCTGAGATAAATGCCGAGGAATACGATGAGTCCAAAC
This sequence comes from Gammaproteobacteria bacterium, assembly GCA_013288885.1. Lineage (GTDB taxonomy): Bacteria > Pseudomonadota > Gammaproteobacteria > JABDBA01 > JABDBA01 > JABDBA01. Next base: position 21,110 of record JABDBA010000025.1, on the reverse strand, counting down.
CATTGGTTGTTGAGAAACGCACGAAAGCAAGCATCGCGGTTGCGATCTTTGATAAGATATTGTTGATAAACAAATAGAAAAGCGCCAACCACTAAACTACCATAATAAATAATTGATAATCGCAAATGCCAACCTAAATACACGAGCAATAATAAAATTAATAATTGCAGCAATCCAATAATCAAACGATCGTGTTTGCCGAATAAAATAGCTGTTGATTTCAATTTAATTTTTAGATCATCTTCGCGATCAACCATGGCATAAAGTGTATCGTATGCAATTGACCACAATACTGCTGTTAAAAATACCAACCAAGCAACAACAGGCAAATGATTAGTTTGCGCAGCAAATGCCATGGGGATTGCCCATGCATACGCAGCCCCTAAAAAAATTTGCGGCCAGTGCGTATAGCGTTTCATAAACGGGTAAATCATCGCCAGCAATATAGCGACTAAAGAAAGCTCAATCGTAAATAAATTTAGTTGTAACACTAATACCAAAGCAACGAGGCACAAGATCACGAATAATAAAATAGCTTGTTTTAATGTGAGTGCACCGCGCGCGAGTGGTCGATCTTTGGTGCGTGCAACATGCCCATCAAAGCGGCGATCGGCAATGTCGTTAATGACACAACCTGCAGAACGCATGATGAATGCACCTAAAATAAAGATAATTAAAATTTTATAATCGGGATGACCGCTACTAGCGATCCAAAGCGCCCAGAGCATCGGACATAATAATAACAAGAAGCCGATGGGGCGGTGCCAACGCATGAGATATAGATATTCTTTTAGCATGGTAGACATACCTAATACGCGCTGTCACGATAGATTGTCAACGCAAACACGCCATAAATACTTCCCTGTAGGCTTGACAGCCTCGTCCATGATGCTGACAGTTTGCTTATGACAACTCCATCGTACCAGCGCTTAATCATGAGCTTTTTCTCAATTCTTCAACCAGCGGTGGCAAAAAATATTCGATCAGCATTAAGGGCTTATGATCTAAATAAAATAACGAACGGCGCACCCAAATGGGATCAGAAATAAATTTCAAGTGTGCCAAAGGTGCATATTCTTTATGTGCTGGGGTTAATAATGCCACTTCATATTCAGTGCGCTTGAGATGTGGGTCGCTAAACAATAACTTTCCTATCGGTCGCTCATCGAGTTGATCAATGAGACGTCGTTGTGATCCTGTTAATGTAGTAGCGGGAATGACCGTGCGCGCAACCATCCAAACCACATCATGCAACACTATTTCGACTTCGCGGATCAAAGCACGGGTGCGTGGGACCATTTGCAAAAAAAGTATCTCACTGCTTTGTGGTTGTTGCCATTGTTGTTGCAAAACGCGAATTTTGAAATGTGGTGAAATTTGTTTAAAGCGTGCAGTGGTGGAACCTGGATCAAACAAACATTCACGTAACCCCGGATCCATCTTATAACTAGGTACGCCCGCTTTGACGCGCCACGCCGTCTTCATTGCGCAGGGCCTGCTTTATAACCCAATGCCGCCAAGCGATGGCCAATATCAGGGTGAGTGGAAAATAAATTAGCTAATGATTTAACCGGCTCTACCCCACTTTGCACGGGATCATACAAATAAGCGGCGCGGCGCACATCTTCATGCGCGGTTTGGCTATACTGCTTGCTATAGATTTCACTATTGGCCATATGATCTTGATGGATCTTCAGCAGCGCATTCACCAGTGGTTGGTTATCACGCATTAACTCTACACAACCTGCATCAGCCATATATTCGCGTGTTCGACTTAAATAAAGCATTAACAATAAAGTGATTACGGGCAATAAATAACGCAAAATGATGACCACCATGACTAAACGGTTATCATCTCTACGATCACGCCCAAAAACCATACTGTAAAAAAGCACATCAATGGCCATTAGTAAAATATTACTCAACACGGATGCCATTAAAGTTAATTTAATATCACCATGAAGTACATGGCTTAATTCATGCGCCATTACGGCTTGGATTTCACTGCGGTCAAGTTTGGTCAACAAACCACGCGTGATCGCTACTAACGCATTTTTTTCGTTGAAGCCGCTAGCAAAAGCGTTCATATAATCGGCTTCAATAATATAAACCTTCGGCATAAAACTTAAGCCTGCAGCAATTTTTAATTCTTCAATGATGTTATAAAATTGTTTTTCTTCGAATGATTGAGCACTTTCTGCAGTAACTTCATGGTAATCCGTACCCAATAACATTAACTTGTCATAGAATTTATAAGTAACAAATAAGGCAATGACTGCCACTAATCCCGTAATAAGAGTCGCTCTAGGTGCAAGTTGTAAAGTTATTTGCGCGTGGAATATTTGCCCTAAAGATGCGCCGGGATAAGTATTACTATAAAGATATAAATCTATCAGCAGACCAATCATCAAATAAAAAACTACAAAAACAAATATCACCCAGCGTGTTCGATGTTGGTTTTTCTTTAATTGGGCACGCCAATCTGCTGCGGCTATTCTGAGACTAGGGTTCATTATAATTTAACCGTGTAAGCTTCTTGTTCAGCAATTTTTTCTGCGGGTAAGTTCCAATAAACAAAATTCTTATCTAATTTAGCGGGCGCCATCGACACAACCATGGATTGGAAGAATGATTTTTTAGTGGCGTTATAGCGTTCAATGCTATCGTTAAAAGCTTGTTTGGCGTATGCCAATTTATTTTCGGTGTTAACAATTTCTTCTTGTAACTGTAAGGCATTCTGATTGGCCTTAAGATCAGGATATTGTTCAAAGACTAAATTAATGTTCGATGCAATCTTCGAAATAGCATTTTCTGCATCCATACGTTGCTGCGGGTTGCCAGAGGCTTGCGCTTGTTGCGCTTGATTGCGTAAAGCAACCACATCTTTTAATGTGCTCTTTTCATAATCCATATAGTTTTTGACTACATTGATCAAAGATTCAAAAACTTTAAAGCGTCGATCAAGCTGAATATCAATTTGTTTGTCATTGTTATTGACTGCTTCGATCATCTGAATCAGTTTGTTATAAATGGCAACAAACCAGATGAATGCGAGCACTATAAGAATGATGATAATTGTTAGTAGACCCATGGTTAAGCTCCTTTCTTGATAAGCATTTAATACACTATACCCCACTTAACTATGCATAGTCTAATTGTTGGATAACCCCCAAAAATTGACATCAAGCCCCTAGTGTGATTTAGTAGCAAAAATTTTCTTACGGCCTTTTTCCACAGGAGATATAAAATGATCGTTCTCAAGAAAAAACTGACTCAATTATGCATCGGCTTGGCCACACTTGGTTTTTGCGCCATGGCAAACGCCGCCCTACCCGGCTATTACGTCGGCGGCCAATTAGGCTGGGCTGATACCAACTATTCGAGTGGTGACCTCAAGGGCAATGCCTCTGTTAGCCCAATTACGTCTGCAGGCATTGATGATACCGGTATAGCTGGCCGTATCTATGGCGGTTATCAATTCAACCAATTTTGGGGCGCGGAACTTGGCTACGACCAATTCAGCAATACCGAAATTAAACACATCAATGGGATCAACGGCTTGAATGCCACCATTAAAGAATATGCGATTGATTTACAAGGCAAAGGCACTATCCCTATCAGCGATAGTTTTGGCTTATTCGGCAAAGCCGGTCTAGCTTATCAAAAAATCAATACTGATAACCCATTATCGGGCAACCCCGGTAGAATTAACCCAGCTTTTGGCGCGGGCATGGCTTATAACTTTACTCCTAATTTTTCTGTGGACGTGGCTTGGAACCACATTCAAAAATGGGGCGGCCCTATTCCTAGCACCGATATGTTCACTGGTGGTGTCGGCTATAACTTCGGTTAATAATTAAACAAACTTGACCCGACTTTGGTGTTGGGTTAGGCTATGACGTGTTTTAACTAAACAGGTGATAAATGTTACTAAAAAAACTTATTCCTCTTTCTATCGCATTAGCCACATTGGCTACTCTCGGTATCTGCAATCAAGCTATTGCAGCGTTGCCAGGCGCTTATATTGGTGCGCAAGCAGGTTGGGGTGATGTTCATCAAAGTGGTATTACTGCTAATGACATTAGCAATCAGTTTGGTGGGGCTCCTGTTACCATGTTTAGCAGTAGCTTTAGAGATACCGGCCTTGCGGGTCGCGGTTTTATTGGTTATCTGTTTAATCCTTACTTTGCTGCTGAAGCCGGTTATACCTATTTCAGCGATATGAATACCCATGCTACGGGTGTTGTCGGCCCTTTTACAGTTTCTGAGTCAGGGAAGGTTATAACACAAGCCGTTGATTTAATGGGCAAAGGCATTTTGCCTATATCATGTGGTTTTAGCCTTTACGGTAAAGCAGGCGCGGCGTATTTGATTTCTAAACCTTCAGTATCTGCTACAGTCAGTGGTTTTGGTATGAGCAGTTCTGATAGTGGCAGCCAAACTCATAGCAAAGTTTATCCAGCATTTGGAGCCGGTCTCAGCTACGATATTACGCCCAATGTTGTTACTGATGTTTCCTATAACCGCATTCAAAAAGTAGGCAACTCAGATACAGTACAAAGTACTGATTTTGCTGCGTTGGGTCTTGCTTTTTATTGGGGCAGTTAATTTAAGGTTAGTTATTAATTCATCTGTGCTGGGTGTTTTTCATCCAGCATTGGGAACTGTTAGCAGGTCTGCTAGCATCTGTTGTGATCAAAACCAGGAAGTTTTATAGAGTTTTATATACTTGTTATTTTCTATTAACTTTTTTCCGAGGTAAAATTTATGTTAGTTAAAAAACTTCTTCCCGTTTCTATGGCATTGGCAACATTAGCTGCCATTGGTATGTCTACACAAGCCGCCGCTGGAGCACCCGGTTTTTATGTAGGTGCGCAAGCAGGCTGGGGCGATGTACATCAATCCGGTATCTCTGCAAATGATCTGTCCAATGATCTTGGCCTACCCATTAATACTTTTAGTGGTAGCTCCAAAGATACTGGTATTGCTGGTCGTGGTTTTGTCGGCTATCAATTCAACCCTTACTTCGCAGTTGAAAGTGGATACACCCTCTTTAGCAACATGACTACCCGCGCTAATGGTTCATTTGGTCCTTTTAGCATTTCTGAATCAGGCAAAGTAAGCACTCAAGCGATTGATTTACTGGGTAAAGGAATATTGCCATTATCGAATGGTTTTAGTCTTTATGGTAAAGCAGGTGCTGCTTATTTAATCTCTAAAGCTACAGCAAATGTAACAACGAGTGGTTTTGGTCTAAGCAGCTCTGGCAGCGCTAGCCAAACGAACAGTAAGCTTTATCCTGCCTTCGGCGCTGGTGTCAGTTATGACATTACTCCAAATGTTGTAACCGATATTTCTTACAACCGTATCCAAAAAGTAGGCAGTTCAGATGCTGTTGGAAGCACCGATTTTATCGGCCTTGGTTTGGCTTATAACTTTGGTTAATTTATTAATTAATGCCCCCTTTTAATAAAGGGGGCCAATAGATCAGGTGAAATATATGTTACGTAAAAAGCTTCTTTCCGTTTCTGTGGCATTTGCAACTTTAGCCACCATTGGCATGTGCTCACAAGCACACGCAGCTGCACCCGGTTTTTATTTGGGTGGTCAAGTTGGTTGGGGCGATGTGCATCAGAGTGGTATTTCTGCTAGTGATCTTGCTAATGATTTTTATTTACCATTTGCATCGTTCAGCAGTAGTTCAAAAGATACTGGCATAGCTGGTCGTGCTTTTGTAGGCTATCAATTCAACCCGTATTTTGCGACAGAATTTGGTTACACTCAATTCAGCAATATGACAACTCGTGCAAGTGGTGTTTCAGTGACAACCCCTACTTTTGCTCCTTTCACGGTTATTGGAATTAATGCCTCAGGAAAAGTTAAGACTCATGCTTTTGATTTAGTAGGCAAAGGCATTCTTCCCTTATCTAACGGCTTTAGTCTTTATGCTAAAGCAGGTGCGGCTTTAATAACAAGTCAAGCCAGTGAATCAGAAACACTAACCATAATGGGATTACCAGGTACTATAGCAAGCGCAAGCCAAACCACCAACAAGATCTACCCTACTTTTGGTGCTGGTGTTAGCTATGATATTACTTCACATCTCGTAACTGATCTTTCTTACAACCGTATTCAGAAAGTAGGTAGTTCTGATGCAGTTGCAAGCACTGATTTTGTTGGTCTGGGTCTTGCTTATCATTTTGGTTAATTTTTTAAATCCCCCCTAACCCCCCTTTTTCAAAGGGGGGAATAGGATTTAACTCGATTATCTTTTAACAACTTTTTCAAAAACTGTCCGGTATAGGATTTAGCGACATTCGCTACTTGCTCTGGCGTTCCAACACATAATATTTCACCACCCTTGTTGCCACCTTCAGGACCGAGATCAATAATCCAATCAGCAGTTTTGATCACATCTAAATTATGCTCGATCACAATAATCGTATTACCATGATCACGTAAGCGATGTAACACTTTTAGCAACTGTTCAATATCATAAAAATGTAACCCAGTGGTCGGCTCATCTAGAATATATAAAGTGCGCCCAGTGTCACGCTTCGCCAATTCACGCGCTAATTTGATACGTTGCGCTTCGCCGCCCGACAAGGTGGTAGCACTCTGCCCTAATTTCAAATACGACAAACCCACATCCAATAAGGTTTGTAATTTTCTAGCCAACGTTGGGACCGGATCAAAAAATACGCGTGCTTCTTCTACCGATAACTCCAAAATTTCATGGATATTTTTACCTTTATATTTCACTTCTAATGTTTCGCGATTATAACGATGACCTTTACAAATATCGCACTGTACATACACATCGGCCAGAAAATGCATTTCAACTTTGATAACACCGTCACCTTCGCACGCTTCACAACGGCCACCTTTAACGTTGAAACTAAAACGGCCTGGGTTGTAGCCGCGCGAACGCGCTTCGACTGTTCCCGCAAACAATTCACGAATCGGTGTGAATAAACCGGTATAAGTCGCTGGGTTTGAACGCGGGGTACGGCCAATAGGGCTTTGATCAATATCGATCACTTTATCCAAATGTTCGAGCCCTTGGATAGAACTATGTGCGGCCACTTCAATTTGCGTCGCGCCGTTCAATGCTTTCGCTGCTAATGGATAAAGCGTATCGTTGATCAAGGTTGATTTACCAGAACCCGATACCCCGGTGATGCAAGTCATCACACCAATAGGAATTTCAACCGTTACATTTTTAAGATTGTTCCCACGCGCACCTGCTAATTGCAGAACTTGTTTTTTATTTATTGCTAAACGCTGTTTAGGTATCGCAATACCGCGCTTACCAGAAAGATATTGGCCAGTTAATGAATCAGGATGATTCATAACAACAGCAGGTGTACCTTCTGCCACCACACGGCCGCCATGAATTCCCGCACCCGGGCCCATATCGATCACATAATCTGCATGACGTATCGCCTCTTCATCGTGCTCAACGACGATTACGCTATTCCCTAAATCGCGCAAACGGATCAACGTATTTAACAAACGTTCGTTATCGCGCTGATGCAAACCGATCGACGGTTCATCTAAAATATACATCACCCCTACTAAGCCCGAACCTATTTGGCTCGCCAAACGAATACGTTGTGCCTCACCACCCGATAAAGTATCAGCACTGCGTTCAAGGCTCAAATATTCCAACCCCACATTAACCAAGAAACTCAAACGTTCATAAATTTCTTTTTGTAAACGTGTGGCAATTTCACCACGGCGACCACTCAAACTTAATTTGGCAAAAAATGTTTGTGCTTCATCGATAGACAAAGCCGATATTTGCGGCAAACTCATCCCTGCCACAAAAACAAAACGTGCTTCGCGTTTTAAACGCGTGCCTAAACAATCTGTGCAAGGTTTAGAGGTTAAATAGGCCGTTAAATCTTCGCGCACAGCATCGGATTCGGTTTCACGATAACGCCGTTCCATATTGGGAATAATACCCTCAAACGGATGCACCGTGGTATAAGTAGAACCGCGATCATTTTTATAGGAAAATTTTATTTTTTCTTCACCACTACCATAAAGAATCGTTTTTTGCAGTGTTTTAGATAATTTATTAAACGGCGTATCCAAATTAAATTTATAATGTTTTGCCAACGAAGAAAGCAAGGAATAGCAATAACTATTACGCGTATCCCAACCACGAATCGCGCCGCTGGCAATACTCGATTCGGGTTGATGTACCACGCGATCGATATCAAAAAATTGTTTTACCCCAAGACCATCGCAAGTGGGGCAAGCACCGACAGGGTTATTAAATGAAAATAAACGTGGTTCTAATTCCGCTATGCTATAGCCACAATGTGGGCACGCGTAACGCGCTGAAAAAATTAATTCTTTTTTAATCGTATCACCTTCATCCATGATAGCCACTTTCGCTAAACCATTTGCCAACTCAACAGTTGTTGCAAACGATTCCGCCAAACGTGAACGCAAATCATCGCGCACTTTGATACGGTCGACGACCACTTCGATGGTGTGTTTTTGTCGCAAGCTTAACGTTGGTACTTGATCCAACTCAACTACTTTGCCATCGATGCGCGCACGTACATAACCTTGGCTGCGTAATCTTTCTAATACTTGTACATGCTCACCTTTACGTTCCTGAATCACGGGTGCTAACAACATTAACTTGGTATCGGCAGGCAATGCCAACACGGTGTCGACCATTTGACTGATAGTCTGTGCTTCTAAAACGGTATTATGATCGGGGCAATGTGGCTCCCCTGCCCTGGCAAATAATACGCGCAAATAGTCATAAATTTCAGTGACCGTCCCCACGGTAGAACGGGGATTATGGGAAGCCGATTTCTGTTCTATCGCAATAGCGGGCGATAAGCCTTCGATATGATCAACATCGGGTTTTTCCATCATCGACAAAAATTGTCTAGCGTAAGCCGACAATGATTCTACATAGCGTCGTTGGCCTTCTGCATATAAAGTGTCAAAAGCTAAAGAAGATTTCCCGGAACCGGATAATCCGGTAATGACAATTAACTGGTCACGAGGTAAAGTAACGTCAATATTTTTTAAATTATGGGTGCGTGCACCGCGAATTTGGATAGTTTTCATAGTCAATATTTATTTAAAGTAAGGTTAACATGCAAGCTGTTGCTGCAAATTTATCACATCTAGAAAAACAAGCGATCTTTTCTATCGCCGTCTTGTTTGCCCTGCGTATGCTGGGGCTGTTTATGATTGTTCCTCTGTTTGCGCTCTATGCCCATAGTCTTAAAGGCGCTACGCCTTTTTTAATCGGTGTCGCGCTGGGTTGTTACGGTTTATCGCAAGCCCTGCTGCAAATGCCATTCGGTTTATGGTCTGACCGTTTCGGGCGCAAACCCGTTATCTTGACCGGCCTTATTATTTTTCTGCTCGGCAGCATTATAGCGGCACTTAGCCATACCGTCTGGGGCATGATTTTAGGCCGCACCCTACAAGGTGCTGGCGCTATTGGCAGCGCTACCCAGGCACTCCTCGCTGACCTCACCCGCCCAGCACAGCGCACTAAAGCCATGGCAGCGGTGGGCATCACTATCGGCCTGTCGTTCACGCTTGCCATGATCATTGGCCCTTTGCTGAGTGGCTTACTTGCCATGTCAGGCATATTTTGGCTTTCTAGCTTTATGGCACTAGCCGGTATCGTTATTTTATTAAAAATCGTGCCGACCCCGCTGGCCATAAAGAACGATCAGGCGAAACCGTTTAGTTTAACAGAAATCAAAGCAGTTTTGCATAATTCGCAGCTTTGGCGCTTAAATATCGGGATTTTATTGCTGCATGCCATTTTGACCGCTAATTTTCTTGCCCTGCCGTTGGCCTTGCAGAATTTCGCTGGTTTGCCTGCTGCCCATCAGTGGTATGTTTATTTGCCTGCTTTGCTGGTGGCTTTTATGATCGTCATGCCCATATTACGGCGCAGCGCCATCCGCGAAGATGCACAAGGGCTTACTTTAAAAATGGTCATTCTATTGGGTATTGCACAGCTCTTGCTGATCGTTTTACCGCATTCCGCTTTGTGTATCACATTTTGTTTATGCTTATTTTTTACCGCATTCACCTTGCTAGAAGCTACCCTGCCCTCTGCCGTTTCCAAAATCGCCCCTGTTGTTTATAAGGGCACTGCCTTAGGAATTTTTTCCAGCTGCCAGTTTTTTGGGATTTTTTTAGGCGGTATTTTAGGAGGCTGGTTATATCACCAGTTTCATATCACCGGGATTTTTGCGGGTGGTTTGGTGCTAACAATATTGTGGATATTGAGTGTCGCCCGCTATTCCCGCATGGGGTGAGCAGAGTCCATACGAGCTTGCTACTGAATGGAACAACAACAAGGGGTCGATGCCGCAGACTGATCGCTCAATAATGGTGAAGTATCTGTAACAGGTGGACTTTGAACAATACCTGATCGACTAGACCTATCTGATATTAATGGACTATCAGCAGCTAAGTGCAGCGAAGGTTTTAGCGAACTGAATTTTAATGCGGGTCCGTTAGGATCCACCATAGCAAATGCTTCAAAACACATAGTTCTGTGATCGCATTTACCTGGACAAAAACTTGTATGATAAAAGGTATATTTTTGATCAAATGTTAATAATGGTTTTTCTTGTGTAGGTTCTCTGGTAATTAGAACAACCATGCCATCCACCTTGGTCTCAACCTCCTTAATAACATTACCGATAAGAAAGCTTGGTACGCCAAATAACTCCCCTATCCCTAACACGCCCGGTGATTCCCTAATTGTACCATTTTCTCCTGGCTTGATCCTATTCAATACTTGCTGAACTTTCTCCGAACTTGGTACTGACCAATTTGCCTCTAAATTATCAATATTAAAATTAAAGCTGATTCTTTTTCCAACACCTCTTTTCGCATGTACCGCACCCATCAAAGCAACCCATTTTTCACCCACACCAAATTTTTCTGCTTCCCTCTGAATGATATTATAGGCAATAAAATTCATCGATTGAAAACGATAATCATCTTCGATATAACCAGTAGGTTCGCCGCAATAATCTTCCATATGATCATCACGATATTGCATCGCATAAATATAACTAGTATCTATGCCCACTACGCGTATACCTAACTTTTTAAATGTTTGCACAACTGCAGCAAAAGAATATGTCTTATCCAAAGATCTATAAATTTCTGTAATATAATCAGGGATTTTTTTGTTCCGATCTTCTAAATATTCATCCAATTCTTCTTGTTTATCGTAACAAAGATGCTCCATAAATATGATCTTAAATCCAGCATCTCTATAAGCAGTAGCATTCTCAATCAAAAAACGTTTAGCTATGCTACTATGATGATCATATTCAGCTATAATATGATGACCTTTCCGGAGATCATCCAACCGCTCTATTGATTTTATCGGCAACGCTTCATATTGCTCAAAAAATTCGGTTAATTTTTTTTGAAATTTTTCAGCATCTTGATTTTCTTCCAGCTGTTTACAAAAAGCTTTGGGAGAGCTGGGTGGAGCCGTAGTTCCTGCTGTCTTCTCATCGGACCACATAAATTTCCTCATCAGATTATCAAAAGTGAATAGGGTGATTATACCAGCCAAACATTAACAAAACCTTAAGGACTGCGCAAAATGAGCATGTGCGAAAAGCCAGGACTTGACCCCTTCAGGCTTAACATATTTATTGATATATTATTTTATTATGTTATTATTAATAAATGCAGGAGGATAAAAACAATGACATCTGTTACTTTTGATTATATTAAAAAACTAGAACAAGCAGGAATTCCGCCAGAGCAAGCACGTGCTCAAGTAGAAGTTTTTACCGCAATTACAGAAGCCACCTCTAAAGAAGCAGTTGCTAAGCAAGAATTTGAGCGTTTAGAAAAAGACATCAGGAACGATATCGAACGTTCAGAAAGTCGCCTGGAACTTAAAATTGATAAATTAGATTTTAAAGTATCAGGCCTTGAAAAAAAAATGGATGGCTTCGACAAGCGTATGGATAATTTTGAGGGTCGCATAAACACCCTGGGAATAACCTTTAAATGGGGATTGGGCACGGGGCTTACTTATCTCACCCTTTTGATGGCTTTGTTTCAATTCTTAAAATAAGTTTGCAAAAGAGCCAAGCTATTTTCGCCACACCGTTCCGGCGGCAGTGTCTTCTAGAGTAACGCCCAAGCTAGTTAATTCAGCACGCACACGATCAGCCTCAGCCCAGTTTTTATCTTTGCGCGCTTGGTTGCGTTGCGCAATCAGTGCTTCGATTTTTTTTACTTCATCATCATTTGTTCCACTACGCAAAAAGACTTCAGGATCTTGCTGCAGAATACCGAGCACACTTCCCATATGGCGCAAAAGATCAGCGAGTTGCGCAGCTTGTTGTGAATTTTCTTGCTGTAAACGGTTAATTTCACGCACCAAATCAAACATTACCGCGAGCGCTTCGGGTGTGTTGAAGTCGTCGTCCATAACTTCATTGAAACGTTGCAAGAAAGGTGTAGAAGTTGCTTCCCCGATACCCTCTCCCCTCACACCGAATCCCCTCAGCGTCATATAAAACCGCTCCAATGCTTGGTGCGCACTCTGCAAATTCTCCTGCGAATAATTCACCGGGCTACGATAATGACTGGCCAATAAAAAGTAGCGAATGGTTTCAGCAGAATATTCTTTAAACACATCGCGTAACGTAAAAAAATTCCCCAGTGATTTTGACATTTTTTCTTTGTCGACTTGTACAAAACCATTGTGCATCCAGAGGTTAACAAATTTTTTGCCGGTCGCACCTTCTGATTGGGCGATTTCATTTTGATGATGTGGAAAAGTAAGATCAAAGCCACCACCATGAATATCAAAGGTTTCGCCTAGGCAATCGGTAGACATGGCCGAACATTCAATATGCCAACCTGGACGCCCTGCACCCCACGGTGATTCCCAATGCGGTTCACCAGGTTTAGCGAGCTTCCATAATACAAAATCGAGTGGATCGCGTTTTGTCGTTTCAATCGCCACTCGTGCACCGGATCGTAGTTTTTCTAAATCTTGATGCGCTAATTGACCATAATCTTTAAATTTTGCGATTTGATAATAAACATCGCCATTATCTGCAATATAAGCATGACCATTTGCAACGAGCTTTTGGATCATCGCAATCATCTGCGGAATGTGATCGGTAGCGCGCGGTTCTTGGTTGGGTAGCAATATCCCTAATTTTTTTTCGTCTTCGTGCATCGCCGCGATCATTCGTTCAGTGAGCGCATTATAAGGTTCATTATTTTCTTGCGCGCGTTTGATAATTTTGTCGTCGATATCAGTAATATTGCGCACGTAATTCACTTCATAACCGCGTGATCGTAGATAACGCGTTACCATATCAAAAGCAACTAATACCCGCGCATGACCAATATGACAATAATCGTAAACGGTCATACCGCAAACGTACAAACCAATTTTGCCAGGTTTTAGAGGCTTAAAAACTTCTTTTTGTTGCGTAAGTGTGTTGTAAATTTGGAGCATTTAAACCTCATCTGATTGAGAGGAGCGGTTTGCCTGATGTCAACGCAGACGAAACTGCGTCCATGCGATCGTTGATTACGTCCATGTAATCGACGGTCTGCTTTTGACACTCATGCAAACCTCTCCTCTCAATCTGTCTTTATTTATTAGCAATTTTTTCCGCGTGGTGTAAGCGGGTACGAATTCGATCAACACCGAATAGTTCAAATATATTCACCATCTCAGGGCCATCGAGTTGACCAGTGAGGGCAATGCGTAACGGTTGATATAATGATTTACCTTTTAAACCAGTTGCTTGCTGCAGAGCATGGGCCAGCGCTTTGAAATCGGTTTTATGCTGCGGCAAAAGATCGATCGCAGTTTTAAAGAAAGCCGACCCCGCTTGTTGCAAAATAGGTAATGCTTCAGGGGCATAAGGTACTGGATCAACAAACAACACATTTGCCCAATGCAAACCATTCGCCGGAAAAGTAACATTCGAATGGATAGTTTTAAGAAAAATATCGCGCTGCGCTGCAGGCACTAAAGCCTGCACTTCTGCACCTAACCATTGCCATAAAGCATCTTTCGATAAATTGGCTACCGCTTGTTTTTGCCAATACAGCATTTGTGCCGCATCAAAATGTGCGGGAGCTTTGCCGAGTGATTCGGTAGAGAAAGCCGCCGCCAATTGGTTAAGATCCATAAAATCGTTACTGGTATAATAATGCCCTAGCCGTGCCAGATAATTAACGATTCCTTGTGGAATGTACCCGCTCTCGCGTAATTCTTGAATATTGCGACTGCCATGACGTTTAGATAATGGGCTACCATCACTACCGACGATCAAAGCAAGGTGGCCATAAGTCGGTGTGGCTAAATTTAGCGCTTTCAAAATAAGTAATTGCCTTGGTGTATTCGTTAAATGATCTTCGCCGCGCAATACATGAGTGACTTCCATCAATGCATCATCAATCGCATTGCAAAAGAAAAATGGTGCAGTGCCATCGGCACGCCGAATGATAAAATCACCTATCTCACTGCTCTGAAAAGTTTGTACCCCACGCACAAAATCATTAAATTCTATCACCTCACCTTCAGGTACACTAAAACGCCAAGTGGACTTTAAGCCTTGTGCGATTTTTTGTGCAATTTGTTCAGCCGTCAAATGACGGCAAGTACCCGCATAACGTGGAGGTTGACCAGAGGCCATTTGTACTTTACGTGCAATACTCAACTGTTGCTCGGTGCAAAAACAAAGATAAGCACGGCTAATTTTTTCTAGTCGATGATAATAATCGTCATAAATGGCTTGACGTTGTGACTGGTAATAAGGGCCTTCGTTCCACTCAAGGCCAAGCCAATGCAGGTCTTTTTGAAGATGATCGGCAAACTCTGTGCTGGAGCGGCTTTGATCAGTATCTTCGATACGCAACAGAAAATGGCCATTTTTGGCCTTGGCCAATAAATCACAAAATAAAGCTGTGCGCACATTGCCTATATGTAAATAGCCGGTTGGGCTGGGTGCAAAACGTGTTTTCATAGTGTTAAACCAAACTTAGTTAATTTCAGAAACAGATACTAATTGCTCTAGCTCAGTTATAGGCAATTCAGTAATCTTACCCACTGTTTCTATAGACATCCCGGTGGCTAAAAGCTTTTGTGCAATAACTTTTCTACTCTCTTGCCAACCCTCTTGTTTACCTTCTTGTTTACCTTCTTGTCTGCCTTCTTGTCTGCCTTCTTGTCTGCCTTCTTGTCTTAACATTTCTGCGATGGTCATAACGCCCCCTGTTTCAGTTAGCCCTTCTCGAATGGTTTCTATCACTGGCTCGACATTTTCAGCCTCGCCGGTTTCAAGTAAATACTTCACCGTAGTCAGCAAATACCTGCTTCCACCCATGCTTTCAATTTTCCGCAATAATGATACCACATCTCTCACAAAAGGCAGAATATCACGGTCAAAAACATGCTTCATAGTCAATTCCATAATCCCCGCCCAAACACGGTGCTTGAGCGCTTCATCAGGAATTCTATGCACATCGACCAATTGAAACGGCTTTAATAAAACGCTGCGTGCTACATCAGGTTCAGCAAATAAATCGAAAAAATCGGTTGAATAAGTATATTTCTGCTTGCCTGTATAAAAAATTACCGGATAAATAATAGGTAATTCATTACCGCCTTTAGTAGTAAGATAATAATCCATAATACCAAAAATATACTTCCATAAACGAAATGGCATCATTTCAATCGGTTTACTTTGCTGTTCGGCCAATAAGTAGATATAACCTGGTTTGCCTCTAATTAAAGTTTCAAAAAGCATATCGGTGATGGATAATTTCAGTTTTTCATCAATAAAACTTTCGGGGCATATGGCCAATTTACCGAGATCTATTTGATCTTTAATTTCCTTGGGCAGGTGAAATTCAAAAAACTCTCTGGCAACTCTAGGATCTGTCATTGCTGCATGGAAATAACGGTCATGTGGATTAGGTATAGTATTTTTCATAGCAATATCCATGTTATTATTATGAACTTTAACATACTATACTTCAAAACATGCTGTCAATAAGCGAAAACGAATTATTGTGAATACACTTTTTATCTCCGACATCCATCTCGAAGCCAATAAGCCGCATTTAACACGGTTATTTTTGCAGTTTCTTGCTGATGAAGCACCGCAAGCTGATGCACTTTATATTTTAGGAGATTGGTTTGCCGCTTGGGTGGGTGATGATGACCGCACAGAACTTACCGAACAAATTAGCGCAGCTTTATTAAAAGTTGCTCAGCAACGCGTGCCTATTTATTTTATGCCAGGTAACCGCGACTTTTTACTCGGCGAAAAATTCCTGCAAAGCGCAGGCTGTCGTTTATTGAAAGATCCTACCATCATTGATCTATATGGTATTCGCACCTTACTCATGCACGGCGACACCTTGTGTGTCGATGATAAAAATTATCAACGTTTTCGTAAACTAGCACGCAACTCGCTGCTACAAAAAATTTTCTTGCTCTTACCGCTTAGCTTACGTCGATTGATTGCGCGTTTTTTACGTAAGCAAAGCCAACAAACGCAAACCTATATCGCACCAGAAATAAGCAACGCGAAACAAACTGAAGTTGCCCGTGTGATGAAAGAACATCAGGTAAATTTGTTAATACACGGCCACACCCATCGACCCAGCATTCACTACTTTAATTTAAATGGCAACTTAGATGGAAATAATGTTTGTCACATCGTGCTAAGTGATTGGGATAAAACCGGCAATATGCTAATTTGCCAACCCGATGGTCTGCAACGATTAGTTAACTTTAATAAGTAATCACAAAATGCTGCTGCACTGATCGCGGCAAAAGATCGTGTAACCAGATTTCTACCGGATGGAAATAGGGAATGAGGATGGAATCTTTCCAAGAATCTGCTTGTACAGGTAATGTAGTGAGTCGCCCCATCATAATTAATACTGTCACTAATAGCACGCCACGAGTTACACCGAATACCAAACCTAAAATGCGATCAGTGCCCGACAGGCCGGTTTTATCGACTAATTGGCCGATCAAATAATTCAACAGCGCGCCGAGAATTAACGTGGCAACCAATAACGCGCCAAATGCGGCAATCTCGCGTAACGATGCAGTATGAATCGTATTAACCAGTAAACTAGCGAGTGCTTGTGAAAATGTAAATGCGACCCAGAATGCCGAAACCCAGATCACCAATGACAACGCCTCTCGAACAAAACCGCGCACAAAACTAATAATCACGGATAATCCGATAATGGCTACAATGGTATAGTCAATCCAGGTTAGCATATTTTTTATTTTACTTGTATTGGGTTATAAGCCACGATGACACCTTGCAGATGTAAATCACTAGCCAACTTAGTTTGCAGCGCTTGTGCTTTGGCGCGTTGAGTTTCTGGCCCAGCTAATACACGTGTCATGGTAACACCTTTAGCAGTTTTAAATGTGCGCGTGTAAGCAGTAAAGCCTTTCGCTTGCAATTGTGCCACTAAAGTTTTGGCATGGTTGGCATCAGTGAAGCTACCCAATTGAATGACCCAAGCATTACCCACAGGTGCTGAGTTATCTGCTGTAGGGGTCATCACGCCATTCATGGTTTGCGAAAGTTGTTCAGAAACTTCTTTGGCAGCAATCTGCGCATTATTCACACTCGGTTGAGTTTGTGCCTGTTGCATTTTAGTAGACAACTGAGGTTTTGTGGCAGATGTCACGGGTGGTGGTGTTGTTGCTTGTTCATCGGGTGCTGATTGCAACATATTCGCCGCATTAGTCGCTAATTGTTGCGCAGTGGGTGTTGTCGAATTCGTTTTTTTGGTTGGCAATGGGGGCTTGAGCTTGTTGACCTACCGTAGGATTTGACGGCATGGGTGTATTCCCCAAAGCAATTTGACTTGGATTATTGTTATTAGAATTATTAGTAGTAATAATCGGTGCCGATGAATTGTCATTGGCAGACAATGTATTATCTTGTGCCGAGGTAATGGCCTGCGCCATCGGTTTCGCTGGATTGGGCGGGATAGTCGACGATAAGGTTATCGACTTAGGGGTAGTATTGCTCGATGGTTTAAAGATAGCAGGAACAAATATCACCACCAAAGCAGCTAACACCACCGCGCCTATGAGTCGTTGTCTTAATTTAATTTCCAAAATACACCTCCGTTGTAGGTAGCAAAAGATTTTGCAGATTATAGCCTGACTCGTAGGGCTTCGGCTACTGTATAAAACGAACCAAAAATAACCACCTGATCACCCGGATGCGCTTCCGTCAACGCAGCGTTATAGGCGTCGGTCACCGTTGCAAACGCCTGCACCGGTTTAGTTGTGTGTTTATGTAAACATTCAGCTAATACCTGGGATGATCCGCCACGCGCTACAGAAAGACCCCCAACAAACCAATTATCGATCTGTTCTAACAAAGGCATGAGCGCATTTTCATAATCCTTATCATGCAGCATGGCAACTACCGCTAAGGTCCGGCCTGTGCAAAATAATGCCTGTAATTTTTGCGCGAGTAAAGCGGTAGCTGCAGGATTATGCGCCACATCAAAAATTTGTAGTACGGGGCCTGGGATTATTTGAAAACGACCGGGGATAACCACCTGCTCTAGCCCCGTCGTTATCGCGCTAGGTGAAACTGCAAAATGAGCTGGCAATAACTCAAGCGCTTTTAATACGGTTGCAGCATTTTGTAATTCAATTTTAGGCTGCGGTAAGTTTTCTAGTTTTTGTTGCAAGCTCCACCAAGACCATGTTGTTCCTTTTTCATAGCCAAAATCTTTCGCTTGCAAATAAAGTTTTGCTCCGACGTTGTTGGCATAATCGATGACACTTTGTGGTGTTGCAAAATCGCCACATATTACTGGTTTATGAGAGCGCATGATCCCGGCTTTTTCAAAGCCGATTGTTTCACGATCAAAACCTAACCATTCGGTGTGATCAATAGCAACCGTGCTAATAATGGCAATGTCGGCATCTATAATATTAACTGCATCCAGCCTGCCGCCCATACCTACTTCTAAAATTACGATATCTAAATTAGCTTGTTTAAATAGTATTAACGCGGCCAAAGTACCAAACTCGAAATAAGTTAAGGAAATTGTTCCACGTGTTTGTTCAATTTTGGCGAATGTTTCACACAATGAGGCATCATCAATATCGATGCCATTAATGCGCACGCGCTCGTTATAGGTGAGCAGATGTGGCGAGGTGTAAACTCCTACTTTGTAGCCTTGTGCTTGTAGAATTTTTTCTAGCAATGTGCAGCACGAGCCTTTGCCATTAGTACCAGTTACGGTAATTGCGAAGATGGGGTAAGGAAGTAGTTGAAGTTTTGCAGCCACTTGTTGCACACGGTCTAAACCTAGATCAATGGCTTTTGGGTGCAGTTGTTCTAGGTAGGTTAACCAAGTAGCAAGGGATTGTGGTGACATAAAGACGATCTCTCGTTCTCAACCGGCTTGCCTGATGTCAACGCAGACGGACCAGCTTCCCTGCGATCGGCAAGCACATCCCTGTGCTTGACGGTCTGCTTTTGACATTCAGTCAATCCGATTGAGAACTTAGTTTTTATTTGGATTTGATCCCAACTTATTGAGCAGCGCGGCGATACGATCGCGCATTACGCGGCGATCCATAATCATGTCGACAGCGCCGTGTTCTAATAAAAATTCGCTGCGTTGAAAACCTTCCGGCAATGTTTGGCGTACGGTTTGTTCGATAACACGCGGGCCAGCAAAACCGATCAGTGCTTTGGGTTCAGTGATAATGATATCACCAAGCATAGCAAAACTGGCGGAGACACCACCCATGGTGGGATCGGTCAACACCGAAATAAACGGTAAACCTTGCTCTTTCATTTTGGCTAATGCCGCGCTGGTTTTTGCCATTTGAAATAAAGAGAACAAGGCCTCTTGCATACGTGCGCCACCACTAGCCGCAAAACAAATAAAGGGGATACGTTCTTCCAAACAGGTTTGCACGCCACGTACAAAACGTTCGCCCACCGCAGCGCCCATCGAGCCGCCCATAAATGCAAATTCAAACGCGGCTGCAACAATTCTCGCGCCCTGTAGTTGGCCGCGCATAACAATTAAAGCTTCTTTTTCTTCTGTGCTTTTTTGCGCTTGCACTAAACGATCTTTATATTTTTTAGAATCTTTAAATTTTAAACGATCGATGGCTTCAACATCTGCGGCAATTTCAGTTTGATTTTCAGGATCAAGAAAATATTCCAAACGTTTACGCGCATTAATGCGGTGATGATATAAACACTTGGGACAAACCCCCAAACTGCGTTCAAGCTCAGCGCGATAGAGAATAGCATTACATTCATCGCACTTGCTCCATAAGCCTTCTGGCACACCTTTCTTTTTTTCTACGCTGGTGCGAATGCGTGAGGGCAGTAATTTTTTAAACCAGTTCATGTGTTATACCTTATCGATAGATTCGCGCAATTCTTTTATAAAGGTGCCAACTTCTTGATATAAAATTTCAGATTGGCCCGCAAAGCAAGCGATGCGTTCAACCAATGCCGTACCAACAATAACTCCATCAGCATGCTTGGAGATATTAGCCGCCGATGTGGCATCACGAATACCAAAACCAACAGCAATCGGTAATTGTGTATGTTGACGGATTTCGGCTAATTTTTCAGTCACGTCTACCGTGTTTAACTTACTCGACCCCGTAACACCCTTAAGTGAAACATAATATAAATAACCGCTGGCCACTGCGCAAATTTTTTGTAACCTTGCTGATGTAGTAGTCGGTGCGGTCAAAAAGATCGGGTCGATTTGATGCGCTTTTAGCTGCACTAACCATTCACCTGCTTCTTCGGGCGGTAGATCAACCACAATAACGCCATCCACACCTGCAGTTTGGGCGGCACGGGCAAATTTTTCGTAACCCATACATTCAAACGGATTCAAATAACCCATTAAGATAATGGGTGTATTAGCATCTTTCTGGCGAAACTCAGCAGCTATTTTTAGCACTTCACTCAAAGTGACTCCGTGCTTTAAAGCTCTATGGTGCGCGGCTTCAATCACCGGCCCTTCCGCCATCGGTTCAGAGAATGGCACGCCCA
>JABDBA010000024.1 GCA_013288885.1 Gammaproteobacteria bacterium | reverse complement strand
ACAATAGGGGTCGTTTTAAAGATCCTTATGAAACTCCATCCACAGTTTTGCAAGCGCAAAAGGCTGCCATACCGGCTAAGGTTCAGCCAAGCAACAAGATAGTACCTGCAGTACCTGCCTAAAATGAGTTACATGATATTTTCTTAAACCTACCTTTGCTTAGTTGCAATAATGTTAAATATTGAAAAATAGATATAGATTTGGCTAGCAACCAGCTATCAGATATAATGGTACTAATTAACAATGCCCCTACCCAAATCGGTGAAAACCTATGGCACCCGATTCCAAAACCCCAACTACTGAAGAAAAACTCATCGCGAAAGTTGAAGAATTCAGAAACGCCAAACCAGCCGACAATTATCGCGAGTTTATGATTTGGCTTGCCGAAAAAGGTGATTTAGAAACGCTGCGGTTGATTTTGGATACAAATACAATAGACCCTAAACAAGCTTCTTTTCTTATCGGTTTATTTGGAGGTTTTACTCATCCGATCGGAGGGCATGTTTCATACCTGCGTTTATTGCGTGCGGCGGCGCAGAACGGGCAATTAGAGGTAGTTAAATATTTCGTAAATGAGAAAAAAGTAAGCGTATCTGAGAAAGATAAAGGTGATCGTGATTTAATGCAGGTGGCTGTTGAGGCCGGTCAACTGGAGGTTGTGCGTTATCTCGTAGAAACTTGTGGCGTTGAAATTAATAATAATTCTATCATCAAATTAGCTATTCAAAAAGGTAAAACGGATGTAGTGGCCTATTTATTGCAGAAACGGGCCCTCGCACAAGATGAAAAGAGTGATGAGCAAAAAACAACATGGTCAGCGAGAGCTATAGCCAATTTGCTGAGGTTACATAAGCATGCTAAAGCAGAAGATGATATGTTGGTGGACTGTGCTCGTATAGGTGATCTCGAAACATTTCGCATATTAGCTGAATTAGTTTCTCCGAATGTACAACGAGATACTGCGCTTATGGCGGCAGCCGAAAGCGGGCATCAGGCGGTGGTGGAATATCTATTACCAAAACCTGCTAGTGCCAATGAATCCGTAGATGAATCCAAAGAGGATGATCACCAAGCTAACGCTGTAAAATTAATTGAATTATGCCAAGGCAAACCATTTAAAGAAATGATGTGCGATAGCCTTTTGCGTGGCAATATCGGAACTATACAATTTCTCAATTCGCTGGGCTTAATGGATGTCCTGGTCGATGAAGCAATTAAAACTGGGGAATTAAAAGCACTCGGCTTCTTGATTGATTCTACTACAGATCAGCATCCAATAGAACCCAAAGACACCGATATTACAAGAATGTGTGATATGGCTTTTGCAAAAAGCAATGTAGAGTGGCTCGCTTATTTTCTAGAAATGAAAATCAAAAAAGGGCCAGAGGAATTAAAAGCACTTGCTGAAAAAATAATTGAACTAGGTAGCGGAAAAGCCACTTGCAGAGAGGCGGTGCAATCGTTTTTAGATCAAGGGAATTTCAAAAGCGTAGACCAGTTTTTTGAAGCAGGAGTTGGTTTTGAGGATATCTGGGGATTATTTGATACCGCAATACAAAAAGATCGCCTTGATGTTGTTGAATACCTGCAGAGAAGAATGGGTTGGTCTTCATTTAATGCATATGAAAAGTGTCACAAATTAGGGTCTTCAGGATTGACAAATCCTGAATTTTGCCAGCGTAGCGAATTATTAACGCAAATGGCTGCTAACATGCAACATGTAAAAATTTTAGGTTATTTGCTTCAAGCGAAGTGTCGATTACCAGTTAGCTTTGTCTTGCTAG
Organism: Gammaproteobacteria bacterium; assembly: GCA_013288885.1. Taxonomy (GTDB): domain Bacteria; phylum Pseudomonadota; class Gammaproteobacteria; order JABDBA01; family JABDBA01; genus JABDBA01. Next base: position 30,067 of record JABDBA010000024.1, on the reverse strand, counting down.
ATTATATCGACAAAGGGCTTAAAGAAACAGTTATTTGTGTATGCAAGTATGAAAAAAAAGCCATCTCCCCAAGCGAAATTGAAGAAATTTTTCAATTAGCTAGACAACACGGAAGTGTAAATGCGGCATTATTTCACTGCGCAACAACAGGTAATTTGGAAAGCATTCAACTATTGGTAAAAATAGGGGCTAAACCTCGAGATTGCCGCTTAGGTAATAAAACTCTTTTAGAAACTGCTACTGAAGCAGGTCATTTACCTGTAGTGCAGCATTTAATGGTAAGTTGTAAATTGAATATTAAGGAATTTTCATTTAGCTCTTTCCAGCGTGTAATAGCGAATGGACATCAGCTTGTTGTTAATTATCTATATGGAAAATGTCAAGAGTTGGGGGATCGGAATAAAAAGATAGGGAGCTCTAGACCTATATTGTCAGCCATATCAAAATATTTGCCTCCAAAAAAATCTGCAGAAGCTAATGAGGGAGATGTTAAAGAGGACAACTATCCATTTTTTCAACAGAATGAAGATTTAATTAGATTGTATGCAGGATTTGAACTAACTAAATTGCAGGCTCTGGCAAGAATACTAAGTTTTTTCTTTGTTTATCAAGAAATGCCTTTGAATCGCCAGCTGTTTGAGCGATTTTTGCAGTATCCTCAGATTGAAGCCATTGAATTATGTTTTCAATTTCTAAGCGTGCAGGAAGCGGAGTTTAGTTACTTATACCTATCGCATGCAGTGCTCAATATCGGTGCCAACAAAGCGTTTAAAATTTTGCAGCAATTTTTTGTTATGCCTTTATCGGACTATGCTTTGCGATACGAGGCTCAATGTATTGTACAAAGCCTCGCACAGAATCAAAGCTGGATAGACCTCCCAGTCGCGCTGCTCTTAGAGATTGCTGACTATTTAGTGGTGGATGGTAAGGAAACATTCAGATCTTCTGCAAGCCCAGAAAAATCAAGTAGTTTTTCTAAGAGCTTCTTGGGGTTTTTTAACAATAAGAGTCGTTCTGAAGATCCTTATGAAGATCCATCCACATTTTTGCAAAGGACTGCCATACCGGTTTCGCCTCATCTATCGGTCCTCTATTTACCGCTGCCGCCAAGCAGCAAGATTGTATCTGCTCTAAAATTAGGTACATGACATTTTCTTAAACCTACCTTTGCTTAGTTGCAATAATGTTAAATATTGAAAAATAGATATAGATTTGGCTAGCAACCAGCTATCAGATATAATGGTACTAATTAACAATGACCCCTGGGAAAAACAATGACCCTACCCAAAAAAGTAAAAATCGTCGAAGTCGGCCCACGCGATGGTTTGCAGAATGAAAAGCAAATTGTGCCGACGCCGGTGAAGATTGAATTTATTAATCGCTTGAGTGAGTGCGGTTATCAAGTGATTGAAGCTACCAGTTTTGTATCGCCGAAATGGATCCCGCAAATGGCCGATCATTTAGAAGTATTACAAGGTATCAAACGTCATCCAAAAATTAGTTATCCGGTATTAGTGCCTAACATGCAGGGCTTCGAAGCAGCTCTCAAAGCAGGCGCAAAAGAAATTTCGGTGTTCACCGCAGCTTCCGAAACCTTCACGCAAAAAAATATTAATTGCAGCATCGCAGAAAGTTTCGAACGTTTTGCACCAGTGATTGTAGCAGCAAAAAAAAATAAGATTAAAATACGTGGATATGTTTCTTGCGCCTTAGGCTGCCCGTATGAAGGTGAAATCAAACCAAGTTCTGTGGCAAGCGTTGCCAAAAAATTATTCGATATGGGTTGTTACGAAATTTCATTAGGCGACACCATTGGCGTCGGCACACCGTTAAAAGCACAAGCGATGGTCAAGGCCGTCAGCAAAAAAATCCCGATGAAATATTTAGCCGGACATTTTCACGATACCTATGGCCAAGCGCTCGCTAATATTTTCGCCACGTTGCAATTAGGCTTGGCGACATTCGATAGTTCGGTTGCTGGTTTAGGCGGCTGCCCTTATGCCCATGGTGCTTCTGGCAATGTCGCAACAGAAGATGTGTTGTACATGTTGAATGGTTTAGGTATTAAAACAGGTGTTGATATTGATAAAGTCATCACTACCGGTTTATTCATCTGCCAGCATTTAGGAAAATCCCCACACTCAAAACTTGGATTGGCGAAACTTGCTAATAAGCAAAATTAATAAAATTTTTTAGGATGCCCAACAAAGATGTCAAATAAATTATTATCCTCCCGCACTGTATTCGGCACTATCTTAATTCTAGCGCCGCAGATTTTTAGTTTTGCGTTAGCGCTGGATATTTATGTGCCGAGTATTCCGGCCATTAAACAAGCGTTTGATGCTGACCAAGGTATGATGCAGTTGACGATCAGTTTATTTATGTTGATTACCGGCTTAGGGCAGTTAATTGTCGGCCCGATTAGCGATCAAATCGGCCGACGCAAAGTGGTGATAACCAGCATTTTATTTTTTATTGTAGGTTCCTTATTAGGTGCAGCAGCTCATAGCATTGAATTTTTAATTTTTGCGCGTTTAGTGCAAGCCTTAGGTGCTTGCGGAATGATGGTATCAACATTTGCTATTGTACGCGATTTATTTTCCGGCGATGATTGTGGCGAGGTTTATAGCTTTTTAAATTCAAGCATTGCATTGTCACCCTTATTAGCACCCTTAGCCGGTGGTTATATTCAATACTGGTTTAATTGGCAAGCCAGTTTTATTTTTTTAGCGCTTATCGGAATAATTATATTAATTTCAGCGGTAGTGAATATCAACGAAACATTGGCGCCGGATAATCGCCGTAACTTTAAAAAAGAATTATTTATTGATTATTGGTTTGTATTAAAGCACAAGAAATTTTTAACTTATAATTTTTGTGCCGCTGCTGGTTTTGCCGGGTTTTTAACATTCTTCTCGGCATCTTCATATATTATTATTTCATTGCTCGGCATACCAGAACAACATTTTGGTTTTTATTTTGCTGCTATTGGCATTATATTTTTTATCGGCAGTTTAATCAGTGGTTATTGCGCAAAACATATTGGCACTTATAAAACTGTAGTAGCTGGCGCTTGTTTAATGACGCTGAGTGGTTTGGTGATGTTGGCATGGTATTGGAAATTTGGCTTAAGTGCTGCTGCATTCATGGGGCCGATGATGATTATGGGCATCGGCGGGGCGTTCTTAATGGGTGCTGGCGCTGGTGGTGCTATTGAACCATTCCCGGAAATGGCGGGCACGGCATCGGCATTATTCGGCTGTACCCAGTTTGTATTCGCAGTGGTTATTGCACAATTTGTGATGGAGTGGAACGTCAAGTCAACGGTGCCGCTCGGTTATACATTAGTTACCTTGGGTTTGTTAGCAGTGATTGGTAGTTTGGCCAATTATAAAATTATGCGTACTCATCAAAAATAAACGGAGAAATACTTCATGCAAATCAAAAATCAAACAGCGATCATCACTGGCGGCGGCTCCGGTATGGGCGCAGAAACAGCGCGCTATTTAGCGAGCATGGGCGCTAAAGTTGCGGTGTTAGATATTAATTTAAAAAATGCCGAACAAGTTGCGCGCGAAATTAACGGCATTGCTATTGAATGCAATGTCAGCGATGAAGAAAGCGCCTCTGCTGCTTTTCATAAAATAAAAGATATTTATGGCGTTCCACGTGTTTGTGTAAACTGCGCTGGTATCGCACCTGGCAAACGCGTCGTTGGCCGCGAAGGTGCAATGCCATTAGAAGATTTTCGCAAAGTGATCGATATTAATTTAATTGGCACATTTAATATTTTACGTTTAGCTGCAGCAGAAATGAGCGTGGCAGATCTATTAAACGAAGATGGGGAGCGCGGCGTAATTATCAATACAGCTTCCGTCGCAGCATTTGATGGGCAAATCGGCCAAGCAGCCTACAGTGCTTCAAAAGGTGGCGTGGTAGGCATGACGTTGCCGATTGCACGTGAGTTAGCACAATTTGGAATACGCGTGATGACCATTGCTCCCGGCATTATGGAAACACCGATGATGAGTGGTATGCCACAACCAGTGCAAGAAAGTTTAGCCGCCGCAATGCCGTTCCCCAAACGTTTGGGCAAAGCCAATGAATATGCAAAGTTGGTGCTGCATATTATTGATAATGTTTATCTCAATGGCGAAGTCATACGCTTGGATGCGGCGATCAGAATGCCGCCGAAGTAATTACAAAAACTGAATTACAATAACCGATGGAATGATAATAGCAACGCCAATCATTTCGCTTAAAGTAGGCGCGGTATGAAAAAGAATAAAATCCCCTAATAAAGCTACAATGGGGATGAGATAAGCCACAGTGCTAGTACGCACTGCGCCCCATTCGCGGATCAAATAATAATAAAAAAACCATGCAATAGCCGTAGAAAAAACCGCTAGATAAATAGTGGCCATTAATGGTTTGAATAAAAATATCTCGTGTACATTCGGCCATTTTTCTAACAACAATGAAGCAAGCACTAAATACACTAACGCCGACCAATGTTGATGATAAAGGCTGGCATAAAAATCTATTTTTCTGGCATTGCCAAATAAATATTGCCCAAGGATTGAAGCCACCGCATAAGACAACACCATCACTAATACCGCTAACGATCCTAATATTTCTGCATGAGCATTGGTGAAATGAAGCATCGGATAAAAAATAACTACCACGCCGATCAAACCGCACGCTAACCCAATCACTTTTAATGGCGTCGCATTGGTTGCCTTACCAAAAAATACCAAACTCAAAATAAATGTCCAGATCGGCAATGTACAATTGATAATGCCAGAAAGGCCTGGCGAAACTACGCGCTCACCCCAAAATAAAAAACTAAATGGAATACCCAGCGCAAACAAACCCGCGACCCAACAACGCCAACGAATGGAAAATGGTAATGTGAGATCTTTTTTTAAATAAACCGAATAAACAGCAAATACGATTAAAGATAATGCCACACGCGCAGCCGCACTAAAAACCGGCGGCCAATCTTGCACTACATATTTAATGGCGATAAATGACCCGCCCCAAAATAGAACGATCAATAAAAATAATAAGTAATTCAATTTTTTGGCAGACATGACAATTGTTGTTTGTGGGTTAGGCTCTTTCGGAGCTTACAGATATTGGTACTTCTCCATGACGCAGCGGTGTGGGCAAAGGAATTAGCCCACCTTTTTCTAAGCTATCTAACAGCATTAAATCCAATACTTCTTGTGCATTGAATATAGCTTCTTGATAAGTTGCTGCGCCAGTAAAAGCATTTTCGATATCGCGAAAAGTTACTAAAAAACCATCGCCATCTGCTTCTATTTTTGCACCGTAAGTTAATTTAATGACACCGCTCATAGTTAGTGAATTATAGATGATCCTACAACATCACACAATGCATAGTAAAAATTAACCCCTAGCAAAGCAAAATATTATACCCATCGCCTCCATTGCGGATTAATTATCAGCTAAAAAACTTGCCAATCATTCATGTATCTGATAAAGTTAAATGAACTTTTAGCGCAACTTAAAGCGGAGGAACCATCATGCAACCTTCTTCAAAAACTTGGGATTTGCAAGCATTAGAACCACTATGGCAGGTTTTTGACACGCTTCTTCCTTCTGGCCGAAGCTTTGTAAAGGAACATAAAGCTCTTTACACAATATATTGGGATTATTACGATAAAATTAAAGCTCAACGGGCAAAAGCAACGGCTGAAGAAAAATCAACAGAAGGTGTTCCAATAGCTATTTCTTGTTTAATCCTATATGCCACATTTTATTATGAACGTCAGCAATATTCAGGACCGTTAAAAGCTAACCTTGAAAAATTTGACGCAGAGTTGAAAAAGCTGGGAATTACACTGTTTGAAAAAAAATGGAACGATGATGTTTATTCATTCTTATGTGAAAAACTTAATGGCTCTGGCCATTTAATAAGCTATAGCAAAGGTCATTTGGGCACACCACTTACTGCTGACAAGAACTTAGCTACTTATGTTGAACGGCAAATAGCATGGAATCTTTTAAAGAAATCAACCCTGATAGCAGAACCTGTATTACATGATACCGAATTTAGCTATCCTCCGTTAGAGATGCTCTTTCATATAAAAAATTTAGCTGACCTTGTCGCACCCAACACCCCCCTTGGCAGAGCAACTGCCATTTTTTATACACAGATAGACGCAGCTATTATCAACGGAAGGAAACAAACAGGACCTAATGCTGCTCTACTTTGGTTAGTTGAAACTATTTTTTTATATCAAACGATAGATCCATCTTTTGGTGAACAGCTCTTAAAAGATTTACAAAAATATGGCGTTACATTTGAAGGTACCAAGATTACTCGCACTAATGCAGCGCTTGCTGCTTTGACTTACACTGTGCCAGAATCAAACCCGCAAGTAATTAAAACCGGCAAAGATGCGATTGAAGCTGCTTTAGTTACCAGAAAACAAACTCGCAAAGCCTTAGAATTGCCTGCTGTAACTACATCGGCATCATCGTCAGCTTCACCCTTGGGATCCAAAAGCCTTGTTGTTTTAGCTGCTGCTGCATCACCTACATCAGGAACAGCACCTACACCTCCTCCATTAGCGCCGAGCGGATCTAAACAAGAAGATGCATCTGCACTAGCAAAAGAATTTAGTGACACTTTGCAAAAATTAAAAGATATCGCAAAAAAATTAGAAGTGTTGGATCCGCAATTAACGCAAGAGTTCATTCGGCAGGGGGATAAATTACAAAGTTTGTATTCCCAAACTGCAACTGCGCAAGCCAGCGGTCAACCTAGTGGACAACAAACAAAAGCCCCTGCTCCTTAAGAGAATCATCATGTTGCCACAAGCTTCGCTCGCTGAAATTGCTAAACATTTTCCAGCATTTAAACCATTATTAGAAATTTTCAATAAATATACTAGTCAAGTTGAGCAAGACCCTGATAAACCACTACACAAACCTAGCCAAAAATATAAAAAAGCAATTGATGAATTACCCCAAACAAAAACTCAAGAAGAAAAATCAATAGCTTCTCCGCCCGCCGACATCACTTTGTTAGTACATACGATTGTATTCTGTTATGAAGTTGGTTTATGCGACTCATTTGCAGATAAAGAAAATTTGTTTGAAGAATTTGCTATATGTCTCAAAAAACTAGGAATTACCTTGCCTTCTTCTAATGAAGAAGAGGACGGCATAAGCATTCCGAGCAACCCATCATCTTTACACTTGAGATTCAGCACTGCTCTTTATGACCGCGGTCAGATATTTGGCTATGACCACAATATAGCTCCTTTTGGTAAAAAACTTGCTGACGACAAAAAATTAACTAATTACTTAGAGCGGCAAATTACCTGGCTATTATTGGGAAAAATAGAAGATGGAAAAATATTCATTGCGCCTTCATTTGAGGATTCGAACTATAGTTATCCACTAGAGTTATTCTATAGAATAACGGAAATTGCCATGGAACCTAAAGCCCTCGCGAAGGGCGCAAAGGAAACTTTTTATCTAGCGATTAACACAGCTATTGCTTACGGACGAAGGGAAAAAGGCGTTAACGCCGCCCTTCCCTGGTTAGTTGAAACGATTATTTTTTATCGCGAACATCACACTCATAAAACCTTTGTAACGCTTAAAGAGTTTTTACATAAGTGTCAAATTACGCTCGATAAGCAAGGAATAATTACTGCTGTTGCTGGAGAATTTACCAAATTAACTTACACGCCTCCAGGAAGGCACATGTTACAACATAAAAAAGGCATCGAGGCAATTGAAACTGCGATTGTGGATAGATTGTCTGCTGGAAAACTACAAGTAACTGCGCCCTCACCACTGGGAATACGCAGCCGCGCTGTATTAGCAGCATCAACAGCAAGAACAACGAGCAAAACTGAAAAGGAAAATAAAGCAGAAATGGATCAACCTAAGCGAGCACGAGAGTTTACCGCAGCTTGGGAAACAATAAAAAATATCGTAAATACTTTACCACACTCTTTCTCAATAAATAACACGCCTTTGAAGGACCCTGATATAACTGAGTTCATTCAACTAGGTGATCTGCTCCACTTTGAGATTGTTACACAACCCGCAGACGAGGTACCTAGCCAAGCACCCCCACCTGCTACTGTGCGCCCTAAACCTTCTTAAACATGTAGGGGTCTGACCCCACTATCTCATTATCTCAATTGCGGTCTTACTACCTGACGTGCTTGCTCAGTATTTTCGATGTTCTCAACATTAAACGCGTTAGACCACAGGGCAGCCTTCGTTAGATGATCGATAAATTTCGCAAGATATTGTGGAGGAATATGAATCGTTAATTTATTTTCATCAACATTATTTGATGCGCTTAAATTATTAATAGCAATACCTTGCTGCTGCAATTCATCTTTTAATTCATTTTTAAAAGTGTTAAACCCAGCTTCAACGGCATGTAAAAATTCACGCAGTAATTCCAATTCTTCTTTAGTTCTAGAACCATTGGGTTGCAAAGTTAAAAGTCCTTTTACTTGATCATAAGTAATCGACAACAGTTCGGCTAATTTTTCCAGGTCAAATCTTTTGTTGTTGGACATTGTTAAATGTCTTGCAAGGCTGATGTCATAGCCATTCACAAACATTTTAGTGAGGTCATCAGCCACTATTTCAGGCAATGGTTTTGGGGGTTGGAAATATTTATTGTTGTTGGTTTCGTTAGCTCCGTTTATGAAACCATCAATTTTATCACCGCCTTCACCAGGGCCACAATTACATTTAACGCTTTTTGCAGTTCTACATTTTTGACAAGGGTTATTTTCAATCTGACGTGTTATGTTATCTTTTTTGTCTTTAGCACTATTATTTTGAACTTGCTTTTCATTTCCTGGCATTGACATAAAATCACCTATTTAAGAGTATAATCAGTGTTAACATTTTAAGGGTTAAATAAATATTACGCAATACGGGCAAATTCCCCTATTCCGTCCCATATATATTAAAGTTAACCATATGATACCACTATTACAAAAACTTTTGTGCATAACTGACCCCGAAAAGCTAAGCCATTTAGACATAGATAGCTTACAAAACCTGCCTTGGCATCTATCAAGGCTGTAATGATACCCAAGCCCGCAGTGTCGGTTTTAGTAAAGGCCCAGACTTATTCGGTAGCACTGATTTTGACTTAAATTGGGCGGCATATGCCCCTCAACTGCCACAATCGTGCCGAATTGATTGCCAAAGCCCTGGGAATGCGGATTGTTTAAAACGTGTTACTTTTTAGTAAGAATTTTAGATACGTATCTAAATTTGGATACGTATCTAAAATAAGATACATAGCGACATGGGTATTTCAACATTCATGATTGGCTGACAGCCTGTGGGTTAGTTAGCCCTATAGTCGCGAATTCTTACTCTATACCACCCCATTCTTTTCAAACCTTAAGGGTTTCTTAAGGTTTTTCTGTTAAACTAGGTGTTTTAAGAACATTGATAGGTATAATTATGTTGACTGATAGCAATGAAAGGTCTGGAGTTGCTTCGGAATCAGACATGTCGATAGAGAGTAATAATTTTGCTGATATTGTTTTTGATCTGACAGAACGTTTCGATGATGCTACCTGCAAGAAAAAAATTAAACAATATATTGCAGCGGGTGTTAATGTAAACCAACAGGATGAAGATGGTGATACAGCTTTACATATAGCAACGCAGGTTGGGTTCATAGAAACAATAAAGTTATTAGTTGAACACGGTGCCAAATTAGAAATACTAGGCGCTGCGAGAAACACCGCTGAAACTATTGCTAGGTGCGAACGACATACCAATGTGCTCGAATATCTTAAATCTGTTAAAAGTCGGCGCCAGACAACTCCTCTTGATGCAAAAAAAGAAACCAAGAAATCGATCAAACAGTCATTTGCCGATGGAGAGTATAAAGAAGTTGAAAAACGTAGTTTAGAAGTACTGGCGAAGTTAAAAAGCACTTATCCTGAAATAGACGAAACTAATTTTGGCGCCACCGATGAAACGTTAGCTATTTATTACAATTTAGGGTCAAGTCAATTAATGCTGGGGGATTATGGACAAGCCTATAAAAATCTAGCGAGAGCTTGGGAAATAGCTGAAACTCTGGGTTACCCTCCTCTTGAAAAATATGCAGATAAATTAGCAAAAGCAAAAAAGTTGTTAGAAAGCCAGCCAGAAGACGATGGACAATCAACAACTCTTTCAACAGCATCGACAGATACTTCACTCACAGATACTTCGCTCTCAGATATTTCATCACAAACCAGTTCAGTAATGCCCGAATCAACGCCTGAAACCATTACCTTCTTTGCGCCAGCAGAGCCTAAAATTGATACTTCTAAGATAAAAGCGCATCATCAAAAAGGATTGGAATTAGCTCAAGAAAAATCTTATAACGCAGCAGATAAACAGTTTAAAGAGGCCTTAGTATTATTCGTTCACATTTTTCTCAGTCAAGAACCAGCTCCAACAACTGACCTTGATGCGTGGATATTAAAGCACTTGGATAATGTATATATTGCAGATATTTCAGATTACCATCTCACCTTACTAGTAAAAATTCTAATCGTATATGTTGATAACATATGGAATTGTGAAAAAGAAAAATCTAATGCTGTAGTTAATTCAGTTATCGACTATATTGCCGAGTATGCTAAACATCTACAAGTAATCGCCGGAGAAAATAAAACATTTACCCGCCAACAATTGTTGGGAGAAAAGGAAAAGATATATGAGTTAATAATCGCTTTAGACGAGCGTAATTTTGCTGAAATAAAAAGACTGATCAAAAACTACCCGGAATTGGTTGACAGCGATTTGCTGCTGAATTGTAATCCGCTAATGTTCATTGCTCCATGTAACTATCTCGATATTGCCGAATTATTAATGCGTGCGAATAGTAAAGTAGACGCCAAATCTACCTGGGGCGGCAGCACAGCGTTACACATTGCCGCTAGGCATAACCAACTGCAATTTATCGAATTTTTATTGCAGCACGGCGCAGATAAAGAAATTACCGATGACCAAGGGAATACCCCATTAATCGTTGCCATCCTCTTCGGCCATAAACCAGCTATTAGCCTGCTGATAAAAGCAGGCGCAAGAACAGATATTAAAGATAAGTATGGAAATACAATATTTGCTATCTGTTGCACTAATCCACCATTTCTACGATGGTTGCAAGCGCAAATCCGTTTCCATAAAAAAACTAAATCAAAACCTCAAACTAAAACTGTCACAGTAACGGTTGAAAATTCATCACAATCAATCGACAAATTTGATCTATTTGATGATGAAGATAAAAAAGAAAGCACTAAAGATAAAAAAAGCAATGAAAGTAAAAGTATTATATCTTGGGATCACTTTTATTACGAAGGCGCTGAGCACGCACGCAATCAACATTATCAAGAAGCAGCGCTATCTTTCTTAAACGCAATAGCGGCATGGAAAAAGGAAGAATGGCCTGATTATGCCGAAGCACCAGCAACTTTGACCAAAGAAAATGCAAAAAAAATTAAATGGTTATATATTATCTTTGTTAAGTTAGGTGAAACGTGTCGTTTGCAGGGAGATTATACGCAAGCCATTGAATTCATGACTAAAGCATGTTCTCTCTATCCAAAATTAAAAAAGGCGTTACCGCCGAATCAATTTTCTGCTGAAGCTCCTATGAGCCCTGTTGTGGCTGAATTATTGCAGGCAATTACAACAGCTGATCTGGTACAAATTGATAGATCACTTGCCACCGACATTGAAAACTTAAATCAAATTACCGGCAAAGACGGTTGCACACCATTAATGTTAGCTGTTACCGAAGAAAAAAGAGCCGATGAAAAGGAAGACCAAAACGAAGTTTTTTGTCATCTCGTAACAAGTAGAAAATTTCAACTTTCCAGCGTGGATGCGGATGGTCGGAATATATTGCATTATGTAGTACAACGCGGCCGTGCAGACTTAGTTTATTATTTATTACATGAGTCTGCATCCTGTGGCTATTTGAATCTTAATGCAAAAGATGGGAGAGGAAAAACCGCTTTAGATTATGCGGTTGAAGGCAAACATGATGAGATAATTAGTTTATTAACTGCGAAATTGGAAAAACCAAAAAATAAAAATGCTAGCAAGACTCTCTTTAAAAAAATTATTGTAGAAGCCAATACATTAATAACAACATTTAAAGAAAGAATCACTGAAAAAGATCATTATGCTTATTTTGCAAAATTTCAAATTAAAGTCGACCAATTAAAAGAAATTCTTGCTGGTGAGAAAAACAGCAACGCTGCTTGGGCATTAATCAATATTTATAAATGTATGGGAAAACTTAATGAAGCGGAACAGCAAGCAACGCTTTTACTGGATTTTATTAAAGAGAATGAAAAAGTAGGTCTTCAATATATGTTATTTCTTTTGCATATAAAAATGAAAAAATATCATCTTGCTCTTACAGAAGCTGAGAATCTACAGCAATCGCCTGAATACCAAATTGCCGTATTACAAAATATGGTTCTGCTTTATGATTTTGTTCATGAACATAAAAAAATGCAAGGAACTTGCGATCAATTATTAGTTCTAAACCCTAATGATGAATTTGCAGTGGGTGGCTTAGCTGATTTAAATCTCAAACGTGGCAAAGTACATGCCGCTGAATTATTTTACGATCGAGTCAAACTAGAAGATGCGAGCACCGAATTTATAACTAAAAAAGCAACATTCTATTTGGGCCAAAAAAGGTATAATGAAGCCGAAGATTTGCTTACCCGAAACTGCACGGCAGGTCGTGAAGAAGTATGGCAATTATTAGGACTAGCGCGAGTTTATGAGCATAGAGCGGAAAATTCTGAAGATGCTGCGCAATACGATACTCACGTGCAAACTGCACGAGGTTATTTCCAGCAGCTTCTTAAAATAGACCCTATCTCGCATATTAATTGGCAAGCATATGCTGTTTTTTGCAGTAAAACTGGCAAAAATAGCGAGGCAGTAAATTTGTTTTTGAAATTCATTGATAACAATCAATATGATGAATCTGCTTATGTAAATCTTATTAAACATTTTTTAAGAGTGGGCAATAATCGAGAGGCAGTAAAATGGTATCAAAATGCCACACAAGTTTTTGTTGATAGCGATAGAGCGGCTATTGTTTTAATTAATGGCTATATAGGTCATGGGCGCTATAACAAAGCGATTCAATTTTGTAAACAGTTGTTAAAGAATAGTTTGGAACAAGAAATACATTCCCGACCTAGGTTAGAGAAAATATATAAATCCCTTATTAAAGCTTACTTACTCAATAATCAGCTTGCAGCAGCGTTAGATATAAGAATTAAATTCATCGCCTTACACCCTGAAAACTCTAAAGGTATTGCCGGGGTTGATAAACTATTTAGAAGTTGCGGTCATGGGGCGGAACTCAAGGCTCCATCCGCTCCGCCAAATCCCGCAATGATTCCGGGCAGCAAACCTAAGCGTTCTGTTTTCTTCACGGTAAAACGAGATAATGAGATTAAAAGAGTTAATAGCGGCGAAGAAAAATTTACTGCCATTAAATTTCCTGTTGATTGCATCACAAATTTGGAAAAATTGGCTGGCAAAATTTGCATAGTTGGCGACGCAGTTGTTCAGCAATATTTAGGGCAAGATATCAAAAGTATTGATAAGTTGGCTTTTTCTGTGTGTATGGGCCCGGCTGAGTTTAAAAAGCTTTTCCCACAAGCTATCCAATGCAAGTATCCAGGTCGCGAACCATTAATGCAAATTAGAATGGTTAAGGGAAATAACATTATTAATATGAATTTTTGGTGTGATGAGAAATCAGAACTTGCCTCAATCGCGGATGCACATAAACGTGATTTTACTATCGATAGTTTACAAAAATATCCTGATGGCACATTATTAGATCCGACAGGTTGTGGTAAAAAAGATTTAAAAGAAGGCGTAATTCGTTTGCTTACCGATGAGTTAACTCCCGCTAATGAGAAAATGATTCAATCGGATAAAAAAATTGCTGCGCGCCTGCAGGCTGATCCCGCTCTAATGTTGCGTACGGTCTATTATGCAGTGCAGTACGATTTTAATATAGCGGAAAATTTACAAGCGGGTATCATGCGTAGTGATAAAAGTTGGCTAGCAAAACTTGCTGTACCACAATATTCATCTCTCAATAGAAAACATTTTTTAAGTGGTAAAGCAGCAAATTATTTTAATAAACTAGAAGAACTTAATTTATTAGAAAATTTATTTCCATCGGCAACAATGACTAATGCTCCGCGCAACTGGGATTGGGTGAAATCACAATTAAAGGACTTTGATCAACGTATCGCTGAGAAAGGGCAGAATTTTAATCCCCATGAAGAAATTAATGAAGTTTATTATATTTTTACTGCTAACGAGTTGGTTAATCGTGGGTATGATACTGCGGTTCGTTCGAGTACAATTAAAGAAATGCTTAATGAATATAAATTTAAGCCCAACGCAGAACCTGATAAAATTATTTTGATGGTAAGATTATTTATGACTGCAAAACTCAGATGTGATCCCTATTGCAGATCTTTAATCAACGCCGCCAAAAATCGGGCACTTTCGCCGCCAGTGACGACACGGTGATCAACGGTGATAGAGAGCGGCATAATGCGATGGATTTCCATTTTGCCGTTGTGAGCGACCACTTCATCACGGATTTTACCCATAGCGAGGATCGCTACCATCGGCGGTACAATAATGGGGTTGGCATATTTACCCGCAAAAATACCGACGTTAGATAAAACAATGGTGGCGCCCTTGAGATCATCTTGCGGAATCGTGCGCGCTTTGACTTGTTCTTTGAAGCGATTGATCGTTGTGCGCAAATCTTCGGTGGAACTTTTTTCAATATTTTTTAACACTGGCACAAATAAACCATCGGGTGAATCCATCGCTAAACCCAAATGAATTTCTGAAAATAAACGACGCGCCATCGCCTTGCTGTCGAACCAGGCATTTAATGCAGGTTCTGCTTTGCACGCTGCAATGATCGCACGTACCACGCGTAATGTAATATCAGTTTTTTCTGGCCACGCGTGAATATCGGCATCATCGACAATGGTGACTGGCACTACTTCTTGATGCGAATGTGTCATGGTTGTAACCATGGCACGGCGCACACCACGCACCGGCTCAAAATCTTTTCCGATCCCCTCTCCCCCTGGGAGAGGGTTAGGGTGAGGGATTGGGTGAGGGCTACCCTTCGCCGTTCTTTCCACATCCTCCAACGTAATCTGCCCATTCGCGCCACTCGCTGGTACTTGCGCTAGATCCACATTTAATTTTTTCGCTAACGCGCGCACGGCGGGAATTGCTTTAACCGCATCACCCGTGGTTGCCGGTTTACTGTGCGCAGATACTGATTGCGCGGGAGCATGTGAGTGTTCAGCAACAACATCATCACCGTCTTCGAATTCAACTAACGCAGCACCAGTATTAATCACATCGCCGGGTTGACCATGAAATTTCACAATACGGCCACTGCGAGGCGAAGGAACGTCAACCACCGCTTTGGCGGTTTCCATCGCTACCAAAGGTTGATCGACTTTTACTTCATCACCGATTTTGACATACCACTCACGCACTTCGGCATCCGGCAAACCTTCGCCCAAATCGGGTAGATAAAATATTTTCATAAGTTATGCTCGCTTAATTATAATCTTTCAGACGCAATGGTATCCGCCACTTGGCTGGTCGGTTTGCCTTCACGTGCCGCACGATCAAAAATGAGTAACAAAGTGTCATAAATATGTGAAATTTGTAACTCCGCTTCGGCCATCGATAAACCTTGATAAAGTGCATACGCTTCGATCAAACCTCCGGCGTTGATCACATAATCCGGCGCGTAAAGAATATCGCGTTTTCGTAATGCTTCGCCATGGCGCAATTCAGCCAATTGGTTATTAGCCGATCCTGCTATTATTTTAGCCTTAATAGTAGGAATGGTTTCATCATTAATAATTCCGCCATAAGCACACGGCGCAAAAATATCGCAATCCAATTTAAAAATTTCATCCAAAGAAACTATTTTAGCGCCAAACTCTTTTTCACAAATCTTGGCAGCTTCTGTGTTACGATCGCAAATCGATAATCGAACACCCAAGTTATGCAATCTTTGAGCTAAACTATAACCGACATGCCCCACGCCCTGGATGGCCACATGCAAACCTTCTAGATTATCGCGCTGCATTTTAAATTTAACGGTGGCGAAAATACCACGTAGCACGCCCAACGCGGTCGAAGGGCCGGGATCACCACTGTTACGAGAGGTTGAAGCCACATAAGGGGTATAGCGGGCGATTACATCCATATCGCTCACTTCGGTGCCACTATCCATCGCGGTGATATAACGACCGCTCATTTCGTTGACAAAACGGCCAAAAGCACCAAAATGTGCTTCACGATCAGTAATTTGTGGGGTTTTCAGCAATACTGCTTTCCCACCCCCTAACGGGAGATTGGCCATGGCGGCTTTATAACTCATGCCCCAGCCTAAGCGTAACGCATCACGGAGTGCATCTCTGGTGGTGGGATATTCGATAAAACGACAGCCCCCTAAAGCTGGGCCACGTTTAGTGCTGTGGATGGCGATAATAGCGCGCAATCCGGTAGCAGCATCTATCTTCATGTGCACATCGCCATAACCTAGGCTTTCTGCGTACTGCAACAATTCGTCATTGATACCTGTAGTCATTTTTGCCTTTTTCTATAGAACCATGGATGACGTGAGGTTAACAGAAAACTTGGGGATGTAAACGGCTATTAAAAAAAATTCCTCGGGTGCTTGACAAGGGCTATAGAAATGGTTACAGAATATGCCTTTAAAGAGGACGAAAACATGAAACGCTACAACATTCTACAACCGCTCTATATGGCGTTTTATTCCAAGGCACTTTACCGCGATATAGGTCAGCATTGGCGCGGATCAGGCTTTCTCTATATTTTATTATTGACAGCCATTTGTTGTATTCCGTTTGTTTATCAAATTGAACTTGGCATTGCCGGGCTTGCCAATTATAGCAAACCAATTGTTGCGCAATTACCGACGATTACTGTGAAGCAGGGGCAGGTCTCTATCGATCATGCTGAGCCTTATTATATTAAAGCACCGGGCAGTGGTCGTGAGTTAGCGATTATTGATACCACGGGCAAAGTTACTTCGTTGGAAGATACACAAGCTTTTGTGTTATTAACCAAAACGCAGTTGATTCGCAAAGAAGATAACATTGAAAAAAAATATACCATCGCGCCAAACCGTAATGCGGTTTATACGCCTGAGTTAGTGTCGGCATTTTTAGAAAAATTAACGTTGGTGATTGCTATTGCTATCTACCCTGTTATGGTAATTTTATATTTCTTAGAAGGTATTATCGAAGCACTATTTTATTCAAGTGTCGCCAAATTGTTTATCAGCACCAGTTTTAGTTTTCAAACTCTATTTCGTTTGGCCGCAGTGGCGATGACACCCGGGTTTATTATTGCAGCGTTGTTTGATCTCATTAACTTACATATTCCTTATCGTTGGGTTGTGTATATCCCACTCGCGGTGGGTTATTTGATTTTTGCGATTAAGGCGAATTTGGAAGCTAACCCTCCACATCTACCTTCGTAGTCACCGAATTCGCAATAAAACAATTGCTGTGCGCTTTTTCGTGTAACTGATGCAAAGTTTGCGCGTCGGGTTGCGTGCCACTGAAGGTTATTTTTGGGCGTAGTGTTACTTGTGTGAGTGCCATTTTGCCTTCGGCATTCTTCCCTAATACACCAACAGCATCATCAATGTAATTATCGACGACCAAATTTTTAAGTGCCGCCATCGCTAAAAAAGTCAGCATGTGGCAACTTGATAATGCCGCGACCATGAGTTCTTCTGGGTTAGCTAAGGCTTTGTTGCCCATATATTCCGGCGCAGCAGAGGCTTGAATCAGCGTGCCGCCAGAGAATGTAACATCGTGCGTGCGATCATAAGTTTTGTAATTAAAATCTTCGGTCTTGCGCTGCCAATGGATAGTTGCTTTGTGTTCGGACATGAAATTCTCCTTAGTTATTATTTACCGCACTAACTCAACAAACAAATTATTTAAGCGCCCAATAAAACTAGCTGGGTCTTCTAACTGCCCGCCTTCTGCCAAAATAGATTGCTCTAATAAAATATTCGACCATTCGGCAAAATGCGTTTTATCTTGCTCGGCTTTGATCCGGATGATCAACGGGTGCTTAGCATTAATTTCCAAAATAGGTTTAGCGGTGGGGAAGCTCTGCCCCGCTGCTTTTAACATACGTTGAATATGGCCGCTCATATCGTTTTCATCACTCACAATACAAGCCGGTGATTGTGTTAAACGTTGTGAAATGCGCACTTCTTTCACTTTATCACCCAATACGTCTTTTACTTGTTTCACAAAATCAGCAAATTCAACTTCATCTTTTTGCTGTTCTTCTTTAATTTCTTCATCTTTAAATTCTTCGGCATCTAAACTACCTTTAGTAATGGATTGCAAAGGTTTACCCGCATATTCCATCAAATGACCCACCAACCACTCGTCAACCGAATCAGAAAGCAGCAATACTTCAATGCCTTTTTTGCGGAAGATTTCTAAATGCGGGCTGTGTTTAGCAGCGGTGAATGAATCTGCCGTAATATAATAGATTTTCTTCTGCTCTGGTTTCATACGCGCGATGTAAGCGTCCAACGAAACATCTTGCGCGGTGCTGTCGGTGTGTGTGGAAGAAAAACGCAGCAGTTTAGCTACTTCTTCTTTGTTACCAAAATCTTCTGCCGGGCCTTCTTTTAACACGCGGCCGAATTGATCCCAGAATTTTTGATATTTATCTTTTTCGTCGGTCGCCATTTTATCTAACATACCCAATACACGTTTGCTCACTGCTTGACGAATGGCATCGACATGACGATTTTGTTGCAAAATTTCACGTGAAATATTTAACGGCAAATCGTTGCTGTCGATCACGCCTTTGACAAAACGCAAATAACGCGGCAGGAATTGTTCGGCATCGTCCATAATAAACACCCGGCGCACATACAGTTTTAAACCGCGCTTATGTTCCATTTGAAAAAGATCAAACGGCGCACGTGCCGGTAAATACAGCAAGCTTACATATTCTAATTTACCTTCCACTTTATTGTGCGCCCATGCTAATGGATCTTCAAAATCATGTGCGATGTGTTTATAAAATTCTTTGTATTCTTCGTCTTTGATTTCTGATTTAGGTGTCGCCCACAACGCGGTAGCACGATTTACCGTTTCAAATTCTTCGACCAGAGCGTTGATTACTTTTTCTTCTGGATTTTTGTCATCGGGATTTGTATCTTCCGGCAACGCTTTTTTCAGCATCATCACCGGCAAATTAATATGATCGGAATATTTATTAACTACACTACGTAAGCGCCAATCATCTAAAAATTCGTCTTCATCTTTGCGCAGATGCAAAATAACGTCTGTGCCGTGTGTGGCTTTATTGACGTTTTCAACGGTGTATTCGCCTTCACCCGCTGATTCCCACTCTACACCAGCGGCGGCTGGTGTTCCGGCACGGCGTGTAATGACTGTCACTTTATCAGCAACGATAAATGAAGAATAAAAACCTACGCCGAATTGGCCGATTAAATGGGCGTCTTTGGCTTGATCGCCACTCAAAGCGGCTAAAAATTCACGCGTACCCGATTTGGCAATAGTACCAAGGTGGTCGATGACCTCTTGTCGTGTCATCCCGATGCCATTATCGCTGATGGTTACGGTGTGCGCGTCTTTGTCAAAAGTTACCTTAACTTTAAGTTCAGTATCATTTTCATACAGTTTGGGGTCAGACAAGGCGGCAAAACGTAGTTTGTCGGCGGCATCTGAGGCATTGGAGATTAATTCCCGCAAAAAAATCTCTTTATTGCTATAGAGGGAATGAATCATCAGGTTCAGCAGCTGTTTTACTTCGGTCTGAAAACCAAGGGTTTCTTTTTGGGCAGTGTCAGTCATATGGGGCTCCGTTTTAACAGTAATTATCGTTGACATTGAATATGGAGATTAATTGCCATATTTCAAGGCTAGGGATAGAATAATCGGCTCGAAAAGCATAATATAACCATTTCGGATAATCGACATGCCCAAAACTCATTCACAACTGCCCATTTTGACCCTTAAAGCTGGCCTCGGCTATTACCACCCCTATGAATTGCCGGAAGTCATCCATATCGACGACCCGGCTTTAAATGCGTTGGTCGACTTTAAATATATCAAAGCCGAAATCATCGGCACCGAAGACCCGATCGACGTTGCTCTAATCTCGGTAAAAAAATGCCCTTACCATGCTTTGTTGGTCGTCAACCACGAACACCGTGTTTTAGGCTTAGTGAGCACTGAAGATTTGCTGGGTGAAAAACCGCTGCAAGTGATCCAAGAACGACGCCTGCCACGCGCCGATATCTCCGTTGGCTTGATTATGACACCACAAAGTTCATTGATCGCCATCGATATCGAAGAACTACGTCACGCTAAAGTTGCAAATGTCATCGCCACCTTACACGCTTACAAACAACATTTTGCCCTGGTGGTAAAAGTCGATGAAAAAACCGGCACACATGTTATCCGCGGATTATTTTCGATTACGCAAATGAGCAAACAACTCGGCCGCGATGTCAGCGGCGATGTCTCCGAAGCACTCTCCATTGCCGAAATGCACCACGACCTGCATTTGCATGATTGATGGTTTCCATCACATCTCTCGCAAAATAGTTATTGGCGGTTGTTGTAACAATAAGCGTGTGGCGAATAAGCCAATTGCGCCTACGACGATGGCGCCACCTAAAATGCCAAACGCAATAATTTGATAGTTAAAATGATAATCGATTTTAAAAACATAATGTGCGACGGCGAAGCCGATCAGCAATGCGCTTAACGAGCCAAATAATCCCGCTAATAAACCTAAACTAATAAATTCGCTGGCCAATGCGGTTTGCAATTGTCTGCGGTTTGCGCCTAATACACGCATGATCACGCCTTCATAAATTCTGGCGTCTAAGCTAGCGCGCAAGGCCGCGTATAATACGGCAATGCCCGCCAGAAAAATAAATAATAATAAATATTGGATCACTTGCGACATTTGATCCATCACACCATGCATTTGTTGTAATACTTCATTGACATCGATTATAGTGACGCTGGGAAATTGCTGTACTAATTGGGTTAACACTGCTTTATTAGCAGCTGCTAAATGAAAACTAGTAATATACGTGGTTGGCATAGTGTTTAAAAAACCAGGCGGGAAGATCATAAAAAAATTGGGGTGAAAAGAACTCCAATCTACTGTGCGCATACTGTGTACTGTGACTGTAATTGCTTGATCGCCAATTTGAAACGTTAATTGATCACCTAATTTAATACCTAAATCATTTGCTAATTTTTGCTCCATTGAAACCAGTGGTTTGCCTTGATCCGTTGCAACCCACCATTGTCCGCTTACCCTTTTATTGTCAGCGGGCAACTGATTAGTCCAACTTAAATTTAATTCCCGATTGAGCGCGTTATTATTGCGCGCGCTGGGCGCAACCACTTGTTTAATGGCGATATGATTCAACGCGACTAAACGACCGCGCACCATCGGGTAAACACCAGCAGGATTTGTTTGATTTTGATCTAATAAATGCGTCACGCCTGCCACATCACTGGGTTGAATATTAATCGCAAAATAATTAGGGGAGCTAGCTGGTAATTGCTGTTGCCACGTATTTAATAAATCATTACGCATGATACTAGTTAATAGCACTACCATAATTACCAAACCAAAAACCACAAGTTGAATAGCGCTAGTATTAGCATGACGCGATAAATTCGCTAAGCCGTAACGCCACGAAACACCAGTTTGGCTACGTACTTTACTGGCTAATTTAATCAAACCATATGCTACACCATATAAAACCACTGCAGCGCCGACTATGCTATATAATAATATTAACGTGAGATGTAAATCGTGCGTTTGCCAAAAAATAAGCGCGGTAATTGCTAATAATGGCAAACCATACACCAAAAGAATTGACGGTTTTACCGGCAACTGATCGCGCCTTAATACACGCAGCACGGTAATATTCTTCAGACGCAAAAATGACGGAATAGCAAAACCCATTAAAATAACCAAACCCGTTATTAGGCCTAAGATAATAGGAAATAAAGAACTACTCACTAAATTTAATTTAAGCCAATGTGCAAAAATTTGTGAGAAAAAAACTTGCGCACCATAACCCACCAAACAACCTAGCCCCGCTGCGAGAATGCCCAGCGTTAGCAAATGCGTTGCAAAAATCAGCATAACTTGTTGTTGCCTCATACCCAAACAACGCAATAACGCGACGGTATCATAATGCCGTTCGCAATAACGGCGCACCGAAGTAGCGATTGCTACGCCGGCAAATAAAATACAAATAATAATCGCTAAGTTTAAATAATCATTAGCCCGTTGTAATACACCTTTAAATTCTGGCCGTCCATCTTTAACGGTTAGCAGTTTTTGCCCTGCGTTTAATTGTGGTGTTAACCAAGTTTTATAAGCTTGTATTTGTGCAGGATCACCATCGAACATTAAGCGGTATTCGACACGGCTGCCAGGTACGACGACTTGTGTTTTTGCCACATCGACCGCGTTCATGATCACGCGTGGGGCAATATTCAACCAATTGCTTTCGATATCTGGTTCGGCGGTGAGAATGCGTTGTATCACAAATTGTGCTGTGCCTATTTTAATAGTGCTGCCCATTGGAATATGTAGCAAAGACAATAGTTGCGCATCAACCCACAACGTGCCCGCTGCTGGAATACCCGTTGCTTCTTGATCGGCTGCATTTAATGTTGTCGTAGTACGCAACTTACCGCGCAATGGATAATCGGCGCTGACCGCTTTGACGCTCGCCAATTGCATTTGATTGCCTGCAATAACTACTGTGGAAAATAATAGTAATTGTGCTGTTTGCAAATGAAGATGATTGGCTTGGACGATCCAATTTGCTGGTGGTGCACTTGGCGTGCTGAGTAATAAATCGCCGCCCAATAGAGTAGCTGCTTGCACATCTAAGGTGCGCGCGACACGATCGGTATAAATATTAACAGATGTTAATGCTGCCACTGCGATCACTAGCGCTGCGATCAAAATCCGTAATTCGCCAGAGCGCCAATCGCGGGCAAGTAATTTAAATGCAAGCAACATTTTTTTCCTTATGAAGTTATTTTCCCATTCTCCAATTCAACGCGTCGCTGACAGCGTTGCGCTAAACTTTCTTCATGCGTCACGAGTACTAATGTGGTTTGCTGTTCGGCATTAAGTTCAAATAATAAATCAGCGATGTGCGCGCCGGTTTTGCCATCTAAATTGCCGGTGACTTCATCGGCAAATAAAACTTTTGGGTGCGCGGCAAAGGCGCGGGCGATAGCAACGCGTTGTTGTTCACCCCCCGAAAGTTGACGCGGATAATGATGTACTCTTTGCGCCAGACCTACTCGCGATAAATAATCTTGTGCTGATCGTTTTGCTGCGGGGTTACTTGCCAACTCTAATGGTAACATTACATTTTCTAAGGCGGTTAAATTCGGCAACAGATGAAAACTTTGAAAAACAAAACCGACTTGTTGCGCACGTAATAAGGCGCGACCATCTTCATCTAAGGTGGTTAAATCTTGATTGTTTAACCACACGCGCCCACTGCTCGGTGTATCAATGCCTGCCATTAACGATAACAATGTTGATTTACCGGAGCCAGAAGCACCGACGATGGCGATTGCTTCACCTTGGGCAATATTAAGATTGATGTCAGAAAGTATTTGTAATGGTATATTACCACTTAGAATTTGCTTATTAAGCTGTTCAACCCGAACAATATAAGATGAGGTATCCGTCGTCATGTTAAAAAAATCCCTGCTTGCTTTAATGTTGTTAATTTTTTGTTCGTTTGCTAGCGCCGCTGAAAAAATTATGGTATTCGGCGACAGTTTAAGTGCAGGCTATGGTATCGATATTCAGCAAGGTTGGGTAGCTTTATTACAGCAACGCTTGCAAGAAAATAATCTAGACTACACTGTAGTTAACGCCAGCATCAGCGGCGATACTACCAGCAATGGTTTATCACGCTTGCCAGATGCCTTGACTCAAAATAAACCCAACATCGTCATTCTTGAATTAGGTGGCAACGATGGCTTACGTGGTTTGCCGTTGCAAGTGACTCGCGCCAACTTAGCCAAAATGATCTCGCTCATTAAAGATCAAGACGGTAAAGTTTTATTAGTGGGCGTGCGTCTACCACCGAATTATGGCCTTGATTATATCACGCAATTTCAAGCTATTTATAAAGATTTGGCAGATAAATATGATACTCGCGTCGTCCCGTTATTTTTAAACGGTGTCGATGATCAAACTAATTTGATGCAACAAGATGGCATTCACCCCAACACCGATGGGCAACCCATTTTATTGGAAAATATTTGGGCTGAATTGAAACCGATGTTGAATTAGGGGTCAGATCTTGACTTGCTACTTGCTTGGAAACTATAGGGATCGTTTGCTATTTTTTTAGCAAGTAGCAAGTCAAGATCTGACCCCTAATTCACCCCAAATCCTCGGATCTTCGAAACCAATGCGAAACACGGAAATACCGCGCAAATTATATTTCTTTACCAGATCCAATTTGGCTTTAAATGATCCTACATCCTCTGCAAAAATATATTCATTTAACCAATTGCGCTCGAAAACTGCATAAGACATTTTATGCTTATCATCCCACTGTAAGGTAATATTATATTTATTAAGCAGATAAGTAAGGTCACTGTAACTTAACCCCGCCAATTGCACGGTAATTTTCCCCGTGGCATTACTATCGGTATACCAATAATTAGAATAAGCAGGAATGCCTAAGGATATTTTATCAGAGGGAATATATTGCAGTGCATACTTGATCACGTTTTCAGTCCACGCCAAGCTGGCTGTGGGCCCTGGTGTTGTGCCTTCGCCGTGTTGGTTATAAACCATAATAGAAATAAAATCAGAGCTGGGCGCTAACGTTTTAAAATCGTAAGCTCCTTCCCAAACTTTATAGGTCTTCATCAAAAAAGTCGAAGGCCATGGGCCATCACTTTGCAAAGGCCCTACCGCAATACTCACTTTAAACCCTGCTTGATGCAAAGCATTAGCAGCCAGCTTATAAAAACGCGATAAAGCATCGCGATCTGCCAACGCAATCATCTCAAAATCAAATTGCACACCGTAATAATGGTTAGTTTTGCAAGCAATGAGGATGGATTGTATTGCTCTGTTTTGCGCCACAGAATCATTTAAAAATTCATGCGCGATAGTTTTATCGAATTGTGCATTAGTAATCATCGGCATCAATTTAATGCCATTTGCTTTAGTGAAATTTATAACAGTAGGATCAACATAACCCCATACCAAACCAGCCTCATTAACCTGATAAGCTTGTGGAATTAAAATGTTAATTTTTTTGGCATTTTTTTCTAAGCTAGCCGTAGCGGCTTTAGTATCTGCAATAGCTGCGAGATCGTTGCCACGAAGACTATAGAAAGCCGTTTCCATCGCATTAGAGACAACAGAAAAACTACAACACAAAAAAACTAGGCACAAGACGATAATTTTTTTCATAGTTAATCACGAAAATTAGTAAATTGCAGGGGTAAAGTCATTTTTTGTTGCCGCATTAACGCGATAGCTTCTTGCAAATCATCACGCTTTTTGCCGGTCACGCGCACTTGATCGCCTTGAATTGCTGCTTGTACTTTTAATTTACTTTCTTTAAAAATCTTAACAATTTTTTTAGCAAGATCAGTTTCAATACCTTGCTTAATTGTCACTACCTGGCGCGCATCACTTAGATTAGTTTCTATTTTGCCAAGATCTAAACTGCCGGTGGTGATGCCACGCTTGCTTAACTTGGTTTGTAAAATATCTAACATTTGCTTGAGTTGAAATTCGGTTTGTCCACGTATGGTTATTTTCTCTTCGCTCAATTCGTATTTAGCGTTAGTGCCCTTAAAATCAAAACGCGTGTCAACCTCACGATTGGCTTGATCAACCCCATTACGGGCTTCTTGCATATCTACTTCAGACACAATATCAAATGATGGCATATCTAGCTCCTGATCAATGCGATGAAATATATTTCTCACGTCTAACACTCTGCGATGTAAAACCATGTTCACACAACTTTGCAAAAGTATCATCGATCATATTCGGGTTACCACATAAATAAACTACATCGGTTTGTGGATCAGGTTTAAAATCTACCAATGCTTTGTGCACGTAACCAAAATATTCATGAGGCTTTAGCAATGCTGGATTATGCCGACTATAACAAGCACGGTATTCAAAGCGCGGATTTTTTTCAGCAAAAGCAATAAACTCATCTGCATAGAGTAACTCTTCCGGTATGCGCGTACCAAATAATAACAATACCCGGGTATCTTTAGATTCAGCCAAACGCTTTTCTAATTCTTTTAACATCGCGCGATAAGGCGTGACGCCCGTGCCAGTAGCAATCAATATATAACGCGCTGGTTTTTCATCGCGCAAAATCAACCGCCCAAATGGGCCGGTAGCCGTGATTTTGTCGCCCGGCTCCATATTAAAAAGTAATTCAGATGCGACCCCTTTCTCGACATACGAAGCAGCGAATTCAATCAAATTACCTTGTTGATGGGTATTGGCAATACTATAACTGCGGTTCAATGGTTTCTCACCATGTGGAATATGCAGAGTAATAAACTGCCCAGGGATAAAATTAAAGGTTTCTTCGCCTTCGCAAGCAAAGACCAGATGACGAACTTTGGGCGCAATGATTTTGGTAGATTGTAGTATGAGTGTATGGGTTGGACGCGTCATAAACTCTTCTCGTTTAAATTTCCTGCAATTTGATGTATGGATTCCCGCCTACGCGGGAATGACAATAAAAAATGATGAAATAATTACTTAGCCTTCATCAAGGCAACGGTCACATCTACCATGCGATTAGAAAACCCCCATTCGTTATCATACCACGATAACACTTTCACTAGTTTGCCAAGCACTTTGGTTTGCGGTGCATCAAAAATTGATGAAGCTGGGTTATGATTAAAATCCATCGACACTAAAGGCTCTTCGTTATAGCAAAGAATATTTTTTAACTCGCCTTCGGCAGCGTTTTTAATGATTTGATTCACTTCATTGACTGTGGTTTCACGCTTAGCTTCAAACGTTAAATCAACAACGGAAACATTCAGTGTGGGCACGCGCATGGCGAAACCATCTAATTTGCCATCTAACTCAGGGATGACTAAACCAATGGCAGCGGCAGCGCCAGTTTTAGTAGGAATCATTGACTGTGTTGCCGAACGTGCACGATGCAAATCAGTGTGGTAAGAATCCACTAATACTTGATCGTTAGTATAAGAATGGATAGTGGTCATCAAACCATTAACCACACCTAATTTTTCATGCAGCGGTTTAACTAACGGCGCTAAACAATTGGTGGTGCAAGAAGCATTAGAAATTATTGTGTCACTGGATTTTAAGATTTGCTGATTAACACCATATACAATGGTCGCATCTACTTCTTTACCGGCTGGCGCCGAAATAATTACTTTTTTTGCACCTGCTTCTAAATGCAATGACGCTTTTTCACGCGTAGCAAATAAACCAGTGCATTCATAAACAACGTCTACGCCTAATTCTTTCCAGGGTAATTTTTTAGGATCACGCTCTGCCACTACGCGAATACGATCGCCGTTGATAACGAGATATTCGCCTTCCACTGCGACTGTGCCATTAAATTTTCCGTGCGTGCTGTCATAACGCGTGAGATGTGCGTTGGTTTGCACATTGCCGAGATCGTTGATCGCGACGATTTGAATTTCTTTATTGCGCTTTGCTTCGTAAACTGCGCGTAAAATATTGCGGCCGATGCGGCCATAACCATTAATTGCTACTTTGATTGTCATGTGAATTACCTCAATTAATTTATAAAAATCCCCTCACGTCGCTGCGCTCCTCGCAATGACACCAAAAAATCACAAAAGCTCCTGCACTGCCTTCACCACATTCTCCGTGGTAATCCCCATTTCTTTATAAACCTCCGCTGCTGGGGCGGATTCTCCATAACGATCCATACCGATTATTTTACCGTTAATTCCCACATATTTATACCAGAAATCTTTAGACCCTGCTTCCACCGCTACACGCGCTTGTACGGCAGCAGGTAATACCGCTTCTTGATAACTGCGATCTTGCGCCGCAAAATGGTCTGTCGACGGCATCGAAACCACACGAATACGTTTACCTTGTTCGGTTAGCTGTTTCAGCGCGGCCATCGCCAAGCTAACTTCAGAACCGGTAGCCATGATGATCGCCTGTGGCACCCCTTCGCAATCCGCTAAAATATAGCCGCCACGCGCGATATTAGCCAATGTTTTTTCATCACGATGCTGGTGTGGTAACGCCTGACGCGAAAACAATAAACAGGTCGGGCCATTGTTGCGCTCAATCGCTTGTTGCCAAGCAACCGCTGATTCTACCGCATCACAAGGCCGCCATAATGCCATATTCGGCGTTAAACGTAACATAGAAATATGTTCGATCGGTTGGTGCGTGGGGCCATCTTCACCCAAACCTATTGAATCGTGCGTATACACAAAAATCGCGCGTTGCTTCATTAAAGCCGCCATACGTACTGCATTGCGGGCGTAATCACAAAATGTCAAAAACGTGCCGCCATAAGGAATAAAACCACGGTGCACTGCCATGCCATTCATAATCGCCGACATACCAAATTCGCGCACACCATAATAAAGATAATTGCCTGCGAAATTATGTTGGGTGATTGGTTTTGATCCCGACCAAAGCGTTAAGTTAGATCCCGTTAAATCCGCTGATCCACCGAATAATTCAGGCAATAATGGGCCATATCCATTGAGCGTATTTTGCGAGGCTTTACGGGTAGCGATGTTTTCGCTTTTAACATGTGTTTGTTGGATAAATTGCGCCGATTTTTCTGGCCATTGTGCGGGTAATTGGCCTTTAGTGCGACGCAAAAATTCTGCCGCCAATTCGGGGAATGCTTTTTGATAGGCGGCAAACTTTTTGTTCCATTCAGCTTCGCGTTTTTCACCTTTTGCGCGCGCATCCCACGCGAAATAAACTTCTTCGGGAACAATAAACGGCGGATATGGCCACACTAAATTTTT
This sequence comes from Gammaproteobacteria bacterium, assembly GCA_013288885.1. Classification (GTDB taxonomy): domain Bacteria; phylum Pseudomonadota; class Gammaproteobacteria; order JABDBA01; family JABDBA01; genus JABDBA01. The sequence continues at coordinate 821 of JABDBA010000024.1, read as the reverse complement.
TCGTGTCAGTTCAATTTCTTTATCGCCTAAAGCTGCGCCGTGGGCATCGTGACTACCCGCAAGATTGGGCGCGCCATAAGCAATGGTGGTTTTGCAGCAAATTAAGCTGGGTTTATCGGTAACTTGTTGTGATTCAGTGATGGCGGCTTTAATTGCTTCAGGGTTGTGCCCATCGACATCAGCTACTACGTGCCAGCCATAGGCACGAAAACGTTCCGGGGTGTTATCAGTAAACCAGCCTTCGACTTGACCGTCGATGGAAATACCATTGTCATCCCAAAAGGCGATGAGTTTGCCTAAACCTAAGGTTCCGGCAAGCGAGCAAACTTCGTGCGAAATACCTTCCATTAAACAACCGTCACCGAGGAAAATATAGGTGTAGTGATCAACGATAGTGTGTTCGGGGCGATTAAACTCGGCGGCTAACGTGCGTTCAGCAAGCGCCATGCCCACACCATTCGCTAAACCTTGACCTAAAGGCCCGGTAGTCGTTTCTACGCCGGGGGTATAACCATATTCAGGGTGACCGGGGGTTTTTGAATGAAGTTGACGAAAGCTTTTGAGATCATCCAGGCTGAGATCGTAACCACTCAAGTGCAGCAAAGCGTATTGCAGCATGGAGCCATGGCCATTGGACAATATAAAGCGATCGCGGTCGACCCATTCTGGGTCCGCTGGGTTGTGTTTAAGAAAGTCATTCCATAGTACTTCAGCGATGTCGGCCATGCCCATGGGCATACCCGGGTGGCCGGAATTGGCTTTTTGGACGGCATCCATACTAAGAAAACGGATGGCATTAGCAAGTTGTTTGCGGCTAGACA
>JABDBA010000023.1:30537-32041 GCA_013288885.1 Gammaproteobacteria bacterium | reverse complement strand
TTTTCTCTAGCAATTCTTTTTGCTCATCAAATACTTCATCATAGTTCGTCTGCAAATCTTGATGTTGCGACTGCAAATCCTTAAATTTTTTTTGTAAGCCGTCAAATCTTTTCTGCTGCCCTTGATTTTCATGCCTTGGTATTTCTGATGGCAATTCTTCACTGTCACTTTCAATTCGTCGGCGTTTGCTTTTGCTGTGCGTATGTCTATTTGTTGGCGCTGAAGATTCACTCTCCTCTGCGCTTTGTTGCTCATCTGTAGATGGAGGTGGTGATACCTGAATCGGTGGTGTGATTGCAGATGCAGCTGCAGTCGAAACAGTTTGAGCGGGGGGCATACCATCTGGGCGAACAAGACCGAACGTTAACAAGTGGTGCTGGAATTGGAGTTGGAATTGATGCTGCTGCCATGCAATTACCCCTTCTGGTGTCATTGGAAATGGTAACATGCTGCTTATTTTCCTACGCGATTAAAAAATGGTTGTTTTGTTTAGCACAATAATACCATGATCTTTAAGTAACACAAAGACTAAGCACTTAAACCAGCTCCATGTGGTTAAATTTTATCATTTTATTGATTGGCTTATCGCTTTACCCAAAGCGCTTGAGGTACAATAGTTAAATAAAGTCTACGAACTAGAGAGGGGTAAAAACATGGCATATGTTAGCACTGCAGAGCAATTTGGTATCGAAAAAGGGTATAAACAAGGCAAACTTGAAGGCTGGCAAAAAGGCGAAGCTGCCATATTAATTCGCCAGTTAACACTAAAATTTAAAATAATTCCAGATAATTATCGTCAGAAATTATTACAAGCCGATGCTGAAACGTTGTTGCAATGGAGTGAACAAATTTTCGATGCGAATACAATAGAAGAAGTGTTTAAATAAATTGCATCGCTCTATTATTGCTTTGCACCTTCATGCAGGTGATCCTATGCTACCTCCTCAAAACCCATTTAAACAAATTAATGTTCCCAGCGATGGCAGTTGCTTGCTCTGGTCAGTAGCAATGAACATCTTGATACTAGCGTATCCTGACGAAACAAAGTTTAAAGTCGCATGGATCCATTTATTCGGCGAAGATAATATCGAAGTGCGCCAAAATGTATTAAGAGAATTAGCAAATTACAACGGTGACCCACAACAACTTTCGCCGGATCAACCTTTAGGGAAGTTACTATACCCCTTTATTGGTAAATTGCGTCAGCGCATGATAAATCACATGGCTGAACATAAAGATGACTTTAACAACCTACCAGATAATGAATCGCTATCACAACATTTAGAAAAATTAGCTGAACATTCGACATGGTGCGATGAGCCTGAAATCAAAGCATTGAGTGATTTACTAAATTTACCTATACATGTGTTTGCAACAGAAGGTGGAAAACACAAATATGTTGGGGTTTATAATAAAAATGGAAAAAATAAAGGGATCACAGTTGTATTCACTCCCGCTGTTAAAATACCAAGAGTCGGCAATAACCACTATCATTACTGAATTG
>JABDBA010000023.1:29753-30527 GCA_013288885.1 Gammaproteobacteria bacterium | reverse complement strand
AAGCGAATCCCCAGAAAAAAAGTACTTCTTTTCCAATGAGTGCCCTGACCACATTTAGCAACATTTTTGCAAGGCATGGGCTGGGAATAAAATATCAAGCTGCTATAAAATCTAAACTGCACAGCGACATCTGCACTATTAGCGGTGAACCTATTCAATCATTAAACACATCTGAGATAACTCAACTTGACTGTGGTCATTGGTTTGAAAAAGGCGCACTGAAACAATGGGTGTACATGGATGGAGAAGCAGTTTATGATGATGGAGAATTTGAATCTGATATTACAATAAAAAATAATACTTGCCCAAATTGTAGGAAAGAAGGCGTTAAAGCCCAATTTGAATTGCTTGAATCTGATACAAAAAAAGATGCTTCTTCTGTTGACGATATATTCAAAGAAGATATATTTAAAGATGCATGGGAAAATGACAGCGCGGTTTTCTTGCATGAATTTATTGTTAAAAGAGGGTTTCCACTCAAAGAAATTTTTAATCTGGCAAAAAAAGCAATTGATGATAATAAACTAAATATTTTACAAATGTTGGTGCAACATTTAAAAAGTGAAATCAATAATAGATTTAGCAGCAACTATGCACTTATTCAACACGCAGCAAGATATGGTAGTGTTGAAGCTATTGGAATTTTAATAGCAGCTGGTGCTGAAATAAACTTGATAGATTATTCCCGTGAATCTCCGCTCTACCTTGCTATTAACTCTCTTAAAGAAAAAAATGTAGTGATTTTGCTAGAACATGGTGCAGATTATCATCAAG
>JABDBA010000023.1:0-29725 GCA_013288885.1 Gammaproteobacteria bacterium | reverse complement strand
ATTACTTAATGATGTTTTAGTATATAAAAATCACGGGAAATTTTATCAAGCGCTTGAACAACAATTACAGCAAGAAGATCAAATTAACAAAGCGCGAAAATCTCGTCATCGCTTCAGTAGTAGATATACGCCCTACTCAAAGCCTGTTACTGATGTTCCAACTGATCTAAATCCTCATGATTTAGGCCAACACAAAAAACCTGATTCTATTACGGTTAACGAAGCCTTAGAAAAACTGTTAAACTATGTTTGCTCTACTTGCAATGATATCTTGCTCAATTTTTTGAATGATTTCAGAAGTATTAAAGAAGAAAAAGGAATTGACCTAGCCCGTTTACGAGATATAAGAGATGAATTCTTAGCTTCGGGGGATATAGATTATAAAAAAATTCCTATCGCCGATAAATTAAAATTAGTTAATGCTTTCTTAGCGATAACTGAATTTAGAGCTAAGAAACTTGCTGAAATTGAAACTCTTATTAGCAATACCAAATCCACATTTAATAAAGAAGACGAAATTAATAAGCCAGTTTCATCTGACGGAAAGACTAGATTGCATTTTTCCTGCACAGGCGGAGATGAACAAGATGTATTAGCCTTGTTGGAGGAAAAAGCTGATCCTAATGTAACCGATAATAGAGGGTTGACTCCTATTACGTGTGTAGCAGCGTCACATGCCGTTGGTGATCAAGAACGTTCGTTGTCTTGGATGAATTTGCAGAAGCATCTTAGCAAAGATGAAACAAATACCATTTTACGGGGATTATTAGTTGAAAATTTGCTAGAGAGTAACCATCTTGGACCCGCAGAAGAATTTTATGATCTGCCCAATGAATTTTTTCAAGAATTAGCAAGAAGAGTGGCAGGTCATGATGTTGACGGTAACAAACTTAAAGAGGCAGTAGATCTTCACACCGGTCTTAATTTTTTTGTACAACGCATTACAAGGAACCTGCCCGAACTAACTAGAAATAATGCATTAAATATTGTTTTTGCATTAATTCGGGAAAACCTAATCAAACCTTCTAAAGATGTTTTGCTTTATATTCCTTGTAACGAACTTCGTCAAAAACCGTTAGAGTATTTTGCTGATTTAGCCAAGAGGCATACCAACGACCGTTTAAATGCCGAACAAATGCGTGGTGCTCTAACGACTACATGCTCAGAACACATCATAGAATTACTATTAAAATTTGGTGCAGTAATTGAAGCGGCAAACGACGGCTTCAGCGCTTTAGATTATGCTCTAAGCAATTTTAACCTTCATATAATAGAAACGCTACTTACGCTAGGAGCACGACCTTATATACAAATCACAGAAAACCCAGAAATCTATAAAATAGAACATTATTTATATATTTATAACCAAATATATTATGGCAACAAAACACAACGAAATCAGTTTCATGCAGCCGCAGAATTAGTAAATTTATCCATGGTTTTTCAAGAGGGAGATACGTTATTAAATAGATTGTTGCATAAACCTCGGCCAGACTCTAAAGGTGAAGAAGATTCTTCTCAAGACCAACAACAAAACATTATTAAAGAACTGCAACAAATGCTTGATGAAAAAGACGAACATGGAGACACGCCCTTAATGATTGCATTAAAAAAAGGATACCAATTTAATGTTATTGCGTTGTTAAAAGCGGGAGCTTCTTGGCAAGAGCTACATCTTTCTCACCCAGAGTTATTTACAAAACTTATAGAATACGCGAAGACCGATCTAACTTTATTGCCTGTAGTATTTGAAGCTGTACTCATGACCGATCCCCCATTTTTTATCAAACCTCAAGATGGCGTATATGCATATCATATAGCAAAGCAAATACAACTCAATAAAACTCATCCAGAATTGTTTGAACGAGTAGCTTTTGAAACCCATAGACAAATTAATTCGCTCGAAGAAAATGATGATGAAACTGGTGATGATTCTCTGCAACGTCTACGTTCAGAGATCTTAAAAGATTTTCCACAAGAAGTGCAAATGGGTCAACAAGATGATGATGAAGAAAATAACGAAGGGGATGAAGAAGGGGATGAAGAAACAGCAGAAAACGAAGAAGATGAAGAACGAAATTATGAATCGACGCGCCCTAGGTGGTAATGGTCATATTGCTATGCATCCTGACCTTCTTGCCGCACAAAAATTGGTATACGAATCATGTAGATTAACATGCACCAATCTCATGCAAGAAGCAGAAAGCGCAGAATATGGCGCATGTACCTTTGAAATAAATAACCACCCTATTAAATTCCGCACTGCAAAAATTACACCCACAAAAATCGGCCAATTTGTCACACTGTGGAAACGCATCGGCAATGGCCCGATTCAACCGCACGATATAACAGATAAAGTGGAGCTATTTGTGATCAGCGTCCGCAACGCCAAATTTTTTGGTCAATTTGTTTTTCCAAAAAATGTATTGCACGAAAAAGGCATCATTGCCAAAGCAGGAAAAGGCGGCAAACGCGCCATGCGCGTCTACCCACCCTGGGATAAAACCCAAAGCCCACAAGCTAAAAAAACTCAAGCTTGGCAAGTACAATATTTTTTTGCGATTGATGCAGATAAAGGTGTTGATAAAGAAAGAGTGCGGGGGTTGTTTGGGGGTGTTAGTCGCAGATCGTAATCCACCGTTTTTTCTGAGGGAATAAAAAAATGAAAATTTTAGCAATATCAGGAAGCTTAAGAAAAACTTCCTCTAACACAGCAATGCTACGAGCTGCCATTGCAGTGTCATCAAAAATAGCCGGTGTTGAAATGCGTTTATATCCGCCCGAAGATCTCGAAATGATTCCCCACTTCAACCCCGATCGCGATGTTGAAGGCACTGTGCCTCAACCTGTCTTAAAATTTCGCGCAGCACTGCAAGAAGCAGATGCGATCTTAATCGCCAGCCCCGAATATGTAGGCGGTGTTTCAGGGCTACTGAAAAATTCATTTGATTGGGTCGTCAGCAGCGCAGATATCGAAGTGTATGACAAACCTTTTGCAGTATTGAATCTCTGAACCGCGCCACAGAAGCCGATGAGGATTTAAAACGCATTATCAAAGCAATGGGCGGAAATTTAATCGAAGCCGCATCCGTGCAAATTCCACTGAAAAATAATGTCGTGACCGTAGAAGGATTACTAAAAAGCCCGCCACTGATGCAAAAATTAGAAAAACTTTTGCGAGATTTTAGTGCGACAATGAATCACACAGATAAATAGCTGAAGTTAAAATTACTTAAAATTTCTGTTCACAAGCTTTGCTACATTCCGCTGCTAATACATTCTGTACAAAACGTATCCCTGTATTGCGCGCGGATAAAGCGCATAAGAGAAATTGAACTACTACTAAAAGAATAATAAATAACCATTGTGATATTATCGCTTTTATAACAATGGCAAAAATTATAGCAATCATAGCTATAATTAAAGTTAAACTCGTACAATCCCTGAATAGTAAATAATTTCGGTGGGCTTCTTGCACACGTATATCATGTTCATTTTTTTTATAAATCCTATACCAAAGTTTATTCTGTGCATCAGGATTCACTGGAAGTTCCCCTAGTTTCTTTTGGAGAACATTTATGTCAATCCGAACATCACGATTAGCAAGTTCTGAAAATGCCCTATGTCCTGGTAACACATGATGCACACGCCAGAAAACTAATATCGCTTTAATATGAGATGGTATAATTTCATTCATAAATTTGACCAATATAATTCCTATTCCTGCCGTTGATGTCAAAAGCGTTATCTTTGATAGAATGTTTAATATAGTTCCATCAAATGATAACCCAGTTAAAATCGATCCCAATAACAATGCGTCAATAATAATAAGAATCCAGATCGACCGGAAATTCATCATTTTTAGCGATTGATGATTTGTTGCAACATTAGTAGCCATAATCATTACTCCTTTTCTGATTTATATCAGCCTGACAATCAAATATCAAAAAAATTATTGCTTCTATGTATTGTTATTACATTACTTTTAGTATAATAGATCTTTTTATGAGCATCTTTAAATAAATACCCTAATTAACACCAAGTTACAACAGTCCCAGGAGGACATATGAAGGCCAAGATTACCTTTTTCCCAGTTGATAATGGGGACATGACGCTAGTACAACTCGCTGACCCAGATCAAACCTGTCTATTAATTGATATGCACATTCGCCAAGCTGCCGATGATCCAGACGACGATACCAGAGACGTCGCTAAAGATTTGCGAGAACGCCTTAAACGTGACAGCAGCGGACGCCCCTATGTGGATGCATTTTTATTAACTCACCCCGATAAAGACCATTGTAGCGGCTTAGAAAACCATTTTCATCTAGGCGCGTTAGAGGACTATGCCGATGATGAAAAAGATGATACCCAGAAGAAAATAGTTATTCGACAATTATGGTCTTCTCCAATGATATTTCGACGAGCAAGTAAAACTCATACTCTATGTGACGATGCCAAAGCCTTTAACACAGAAGCTAAACGACGGGTACAAGCCAATCTAGATCAGTCATTTATAAATATTCCGGTTGGCGACCGTATCTTAATCTTAGGAAAAGATATTGATAGCAAAACAGATGATTTAAACCCTATACTCATAAAAGAGGGTGGGATCTTTTTCGGGATCAATGGTTCTGCCAAATCCTATCTAAAATGTCACTTGCTTGCACCAGATTTGGCAGAAGATGATGATACTGAAAGTCGACTTTCAAAAAAACCACTCCAGTGTAGTGCTAAATCTAACAATTGCCGCAAGCGAGACTGAGCCAAACGGATGTCGATTTTTAGTAGGTGGTGACGCAGAGGTTTTAGTTTGGGAAAAAATATGGGGGCGAAACAAAGATAATAGTGAAGTTCTTCAGTATGATCTGTTATTAACGCCACATCATTGTTCATGGCATACTTTATCTGATGATAGTTGGTCTGAGAATGGTGAAAAAAGCTAAAGTTTCTGTCGAAGCACGTTTAGCCTTGTCACAGGCACACGAAGGCGCTCGAATTGTAGCTAGTAGTAAACCCATTCTTGACGATGAAAACGACCCACCCTGCATCAGGGCAAAACGAGAGTATGAGTGCATATTAAATGAAGTTGGTGGCGCATTCTATTGTACAGGAGAACCTCATGAGTACGGTGAGGTAAAACCATTAGAATTTGAAGTAAGTAAAGAAGGGGTTACACTTAAAAAAAGTGATCTTTCAGCTGCAGCTATTATCACGTCTTCTCCAGCACCGAGGGCGGGTTAATTGAATACAAAATATTTTGTTTTCGGCAAAACGCTATCGAATCTGGATGCAGGGTTACTGCAGTATGAGATAAGTAAAGAATTATTGAAAGCATGCTGTGCTCATCCCAGTTTTCGCGTTATTGAACTAGGGTCGTATACCTATCCAAATAATGAAAAAGCCGATGTAATTATTGTAGAATGCACAAACGATTCTGTTCCTTCCCGAAATTCCGTTGGCATTAAATTAAAGGAACGTCTGGCACTTCTTTACTGCCCTTCCCCACCTAATAATTTTCCTCATGAAGTTAGAGCACTAAGACAAGATTTTCCAGTTACACTCCACCAAAACCACGTACTGCAAGGCGAGCCAGCTTCCTTATGCCTTTATTTCGAAGGATGGACACACATAGAAAGAAGTTGGACACCTCAAAAGTACCTAAAGCGTATTTTATGGTGGCTCGAACAAACCTCACATGGAACCTTGCATAGAAGTGACCAGCCATTAGAACATTTATACTTCGCATCTAATTGGCAAGTAATATTGCCTCCCGATTTTGACAAAAACGTTAATGATGCCAAAAAAGCTTTAAAATTGGATATTATTACTGAAATTGACAACACAAAAATAATTTTGAGAGGAACATATATCGACAGAAAAAATTTTAGTATAAATACGGGTTTATTTGATCACTTGGTTCTTGATTTAGCTCCCGTATCACACGGCCCAATCCAAGTTTTTCCATCCACTCTCGGTGAACTTCATGACCAACTTTCTGAAAAAGGATCTGATCTCGCTGAGCCACTCTATATTGCAATTAAAAATTATGTAACCTCAGATGGTATTGATAAACCATGCCCTACAAAGAAAAAAAATATCTTACTTATTCTTCATATTCCTAAAACCCGCTTACCCGGAATTAAGCCTGAGCAATATCAATATGATGATAAAGGTTTTTGCATTATGGGTGATTTAGCAACATTAGGTATTGCGATTGGTGCTCTTATAAAAGATCCTGATCATAATAAACATAAAGTTTATGTCGATAATTTCACTACATCTTGTAAAAAAGATGGCGGTTGGCGAACATTACCTATTGTACCTATAGATATAAAGCATGCAGCTTCACTCGAAATAGCAAATAAAATATCTGGTATCCCTGAAAATAATTCTAGGTTTAAGGGAATTTTAGCAGGTGTTGGTGCTCTTGGTAGTGCTTTAGCTGAGATATGGTCGCGTGAGGGTTGGGGTGAATGGACATATGTCGATAATGATATTTTACAACCCCATAACATTATTCGACACACCGGCAAAGATTTTCATATCGGCCGATTTAAAGCTATTGTTGTAAAACAAATATCTGAATGCAATTTTACGGAAAATACCATAATACACGATGCAATCAATGCAAAGATAACAGATTCTAAAGACCAAAGGGTATGCCAAGCTATTCAAATAGCTGATCTACTCATTGATGCAACAACGACCCTCGAAGTTCCACGTGATTTATCTGCTCTTGAAAAAAGACCAAGATTGGTTTCCGTTTTTATAACTCCATCTGGTATGAGTTCTGTATTGATACTCGAAGATAAAGAACATTTAATCCCTCTATCTGCTTTAGAAGCTCAATATTATCGCGCTATACTTCACGAGGAATGGGGTAACGATCACTTAAATGGGCACTTTGGAGAACTTTGGACTGGTGGTGGTTGCCGTGACATTTCGATTATACTTTCAAACGAACTAGTCCAAGTACATGCGGCTACACTTGCTAGACATATTAGAAAAAAAGTCGAATGTGCTGATGCCAATATTTGTACCTGGTCATTAAATGACGCCACGGGGGATATTTTTTCCCATAATATTCCAGTAAACCCCCCATCAATTACAGTATGTGGGTCATGGAATATTATATGTGACGAAGCTATTTCCCAAAAGCTTCACACTCTGCGAGCAGCGAAATTACCCAACGAAACTGGTGGTATTATCCTTGGTTATTATGACCATAAGGAAAAAAAGCTTTATTTAGTTGATGTATTGTCAGCGCCCGAAGACAGCCAAGAAGATCAAGCCAGTTTTATCCGAGGTAAACTTGGTTTAGATGAAAAGCGTGTAGCATGTCTTAAAAGGACTGCAAATATAGTTGATTATGTGGGAGACTGGCATTCACATCCTAATAACACCTCTACACACCCAAGCACTTTAGATAATCAATTATTGTTACAACTAGCGCAAGTAATGAAACAAGATGGTCTTCCCATTTTGATGGCTATTGTAGGAAAAAATGATATAAATTTTTCTTTTAACCCCCCATAATGTTATATGCTGAAAATTTATTTATCAATTTAACAGGTGTATTTTAATGATAAAACAGTTGCGGGTAAACAACCATTATAGATGGTGAGCTTAATGATAGATGGGATTATATCTTTAAAAAAAACCAAAAATGGTATCCGCTTTTCTGTTCTCGTAATAAATAATAATGAAATTGAAAGGTAAGGTGAAAATAGTCAATGTTTTGTTCTTTCATTAATAGCGTCACCTATGCAATTTCCGAAGAAAATAAAAATACATGTATCGCATTAAATAACTATTTTAACCGTGCACTACAATCAACCCCGGCTTAGATTGGCTTGGAAGTGTATAAGCAAATAAAAGAAATATATAAAAGTATTGGTTAAGCATAATGTTTAATATTTTTATTCCGACTTAACGTCCCCAAAACTACTTTTGCGGCTTATAATCAAAAATCTGCCCACCAAAAATTGTTTAATAACTTGACTACTTCTGATCAGATCTAATTTGATTCAATTCGAAGGTTGAACTTTGATATTTTATATGCTAAGTTATAGATTAAATAGAAAATATTGTAAGTAGGTGTCTTACGAAATTAAGGATAAAACCATGAACTTTCTGCCATTAATTAGAGAAATTGAAAACTTTAAAGATAAAATTTCTAAAATCGACGCTCAAATAGTCAGTTTAAAAGCAAGTAAACAAGCTTTATCTGACTATTTATCTGGTTTAGAAAACGCACTTGATCTCTTAGCTAAACAACCACGTTCAAGTTTAAATCATCCACAATATCCTTCTCACCTCAACTCCGATTTAGATTTAAATAATAAGGAAATTATACATTCCACTTACCCTGATAAATCTAATACATTGGTTAATTCGATATCTAACACATTACCCAATTCATCACCAAGCATGTTACCGAATAATACAACAATACTGAATGCAACATCGAGTCTACCAATGACTTTTCCTAGCAGCCCAATATCTAGCACAAAATCTAGCCTACTATTGGCGTCAGACAATATCCCATTGTCGAATTCATCATATAGCCCAGTAAAAAAATCAACTTCCACAGCAAGAAATTATTGTTTGGCACATAGCCTACGAACAGAAAGCCAACTTGCTAAAGTATATAATATTTTAATAGAAGCCGGTGATGCAATGCACATTGATGAAATTTTAAAGCAGCTAGGGGATGAAAGTATCAATAAAAAACTTTCGTTAGTGGGTTCATTAACTAATTATATTAAGAAAGATCTTATATTTAAAAGAGTCGCACCAAATACTTTTGATATAAAAAGTAGGGGGTAAACACCCATGATGTCCATATATCTATTAAATATGTTAAACCTAAGAGATGTAATAGCATCCCTTAGGCTTTTATTGCGGCATGCCGCACCACTTTGTCTATTAGCTGTAGACACACCATTCCAGAATGTTTCTCTGGTTAAGGAGGATGACAAATTGGTTAGCAACCATCTGGTCACGACCTGAGCCAAATGGCAGTTTCGACTGCCTTACTCATATTACATACATAATAGCAATGGATCAATTATAAAACCAATATAGTTGGTACGTGTTACTTATTGTTGTAATTTGAAAAATTAAGGATTAACAAGCTGACGGTATCAAGCTATCGGCTTTTAACCACAGGACATTCGAAGTATGCCTGCAAAAAGATTATGATTCAGTTAGATGTTAACTGCGTCCTATTTATTTGCCAAGAGAGCTTCTTAATTTAACTTTAACTATAAAGAGGTAATTTATGATAAACGCCAATTGGATAAAAACCACAAATGGATATTGGCCTAGTTTGAAAACTGTTAATCTATCTATGGTGAATCAACTCGGTGTATATATTATTTGGTATCAAGGAAATCCTGGACGAGTAATAAGAGTAGGCCAAGGCGATATTGCTAAAAGATTAGATGAACATCGAAACAACCCCCAAATTACAGTATATGAAAAATTTGGTGAATTATTGGCCACATGGGCAATTTTACCATCTCACTATTTCGATGGAATAGAAACTTATTTAGCGCAAAATTATTTACCATTGGTAGGAACACGTTTTCCAGATGTACCTCCGATTCCTGTAAATACTCCCAAATAGTAGTTGTAGAGGTCATGCTTTTTAATGGCCTCTATTATTTCAATGATACTGATAACATATCCAGGTAACTCATTTCAATAGCTACCACATTTCACTCATTTTAAAACTTATAAAAATTATATTTTAGCTTTATCACTCATAATAATATTCGCTAGCTTAAGATGTATAAAATCTTTTCCATAGCTAGCGCATCTCGCCTGCTCTGCTGTGTAATTTCCCATGCAAAGTTTTTGCTTCGCGGACAATATCAGTCAACGCCCAAAAATAACCGTCGATTAATTCTTCATTCATTGTTTCGAGTTGGCATTGGCTGCCAATATATAAAAGTGCTTCAGCTTGAATCAAACGCTTACTGACGTTGTCATAAATCTGTTGGTACGTTGCTTGTGTGTTGAATTGGTAAATATCAGAGGGGGCGTTATTGTTTTGAGTATCCATGTTTCATTCCTAGAGTTTTGATCTTGAGAATCCACCATAAAAAATCTATGGTGGGGGTGATCTCAACGTCTCTAAGAACGTCCGGGGCGTTACCGCTACCCGACACCCCCGTCGTGAAAACGAAGGTAATAAAAAACTAGCATTACAGTGCTAGTAAAACTGCTTAGAGACTTGTGAGGATAGGAATTATCCGCTGAGGGAGGTGGGGTCGTCAACATTAATTTTCCACCCAGGTTATTACCCTATCGAAAGTACATGAGGTAGAATAATGTGATCTTAAAAGCATCTTATGTCGGATCCGTCGCTGCGCGACTTGATCCGACCTACGCAACTACCTGTGGAGTGAGAAGATTTTTGATGCGGAGGTGGTTGAGGAGATATTTGAGTAGGGATCGGGGAAAACCTAAATCCCCCCTAGCCCCCCTTTTTCAAAGGGGGGAACAGGAAATTCAGCAAGGAGGAGAAAAACATAAGATTGCCACGTCGCTGCGCTCCTCGCAATGACACAATAAAACAATTACGAAGTCACCCCGTATACGCCGCCGGCTGATCCGGAGCCGCCGAAGATGGTCGTGCTCGCGATGCCGAACAAGCTGGGTAAAAATATTAGTGCTGCGCCGACGAACAATAATGCAATCGGTGTACCGATAGGAATTTGGGTTGGGTTATCTTTGTGTTGCTTAAACTTTAAAATTGAGCTTAAAGTAAAACCCATGCCGCTAATATATGAACCTGCGGTGATCAATTTTGCAAGCCCATAAAAAGAACCGGTTACGTTAGTGGCGATAGTGCCGATGCTAGGGCCGGAGGTAATCGCGTAAGCACCGCCCGCATACAAACAAGCGAACGATACCACTGACGTTAAAATAAGATAGAACCACCTTTTGGTATAACGTATTTGATTATGTTTGTGTTTCATAGACACACACTGCTCCTTGACAAAGATAACTGAAAGATGGATAAAACTGCTAAAGAATGACAGAAACAAAAGCATTCTACAAGATCCAATAATAAAAAAATAAGCAACTTCTACTTAACACTAAGCGATGGGGATACTTAAGGGGAGAAGCGCAGCTCTCCCCTTAAGTGGCCGAGCGCGAACTTGTTCGCGCCGGTCATATATAACAGGAAGCCATTCCCGCAAGGGTTTAGCGGGAATGGCTGCACAAAAATTTACTTATGCTATCCCTATGCTATCCCGCGTTCGGTAATTGTTTAAAGTCCGGGTTTTTACTGTATTCGGTCATTATTTCTTCAATTAAGGTGTCGATAATACCCAATTTAGCATCTTCGGTGATCATCACCTGCTCTTCTTTTAAATTACCTAAACGTTTTTCCACCATTTTGGCGATGGAGCCAGCGGGGAATATGGTCGCCAAAATACGCCGTGCCTCGACCGGCCCTAAACGACGGTATAATTTATTGCGGACGTTCACATCTTCTACCGTGGTACTGAACGCCCATAATTCAACCGGGCCTAAGGTCAGTGTTAATAGCTGAGTGTTCATGCCCGACTTGGTAGCAAACTGTGCTAAAAATGTTGCGCCGCCTTCGCGGGGGCCGTGCACGCGTGTGCGCAGTGCGGTTTGCGCAGTCGGTGATAAACCAAAAATTTTGGCAGATTTTTCAACAGCCGTCGCCGGGCCTGCATCTAAAATATAAATAGCGGTGGCAAATTCCACCATGACGGGATCAAAATCATCCAGCGATTGCGATAACAAAGAAATTTGCACGTTCCATTTGCGGCCTTCGCGCATGTCGATGATTACTTGATCACGCACCGCTTTCGCGCGCGAGGTACGATGGAATTCGTCCATCACAATACGTTTGGGATCTTCGCGCAATTGGCTGATGCGTGCACGATGATAATCACGATAATGTACTGGCATGTCGCTTAAATTATCTTCGGTCAAATAATAATGCCGCGCCATCACATAACGTGCCAACATATACATTACAGCGGTTTGCCGATCGGCTGCATCGCCGCCGCTTTTTGCGACTTCATCTAAATCTAATGAAACGATGCGCGCTTCACCTAAATCAAACGTCGTCACGCGCGAAAGAATAGGATATTCACGCACCGCGCTTGAAATCATTCGTGCAAAAGCATTAATCAATGATTCACCGGTCGGCGCAACAATTTTGCCATACAGATCATCAACCGTCGGGGTGCGACAGATCGACGCGGCATCTGCAATCAAAGGCATTGCGTAGCGTTGTGCTAACATGGCTTCGTGCGCAAAGCCTGCAATAAATAGTGCATCGGTTACTTCCCACCATGTGGTGCGTTGATCTTGCACAAAACCAATTTCTTCTAAAATACCATCGACTACCGGTTCTACCCCTTGGGTATACGCATACGGTTTGCCACTCTCAGATAAATTTTTATAAAGTTCATCGACCACTAAACCGGCCATGTCGGCGATACCATCATAAGCGCGATCAGCGCCTAACGGTGTTGCAAGTAATGCTAAGAAATTCACTAAAAAACTGCGTTCTTGTGGTGTGGGAAAACGGCAACCCAATTGCGTATCAAATGGGTTAATCGAATATTCCGGTGTCATGCGCAAACGGTGATACGCCACCAAATGCCGTTGATCAACGGGCAGCGCTTCTTTTAATAATGAAATTAAACCACTGCTCGAAGGACCAATATCAATAATAGAAATGTGTGGCAAGCGTTGCAAACCACCCGATAAACACAGTGCCAAATTGTTGGCGTTGGCTAATACCGATTTACCCGAACCGGGTCGCGCATATACTAAATCGATCCACGTGGTTTGTTCACTAGAGCCGGGTTGAAACGGCCACGGTTTACCATCGGGCGTGCGAAATAATAACGCGCCGGTTTTCCACGGCGATGCGGGCCGGGTGATCGGCAACATATAAATACATTGCGATAATGGCATTACGGTTGGTGTTGCCACGCTATCGATCGTCACGCCTAAAAGGCTAGAGACCACCCCCGCAAACGGATCGCCCGACACTTCAGACACATCGCACGAACCCCAACCTTGTATCGCTTTTACTAATTCAGCAGAACGTGTTCTTAATAAACCAATGTTGCCTTCGGGCGCCCATGTCGTAGCCGCCACTTTAAAACGCACTACGGCGTCATCGGTATTAACCGAAATATAATGTAATAAATTATTGGAATCACTTAACAAACGATTTTGCGCTGAAGAAAAACCTAATACCGCCGCTATCGCCGCTTTAATTCGCAGGGTGCGCAAACCATCACTTTCCATCAAAAAAGAAATACGCCAAGGAATGCGTGCTGCTAACGTGCGCTGAAATAAGTGCATAAACGTTTTAATATCTTTAGGCAACAAATCAATAAACACGCAAGAATAAATGCGATCGCCCACACGTACCGTGCGTAAATCCATGTTCTCGGCATCACGCGGTAAAACTTGTCGTGCTAACGATGGCCATAACAAATCAGAAATATTGCCTTCGTCGAGTTTATATTCTTTGAGTGGAACTTTATCGCCCGGTAACGCCGGTCGCCAAGTGCGATCAGTAAATTCTGGGTCGGCAATCGCCCGCATTTCATAAATCGCTTCGTGCACTTCTAACAAATTAGCCGATACGTTAAGCGATGAAAGATCATTCGTCACCGATCGCACGAACGCATCGTGCGCATCACGTAGATCAGGAATCGCAGCAATCAAATTTTGCGCGCGTAAAAAAGGTGGGATTTTATTCTCACGAATCAGTTTTAATTTTTCTTTAGTGGAACGTTGCAACTGTTCGCTGGTTAAACTGGTGGGGCGTGTCCATAACACTAAAAATACTGCTTCATACGAGGTATATTGTGCTAAATATTTGCTGCGTTCTTCAAAGAGATCATCTAAGTTTAAGTGCAATCGTTTGCTGGTCGCTTTGGCAGGTTGCAAAATATCATCGATCACCGCACGCACCGCTTGCCGATCATAATGAAATAACATTTGCACCGCATGACCGCTGCGGCTGAGTGCGGTTTGCAAACTCAGTCTTAAACCATCGTGCAAGCGTTCAAATTCGGGCGCGCCGATCAGTGTGGTAACGCCGACAATTTTAATCACGGAAATAAGTGAGCCATCGTGCGCGACTAAAACCGTGGGGCTATCGGCCGTTTCGAGATCACAATAAGATTCGGTGGTTTGTTTGAGTGCGCTGCTCATCCACGCAAAAAAAGTATCTACGCCGTCAAAAAATGAATCTATCCATTTTGCCATGGTGTTATCCTCCCCCCGCTAGTTCATTTAGCGCGGTGGTAGCCCAATGATCAATTTGCGTTTTAAAGCTCGCTCGCGATGCTAATAGTCGAATATCTTTTACTAATGAATCAGCTTGTGCCGGATTATTGCTTTTAGATTCCATAAACAGCTGACCAAACACCGAAGGATTACTCACCCCTTCGCCCAATTGATCTTCGACCGGTTGTGATCGTAATTTTAAACTGCGGTAAATCGATTGTGCCGTTTCTTTGTAACCGGTATCGTTGGCAATAGCACAAAATAACACATGACAAAAACTATTTAAATTATTTTGCGTCACTTCTGGCAGATAGATTAATGTGCCACCCCCATAACCCCCTACCCCCACTGATTCCAGAAAAAAAAACACTGGCTGCAAAAACAACATGAAGTCACTAAGTTTGACATTTTGTTATTGTTATAATTTTGATCATGGTTAGTTATTTCTTGAAATTCGCGCGCCTGAAAACCACAATATTGGCAGGTATAATTATCGCGTCTAAATATTTTTTTAGTGAAATTAAGAAAAGCAGGGTCGGCTTTACGCGCGGTAAAGATCCGCCATCCTTCTGGGTTAGCATTTAGCTTTAGTGAATACACATTAATAACTTTTTAAAAAAGTAATGGATATTAAAATTTAAGAAATTCCAAACGTAAACTCAAGCATATTAATCGTGCCTTGAATATTAATTGCAAACAGACCGCCGATAATATGGGTGAGCGCTTTACCAAATTGGCTTTGGCCACTCGGGCTCGCCGAATTCGATAACATCACCCAACCACGTACAAATGCAATAAGGCCAACTATTTGCACAAAACCCAACAAAGCGTACATGCTTTGCGCATCTAACAATGAACTTTGTATGTTATAAGCCAGCGGCGATTGTTGCGCCGTACCAAACGAAGAAACCAGCAATGATGATTTCATCGTCGGCAAATACATCAACGCAGCCCCCACAAAAACATAAATGACCGGCGCTTTAATGCTGCTTTGTTGCGACATCATACTCATTCCTTGGCCATATTGCCTGAAGGTATAAATACCCCGCATCATAAACCCTACGCCAAATATATAGGCCGCTGCGCTCGTTAACCGCCATAACGCGGGATAATTTGAGCTAAAAGTCACTAACATGGTCTGTGCATTAACTGTTTGCACATTGGTACATCCTGCTAATAACAGGCTCAAAACAACTATTGTAATTACAGCCTCATATTCAAAATTTCTCATAATTTACCTAACTATCGCCTGGACTATATCCAATTATAGCACCTGAACTCAAAACAATAATGCCCCGATTAGGGTCTATGACCTGAATGACCCCATAACCCGGCACGGTGTCGCCTAAACTCACGGTGAGCGTTTCACCTGACTTCGTCATTAACCACGCCCGGCCTGGGATCATGGCGCGCACAAAATAAATCGGTTGTGGGGCATAGCGTCTGGCTACTATCACTTTATGCTTGGCTGCTTCAACTGCTTGTGCCGCTGCTTGCATTTGCGCAATTTGATTAGATAGGTTTTGCACCGCATCGTTCAATGTTCCCAATTGTCTATTCACCATGGTTGCCGTTGCTTGCATATCGCTCAATTGATTAGTCACTGTGGTTAATTCATCATGCAGTGCATTGTCTTTTTGCTCTAAATCATTGATGCGATCGTTGGTTGCATTGTTGACGGGTGTTGTTTCTGGTGTTCTGGTTTGCACAGTGGTGGTAGTCACTGTGGCAGGTGTCGTTTCAACCGGTGCTGGAGTAGCAGTAACGACCGGCGCTGTAAAAGCAGGAGGAGTGACTGCTTTAGTATGCGTTACTTTCGGTGCAGTTGTGGCACTAAACATAACATCTAAAATTTTATATACACTGAGCACCACCACGATAATACCGGCAGCAATCAGCACATTTTTGCGTTTCACGCGTTCAAAAACGCTAGCATTACTACTAGCTGTTGCAGTACCGCCTGCATCGGAAGAATAAACATTGGTTGCTTCGGGTGGCTCGCCTTGACCAAAGTGATATTCTTCATCGGGTTGGTTAATTTTGCTATTTTCATTATCCATAGTTTGACTCACTCTAAAAAATTAGGAGGTTGGTAACGGTGGTACATCAGCCAAAAAGAGTATGCCCATAGCTGCGCCAGAATACACATGCACCGTAGGTGGAGTTGAAAAAACATTTCCTAAACGAGCACTATATTGCTGACCGACATTGCCTAACGCCACCATAAATTTACCGCCCGCACTCAAACTTGGTGTCGAACTGACGGTTGATAAACCAGCCGATTCTACTGTGGTGCCGGAAGTTGTTAGTGCGGTGGCATAACCTTGCACGAAAGCAGAAGCAAACAACGTGCCATAACGTAACAAATAATGATCATTGGTATAGCTCGAAAGACCTGTTCTTGCGGTGTTTTGATCAATCGCCACTGCATTGATCGAAATACTGCGGGGTACATCGGGCAACGTTAAAGTACTAAACGTTAACATAACGGATTCACCTTCATTGGTGAGTGATCCAATTAAGCGGCCGCCTTTAAATTGGCCTTCAACAATAGTGGCTAAGATCGGGCCCGGTTCATCACTGTTAACTGCGGTAATTAACACACCAAACATTACCGTTCCCGCTTTGACCACTGGCGGAGGTGATGGAGTTAATGCTGAAGCGCCCCCTGCGCCATAACCACCAATACCACCAGGCCCACCTGCCCCGCCATTAGCTGCATTACCTACCACATAAGATTGTGTCACTGGCGCCCAAGCGGCGGTTAATTGGCTGGCTTGACCGGTCATCGCTGCTTGCATCTGTTGTAATAATTGATCAGCTTTTTGACGCGATACTACTTGTGCTTGCCGCGCTAAGGCCATTTGCAACTCTGGCGAAGCACCGGCAGGAGCGCCGTTAATTCCCGTCAATGTCGATGGTTGCCCCGGTAAACCACCAATATTCGGTGTTACCCCGGTCGTTGTGGTTAATCCGGGAGGTGTTGTATTACCCAAAATATTGCCTTGATCATCGCGCAAAACACCATCAAGCCCTACCGTGCCCAGCAATTTGCCATTGGCATCATAGACTTTGCCATCAGGCCCCATCACACCGATTAAATGACCTTGTGCATCGTAAACTGGCGTGCCCGATAAAGTCTTGCCCACTTGACCGATCACTCTTCCGCTGGCATCGCGAACTAAACCATCGGGCCCGACTGTGCCGATGATATTACCGTTGGCATCGCGCACTTTACCGTCTGCGCCTACCGTGCCAATCAATTTACCATTCGCATCGTAAACCGGTGTTCCAGGAACGGGGCCGCCCGCTACCTTGCCAATAATATTGCCGTTAGCATCGCGCACTGTGCCATCAGGCCCTACCGTACCGATGATATTGCCATTGGCATCACGCACTTTGCCGTCTGCCCCGGCATAACCAATCAAATGCCCTTGCGAATCATAAACCGGTCTTGTACCTGGTGGGCCAGCAGGTATGGGACCCGCTTTACCAATGGCATTGCCGTTGGCATTACGCACTGTGCCATCGGGGCAAACACTACCCACCACATTGCCTTTCGCATCGCGCACTTTGCCGTCTAAACCAACATCACCGAGTAATTTGTTATCGTTATCATAAACCGGGCTGCCTGCTACCACCGCTGCCGCACCGCCAATGACGGTTCCCGTCGAATCGCGCACCAAACTATCAGGCCCTACCACACCAATGGCTTTTGCATTGGAATCACGCACTTTGCCATCGGGGCCAAGTGTACCGATAATGCGATGATTGCCATCATAAACGATAGTACCCGGGTCTAAACTACTGGGTAACGCCAGCGGTAAACCACCCGGTGCGGTCGATGCACCTGGGCAACCACTGGTCGGGCATCCACCTGCTCCATTCGTGCCTGGGCAACAACCACAACCACTCGCTGTGGTTGCTGCGGGCGGTGTTTCTTGTTCTAGTTCATTTGCATTAATGATGGTGGGAATGGCGCTAGTGCCATGTTTGGTAGCTGATTTTGCTTCTGAGGTATTTTGCTGTGCTTGTAATTTGGCATATTCAGGGCTTTCGGGTTGATTAAAACCACCCGGAATGGATTGAATAGTGCCGGGCCCTGCGACTTGTGCGCGTGAGGTAACACCGGTATTAGTACTGGTAAACCGAACGATGCCAACCACGACTACAATACCAAGCACTATACCCGTAAAAACGAGAATAGTTCGCGTGCGTGCATTGCGAAATAAATTGGATATATTTTGTAATTTGGCATTCATAAAACGTTTAGAGTCCTTCTAACTTTATTTGGATAATCTTGCCGTTTTGCGAAGCAAGCAGCAAGGGGGCTTTCGGCATTACATAAGCTTTCATACCATCGGCACTCGACATCGTCGCAATCCAACCTGGCGATAAAATAGTATAGCGGGTACGCACATATAATTGCCCGTTTGATAACCATGCTTGCGCTGTTCCGCCAGAAACTTGTAATGCCGTGCTGCCCGGTGGTGGCACACCATCAAGCACACCGAGTAAATCGGGATTGGGTGTATTGGGCAAGCCCGTACCAGTTGGAGCACTTTGTGCGTTAGGGCCTAAGCCTTGAATATGTAAATCTAACCGCGCATCAAATGCACGTTGCCCCGTGGTCAATGTTAGCATCAATGGCGTGGAAAGCCCTTGTAAAATCACCGCTAAATTACCATAGGTGTATGGGCTTAACGGTTGGATCATCATCGTATTATCGGTTTTATTCCACTGAATATTAAACGCCGAAGGATTGCCCACATCATAAGCTTGAATCGGCCAAGGCGCACCCGTTGAATCAAGAAACGTTAACACCGAAACCATGCCCTGTTGTAAACGGACCACCGCCGGCGTAGTGCCAGGCGCCAAGTTAACAAATTGCGAGGAAATAACCGGGCGTGGCGGAGTCACCGGCAAAGCCGCCGCCGCATATTGTGATTGATTAAACAATTGTCGTAAACGTTGAATTTGATCGGGTGTCATCGGCAACAGTTGTTGCGTCATCGCGTTAAATGCTTCTGAATTAACATCTTGCACTGAAACACTATTGGGATCACGCGGTGGTGCTTGCACCCCCGCTTGCCCTAATGCGGGTGCTGCTGCCGCTGCTTGCTGCGCTTGAAAACCTTGTTGCGCTTGCGCCGCCGCCTGCGCTTGTAATGCTACCTGTGCTGGTGTCAATGTTGGAGCAACTACTGGCGCTGCTTGTGTTGTAGTTGCTGCAGGGGGCGGTGTGGTTGTCGTGGTAGTAGTGGTTACTTGCGTATCATTTTGGGCTAATTGTTGTTGCAAGTTTTGTTGCAATTGTTGGATCTGTTGCAACTGCTGCTGTTGTTGTTGCGCTGCGCTGTTGTCTGAATCAACATTAGTCTGAGCGGCAAAAAGCAACGAAACATCGCAGCTTAACAGCACGATAATAAAACCAGTAATTATATTTTTAATATTCAAGTATGGTTTCATGTTTAATATCAGTGGTAATTATAGCTTGGTAATAATAAGTTAGAGGATACAAATTAACTAGGTGCTCCACTAGCAGCACTGGTACCACTACCACCACTACCCACCACAAATTGTGCAATTCCAATACCGCGCGCCGAGGTCAATGTTGGAATACGCACGATTAACAATGTCACCACAACCGATTGTTGTGAATACTCGCTCGCACTTTGATAAGTAATCAGCATCGGCATTTGTATTTTCCAAGAATAGCGGCCTTCCATCAGCCCTTGCGCCAAAATCACCGGTGCACCCGTGGCAACGGCAGATACTATCAATTTTTTAGCGATCACGGCATCCAAGTTATTAGAATTTTTTAAAGCATCCATAAAAGCGGCCCAGCCATCAGGAGTAAAATATTCCGATGCTTCTTGCAAGGCTTGGCGATAGTTCACAAAATTATAGGTATACGCTGCGATGGCTGCCGTATTAGACCATTGCAATAAGGCTGAAGTAGACAGATTAGGCTGATTGAGCGGCACTAAAGGAGTGACCCTGCCATCGATGGTCGTCGCAAAATATTGCGGTTTGGGAGGGTTAGTCACCACATAATATAAACCGACCGAAAGTACTGCAATAATCATAAAAGCGAGTATCAGTAACCATACTATTTTGCGGTAATTATCGCGATAAAAATCGTTGCGAAGCCCCACGGTTACTAATGCATCTTCAGTCTTCTCAGCCATCTTGGTTCTTTCCTTAGGCTAATCACGAACACCACTACTGAATCAGTGGGGTGTTCGAATAATTCGGTGTATTCAAAGGCGTTAGCTGCGTTAATTTTCCATCGCTGCTGCTCGCATAAAAATCAGGTAAAGGCCGCTGTACATAAATATAGAAAATAGCTAAATCTAACATTAACACTAGCACCATTAATACCAATAAAATATTGCAGATGTGACGAAAATGATCGCGATAAAAAAACTTACTATTCTTGATAGCGTCGCGTAACTCATTGCTCACACGGATGCCTCCTTATTAGATTGGCATTTATATTCGCCACTATAGCGTAGTGATCGACCAAAAATCCAGCTTTTTTTATACATCACCGTCGGGTTCATGGAACACGCGCAAAGTGATTTCCACTCTGCGGTTCATCGCCCTGCCCGCTGGCGTATTATTATTGGCAATGGGTGATGCTTCACCATAGCCGGTTTCAGACAATACCCGCGTATCAATGCCCTTGGTCCATAAATAATCGCCTACCACCAATGCTTGTTGGCGCGATAAAGCTACACCGCGAATAGGCGGAGCAGAGTCATCGGTATAGCCAGCCACTAATACGCTGTATTTATCAAAGCTTTTGATCATGTCTGCGATATGATTCAGCGTTCGGTAATAATTTGAATTTAACACCGGTGTGCCATGCTGAAAAAAGAGGTCTGAAGGCAAAACAAAGGTCAAATTATCGCCAATATGAATGACTTGCACCCCATTATTGGTTAATCTTTGCACAGCAGAAGAATGGGTTGCCAAATAATGACCTATGATGCCACCGGCAATACCACCGATCAGCGCTCCCACTGGCGCACCCACACTAGCACTTGCACCACCCACTACCGCCCCGGCTGCCGCACCCCCGACTACGCCTAACGCCATTCCTTGCACACCCTCATTGGGTGGCGGCGATATATAGGGATTACTGCAGCCGGTAATCAATAGGCCAAGTAATAACGCCACTGGTTTAATTCGCATGTCGCTTTCCTTTGAGAAGATGTTTCTTAATATAACTGGATTTATTTTTTTGGCAACTATTCAGCAGGAACGGCGGCTTCTTTCTTCGCGCGTTCTGATTTGATGCGCTCATTTAACTCATGTACCACATCAGCTAATTCAGCGCTACTGGGGGTTTCTAATACCAAAGGTGGGTAATGCGTGGCGACGCGCATGTCTTTGATAATTTCATCAGCAATATTACCGGCGTGTTTCTCCACTTTGCCCGAAAGCCTTTCCACAATCGCAATGTGATCGCGCGTGGTGGGGCGATTCAACAACGGCGCGCCAAAGCGTTCGAGATCATCGACTAAAATATAACTGCGCATATTGTCAGGAACACGGAGCTTAGCAAAAATATCTAACTCATCATCATCTAACACTTGAGTTTCAGCTACTTCTGACTCCATCGAAGTATTATTACGATTATGAACTGCTAACAACGCCATCACACTATTTTCAATGGGGTCATGGCCAGAATCTTCTTGCAAGACATTAGCAAACACATCGATATCTTCGCTCTCAACTTTAACATCGGTAAAATGCGTATCTTTATCTAAAATATTTTGGAAGCTGGTTAAGCGTTTATCTAAATCAATTAATACTCGGCTCAACGGCGGTTCCACGCGCAAGAACTGATTCAAGCGCATTGTCTTCACGGGTTTTGGATCAGCATAAAACATTCGTGCTCGCATGATCTTTGATTTAAAGAAAATATGCGCCTCACCTTCGCGCTGTTCTTTGAGATCTAATAAATCAACCCGCGCACGTTTTTCGACCGAAGAACTACGCGTATCAGAATACATATTCATCACAGTTTCAGGGCGCGTTTGGAATGAATCTACTTTCGTTACATACGATTCACCGGCAGTTTTGGAGAAGAACTCCCAAGTATCTAACGGATCTTCTAATTTCATACAAATTTTGATGTTGGTGTTAGCACCGATGGATAACGCTTCTTCTTTAGATGCTTTTTGGAAGGCCGGTAAATCTTGCCCCGCAAATACAATCGAGAAACCGAGCGAACGTGCTTGCGCAGGTACGACGGCAAACCCAGGCACAGCGTAATAACCATATTCATCTAATACGCACAAATACGGCGTAGGCGCATTGGTCGGTTTACGCTGTACGATTTCGCGATATTCACCTTCGACTTCTTCACCTAAACCGGCTGCTAACATGGCTTTTAACGAAGCCACAATAATTTTACCTAAGTTAGATAACTCATCGGGAGATTTTTCAAAAGCAGGTAGCAATACCACTAAAATGCGGCGATTTAATACCACGTCTTTTAAATCCACTTCTGCTAAATTGGTACGTAAAATGTGACCATAAGTATCGGCCAACGAACCGAATACTTTGGTTAATTGCATGGTAATAAACCCGTGCTGTTCCAACACTTGCGAAACTTGTTTGCCTTTTTTAGTTTTATCATAACCCGGTAAGTTAGAAATATAGTTTGAGATCGGTTCAATCACTACCGGCGGCACATCGGTTAAGCTAACGGGTTCTTGATTATCACGCGGAAATTGTCTATCAACTACGATCGATTCAATACGTGTGAGTTCGAAATAATTACGCACGGTATTTGCGTCGAGTAATATTGCACCTTTATCACGCATATACACTAAGATTTTCATCAAGGCTTCGACGAACACCATCGCACGGCCTTTCCACATATCACCATCGGCAGAATTACTAGAGCTATCCATTAAACTAATAACTAATTGTGACAACATGCTGGAAGAACCATTGGCAAATGGGTTCATGGTATTCGATAAACGACGTTCTTGTGCGCCGACAATATCGCGCGCACCAGTCATGAAGTTGATCAGCAGCACATCATCTTCGCGCCCCATTGAACGGGCCATGGAAAAGATTTTTGCAAATAACGTGTTGTCGCCTTTACCGTCTACGTAGATGAAGCCACTACCCTGCACCAGTGAATTAAATGCTAGACCGATTAACGCTTCTGTTTTACCGCTACCGGTTGAACCGAAAATTAAGCAGTGCGTGCGCATATCTTCGTTGGTTAACCATATTTCTTCATTGGTTTTTTTTTCGTTGCCCACTAAACAAATGCCACGCGCTTTGCGGGGTTTGGTACTACCCGGCAGTGGATCGTTATAATCCATTTTTTTTGAGCGTTGCGGCAAACGCAACGGAAGGGTGTATTTGCGAGTGAAGGCATACCAAAAACAACCAATACCCGTGAAGAATAAAACATCGTTAATAGCGGGCAGCATAAACCCGGCGATAGCAAAACCAAACAGTAAGATGGTAACGTAGGTGGGGTCTTTGAAAAAGTCACGAACACGCTGCTCTAGCGTGCGCGTATCACGCAACAATAGACTTGGATCTTGTTCGTTTTTTTGCTCTAGACCGCGTAACATAACATTCACCTCTTACGTAAATTATAGCTTATTTTCACCGGAATTACTGTATTTCCTGCCCCCCCCCTTTGAAAAAGAACACTTCCTGTCCCCCCCTTTGAAAAAGGGGGGTTAGGGGGGATTTTCACTCCACCACATCCGGCTTATAAATAATATCTTTTAACGCCGCATCCAGCGCATTAACCGCCTCTTCCACCACCGCCACCATCAATTTACGGCCTAATTTATGCTCTGCCAACCAATGTGCATAAGGCCCCGATACTTCGGTAAATGGCGTTTGTCGCCCGACAGAATTCAGCATAAACCACAGCGACCTATCCACAGGCTTCAACCACAGAAAATCCGCCGACGCTAACACCCCGTCACTTCTACCCAATAGCAACATCGAAGTCATCACGGTCAATATAAAAGCGTGTTCCTCTGTCACTTTGATAACTGCCTTATTATTTTTATGCTTAGCTAATAACTCTTCTACACCACTAAAATCGAGTTTGCCACTGGCCGTTGAGGCCGCAATTTGTAATACCAGCTTGGTGGCCCCTTCTCTATCGAGGTTGGCGCGCGCCGCAAAAATGGCGAACAGCGCTTTGGTATGGATATTCAAATTTTCAACGCCGTTCCAATATTTGCCGAGTTGCAGCGAAAATACGCGATAAGCATCTTCGCGCCGCAAAACAGCGGTAATTCTTGGACGATTGAATTGATTAGGATCGGTATTTATCACCCGCTCTTCTTGCAACAAATTATTTTTTTTGGCGAATTGCATCGGTGTCATCGCCATCGCCCATGGCCCCACATCAATGTCTTCACTCACCAGATCGAGATTAGCCACCGGGGTAATTTGCGGCCAATTTTCTTTTTCCGCTTCCATTAGGGTGTGCATGGAATAGGTTTTTTTATAGCGTAAATTAGGACTACCAAAATACATAACAGCCGCTAAAATCAGCATGATAATCATCACCGGATAACGAAGATAATAACCGATAGTATTGCAAATGCTGGCGATGTCATTAAATTTTGCATCGGCCGGTGGCGTGCTTTTGATGAGATTGACTAAATCGCCCGCGCCACTAATAAAAAAACTGAGGAATTGCGCTTCGACTAATTTTATACGTAGCACGACCATGGCGATTTGTGCATGAGCAAAATACCACGTTGCCCAACCTATCGCGAATAGGCAGATTAAGATCCAAAATGGTGCTAAGGAGTTATCGCCCTGTTGTTGGGGTGACCCTCCTCCTCCTGCTGCGGGTGGCATAATAATAGTTCCTCTATTGTTAAGTATAGGATGTTATCGTGCCTATAAAAAACTGCAACTATTACTTTTTTAGCGCAGGGTGTCTTCCGTGCCCGGTTGGCGGATAAGCATCTTGCCCACATAACGATATTGGCCAGTGACATGCACAAAACGGACAATATTAGCGATTTGAATGGCATTCTCTTTGATGGTTAACAACTCACGACCAAAGCGGTCGAGCAGCGGCTTACCGCCAATCGGCGATAAGATATGGTCGGCTTGTACTCTAACCACCACATAAGCATCATTGACTTTAAACTCTTTGGCGCGGATCGCCGCTTTCACATCTTCTTCTGATTTATAAACCGGGCGGCTGATACTGTGCTTAGCTAACGACTCTAACAATACTCCCCATTTGCGGAAATCATTGCCTTGCGCTTGATAAAGTGCGATATAAACTTCGGGGTTTTGTTGCTGGGTAGCAACAGTGCTGCCATTTTCGGTCTGTTCGATTTCTTTCAGCAGTTCTTCTAAACCCAAATTTTTGGAAAAGCGATCACGCACGTCATGCAGACGCTTGGAAATACCCCTTAAAAATAGGGTTTTCTCCCAATTTTCATCGTCCAGGGTTTCATCCAATATTTTTAGAATTTCCAAGCAGGCCTTGGTTTCATTGTCCAGTGTAGGCATGTTTTTTAACGATTCTGCGATTTAATATTAAGATCCATTATACAGAATAGCACAGTAAATAACATGCTGTGCTATCGTAGCTACTACTGGGTGGGAAATTATTTAGGACGCGGTGTTTCTTGCTTTTGTGTTGTATGAACGTTATTGATAACAGTCTCAACTCCATCGGCAGCCAGTTTAACTTTCTTTGCACAACGCTCTGTGGCATCTTCACCGGCAGCAACCTGCTCCCCTCTACTAGTACCAACTGGCCCTTGACCACTAACACTACCAACGGTTCTTTTTCTATTCGCCACCACGCTATCGATGACTTTGCTGGCATCTTTAATTTCACGTTCTACTGTTTGCATCTCTTTGTCTTTATCTTGGGACATATACTTCACCTCACTCTAAATTTGACTTTAAAATTCTTTATCCCTACCTAAACCAAGAACCAAGCCCCTAAACGGAGACAAGCTTATTGTTTTTATTCTCGTCCTTAATACTATTGTAGCTAACAAAACTTAAGGAAACCTTAAATGGGGAAAATATTGTATCCCCCTAAATCCCCCCGCCTCGCTTGGCGCTCGGCGACCCCCTTTTTCAAAGGGGGTATTTTACTGTCGCAGCAGCCGGATATTACCTGGTAGGTCATGGCCGGTCGTGCGGTAGGGGTTAATATCGATACCCCCTCGACGCAGATAACAAGCCTGCACGGTTAGGTGCTTTGGCTGACAACGCTGCATAATATCCACAAATATCATCTCCACACATTGCTCGTGAAAACCCTGGTGATGACGAAAAGACACAATATATTTTAACAAACCTTCATGGTCGATTTTTTTACCCGCATAACTGATACAAACGCTACCAATATCGGGCTGCCCTGTCACTAAACAATTGGATCGCAGTAGGTGTGAATATAATACTTCTTCTACTTCATGCTGCTCTACCCGTAAAAATTCAGGGTCCACTTGGTATTGATTGCAGACAATATTTAAATCATCTAAACACTGGCCGGTGAATTTTTCGATGGCAGGTGGTTGATATTGATCGAGCATGAGTACTTTTACTTTGACCGCAGCGCCGGCAGCTTGTGATAGATCTCTATGCAGTGTTTCTTCCACTTCTGCTAAATTAATAAAAATCGTATCGCTGAATGAATTTAAATAAAGTTTCAGTGATTTTGATTCAATTAAATGCGTTGACTCACACGGCAGCGTAAATTCTGCCATCGCCACAATGGGTTTACCTTGTTCGTTTAACCACGATAATTCGTAGGCATTCCATACATCAACACCCTGAAAAGGCAGTGTGTTAGTGATGTTAATTTCTTGGCGCTGTACTTTACGTGATATTGCGAACAATAAATCAGGCGCATATTGCTGCACATAGGCTACTTTTTTCCCTAATGGGGATTGTAAAATATTATCGCTCATTTGTTTTGCTCCAACTGGTTGAACCTGATCGTCCTGGGTTTGAAGAAAGTTTTACGGTGATTGCTACAATACCATCTTTTTCTAGCGCTGCTTTATCGGCGATCAACTGCTCGATAAACCAGCATGATAAATCTTCTACCGTGGTGTTAACAATCGGCAATATGACTACATCTGATTTTAAAAATGGAATCATCTCACCATTAAAATGTGCGTGATAATACGCGCCCTGCTCTTCGATTTTTAAATAATCAGAACGGCCTGGCAATAAAAAACAGAGATTAAGATCGCGACAAAATTTTTCTATTTTTTTGTGATAGTCACGATAGTCAAA
Source organism: Gammaproteobacteria bacterium (assembly GCA_013288885.1). Taxonomy (GTDB): domain Bacteria; phylum Pseudomonadota; class Gammaproteobacteria; order JABDBA01; family JABDBA01; genus JABDBA01. Next base: position 2,125 of record JABDBA010000023.1, on the reverse strand, counting down.
ACGCAGACCATTGGTTTCGATAGATGTGGTAAGAGATACATGTACCCCATAATTATGCCCATGCAGTTTTTCACGGTGGGTAGCCGAAAAAATGGTAAAATGCCCCGCTGAAAATTTTAAATCTTCGCGGAAAAGTTCTATGGTGGTTAGTCTGCTCATGTTGTTACCTTTTGAAATCAATTCTGTGTCATATATTTTGCGAGGTTGTAGGTCGGATCAAGGAGCGAAGCGACGGATCCGACATGGGATGCTTAAATAATTATCGTTGTCGGCTCCGCTTCGCTTGAGCCGACCTACACAATATCTTCACTCCTCGCAATGACACATTACTACAATCTCGCTCTTTGATCGTGTGAATAAAACCCTAAAAGAAGGCTATCGTCAAGGTTTTTTGTTAATGCCAGCACTTTAAATAATTCACCCATCTCTGCCGGTGAAGTTAATAATTGAATTTGTCGGCTCACTTGCATTTGTTGCTGCGCATTATCACCCTGCTCTAATACAGCCAAATCGAGTAAACCACAATTTAATAAAAACGCGGCTTGATTGGTAAAACCAGCTACTTGTAAATCGGCCGCCACCGCCGCTTCTGCCACGGCAGTAAAATCTACATGTGCAGTGATATCTTGTAAGCCCACTAAAATTAAAGGATCAACATGGGCATGGTGGCGATAATGGCACATCAGCGTACCCATGCTGCGATCGGGGTGATAATATTCATGGCGCGGAAAACCATAATCCACCAATAAAATCAGGCCTTTTTGCAAACATTGGCTAAGGCTGTTGATAAACGCAGGCAGCAGCGGATTGATTTCAGAAATATATTCTTCGTCGGGTAATTCAGTAAAACAGTGTTTAATTTGCTCGGCTGCCGTTGGCGTATTTAACGTGCCTAAACGCCATACAAATTCTTCATTTTCGCAAGCCACATAAAATTCTTGGATGCCTGCTGAGCTGGCGTGAAAACGCTGCACCGGCATGGCATCTAAAACTTCGTTGGCGATTATTACGCCGTTGAAGGGTGTTGCTGGTAGTTGATCCAACCATTGTATTTTATCAATCAAATGTGGTGCTTGTGTTTGTAATAGTTGTTGTTGGCGTTGGCGTAAATCGGCACTGACTTCTAACAGATAATATGTTTGTGGCAAACAGTTTTGTTGTTCTAAGGCGAGTAATAAATCGAGTGCTAATTTGCCGCTGCCGCCGCCTAATTCTAAAATTGAGCCATCTTTGCATTCGGTTAATACTTGTTGGCATTGGCGTGCTAAACAGCGGGCAAATAGCGGGGTGATTTCGGGGGCTGTCATAAAATCACCTTGTTCACCCAATTTATGCGAACCTGCGCTATAATACCCCAGCGCGGGTGCGTAGAGGGCTAGTTCCATAAAGCGGGTAAATGTGATCATTCCCCCTTGAGCTATGATTTCTTTTTGCATAGCATGGCGTAATTGTTGGCTGTGGGCGAGCGCCGCTGTTGAGGGCACTGGCAAATTTGCAGGAACTTTTTTCATAGGTATTATTTATGTCAATACAAAAAGTAGTGTTAATTACCGGTGCAGCGAAGCGCGTGGGTGCGGTCGTGGCGCGTAAACTTCATGCGCAGGGTATGAACATTGCCGTGCACTATCGTTCATCTGCCAACGATGCGCAAGCGCTCTGCGCGGCGCTTAACCAGGAGCGTGCGCATTCGGCAATCGCACTACCTGCTGATCTCAATGATACCAGCCACTTGCCCAAATTGGTGGATGCTACCGTGGCCGAATTCGGCAGGCTCGATGTGCTGATCAACAATGCTTCTAGCTTTTACCCCACGCCAATCGGCAAAGCCACCGAACAAAACTGGAATGATCTCATCGGTAGCAATGTTAAAGCGCCGTTCTTTTTGGCACAAGCCGCAGCCCCACATTTAACTAAAACCAATGGCTGCATCATTAATATGGTGGATATCCACGCGCAACAGCCGTTAAAAAATTTTACCGTGTATTGTATCGCAAAAGCCGGTTTGGTGATGCTCACTAAATCGTTGGCAAAAGAATTAGGCCCCCACATACGGGTGAATGCGATAGCGCCCGGCCCAGTTTTGTGGCCAGATAATGATCCAGAATTTGATAAAAGTTTGCATGAA
>JABDBA010000022.1 GCA_013288885.1 Gammaproteobacteria bacterium | reverse complement strand
ACTATTCACTTAAGCCTACATTTTCTTAAAAATATTGTTAAAATGCCCACATGCTACAGTTACTTCTAGACCCACAAACTTGGATAAGTTTATTAACGCTCACTACCTTAGAAATTGTGCTGGGTATTGATAACCTGGTTTTTCTCTCCATCATAACTGCGCGTTTACCACAACATCAACAAAAATCTGCTCGTCAATTTGGCTTAGGGTTAGCTTGTATTTCACGCCTTCTATTATTGGCCGTTATTAATTGGATGACCCATCTAACCTTCACATTATTTACTTTTAATGATCAATCTTTTTCGTTACATAATATTATTTTGCTAATTGGTGGGCTATTTTTATTGGTGAAAGGCACCAACGAAATTCATCAAGGTATAGTTGAACAAGAAAATCATAATGGCCCTAAAGGGTCAGCGCGTTTTGGTTGGGTGTTGGTGCAAATAATGTTTTTAGATATTATCTTTTCGATCGATAGCGTGTTCACCGCTGTGGGTATGGCGCAAGAGTTTATTATCATGGCAGTTGCGATCATTATTGCAGTATTGCTGATGTTAGTAGCTAGTGAATTCCTCAGCCGTTTTGTGCAAAAATACCCTACCTTAAAAATGCTTGCGCTCAGCTTTTTACTATTAGTGGGTGCAGTGCTAATCGCCGATGGATTTAACTTCCATGTACCAAGAGAGTATGTCTATTTTGCCATCGCTTTCTCTATTTTCGTCGAAATCTTAAATATTATGTCAGGCAAACGCCGCAAGCGGGCGAAGCAGAAAGCTCATAAAGAGAAAGCTTAGTACTGCTATCATTCCCCCGCAGGCGGGAATCCACCTCCCCCATGCCACAATCCCCCTAAATCATGCACTAATGGATTCTTCCACTACTCACTCAATGCTCATTAATGGTCTATCCTTTAAGTGAGGATGATATTTTCTGCATACTACGGATAGTAGAGCGTGGGGGTGAGTTATGCTAGCTGAGAAATCTGAAAATAAACCTGAAGATCAGCTTCGTAAAGCGGTTGCGGCGGGAGAGTTGGCAACGGTTAAATCTTTGCTTGGGGTTGATCCACCTATAGAGATGGGCCCTTATCATGGCAAAGATACGCTATTATCTATAGCGGTAAAAAACGGACATTTGGATATCGCAAAATTATTATTGGAACAGATTGATAAAACACAGGGGGATAGTAAGGAATTTGTGACGGGAGAACGATGGGCATTGCACGCGGCAGCAGCAAAGGGCGATAAAGAATTAATTAAACTGGTTCTTAATAGAGGTTTTGTTGATATCAATGCGCTTGATTCAAATCAATATACTGCACTGCATTTAGCGGCGAAAAATGGCTTCTCAGAAATAGTAGAAATCCTTTTAGGGCATACACAATCAGACAGTTCTAAGTTATTAACAAGGGAAGGGACAGCTTCGTTTTTTAGTGTTTTAGATGATTCTCCAGGCGGACAATCATTACGAAGTTTTCAAAAAGAGGTACCGATAGATACTTCGACTCGAACTCAAAAAGGTGAAACTGCGCTACATTTAGCTGCAAGGGAGGGTCATTTAGACGTATTGCAATTATTAATTGGGTTTTCAGATATTAATGCACAAGATAAAGAAGGAAACACTCCGCTGCATTTAGCAGCACAAGAAGGTAGGGTGGATATTCTAAGGTTTTTTATGGGGCTTTCTAAGCAAGATGCTAAGCAAGATGAAAAAGCAGTTTCAGCAAATAGCATAGCTAATTTTTTTACACCGAATAAAGATAATAAAACAGCCTTTGAGTTATTTGTAGAACAACAATATAAAGCTATCGAAAATGTGCTTAATTTTACATCTGACCAACCAATACCTCCAATAGCAATAGTGCCTTTAGTTGCCATAGATGTTGTTAAGACACTTTTTCAACTTACAATTGATAAAAATAAAAAACCAGGAGCGGAGAAGGTCGCTGGAGAAAATCGGGTCTTTATTTTGGCGGCAGCAAGTGGTGATATGGAATTCGTACAATCGCTTCTTAAAAGAGGGTTTGTAGAACCAGATATGTTAGAAAAAGGTTTAAAATTGGCTATCTATAATAATTCTATGGTTATGGTAAAGGCGATTTTATCTGCGGTCGACAAACAACAACCAGAAGAAAAGCTACATATGCATGGTGAGGATGCTGCTTTATTCATGGCAGTTAAAAACGGTGATTTTGAGTTGATTAAGCTGTTGCTTGATCGAGGTTTTGTTAAAGAAGCATCTGTTAACGAGTGCATAGAAATTGCCGCACAAGAGGGCAATAGCCAGCAAGAGAGTAAAAATGAAGAAGGGCCAGCCACACAAGAAAAGTTTATTAATATCGTAAATTTATTATTGAATTATTTAGAAGATTTAAACGTACAAAAAAAGATTGCTGAACAAAAGGTGATACCTGAACAAAAAGAAACTCCTAAAAAAACTCCTAAAAAAACAGTAACATTTTTTAAAGAAGGAGAACCTGCACCGCTTACCACGCCTGTGACAGCAGTGGCTGCTGCCCAAGTTACAGAAGAAAAATCTACTTTACAAATTGCCATAGAAAATGGACGTAGTAATGCGGTTGAATTGCTGCTTATTCAGCAAGATAGAAAAGCAAATAAAGATTCTACCAAGTCAGCTTTACAACTTGCCGTAGAATATAAATTGGTTGACGCGGTTAAATTACTACTGATGAAGGGAAAAAATATCGGTCTCTATTTTCAAGAAGGAGATCCATTACAGCAAGCACTGAAAATTGCTGTTGAAAAAAACCATACCGAAATATTAAACCTGATTTTGAAGCATATTGCCGAATATTCAGCAAATGATGAGGTTGAAACTCCAACAGAAGATATAAAGAAAGCTTTGGGGGTAGGTTTTGAATCGAATCAGAATGCATTGCTTTCTGCTTTAAAATTTTTTCAAGCAAACCGGAATTCAGATTTATTTCGTGGGCTTATACAAGTTTTGTTGGTAGATGAGCGATATGCCAAGTTTGGCAGCGGCAAAGGAGGGCAAGAATTGTTGCTTGCTTTAAAGATTCTTGATGATGAGTTGCCCGAAAAAGATGCTAAAGATGCAGAGGAAAATCCACAAAATCAAAAGATAATTGAATTTATGATCAGTGTAATTAATACATTGGTAGATCACGGCGCTGATGCTTTTAATAGAAAACAACCCGTATTGGCAGACTTGTTAGACAAGAAAGACCCTACATCCAAAGCGATATTTAAACAAATCTTCAAGCGTGAAATTGAACGTGGTTCGCAACAGATTATAAATTTTTTACTGCAAATGCAAGCGCAGGTTAAATCACAAGAAAATATTTTTAAAACGGTCCTTGATGAAGGCATAGCAGGTGAGCCGTTGTTAATTTTTGCCGTTGACCATGGGCAAGCAGATGTTGTATCACATGTAATATTGTTAGGTGCTAAAATCGATGCGCTAGATCTCGACGGTAATAATGTGCTTCACGCAGCAATAATAAAGGATAAGCCAGCAGTGGTGGATGTGTTGTTGGAGGGTGACCAATTCAGAGATATGCCATTGCAATTAGCAAAAATGAAGAATAAAAATGGGGATACACCATTACATCTTGCGGTAGAAAAAGATTTGAATAAAACCGCCATTGAAAAATTGGTTTATGAAGATTTGGTTAATGAACAGAACAACAAAGGAGAAACCCCACTCCACAAAGCTGCAGCAGCAGGAAATCTAGCAGGTATAGAAATATTGTTGGCTGATGGTGCTAATGTTAAGTTAACTACCGTTAACGAGGAAACGGCATTGCATAAAGCAGCCGCCGCCGGAAAGTTGGAGTGTTTTGAAAGACTGCTTGCGCATGGTGCAGATCTTGATGCTGTTACCAAAGAAGGTAAAACGCCGTTAAGATTGGCAGTTGAGAATAATCATTTAGAAATAGTACAAAGAATTTTGTTACAAAATAATCAAATTACAGATTGTAAAGAAATAATAAAAGATTTATTACTTAAAAAAGGACCAGCGATATCCCCTGAAATAATAAGGGCCCTCACCAAATACGAAACAGAAGACGCTTTACGCAATAAACTGATAATGGTAGAAAAACTCATGGATGAGGTTAGCACGGCTCCAATCCCATATGGTGTGCGTATAAGCACAATATTAGAAACAATTGAGGGTAGTCTTGATACAAGTGAAAATAATTACGCGTTGATGTGTGCTATTACTGAAGGCAATGTGGAATTAGTAGCTGATTTGATCAAGTATGATGTGAGAGTAACAGCAGGTGCGGTACAAATGGCAATCGTGATGTTAAATTCGGCATTAGGAAATCAAGATGAAAAAGGTGCAGGCACTTCGGCAGCGCAAGAAATTATAGATTTATTAGCTGAAACACTCAAACAAAATTTGCAATCAGTATTAAATAAGCAACCAACTAAATTTGATGAAATAATGAAAATAATACAGTGCTTGCCTAATGATGCTGTTATGGCAGATATCATTAAAGAGTATCGCGATAAGGATGGCAATACATTACTTCATTTAGCAGTAAAAGAAGGCAATGCAAGCGCAGTAGAATTTTTGCTTGACCATGGTTTTAAGCATGGTACTACATTTTTCCCATTAGATGCAAAAAATACAAATGGTGACACTGCAGCTCATTTAGCAGTGCGTACTGTTCGTAATGATATTCTGTCTATTTTATTAAAACCGCGAGTATATTCTTTAGGATTTTGGACAGATCGAATTGCACAAGAAGACCAAACTGATTTTGCACACTTACGTTTACCCGATGGCGAAGAACGCAGGAAGTACTACAAAGCAGATCTTACTATAAAGAATGAAAAGGGCGATACGGTACTGCATGAGTTTATCAGAGCTTTAATTGAGCCAATGTATAATGCTATTATCTCACAATATGGAACGATAGAAGTCACGAAAGTTTTGGAAGCAGCATTACCAACATTAAATTTGTTGCTCGAAAATCGCGCTAATATTAATGCCCAGAATAAAGCGGGTGATACGCCACTTCATTTATTAGCCGGTAGCATTGCTTGTAACCCATTAAAGCTTTTTTTAATGAATCATGGCGCAAAAAGTAACATTGCTAACCAACAAGGGCAAACGGCAATTGATCTTGAGCAACGACAAGAGGCCCGAGGTTTTAGACCTTTGCTGTATCCTTATATTCAACAACAGGATATGTTACCTCCTAAGCTTGAAGAAAATAAAGAAGAATATGTGTTTTATAGTGATTGCTTTGCTGAAGCACAAAAATTATTAGTGGATAAGTGGTATAAAGCGCCTAGCGTCACACAAGGCGTAAGTGCAAATGATAAATTGTTTAAATTGGCAAATATTTTAGATAATCAAAAAGACCAGTTTAGTACAGGCAGACTGGGGTTTGGCGAACGCCACCCTAGCCCAACAGATGCATATGCAAGAGCGTGTTTGGAATTAATAACACTATCGCTTAATTCTAAAGAACCGATAGATAGTAATAAACTAGAGGCTTTGTTTAATAAAATAAAAAACATACGTCAAAAAGACCCGTCACCAAAAGAGGTTGGTTTAAAAGCATTTGTGGAAATTGTGCTTGATCAAGAAGTGGGTAAGGCGCGATACCGTGAACAGGTACGACCCGCTCCGAAATATGCTGCGGAACAAAAACGTCCTATGGATGATTCCAAAGTGGATAATTCTAACTTGAATCTTCCTGAGAAACCCAAGAATACGCCCAAGCTATTGAAACACTAAAAATAGTTTATTGCATTAACCTTCTGGGTGATTCACTTCTGTTAGGTGCTGAATCTACTGTTTTTTCTGCGACAGTTGGGTGAAAATATTTAAAAACTTTATCCATGCTTGCTGCTAATGCTGCAGTTTTTGAACCAGGCAGAGCAAACTTTGGGTTCTCTGCTATCTGGGTATTAGTTTGGACAAGTCGATGCCAGCTAATATAATTGGCGCCTAATTTATCTTGGTGTAAATTTTGTATTTCTTCCCATTTAGTACGATTAAATACTAATACTTCTGCTACATCTTCTGTCGTTAATAAACTTTTAAAGGTAGAAGCATATTTAGTGGCTTCATAAAAGTCAGGTTGTACGAAATAGTTGTCTTGGGGAACCGTAGGAACAGTGAGTACCATATGGGTTTCTTCAGCGCTCTCAGTTGGCTTAGCCTTTTTGGCTGTTTTAAGATGTTGAAAAATTTCAAATTTGGTAACTTGTTTTAATAAAAGTTCTAATATTGGAGTACCTTTATTCTCTTCTTTTAAAGCTTGAACTTTTATTTTTGCAAGAATATCGGCAGGAAAGTAAATACGTATGTAGATTTTATCTTGTTTAGGGTCGACACCTAAATAATCTAAAACGATGTTCGATAGCACTCTGGGTAGGTGTGAGCCTAAGCCAATTTCCTGCATGAATGCAGAAATGGCTTTGTTTTTGACGTGTTTATCTCCCTGCAACATGTCAATAAATGCGGTGATATCTTCAGTTGATAGTGCCATATATTCTCCCTCTTAGTTTCCGTTAGGCTGACCGTAATCGAGCCCCTATTATACCCCAAAAACCTTAAGGAAGCCTTAAGTGTGCAGAAAAAGGCCAGAATAAATTACCCATGCATTTGAGTATTTAATGATTACTCACCCATGCGGGTATTAATAAGCTATCCTTAAACTAAAGGATTAGGTTTTAGGGTGCTTGTAGGGGTAGGTTATTGTACGTTGAGCTAAATTGAAAAATTAACGAGAGTAAGAATATGTCATTACGTGAGCTTATTGAAGGTTTTGAAATAGATGCAATCAAAGAAGGTTTTGAAGATAGCCAATTTTCAATAGATGAAATTAATGCTGTTGATCAAGAGTATGGCAATACCCCGTTGCTTTTTTGTATCGAGCAAATGATGGTGCCAGAGAATATAGGCTTCAAGGATCAATATCTACAAATTATCGAAATGCTGCTTGACCACGGCGCTGATATTAGTAAATTAAATAATGAAGGATATAGTGCGTTACGACTTGCTGCTAAGGCAAGACTTTTTGCAGTGATTGATTTATTTCTTGATTATAAAGATGCACATCCTACTACAATAATTTTTGACTTCGAGGATACAAAAGCTGCATTGCCTTTAGCAATAAAGGAGCAGAGTCTAGGTTTAGTGAAAGCATTGTTACAACCGTCGTCAACTTTAGAAGAAAAAAGAGAAAAAAAAGATGAAGCTATAAAATTTGATATCAATAATCCATTGAATAATCAGGGAGATACTGCACTTCATTTGGCGATAGCAAGTGGAAAATTAGACATAGTGCAATGGTTACTTGCTAATGGCGCACAAGTTAATGTGAAAAATAATTCTGGAACAACACCTGTTGATTCGATGCTGAATGCAGATTATGTGTCAGAGACTGAAAGTTGTGCTCAAATATTTGAAATTCTTTTAGCGCGGGGCGCTTTAATTTCTCAAAGATCAGACGCAGGTGCCATGGGTCAGATTGATTTAATATTAGCATGGACCCCTAGGAGTTATTTGCTAAAGAACGTCATGATGCTGCATGCCGCAAAAATTGGTGATGCCGATGGGGTCAAAAAATTACTTGAAAATGGCGCGAATGTTAATGCAAGAGATGCAGAAGGCAGATCTGCACTGGATTTAGCCACAACCAATAGCAATGCGAAGGTAGTGCAAGTGTTGTTTGAAAACCATATTGTTAAATCACAAGCGTCAAATACTATTTTAACGATGAATCCAGAATGGTCAGATGATGTTAAGCGCGCAATTTATTTTGATCATTTGAAGCAATTATTAATTCAAGATGATGATGTTGCAATTAGCAAGTTTATAGAAGGATCAAAAGAATCGCCAGATCAGACGATAATAGAGCTTGCTTGGAAAAACGCTGCAGGAGCTGAATTAATCAGTGCTGTTCAACAAGGTAATCATGCGCGAGTTAAGAAGCTTCTTAAGTTAGGCGCAAATGTAAATTTCCAAGATGCAAAAGGGCGTACCGCATTGCATTATGCTGAGACAAATGCAATTATCAAATTAGTAATTGAATATAAGGCAGAATTAAACCTCCCAGATAAAGACGGTAATACCCCGTTACATTTGGCAATAGAGGCACAAGCGCGTTCCAAAATATTATTGTTGCTCGATTATCAGGTTGATTGTTTTAATGCAAGAAATTCAGTGGGTCAAACTCCATTAAATATGGTGGTGAAAAATAGTCCATCTATTGCAATAGCTGAAAAGCTATTTTATCGGGCAGTAAGAGAAAACAAATTTGATGCAGCGAAAGATTTAGTAGATGTAAAAAGAAAGGGCCTTAGTCAGTTCATTAAAAGTATTGATGTGGATATGGAAATCGATGGTTATACACCACTCTTTTGGGCAGTGGAGCACGATAACCCAGCAATGGTGAAACTTATTTTAAGGCATCGTTGCGACCTTTCAATTGATCAAAATAAAGTAGCTTTTTACATAGCATTAAGTAAAGGAAATGTGGCAATAATAAAAATTTTATTTGAGCATAAAATTGCTGCACTGCTGAAAGAGGAAAATTGGCAACAAGCAATCTCGCAGTTTATTGATGTTGAACTTGCTCTTGATCCAGTTGCTGCAATAAGAGCGCAAAAAGCCAAAGACGAAGCCAAAGCCGAAGACGAAGAGTCTGTCAAAGAAGATGCAAGCAGTGAAGCAAAGCTTGGGCGCGATATAAAAAAACAGCGACAGATTGCACTTGATGCGGGTTTGCAGGTGGTAGCAAGTATGAGTGCGACGTTTTCTGATCATCAAGAGGGTATATTAAAGCTCATCCAACAAGCAGAATTTTTTAGCAGTTTAGGCGCTGCTAAAGATCCTGAAAATCACAGATTAATGGGTGGATTAATCCGTATTTATGCAGGCGAAATTTTAAGGCAGGTCGAATTATATCCCACAAAGCTTTTGCCTACTATTATCCTTGAGGCTTATAGCAACTGCGGTGCTGAAGTCATTGGATACGTAAATAGCATTTTGACAAATGTTGAACATAAGCAAAAGTTATTTCTAATTTTATTGTCTATGGATAATCCTGAACTGATTATAGAATTTATAAATTCAGTTATTCAAAACGATAAGGTACCTACTAAAAATAATCGAACTAGAGCAAAGAATCTTGAAGAAAAAAGACCAGAATACGATGCAGACTATAAAGCCGTTATCAATGTCACCGATAAAGATGAAAAAACTGCTCTGCATCGGGCGATTGAACAGCAGGATGTGGCTATGGTTAGATTGTTGCTGCTGGCAGGCGCGGATATTAATAAACGAAACAAACCAGGTGATCCGGCTTTACATCAGGCTATTAAATTAGGAAATATACAGATTGTAAAACTATTGCTGAACGCAGGCGCTGATTGGTCGACGAAAAATCACAATTACACAACTGCCATTCAGTTAACAGAAGAATTAATTAGGGTTTTAACTAAAAATAACGAGCAGGGCAGCTTAGATCAAAAGGGTCAGCGTTTGCTTGCTCAGTTAGAAATAATAAAAACTACTTACGAAATACAAAAGTTAATGACTATTGTAAACCAAGGTGAAGATGATAAAAATACAGCAGCAAAACTTAGCGAGCGGCAGAAAATATTAAAATGGAATTTTAACGATCTGGCACATCGACAAGATATAAACGGCGATACTTTTTTGCATTTACTTGCAAAAGAAAGAAAATGGGGGCTATTGCAACTGTTGCAATCAGCAAAAGAAAAATTTGTACCGTTTGGCGTCAAAAATGATGATGGAAAAAATGTGTTAGATTTCATAATAGACGTTAAGCCGGATTCTTATGAAGTCATGTTGAAAAAGTTTATTCCCGACGATGTTGCCTATGCGATTAATAAGGCTGATTTAGCCAGAGTGGAAGAACTACTTGACTATGCAGATGCGTGGGATGTGGTGCCTACGGAAAGAAATCGTTTGACCCGCAAAGATAATCAGTTAGCACAATTTTTATATACACAACTTCGTTCGTGTACTGATCAACACGGACATAATGCATTATTCTTGGCTATAAGATCTGATAATCATAGACTGGTTCAGCGATTAGTTGACATCGGCGCGCTAGTTGATGTTGCAAAGAGAAGTTTGATAGTCGCTGAAGTGAAGCAAGAGCCAGCGAGTAAGAGTAAAGTTGAACAGTTCAAACTAGCTTATGCTACTATCATCAGTGGTTTATCATTAGAGGATGAAAAATATCCACGAGAAGAGCAAAAGATGGCTGCCGTTTTTATTGCGATGTTGGATGATCTTAATGCGAGTTCTGCACATAAAGATAGCGCTATGTTTGGGTCATCCCCAATAGATATTCAACCACTTAAAGATATATTGCAGCCTTTTTTGCAGCCGTTGTTTTCACTGCAAACACTCGTGACAAAACTAAGTGAGTTTAAAACTGAAAATACGAACAATGATCTCACTGAGTTTCTTAATTTTGCAGTCTCGCATGCGCAACGAGCTGCGAGCCAAGCTGCAGATGCAAAAAATGATACATTACCTGATGGTATCAAGATGTCCCCGCCATCTGGACCTGGTATAAGAAGGGTCCCAAGCTAACGTATACAAACAGTCGGTGCTACAAATGAGTTAAGAGCAGAGTTTTGAATCGGTCTAAATGGAATGCGCTTGTTGAGAGCACCACCTAAGGAAACGCCTACATCACGCGCCGCAGGTAATGATGGTTCTTTCTTAACCCCATCCTCTATAATTTGGTAAAAATCCAAATGCGGTTGCTCTTTGTCGAATAGCGGGTTAGTAATCTTTTTCCAAGCCCCATCAATGTGTACGATTATTTTTGAAATATTGGTTGTCGACAAACGAGGAGCAAGTACTGTGGAAGCTGTGCTCCCTGCTTTATAAAATGCTGCATTGAGTGGTTTTTGAGCTTTTCGAGTCAAAGTTGAGATCGACACCACAACGTAAGTATTTTGTTCAGTGTAATCAGGTGGTTGTTGTATTGCTGTTTTATCTGATTGACAGATATGGAGCTTGTTCTGTGCTTTTAAAAGATCATCTAAGCTGGGCGATGATGAAATAATTTGCGGTGAGAAATACAATTTCACAAACAGGGTTATGGTTTCTTGAGGCTGACTGCTAATAATAGTCGGTTGTTTATAGATGGCACTACTTAAAAGTACCATAAAAGCTGCTTTTTCTTTATCTATATCTTCTAAGAATTGCCATACGATTGTAGTCAAAACAGCTGGAAGAATATCTGCATCGTCCAATATATGTAAAATAGGTGGTTTTTCGGAAATCGGTTCTTTCCGCACGGCCGGGGCGTTCTCTAGGCTATTAACCATTGCCGTCAGTTGTTGGGAATCAGTAGGCATAAACCTTCCTCTTGAGTTCTAGCTATCTATAATTCGCCCATTATACCCTAAAAAACCTTAAATAATCCTTAAGAATAGTAAAAAAAATATATTGCAAGCGAAATAAAATCGCACAAAACTGTTGCCGCCGCCCAAGGAATTTGGTAATAAAGCTGTTGGGGGTTGGTAATATCGAATTTCATCATCATAAAACGGGAGTCGTAGCATGAAGTTTAGAAAAAAAATACCTGTGGCAATAGGATTCGGTTTACTAGGGATAGTGAATATACCGGCATTGGCAGATACCAATGCACCAGCAGCGACTACGATGACTGACCAGCAAATGCTGGCGGCCTACGCTAAGCGTATGGATCAACTTAGCGCAGAAGTGAATGAATTAAAGGGTGAGCTGAAAACGGTAGAAGCCCAACAGCAGGCGGGTGAATCCGTCCATCACCGGCATGTGGCTGGCGCTCAAGTACAACCCATTAGTGCCACCGGTGTTCCATTGGGGCCGCCTGTCAGAATGCAGACTCAGCCCGATAGTAATGGCAATCCGCAGACGTTAACCCAACAAGTAGGTTTGCAAAAAACTAATCTGCAAGGCACAGCTACTCCTGTTTTGGTACCGGTCGAACCTTTAGTTGATTCCCCATCTTATATCGGTGGTGAGCCAGTGACCACTTCGCCTTATATTGGCGTGCATTCGGAGTTTAATGCTTCTGATCTCATCGTTAACCTTCCATTTGTGAACGAAGATTTGAATTTAATCCAACAGCGTCAAAAAGCGGAAAATGTTTATACCCAATTAGGGCTACCGTTTCCTACTCACCCTTTTGTCGAAATGAGTGGTCAAATACAAGGTTATACCTATGAATCAAGGCCGTTTGTCGGCGATAAAACCAGTGACATCGATCTAGCCACGGCTGAAATCGACACCAATATTGTCGTTGACCCCTGGGTTACCGGCTTTATGGCAATTACCTATGATAATACCCCGCCTGCAACAGGGCAGCGGGCGTTTAATTCACGCCTTTACTTAAACCGTGGTTTTGTCACCATTGGCGATCTTAATAAATTTCCGATGTACGGAACCATTGGGCAAGCTTATGTGGCTTTTGGTCAATATAACAGCAACATGATCAGTAACACCTTGACCCGATTATTGGCGCGCACTAAAGGTCGTGAAATTGCCTTAGGTTATGATAAAGCAGGCACGGTGAATGGCCTTAGTGCTTCTATGTATACTTTCAGAGGTGATAGTTCAGCTACAGCGGGTGGCACTGATCAAATCAACCAATTAGGCGGCAATGTTGATTACAATATTACAGAAACTAACTGGAACGGTAATTTAGGCGGCGGTTTAATCAGTAATATTGCCGATTCTGAAGGTATGCAAGGCACTAATATAACCCCAGGTGATCTGAAATCGTATATTCCTACAGGGTTCCCAGGGTTTGGCGGAGGCCGAGGCCTACCTACCTCAGCTGGTGAACTGTTAGTTCACCGCGTGCCTGCTTATGATTTACACGGTAATTTAGGTATCGGTAAATGGTCGCTTACGACTGAATATATTGGCAGTACCACGAGTTTTTCACCCATGAATATGACAATGAACAACGTCGGTGCAAGACCAGCAGCATTCAACTCTGAACTTAACTATAGTTTCGATATATTGGGTAGACCCAGTGGTTTTGCAGTTGGCTATGGTTTTAGTAAAGATGCTTTGGCCATTTTATTACCTGCGCAACGTTATATTGCGACATTCAACACCTCGATTTGGCGTGATACGGTCGAGAGCTTAGAATATAGGCATGATATCAATTATAGCAGCGGCAGCACGGCGACAGGGCAAGGTATCTCTGTGCAAGCAAGTGGCACCGGCCGTTCTGCTGATGCAATTACTGCGTCGATATCAGCGTTCTTTTAGTCGAAAGGTTGTGTCTAGTGTTGATTAGGAAACTTTTAGAATAAGGGAGAGTGTTATGAAACAGTCTAAAATAATCATGGTGGGAGGGTGGTCACTCATCCTCTTTACTTTTCTTTATATTGGCACCCAAGTTTACCTCAAAGTATTTTTTAATTACCCCGATGTGTTACACGGCCCCGACAAAGATGTGATACCGGTTTTTTTATCGGGCGGCCTCCATTTGGCGATTATGCTCACACTGCTTTCATTACTGCCTTTGTTATTAGTGCCGGGCAGCATCGGTGCTTATTATGCTTTTAAAGAAGAGAGTGAAGGCAGCATGTTGCTAGCATTGATTTTTGCCATGATCGCTATTCTTGGTTTTATTCTCTGTTTAATGCGTTGGCCCAGTGTGAATTGGTATATTGCTTTGACGTATGTGCAAGCCAATGATGCCGAACGTGTGGTGTTGTCAGGTTTGTTATTATCATTAAATACTTATTTAGGTACTTATTTAGGTGGCTTTTTAACCTCAGTATGTTCAAGCATTTGGTTTTTTTCTTACCAGTGCTGCCATGTTGCGTTCACCTGGTTTTCCAAAATGGATTGGTTACACGGGAATAATAGCCGGTATTTATTTATTAATCGCACTGCTCGATAAATTCGGTGCAATCTCTGGAGTTTATGATCAAGTATTACGCGCAGCAGCACCCATTGATGCGGTTTGGTTATTGGTATTTGGCATTGGTTTATTGATCCACCGCAAATCGGCGTTTTGAATTTTCTCCTCTTCTTGAAAAATGCACTTCCTGTTCCCCCCTTTGAAAAAGGGGGGTTAGGGGGGATTTAACGCATTGTTTACAATCTGTAACAAATCGTTACGTTGTTTATACACTCCTGCAAAATAATTGTTTTATTCTGCATTCAGGAGGTAACAACTAATGAAACCACGCACTACATTACGTACACTGGGCACACTTAGTTTAACCATGACAGGGATTACCTGTATTATAGGCTCAGGATGGTTGTTTGGAGCCTATAATGCTGCAAAAATAGCAGGGCCAGCAGCTATTCTTTCTTGGGTCATTGGTGGTTTCTCCATTCTATTAGTAGCCATGACTCTCATTGAATTAGCTATTTTATTTCCCAAATCTGGCGGTATGGCGCGCTATGTCAATTATTCGCATGGCTCTTTAGCGGGTTTTCTTTCTGGATGGGCAAGTTGGTTAGCTATTGTCACCACGATCCCTGCTGAAGCTACGGCATCTATTCAATATTTATGTTCATGGCATTTTAGCTGGTGCCAATTGTTATTTACACCTGCTACTGGCCAATTAACCAATTATGGTTTGTTAGCTGCAGTTGGTTTAGTTGTTATTTTTTTCTTAATGAATTATTGGACGGTAAAATTATTAATGCGTTTTATCGTCAGCATTACTATTATTAAAATCGTCGTGCCTTTATTTACTATTGTCATGTTATTTGTGACTAGCTTTCATCATGATAATTTTCATTTAACCGCACAAGAATTTGCGCCTTATGGTTGGTCAGCGGTGTTAACTGCTGTTGCTACCTGTGGCATTATTTTTTCATTTAATGGGTTTCAAACGCCGCTTAATTTTGCCGGTGAAGCAAAGCGGCCGCATATCACATTGCCGATAGCGGTTATCCTCGCTATTCTAATTACGCTGATTATTTATGTCTTACTACAAATCGTTTTTATTGGCGCAATTTCGCCCTCTGTTTTACAAGGGGGATCTTGGCATGCCCTTTCTTTTAGCTCACCTTTTGCTGAGTTAGCAATTTCGCTCAATTTAAACGTATTATTATTAACAGTATATGCCGATGCGATTATATCGCCATCTGCAACTGGTGTTGCTTATATGGGAAGCTCGGCGCGTATGCTCTATGGGATGCAAAAACATGGGCACATGCCTAATTTTTTAGGAACATTACACGAAAAGTTTTTGATCCCCCGCGGTGCTATGTGGATAAATTTTGCCGTGAGTTTATTATTTTTATTTTTTTATCGTGGTTGGGGAGGTTTGGCCGCTGTGATTTCGGTCGCAACAGTGTTTTCATATTTAACCGGGCCAGTCGCTGTAATGGGTTTGCGCAAAATTTCCAGTGGTTTAAAACAGTACGTTAAAATACCTTTTCTGGCAGTTATAGCACCGTTAGCATTTACGATTGTCAGCTTAATATTTTTTTGGTCATGCTGGCCACTAACCGGGCAAATTATTTTAGTGTTGTCATTGGGTTTAATCATTTATTTTTATTATGAACACAAAAATGGCTGGGTAAATTTCGCTAAGCAATTAAAAGCTTCATTATGGTTAATTGTCTATATTTTTGTGATGGCATTGTTATCATATTTAGGTGGCGAAGCATTTGGTGGCATCGGTTTATTAACAGCGGGGTGGGATCAACTTGCCGTTGCATTAGCAGCGTTATTGTTTTATTGTTGGGGTGTTAACAGTGCTTGGGTAACACCTGAGTTATTAAAAGCTCGTGAAAATTCGGATCAACAGGATTAAATATATTTTCTTGAGGGGGAACGTGATGGATTTATTAGCATGTTTAAAAAACTTTATACGGATAGTTGAAAAACAGAGTTTCTACCATGTCAAAACATTATGATGTGATTATTGTGGGCGGTGGCATAGTTGGTTTTTCGACAGCTATGCAACTATTGCAGCATGACCGCTCTTTGAAAGTAGCCGTGCTAGAGAAAGAAGCCAGCGTGGGTTTCCACCAAACAGGCCATAATAGTGGAGTTATTCATGCTGGTGTTTATTATAAGCCAGGAAGTCTTAAAGCCAAATTTTGTATAAAAGGAAATCAGGCGACTACAGCATTTTGTACGGAGCATAAAATTCCTTTTCGAGTGCCAGGAAAACTGATAGTGGCTACCAACGATGAGGAGTTGGAATGGATGCATGCGTTAAAAGAGCGATGCGATGCAAATAGATTAACTGTCCAAATGCTTAATCGCCATGAAGTAGAGGAAAGGCAAGCTGGAATTAATGCCGCAGGTGGAATATTGGTGCATGAAACTGGCATAGTTAATTGGAAAACAGTTTGCCAAAAATATGCTGAGATCTATCAAAGTTTGGGAGGGGATATTTACTTTAACCAAACGGTATGTGGTATTAATGAAACTAATAGTGGTGTCATTATTCATACTAATACATCTGAAAAATATGAATGTGGTTATTTAATTACTTGTGGCGGTTTATTTTCTGATCGGTTAGTAAAGTTATCTGGCATTAATGCTGATTTCAAAATTATTCCTTTTCGTGGCGAGTATTATCAGTTAGATAGCCGTTATAACAATTTTTTTAAACATTTAATTTATCCGGTACCCAATCCAGCATTGCCATTTTTGGGTGTGCATTTTACCCCGCAAATGAGTGATATTGTCACTGTTGGGCCGAGTGCCTTGTTGGCTTTTAGCCGTGAAGGGTATCAATGGAAAGCGTTTCAGTGGGGGGATTGCTGGGAAATATTGAGTTATCCTGGCACGTGGAAAATAATTAAAAAGCATTTTAAATCAACATTAAATGAACTTAAAGGCTCTTTATTCAAAAAATTTTATTTGCAAGCGGTACAAAAATATTTCCCGCAAATTGTTGCTAGTGATTTATTTTATTATCCCGCAGGTGTTAGAGCGCAAGCGGTAACTCGGTCTGGGGAGCTAATTGAAGAATTTTTATTTAAAGAAACCCCACGTATTCTACACACCTGTAATGCACCATCGCCTGCAGCGACATCCAGTTTACCCATTGGTGAATATATTACAGAAATTTTTATTAAAAAATTAAATTATAAGGAGTAATGCCATGCAAGCAGGGTCATTATCAGGCGATTACTGAGAGGTAACAATCTGTGTCTTATGCTTATACCCGCACAAATCGGCAATAAGGCAGGTTGGGCATTTCGGTTTGCGCGCCAGGCAAACATATCTGCCGTGCAACACTAACCAATGGTGCGCATCTTTTAAATATTCCGCTGGAACAACTTTAAGTAATTTTTTTTCTACGTCTGCCGGTGTTTTCCCCGTGGCTAATTTGGTGCGGTTAGCCACCCGAAAAATATGGGTATCGACCGCTATCGTTGGTTCACCAAAAGCGGTATTCAAAATAACGTTAGCGGTTTTGCGGCCAACACCGGGTAATGCTTCTAGCGCTTGGCGATCATGCGGAACTTTTGCCTGATGTTGCTCAATTAAGATCTGGCAAGTTTTAATAATGTTTTTCGCTTTAGTATTAAATAAGCCAATGGTGCGAATATATTTCTTAAGTTTATCTTCACCCAATTTAAAAATAGCTGCGGGGGTATTCGCGACGGCAAATAATTTTTGCGTAGCGAGGTTAACTGATTTGTCAGTGGCTTGCGCTGAGAGAATAACAGCGATGAGTAATTCAAAAGTTGAATGATAAATAAGTTCAGTAACGGGGTGTGGATTTTGTGCGTGAAAACGTGCGAACAGAGTGCGGCGTTGTTGTGGGGTCATGAGATCAGTATATTTAATGTAGGTCGGCTCAAGCGAAGCGGAGCCGACAGCGATATTGATTCAAGCACCGCATGTCGGATCCGTCGCTGCGCTCCTTGATCCGACCTACAAGTTTATAAAAACAGCCCTACTTCCCAACCGGCAGTTTAAAATCCATGCGGGCTTGTACCATTACACCCAGGAATTTATGGCTTTTATCCAATGCCAACGTTTTAAAGTCGGGGTTCAACGGTTTAATATAAGTTGTGCTACCGTCGATTAATATCTGTTTGAAGGTAGGGGACTTATAACCATCCATATGAACAATAGCATAATCACGATCAGCCGGTTGAATAGCAGGGTCAACCAACAAAACGGTGCCTTCCGGGAAACGTGGTTCCATGGTGGTGTCTTTAACGGTTAACGCATAAGCGTGTTCGCTCAAAGGCAAATCGGTAGAAATGGTTTGGGTTGGCTTGGAATGGTCAGTTAGGTGCGGCCATTCTAAAGCTTGTTCCCACGACAGCAGCGGTATTTGGATCCAACCGGTGACACCAGGGTTGAAAGTACCGGGTAAACGGTTAGGTGGCAGTGGCTCGTCTCCAATCAATTGGCTGATAGAGAGCGCAAAAAACTTAGCCATTGGGCTTAAGGTTCCTACTTTTGGGTTATCCGTTTCGCCAGAAGCGATACGGTGTACAACTGGCTGACCAATCCCTGTCCGTCTTGCTAATTCGGATTCAGTGATACGTATTTCTGCCATTAATGCTTTTAATATTGAGCTGAGTTTTTTCATAGCACCTACTTTTATGGAGTTAAGTTAATGATCAATTTTAGAGTATCGTTTTGGGCATCACAAAATCTACGATGCATTATTATTCTACCACTATTTATGATTTTGTGAATTATTTTATTGATTTATTTTTTAAAAGTTGTGAAACCGGAACCAGGATTTCATTCGGTGATTTTTTGACCAGTGATGAGGGGGCGGGTGATCCCCAGGCATGGCCATAGATAACCTCAAACGTGGTGGGGAATTTTTCGATGATGGTGGGTAAAAGGCCTGCTTGCTGTAAGCCTAAGGCCATAAGATCCTCTTCTAGATTAGTTTTGTTAGTGTACTCGACGGAGATTCTTTCCATATTCAGCACCGGGCCGGTAAACTGGTTACGTTGCAAAATATCTCCGATATCATGCATGTCGATAAACGAATGCGAAACAGCAGGTAACTCTTTTAGCGTGTCGGGGCCAAAAACAGAAAAATGTAGCAACCCATTAGGCGTCAATAGTCTTTTAAGTTCGCTTAAGACTAATGGCAGATTGTTGCAGTGATTAAGGGCTAGGTTAGAAAAAATCAAATCAACCGAATGATCGGGGATGGGGATATTGCCTGCCTCGGCATAAATAACCGCTGGCCGTTTTTGCCACCACCGCCGTTTGGGCGGCATTGATTTTAGATTTTGACTGATATCGACCACCCATAACTGGGGCGGCTGAAAGCGTTTTTGCAGCTTTTGGGTAAAATAATCCTGGCCGGTACCTAGCTCAATGATAAAATGAGGCTGCAAACGGATTAAATTCAGGCGTTCAAACAGGCGTGCGCCTATTTCTTGTAATAAAACCGATTTTTTAAGCATATCAAATAGAGCCTATGAGCTATAAAATTTGCGATAAACGATGCTAGGCGAGGCAAAAACGAGCGAGCCAGCGGAGTTTATGCGGTATAAATGAGCATGGCGAGCGAGTTTTTAACAAAGCATAGCGCGTTTAGCGTAAATTATACAGATGCTATTGCAGCCGGACACCAACCCCGTTACAATGTAGGCCGATTTAGCGAAACCGAGGTAGATTATACTATGATGTCAGCAAGACCAGAAACAGCAGAAATTTTAACCAAATATCAACGACAAGCCAATGATACCGGTTCTCCAGAAGTTCAAGTTGCCCTATTGACGGCAGAAATTGAACATCTGACCAATCATTTTCTTACTCATAAAAAAGATCACCACTCACGTCGTGGTCTGTTGGAAAAAGTAAGCAAACGCCGCAAATTGCTTGATTATTTAAAACGTGTGAATAAACCACGCTACACGACCTTAATTCAAGAACTAGGGTTACGTGGCTAAGTTATTGTTGAGAGAGAAAGAAAAGCAAGATTGAAATTAAGGCGAGTTAAACTCGCCTTAATTTTTATTGCTTGGGAATAAACATAAAATAACTTCCAAAGTTATCGAACGGATTGACTGAATGTCAAAAGCAGACCGTCGATTACATGGACGTAATCAACGATCGCATGGACGCAGTTTCGTCTGCGTTGACATCAGGCAAGCCGGTTGATAACAGGAAGTTATTTTGTTCAGTATCATTACTATTTATTATAAAGCCAAGAGGAAAAAACCGTGTCACTAACAGCCATTCAAAAAACTTTTCAATATGGATTACATAACGTCAAAATCGAAACCGGAGCGATGGCAAGACAAGCCACAGCTGCTGTACTTGTCACCATGGGCCACACCGTTGTATTAGTTACCGTGGTTTGTGTCAAAGAAGCCCAGCCTGGTATGGATTTCTTCCCACTCACCGTACATTATCAAGAACGCACCTATGCCGCCGGCCGTATTCCCGGTGGCTATTTTAAACGCGAAGGTCGCCCGACGGAAAAAGAAACTTTAACTTCTCGTTTGATCGATCGCCCGATTCGCCCATTGTTTCCCGAAGAGTTCTACAACGAAATCCAAATTATCGCCACCGTGTTATCGTTGGATCCAGAAATTGATCCAGATATCCCTGCTTTATTAGGCGCATCTGCTGCCTTAGCTATTTCTGGTTTACCTTTCAAAGGCCCGATTGGCGCAGCACGTGTGGGTTATCATAATGGTCAATATATTTTGAACCCTACTTTTGAACAACTCGTTACATCAGAACTTGACCTCGTAGTAGCAGGCACAGAATCAGCGGTGTTAATGGTAGAGTCAGAAGCCAAAGAACTTTCAGAAGAAGTGATGTTAGGCGCAGTGATGTTTGGTCATCAGCAAATGCAAACTGCCATTAACGCTATTAAAGAATTGGCTAAAGAAGCAGGCAAACCGGCCTGGGATTGGCAACCACCTACTGTGCATCATCATTTGTTGGAACAAGTTACCAGCGAAATCAAAGAGTCATTGACCGATGCTTATCAATTGCGTGAAAAATTAGAACGCAAAGCAAAAATTGATGCACTGCGTAAGCAAGTAGTTGCTAAGCATGTGAATGAAGAATTGAAAATCAATGAAAAAATGGTCGAGCATATTTTTGCAGGCGTGGAAGAAAAAATCGTGCGCGGCAATATATTAGCAGGCAAACCACGTATCGATGGTCGCGACACACGCACGGTGCGTCCAATCACGGTAAATACCGGTTTGTTACCCCGCACACACGGTTCTGCATTATTCACGCGCGGCGAAACCCAAGCATTAGTTGTAATAACATTAGGTACCGATCGCGATGCGCAAATCATTGATGCGTTAGAAGGTGAAACACGCGAACCGTTCATGATGCATTATAACTTTCCTCCGTACTCAGTGGGTGAAACTGGCCAAGTCGGCAGCCCTAAACGTCGGGAAATAGGTCATGGTCGTTTAGCGAAACGTGCCATCATCGGTGTGTTACCGAAAGAAGATGTTTTCCCCTATGTATTGCGCATTGTTTCTGAAATCACTGAATCGAATGGTTCTAGTTCTATGGCTTCGGTGTGCGGCGCAAGTTTAGCATTGATGGATGCTGGCGTGCCGATTAAAGCACCTGTCGCTGGTATTGCCATGGGCTTGATCAAAGAAGGCAATCGCTTTGCTGTATTGACCGATATTTTAGGTGATGAAGATCATCTCGGCGATATGGATTTTAAAGTAGCAGGTAGCATGAATGGTGTGACTGCACTGCAAATGGATATTAAAATCGATGGCATCACCAAAGAAATTATGGAAACTGCATTACATCAAGCAAAAGAAGGGCGCTTGCATATTTTAGAAATTATGAACCACGCGTTGAATCATCCGCGCACAGAAATTTCTGATTACGCACCACGCATTATGACTATGCGTATTAACCCGGATAAAATCCGTGATTTAATCGGCAAAGGCGGCGCTACTATTCGTCAAATCACCGAAGAAACCGGCACACTTATCGATATTAACGACGATGGTTTAGTGCGTATCGCTACACCTGATGCAGCTGCTTGCAACGACGCGCTTGAACGCATTAAACGCGTAACAGCCGATGTTGAAGTAGGCAAAGTGTATGACGGCGTAGTCGCAAAACTCACCGATTTTGGTGCGTTTGTAACTATTCTCCCTGGTCGCGATGGTTTAGTACACATTTCGCAAATCGCTGAAGAACGTGTCGAAAAAGTTAGCGACCGATTGAGCGAAGGTCAAAAAATCCAAGTCAAAGTATTGGAAATCGATCGCCAAGGTCGTATTCGTTTGACCATGCGCGATGTACATGCAACTACTACGGTTGCAGTAGAGGGTTAGTTTTTGATGCCCCCTTTGAAAAAGGGGGCCGCCGAGCGCCAAGCGAGGCGGGGGGATTTTCTTGCCTCATTTACTTCTCGGTCTTCGTAAACTAACTGCAATATATGTTTATCCATGTATTTTTGTCTCATTCCCGCGCAAGCGGGAATCTATCTTGCCATCAATTTTCAAATTGCTTTTATAGGCTAAAAAACTTGCATTTATAGAATAATATATTTATTATAATAAACATAGCCTAAAAAGACTAAAAGAATCCTCGTTCATGCCTGAAAAAACCAAAATATTAGATGAGATCACGAAAGAAATTTTTTCTGATATAAAATCATCCCCTAATAAAGATGAGGCCGCTAAAATTAGCGCTTTTATCAAACTAATAGTCAATGGTGATATGCCGATTGATTACCTAAAAATTGATGCTAATTTAACAAAAAATAAACCTGGAATTATCGTTTATATTCTCACGGATCGTCGTTTAATAAAGATTGATATTGATACCGCAACTGCTGCAATAAAATCATCCAATTTTATTATTAGCAAGATAATTAGCATTGATTTTAATCTGGCACAAGGGAAAACTGAGGTGTTAGTTAATTTTGAAAATGGATCATTTGGATTAAGTTATCCTTTTGAGAATGATAAAATAACTGAATTTTTCCAAAAAGTAGACCAATTAAGACTTGCGTTTTTCGTATGATGTTTTTTTTCAAAAAAACATAATGAATAAATTTTAAAGTATAGAAGAAGAAACTTATGAAAAAAACACTTCCCACTAAAAATAACATTGATGCTAAATCGAGTTCAGAAGGCCATATAGTTGTTTTTCATAACCATAAAATTAGGAGAATATTTCATGACGACGTTTGGTGGTTTTCGGTAATAGACGTGATTGAAGTATTAACTGACAGCCTAAATGCTCGAGATTATTGGTATAGAATGAAGGTTAGGGTAAAGGATGAAGAAGGATCTGAACTGTCGACAATCTGTCGACAGTTGAAATTAAAAGCACTGGATGGGAAAATGAGAGAAACAGATTGCGCAAATACAGAAAGTCTATTTCGCATTATTCAATCCATCCCTTCTCCCAAAGCTGAGCCATTCAAGCGCTGGTTGGCTAAAGTGGGTTATGAACGTATACAAGAAATAGAAGATCCAGAATTGGCATCTAAGCGTACCCGCGCTATCTATAAAGCTAAAGGATACTCTGATGCTTGGATTGAAAAAAGAATGCGTGGTATTCAAGTACGAGAAGAGTTGACTGATGAATGGAAAAAACGCCAGGTAGGTGATAAAAATGATTATGCTATTTTAACAGCTGAAATATCTAAAGCTACTTTTGGATTTACACCGACTGAATACAAAAAGCTAAAGGGGCTTAAGCGTGAAAATTTACGCGACCATATGACAGATTTAGAACTGATTTTTAGCATGTTAGGAGAAGCTTCTACTACAGAAATTACTAAAGAAAAAAATGCTCAAGGGTTTATTGAAAATCGATCGGCCGCACGCGCTGGTGGAGAAGTGGCTGGCAGTGCTCGCAAAGATTTAGAAACAAAAACAGGGAAAAGAGTGAGCACTAAAAGAAATTATTTGTCAGGAGTTAAAAAGAAACTAGTGAAAGAACCCTTGTAGATATTGATTATTTAAGATACACATCAAACCGTTGTGAGCGGCCGTTTATTACATGGCTCGGTTTTTTACCGGCTAATTCCGGTGCATGACGATGACGTTTGACCACTACACGTTTCTGTGCAACTGCCAAAGCAGCTTGCAATAAACCATCGGCATCTAAATCATCGCCGACAATGGCGCGTAAAAATATCATTTCTTTTTTAGGTAATGCGGTTTTATTTTTCTCAGGGTACATGGGATCTAAATAAACCACATCAGGGTAATTTTGCGGCTCTAATTGTTGCAGATAAACAACGGCATCAGCATTGATCAAAGAAAAAGATAAATCTTTAAATTTATCATCTGCTAATAACCGCTCTATGCCATCTTGCAACAATGCAGCAATAATGGATGATCGTTCTACCATCTGCACTTTGCAACCCAGACAAGCCAAGATAAATGCATCACCACCCAAACCGGCAGTAGCATCAATAATCGTCGGCCGATAATTACTTTTGATTCCCACAGCTTTGGCTAATAACTCATTATTACGACCAACGCGTGCACGGCGGTATTGCATTGCGCTGGATAAAAAGTCGATGTAAATAGAGCCGGGGGTTTTTGACATTAGAATCAGGGTTAGGAAACTATGCCGTATTCTATAATTAGAATGTAGGTCGGATCAAGGCGCGTAGCGACGGATCCGACATAGAATGACAAAACATGCGGTCCTTGCAAAATAACGCTTGGTCTTTTATGATGGTGTACTTAAAAATACTAGAGGACTTGATCCATGCGACAGGTACCCATTATTCATAAAAAGTTAAAAACGCTGTTTTCGGTTATTTTATTCGATCAGACCAGTTTTAGCATCTTATTTCCTTCTATTTTAACATTTATCTTTTTCGATAAAAGTTCTGCCTTATTTGCTGCTGATGCGAGTCATGCCACCCGTAGTTTATGGTATGGGGTTTGTATCGCGCTTTCATTTATCAGTAGTGTGACGGTGGGGCCATTGCTGAGTTTGGTTTCAGATAATTTTGGCCGTCGCAAAGTATTATTAATTGGTGCTTGCGGCGCATTTTTATTTGCCATCTTTGCAACCATCGGCATTTTATCGGGGACATTAGCATTTGTTTTATTGGGCGCGGTAATGCAAGGGTTGTGTTGGGGCACGAACCCGGTAGCGCAAGCGACCGTGGCAGATGTCACAACACCCGCAGAAAAAGTAGTGCAAATGGGATATTTGCAATTTATTATTTCCATCGGTGCATTTGCTGGGCCGATAATTGCTGGTTATTTTGCCAAATCTTTTTTCTTTAATAAAATTAATTTTGCGCTACCCTGCATGATCGCAGCGGTGTTTGCTGCGATTGCAATTCTGCGCGCGTTTTTTTCTTTTAAAGAAACGCATACGACCACCACCAATGCGTTGTTTCAATTTAAAGGCATAAAAGCATTGTTAACTAATCCGGTTATTTTGCAGTTGTCGCTGGTTTTATTATTGATTCAGTTAAGCTGGAGCACTTTTTATCAATTCATGCCACCGGTGTTACAAGGGGAATTTAATTTTAAACCTTTTAGTATTGGGTTATTTGTAGGTTTGATTGCATTCTGGTTAGCGGTTGCTGCAACGGGTGGGGTGCAATTGTTAAATAGAATTTATAATCATCAGCAGATGATTTTTTGTGCGGTTTGCTCGATGGTGGTGGGATTTGGGTTGGCGATTGTGGCGCTTGAATTTCCGGCTTGGTTTTTGTCTAAAGGGTTATTGTGGGCAGCGGGGTGTTTGATTGCGATGGGCGATGTGGTGGCTTATTGTGCGATCACAGCGCTTTATTCTAATGCGGTTTCGGTGCATGATCAGGGTAAGGTGATGGGGTTGTGTTTTGCCATTGTTTCGATTGCTTGGGCGGTGACGGGTTTGTTGGGGGGTGCATTAGCGGCATTGCATTTTAGTTTGCCGATTTTGTTGGCGCCGATTGGGGTGGTGATATTGTTAATGAGGAGAAATTTATGCTGTTATGTCTAGACGTGGGTAATACTCAGATCTTTGGTGGTGTTTTCGAAGGGGAAAAAATCAAATTACGTTTTCGGCATGATACTAAACAAAGCGGTTCTTCCGATGATTCGGGGATTTTTTTAAGAACTGTTTTGCGTGAAAATGATATCAATACCAAAGATATAAAAAAAATTGCTATTTGTTCGGTTGTGCCGAGCGTTGATTATTCTCTGCGTTCAGCGTGTATAAAATATTTTGATATTGATCCATTTTTATTGCAGGCGGGTGTAAAAACTGGATTAAAGATTAAATATCGTAATCCTATTGAAGTAGGGGCCGATCGAATCGCGAATGCAATTGCGGCTATTAAATTGTATCCTAATCAAAATATAATTATTGTCGATTTGGGCACAGCCACTACGATGTGTGCGATATCAGCCGATAAAGAATATTTGGGTGGCGTGATTATGGCCGGCATTCGAATTTCGATGAATGCTTTGCAAAGCAATACTGCAAAGCTTTTCCCGGTAGAAATTTTGAAGCCTGATGTGGTAGTAGGGCGATCAACTATTGAAGGTATTCAATCGGGGCTGTATTACAGTCAGTTAGGGTTAATCAAAGAATTGACACAGCGTATCGCGCAAGAGAATTTTTCTAAACAAAAACCAGTGGTGATTGGCACGGGTGGTTTTGCTAACTTATTTGAAAAAGAAAAAGTGTTTTCCATCGTCGCACCGGATTTGGTGTTGCAGGGGTTGTATGAAGCGCTGCGGATGAACATAGGGGTCAGATCTTGACTTGCTACTTGCTTAAAAACTATAGGGTTTGATAGCTAGCTATTTCTTTAGCAAGTAGCAAGTCAAGATCTGACCCCTAGGTTTTTCTTAAAAACATCCACCCGCGCGGAGGGTAAATTCCACCAAACATGGTGGCTGTGGGTGCAATGGAAATGGGGGGAGGGTGATAGAGGTTTGCTCCAGAAATTATAAGTGAATTGAATAAAAATCCCGTTTTCATCTAAAATATTTTCAAGTTGTTCACCGATTTTTTGTACTAATTCTTTTGGTAACGTGCGCAGCGGTAAACTAGAAACAACCGCAGAAACGGGGTGAAAGTGCGTATTTAATAAATCAGCAAGATTTTGCGCATCGCCGTTGATAATTTTTAATTGTGGAAAACGTTTGCCTAGGTGCGTTGCCATTGCGCGCGATCGTTCGATGATAATCAATTTTTCGGCAGCGATGCCATGTGTCAGTAAACCAGAAGTGATCGACCCGGTGCCTGCGCCCAATTCCACAATATAACCATTGGTCGGTAATGCAATTTGCTGCGCAATTGTTTTCGCGAGCAAGTTTGAACTAGGGAAAGTTGCGCCCATGGCGCTAGGGTGCGTAAAAAATTCTCGCAGAAAAAGTAGTAATCCTTTATGAGCTAATTGTTTTTTATGTTGATCCATAATGCTTATTTTTTAGTAGTAAGTATGGCAGTGGCAGCCGCTGCGAGGTCATCATACACGGTAACGTTAACTAAGTCAGGGTGGTTTGGATTATCTTTTAAAGTTTTTTCGCCTTTGCCGGTGCGTACTAAAATAGCGGTGCAGCCTGCTGCTTTCGCCGCTTGAATATCGCGTAGTGAATCTCCAATGGCTAATACATTTTTAAATGAAATTTTAAATTCATCAGCAATGGCGTCGAATAGCCCGGTCTTGGGTTTACGGCATAAACAATTGTCTTCAGGGTTGTGCGAGCAATAAAAGAAACCATCAATATGCCCTCCTACTCCGAATAAGGCTTTTTCCATTTTTTTATGGATGGCTTCTAGTCTTTTGTCTGTCAGCAAACCTTTGGCAATGGCCGATTGATTTGAGGCAATGGCAATGTGATAACCTGCCCAGTTCAATTTAGCAATCGCTTCTAAACTACCCGGGATTGGCTCCCATTCTTTGGGTGATTTAATATAATCGTCAGAGTCAATATTAATGACGCCATCACGATCTAATATTATCCATTTTTTTTCCATTATTGGTTTGACCTCAATGATTGTGCATAAGGGTGGCTTAACTGAATGCCAAAACAGCCAAAAAACTGAGGGTTAAGGGAGTAGGGGAATGTCAACGCAAACACGCCATAAATACGTCCATGTAGGCTCGTCTGCCTCGTCCCTGATGCAGACGGTTTGCTTATGACACTTCCCCCACTCCCTTAACCACTACAATAAGGCTGTTTTTGACATCTCAGTTAAGCCACTCCTGCTGGTTCTCAGCAGGCAATATTACCTAAAATTGTAGTTGCGAGATATCCGCAACTTCTAAAAATAAATTTCGTAAACTGGCTAATAAGGCTAAGCGATTATTACGCAGCGCTTCGTTTTCATCCATGATCATCACTTTTTCAAAAAAATCAGCTAGCGGTTTTTGCAAATAAGCTAGTTCCAGAAGTTGATTTGTATAACCTTGTTCAGATATTAGTTGCTTGGTTTTATCGTGATGTTTTTTTATCGCATCATAAAGTTTATGTTCAGCATCGTGCTGAAATAACTGGCCTTCAATTTTATTGAAGGGGTCTGACCCCAAGGAATTTTGCAAGGCTTCGTTCTTCTTTAATAAATTGTGAACGCGTTTATTGGCTTCAGCCAAGGCGGGTGCTTCGGGTCTATTTTTGAATATATGTACGGCTTTGATGCGATGATCGATATCTAAAGGCCTTGGGTTCGATAATGTCAACACGGCAGTAATAACATCAGCGGGAATATTTTTATCTAAATACCATGCACGTAAGCGCTCAATTATGAAAATATGAATTTGTGCAATCAGCGTAGTGTTCGGCAACGGTTGTTGATAGGATTTTTGAGCTATTGCTAGCAATGAGTGTAAATCCAAATCCAATTCTTTTTCGATAATGATGCGCAATATCCCCACTGTCGCGCGGCGTAAACCAAACGGATCTTTATCACCCGTAGGTATTTGATTAATGCCAAATATTCCTACTAAAGTGTCGATGCGATCGGCGAGGGCTACGGTGCAACTAGTTACAGTTTCTGGTAAGCTGTCGCCCGCAAAGCGGGGATGATAATGATCCTGAATAGCTTCTCCTACTCGTTCATCTTCACCATCATTGCGTGCGTAATAAAGCCCCATGATTCCTTGTAGTTCAGGAAACTCGCCTACCATAGCGCTGAGTAGATCGGTTTTGCACAAAAGGCTAGCGCGTTCTATTAAGTCTAAGTTTACAGGATTTTGAGCAGAAGTAATTTTCTCGCCAATATCTTTTGCTAGTAAGGCAATACGTTGACTTTTTTCGTATAAGTTACCTAATTTAGCTTGAAAGGTGACGTTTTTTAACGCTTCTAATCGATCGATCAATTTTGTTTTGCGATCGCTGTCATAAAAAAACTTGGCATCAGATAAGCGGGCGCGCATTACACGTTCGTTACCACGAATCACTTCTGCTGGATCTTTGCTTTCGATATTGCTGATAGTGATGAATTGTGATCGCAGTCCTGCGTTGAATAATGCAAAACTTTTTTGATGATGCTGCATGGAAGAAATTAATGCTTCACGCGGTACATCTAAAAATTCTTCATCAAATTTGGCTAATAAAGCCACGGGCCATTCGACTAAACCAGTAACTTCGTTTAGTAAATCTTCTTCGATCAATGCTGAGCATTCATTCTCAGCCGCTTTTTTTTGAATTTCTTCACTGATTAATTGTTTTCTTTTCTCAAAATCCGCTATCACTTTACCTTTGTCATATAAAACTTTTTCATACTCGCTGGCATCGGTTAAGCTAATTGCTTGGGGATACAAAAAGCGGTGGCCGTAAGTGATTCGGCTGGCAAAGTGCCCAAGAATTTCTGCGCTGATTTCTTCTTTACCGTAGAGTAGCGTGATCCAATGCACTGGCCGCACAAATTCAATATCGCGTTCGCCCCAGCGCATGGGTTTGATTATGGGTAATGCTTGTAAAGCTTCGCGAATAATTGCTGGCATTAGTTCTTTGATATGTTTGCCTTTCTCGGTAAAGCTGTGTACTAAACGGCCGCCTTGTTCGGTTTCGATGATTTCTAGTTCTTCTATAGCTACGCCACATTTGCGGGCAAAGCCTTCTAATGCTTTTGTGGGCTGGTTTTGCGAATCATAGGCGGCGCGTACAAACGGGCCATCGTATTTAACGATGCGATCGCTTTGTTGCGGTTCGAGTTGATGGATTAATACGGCAAGTCGTCGGGGTGTGGCGAAATAATCTATTTTTTTATAAACTAATGTTCTGCTGGACATTTTATTTATAATTAGCCCAGCAAAGTTCTCTGCCAAAGTTCGTAAACTCTTTGGCGGTAATTCTTCAGTACCAATTTCTATGAGAAAATCTTGTTGTTTCATAAATTACTTTTAGTTTATTTGATAATTGCTATTTATGCCATTCCCGCATTCTATTTTCATATTTCTATTATGTCATTCCCACGCAGGCGGGAATCCACCTATCAAACTGCACGATCTCATGTCGGATCCGTCGCTACGCTCCTTGATCCGACCTACATTCTCCTCGCAATGACACAAAAAATATAAAGCAATTCTTTACAGTTAAGTTGTTTTCACCAACGGAAACCCTAATGCTTCTCGCGCCGCAAAATAATTTTCCGCCACCGCGCGCGCTAGGTTGCGTACGCGTAAAATAAATCGTTGTCGTTCAGTTACCGAAATCGCGCGGCGGGCATCGAGCAAATTAAATGTGTGCGAAGCTTTTAACACCATTTCATAGGCTGGCAACGGCAGCTTAGCTTCGATAAGGCGTTGGCTTTCGCGTTCGTAATAATCGAATTGCTGAAATAATGCGTTCACATCGGCTTGTTCAAAATTATACGCCGACATTTCTACTTCATTTTGATGAAATACATCGCCGTAAGTAACCCCGTCTGTCCAAATGATATCGTAAATGCTGTCTTTTTCTTGCAACTCCATCGCAATGCGTTCTAAACCATAAGTGAGTTCGCCGGTCACTGGTTTGCATGGCAAACCACCGACTTGTTGAAAATAAGTAAATTGCGAAATTTCCATACCGTTTTGCCATACTTCCCAACCTAAACCCCAAGCGCCTAATGTAGGCGATTCCCAGTTGTCTTCGACAAAACGAATGTCATGAATGAGCGGATCAATACCTATCGCACGCAATGAGTCTAGATAGAGTTCTTGAATATTGTCGGGTGAAGGTTTTAAGGTGACTTGAAATTGATAAAAGTGTTGGCAACGGTTCGGGTTTTCACCATAACGGCCATCGGATGGGCGACGCGAAGGTTGCACATAAGCTACACGCCATGGTTCAGGACCAATGGCGCGCAAGAAAGTGGCGGGGTGAAAAGTACCCGCGCCTACTTCCATATCCAAAGGTTGCATAATAGCGCAACCTTGTTTAGCCCAGTATTGCTGCAAGGTAAAAATCAGTTCCTGAAACGTGAGTGCGTTCTTTGCCATACAAGCCTATTTTGCAGCTGCCACTTGTACCGAATGTACAAGCATCGCCAAACTGGCATCGCCTGGAATCACCGATACTTTATTGGAAGGGGGCGCAGTATTGCCAGTTGGCGTAGGTGCAATAATAAAACCAGGTGTGCCTGGCAGCCCTAGAGCATTAGCAAGTTGGAGGTTGTCGGCCAATTCTTGTTTGATGCTGGGTTGAGTCATGTCGGATTTCAGCTTATCAATATCAAGCCCGACGGATTTGGCGGTATTCAATATTTCTTCTTCACTAAAGGGTGCTTTGGCTTTCATCAAAGCAGCATGAAAAGCAGGATATTTGCCTTGTAATTGTGCTGCTAAAGCCGCTTGCGAAGCAAATTGCGAGCCAGCTCCAAAGATGGGAAATTCTTTGTAGACCACGCGTAAATTTGGCTCAGTTTTCAATAGTTCCATGACTGCAGGTTCAACCGATTTGCAATGCGGGCATTGATAATCAAAAAATTCAACGAGAGTGACTTTACCTTTGGGGTTACCGGCTACCGGGCTATTCGGGGAGTTAAATAATGCTTGTGTTTGCGTGCCAACGGCTTTCATCGCTTGCTGTTGCATTTGATCATTTTGTTGTTGTTGCAGCTTTTGTGCGACTTGCACCAAGATATCTGGATGATTGAGCAAATAATCGTGTAAAATAGATTCGATTTGTGCGCGCTGAGCAGGGGTAAAAGTGCTAGAATCTGCAGTATCTGCTTGAGCGAGGGGATAACAGCAGAAAGCAGCAAGTACGATAAAGAGGCGGCTAAAATTTAGTAATTTCACGTGGTTCTCCCGGTTATTAAGTTCTGTGTCTTACCTTAGCTGTTGTAGGTGAAGGGGTCAAGCCCTACCTGCGATTGCTTGCGTCGGTTGCGCTGTTCACGGTAGTATCTTTTAACTTCATTTAAGGAGAGGGAACCATGGCACTATTTTCAAGTGAGCGTTTGTCGGTTGGGCAAATTTTTGCCACTAGTTTTCGATTATGGAAAGTCGTTTTTGCTAAGGTGCAACTATTGGCTTTTCTCGCTTTTATTTGGGGTGCTTTGCCGTATATTTTTTTATCGGATCTTGATGCTACGCGGTTGTCGATGTTTTCGAATAAAACAGTCGAAGAAGTCATTTTATCGGTGATTTATTTATTAGGTCTTATCTGGTTTTTTGCGGCAGTTTATCGCCGTGCTTATCAAGTTTTAAATTTGCAAGGGGGTGGTTTACTTAATGCTTTGTGGATTGGTCTTAAAAAACTTCTCCCTTTGATCCCAGCTTTAATTATTAGTGGTGTAGTGCTCACTGCCAGTTATTTAGTGTTTTTAATTCCAGGCGTGATAGTGATGGTCATTTTGATTTTTTATTATCCATTAATCGTAGTGGACGATTTAGGGCCGTTGGTAGCATTTAAACGTTGTTTTAATTTAGTGTGGGGCGATTGGGTGCGCACTGCGGTTGTAGTTTTAGTTCCAACTATTTTATTTGCTGCAGTGAGCATTAGCATTGAGATGGGTGGGTGGGGCTTCTTCAGCGCAATTTACCCGCTCAGTGGAAAATCTTCTATTTATCATCATCTGGTTAAGTTGGTATTTGGCGCATTTTATTTTCCGTTTTTTGTGACGTTAGTTTTAGTGCAATTAAATGATTTGAAGATTAGGAAGTCATTGATGGATCCAACCATTGCTTGATCTTTGTTTTATTCCCCCCCTTTGAAAAAGGGGGGGCTTAGGGGGGATTTGTATATTTAAGCGGGGATTTGTATATCCATGGCAAAATCAAAATTAATTTATATCTGCCAATCCTGCGGTGCACGCTTCCCCCAATGGGCCGGGCAGTGCGGTGATTGCGGTGGTTGGAATAGTTTAGCCGAAGAAATAACGCTGGGCAGCAATAACCTGCGTCAAGCGCGCATGAGTGGTTACGCAGCAGCGGCCGATAATACCGCAGTCACTTGTTTAGCCGATGTGCAACTAGAAGCACTGCATCGTATGCCATCTGGAATTGTCGAATTAGATCGCGTATTAGGCGGCGGAATTGTGCCAGGATCAGTCGTGTTAATGGGTGGCGATCCCGGTATTGGTAAATCTACTTTATTATTACAATCACTTTGTCAGTTGAGTCAATCACAACGCGTGTTGTATGTGACCGGCGAAGAATCACTGCAACAAGTGGCGTTGCGCGCGCACCGCTTAGGTTTGCCGTTGCAAAAATTAAATTTAGTGGCAGAAACACAAGCCGAACGAATTTTAGCCATTGCTGTGCGTGAGCAACCGAAAATTTTAGTGATTGATTCTATTCAAACCATGCTCACCGAATTATTGCAATCAGCACCTGGCTCGGTCGGGCAAGTGCGTGAAAGTGCAGCACAATTCACACGTTATGCTAAACAAACTGGAACTACGGTATTTTTAGTGGGGCATGTGACTAAAGAAGGCACGCTCGCTGGCCCGCGCGTGTTAGAACATATGGTCGATACTGTGCTGTATTTTGAAGGCGAAGCAGATAATCGTTTGCGTTTGGTGCGTGCGGTGAAAAATCGTTTTGGTGCGGTGAATGAATTGGGCGTGTTTGCGATGACGGATAAAGGATTGCGTGAAGTCACAAATCCTTCGGCGATTTTTTTATCGCGCAGTGCGCAACCGGTTTCTGGCAGTGTGGTGATGGTAACGTGGGAGGGTAGTCGTCCATTATTAGTCGAAGTACAAGCATTAGTGGATGAAAGTCATTTAGCAAATCCGCGTCGTGTGACAGTCGGTTTAGATGCTAATCGCTTGGCGATGCTGCTCGCCGTATTACATCGGCATGGTGGCATTGCTAGTTATGATCAAGATGTGTTTGCCAATGTGGTTGGCGGTGTGCGTGTCACCGAAACTGGCGCTGATTTAGCAATTTTATTAGCAGTGTTGTCGAGTTTAAAAAATCGCCCGTTACCACAAGATTTAATTGTATTTGGCGAAATCGGTTTGGCTGGTGAAGTACGCCCAGTACCTAGCGGTCAAGAACGTTTACGCGAAGCGGTAAAACACGGTTTCAAACGCGCTATCGTACCAAAAGCTAACGCACCCAAGAATGGTGTGGAAGGCATGGAGATTATCGCAGTAGAACAATTACGCGATGCACTCAGTAGTTGGTAGCCCAATGTGTTTAACTATAAAACCTTGACCCCCTTTTAGCATGGTTGTATGGTATAAAAAATTTCACATTGGGATATGCTTACAATCATGAAGATAAAAACTATACATAATTACAGCAAAAAACTGTTCATAATGCTTGGCATATTATGCATGATTTCTATTAATTGCGCATTTGCTGACACTAGCAGTGTTCCTAATAATACATCTACTACTAAAAATCATATTCATAAAAAACCACA
>JABDBA010000021.1 GCA_013288885.1 Gammaproteobacteria bacterium | reverse complement strand
CAGGCATCGCTGCCGTAGCATCTGCTTTCAACAGTGCACGAAAAGATGCTTCCTCAGCAAAACTTGGGGGAATATTTTTGATGCCTTGGTTTTTTAACATATCTCTAATTTCAGCGGCCGTAGGGTCACGCGCGGGATCTTGGTAAAGCGCTAAAAATTCTGTATTGAGATTGTTAGCATGATAAGCACTGCTAAAGTTGATGGGGTTTTTGCCCCAATCTGCGATGGCAGTGGCTATCCTCAGCCCTACTTCTTTGGAGTCAAGTAAGCCACGCGGAAGTACAGCAGTTTTGGCTAAAGCACCTATCACTACTCCCGTAGCTGCTAAAGGAACGCCTATATGCCTTACTAAAAAATCTGCCGCTTCGTTACGATCGGCGGGACGATCGGCATCGCCCGAGCTAGACATAATCCATGTTGTTAAATTAGCAATTGTTTCGTGTCCCAGGTTATTCCATTTAGCTTCAAGGCTTTCACGGCTACTCATGGGGGGTAGTGCGAGTTGTTTTAAAGATTCTCGTAGAGTTACGGATTCAATAGCTTGACCACCGGGGCCATTATTTACTTCAAAGCTTGTTTCAGCTTTAGTGGGCGCTGTTATTTTAGCAACAGTTTCTGTAACTTCTTTATCAATTCTATCTTGTTCTACCGCACTCATACGTTTTTCAAGGGGAATATTATCGGCAATTTTTACCTCAAGCCCTCTTCTTTTGGCTTCCCGATAAATGGCGGCTTGCATTTCTCTAGTGCCTTCAGTAATCGTAATCGTGTCAATTTTTTTCCCTTTATTGGCAGGGTTTGCAGCGGCAGCTGCCAATGCAGCATCAACAATATCTTTTGCTGCTGCTTTTTTATCCATAAAAAAAGGCACAAAAATAGAAACAGAGCCATCGCCTTTTACCTGTAATTCAGTGGTGATGGGATAAGTAAAAGGAGTTTCAAGGCTAAAACTACCCGGTCGTTTATAAAACCCTGGCGGGATGGGTACTGGCTCTCCATCACTTGAGAATTTTAGTGTGACTTGTTCGCCGGTCATTTGAGCGAAATTAGCCATGAGCGTTCTGTTTAGCAGCAAAGCTTGTTCATCATAGGCAGCTTTAAACCAATTTTCATAAGTTGTTTTTTGATCGTCATGGAATTTTTGCAATTCAGCTTTACGCGCATTAATTAATTCGTCGAGCTTGGCCTCGGTCAGTGCTGGTTCAGGCGGGTGTTTTAAAGTAGGGCTATTTCTCAGTTTATCCCTGTAAGCTGGGTCATCATAAGCGGTTTTCCAATCGCTCATAGCGGCAGCAGTTTTTTCGTCATATTTTTGGAGGAATTCGTTGCGCAGGTCGCGGATTTTATCAAGATCATTGGTTCCGCCTGGGCGACTTTGTATTTGTTGCGCTAATAGTTGTACTCTTTGTTCCAAGGTCATGTCTACATTATTGACTTTGGCTGTAGTAGCAAATACGGCATCAAGGCCTGTTTGATAAGCTACTTGAGCTGCTTGAATTTGGTTAAGAATAGCTTCACCAGGCGCCATTGCAACTAGGGGGGTTGCTCCAGAGGTATCTTTGCCGTCGGCGCCGTCGTTAAAAAGCTTGGCAATGTTCCCTGCAGCAGCAGTCCTTGCGACTTGAAAATGCGTGAAATTCGCGGTGTCTTTTTCGGGGTGTGCTGCAAGTTCACGACGGCGCAAATCAAATTGCGCTTGCATATATGGCCTTAAATGAGGGTTACGTTTTGACCAAGAGTTATCCGATGTCACCTCTTCGGGTGAGGAGCTGGGTGTAGACATAATTTAATCCTCCAAAAATGCTTTATTTACTAAATAATGGGTTAAACTGTCATTTAATCCCTCTATAATTATTTATTATAGCCCCTTTTCCTTAAGGAAACCTTAAGAATAGACGGCTATAATAGTAATTAGTATAAAAAGTTTCTATGAGGGCCTAAAGGCTTATAGCCCAAAATACGGCTTTATGGTGCAATTGGCAAGGATCGCTGGCGGATTTCCGATCCCTCGTGGGTCTATTTCCGATGTCCCTGGGAGATGGTTAGGGTGAGGGAGGGGTGAGCGACGGGTCCGACAAAGCAGTAAATAGTTTTTGCAACAAGCAAACCAACGAGGCATCTTATGTCGATAAAATTAAAAATACAATATGGTAAATCACTTGCAAAAAATCATCTTGAAAAAGATCTATTGCATCTACCTGATTGGCTTAAAAAAACTCAAGCCAACCGGAAGTACCTATTGCAGATTCAAGAACACATTCAATCTCAACTAAAAGTAGGATTAGATCAGATTACAGGCAATGATAATGCCAAACAAAAAGCGCGTGCGGATTTTTTTGAAACAAATATGCAAAGGTTTCAAGCAATCGTTGATGGTGTATTTGATGAAGAAGGAAATATAAAAGCAAGTATTAGAGACGAAGCAATTAAAGAAGCATTTGGACATTTGGGTTTTGAGCCGAAGATTGCAGCACGATTAGTAAGGGGCACACGAGATCAAGAAAAAGCAGGCAAAGGATTTCTTGAAAGCATGACGGAGGATGAAGAACGTCAAATAATAGCTGGGTATGAAGATCTTTTCACAGAAGAAGCAAGCGATGAAGAAGACCTGGAAGAAGAACCTGAAGAACAAAAAGCAGATCAATCAGAAGAAGAACTATCTGAGGAAGAGAAAAGACAATTAGCAGAACTGGAGGAGGGGCTGAAAGTACAAGAACCACCTAAAGAAACACCGCCACCTCCGCCTTCAACAATTAAAATTGCAGGCATCAATTTCCCTGCTGATCATGAAATTCATAAACACACACTGTTTTTGGCAGCGTTGGGTGATAGCAATTTTGCCATTATTGTTTTTAAAAAACCGCTTGCTAAATATATCGAGGATACTAAAGAAACTACGAGAGAACTTTTTTTAAAAGTAATTAAATCTGCTTTTTCAAAAAAAGATGCTTATTCCAGTGTCAAGGAAGACTTATTAGGATTAAACCTTAGCCCCGAAGCAACCAAAAAATTTGCAAAACTAATTTACCTAGAAAATTTATTGCTACTTAACCCCGCATTGACTATTACTTCTGATACAGATAAGGCAGATCTTTTTTCTTTGTTAGCTCGATCAACAGAAGAACAAGTGACGGCAGTGGGGAAAACCCTCAAAGATGCAACATCATTCGCCGATGTCAAAAAACTATGGGAAGCTATGCTACCCCCAGAAGCAACAAAAGAAAAAACAGCAAAAACGGATACAAAAAAAGAAACTAAAGATGAAGATAACACAGGAAAAAAGAAACCAGAAGAAAAAACAACAGCAACAGAAGAATTAACCGCCCCTGTTAAATTTTCAACTATTGAATTTCCAGTTAGTCATGCTATCTACCAGCATAAATTATTTTTGGCGGCATTAGATAGTAAGGAATTTAGTGCTGGCTTATTATCTCCAAAATCACCACGTAAAATTATTGATAGTTTTGCAAAAGCTGATTCAGGAAAAGAAAAATCAACGATAGAAGCACTTTTTAAAATAACTGATTATCGATTGATACAAGGTAAGTTAGAAGATCTTGGTTTTAACGACATGAGTCAGCGATTACAATTGGCTGCGCTAGTTCATATAGAAAATAGTTTATTAAATGGCCCTTTAGTCTCGGTATTGCCTCATTTAAATAATAATGAGTTTTTCCAAAAATTGGCTAAAAAGCCGCAAGCTTTTGTGGATCAAGTAATGACTTTGGTAAAGGATCCATTGGCGCCTTCCACAGTCCGTATTTTAATACGCTGGGGAGTTACTGAAGATATTGCAAATACATTTTCGGGTATGGATTCGCCGAAAGCTAAATCAAAGCCCAGTGGTGACGAATCAATAAAAATAGACACTAAAGATACCGCAGATACTAAATCTGAAGAAAAAATAGCGGAGGAACGAGGTAGGGACTTTTATGGAAAATTGCTTACGGCTGTAAGTGGTTTAACGCCTATACTCAGATTAGTGGCTAGTAATCAAAGTGTTATTCAGGCACATCTTGCTAAACAAAAGACTTTCGACGCCACTGCGTTTGTAGATCAACTTTGCTTCGATATTTTTTGTCGTTATATGCGTAGCGGGGGTAAGGTTGCGGCTGTTCAGGATGTATTGAAAGAATATTTAGGTGTTGATGTAAAGGCTATTGACGAGAGTATTGCAGGCAGCGTCGTGGCCTTTGCAGGTAGTAAAATCAAAGGTAAGCAACCAAATTATTTTACAATGGTAACTGAAGCAAATTCTAATGCTGGCTTCAAAGATTTACTAACACTACTCACTGGTGATAATCCATACGATTTAGTATTTGCGCAACAAATTGCTAATAATCTTTCGAAGAAAAACATCACTTCATTAGCTGCGTTTCTAGATAGAGCATTTCAGGCTTTAATAAATCTTCCCCTCTTTCCCGTCGATAAAGATGGGCAAAACAAGGTTGTTAGAGAGGAAGTAGCTAAGCTTTTAGGAATTAGCGCAGAAGCTGGCGCTTTAAATGATTGGGAAAAACTACTTCCATTTACAGCAGCACAAAAAGAATTGCTCAAAACTAAACAAGATCAGAATAGAGCCGATCAATTTTTACTTCATCTTTCAGCGTGGGCTTATACTATAGGAGACTACCAATTAGCGGGTATATTGAGAAGTACCGATGCCATTTCAATCGAGAGAAAGCTGACTATTCTTGCGAACTACGGAAAAAATTCTGTTGGTGAAGTGGTTGAGATCACAAGATACAATGAAGGTACAGATCCAAAATTTAAAGATAGTTTTGAAAATTTGTTGCGTGACCGGGATACACTATTTAAAGCAGAACTTGCATCAGAAGAAAAAACCCCCGAACAAGATAAAAGTACCCATAGGTTTTTTGCACTGCAATTGAAAAAGGAAATTATTGCTTTAATCGATAAAGATGAAAGTTATTCAAGCCTTAAGTTTTTGTTGGCTTTGTTGAATGACCCTGCAAATGCTGCGAAGGTGGAAGCGGCGTTAGCAATTAAGATCCAAAAAACTCCCACTCTTACAGCCGCAGTTTTTTTACGTGATTTACAAATTGCCATCGCCCAGAAATTAATTGAAAAAATTGAAGATTTATCTTATAGAGAAAATGGAGAAAAAGACCCGCAATTGGTAGCAGTAGCTCCAAATGGGGTTGCTAAAACTATGTTCGATGCGGATATAGTACTTCAAGCATCTGGGGTATTAAGAGAATATTTAGGCGTTTCTCAATCAGATATTCTAACCAATTTGGTGAAATCCCCCTATCTTTTGCCGCACGAACAAAATTATGTCCTTTTGCTGCAAGCTGCTTTTAGTAATAAAAATTTAGGGCACGAGATGTATGATTTTCTAGTAAAAAATAAAACACAAGTGTTAGGGGCATTAGAATTACGTAAGCAACCTATAACGCTGGCAGAAGTTCATCAGGCCGTATTGGCGGCGGTAATGGCGGTTCCCTATGAAACGTCGGATGAAAAAAGAGGCCCGGGAATAATTGGCAAAACAAGTAAAAAATCTGAGGGATCCCTTAAGCATGATCAACAAGCTGCTATTACTACTGCATTATTTAGTAGTGTTCTCGGAATAAAAGATATAAAAGAAGAAGCGTCGATTATTAGCATTCGCCCAGGTCATATCTTTGATCGAGCTTACAGAGATTTAAAACAGACAAAATGGGGCCTTCTTTTTGATCTCGTAGAATATGTTCGGAAAGCAGACTTCCCCGCTTTAGCTAATCTACTTGCCGACCCACAGCAAGCGAATGCTGTTTTATCTAAATTACCTGAGTTAGGTAAATCAAAAAGTGCGAGCGTTATTCATCTTCTGCTAAAAGAATTTTCAAACGAATTAATTAATGATATTGCCCAAAGCATTGGACCAGCAGATCCACAGGGTATTGGAGTAATCCAAAAATGTTTGCTAAATAAATTTGGCATCGATGCTAGCATTGTTACTAATTTTGACGCCGTCGCCGTTAATATTAAAAAGCAAGTGCTTGCTTTAGCAAATAATCACA
The DNA here is from genome assembly GCA_013288885.1 of Gammaproteobacteria bacterium. Taxonomy (GTDB): domain Bacteria; phylum Pseudomonadota; class Gammaproteobacteria; order JABDBA01; family JABDBA01; genus JABDBA01. The sequence goes on along the minus strand of JABDBA010000021.1, from coordinate 34,689 downwards.
AGTTAGAAATTTATTTTGAACTCATCAAAAAACTGCGTATTGTGGGCTTGGGTGGTGTTGCCGATGCTTTGGTAAATCGACCCTACGAAAGTTTAGAATCAATCCTCACGATAGAAGCAGCTAATAACGAAGAGCGGGCAGCTAATTTTGTTAAAAATTGGCCTAAGGCAATCGCTAGTTTTTTAATAAAGGCCCCAGCTTTCGATGTTTCTAATAAACATGACCGTGAAGAAGCTATCATTGCCTTAATGAGTAAACAATATAAATTAAATATTAACCCAGATGCAGCCAAACAAATTTGGGAAAAATTTCTAATGCCGCCTCTTGCAGAGGTAAGTTTGCGCGAACGCATTGAATCAGCGCAAGCAGAAAAACTGAATAAATCACAAAACTTAGCCAATTTTAAGGTTAACATCCTTGATTTAATTGCAAAAAAAGATTCAAGATTTGCTAGCTTTGAATTTTTACCTAAATTATTTGCAGATGCCGAGAATGCAGCAGCGTTCGATAAAAAAATAGCAGAGCGATTTCAACATGAACCTGTTCCCCCTGCACAATTTCTAAGTGATTTTCAATTAGCGTTGGCTCAGATAGTCATTGTCTCTGGTAATACTTATCAGAAACAGGGCAATAACTTAGTTGTTAATTCGCCAATTTCGCTAGACGCCAAAAAAAGAATCGCCAAGAAATGGGAAGTCGATTTTGGGTTTTCACTTCCATCTGCTTTGTCATCAGACAGTTTAGCTAATTTGGCAGATAACTTAAATCTTGCACCGCATGAACAAAGCTATATTTTATTATTGCAAAAGGTTCTTCGTGCAAAAGAATTAGGGCAAGAAATGTATGTGTTTTTAACAAGAAATAGAGCGGCGGTGTTAGCGAAATTAATAACCATGCCTGACTTAACGCTCGAGCAGATTAACCAAGGTATTGCTGCGCGAGTGATGGCAGTAGAAAAACAAAACCAGAGCGAACAAGTGCATGCCTATCTCAACGAAACATTTTTTTCTCATGAAGAAAAAGCAGGATCCGCTGTCTATCAACCTAAACCTGAAAATATTTTATCTTTCGTTAGATCTAGTCTCAGCCCGGCAGAATGGAGATTGCAGTTTGAATTAGTACAAGCAGCCCGTGAAAAAGGTTATGCGGCATTTGCCAATTTGTTGGCTGACCCTGACCAGGGTGAAACGGTAAGAGCTAAGTTGTTGGAAATTCTCAAAAAATATGGCTATAAGGATTCTGAGAAACCTCAAAATATAGATGCTCTCGTGGCGCGAATTACCAGTGAAGTTATAGATCAATTACCCGAAAAGTTAGCGTATCTCTTTACAAGAACAGTTTATGTGGCTGTTCCTGAAGACCGCACTGTAAAAGGCCGCACTGTGATTGGTGAGTATTTGGCTATTAATTTTGATATTCCACTAGCTAACGCGCTTGCGGCTGCTGATGATGTTCGTAAGCAAATGCCAGTTGCTCCTAGCGTAGTACCTTGCCTAGGATTGTATCTCAATCTGATAGAACAAGCGCATGACAAAGGGCTAGTTAAGTTTGTCGCTGCATTGGAGCAAGCGTTATACGCTGATAAAAAGCACATTTTTTCAGGAGATATGATCATTAAAATAAGTCAATTATCAGATATGAGTATTGACTATTTTTTAAAAAATCCGTTTCCACGTAGAATTGCAGAATTTCTGCTTTCACAAACCATAGAAGATGACGGCCATCGTGCAGCTCTTATCACTTTGCAGATAAAGGAAATATTAGGGATAGCAATAAACAATGATACTGCAAATGAAATTTGGAATTTTCTACCGACTGCTGTTAAACAACGCATTCAATTAGTACAAGAAGCAAAAGATCAAAACCTGGATGGCTTAGCTGCTTGCTTGTCTGAAAGAAAAATAGTGCAAAAAATGTTTGATGATGCTGCTAAAGGCGCTGAGGCTAAAGAAGCAGAAGTGAAAAATGAGCCGCAACTCGATAAATTCCGCGCACGTGTAAAAAATGCTGCTATAGCAATTATGGCAGCTAAAAGTCCTGAAGAATTACGCGGATATGATTTTAGCAAGAAGGCGGCAGATCAAATCGTCAAGCTGGCATTAGTGCAGGTGTTGGGTGTTGCTCCTAAAAAAATTGATGCTGCAGTTAATAATCTTTTATCACGCGCCGATATACAAACTATCGAGCGCTTACCACGTTTGGCGCATATTGAACCTCGCCCATTGGCAATGCATTTAATTGCGCGTGCTGCCCAAAATACTCATTTGCAAATGGATGAAAAGTCTAATAAAACGCTAACCGATTATTTTTTAAAACCTAATCTCAATGTCGCTGATTTTAGACAGTTATTAAACACTCAGTTGTTAGGTTTAGAGGATGCCGATCTAGATGATGCAGCGTTTACCGCTATTCTACAAGCATTTTTTATACCGGCTGATACGTGTCGAGTTGAATTAATCGCTTTAGCCAAAGAACGGGGATTAACAAATTTAGCCACATGGTTGGGCACGTCTGCAAATATAACTCAAATAAACCAAGCGTTATATCGCCAGATGCATCAAATCAAGTCGCCGGTTGCTAGTGGCCAAGAGGTGTTTACCAAGTTCATCGATGCAAATGATATAAATACCATTACGCAGAATGCTAAGACTTATTTGGGTTTTAGTGCTGCTGCTGATGCTGATGCTAAAGAAGTCGACCCTGTCATCGCTGATTTAGTAGTAGCTAAATTCCTCCAACAATTTAAACAGATTACCGCTAAAGAAGGTTTATCGAGCATTCTTACTTTATTAAATGATGTGAATAAAATTCAAGGGATGATTGCAAAATTAATCGCGCAGATTACAGAAGAGGGTGTTATTCCAGATGCGGCTACTTGGTTTGGGTTACTACAAAATACATTGTTGACAACGGTGATGTCTACAAGGCCAGCAGATTTATATCCCACCATAAGGTCAGTTATCTCAAATATATTGGGTATCGAAAATAGTGAAGAGGTAATATCTAATCAGTTGGTGAAGGGGATTTTGCAAGATGTTGGAAATTTGATGAATGCAAAAGGAAACGAAGCTTACAATCGCTACTTTGCTCTGTTACAAGAAGCTCGTCAAGAAGACGCTAGGTTAAAGGAAGAAAGACAAACAGGGCTAGATCCGTTTATCACTATGTTGACGAACCCCAAGAATCAATCTGCTATCCGCGCTTATGTTATGAGGGGTGCTCCTACACTCGAACAATTTAGAACGGCTATTCTCAAAGAACTTATACAACAGCCTACTATTGATTTTGATGAAAAGTCTGATGCAGCAAGTTCATTAATAGCAACCACGAAAAGATGTATAAATGGTGTATTAATACCCAAAAAGAGTGAAAGTGCTTTACCTAAGACAGGTATTGAATTGCAAACGCTTGGTGGCAAAGAAATTTCTGATGAGGCAGCTGAGAATATATTCAAACAACTACTTTCTCCAATGCAGCAGCACCGTGTACGTTTGGTGCATGCGTTAAAAAGTGCAGGCTTGCCGCAATTGCTTAATTTTGCAACTCACGCATTATCACTCACAAAAACGAGGGCGTTAAGTTTTACGAGTCTTGAAGCTAAAGATGAAGTATTGCCCACAACGATTGATGGCTTAAGAAATGCAATTACTCAAAGTTTAGTTGGGGGTGATTATAGCCGAGGATTTGATCCTAGTAGCGATTCACCTTGCCGCGCAGCAATTAGTGGAGTGTTACATAAAATGTTTGGAGAAAGACCAAGCGATCTTACCTCCGATGAGGTTTGGACTAATTTGTTGACTCCGCAGCAAAAAAGCCATGTTGCATTAGTATTGTCAAATGAGGATAAAGTACGACAAGCATTACATGCACAAACAACCGCAATGGGTTTAACACAGCTAACTGCTTGGCTTGCAGACAGCAACCCGCAAAAATTGAAGGTCAATCAGGCGCTTAATTTAGTTGTGGATAATTCAGACCCTGTCGTCCAAGCAAGAGATATTTTAACACAACTATTCGATGCTAAACACTTTGAACTTGCAGGTATGTTTAGATTTCAAGGTTTCTTGGGGCAGCATTTTGGTCTGTCGGAACCGATAAATACCGATATTCTAAAAGAACTGAAATCAGAATATATACGCCAACTGTTGTTGGAAGCTATTACTAGTTCTGACATCGATTTTGCTATTATTCAGCCATTTTTAGATACTAAAGATTTAGCACAACGCGCCAGTATTATTACTCAGCTATCGAAGAAACTTAATGCATCGGATATTATCGAGACAGACAAAGGTCACGCTTTATTAAAAGATATTCGCACTGAGCTCTACCAAAAAATGGTTGCAACAAATGCCAGTGATCCAGAAGTTGTAGGTGCGGTGGTGCGCGAAGTGTTATTTAACTCGCTAGGTATTGGTATTAATGATCAGTCCAATAGTTTCGTTGATCAGTCGGTTGTTGACAATGAAACAGCTCAGAAAATTTGGAACAAAGTTTCTGAACAGCTTCAGAAAGGCCAAGATCTGGGTGTTATACGTCATTTTAAGCTAGTGCAACAAGCGCAACATGAACATGACCGTATCTCTCCTGCGCCTGAACTAAAGGCAGATGCTGACGAAAAAAGATTGCCTGAAGAGAATGCAGAAGGGTTAAAGCACTTTATTGCAATGTTAACCAATCCACCAAATACATCTGTTATTCAGGCACATCTTAAAGCTAACCCGCTGACATTGGGTCAATTTAGAGGGGGAGTGACCCTACGATTAGCGAACCAGGCAGCTTTACCGCCTGGTGATGAAAAAGCATGGACTACTGCGATAAAAGCATGTATGCGGTCTGTATTGGCAGATGAGAAAAGCACATTAATAATAACAGATCTGGCAGCCAATGATGTTGCTATTAGATTACTCACTAATCAACAAAAGCATTACGTGAGCTTGGTTCAAACGGTAAAGAGAGAGCCTAAGTTACCTAATTTGGCAAAATTTTTAACTTCACAATCTAAGCAAATTTTGCAACACCCAACACTTTTAGATGTAATGCCTAAGTATAGTTTGGATGAACTACGCGATCTCATCACACAAAAATTAGCTTCCAAAAAATTTGATCAAGATAATAAACCAGAATTTGACAAAACAGTTCAAGAAGTACTAATAGAAATATTTGGAGCTCGGGCAGAAGGTGACGCACTACTAAAAGAGGTTTGGAATAATTTACTCACGCCCGGCCAACAACAATATGTGCGATTAGTGCAGCATGTGCGGCAGGCGGGATCTAGTGAACATTTTGTTGCTTTTCTAACACAATCTGAAAATAGAGCCGCTATTTGCGAAAAATTCAACAAAGACGGTGCTCCTGCTTTTACTAGTTTAGCTGATGTACGTAAAAAATTGATGCGAGATGTTGCAGCCCAAATTGCTAAACCTGATTATGACCCTACCAAGTCTGACTCCTTAAAGATAGCTATACAAACAGTAATTGAAAATTGGTTAGGTGTGCGGCCTAATGAAATTCTAGCTGGACAGATCCAATCTATTTTATTAAAACCACAACAATATTATATCGGAATGCTTGACGCTTTGTGCACAACCAATAAAAACCTAGCCACGATAGCAAATCCTTCACCACTGGCCCCACTAATAAGCGCCATGGTACGCCCTGAAAATGCCGCTGTTGGCAGTATACAAACTCCGAATCTTGATGGTGCTGATGGTCTGCTGATACAACTCACCGAAATAGTGTCTAAAGAAGAAATTATTTATGATAGTAAAGGCAATTTTACCCAACCTACAAAAAACGCAATCGCAAAAACGCTAGGCATTGATAAACCAAGTCTTGTGAATATTAACGTTGGAGATGTACCTGCATTTACTGCTGCGATACATCATTTGTTGGGTGATGAGCGCGTACGCTATCTGAAATTGATGCATCTGTTAAAAACTAAAGAGATGCACTCACTGGTTGAACAGTTGACACTTCATCGTGACAAAGTTATTGCTGCTGACCCATTAAAAGAGGCAAAGAGCGATGATATTATTGGAGAACTGCGTAATATGATCGCGCAAGCAGCGATCAAATATATTAATGATAACAAAAAAAATCTATTCGGTCTTGATGACGCTAAGCGCGAAGAATTTATCAATGATGCACTTAAAGCTGCTATTGCTAAAGTTTTTGGCATTGCTGAAGGCGATGTTACTCCAGCTGCTGTTAGCGAAGCCTTTAATTTATTGACCTCGGCACAAAAAAACCAAATTCGACGTCTTCCTAACCTTGCGCGGATCGAGCCACCTCTATTGGCGCAGCATTTGATCGAAATGAAACGCAGCGAACCGATGTTGAAAGTAGGTGCAAATATTGATGCGTTAAATGAAGCGATCCAAAATTGTTTGCTGAGTGTAGATGCAAAAGAAGAAGACGAAGACGTAGATGCCTTAGGGCTTATGGTATTACCACCGGCAGAAAGAGAAGCAGCAAGCGCAGCACAACGATTATTTAACGTGTTAAATGGTGATCCAAATCATTGGATCCCAAATCTAGAAGAGAAGGACATCAGCCCTAATAATCTAATGATGATCAGAGCAGCATTTTTAGCCAACGCAAACCAATTACGTATTAATTTATATGATGCAGCACACGCACGTGAATTGCCTAACTTGCATCGACTATTGGCGGATGCTAACGATGGTATACCTAACCCTTATGTGCTGCAAATTAAACAAAATTTATTTAGGCACCTCGATTTGACACAGCAAGCAATTTTACAAGAATTTATTAATGAATCTGATCCAGACCAAATTCGTGATGTTCTGCTACCAAAATATTTTGGTGCTGGCATTCGAGTTGAAATTCGTGCAGCAATAGCTAATGAATTTACCGTTGATAAAGCGCGACAATTGTTAGTTACTCATTTCCCACCGGATGTAATTAAAATAGTGGGTCTATTGAATGAACCATTAAATCGTGGTGCTATTATTAGAAAATTGCTTGAACCAGCAATAGTTTGGCGTATTCATGACCCTAACAGTGCGCAAGCTTATTGGGCGGAAATTAAAGAGGCTTTATTAAACGCTGTTATTCAGATAGATGCTAATCGTCCAGAGCTAGTAGCCGAAGCCGTGCGAGGAGTGCTGGCCGATAAATTAGGCATTGTTATTGCAGCGGGTGATAATATAGCCAACCAGATTTGGAGCGATGTTCTTTATACATTACCACTGGGTGTACAAGGCCATTTCGAGTTGGTAAAACAAGCCCGCAATCCTGTTACTGCTTTAATGCTTCCGCCGGAAGAGGTAATGCAACCACTTCCTGCGCAGAACGCCAACCTGCCAGAACTAATAAATATGCTGTTAACCCCAGAAAATACTGCAGCTATTCAAAATTACAGCTCAGGGCCACCACAACCTCCAAAGTTGAGTTTGAGGAGTTTTAGAGGTGCTATTGCAAGTGGTTTACGTAATCTCCCTGCATTTGATACTACTAATGAGGCAGCTCTGACAGACGCGATGGTTGCTGTATTAACAGATAAATTCAAGATCCAAATAGCTGATGGTAACAGAGCACTGACGCAGGAAATATGGACTCATTTATTTGCCCACGGTCACGTGCGCCACATTGAGCTAGTACAAGCGTTAAAATGTGATCCCGCTGCTAATCATTTAAACCCATTAATCGAATTTTTGGCAGCGCCTATTGCGAATAGATCCAATGCTATTTCAGCTCACTTACATACTCATGCCATACCAAATAACGACTTACGTGCAGCCATCGTAAGAGGTTTATTAGATAGCACATTTGTGCCACCAGCAGGTGGTGCGGATGATACTGCTGTGAAAACAGCTATCCGTAACGTTGTTACTGGATTATTGGGTGTTGGTATTATTCCTGATGCAGTAGTTGACAATATTTTTGGTCAATTCTTGACTAGCGGTCAAAAAAGAACGGTGTACATGGTTCAATATATGAAAAGCGTTTTGCCAGCTGCAATGGGCGGTGGAGTTAATGCTTTTGTTCAATTACTTATAGACCGAAGGGAAGTTATTTCTGCGCATTTACAACCACCTGCTGCAGGAGCGCCAGCACCTGTGCCACCTGTTTATAGAATGCCACACATCAGTTTAGACGCTATTCGCGATGCGATTGTAGAGCGTACCGTAGCTATCATAGCGGCGCCTGGGTTTGCAAATCCAGATAATGCTGATGCTGCTCGCAGAATAGCAGTAAAAGAAGCCCTTGCGGAGTTGTTACACATTAACCGAGATCAAATTACAGATAATATGGTCACTCAGATTTGGCACAACGTTATCGCTGATCCTGCACATGTTCAACAGGGGCGCTATGTTAATCTCATTCTTAACTTACGTAGACATGCCGCTTTAATGAATATGTTGGCAGATCCAGCTAACGGTGCTGCGATACGACCACATTTGCAAAATGATGTAGATGCTACAGTAGCTAATCTACAAAATAAAATAATTACTTTTTTTGAACAAGGTAGGCCAGCGCATAGAGAAGATGCGATTCAAACATTTCTTGCGGATCAATTAGGTATTACGCCAGCACAATGGAACGCTGTTCCTGATAAGAATGCAGTTGTTACAGATGTTTTAACTCATGTTTTAACGCCTCAGCAACTTGCATATATTGAATTAATCCAAAATCTATATCTTGGATCAACTCAGGTTCAACCAATCACAGCCATTATTGATTTCATAAAAGCAAATGCTGCTGTGGTACAAGCGCATTTTGTAGCTAATCCACTAAATAATAAAGATGCATTGCAAACTGCAATTTCGAACCATCTCATTAACGCTGTGCAAGCTGATCTTACAGTATTTGATGATCTGAATAGAGGCAATGCTGCCATTCAAACGGCAGTGTATGGTGTTTTAGGAGTACCATTCCCTGCGGCGCTGGCTGTTGGGGCTAATGATTTAATGGTGCAACAGGTTTGGGATTATTTATTAAGCCCCCAAAATAAGCAAGCTATTAGTCGTTTGCCACTATTTACAAAAATCTACCCCAATGAATTAGCCAATATTTTATTGAACGCTGCTATAGCTAATCCAAATATTTCGATTCTAGTTCCAGCGCAGTTAACGCCAGAGGATTTTATCAATCAATTAAACGGTCAAATCGCCCACTATTTATGTGAAGAAAATGCTAGTGCGGCTGGCTTAGAAAATATTTTAAGGGGGGCAGGGGTTGGCCTAAGAGGTAATATAGGAAATATTCTCGGTGCAGACATAGCGGAATTTCAAGCACGAATACAAACACCGTTTTTGATGGTAGCTGAGCCATTGCATCAACGGTTGTGGATGCATGCGCATAATCAGGGCGCTGACATAATGAGATTACCTGCGCTTAATGCGGTTTTAGATCGTGCAACTATTGGAATAAATCCAAACCCAATTGTACCAAACTATGCAGGTGATAATGATGCCGAAGTCATGCGTACATTGCGAGGGCTTGATCAAGCAATGACACCCGATGATTTCTTAAAAGCAATTTTCAATGATCAAACAGCGCAACATGTAATTCCACCACACCCGCGTGTAGATGCTCTTGATCCTGATTTGCTAGCTGTGGGTTCTGAAGCTGCAATTCTATCTGGTTTAGAAAAATATCTTGGCCCAGCCGCAGCCGCTAATGATGCATTGGTGCTTGAACTACGCGCGGAATATATACGAGGTCAACTAGAAAAATTGCCTGTGGTCATAGCAGCTTTCCCGACATTACTTGCAGTGTTGCAGAATGAAGCAGCAGGGTCACAAGTGCGCGTAGCTGTTTTAAATTTGCTGCAGGCCTATATACAAACAGGTAGAACAACTGCTGATCAAATATTAGATGCGTTGGGTCAACGCTCACTGGAGCCAAATGCACACGAGGGGCCTCCTCCTAATGTTATGTACAGATATGGTCAACTGCTCCTAGCAGTGGGTCGTGCAGGTCTAGATAGGAACTTATTGCATAATGAAATAGCAGCTGAAAACCAACGTCGTGAGATCAGGGTGATTTGTGAGCAACAAGGGTTAGATGAAGTTGCTGCAGCATTAAACAGATCTCAAGCATCAGTAGTGGCGCATTTGGTGCGTGGCGATCTTATGCGTACTGGCGAAAATATTTTTAATAATGAGTTATTTGCGCTTCCACTGCCACACACAGAGGATGAATGTCGTGTTCGTTTGCGAGAGGTTCTCGGTATTAATGCTGCTATTCCTAGAGCTGATAATATATTGATACTACAACTACAAGCGTTTGGATTATTGAAGGGATTAATTGATAGCTCTGTTGGGCGTCTCCCTCAGCTTAATAAACTATTAATCGAATTAGATCCCCGTATCCGTACCGAAATTTTACAACTGCTTATGCTAGAAGCGGCTGCTGGTAGTTTAAGAGAGAATGTGTTGCATCGATGGTTAGCCGATGGCACGTCTGCAAATATTCGAGCGGCATTAGGAAATAATTTATTAGCTCTAATGCCTCCCGTTTTTATTGACAACCTAGTCCTCGAACTACGCGCTGAGCATTTCCGTCGTGAATTAATGGTACGCGTGACTCCGCCTGCGCCAAGGGCTGCTGCACCGGTTGGCTTTGTGGCAGGGTTATCTGAGATTGCAGATCTATTAGACGACGCTGATCCTCTTCGTCGAGGAGGAATCATAACGCAATTGCAGCAACATCTTGTGGCTACTCCAAATCTTGATCCCTCTAATTTCTTAAGAGATCTAAAAATTAAATTGCGTGATGACGTATTAGAAATAGATCATATTGATACTCATGCAGATTATCCTGCAAAGCTTGCCGATGAAATATCTAACGTTTTGCATCAAGAAATTGGTTCTCTGCATAATGTTGCTGTGGTTGATAATGCCAAAGCCGCGCGTATTTGGGTGGGAGTTTTAACAAGCTTACCTACTGAAGATAAGCGTCATTTCAATCTAGTGAAAGAAGTTAGGCAAAAGTTGCATGATCTTGGCGACGACGATGTCGCTATCGGCGCGTCACCTTTGTTAAGCCTATTGCGCAATCCAGCTAATGCACATCTTATTCGCAATCATTTAGGCGCAAATCCTGTTTGCGCTGCGGCAGTTTCGCTCGCAGTGTTGACTACAAGGATTACCAATCGTTTGGCTGGTGGTATAGCGTTTGATCCGACAAATGCTAGAGAGCGTCTTGATGCGATGAAAGCAGTGCTTGCCGTAGAATTGGGGTTAGCTGCTGTAACCATCAACGATAATGCTGCCGACGAGTTAGGTCGTAGGTTTTTAAGCCGAGTGCAATTCGATTATATCAATTTAGTGCAAGCAGTTGCAGTTCATCCTAAAGGGTTACTTGAATTACACGATTTAATCAAGAATAATTCAGCTGCTGTACAAGCTAAACTTGCGACAGGTTCATTTACCTTAGATGGAATGCGCACAAATATCCGCGATGCAGTGAGTGCTCGAGTTCGTGCCAATCCTGCTTTATTCAGCGATGCAAATCGTGATTCAACGCGGAGCAGTCAAGAAATCATTGGGCCGGCCTTACAACAAGGCATAACCCATGTTCTCGGTGTTGCTGCAACTCAACGTGTTATCGATGAAATTTGGGATAATTTATTTGAAGCAGATGATCAAAAAGCCATCCTACGTTTAACCCGCCTCGCGCAAATTCAACCGCGCGGTTTGGCAGAGAAGTTGATGGTATTGCCCGGTGTTGATTTTAATGCGAAGGTGGCTCCCCTTGACGCTCTTAATGCGGCCATTGCCGCCTATTTAAAAAACTATCTTGAGAAAGGGGTTGGTGATCGAGCTGGTTTTATCAATCAACTAACAGGAAATGGCATACTTAATCTTAAAGGAATTACCGATGCTCAAAAACTCGAGTTGTTTGACACCGCATTACGCGATGCTCTGACCAGACATGTGCTTTCTTTAGATATTGATACAAAGATTGATGCCATACGTTTTAATGATAATCAATGGGAAGCATTAGGCAATAATAAAGATGCCGCCCGCGCTGCGATTCAGAATTACTTCTATGGGTTAAAAGATCGTAACCGACCCGATATTGCTCAAGTTAATGCAGATTTACTGACTGTTGTTCCCCCAATCAGTGGTGCAAAATGGTATTTTAATTTAAGCGATGACCAAATCCACGCTGCCTACGCCGCTTACGATTTAAAAGCGCAAAAACGGATGCGCGTGATATTTGGTTTGACTGCCACCGAAGTAGCGCCTGCTGAATGCACACCTGTTGATGGCCAACAAAAAGCAGCACTAAACCGTTGCACCGATGCGCAGATTAAATCAGTGCATGATACGTTACAAAACTTTTTTGCAACGATGGTGGATGATCCTACTCAACCTGCCGTGTTACCTGCCGCCAATGCTGCACTACAAAAATTATTTCCTGCTGATCCTTTAAAAACTGCTTGGGCTGATTTTCTGACGCAACCGCAACTCGAAGCATTATATGAGCGTCGTTTTGAAGCGGCAAAAAAACGTTTGTGCGATATTTTAGGGATTGCTCCCACCAGCATTCCTGCTCTCACGCTGACACCCGCGCAAGCAACGGTATTGCTCTCTATTAGCAATACGCCTGCAGCTAACACCGCCATCCGTAAATATTTTTATGGTCATGCGGGCCAACCCGTTGATGTCGATGCTATTAACACGGCTTTAGTGCAAGCGGGTATATCGCTCGCACCTGCGTTAGTTGATTCACGCAACAAACATTTAGTAAACGCCATGATTCCTGTGGCACGTGATTACGTGGCAGCGATTGCATTAGAAAATGTGAAAGAAGCATTGGTCAGTTTGACAGATGGGCAAGTGCAGCAATTGGTGCGTAATATTGAAGCAGCAACAACACCACCATCAGAGGCAATCCCTGCTAATTTAATCGCCATGGCAAACAGCGGTGCTTGGCATGGTGTTAAAACCGTCAACGGTAAAATGCAAATAGTGACAGATTTAGGTTATCTCAGAGACGCTGAATTTATCGGCATTGGTGGTGTATGGGAAGCTCTGCAAGACCGCTTAGGTTCACAGGCACAAAACCGTTTAGAAACGTTATTGCATGTACCTAAACAAGCCGGTTTAGCCACAGGCCCTGGTGCGCTGACTCCAGCTCAACATGCTCAACTCAATAATTTAACTGCCGATGAGTTAGGCGCAAGTGCGGCAAGCGTGCGTCGTTATTATTCTCGCGTGCTAGCCAATGTAGAACATGTGACACGCTATATGATGGGTATTGATGTGGATGCTCCTTTGCAAGCAGATGCTTATTTGGATCAAACACAGATTGCTCGCTTATTAGCTAACCGAATACATCCGCATGATGTTGTCAACAACATAAAGGATCAATTGCGAACATATTTTGAAAATCTGGGTGGAGCCGATCCCGTATTGACGGATATAAATAATTTAATTCATCTGGTACCCTTTTTCACCCAAGCTCAATTAGACGCAACGTATAACGCTTTCGCTGATCGCATCACACAACAAACATTAGGTTTAGAACCATTTTTACCACCTTATGCAGGCCCTTATGATTCTACACTTGTTGCTGAAATTCGTTTTACACCAGAGCAACTTGCCTTGGCTATAGATCCTCGTCCTGGTTTTACAGGTGTACAAGGACAAATTATACAGACTACATTAGCCGCTTATTTTGCAACAGTGAGGGCAGGTGCTGCGCCAGTAATAGCGGATGCAAATGCTCAAATAGCTACTTTGTATGCTCCGCCTCTGCCTGCATTTTTCGGCGCTGGCGATCAAAAACAACTGGATCAAGCATATCAAGCGTTTTTGCGCCGCGACCTAGAAACAGCACCGCGCATTCGGATTACGCCTCCCACCCCTGTTACTCGCAATATTATTGCTCGAGCGCGCGTCAACAAGGTTGGATTACAAAATGCTTTGAATCACGATATACCCGCAACGAAAGCCGTGGATGCAATTACTGATGAACAATTTGATGGTATAGCCTCTGATGATCTAAATCGTGCTGTTATGGCTGCGCGCCCGCAATTTACTCCGCAAGAACAAAAAATGTTACGACTCATGCGTGTGTTGGATGCTGCAACAGCACGTGAGATTGAAAATGAGGTAAAACAACATATTCTTAACCAAGCAGAATTGACTGCATTAGAAAATGAAGCCAAGAAAGTTGAAAATATAAAACCTGGCGGCATCATGGTGGGCGAGCTGTTGCACGCACGCAAAGAGAAATTAGCGCAAGTCAAAGAACAGTTAGAAAGATACCAACGATTTATTATTGAATATAACGCGATGTTGAGTGCGGTTCCTAATAATCATGGGTTGCAACCGTTAGATGGCAAACCTGTACAGCATACACTGGCTGTTTTAAACACCGCATTGCAAGCGCTAGAGCAAAAAACAGCACAACATCAGAAGATTGTTGGTGATATGGGCGATGGTTTACGGTTAGATGCGAAATCTAAATATATGGTTACCGAGATTAATCCAACACCACACAAGCACACGGCAGAAGAGCGAACGATGATGAAGGATTGGTCTAAAATCAGCACAGGGACGAGTACTGGTGCAACCAAGACCGCTTTTATGATACCGCAAACGCATTTTATTCCTTCACCTACCAACAACAAACAATTGTTGATTGCCCACCAAGGCGGCTGTACATTGCGTGTGACGCCTAAAGAAGTGACTATTCTTAAAGCGCCGAGTAAGGGCAAGAATTATTATCCTTGTGTGGAAAGAATTATCGAGCGCGTAAAAACCAGTGGCATCGATTTGGTGGAATTAGTCGGGCCGTCTAAACAAGTTAAAGAGATGTATATTACATTCCAAGCGATGACAGGGAAGCGCCCCATCTGCCCAACGGTAGTCTATGATCCAGATAAAAACCCTAAGGATCATGCAAAAGCGGTAGAGAAGCGTAAGCAAGAATTAATCGCTGACGGTGTTATTATCGCGCCGACTAAAACAGATGATCTAGATAAAAAAGTGGATGCAGTTATGGCGAAGATAGATGGCGTTAAGGGCCCAAGAATGCGCTAACTGAAAACAACTCCGCCTTCGCATTTAACACTTCCGCCACCGGCAAACAACGACCGCCCGGCAATTGAATTTGCAGCAAACGTAATAACCCTTTGCCGGTAGCGACATCGATGCCATTTTTATTTGCGGCAACAATCGTACCAGGAGCTGCGCTGGTATTTTCATCCAACCATTGTGCTTGCCAAATTCGTATGAGCTGGTCATTTAAATGGGTATAAGCGATCGGTTTAGGATGAAACGCACGGATCAAACGATCAATTTCTGCAGCTGATTGTTGCCAATTTATTTCTGCTTCTTGCTTGTCGATTTTTTTGGCGTAACAAGTTTGAGTATCATCTTGTGGAACTGAGTGCGCAGTGCCTGCTTGTAATTTATCGATGATGGGTAACAAAAAAGAATTACCTAAAGCGATAATACGATCGCGCAACGTTTGATTGTCATCGGTGGGTAAAATAGAGCAGGGCACTTGCAATAACATTGCGCCGGTATCTAAACCGGCATCCATTTGCATCAGGGTAACCCCACTGCTGGCATCGTTGGCTAAAATTGCACGCTCAATAGGAGCAGCACCGCGCCAACGTGGTAATAACGAAGCATGAATATTAATACAACCAAGACGGGGAATATCTAACACCGCTTGCGGCAAGATAATGCCATAGGCAATTACCACCATTATGTCGGCATTTAATTCACGCAGGGTTTGTTGTGCAGCAGTATCTTTTAAACTTTGCGGTTGCAAAACAGGAATGTTTGCTGCCAGCGCAAATTGTTTCACGGCATTCGGCGCAAGTTTTCTGCCGCGCCCACTCGGCCTGTCGGGTTGCGTATAAACCGCAACCACTTGATGTGGTGAATCAACCAATGTTTTAAGCGTGGGCAATGTGAATTCGGGTGTACCTGCGAAGATGATTTTAAGAGGAGTGGGGAGTTTGGTCATAGAGTTAATGTTTACTCACTAAATCCCCCCTAACCCCCCTTTTTCAAAGGGGGGAATATGAACCCCCTTTGAAAAAGGGGGTCGCGAGCGCTAGCGAGCGGGGGGATTTGATTTTACTTCGCTCGACGTTGCAACTTATCCAATTTCTTCCGCGCCATCTGTCGTTTCAACGGCGACAAATAATCCACAAACAATTTACCATTCAAATGATCAATTTCATGTTGCAGGCAATGCGCTAATAAACCATCCCCTTCAATTTCAAAGGGTTTGCCTTCGCGATCAAGCGCCGCGACTTTAACTTTTAACGCACGTGGTGCTTTATCGTAAATTCCCGGCACCGATAGGCAGCCTTCTTCCATTAATTCTTTACCTTCGGCAGAGATAATTTCTGGGTTGATAATGCAAAAAGGTTCATTGCGCTCGCGCGAGACATCGATCACCGCTAATCGTAGCGGGATATTTATTTGCGGCCCAGCCAGCCCGATGCCATTTGCGTGATACATGGTTTCGTACATATCATCGATCAAGGTTTGTAATTCCCCATCAAATGAGGTCACAGGCTTTGCGGGTTTATGCAAAGTGGGGTGGGATAAGTAAATTATAGTTCGTAGTGTCATAATATTTGAGTATATGTTTATGAAATTGCTGTAAAAAAACCACTTTATACCCTAAAATAGCGCTCAAATGAAGCCCTTTAAAGGTTTGGAGCGGGTGATGGGAATCGAACCCACGCCTAAAGCTTGGGAAGCTTTCATTCTACCATTGAACTACACCCGCTTAAACAGCAGTTTAACATGATATGAATAAACAACAACGCCCCTTGCGGCCGGTCCGTAGCTATATGTGCCGTAGTGGCCGCATGACCGACAGCCAACAACGTGCTTTTCAGCTATTGCTCGACCAATATGGCCTGACCTTGGCCAATGGGATGCTGGATTTCGACGCCATATTCCAGCGCAACGCCCCGCGCGTGTTAGAAATCGGTTTTGGCATGGGGCAATCGCTGTTGCAGCAAGCCCAACAAAAACCAGCATGGGATTTTATCGGCATCGAAGTGCACCGCCCGGGCATAGGCGCTTTGTTGGCAGCCGTTAAAACTCAGCAGTTGACCAATTTAAGGGTCTTTCATGCCGATGCCATTGAGGTGCTAGAGTGTTGCATACCCGATGCCAGTTTAGATGTGGTGCAGTTATTTTTCCCCGATCCATGGCCCAAACGTCGCCATCACAAACGTCGTTTAGTGCAGCTCGATTTTGTAGAACGCATTCGTGCTAAATTAAAAATTGGCGGCCTTTTCTGTTTAGCAACCGATTGGCAAAATTATGCAAACCACATGTTGCAAGTATTAAGCGCCGCTCCTGGTTTTAACAACAGCGCAGGCGATCAGCAATTCGCCCCGCGCTACACCGAACGCCCCCTCACCAAATTTGAATTACGCGGCCATCGTTTGGGCTATAAGGTGTGGGATTTGGTGTTTGTGAATCGAGAATAGTATATAAATATTACTAAAAAGATAATATATATCCGTCAATGTCAAGCCATTACGGCTGGTATAAACAACCTCTCTTCTTTGTTTCAGATGTGGGATCATCAGTTCCAGAGTTGCCAAAATGCACACATGATTGTATTTTGACTTTTATGTTAAAAAAAAATCAACAATTAAAGGCTTGCCTTATCAAACTTTTATCGCCAGCATTCTACATGAATATGCGGCAGGACACTTTGGAAGATAAGAGCCAAGGGGTCAAGATCTAACCCCTAACTCCAAAAAAATCCCTACTAAATCATTATAAAACCGCCGCCCTAAATCTGTGGTGGTGATCGTGGTTTCATTCCAATCCAGCAAATCCTTTGCGCGAGCTTTAATTAAGCGCGGTTCTAATGTTGTTAAAGTTAGGCCAGTGCGTTCAATCAATAATTTAATGGAGATTGGTTGATAAAGTCGTAGTGCGTTGAGCATAAATTCAAATGCTAATTCTTCGGCGGGAATTATTTTTTCCTCGGCAATGAAATTCTTGCAAGGATCTAAATAATCTTTGGGGCTTTTATGTTTCCAGGCGCGAGTTATTTGATAAATCCCCCCTAACCCCCCTTTTTCAAAGGGGGGGATCTGAGTATGTTTAAAAGGGGAGATTTTTACAATACCAGTAATTTTGCTATGCGCACCTGCGCCAATGCCCAAATAATCACCAAACTCCCAATAATTTTTATTGTGAACACATTGTTTATTTGGCTGACTATAAGCTGAAATTTCATATTGTTTAAAGTTAAAATCCGCTAATAATTGTTGGCCTTGTTCTTGCATTTCCCAAATCAAATCATCGGGAGGCAATGTCGGCGGATGTTTGGCAAAAAAAGTATTAGCTTCTAACGTTAATTGATACCACGATAAATGGGTGGGTGAAAATGCCAGTGCAGTGTTGAGATCAAACAGTGCGTCATCAATAGATTGATTAGGTAAACCATGCATCAGATCCACATTAAAATTAGTAAAACCTGAGTTAATCACGGTATCGACTGCACGCTTAGCTTCGTTATCGTCGTGAATGCGCCCTAAGACTTTTAATTTATCGGCTTGAAAACTTTGCACGCCGACGGAAAGTCGATTTACGCCCGCACTAAAATAACCCGCAAAACGTGTTTTTTCGATCGTGCCGGGGTTGGCTTCTAGCGTAATTTCAATATTAGCATCCAGATGAAAACGTTGTTGCACTGCATTCAAAATACGCTCGATCGCTTGCGGTGAAAATAAACTCGGTGTGCCACCGCCGATAAAAATGCTGACCAACGGGCGATCGATAACTTGTTGCTTATCAGCATCGAGGTCTTTGATCAAAGCATCGATATAAGTTTGTTCGGGCAATTCATCGCGTAAAGCGTGTGAATTAAAATCGCAATACGGACATTTGCGAATGCACCAGGGGAGGTGGATATAAAGCGATAGTGGTAGTGTTGGAATATTTAACATAGTATAATAATAATTATGAATATCGAATTTCTCACCCATTCTACCGTAAAACTCGCGCAACAAGCAGGGGCAAAGATATTGGAATTTTACGCGCACGACTCGACTAGCCACAAAAAGTCAGATGCCTCGCCAGTGACGGCAGCTGATCTGGCGGCACATCAGCTTATTAGTCAAGGCCTTAAGCAACTAACTCCTGATTTGCCGGTGCTTTCGGAAGAGGGGGCGACCATTCCATTTGCCGAGCGGTCGCAATGGCAACGTTATTGGTTGGTTGATCCCTTAGATGGCACACGTGATTTTCTCGAAAAAAATGGCGAATTTACCGTTAATATTGCGCTAATCGATAAACATCAAGCTATTTTAGGGGTGATCTACGCTCCGGCGTTGGCTACGTGTTATTTTGCCAGTCAAGGGCACGGGGCTTTTAAGCAGATAGAAGGCCAACCATCACAAAAAATCACTACACGAGCTTGGCACGGGGACAAAGCGCGGGTGGTCGCCAGTCGGCACCATGGCTCTGCCGAGTTAGCAAAATTTTTAGAAACCTTAAAAGATTACACTGTTGTACAGCAAGGAAGTGCGCTAAAATTCTGCATAGTGGCCGAAGGGTTAGCGGATGTTTACCCGCGCTTAAGCCCCACCTGTGAGTGGGATTCCGCCGCCGGGCAGTGTATCGTTGAACAAGCAGGTGGCGCAGTGGTTGATTTGCAGGGGCGGCCTTTGGAGTATAATTCGAAAGAATCATTGCAAAACCCATCATTTTTAGTGATGGGCGATAGGTCGGGTGATTGGTTAAAATTTATTAAATTAGGAAACTAAGAATGCCAATAATTTGTCGCTTTCTAGGCATTATAATTACAGTGTATTATAAAGAACATGGTGTTCCACATTTTCATGCAAAATATGGAGAGTTTGGGGCTGTTATTGCTATCGAGACTTTAAAGCTAATTAAGGGAGAATTGCCCAAAAGAGTGCTAAACTTAGTAGTAGAATGGGCATTTGAGCATAGAGATGAATTATTGATTAATTGGAAATTAGCAAGAGAAGAAGAACCACTTAATCTCATTAATCCATTAACTTAAAATTAGGGGTGAGTATAATGAATATTATTAAAGTTAAGTCAGCAAAATACCTGGGTGGATATTTATTAGAGGTTACTTTTAATGATGGTTTAAAGAAAAAGGTTAATTTAACTGATGCTTTAACAGGGAAAATTTTTCAACCCTTACGTGATCCTGCTTTTTTTGCTAAATTTAGAGTGGATGATGAAAGTGATACCATTGTATGGCCTAATGGGGCTGATATGGCACCAGAATATCTTTATGAACACGGTGAATTAAACCAAAATCAAATTAAAATAGCTAATCAATAAGGAACTCCCATGAATAAAAAACATATCAAAGTTGCAGTAACTGGTGCGGCAGGTCAAATCGGTTACGCATTAATTTTTCGTATTGCTTCGGGTCAGGCATTCGGTCCTGATACCGACGTGACCTTACATCTCATTGAGTTACCACAAGCATTGCCTTCATTAGA
This sequence comes from Gammaproteobacteria bacterium, assembly GCA_013288885.1. GTDB lineage: Bacteria > Pseudomonadota > Gammaproteobacteria > JABDBA01 > JABDBA01 > JABDBA01. The sequence continues at coordinate 14,222 of JABDBA010000021.1, read as the reverse complement.
AGGTGTGAAGATGGAGTTGCATGATTGCGCATTTCCGCTGTTGCGTGATGTGGTTTGTACTTCTGATTTGAACGAAGGTATGCGCGATGTGAACTGGGCTGTTTTGGTGGGTGCAGTGCCACGTAAAGAGGGTATGGAGCGTTCCGATCTTTTAAAAGTAAATGGTGGAATCTTTGGCCCACAAGGCAAAGCGATCAATGATTACGCAGCTAAAGATGTGAAAATTTTTGTGGTTGGTAACCCATGCAACACCAATTGTTTGATTGCAATGCATCATGCGCCGCGTGTACCGCACGATCACTTTTTTGCGATGACGATGTTGGATGAAAATCGCGCGCGTATGCAATTGGCGCTTAAAGCAAATGTTCCGCTAACGCAAGTACAAGATTTGGCTGTTTGGGGCAATCATTCTTCCACGCAATATCCTGATTTTTATCACGCAAAAATTGGCGGTAAAGCACTGACAGATGTGATCAAAGATGAACAATGGTTACAAAATGATTTTGTAACGTGCATTCAAAAACGCGGTGCGCAAGTGATCAAAGCACGCGGTGCATCTTCTGCGGCTTCCGCTGCCAATGCCGTTGTTGATAGCCTTTACGCACTTACTCATGAGACACCAGCAGGTGAGATTTTTTCTGTGGCGTCTTATTCGCAAGGCGATTATGGCATCGACAAAGGTTTAATATTTTCTTTCCCAAGTCGTGTTGTGAATGGCAAGGTTGAAATAGTGAAAGGGATCGAACTGAATAAATTCAGCCAGGAAAAAATTAGCATTACCTTGAATGAATTGCGCGGTGAACGCGATGCGGTGAAGGAGTTGGGCTTGGTTTAAATTAAACTTACCAGGTAAATCACCAAACTCAAACTGCTGATCCAAAATGCGGCTGGCCAATCGGTGATATAGGTTAGTGTGATTCCCAGCCACACCATTAACACGGCGATCAATGCTGACAGAAAAATCCCACTCCAAAAAGTGCGGGCCCAATTTAATGCGGCTGCTGCTGGGCCAACTAACAAAGTGAAAACCAGTAGCACGCCAATAATTTGACTGGCTTCAGTAATAGCGATCGCCGTGATGATAAAAAATAAGATGGAAATAAAAGATAACGAAATACCTTTGGCTTGCGCCAACTCAGGTTCCAAACTTGCAAAAAGTAAAGGTCTGGCAATGATCGCGAGCGCGCACAAACTGAGTATCGAAAAAATTAGCATGGTCATTAGCAGTGTGTGTGAGACTCCTAACACATCACCAAATAGAATCGCCATCGCTTGCGCGGCATAAGCTTTATACAAATATAAAAATAACACGCCCAAGCTGAGTGCGAATGCCAACACGATGCCGATGACGGTGTCGCTTTTCTCAAGGCGATTACTCAAACCACCCATGCCAATCGCCGCCAATACAGTTAATAATAATTGACCAATGGGTGGGCTTAAACCGATTAAACCAGCACCCGCAGCACCGGCAAAGCCGATGTGACCGAGTGCGTGCCCGGCAAACGCCACACTGCGAATCACCACAAAATAGCCGACGATAGCAGCGACAAGCGCGGCCATCGTTCCGGCAAAAAAAGCATTGCGCATGAACTCGTAGCTTAACATTGTCGGTAAAAAATTAATGATGGTCATCATGTTCGATAATATCTCTATTGATCACAAAAAGTTGTTGTTTATGGTGAATCACCTCGATGGGGGTTCCATAAAGCCAACTGAGTTTTTCATTGGTGACAATTTCTGCGACTGCACCAATCGCTGCTTTGCCTTGTGCTAAATAAATAATGCGATCCATCACTTGCAATAAAGGATTGAGATCATGTGCTGCTAATAACACTACCGCATTTAATTGTTGACGAATAGTGTTTACTAACTCGATGAGGCTTTCTTGATGTTTGGGATCGAGATTATTGAGCGGCTCATCGAGCAATAAAATTTTTGGTTTGTTTAAAATTGCTTGTGCCAATAATAATCGTTGTTGTTCGCCACCCGATAATTGTGAAAAAGGACGATCAGCATAGGATTCTGCTTTTACCAAATGAATCGCCCAATCGATTTCTGCTTGTTGTTGTTTATTCAACAGCGGTAAGCCCCAGCGAAAGCCTGCTAAACAAGCCATTAAACGTGCGCGACCACTGAGTTGTCCGGTGCTAGTAGTAGGCCGCAATTGTGGCATATAACCGATTTCAATATGCCCTTGTTGTTGCAGTTTATCAAAGATATAGATTTCACCTTGCGAGGGAGTTATTAATCCTAAAATTGTTTTTAATAATGTGCTTTTGCCAGATCCATTCGGGCCAAAAATGCCGATAAATTCACCGCATTCAATGTTGGCATTGAAATGACTAATGATTTGACGATCGCCGAATGCGAGGCTGAGGTTTTTGATGGCTATTGCTGGCATAATTTTTATGGATGCAATCCTTTTTCTAAACTCGTTAGCTGTTCATCCATCCACGTCACATAATCTTTATCTGCTGGTTGTGTTTCACTCACACCAACCACAGGGATGTTCATTTGCACTGCCAATTTTTGCATTCGATCCGTCACCGGATCAACGACTTGATTATTAAAAATCAATACACGCACGGCATGAGTGCGTAAATCATTTTCGAAATTTTTTATTTGCGAGGGGCTGGGCGCAATATCATTCATCACGCTTAATTGAAAATCTTGCCCATGTACTACCAGCCCAAGAGCATCGGCCATGGCATTGAATACCGGTTCAGTGGCAATAATCGATGTGCCTTGAAAATGTTGTTTAATCTGTGCCATGTGTTGCAGCAATACTTGTAGTTGTGTATTAAACTGCTGTAGGTTTTTTTCATAATAGGCACGATGGTTAGGATCTTGTTGTATTAATGCTTGCGTCAGCGCTTGGGCGTAGCGGGCAATGATGTTAGGGTCGTACCAAATATGGGGGTTATCGCCTAATTTTTTATCGGCCAATTGGGCGACGACTAGAACGGTTTTAGGGTGCTCATGCTGTGCCACGGCCAGTAGTTTTTCCATCCAGGGGTCATAAGCAATGCCGTTATAAACCACAATCGTGGCATCGGTAATGACTCTGGCTTGGCTGGGGGCAGCGCTGAAAAGGTGAGGGTCTTGATTAGGGTTGCTCATCAGGCTGGTGACTTGCACATAAGGCCCACCCAGTTGGGCTGCTATTGCGCCATAGAAGTTTTCCGCCGCCACAATAGGGATGGGGGCTGCCCAAGCTTGGCTGCCCCAGCAAAGGGTGATGATGAGCAGTAGTCTTAAAATAGTGGCTATTGGCATGGCGAATTGACGACAGACTCCAGAAATTTACGCTATACTATAGCGATTTAACCAAGTGAGCAATTAGGACATCAAGTTATGGGAATGATTATCGCCATTGCCAATCAAAAAGGGGGGGTGGGCAAAACCACCACTTCGATCAATTTGGCTGCCTCGCTAGCGGCCTGCGGACAGCGGGTATTGTTAGTTGATCTCGATCCGCAAGGCAATACCACGATGGGTAGTGGTATTAATAAGCAGGAAGTACCTGCAACGATTAATGAAGTTTTGTTGGGTGAGATTAATATCGCTGCTGCAATTGCAAAATCGCCGGGTGATTATGACGTGCTTCCTTCTAATAGCGATCTTACCATTGCCGAAATCAGTTTGTTGCAGATGGATGAACGCGAATTGCGTTTGCAACAAGTGTTAGCCGAAGTAAAAGAAAATTATTCCTACGTGTTGTTGGATTGTCCGCCGTCATTAAATATGTTAACGATCAACGCGTTAGTGGCAGCAGATGCGGTATTAATTCCCATGCAGTGTGAATATTATGCGTTAGAAGGTTTAAGCAGCTTATTAGATACGATTAATGATATTAAACGTACGGTTAATCCTAATTTACAAATCGATGGCTTGTTGCGTACTTTATTTGATGGCCGCAATAGTTTGTCGGGGCAAGTGTCTGATCAACTGATTGCACATTTTGCGCAACAAGTTTATGACACTGTCATTCCACGCAATGTGCGTTTAGCAGAAGCGCCCAGCCATGGTTTGCCGGGATTATTGTATGATCGTTATTCTGCTGGTGCAGCGGCTTATTTAGCGTTAGCACAAGAAATTTTACGCCGTCATGGTAGTAGCTCGGATGCTGCTAAGACGGAACACAACCCGCTGCAGTTATTGAAAAAACGTTCGGAGACTACGCTATGAAAAAACGCGCCTTAGGTCGCAATTTAGATGTATTGTTGAGCCGTAGTTCACCTGTTGCAGAAATCCAGCAAGTGATACGCCCACAAGCTCACGCCGGCGAACAGCATCACAATGAACTGCGTCATATGCCATTAGACCTTTTGCAGCGTGGCCGTTATCAACCGCGACGTGAAATGAATCAAGAAGCGATTCAAGAGTTGGCTGATTCTATTCGTGCACAAGGTGTTATTCAACCAATCGTTATTCGTAGTATCAGTGGTGGTCGCTATGAAATTATTGCCGGTGAACGACGTTGGCGTGCCGCACAGTTAGCAGGCCTTACTGAAATTCCCGCATTAATTAAAGAAATCTCTGATGAAGCTGCCTTGGCTATCGCCTTAATTGAAAATATTCAACGTGAAAATTTAAACCCACTCGAAGAAGCAGTAGCGTTACAACGCTTGGCCGATGAATTTAGCATGACGCACCAACAAATTGCTGAAGTGGTAGGTAAATCACGTGCCACCATTAGTAATCTATTGCGCTTAATCGGGCTGCGGCCAGAAATAAAAACATTAATCGAGCAGCGTAAATTGGAAATGGGACATGCGCGTGCGTTATTAGGGTTAACAGGTATTCCGCAAATCGAAGCGGCTTATATTGTGGCGGAGCGAGGTTTGTCGGTGCGTGAAACCGAGCAATTAGTAAATCGTATGCAACACCCTGAAAAAATAGACAAAGCAGCGAAGTCGTTTGCGTCAGTGAATCCTGATATTCATACGTTACAAAAAAATCTTTCTGACAAATTGGGTGCTATGGTGGTGGTGCGTCATACCACTAAAGGCAAAGGTAAATTGTTGATCCATTACCGTAATTTAGATGAATTAGATGGCATTTTAGCGCGTATTCAATAACCCCATTTTTATTACACGGAAAAAGTCATGGCACTACAACAGGGAACACTTCAATTGTATAAAAAATTAATATCGAGCAGCGTTATTTTTATTTTAGTGCTGCTGGTAGAATGGTTGTCGTATAGTCTCTTGGCCAGTAATTTTAATTTTGGTGTGGACGAAGGCCGCATTTTTCAGACCATCTTTTTAGTGACAGTGGCGTTGTTAGTTTCACGCATTATTAACTTGGTGCTGTGGAGCAACATGTCTGATCATGTGGTTGATGCACGCTTGCCGCAATTATTAAAAAATATCGTTTCTGGTTTTATTTTGTTGGTCGCTTTCTTTTTTATTATCAAATTTGTATATCATATGTCTATCGTTGGTTTACTTACGGCAACTGGCGCATTGGGTTTGCTGGTGGGTTTATCGTTAAAAGACACCATCGAAAATTTTATTGTTGGGCTGTTATTGAGTTTTGATCCGTTTTTTAAAATCGGTGATGTGGTGTTATTGGGGGAAAAATGGGGCGAACAAGTGAGAGTTAAAGAAATCACCTGGCGTAATACTTATTTTCAAACGCTGGAAGGAAATCTAGTTTTTGTGCCAAATAAAGTATTAGTCAATATGTCGGTGGTGAACTTATCGAAACCTGCGCCTGTATATACTTTTTCTGTGCGGGTTAATTTAAAACCATCGTTTCCCGTAGAAAAAGCCTTGCGTTTATTTGAAGCAGCCTTGTTTTCAACACCTGGTATCATGGAAAAACCAGCGCCTATTGCCAGCATTGCCGAAATAAAAATTAATAAGGTGTTATATGAATTACGTTACAGTATCAATTTAGATTTGCATGTGTTGCGCGAAGTAAGACATGCATTGTTTAGCAATATTTTAGCTTATTTAAATATTATGAGTGTGGAACTCGAACAAGAAAAGATGGAACCACAAAAAGAACAACAGGAAGAATTAAAGTTGTTGGGTTCAATGGTTAAAAAATTTGATATTTTTAGCATGTTATCGAATGACGAAATAAAATTTCTGGTATCGCAAATGACGCTGGTCAATGTGCCTAAAGGTACAGTGATTATTCGCCAAGATGATGATGGTGATTCGATGTATGTGTTGAGTGAAGGCTTATTAAAAGTGTTGATTAAAACTGAACAAGATCAAGATACGATGGTTGTCGCTAAATTAGCTCCCGGTCATTTTTTTGGTGAAGCATCAGTATTAATGGGTGATAAACGTTCCGCGACTATTATTGCCATCACCAGTGCCGTGATTTACGAAATTAAAAAAACAACCATGCAACAACTATTTAGCCAACGCCCAGAAATCATGCAAATCTTAAGTAAAAACATCGCCGAACGGCATATCGTCAATCTAGAAAAACAAAAGCATTTAAACGAACCCGCCACCCAATCCCGCTCCGCCCATTACGCCGAGCTACTCAGCAAAAAAATGAAAGCCTGGTTTGGCGTCAAAAATTAATGAGCAGATCTCAATAGCAAGATGTCACCCCTATTTTAAGCTATACTCTAGTTAGTAGGTTAAACTTTAACTATAAATTAATGCGTTGGAGGGCTATGTGTTATGTCATTACCTAAGCGAGTGCCAGTTGAAATTGATGATAGCCCAAAAATTAGGCTACATAAGTTAGCACGAGAATATCAAGAAATATTAGTGGAAGATTGGTCTAAAGAAATTGAAGAGAATGTGCCGCTGGAGAAATTAGCTGGCAAATGGCGCATGGATTTTTTCAAAAAAATAGAGACGCCTAATTTTGATGAAGCTGCTGAAGTTAGGGTTCTCACGGAAGGATTTAAAGCATTGATGTTGGTAAAGAAAATGTACCAGTACAAAAACGCTTTCTTACCAGCTACGCTTGCTTTGGCAATAGACTTTATTAAAAAAAGTATTGTTGCAACTGCAGAAGTTGATAGCGCTACGCAAGTGAGTGATTTGCTGGAGAGCATGGAATTAAAAGAGGATAGCGAGGAGCAAACGAAAATATTTTTACTGCTGGACGAAGTCGATGGGCAAACGAGGGAAGTTTTACATCCTGTTGTTGAAATAGATAATTGGCGTGAAATGAATATTAAAAATAGAGCAGGAGTGGAAGAAAAATTGCTTTATTTTCAATATGGTACTCCCTTGATCGCTGTCAATGAGGCTGCATTAAGCAGACCTGCTCCCAGCCTATTTGCGCTGCGCAGAGGAAATATTAAAACTCCGCCTGGCTTATTAATAACGCCTCAACACCCTTTTTTAGAAGAAATGCGCGCTTTGAAAGCATATGCTGGTAAAGAAATACCGTTAGCAAGAAAATTTTTTGCTGTGCTTCTCGTGGGGAAAAATCATACCAGTGCTCAATGGCGATTAGATAAAACAGATATTGCAAAAATAAAAACCGACAAAACTTTACATGGAATATACAAACGTTGCTTAGAAAAAAATCCTGAAATAATGAATCACGTTTTTAAGGATGCTCGTGAGAGCGATAAAAAATTGCAAAAATTGTTAACTGCTTATAAAGCTAAGATCAAAAAAGATCTACCTGCTAGAAATGATGATAATCTTTATATCGCTCGTTTTAGACAGGCCATTGAACAATGGCATAGAAAATTCTCTCATGTAATAAATGAAAGTAATTTAGAGGAATCTGCAGTGGTAAGGATGCTAACAGAAGAATTTAAGGCTTTTATGCTTGCGAAACAAATTCTATTGTCGCCACCTGCACCAGCAGAAAATGTGCGTGTTACTAAAATGGCGTGTGTGGCAGTAGTCAGTTTTATTAACAGTTATATTATATCGCCAAACTTAAACATAAGTAATTTAAGAGATCGCATAATGTTGGCAACAGAAGGTCGTTATGTAGAAAAAACATCGCAAATTTGGCGCAATGCTGGTGAAATGGCTAGCGCTATACAAATACCTCTATTTTATCCGCCTACAGACCCTGCTTCTTGGGAAAAAATTAAAGTTGGTGATAAAGAATTATTATTTTTCCGGCATGGTAGGGTTTTTATTGATATTAATGCAGATAATTTAGGGCTGTCAGGTAATCCACCATTTGCACTCTATGAAGAAAGACGCCATCAAGGAATATTGTTGACTGAAAATCACCCCCATTTGTCGCATTTGCTGCAATTAAATTACCTGATTCAAAACGAAATTTTATCGAATTCCACAGATATTGATCTCGCAAAAAAATTCTTCGCAGCATTGTTAACGGGTAAAGATTTAGCTGAAGAGGGGATTTCAGTAGAGGAAATTGAAAAGGCTGATCCCAGAATTATTAGTATTTATCAGAAATACGTGGGAGGGCCAGCGTTTGATGAAAGAGTTGCTGTTCCTGCTGCGGCAAATTTAGCAACACCAAACGAACCAAAAGTTGAACCCGAACAAACCAGTAGTATGAAGCTAAGAAGTGGAGGTTAATCCCTATTTTGCTTCGATCAACTTAATAATCGCCGAAAAATCTAATGAACCATGCCCCAGGTTATTGAGCAATGTATAAAGAGCAGTGGCTTCTGCACCGAGCGGTGTGACGGCGCTGACGGTTTGCGCGGCGAGTTGGCTGAGTTTGAGATCTTTTAACATCATGGCGCTAGTGAACCCGGCTTGATAGTCGTGACTGGAAGGCACGTTTGGGAGAATATCAGGTACAGGGCAATTATTATTTAACGACCAACATTGAGCAGAAGCGTTCGAGCAAATTTCAAATAATTTTTTAGGATCAATGCCTAATTTTTTGCCCAGCGTCATGCCTTCAGCTACAGCAATCATCGAGATACCTAAAATTAAATTGTTAGAAATTTTTGTAGCTTGACCATTGCCTGCTGCGCCCATGTGGACGATTTTTTTGCCCATACATTCAAGAATGGGTTTAGCGCGATTAAAGTGTGCTTCGCCACCGCCAACCATAAAAGTCAATGTGCCCGCTTCTGCACCACCGGTGCCGCCAGAGACGGGTGCATCGAGCATTTGAATGCCTGCGCGTGCGGCGAGTTGGTGCAATTCGCGTGCTTTATCAACGGCGATGGAAGAAGAGTCGATAAACAAGCTGCCGGGTTGGGCGAGCTTAAATAAGCCAGATGCGCCGGTACAAATTTCTGCAACGTTTTCCCCCGAAGGTAACATGGTGATAAAAACTTCGGCATGTTGGGCAACGGTTTTTAAGCTTTGGGCAGGAATAGCACCAGCATCGGTGAGCGCCATCATGGCAGCGGGGACCGCATCATAGATATAGACGTCGTGTTGGTGTTTGAGTAAGTTGCGTACCATGGGAGCGCCCATGTGGCCTAAGCCGATGAAGCCGATTTTGGTCATGATCTTTTCCTTATATGACAGTATTTATTTTTCTAGTCTAAGTACATTCGAAAATAGTTGCAACGGGAGTTTGCTTGCTTAGGCTAATAAAATTATACTGGCGGACAAATGTGTTAATGAAAGGATGACCGAGTGCACAAACTACCCTATAAGATACTGCAAAGAACCCTCCCATTTTTGCTAATCCTTGCTGTATTTAATTTAACCGCCTGTGCCTTCAATTCGGGACGCGTGCCTGGTTCTTTATCGACCCCGAATGATGTGGCTGCGCACACCGTAGCAGGTGTGGTAGTGGGTGGCGTGGTGGGGCGTATTGCCAAAAACAGTATCGGTAGCATTGCTACTGGCGCAGTTGTGGGTGGCGTGGTTGGCACGGTAGTGGGAATTTATTCCGAACGCCCGGCCAAATATATTGGCAAACTCACAGAGCAAGGCATTCAAGTGGTGCAACTGGGTGATAATGTCACCGTCATCTTGCCGTCGGATCAATGTTTCGAGCAAGGCACAGCGACGATTACTTATGCTTGTGAACCGATCATGCAGAACTTGGCCGCGCTATTTAAACTATATGACAACGCACCGATTACCATCACCGGTTATACTGATGATGTCGGTGAGCCGAGCCAGGCTCGATTATTAACGTATTATCAAGCCGATAGCGTACTCACCTATCTTTGGGCGCACGGGATACCTTTCCGCCAAATGACGGCGATCGGCAAAGGTGCAGATTGCAACGTTGCCACCAACGACACCGTCGCTGGCAGCGCGGCAAACCGCCATATTGAAATCGCTGTTCGACTAAACACTTAACAAGGCGGTGCGGGCATTGGCAAGTTGTTCGCATCCAAATTGCTGTAATTCAATACCATACCGGGTGGTAACATATAATTGCCGGCAAAACCGGGATTATTATAATAATTAATAGAACTTGTTCCGGTAGCTAAAGCGCCTAAGGTACAGCGTGTCCACACATCAGCAGTCGCATCGTCGCGCGTATTAACAAAAGCACGTTTAGCACGCAGATAGCGCGCATCCAGCCAAGTGTGGTTTGCGAGCGTGACATCTAATAAATTAGCAACGCCAGCAATAAAAACCCTGCCCGTACCATTACCTTCGACTTTCACATCGGTGCTGGTGACCCAATAAATACTGAGTGGCCCACTGCCATTATAAGTCACGTCTTGCAACACCATCTTGCCGCCTAAATTCACTTTACCAGAACTATTATCCAATACATTGAGTAAGTTGCTATCGATACCAAGCACATGCACATTACTCGAATTGCCGACATTCACCGTGCGTAAATCTAGATGGTTGCCGAGCAAAGTCACAGTGCCACTACCCGTTGCAGTGATCACCATTGTACCGGTTAAACCAGTGCCGCCCACTTGACCGGAGCCATAATATTGCAAATCAGTGATGAGACAATTATTAACGATGGCGATAATATGATTATTTTCACTGGGAATAAATGCGGGGTTCATGCTGAGATATAACGTACCATTTTTAACGGCAGCATAAACATTGGCGAGGCTTTGACTATCGCCCTCGAGCTTTACCCACGGTGTTTTATCTCGCGTGACGATCTTTACGTTGATGGGGCCACTAATCACCAAGCTCGAAAAATCTTCTGACTTAAAAGTTTCGGTATTTATGTAGGGATCTGCATACGCCTGTATCCCTGGCGCTAGCATGAGCGTTAAGCAAAGCAATATGCAATATCTTTTCATTAATTATCCTGTCTGAAGGTGGCCTTAATAATCCAATTCGATTACGATAGAACAACTCTGCAAGAGAAGCAAATTCTGTTATGCTAATCTAAACTAGTGACGAGATAACCCATGGCCAAAGATTACGCCAAAAAGAACCGCGACAAACGCTCCTCATCTTCTAATGATCAGAGCTCAGGCAAGTTATGGCTTGTGGCTTTGGTATTGATAGGGTGCTTTGTGCTGGGTTTGGTTTATCTCAAGCAGCAAAACGAGCGCCTTGAGCTTGCCAGCCAACAAACAGCCGAAGTACCGCCAGCGCAAAAAACCCACGCGGTAAAATCGCCGCCTGCTGCGACTGCACCCCCTGCAAAAACAACACCGCGTTTTGACTTTTATAATATGTTGCCAAAAGTGGCAGTGCCTGCGCCAAGCGATAATGGGCAACAGCCCACAACGCTGCCTGCGCCCATCAATAATCAACCTGCGCCTGCACCAGCTGTTGTACCGCCAGTAACAGCACCCGTGAATGCAGCTCCGGCGCGGGGTTATATCATTCAAGTAGGTTTGTTCAAAGATTATGCTGCAGCCGATGAACTCAAGGCAGAAGTGACCCTGCAAGGGTTTGAAGCTCATATCAATACACTAACAAAGAACGGTGTTACCTCTTATCGTGTCTGGCTCGGGCCTTTTACAACCCGCACCGACGCCCAGCAAACACAACAAAATTTAGAAGCCAACCAATTGAAGGGCGTGTTGATTAAAGAATAATCCCTTGAAAACGTAGTTTATGCCCCCATCATCCTATTTAACTGTCACTTAAAGAGGTAACACCCTTGGAACAATATCACGGTACAACGATACTTTCGGTACGGCGCAATGGCAGAGTTGTCATCGGTGGCGATGGCCAAGTCACTTTAGGTAACACGGTGATCAAAAACAATGCCCGTAAAGTACGCAAACTTAATCAAGACAAAGTCATCGCTGGATTTGCGGGTGGCACGGCCGATGCGTTTACGCTGTTCGAACGCTTTGAAGCCAAGCTCGACAAACATCACGGCAACTTAATGCGTGCTGCGGTGGAGCTTGCCAAAGATTGGCGCACCGACCGCATGTTACGTCGGCTCGAAGCCTTATTAGCGGTTGCTGATTTAAAAAGTTCATTAATCATTACCGGCAACGGCGATGTACTGGAACCCGAATTGGGCATTATCGCTATTGGATCAGGCGGCCCGTTTGCGCAAGCGGCGGCACGCGCGCTGCTCGAAAATTCTAAATTAGACGCGCGCGAAATTGTCGAAAAAAGCTTAGGCATTGCCGCTGATATTTGTATTTACACCAACCACAATCGAACCATCGAAGAAATTTCAGAAGAGAAAACAAAATGAGTGATATGACACCCCGCGAAATAGTACAAGAACTCGATAAATTTATTATTGGCCAAGATGCGGCTAAACGCGCTGTGGCAATCGCTTTGCGCAATCGTCGTCGCCGGATGAAATTGGATGTTGATCTGCGTCGTGAAGTAACACCCAAAAATATTCTGATGATCGGGCCAACCGGTGTGGGCAAAACCGAAATTGCGCGACGACTGGCAAAATTAGCTAACGCACCCTTCATCAAAGTTGAAGCGACTAAATTTACCGAAGTGGGTTATGTGGGGCGCGATGTTGATTCTATCATTCGTGATCTCGTCGATGTGGCGTTTAAACAAATGCGCGAACAAGAAATCGTTAGCTCACGGCCACATGCCGAAGAAAAAGCCGAAGAACGTATCTTAAATGCGTTATTACCACCGCCGCGCACCGTGCCAGGTATGGAAACAGAAGAAGATGACGAATTAAAACTCAAAGAAAAAACTAGCACGCGACAAGTGTTCCGCAAAAAATTGCGCGAAGGTCAATTAGACGAAAAAGAAATTGAATTAGATGTAAATGCGTTGCCAGTGGGTGTAGAAATTATGGGCCCGCCAGGTATGGAAGAAATGACCAGCCAATTACAAAATATGTTGCAAAATATCGGCACAAACCGCACCCGCACGCGTCGTATGAAAGTCAAAGAGGCGCTTAAATTAGTGCGCGATGAAGAAGCAGCAAAATTGATCAATGAAGAAGAAATCAAAACCCGTGTGATCGACAGTGTGGAACAAAACGGCATTGTCTTCATCGATGAAATCGATAAGGTCGCACGCCGAGGTGAAACATCGGGCGCCGACGTTTCGCGCGAAGGCGTGCAACGTGATTTATTGCCGTTGGTGGAAGGTAGCAGTATTAACACCAAATATGGCCCAGTACGCACTGATCATATTTTATTTATTGCTTCCGGTGCGTTTCATGTTTCTAAACCTTCAGATTTGATCCCTGAATTACAAGGTCGTTTACCGATTCGTGTGGAATTAAAAGCACTCACCAGCGAAGATTTCGAAAGAATTCTTACCGAACCCCATGCTTCATTGACCGAGCAATATGTGGCATTAATCGGTACGGAAGGTGTGCAATTAGAATTTACTAAAGAAGCGATTATGCGTATCGCTGAAGTCGCGTTCCGGGTTAACGAAACCACAGAAAATATTGGCGCACGTCGTTTACATACTGTGTTAGAACGTTTGCTCGAAGAAATTTCTTTTGAAGCCAGTGAACACAGCGGTGAAAAAGTCATAGTCGATGCCCCTTACGTCGACAAGCATTTGGTGGAATTGGCGAAAGACGAAGATTTGAGTCATTTTATACTGTAGGTCGGATCAAGGAGCGTAGCGACGGATCCGACATACAATGTTTAAATTTCTCACTGTTGTCGGTTCCGCTTCGCTTGAACCGACCTACATATTTATTGTTATAAGTTGTAATCCATGAACAAACAAAACCTCATTCCAACAGACATCAAACTCCTGCAAAAATCGCGCGTGCTCGAAGTTACGTTTGACGACGGCCAACATTTTTCATTGCCATGCGAATATTTACGCGTGTATTCACCCTCCGCCGAAGTGCGCGGTCATGGAGTGGGTGATGGACAATTAGTTACCGGCAAAGAAAATGTCAATATTATCGGTATCGATCCCGTTGGTAATTACGCAGTTAAATTAATTTTTGACGACGGTCATCAAACCGGGATTTATAGTTGGCAA
>JABDBA010000020.1:39323-42349 GCA_013288885.1 Gammaproteobacteria bacterium | reverse complement strand
ATAATGGGAATGGAGATCGATGAAGTAGAAATGGTTTGAAGATTTAAAAACTTCGTCAATTGTAGAATGATAATATAAGATGAAATAAGCGCCAATGTGTAAACGATCATCCTTCCCATTGCTACGCGTGCTTTAGTTTGTTCTAATTCTTTTTTTAAACCTTCGATGACGGCGTCGTTTGCGGTGCGCATACGTTCACCAAGCTTGCTCGCTACATTTTGTAGCAGCATAAAATAAGTCGGTTTGTTGCTGATGTGATTTTTTTCTGGAGTACTAGTGATGGTGCGCAGTTGATCAATGGCTATCACCATTAAGGTGGTTGGTTCTGTGGTGCGCACCGAGGCTGAGCGCGGCCCGTTATCTAAGAGTGCAATCTCGCCGATCACCGCACCGCGTTTTAATGTGGCCAGATGATGAGAAAGATCCGTGCTAGGATCAAGCTTGGAGATTTCCACTTCTCCTTCTTTGATGATGTAGAGTGCATTACTGATTTCATTCTCGCGGATAATAAATTGATTCGCTTCAACTCTAATCTCTTTGGTTAAAGTGAGGATCTGTTCAAGCTGTTCGGTGGCAAGCCCGTGAAATAAATCGTTGTCGCGCAAGAAAGTGAGTTGATCCTTGGTGGGTTCCATATAATCCATAATCCTGGTAGCGATAGATATTGTACAAAGTATAGGCTGGGTGGGATTATATCTCAAGAATTTACTTCCTGTTCCCCCCTTTTTCAAAGGGGGTGATTGGTAAAAGTACTTATCGCCCCCCTATTTGCCTTCTAAGCAAACTCGATTTATACTCTGCGCACTCATAATATAATGTGCTACAAGGATATAAAGGAATGACGTTGCAATGTTTCCGAACAGTTGGGGTTTTGTTACTATTTACTTTACTTCCAATACGGCTTCTGGCCGCTGATATACCCAGCGCTGCCCAAGCACAAATTCCTAATATCGTGAACCCTGGCCTTGCCAAACAACCTACTTTTAATAACCCAACAGCAGGTGGGAAGACCGTTATAGCAGCCCCCGCTAAGCCAGTCCACCCGAGTGCATTGCCTGAAGCAGAAAAAATTCATTTTAAACTGACCCGGATCACCTTTACCGGCAACACTGTTTTTAGTGATGCGCAGTTACAAGCTATGGTGCAACCCTCGATCAACCAAATTATTTCATTGGCTGATCTACAAGGCCTAGCGAATAAAATTACCGAAAAATATTGGGAGGCGGGCTATATTCTTTCACGTGCTATTTTACCACCGCAACAAATCGTGAGCGGTCAGGTAAAAATCCAAGTGATCGAAGGGTTTATCAGTGCGGTTTCAGTCAGTGGCACGCCTGGCAAAGCTAGGTCACAAATACAAGAATATGGTAATAACATTCTTTTATCCAAACCACTTAATATTAATGTGTTAGAACGCAGCTTGTTGTTGTCGAATGATATTCCAGGTACGCAAGTGAAAGCGGTATTAACACCGTCGACTACTGTGCCAGAAAGTTCTGATTTAACCATGATTGCAGATCGACAATTGGCGCAAGGTTATATTTTATATGACAACTACGGCACGCGTTATTTAGGCCCGCAAGAAGTAACCGTGGGTGGTAATCTTAATTCATTTTTCACCTCGGGTGACAGTACGGCAGTGCAAGCGGTATCGACTATTCATACCAAAGAGATGAATTTTTTACAACTGACGCATTCTGAATTATTAGGTGCTAGTGGCACGCGTTTATTAGTGGGCGGTAGTTATTCTAAAACGTTGCCTGGTTCTATCTTGCAACAATTGGATATCGATGGTATCGCACGTTCGTTATTTGCTGATCTTTATTATCCGTGGATCCGCACACGCACACAAAGTTTAAGTTTGCATACCAGCGCTTATTATCAAAATATTTATACTGAAATTTTACAAACACCGTTGTATTACGATCGCATTCGTTCATTGGTCGCAGGCACACATTATGATTCTACCGATAGTTGGCATGGCGTGAATGCGGCAGGTTTGGATTATTCACAAGGTTTTAATATTTTGGGTGCCAACAATGGTGGAATGCGTTCACGACCCGAAGGCCGCAGTAATTTTAGCAAAACACAAATGAATCTTTCGCGTTCGCAATATTTGAGCACTCATTTTTCGTTGTATGCCGCTGCGCAGGGGCAATATGCATTTACACCGTTACTCGCTTCAGAGCAATTTGGTGTGGGTGGCCCTATCTTTGGTCGTGGTTATGATCCCTATGAAATTTCAGGTGATCACGGTGTTGCTGGAACGGTTGAGTTTCGGGTGGATACCGCCCCCGGTTTTAGAGTACTGCGAGCAATCCAATATTATGCATTTTATGATGCCGGTGAGGTATGGAATATTGATGCCAGAATCAGTGGTGAGCCGGTACGTGCCACTGCCACCTCGACGGGTTTAGGGGTGCGTTTCACCTTTACCCAGCATTTCGCCGCTAATCTGTTTGTTGCCCAACCGCTGAATCGCCCAGTGGCTAGCGCTGTGGCTGTTGGTGACAACGGGAAGGCACCCCGCGGGTTCTTCCAGGTCAGCGCCTATATCTAAAATCTCTACTAGGCTGGCCATAAATCAACGATTTTCCGCTCAATTTTTATACTATATATCCCCATTTTCCCCAGTTTCCAACTACACTTAAGGTAAGGGTAAAGAATAGCGCCACGGGCACTGAAGCCGTTTTTGTGAGTTGCGAGTTCAAATTACCGGCTCTTTTACACGGAGTAGTATGCAAGAGAGTTAGTGTAGGGCAGGTTGATAGCAAGGTAGTTATCTCCTGGTCCACCTTCCGGAAGGGGGTGTGTATGGAACTACGGATAAAACTACCAAGCTGGCTGCACAAAGTTGAAATGAGCTTTGTGACAGTTGTAGCTTTATTATTTGTAATCTGCCCACAAGATGGGTTGTCCAACCCACAAGCGGGACAAGTGGCTGCGGGCAGTGCAACTATCACACAACCTGCATCGAACACTGTACAAATTACTCAAACAACTAATAAAGCGGTTATCAATTGGCA
>JABDBA010000020.1:0-39223 GCA_013288885.1 Gammaproteobacteria bacterium | reverse complement strand
GGACAAGTGGCTGCGGGCAGTGCAACTATCACACAACCTGCATCGAACACTGTACAAATTACTCAAACAACTAATAAAGCGGTTATCAATTGGCAAACTTTTAATATTGCACCGAATGAAACTACAAAGTTTGTGCAACCGTCTTCCGGTTCCATTACTTTAAATCGCATCAACCCATTAAACGGTGGTTCAAATATTCAAGGTGGCTTAACTGCTAATGGACAAATTTGGTTAATCAATCCTGCTGGTGTTTTGTTTGGATCAACTGCACGAGTTGATGTTGCTGGTTTATTAGTGACGACGGCTGATATTAGTGATGCAAATTTTATGGCGGGCAATTATAAATTTACTCAATCACCGAATTGGCATGGGTCGATTATTAATAATGGAATGATTCACATTGCTAATGGTGGTTATGCCGCACTCATCGCACCCGGTGTACAAAACAACGGTGTGATAAAAGCAAATTTTGGAACGGTAGTATTAGCTGCGGGAAATACCTACACAGTAAATTTTGATGATGATCCCTTAATTAGTTTTGGTGTGAATGCAAATATTACCCAACCTGGTGTTGATAATAATGGTAAAGCATTAACCAGCGCAGTGGCCAATGCCGGAAAAATAACTGCTAATGGTGGCACGGTATTAATGAGCGCACGCGCCGCGCAAGGTGTGGTAGAAAATGTAATTAATGAAACAGGCATTGTCGAAGCAAAATCAATTTCACAACACAATGGTGTGATTACTTTAAATGGTGGTAGTCAAGGTACTGTGCGTGTTACCGGTAGATTAATTGCCACGGGCCACAGACACGGACAAACCGGTGGCACAGTGACAGTGACCGGTCAAACGGTGAAATTACTTAAACACGCCGTCGTTGATGTTTCCGGTGATGCGGGCGGTGGCAATGTTTATATCGGTGGTGGCGCGCGTGGTGCAAATCCGAATATTCAAAATGCACAAACTACCTATGTCGGTTCCAATGTAAAAATTAATGCGAATGCGTTAACAAACGGTAACGGCGGCAACGTGGTAGTGTGGAGTGATTTAGCCACGCAAGCGTATGGAACGATTACTGCAGAAGGTGGATCGCAAAGCGGTAATGGTGGATATGTAGAAACGTCGGGAAGTTATTTAGATATTAATGGTATTAATGTAAACACCAGTGCAATCAATGGATTAACGGGTACCTGGTTATTAGATCCAACCAATATTTATATTGCGACTAATCAAACAACTGCAACTGCCGCAGGTATGGCTGGAACTGATAGCAGCGCTAATACGGGAGTGTTAACTAACCCAGGAGAAACATTTGCAGCAACGGGCGTCACTCAAGCTTCGTTATTAACAGTGGCCACATTACAAAGTGCGCTAGCTAGCAACAATGTATTAGTGACTACGGCTAATACTTCCGGCACGGGAACAGGTAAAATTATTGTAGTGAATTCTGTTACTTGGTCAGCGCCTACTGTATTAACTTTAAGCGCAATGACTAATATTACTGTCAACAATGGTGCGACTATCAGTAGCCCTACCAACGGTGCTGGTCTAACCTTGCGCGCCGATAATACTGCAATCGACAACGGCGGCACCGTTACATTGTCGGGTGGTGCTGGTCAAATTTCATTTACTGGGGCTAATTCGAGAGTAAACTTTTATTACGATCCAACCAGTTATACCAGTCCGACCACTTTTTCTAATGTAACGGCAAGCAGTGGTGCAGTATTCACACCTTACATGTTGGTTAATAACTTGGCGGATTTAGAAACGGTTTCTAATACCTCTGCAGCATGGGGTAATAATTTTGCATTGGGAACTAATATTGATGCAACCGCCACCAGTACTTTAAACAGCGGCGCGGGTTTTTCTCCCATCGGTAATTCGTCAACACCATTCACCGGTAATTTTAACGGTCAGAATTTTACGATTAATAATCTTTACATGAATAATTCATTGAGTAATGAGGGATTATTTGGATATATATCTAGCGGCACTATTCAAAATTTAGGGCTAACCAATGTCAATATTACAAATGTAAGTAACAGTAGTAACGTAGGTGGCTTAGCCGGAGAAATTAATGGAATCGTTAATGTCAATAATGTTTATGTAACAGGCCAGATTACGCAAAATGGCGTAACAGGGAACATAGGCGGTTTGGTGGGGTTCGTTAATGGAAGTGTAAATATTAACTCATCGTATAATGCGGCTTCAGTCACGGCAACTACAACAAATTTTTTCGGTGGGCAAAATGTTGGCGGTATTGTGGGTGAATTTGAAACAGATAACGGGGGCTTAATCAGTAATTCATACAACATCGGTACTATTACACAAACCGGTAGTCCGTTCTCAAATGTGGGTGGTTTAGTGGGTGCGCTTGGAAGTAATGCTGCCACCGTCAGCGATTCTTATAGCTCAGGTCTTATATCGGCAACAGGTGTAGTGGGGGGATTAGTAGGTAGTAGTACTCCCTCTAGTGTCGTTAATAGTTTTTGGGATACCGATACTTCAGGGCAAAGCACCAGCGCGGGTGGCGGTACCGGTGGTTGTTTTTCAGGTACGTGCACCAATGGTGGCACAGCCAATCTTTCCGATATAAGTACTTATACCAATGCAGGCTGGAACATCAGTGATACTCCCAATACCACCAGTATAGCGCCTACGGCAACGTGGTTTATGTTTAACGGTCAAACCCGCCCGATATTAATGTCAGAATACAGCACCACCGTTACGAATGCACATCAATTGCAATTAATGGGATCAACATTAGGCGCTAATTATACGCTCGCTAATAATATTGATTTGACTAGTGGAATGACAAATGCGGCCGATGTTTGGGGAACCAACACCAATACACCGACGGGCGCAGGATTTGTGCCTATTGGCAATATCACTAATAGTTTTACCGGCAATTTTAATGGTAAAGGCTATACGATTAATGATATTTACATGAGTCTGCAGGGTATACAAGCCGCTGATGATGAAGTGGGATTTTTCGGTAGCACTAACTTAACAACCGGCAATATCATTCAAAATATTGGTTTAACCAACGTTAATATTACCGGTGGTACTACTTCAGGAGCTGCACAAGTTGGCGTAGGAGGTTTAATCGGTTTTGCCAATGGTGGAACTATTAATAATGTTTATGTGACGGGCGCAATAACTGGAAGCAAGAGTGCTACTGCAGTGGGCGGTGCAATAGGTGGTTTGGTGGGTGTGCTCGGTAAAAATTCCGCAGTAATATTAGAAAATTCTTATAACGCCGCTAGTGTTACTTCAACAGGTAACAATAATTCACCACCTGCTTTGGGCGGCGTAGTGGGCTCATCGCCAGGCGCCTCAACTATCGAAAATACTTATAATATAGGCACCATTACGGATAATACGGGTAGCAGCACTGCTTCGATCATTGGCGGTGTAGTAGGTTTTATGGGTGGCAGCACATTAACATTGTCTTATAGTTCAGGCATTATTAATCCTTCTTCAATCGATAGGACGGGTGGATTACTTGGTGGTGTAGTGGGCGAGACCAGCGGAACAGTTTCTGATGTGTTATGGGATGCAGGGAACAGTAACGCAACCACTCCTATTACAGTAGGTTATGGTACTAACACAGGCACTATTACCAATATGTATGGCGGTTGTTTTGGTAACACAACTTGCGTGGGTAGTGTAACGGATGTTACTACTGCCAATAATGTAGTTGCGGGAAGTACACCGAAGAACCTTGATCTATTAGCTAGTTACACCACCGCCGGTTGGAGCGCTACTGCAGGTGTCAATGGCAGCATTACTTCTACGCCTAGTACCACTGCAGTGGTACCTAATTTTACCTGGTTTATTTTTAATGGCAGCACGCGTCCGATATTGATGTCGGAATACAGCACGACTATTACTAATGCGCATCAATTGCAATTAGCTGGTTCAACTTTAGGCGCGAATTACACTTTAGGCAATAATATTGATCTCAGTACTGAATTAAATAGCACGCCAACGACTAACACTGGCTTCAGCAGCCTCAGTGATGTATGGGGAACTAACTTAACAACCGGCGCTGGCTTTGTGCCGATTGCCTCCAATCCAGTGGGCACTTTTACCGGTAATTTCAATGGCAATAATTTTTACATTAACGGTTTATATGAAAAAATCACCGGAACTAATGCAGGATTATTTAGTGTGGTTAATAACAGCAACTCTGTAATAGAAAATGTTGGCTTATCGAATGTCAAGATTACTGATTCCTCTACCGCTGCTTTCACGGGTGGTTTAATGGGAGAATTACAAGCTGGCACCATAGAAAATGTTTATGTGACGGGTTCTGTTATATCTTCTGGAACTGGCAACACGCATGTAGGTGGTATTGCTGGTGCTGCGATTGGCGGTAGCACGATTGATTATGCTTATAACGCTGCGAATATCCAACTGAACAGTGCATCCGTATCAAGCAGTTCTGGTGGTGGTATCGCCGGTAGTTTAGGAGGCGCAAGCAGTATTATTAATTCATATAGCACGGGCAGTGTGGTTTCTTCCATTAATGCCATTGCTGATGTCGGTGGTTTATTAGGGGATAATCTGGCTAGCGGACAAACAGCGACAGTGACTAATTCCTATAGTACAGGTCTGGTATCTGGCACTGGCAACAAAGGCGGTTTGATCGGTTTGAAAGAATCATCTTCTACCTTGACGGTTAATAACAGTTTTTGGGATACCGACACTTCAGGACAAAGCACCAGCGCAGGTGGTGGTACCGGCGGTTGTTTCTCCGGTACGTGCACTAATGGTGGCACCGTCAATCTTTCTCAACAAAGTACTTATACCAACTGGACGTTTAATAGTGCTAATTGGAATATTATCAACGGTCAATCTTATCCTTTCTTATCTGAATTATATTCTGGCAGTACACCGCGGGCGATTTCCGGCACTATTACCGGTGACACGGGCAATCATCCAGTGCAAATGGCTGATAATGGTTTGAATCTAACGGGTAATGGATTGATCCAAGGCACGGTTACCACAGGTGCCAATGGATTTTATTATTTCCTGGAACCGAATGCGGCTGTTGCTGACAGCAGTGTAATTTTGACTTATTTAAATAATGCAGGTAGTTCTCCCGACGTGGGTAATGCCATTGCTATTGTGCCTACCGGCGGTGCTAGTTTAACCGGATTAAATATTACTGCGCTGAATAATATTAATGTGGGTATCAGCAGCGATACGAATGCTTATTCCAATGCAACTTTAGTGACGGCAATCGGTAATTTAAGTTCAGCCAACATTTTGTATTCTTTTTCCGGCGATAATATAACATTAGGTAATTCGATTAATAAAACGGCTTCTTTGGTTGTTCCTTCCTCCAATGTGACTTATACAATCAATGGCACCATTGCAACAACCAGCGGTGGCACCAGTACCGTCAATTTTGCCGGGCCGGTTAATATCAATACCACTTCTGTGTCTACCACCGGCGCGCAAACTTATGGTGGTGCCGTGAATTTGGGCGCAAATGCAATATTAACTTCTACCAGCGGCGGCGCTATTGATTTTGCCAGCACCGTTGACGGTGCATTTACTTTAGCGGTTAATACGTCAGGACTGACCACTTTCGGTGGGCTAGTGGGTAATAATTTAGCCTTAACAAGTTTGACCACCGATGCACCAGGTACCACAGCCATTAATGGTGGTGCAGTAATAACTACGGGTGCACAAAATTATAATGATGCAGTGACCTTAGGTGCGAATGATACTTTAAATTCTCTCGGCAATGGCGCTATTGATTTTGCCAGCACAGTGGATGGCCCATTTGGCTTAACAACGGATTCAGGTGGAACGACGACTTTTAATGGAAATATAGGTGGAACTACACCGTTAGCAAGTTTGACGACGGATGCAGGTGGCACGACTGTTATTAATGGCACTACTATTAGCACTTCAGGCGCGCAAACTTATAACAATCCATTAACAATAAACGGTGTACAGCCGTCATTCACCTCTTCAAGCAGTTCTATCGCTGTGTTAGACAGTGCAAATATCACAGATGGTACTTTAGGCGATACCGCTTTCTTCACAGCACATTCAATTACAACAGCAGGTACATTTTCATCGGATGAAGTGTTGAATTTTAGTACGGCAGGCGCCGGTGATATCACATTCAACGGCAACGTGGGCGCAGCGAATCTATCTGCTAATTTAGGTATAGATGTTGTTGCTGGCGGCAATATTTTTGTTAATGGTGCAATGCTTACAGTACAGCGGCTTAACTCATCAGGAGGCATCTCACTGACTGCGCAAACGGGCTCTATTAGCGGAACAGGTTCGTTAACAACAGGAAATGTCAATAGTGCTGCTGATACTAGCGGCAGTATTAGTTTGATATTAAATGGTTCCGGTAATATCGGAACCAGTGTTACACCATTAAGCATTGGTATGGGTAGTGGCGGTATTTTAGGTGGCGTCACTGTTACCGCGACCAATAGCAATAGTAACGTTTATATTTCCGGCTCAACGGCTTTGCCATTTAACACCAGTTCTGTAGGAGGCAGTTTAAATGTTACTGCGAGTGGGTCCATAACTCAAATAGGTACATTAACGGTTGGTGGCACATCCAGTTTTAACGCCGGCGCTAATGCGATCACTTTGACAAATACGAATAATGCATTTACCGGTGCAGTTTCACTGGATACTACGGGCGCAAACAATGCTTCTATCACTAACGGTCAAGCACTGGTTTTAGGCGCATCTAACATTGGTGGAAATTTAACGGCTGCGGCAACAAGTTCTATAACAGGTAGTGCAATTACTCAAACCGGTGCGCTCACGGTTGGTGGTTTATCTACTTTTACAGTAACTTCTGGAACGTCTACGGCTAACAGTTTAGATATTTTATTGAATACCTTTGCGAATAATTTCACTGGCGCAGTAACATTTACCAATAATAACTACATTCGTGATATCGCTTTACGTAATACTAATGCATCAGCGGCATTTAATTTTAATCCGACCACTACTCCATCATTACGCAATTTCACGCTGCAATTTGATAATGCTCAGATAACATTACCCGCTCTTATCCTCAGCGGAAATCTAATTGCAACTGCA
Source organism: Gammaproteobacteria bacterium (assembly GCA_013288885.1). Taxonomy (GTDB): domain Bacteria; phylum Pseudomonadota; class Gammaproteobacteria; order JABDBA01; family JABDBA01; genus JABDBA01. The sequence goes on along the minus strand of JABDBA010000020.1, from coordinate 32,131 downwards.
GGTGGAACAATTACACAAAGCGGTATACTGAATGTTACTGGTACATCAACATTCAATTCCAACGGCAATCAAATCACTTTAGGTCTTGGTAATTTGTTTACCGGTGCTGTTTCATTAACAGATACCGGCAACAATACGGATACTCTTAATAATAATCAAAATCTTGTTTTAGGAAATTCAACCATCGGCGGCAGTTTAATGGCGACATCCAGTGGCACATTAAACGAAAATACCAACATAATTAACGCGGCATCACTAATCACATCTTCTGTCGGTGGTACTACGCTAAATGGTGCAAATACCATTTCCAATTTCCAAGCAACCAATTCTGGTAGCGGTAACATTGCTTTAACTAACACGGCAGCACCATTAACGGTTACAGGCATCAGTGAAAGTGGTGGTGGTTCCGTTACGGTAACCAATACTGGCGCAATTGCTGATACGGGTTCTATTACAGCCGGTGCTGGTGCTGTTAACCTAACAGCGAGTGGCGTAGGTGGATCGATCAGTCAAAGTGGTTCAGGTACTATTGCTACTACTGGATTACTCACTACCAGTTCTAGGGGTGGTACTGCACTGAATGGTGCCAATGTTATTTCTAATTTTTCAGCTACTAATACCAGTGGTGATATTGCATTAACCAATAACGCAGCATTAACCATTACCGGTATTAGTCAAACTGCCAGCAATGGTAATGTAAGTGTTACTAATTCAGGTGGTATCTCAATTAGCGGCCTAATTGGTACCAATATAAGTACCGTTACATTAACAGATACCTCAGGCGCCATTCAAGAAATCAGTTCAGGTTCTATTAACAGTACAGCATTAACAACAAGTTCTGTGACTGGCACTACATTAAATAACAACAACAATCTTGTTAATAGTTTTAATGCAAGTAACACGACCAGTGGTGATATTGATCTAATAAGCAATACGCCTTCAACTTTATCGATTGGTAACATTACACAGAGCGGGGTTGGCAATGTCACTATCGCAAACATTTCAAACGGAATTGATGACAGTGGCATTATCTCGACAGGTATGGGTAATATTACTCTAACTGCTGCATCGGGTGCGATCACTCAGAGTACTGGAAATATCAGTGGTGGGTTATTAACAACTCTATCTGGTGCAGGTACCACATTAAATGGCGCCAATACCGTTTCAAGTTTTAGTGCTTCTGACACAAGTAGTGTGGGCATTAGCTTAAATAACACAGCAGCAACATTAACCATTGCCAATGCTGGTATCAGTGAGGGCGGTGGTGGATCTTTGACAGTATCAAATACGGGTGCATTAACTACTCTTGGTGCAGCATCAGCTAATGGTGATATTAATTTAACAGCAACGGGTGCATTAACAACGCTTGGTGCAGTTAGCGCATCAGCTGGTGATATTAATTTAACAGCAACTGGTGGCACAGTAACGATTGGTAACACGGTTACATCGGCTGGTTCAGGCACAATTACATTAAATGCCACGGGTACAAGCAGTGATATTGTATTAAACGCAAATGTCAGTAGTACAGCGGGTGGTATTATTAACGTCACGGGAGGACATAATGTTACATTGAACGCAGGTAACATAAACACCACCGGAAATGTCTCCTTAACAGCTACAGCAGGTGTGGTGCAAGAAAGTGGCACTGGTATTATTACTGGTACAGCTAATGGGGGGACACTCACCACGAGTTCCAAGGGTGGTACACTCTTAAATAACGTTAATAATTTGACTGGCTTCGTTGCAACGAATTCTGCAACGGGTGATATTATTTTGCAAAATGTTAACAATATGCTTTCAGGCAACTTGGTTTTGGGCAACATTAGTCAATCGGGTGGTAATTTAACGATTAATAATAATGGAGGCATCAGTCAGGCAACAGGAAGTAGTATTACGGTTAGTAATGCAGCATCCAATTCTACTTTTAATGGTCACGACTCTCCTATTACATTAAATTCCAACTCTAATGCATTTACTGGTGCGGTTTCGTTAACCAATACTGGTGCAAATGATGTTGCTATTACAAATAGTCAAGCCCTGATTTTGGGCACATCTAACATTGGTGGAAATTTAACTGCAATTGCGGGCGGTAACATCACGCAAGCGAGTACGTTGACGGTGAATGGTAATGCGAATTTTTCGACTACCGTATCAGGTTCAAATATAAATTTAAGCAACACAAGTAATAATTTTGCCGGAGCCGTTAATTTTGCTTATACCGGAGCTGGCAGCGGTATTATTAATAATCTTTCATTCGAAAATGACAATGCTAGTGCTAGTTTCCCGACATTTAGTGGTTCTACCAGCGTGAATAATTTCACTATCGTATTTGATGGTAGTAACGTTCCAATGACCATTCCTGCAGTTACATTAAACTCAGGCGGCACTTTTAATGCGACTTCGAGTGGGCCTATGGACGTAAGTGGTGCCATTTCTGTACCAGCAGGCAGTGTTTCATTAACGACCAGCAGTACATTGAATGAAGATACTGGCACGATTAGCACAGCATCGCTAACTACATCTTCTGTAGGTGGTACAACATTGGGTAATACAAATAGTGTATCAAGTTTCAATGGTGCTGATAGCAATAGCACTTCGGGAAGCGGCATAGATTTAGTCAATAATTTACCGTTAACTATTACTGGAATTAACGAAAACAGTACATCGAGTGGTACTCAAGTACTCATATCAAATGATGGTGCTATTACGCTGAGCGGGAACCTCAGTATTAATGCAGGGGGCACTATTAACCTGAGCACTACGAATACGAATGGTGCAATTACTCAGACCAGTGGTGGAATCAGTGGCGCTCTGTCAACGACATCCAGCGGTGGTACTACACTAAATAGTAGTTCTAACCAAATTACTGCATTCAGTGCAAATAATGTCACGAATGGTGATATCGATTTAACAAATAGTGGTAGTTTAGTGGTGGATTTTATTAACCAAAATGTCGGTAATATAAACATTAATAACTTTGGCAGCATCAGTCAAGCTGGTAGCATTATAAATGGGTCTGGATTTACCAGTACCTTTAATGCAAATGCTAATCCCATTACATTAAATAATGCCGCAAACTCGTTTCCTGGCACGGTGATATTGCAAAATAGCGGCGCCAACAACGTTAGCATAAAGAGTGCTGGTAGATTAGCATTTGGTACTTCTTCCATCGGCGGTAACTTAACTGCATCAGCTGCAAACACCAGTAGCGTAGTGGGAATTATACAAACCGGCGCGCTGACAGTAGGGGGAACTGCAAGTTTTAATGCACATGCCAGTCCTATTGTATTAACAAATACCGGCAATGCATTTGCAGTTACCGGTGCAGTTTCGTTGAGTAACACTGGTGCAAACAATATTTCTATCACGAATAATCTAGGACTAGAATTAGGCACTGTTTCTGTCGGCAATAATTTGAATGTGACTTCTACTAGTGGCACTATTTCTCAAAGTGGTGCAACAACGATAACAGTACCTGGTACTGCCACTTTTAATTCAGTGGGTGGGCTCACTTTAACGAATGCAAATCAAATTACTGATTTCAATGCGACTAACAGCGGCAGCGGCGCGATTCAATTACTAAATACTGCTGCTCCATTAACCATCACTGGAATAACTGAAGCTGGCGGCAATGTGAATATTACGAATACGGGTGGCATCAGCATTAGCGGCACACTGAATGCTAATTCAGGTAACGTTTCTTTAACGGATACATCAGCAGGAATTCAAGAAATCTCTAACGGTATTATTGAAGGTGCACTACTAACGACTAGCTCAGTCGGCGCTACCACTTTGAATAATTCTAATAATAACTTCAGCTCGGCAATTATTAATAATGCTACTAATGCTACCTTGAATGATGCTAACGATCTCACCTTAGAAGGAATCACTATCTCCAATAGTCTTGCTGTCAATGTCGGAGGAAATTTAACTACCGCAGCGTTAACGTCAATTCAGGCTGGTGCTGTGACTCTGTTAACGAATGATGCTGGAAAGATTATTCTCAATGGAAATATCACGACTACAAATGGCGCTTCACCAGGAGGCGATATTATCGTTAAAGCCGCTAATACTAGCCAGCTTATCCCACCAACAAATTATATTGTTACTGTTAATGGACTCTTAACCACTTCAGGTGGCACGGGCGGTATCGTAGTACCGGATAGCGACGTACAAGTGAATCAAACTCCGGTAGCAGGTCAAGGTAATATTATTTTGCAAGGTGTGCCTGATAGCTTAATTTTAAACGGTAGTGACCCCACTTGGACTGCACCTCACACCTACAGTGTAACATCAGGAGACATCATCATTACTGGTGCGATTAAATCGTCTGGTGTCGGATCGTATTTAGATTTTATCGCCGATGATAACTCGACCCCCACTGGTTTTGGTGGTGTGCGCGTAACAAATACCGGATCAGTTAATAGCAGTGATAATATTTTAATACAAGGATCTAATTTAAACATTAATCCAGGAACCAGCGTCGAGATACAAGCAGGTGGTTCGCTAATAGCCGCTGGAACCATTACTTTACAAGGTACGCCTGGTGTAGGTAATGCTAATATCGTTGTTAATGGAACTTTACAATCTGTAGGCGGTACTACTATAGCACCATCTGGCACTGGCATTATAAAACTTGGCTCTAATATCACGACAACGGGTGCAGGCAATGGCATCACTTTAAATAAGCCAACTACCCTCACTAACAATGTAACCTTAACAACTAACGGTGGAGCAATTAGCAACTCGCAGCCTTTCACTGGCACCGGAGAAACTTTGACATTAAATGTGGGTAGTGGTACGCCTGTTAATTTTAACAATGCTAATAATAATTTTGGTACGGTGGACATAGCCAGCGCGCAAAACGTAACGTTAGATTATACAAATAATATTGATTTAGGAACATCTAACATTAGTGGATTTTTAAGTGTAATACCAAATGGAGCAACCACAAGCATTACTAGTAGCGGTGCTGTCAGTGTTGCGGGTGCAACAACGCTTAATGCAAGTGGCAATATCACGCTCAACAATGCCAATAATTTTAATGATATTGCAATTACCAGTGGTGGTGCTGTTAGCTTAAACAATAATAATGCGCTTACGCTAGATAATGCTTCCGTCACCGGAAACTTTAGTGTTACTGCTAACGGTGCAATCATGCAAAGCGTTGGTAGCACAATCAATACTAGTTCATTAACAACCAGTTCTGTCGGTGGCACTATCCTTAACAATGCCAATACAATTTCCAGTTTCACAGCAACTAATACCAGCGGTGGTGATATTGATTTAACAAATACTGCTGCTCCGTTAACGATTACTGGTATTAGTCAAAGCGGTGGTGGTAATGTGAATATTACTAACACTGGAACAATCAATGATATCGGCACGATTACTGGTAATGCCATCAATCTAACCGCCAGCACCATTGATTTGGGCGCAAATATTACTGCCAATAGCAATGCTAACCCAGCATTAAAATTAAATGGTGCTGTTGAATTAACGAATCCAATCACGTTATCAGCGGTTAATGGCAAAATCTTAGTAACAGGCGCAGTGACTGATGCGAACAGTAGTTCATCGCCTTCTTTAACATTGAATTCAACAGGCGCAACTTTCGATAGCACGGTTAATACCAATTCAGACATTATCGCTACTGGCCCAGTTAATTTTGATAATAATGTTACTATCGGTGGCAATGGCTCAGGCTCTAGCTTTGCTGGGTTAGTTACTTTGAATGGCGCAAATGTCAGCGCGCAAAAAGCATTAGCATTTAACGGCGGTTTAACCACAGCGATTGCTCCAGTTACCATCAGTTCTAATGATTCCACGTTAACGATTGGTAATAATTTAACTTTAGGCAGTGACCTAACATTGAATACCACAGGTGGTACGATGAACTTGGGCATCGTTAATGGTGGCGCTAACCTGACTTTGAATTCTGGCGCAGGCACCATAAACTTAAATAACACTATCGGTAACACGACGGCATTAAGTAGCTTGACGATTACTGGTAACACTAATATCAATAATGGTGTTGTAAAAACTGCCGGCGCACAAATTTATAATGATGCAGTTACTTTGGGCGCTAATACAACGTTAACTTCTAACACCAATAATATTACTTTTAATAATACGATCAATAGTAATAATACTACTCCAGAAAATCTTACCTTAAACGCTGCAGCAGGCGATGTAACATTAAGTAATGCCATTGGTAGTATTAATCCATTAAATAATTTAACTATCACCAGTGCTGGCGCAGTTGCATTACCTGCAGTTACCTTAACTAATTTATCAGGGGCAACCGGTGATTTAAGTATTAGCGCAAATGGTGCAATCACACAAAGCGGTATACTTACGGTTCCTGGAACAGCTAATTTTAGCGCAGGTGCTCATGCCATCACATTAACTAATATAAACAATTCATTTGACAACGCCATTACACTGACCACCACTAGCGATGCTTCAATCGTAAATAGCCGTACTCTTTTCTTAACAAATTCTACGATTGGCGGAAACTTAACAGCGCATACCGCAGGTAATAATCCGATAACGAGTAATGGACTCAGTGTGGGTGGTACTTCTAGCTTTACCTTGGGTGCTAGTAATGTCGATCTGACTAATGCTTCGTTTACTGGCGCGGTTTCGTTAACGGATAGCGGAATTGGCACTGACTTTATCTTTAATAATCAAAAACTCGTTTTAGGTAGTTTATCAATAGGTGGTAATATAATCGCAAACACTACTACTGGAGATATCGAAGTTAGCCAAAACATGACAGATAATTCTACCAGCGGTAATGTTAATTTGGATGCTAAGGGTAATGTGATAATAGATCCTTCCGTTGCTATTAATATAGCATCGACTTCGGGTAGCGGATTACAAGTATTTGCCGGTCAAGATGGTGGTGGTGAAAGTTTTACCATGGATTCCGGCAGTTCAATTACGACAGCTGGAAGTGGCATTGTTATTAACGTGAACCAACCTTCGAGTGGTAACGGCACTGCAACCATTGGCAATATTAATACGAATGGTGGTTCTTTAGAAGTTTTAACTAATGATAGCAGTAGTAGTAATACGACCGGTGGTGCTATTACCCAATTAGCATCTACGAGCTTGAATGTTAACGGATTGAGTCTCATAACAGGCAATGGTGATATCAATTTAAATGGCACTTCCACACTAGACAGTGGCAATTTAATCCTCACCGCTGGTGGAACAAAAGAGATTAGCGGAAGTAGTGCTATTAATGTGGCGCATAATGCAACTTTACAAGCAGGAAATGGCGGTATTGATTTAACCGGCGCTACCACTATTGGTGGAATTTTAAATGCTACTACCAGCGGTGCGATCAGTATTAATAATAGCGGTAATCAATTGGCTGGTACTGTTACGCTCGATAGTGGTGGCGATGCTACTATTAGAAACAGTCTGGCACTTACGCTGGATGCTTCTACGATTGGAGGAAGTTTAACAGCAACCGCAGCTGGTTTTAGTCAGATTGGTACATTAGATGTTACAGGGTCATCTACCTTTACAGCTAATGCAGCAAATTCAAATATTGCACTTGGCGGCCCGAATAATATGTTTAATGGATCTGTTACATTTAATACGACAGGTTCTGGCACCATCAATAATTTAACATTTGAAAACGCATCAACTTCATCACCATCACTGACTCTGCCGACACTAATAGGCGGTAATTTAACATTGACTTACGACAATGCTACCAGTGGTTTAACTTTACCTGCCGTGACCGTAGGTGGCAGTTTAAGTGTGAACACCCCGCATGAAGCGATTAGCCAAACTGGTGGCGCATTGGTTGTTAACGGTACATCTGCTTTTAATTCGGGTGCTGGTATTACACTTAACCAAAGTGCTAATAATTTTGGTAACACGGTTACATTCAACAGTGCAAGTGATGTCTCTGTGATCAATAGCAATACTTTCACTTTGGGCGCATCGAGCATTGGTGGTAATTTTACTCTCACAACAAATGCAGGAAATATCAACATCACTGCGCCGACATTGACGATAAGTGGCAGTGGCTCCGAATTATTCTCAGCAGCTAATAATATCACTATTACCAGCAGTTCAATGAGTATTCCTAATGCAAATTCTATGCAATTTACTGCTACGAATGGTTCGTTTACTACAGTTGGCAATAGTACGATTACAGCAAATAATCCTGCATCGACAATAATTATTACGACAGGTACTAACGTTACTGAGACTGCAAAGTTGGGAAACATCAATACGCTCGGTGGACTTACCGTGGATGCGGGTGGGAATATCAGTCAAATTTCTATTCCAGGGCCGCCACCATTCCATATACCAATGCAATCATCTCTCCACGTGTCTGGTCCGGCTTCTTTCACCAGCAGTAATGGAAATATTTCCGTGAATGACTTCGGCAATAACTTCGGTGGGCAAGTTACTCTGCAAGCGCCTAATGGCTCTGCTTCTGTTAACACGGCAGGAGATTTAAATTTAGGCGCATCTACAGTATTAAATCCAGGTGGAACCTTATCTGCCAACAGCTTTAGTGGAACACTAACAGTTAATGGAGCGCTAAGTGGCGATGCAGTCGATTTGAGTGCAAATCATGCAATTGTAGTCAATGATCCCATAAACGCAAACAGCGAATTAAGTTTGGGGGCAGGTGGTAATGTTACCCTCAATGCAAATTTAAATGTTACGACTGAAATAGATATTTCAGCGGGATCATCCGGACTTTTGGGATCTGTACCAGGAAATATTACCCAAGCACCCACAACTTCGATCACGCAAACAGCTCCAGTTCTGTTGGGAGGAGAGGCGAATTTCACTAGCAACGGTGGTGGTAATATTGTTTTAACAAATCCTAATAACAGTTTTTCCGGCATTGTTACTTTATTTACAGATACGGGTAACGCTGCTATCACCAATAATACCGATCTTAATTTAGGCTTTTCGGGCATTGGAACGAATTTAACCGGTAATTTAGGTAATTTAACAGTAGTGGCCGCTGGCAATATTAGTCAATCTGATACGTTAGCTGTGAATGGTAACGCCAGTTTTAATAGCAGCGGGAGCATTGATTTAAGTGGTTTGGGAAATGTATTCTCTGGCGCTGTAGCTCTTACCAGCGTCGGCGATTCTACTATTGGAGCCAGCAGTCCTATTATTTTCAATACTTCAAACGTCGGCGGTAATTTCAGTGTTAACTCCGGTGGCGACATTACACAAGTTGGATCAATAAAAGTTTTAAATGCTGCGGCAACATCAACTTTTACGATCAGTAACCCCGGCGACATTTTGTTAAGCGGCCCTGGTAATGATTTTGCTGGCACGGTGACCATCACGGACAATGGCAACATTGGCAGCTTAAGTTTTGAAAATGCGGATACTAATGCAGCATTACCTACTTTGCCAGCGAGCTTAGATAATCTCACCTTGCAATTTGATACTGCTAATATTAGCTTGCCGGCAATAACTACTGGCGCAGTAACGGGCAACATTTCTGTTACCGCTCCTAGCATAACATTAGCCGGTATTAGCGGCGCGCAAAACTTGACATTGGATTCCACCGCTGCGAACGGTAACATTATATTTAATAATGACATTGGTACTATGAGCGCCCCACTGGGTAATTTGGTAATCGTGAATGCGAATAACGTTACTAATAATACAGCAAAAATTTATGTGACCAACTTTACCCAAGAAGCCGGTACTAATACGGGTATCACAGATGTCGGTAACAACAGTTTATATGTTTTAGGTTCTGCTTCATTTACCACGAATGGTGATGTAATGGGTCATATGGTAATAGGTATTGATCCTTCATTGAATGGCAAACTGACTTTAGATACCGGTACTGCCTTTATATCAACGGATAACTTTGGCGCTGCTATTACACCCACCAGTACCATACAAGGAGAATCTGGTAAGCAAGCGCTACCTTTTATTACCATATTAAATGTAATACAACAAGGCACGCATTATTTTGATGGTATCGATTTATCAGGCTTGTCGCCAACACCAACACCAACACCAACACCGACACCGACGCCGACTCCTACACCAACGCCTACTCCTACATCTGTTACAGTACCCACGTTAACACCAGCTACAGTTGTTGTTCCGCAGCAACCTAATCTCGACCCATCGATATTATTATTCCCAACCGATGCTTATGGTAACCCGATTGATAATTCAGCGAGCAATGTGTTGGATAATCTAATCTCGCTCGCAATAGATCCTACCACTGCTAGTCTTGCAGCTATCCAAATTTCTATGCAAAACGAACAAGCACAAGACGCTTTGGATATTTACGATAATTTTAATTTGTGTTCGTCACACACGCTGGCATTAGGAACTGCCGGTAATAAAGGAAGGTGTCCCGGCACATAAAATGGAGGTGTGTTATGAAGCCTCGAATATGTTTGATTACCACAATGACTTTGTTACTGGTCATTTGCCCAACAGAAGGATTAGCTAATCCGCAATCTGGACAAGTGGCTGCGGGCAGTGCAACTATCACACAACCTGCATCGAACACTGTACAAATTACTCAAACAACTAATAAAGCGGTTATCAATTGGCAAACTTTTAATATTGCACCGAATGAAACTACAAAGTTTGTGCAACCGTCTTCCGGTTCCATTACTTTAAATCGCATCAACCCATTAAACGGTGGTTCAAATATTCAAGGTGGCTTAACTGCTAATGGACAAATTTGGTTAATCAATCCTGCTGGTGTTTTGTTTGGATCAACTGCACGAGTTGATGTTGCTGGTTTATTAGTGACGACGGCTGATATTAGTGATGCAAATTTTATGGCGGGCAATTATAAATTTACTCAATCACCGAATTGGCATGGGTCGATTATTAATAATGGAATGATTCACATTGCTAATGGTGGTTATGCCGCACTTATCGCACCCGGTGTACAAAACAACGGTGTGATAAAAGCAAATTTCGGAACGGTGGTATTAGCCGCAGGCAATACTTACACGGTGAATTTTGATGATGATCCATTAATTAGTTTTGGTGTGAATGCAAATATTACCCAACCCGGTGTTGATAATAATGGTAAAGCATTAACTAGCGCAGTCGCCAATACGGGAAAAATAATTGCTAATGGTGGCACTGTATTAATGACTGCACGCGCCGCGCAAGGTGTAGTAGAAAACGTTATTAATGAGTCAGGCATTGTCGAAGCAAAATCAGTTTCACAACACAACGGTGTAATTACTTTATCCGGTGGTGATCAAGGCGTGGTGAGTGTGAGTGGAAAATTAATTGCCACGGGTCACAAACACGGACAAACTGGCGGCACAGTACAAGTAACTGGCCAAGAGGTAGGGTTATTCAGCGGCGCTGATATTGATGTTTCTGGTGCTGCTGGTGGTGGCACAGTGTTAATCGGCGGCGATGAACATGGCACTAATCCAAATGTGCAAGATGCGCAATATACTTATGTTGATCCCAATGCGGTTATTAATGCTAATGCCATTACTACCGGCAACGGCGGCAAAGTAATCGTATGGAGTGATTTAGGCACACAATTTTATGGAAATATCACTTCGCGTGGTGGATCGCAAAGTGGTAATGGTGGGTTTGTGGAAACGTCGGGTAAAGATTTGCTACAAGTGATTGGCGGCAGTGTAAACGCCAGTGCCAGTGCAGTGAATGGCAATCCTGGCACTTGGTTGATGGATCCGTTTAATGTCACTATTGCAGGAACAACAACCAATGGTTCTTTTAACGCTGGTAATCCTGATGTTTTTACGCCATCAGGAAATAATGCTACGGTTGATGCAAGTACAATTATTACGGCTTTGAATGGAGGTACGAGTGTTACCATCAACACTACTGGTGCTGGTAGTCAAGCTGGTGATATTACTATTACTTCCGCGATAAATACTAGTGTTACCGGCAGCCCAACACTGACCCTTAATGCAGTTGGTAGCATTCATGATACCAACACCGCCCAATTCACTAATCTTTCAGGGCAACTGAACGTTATTTTTAATGCCGGTGGAGCTGTTACGATTTCTGCTCCCATGACGGTTTATTCGTTCACCGTCAATGCGCCCAGTGCAACAATTAATTTAACTGGTTTTGGTTTTAAAGAGATCAACAGTAGCGGTGGTGGTCAAAACTATAATTTAAGCGGCGGAACTTTGACGTTGGGTTCGGATGTTACTTTATCAGATAGCGACACCATTACCGGCGGTAATATCAATGTCAATGGTAACGTGAACGGCGCCGGTCACGTGTTAACACTGGGGAGTTTTAAAGGCGGCTATACTATTACCGGTACTTTAAGTGGTGTCGGCACGGTGCTGGATAAACAAGGTACTGGCACATTGACTTTATCTTCACCTACTGCGAGTACCTATAGCGGTGGTACAACGATCGAGGCGGGTAATGTAGTGATGGGCAACGGCGCCTCGTTAGGCACAGGTGCGGTTGACGTAGCAGCTGCTGCCACGTTGACATTGCCCAGCAGTGCTTTTACCGTTGCCAATAACATTACTTTAGATGGTGGAGCCTCTCTACCTACTGCAGCTAATTTAGTAGAGCCTGGTAATGTAAATGGAATTCTCAATGGTAATCTTACAGTCAATGACATGGCAACAGTGGATGTAACAACAAGCAGTAATCTAACATTAAATGGTAATTTAATTTCAGGCACTGGAACGCCAACGTTAACAACGATAGGCCAATCAACGTTCCATATCGCCTCTGATAATAGTTCTACTTGGTCAGGCACTATTGATGTTAGTAATTATGGTACTTTAGAAGCAGATGCCAGCGGTGCGTTTGGTAATAGTTCATCAGTAGTAAACATAGGCCCCCCTGCTAGTCTTGAAGCGGGGGTATTGCTAAATGTAAATAATGGCACTTTTGCCAGTGCTTTGATCATAAATGATAATGGTGAATTGGAGAACGGCGGTAATAATACCTGGTCAGGACCTATCACATTAAGTGCTACGACAACTAATCCTATTATTGCATTAAATAGCGGATTATTGACTGTGACAGGAAATGTAAATGGTGCTAATGATTTATCAATTACCGGTGCGGGCGGGATTACCTTTGCCGGTGCAGTGGGTAATTCCACGCCACCCACTAGTGTGACAGCAAATATTGGCGGTGATATTACTTTTAGCAATAGCACTCAGATTAATGGTGATATTTCACTGACTTCAACCGGAGGAAATATCAACATCAATGGGCCGATGGTTATCGAAGGCAGTTTTTTAGGTTCAGAAACATTTGCTGCGGCTAACAATATAAATATCAATAATTCACTGAGTTATTTTGGTGTCAATTCGATTCAGTTTGCTGCGGGAGGATCCATTTCAGAAACAGGAACAGGAACGATAAGTGTACCGAATTTTTCTGTCACAACTACTTTTGCTGTCCTGAATCCAGGTTCAAATATTTTATTAAATGGGCCAGGAAATGATTTTCCTGGGTCGGTTATCTTCAATGGCAATGTCAATAATTTAACGTTTGAAAATGGCGATGCTAATCCTGGAGCAATCACCTTACCTACCAACGTAACAAATTTAACGCTCACCTATGATAATGCTGGAATAATATTGCCTACTGGTACTATTGGTGGCAACCTTGTTGTGACAGCGCTGAATGATATTACAGAAAGTGGCCCATTAAATGTAGCAGGTACTTCTAATTTCATAAGTACGACGGGAAATATTGATGTGAGTGACAGCGGTGCTAATGATAATATTTTCACAGGTGCTGTTAGCTTGAACAGCGCATTGGATTCAACCATTGGTGCACAGGGTAGTATTATTTTAAATACTTCAATTGTGGGCGGCAATTTGACGGTAAATTCGGGTGGTTCTATTACCCAAGTGGGGGCAATTACTACCACGGATTCAGCAGCAACTTCAACTTTTAACCTTAATGGGTCCAGTTCAGATCTTACTTTAAATAACCCAGGTAATTTTTTTGCAGGTGCTAAAGCGTTTGCGGGAAATATACAAAATTTTAATTTCTTAGATACCAACACGGCATTTACAAATTTTAGTCTTGCCCCTGCTGGCGCTATTAATAATTTAACAGTAGATATTAGTTCCCCGATCATTTTTTCTGGCGTGCCTGCAGGTCAACTTACTGGAAATTTATCGTTGACCGCAAGTACAATTCAAATAGGCGGTGATATTATTGCCGGCGGTAGTTTGAGTTTGACGGCAAGCGGGGGCATTATACTGACGCCAACGCAAACAAACTTCACCGCAACGGGCATGACATTTAACGGTACTATTGATGGCATGGCGAGTGGTGCGCAAAGTTTGAAACTTACCGCAGGTACTGGCGATATTATATTCAACAATAATGTGGGTGCAACAATACCTTTAGGTACATTAGAAATTGCTAGAGCTCATGATGTAACTAATAACGCGGAAATACATGTGACTAGCTTTTTACAAGATGCAGGAACAGGTTCGAAGCCAACAACGGATGTGGGTAGCAATACATTATTTGTGAGCGGCCTTGCTTCATTTATAACGTACGATGTTACTGGTCACATGGAAGTAGGTAGCCTTGACTTAGATGTAGCTATAGCAGAGATAGTTGATAGCACTGTGGGTTCTAATCCAGTAGGCTTAGCAAGTGCGCAAGCAGTAAATGTAGTTAATCTTAGCACGGTGGGTGTTGGTAATCTTTTCTTCGATGGTTATGATTTAACTTTCCCACAACAGGTGGTAACACCGACCGCACAAACTACCGTCACCCCAAATACGCCTGCAACACAACCTATTTTTGGTGTGTTACCACCGTTATTTGACCCGTCGCTTACTTATGGCAATCCGGCTTCGAATGCTGATAATTCAGATGATTCAGATAATAATGATGAAGGATACAATAACATTTATACAGCGCATGATCCAACGACAACTAGCATCTACGCAATTGAAACCACAGCAAAAAATTTATTATACCAAGATACGGAAAGAATGAATCATCGCTATGGCGTATGTTCGAGATAATATGAAAATCACCGACAGCAAATACATGATTATTTTGCTTGGCTTTATCTTACTGCTACTAACGGTATGGTTATCGCTGACTTCGTCTAATACCGTTAAACCCATTTTGTATCGTTTAAATAATATGGCTTATGATGTGCAATTACGCACGCGGTTATTGACACAATCCCACCCTATTATTACCAGCCCAGTGGTTATTATTGATATCGATGAACGCAGTATTCATGACCAGGGCCGTTGGCCGTGGCCGCGTTCCAAGCTGGCCGAATTAATCAATGACCTTTCTAATTTAGGTGCGGTGGTGGTCGCGCTCGATATGACTTTTCCTGAACCTGAGACGAATATTGTTAGCACGGTATCACAAGCATTACAAAGCAAGCATCTAACCAACCCACAACTCGATAAAAATTTACAAGCGATCATTCCTGATTTTGATAATGATATTCAATTCAGCAAAAGTTTGCATCAAGGCGAAACCGTGATGGGCATGACTTTTTTATTTGATCGCGAACAAATTGGTGGAATTTTACCTAAGCCATTATTCACATTAACGACAGCGAATGAGAAACAATTAAATTTTATTACTGCGCGTGGTTTTATGACGGATATTCCATTATTGCAACAATCTGCCGAAGGCATTGGTTTTTTAAATGCGTTTCCCGATGATGATGGTACGATTAGACATAACCCGTTATTAGTGCGTTATGGCAATAATTTATATCCGTCGTTAGCATTAGAAGCAACGCGACTTTTTTTATTATTAGATAAAATTAGCTTGGTAACAGCGCCTTATGATAATAAAGAAACGCTTGAAGGCATTCAATTAGGCAAACAAATAATCCCTACCGATGATAAAAGCAGAGTGATTATTCCTTTTCGCGGTCGTAAGATGACTTTCAAATATTATTCAGCCACAGATGTGTTAAATAAAAAAATTGCGCCACATACTTTAGATGGTAAATTAGTGTTTGTCGGAACATCAGCCATTGGGTTAGGTGATTTGCAATCGACTGCTATCCAAAATGCGTTCCCCGGTGTGGAGGTGCATGCCACTATTGCTGATGGCATTTTAACGAATAATTTTGCTTATACACCGCCGTGGGCGTCGGGAGCACAGCTTGCTATTACGGTGTTGCTGGGTATTTTACTGATATTTATTTTTCCTTTTTTTGGTCCCGGCATGTTGAGTTTGTTGACGATTATTATTATCAGCGGGCTTATTTTTGCGAACAATTTATTGTGGGAAAAAACCGGTTTAATTTTATCGATGCTAATTCCCATTTTATTCACCGGTGCGTTTGCGATAGTAAATATGACTTATGGTTTTTTATTTGAAAGCCGCCGCCGTGAACAATTAAAAAATATTTTTGGTCAATACGTACCCACACAGCATATTGATGAAATGTTAAAAACCAATGAAAGTTATGGTATGCTGGGTGAAGATCGAGAAATGACTGTGTTGTTTGCGGATATTCGTCATTTTACCGCTATTGCTGAAAGTATGAAAGTGACGGAAGTGAAAGAATTACTCAATCAATTTTTTACCCCGATGACGCAAATTATTTTTGATCATCAAGGTACTGTTGATAAATATGTCGGTGATATGATTGTGGCGTTTTGGGGCGCGCCACTACTTGATGAAAAACAAAAAGCACATGCATTGCAAGCCGCGATCGTGATGCAAGAATCTACAGTAAAATTAAAAGAAGAATTTGCTAAACGCGGTTGGCCAGAAGTTAACATTGGCATTGGCATAAATTCAGGTATTATGAGCGTAGGTGATATGGGCTCGAAGTTTCGGCGCAGCTATACCGTGTTAGGCGATGCGGTAAATTTAGGTTCGCGTTTAGAAGGTTTAACCAAGTATTATGGTGTGGGCATTATTGCGAGCCAATATACCTATGTTGGTCAAGAAGATATCGTGTTTAGACAACTCGATCGCGTGCGGGTGAAGGGTAAACGCAGCGGGCTTGATATATTTGAGGTGGTGGGTTTGCGTAAATCATTGGACAACGAGCGTCTGAAAGAAATAGAATTAAGCGAGCAGGCGCTGGAGTTTTATTTTGCCCAGGAATGGAACAAGGCTGATGAATTATTTACTAGGTTACACCATAACCATCCTGAGGTTGTATTATATAGTTTATATTTGGAAAGAATTAAGGGGTTTCGCCAAAATCCACCCGATAAAGAGTGGGGTGGGGTGTATGTTCATTTAGAAAAATAGTCTTAAAGTTTTCAGTTAGCAAGGAGCATTAATAATGAACAATTTGTTAAAAATCATCTTATTAGCTATTTTTTTCTTTGTTGGATCATCAGCAGTCATGGCTGATGATGCGACCAACATCGCGCCCATTGCGCAAGTCATCTGGGTCAAAGGTAGTGTGACAGCAACACAAACGAATAATCAGCCACGCGATTTAAAACGGCGTTCGCCCTTGTATTTGCGCGATACTATCGTTACGGGCCCAGACGGTGAAGCACAAATTGTGTTTACTGATCAAAGTACGGTTGCCTTGCGCTCAGGTAGTGAATTGATGATTGCTGATTATAAATTTGATCCTAAAAAACCTAATCAGTCGAATGAGAAGTATGTGCTTAATTTAGTGAAGGGTGGTTTGCGCACGATTACAGGTATTATTCCTAAAGATAATCCTGATAGTTATCAAGTGAATACACCAGTTGCTACTATCGGTGTACGTGGCACGGAGTATTCAATTGCTTGTAGTGGCATTGGTGGTAAGGTTTCAAATTGTGCGACGGCTACTTGGAGAGGGGTGATCAATGTTTCTAATTCATCGGGTACTATTCAATTGCAAGCTTGTAACGGTACTGCAAGCGCGCAATGCGCACCTTATGCGGTGATCAATTCAGGCATGAAACCACTAGTACAAACTCAACGCCCGGTTATTTTACAAACCCGAGAACCGATGCTAATACCGTCACTATTCGGCGCTCCACCCGTACCACGCTCCGGCAGCGGCGGCTCGATCATCGTCAAGGGCAAGTTCTGCATATAAACTGTGGAGTAAATAGCTGCCAGGTATGTACTTCGAATGTGTTGTATTTAAGGGGAAAATGTTTAAAGGGTTGCCCCCTTTGAAAAAGGGGGCCGCCGAGCGCCAAGCGAGGCGGGGGGATTTGCGATGCTAAATTATGAACGTAGATTAAAATCAAACTCTCGAAATTTGCGTAGCCATCTCACGGATAGTGAGCAATTATTATGGTCACGCTTACGTCGCAAACAATTGTTAGATGTACAATTTTACCGCCAAAAGCCCATTGGAAAATATATTGTAGATTTTTATGCTCCAAAGGCAAAACTTATCATTGAAATTGATGGATCCCAACATTTTGAGGAAAATCACAAACAACGAGATATAACACGTGATGAATATTTGCAAGCACAAGGGCTAAAGGTATTACGTTTTGATAATTTACAAGTATTAAATGCATTAACATCTGTGCTTGAAGTTATATTTGAGACGCTGAAAAATCCATAAATCCCCCCGCCTCGCTTGGCGCTCGGCGACCCCCTTTTTCAAAGGGGGTGATATGACATCAGGCAAGCCGATTGAGCGTGGAAGTTATTCCGAGCATCACTGCGATAATTGTTTGAGGGCGGAGTTGGTCTGGATTACGCGGCGGGCTAAAACGTAGACGATGCTCTTGTGAAAATTTAAGGCGATTTCAGGGTAAAACTTTTCGAGATCGAACAAGGCTTTTTCCGTTAACACGTAAATAATGCAATCGGTTTCAGTATGTACGGTCGCGGTGCGTGGTGTATGTAAATAAAAACCAATTTCCCCCACAATCGTGCCAGCGCCACTTTTTGACAAGCGCAGGGTGGAATCTTTCGTTTCTAATAAAATAGAGATCTCGCCTGATTCAATAAAATATAAACTATCAACATAATCGCCCTGCTTAAATAAAGACGTATTCGCTGGTACTTCCATGCGCGTGAGGTGTTTCACAAAAGATTTTCGTTGTTCTTCATCGGGAATGATCTGGGTCAAGCTGCTCGAAATAGATGCCGTCAGTGGCTTCATCGAAGCTGGTATATCTTTAAGCAAAAGATTTTCACACCACTCCATACCCTGATCAAGGTCAGAAAAAAGAATGATTTGGTTATCATCGTTGAGAACATCTTGCTGTTTAAATTGTTTAATTAAATCACTCGACAAATTTGTAAAAATAATTTTTTGTTTTGTTTCCTCAACATATTGCAACAAACGAATAAAGCCAAAACTTACCGAAGAATCAACACCCGTCACTAACTGAAAATCAAAAACTAAAAAGCGAATTTCTTTTTTAGCGTCATCTTCAATTAAGCGAATAACCTTATCCACTAAACGTTTAACACTGCCGAAAAAAAGATAACTATTTAATTTAATGATTTGAATTGACTTACCTTTTTGCGTCAACCATGCTAATTCGTGGATCGGTCTGATGACATTGCTGCGATAATTTTCGCCGGTCAACATATATTTAACCGTATCTGCGCCCGCAGAGCGGATAATATAAACAATACACGCGATGGTAACACCGACAATGATTCCTGGTAAAAATCCCCACAAACCAATGGTGAGTAAAATGGCAATAACAATCAGATAATCGACGTAAGGCAGTTTTTGCCAGCCATGATAGAGCCATTCCAACAATAATTTAATGGCGATATAAAATAGAAAACCACCAATAATAGGTTTAGGTAAATAGCTAATTAAATTAGGATAAATTAATAACACCACCAAACCAATAACACTCGCGATAATGCCAGAAAAACGTTGGGTAGCTCCTAGATGTTTATTAATGAGTGTGCCAGCAAATGATAAATGAGCGACAGTGCCACCAAACATGCCTGACACCAAATTGCCTAATCCGCAAATTTTGAGTTCATGATCCAAGTCGGCTTTGTTTTTTACCGAGGTTTCTAAGGCGGTGACATTAAATAATAATAGCAGGATCATGGTAGCTGCCAAGCTTAATAAAAGACCGATGTGATAAATAATGACATCCCAATTAATTTGTAATAGATGTGTTACATCAGTGGCTTGGATCGGGAAAGCGGCCGTGATAGTAGGGAACAGCCAACCGATTTGTACGGCTTCGGCAGCTGAAACATGATTAAATTTGAGTAGCAAATTAATAATTAACGTCGCTGCCAAGAGAGCGACTGGTAATAATAAGGGCCGTGAAACATCGGCGCGAATGACAAAGAGCAAGATAATAAACGCAATTCCAGAAAGCGTAGGTAATAAAGAGATGTAGTCGCTGAAATGGATAAGACTATAGTAACTAGTGACGATTAAAGGGAAGCTGGCTTTGATAATTAACCACGCCGTGCCCGCTATAATGCCGCCTAAAACAGGGTAGGGTAAAAATCGCGCGACTTGCCCTAAACGGAAATTACCCAACAGCAACATGACGACGCCCACCATGGCAGAGGTGATGGCGAGGATGGCAAATAGAGTTGAGAACAGCACCGGGCCGGTTAAATTGTAACTGGCAATGCTCGCAAAAATAACCGCGAAAATAGCGCCAATGGCCGGTTCGGGACGGGCAATGCCAAAGCGAAAAGCGCTGAAGCTGGCAGTGCACAGGTTGACAATGCAAGCACCCATCAGCACACAACTAAAGCCCATCGAAAAATAGGGCGCCAATGGGCCTCTAAAGATTAAAGCCGCAAATGCCAGTGCATTGATGACGATCAATAGCCCTGATAATGCCCCTGCGATGAGGTTATTGACATTCCCGTATCTAGCCAAGTATTTCATCTAGCAACTCCTGTTAAAATGAGGGGTCAGATCTTGACTTGCTACATGTTAGTTGATCTATCTAGAGTATTGGTAATATCATGTAGCAAGTCAAGATCTGACCCCTCATTTCTAACAAGGAACTAACTCATGCTGCCTGTTATTGTACTTTTACTTTTATTGCCATGGTTGGGCATAAAATTCCCTTCTGTTCTCACCAACCAAAAAGTCCGAATTATTATTTTTGTGGTTTTACTGCTGATATTGGCTTTCAGTTTTTACATCCGCACGTGGCCGCTCGAATTATATGCTATCGCTATTGTAATTATACTCTCGCAAATTAGTTTGATCGGGCATCAGTATTGGATGAGCAGAATTTTAACAAGATCTCAGCCTGGTAACATTGCTCCTTTTACTAAAGCTGAAGCTAAGTTTACCATTTGGACAGCTTTATTTTGTTGGGTGGGGGCAGTGCTGATAGGAACGGTAGGAACGCATTTTGTTTTCCCGGCTTTGTTGGTTGTTTTATTTGGTTTGATCGTTGGTAAATGTGTCAAAGGCCCGCGCAGTTTTCTGGTTCCTGCGGCAGCGATTTATTTTGCCGATGCAGGCTGGCAGTTAACCAAGATTGTGCGCTATTACGATTTATTAACATTGACCGATATAGTGCCCATCGTAACTTTTGCTATTTTAATAGTGATTGGTGTGATTTGGCTGATCAAAAAACCAGGAAAATATCCCATTCTTTATCTGAGTATTTTGCAAGTGTCGAGTTTTATGACTTCAGTTGCTGCGTTATTTGGCCATGATTTTATTACCCGCAACCCAATTAACTTTAATTTTATCATTATGATTGGGGCGATTATTTTTTTCTTGATATGGAAACTGGTTATTCCTTTATGGCTGGCAATTGTGGGTACTAATCACTTCAAAACAGCAGAAGCCGCATCTATGCCGATGGTTTTGCCGCAGGCGGGGGATCATTAACGACTTGCCATTGTGTCCAATGGTTCAACCGAAAATAGAGTTCAGCCAGATATTGGCGCGCAGTTGCCTCTGAGATTTGATTGTTTTTCACTTCTTCCGCTAACCTATCTGCGTAGGCCAAATAAATTTGAGTTAACTGCCTCTTGCGGCCATAATGATAAGTAAAATTATCATCGAGATCTTCTTTCAAACACGTCACCATATCAGGGAAATAACTGTATTTTTCTTCACAAGTCATTTGCCGATCAGCAACGCTGGCACACCCCGCGAGAGCAGCCAGTGGGAGTAATAAAAGTAGTAATTTTCTCAGGTTTTTCATGCTGGCCATTTAACTTGAAATAGGCGGGAGGGTCAAGTTTTCAATCTTTTATGAATTTTTATATTAGTACAATAATTGAACTAAATAACAAAAAGTCAAATAAAATATTCAAGTTTATTTGACAAGTTGAATTTTTTTAGCTATTGTTGCTGAGGTTATGAGTTCCCACCCACAGTAACAGCGAGGAGAAAAGCATGAAAGATATCTTCAAAAAACAAGGTTATTTTAAAGATAAAATTAATCCATACGAATTATCGGATAATGCAACCGTTGAATTAGGGGCCATGAAGAAAAATTTTGCTTCATTAGACAAAGATCCTTATACCAGCATTACCAATAATAGATTTAGGGCTTATTCAAATTTGATTCTATTTCCGTGGGAAAGAAAGCTTTCTTGGATCCCCCCACAGCAGAAAGATGGGAATCTGTCATCTTCTTATTGGCAAGGTAATTTTAACCCCGAACATAAAGATGCGATTCGCTACTTTACACCGATTGACCCCACTGTAAAAAATAGCACACTGCTTAATAACATCATTTTACATGATTATGACCTCACATTTTGGGATCCCGCTTATAGTAGTTTGCCTATCTATGTGGGAGTCCATTTTGTTAAATTAGCTGTGCTTGATAAATCACAGGTGGCATTTTCTTCGCCCAACCTTGTGCATCAAGATGGCGAAGCTTTCACATTTGCTCATTTGTTTAATAGGGTCAATGTTAGGGGCGGCACTAACTATATTTCTAAACCCGAATGGGCTAATCATAAATTAGAACAGGTTGATAGATGTGATATTATGGAAGAATTTGAAATGTATGAACCTTTTGAGTCTTATGCCGTTTGTGATGAGATGGTCAGTCATTACGTTTCACCCATTGAACTTGATGATAAAGAATTGCAGCAGGGCTACAGAGAAATCGTTTTAATCGATTTTTCATTGATGCACCAGTGGATTAAATAATTTTATGGCACAGCTACTTTGTATTCTTATCGCTTTATTCGCTGGATATTTTTGCAAGAAAATATCTGTTACCTCGATAATGATGAATCGGTTTTTAAGATTTTCTGTGTTATTAATCTTGGTAATTATGGGGTATGAATTTGGAAGTAGCTCTGCCCATATTTTCAATGAGTTATTGCAGTTATTTGAAATAGTAGTCGTTTTTACAACAACATTGTTCTTATTTAATTTTATCACTGTCTATGTTTATATGAGATTAAAACATATCTCATATCAAAATTTATTAAATCATTCTAAGTCATATATTTTATTTTCAAAATATATATTTGAAAGTGGAAAATATTTGCTTTACCTTCTTATCGGAATTACAGCGGGTGCGCTATTTAATTGGAAGTTAGTTTATATCAACGATATTATTAACGTCATTCTTTTAATAATTCTGTTTATTATTGGTTATCAACTCAGAGCGCAAAATGTTTCAATCAAACAAATATTTTCAAATAAAATAGGAATCGCCATCGCGGCCCTTATTTTGATAAGCTCTATGGCCGCAGGGGTTGTTGCTGCCAAGTGGTTACACTTAGATATTCATACGGGTTTAGTATTATCATCGGGTTTTGGTTGGTATACGTTATCAGGTATTTTATCGGGTCAATTGATTAATCATCAAATTGGGACGGCATCATTTTTTATCGATTTTACTCGTGAAATTGTTGCGATTATTCTCATTCCAATATTAGGCAGACAAACACCACTACCTATGATTGGTTATAGCGGAGCAACCGCACTTGATTTTACTTTACCTATTATTAAAGTGAATTTAGGTGATGAAGTTGTTCCAATTGCAGTGACAAGTGGAATGATTCTTACCATTTTAGTGCCCATTCTGCTTCCTTTGATGTGGACTGTATAGTATGTTAATAATAATGTATCTTGAGTAAACAGGAGCTAACCATGAGTCAAAATGTTCTAAATCGAGATCTTCGTGCACGACATATTATGATGATTGCCCTGGCCGGCTCTATTGGCACCGGTCTTTTTGTCGCCAGTGGTGCTACCATTGCGAGTGCGGGGCCTGGCGGTGCGGTACTGGCTTATGCCTTAATGGGTGTTGTGGTTTATTTTTTAATGACCAGTTTAGGCGAAATGTCGGCGTTGATGCCGACGACAGGGACCTTCTGCGATTATTCAGGTCGCTTCGTCGACCCAGCGTTTGGTTTTGCCATGGGTTATAACTATTTTTATGATTGGGCAAGTGCGATTCCGGTTGAACTGACGGCGGCTTCTATTCTGATGCAATATTGGTTTCCACATGTGCCGATTGGCATCTGGGCCGTGGTTTTTCTGGTACTCATGGCGGGGCTTAATTTTTTCCACGTGCGTGTGTATGGTGAAACGGAATATTGGTTTTCATTTATCAAAGTCAGCGCGGTAATTATTTTTATTATTGTTGGTACGTTAATGATTTTTGGTTTACTCGGTCATGCAGGCCCTGTTGGTTTTAAAAATTGGACGGTGGGTGATGCACCTTTTCACGGCGGTGTGTTAGGAATGCTCGGTGCTTTCTTAGTCGTTGGGTTTGCGTTTCAAGGCACGGAGTTGGTCGGTGTAGCAGCCGGTGAAGTGAAAGATCCTAAAACCAGTGTGCCACGAGCGATCCGCAATACTTTCCGGCGCATTATTATTTTTTATATTCTGGCTATTTCTGTGATCGCTTTTTTAGTTCCTTATACCAACCCGAATTTAATTAACGCATCGACATCGAATATTGCGTTGAGTCCATTCACCATGGTGTTCAGTCAAGCGGGATTAAAATTTGCCGGATCCGTGGTTAATCTAATTATTATTACTGCAGTTTTATCGGCGTGTAATGCCAGCATGTACATCTCCAGTCGAACGCTTTGGTTTATGAGTAAACAAGGCCAAGCTCCCAAAGGTCTGTCGAAAGTGAGTCGGCAAGGCGTGCCCGTTCGTGCTCTGCTGATTACTGTTTTATTTGGTATGTTATCGCTACTGACTTGGTTTTGGCATGAAGGGGTTATTTTTACCTGGTTGATAAATATTTCTGCGTTATCAGGTTTCGTGGCATGGGTGGGTATTGCTGTCAGCCATTATCGTTTTCGTAAAGCGTATTTGTTGCAAGGTTATAAGTTGGCAGACTTACCCTTTAAAGCCAAGTTCTATCCGTTAGGCCCGGTGTTAGCCGCTGTGTTATGTGTTGCGGTGATCATCGGCCAAGTGTTTACCTTTCAGTGGAGTTGGCTGAACTTTTTTGCTAACTACATCGGCTTGATCGCTTTTGTCGGGGTATGGGTAGGTTATAAAGTGATTAAGAAAACTAAACTGACCGATTTATCCAAAGCCCAGATTTTTGAACCTGAAACACCGGTGGTTGTGAGCGATACCGATGCGCTAACGCACTCTAAACCTGCCAGAACCATTGGCACTGCCGGTGGTAAAATAGTAGGTATGGCGGTTTGATCATGTAACCAAAATCACTATTTTAGTGATATTGGTTACATCAAACAGCACATTTTTACTATTACCAATTTACAAATCCAAATAATAGGCTATTCTATGCCCTCTGAGTTACTTTAACTAGGAAACCAAGGAGGGTGTTAAATCATGCGCCGTATTCTATCATTAGTGACTAAAATTATTTTGTTGGTGGTTTGCTGCTGGGGCACACAAGCTTTGGCGGACGATCAAGCCGTCAGCGTTCCCGTATTAGTTTATCATCGCTTTGACCCCACAGTGCCGGGTAGCATGACGATAAACACCGCGAAATTTGCCGCACAAATGCAATGGCTTAAAGACAACCATTATACCGTCATCCCACTTAAAACCTTGGTGGATTACTTGCTCGGCAAAGGTGCACCACCGCCGCCCAAATCGGTAGTGATTACCGCTGATGATGGCCGTGATTCAGTTTACAAATATATGTTCCCAGTGATACGCAAATATAATTACCCGGTGACTTTATTCATTTATCCTTCGGCTATTTCAAATGCTTCTTACGCATTGACTTGGGAACAGTTGCAAGAAATGCGTCAGACCGGATTATTTGATATTCAGGGGCATACTTATTGGCACCCCAATTTTAAACAAGAAAAGAAAAAGCTTACGCCAGAGGAATATCAAAAACTGGTAGAAATACAACTCGTTAAATCAAAAGAGCGGTTGGAGAAAAAATTAGGCATCCAAGTGACATTATTAGCTTGGCCTTATGGAATCTATGATGATTATTTAGAGCAACAAGCGGCAAAAGCAGGTTATCTGATGGCTTTCAGTATTGACGGGCGTAATACGAAAAAAACTGATAATGCGATGGCCCAACCACGTTATATGATCGTGCAAAGCGAATCGATGGCTGATTTTGCAGCTATTATTGAAGGCCACGCACAAGGTAAAAGTAAAGGAACAGAAGCATGAGAAAGTTTCGTCTATCATTTTTAATTTTCACTTTCATCAGCAGTGTGTTGTTCGCACTGAATGCACAAGCTTATGATGGCAGAATCATCGACGCGCAAACCAAAGCACCTATCGCAGGCGCGATAGTCGTTTTAGGCGATGAAGTTGTCACTGCGCGTTCGAATGGCACATTTCATCTGAATGGAACAGGAGACACGATAAAAGTGCACACGCCGGGTTATCAGCGGCAAGAAGTGGCTAGTGCAAGCCTTGTCGATCATTCCGATATTCCGATGACACCTTTCAAAGTGAAAGCGCTTTACCTCACTGGCTATGGTCTGGCTGATCACGGTATTAGGAATAAAGTGTTACAAGCGGTAGACGATAATAATTTTAATGCTTTAGTTATTGATATGAAAGGCGATCGTGGTTTCATTCCGTTTAAAGTGAATATTCCGTTAGCCGATCAAATTGGTGCGCAGAAAACCATTCTCATTAAAGATGCACCGGCACTGATGGCAGCACTAAAACAAAAACATCTTTATCTCATCGCACGTATTGTCGTGTTTAAAGATGATCTGTTAGCACAAGCAAAACCAGAATGGGCAGTGAAAAAAGATGGCGCAATATTTCATGATCGAGAAAACTTGCGCTGGATTGATCCTTTTCAACAACAAGCTTGGGATTATAATATTGCGATTGCCAAAGCTGCTGCTGAAATGGGTTTTGATGAAGTACAATTCGATTATGTGCGTTTTCCTGATACGCGTGGGGTGGAATTTTCGCAAGCGACCAATCAAGCTTCGCGTACACAAGCGATCACAGGTTTTTTAACCGCAGCACACAAAGCATTAGCGCCTTATAATGTGATGGTTTCGGCTGATATTTTTGGTTATGTGCCATGGAACTCTAACGATACCGATATTGGCCAAGATATTAATCAACTCGTCAATGCGGTTGATATCGTTTCGCCGATGTTGTATCCATCCGGTTTTCAGTTGGGTATTCCTAAGCATCCTAACCCCGTGCAAGCGCCTTACGAAACGGTAAACTTAACTTTGCAACGCGCAATAGCGCGCACCAAAGTATCTGCATTACATTTCCGCCCGTGGTTACAAGCGTTTCATGATTACGCGTTTAAAGGCGGTGATTTTAGTGAAGATAGAATGCGCATTCAGATCAAAGCAGCTAATGATGCCGGTGCGAGCGGTTATATGTTCTGGAACCCACGCAATGTTTACCCCACGGGTAAGTTTGATTCATGAAAATTACCCATGGAAACTAATGCCGATCATTGGCCCGTAGATCCAAGTATTCATGGAGGAATTGGTTTGAGTGATATCAATTTTTAATGCACGATAAGCAACGCCGAGGTCAACGTGTTTACTGACAGCATAACCAAAACCCAGTGTTCCACTGAGTGTATTAGTGACATGATCAACACCAAACCCACCGACATCACCGCGTAACCAAAATTCAGCTCTGCGTGTGAGATCATATTTAATGCGGCCGCCGACAATCGGCGCGAAAAATTGCGATCGGTTTGAAGTAGAAAAATTCAGCGCGCTAATATTTAAACTATTGGCAATATCTAAATAACGGCCACCACCTAATACTTCAAATGATATAGATTGATCTTTGGGCATATTGATCGATGCCACTTGATAAAATACACCCATGTCGGTCAACAATATTTGTGAAGTAATTGTTGCTTTGACTGGGCCCACATTCAAATGTTTTGTTAATTTGAGATAGGTGGGGTCAATCATTAAACTCCAGGGGCCATAACCACCTTCCATATGCATTTCAGCACCACCATCGAGATCTTGCAAAATATCACGGAACGGAATATTAAAATCGTGATTAGTGCCATTGATATTGACAGTGCCATCGACGGAAGCAAGCCAGCCATAAGGGGCGACCATAAAGTGCCATGCGTCTGGAGCAGGACCAAAATCTGCGCGGGCAGCGGTGCTAACAAAGGTGAAGAGGATGATGCTAAAGAACGACGTAACTGATAAGACCTTTTTAAATGTGTTGCATACCATTGCTTTTCTCCATGAGGTGATAATTTGCAAGAGGGTAGTATAATAACATAGGGGCGTCAAATTTTAAGGCGAGAGTGCCAACCGGTAGTGTCTCAGTTTGAAAATAAATACCCAAGTAGTTAGGCATCAATACTATGCTATAATACCACTAATGAACTAATTTATGGTTATAAGCATATGCCAAGAGGTCATAGAGGTGAAACCAGGCCGTCCGATGTGATAGGATGTGCTATAATGGTAGGCAAGATAGCTACCGGCGAGATTGAGGAAAAACTCAAGCCTAAATCCGGCAGAGTCAGAAGCGGACATGCAGGAGCTAAGGCCAGGAGCGAGAAACTAACAGGAAAAGAGCGCAAGAATATAGCGCAGAAG
This sequence comes from Gammaproteobacteria bacterium, assembly GCA_013288885.1. Lineage (GTDB taxonomy): Bacteria > Pseudomonadota > Gammaproteobacteria > JABDBA01 > JABDBA01 > JABDBA01. Next base: position 3,271 of record JABDBA010000020.1, on the reverse strand, counting down.
GCAGCTAGAAGCAGATGGAAAAATAGTTAAGGAGGATTATATGAATTTATCTCAAAATAGTAATATTAAAAAATATTCTGTGGAAACTAATGTGGTAGAGGTACTTAAAAATAGGGAAGCCAATTTACTAAGTTGGTTATCAGAAAACGCCACATATGCAATTAAAGAGCAACGCCATTTAGATCACGGAAGCAAGGAACAAGCTTACTGGAATTATGGATATTTTATGGCAATAAAAGATATACTTGCACTTATTACTGGCGCAAGTATATCTAACCATTAATCACTATCAATCAAAAATAGTACATCGCGGACATTCCCAATTACTATTTTTAGGTCGATCAGGATGTATCTTATTGTCGAGAGACACGGAAGATCCAAAATCATGATATAACTCACATTCTTTATCAAACGCTAATTTTGCAGTAGAAAAATAATCATATTTAAAATATGAATAATTTCCAATATGATCTTTTAAACGACTTTTAATATCACTATCCGAACGACCCACGTAGGCAATATAAAAAGTGTTACCCTCAATCCTCCCAAGCGCATACGCACCAGGGGAAATGCGAGTTACATTATTGTTAATACTATTTTCATTTAAGACGTATTCGCCATGTAGGCCAGTTGAAGGCATAAGCTTTCTCCTCATTAACATTAAATTTATGAGGCCACCTTGACAAATGAAACAAAAACGACTAGTATCCATCCGAATCATGATTCTTTCCGCTGGTGACCTCAGAAGCGTTAGCGGAGCAAAAAAGCCGAGGCTGATAACCATCGGCTTTTTTGTTGTTTTAACAACTTCCATTATACCTACAGCTATTGGTATTTTGCAACGGGAAACACTATATATTGTGTTTCATAAACTACATTGAGTGATTATTCACGATTCAAAGTTAGTAAAAACGTATGAGCAGAATTTGGAGAGGAGGGAGCAGGTGGCGGAGAAGATTAATTAATTTTCTTCTTTGTTCTTAAAATAGTAACCTATAACGAAACCTACGCCGCTACTTAGTGTGGTTGTAATCAAGGATACGGCATTTAATATTTCAACATAAGGAAGTGCTGCTCCTGGTATTCGATGGTTTATATAGGCTACTAAAAAATTATAGGTGGCAGCAAAAACAAACGCCCAAATTATTAAGAAAAAAAACCATTTTAAAAAAAGCCTTGTTATTGCAAGTCTTGATTCCCCATCATGTTTTTCTTTGTTCCAGCTTTCGGGAGGTGATTCTTTAAGATCTTTTTGTATCTTAATTAGTTCACTATTTATTATTCTAAATTCATCTTCCCTGTTAAATTCTGCCATTGTTATTTCCCAAATACTTCGTCAACTAGGTTTTCATATACCTTAAATAAGTCTTGTGTTTGAGTAGCCAAAGATCTAATTGAGGCGTTAATTTTTTCTCTGGAATCTCCAAGCTGAGCTTTAAGAGTTGATTCATGTTCTGGTTTTAGTTGCTGAATGAGGGATGATAAATTTTCAGATTGTTTTATTAATTCCTGGAGTGTAGAAACGTTTGTTTCAATGATTTTTCTGAGGCTTAAAAACTGTTCTTTGAAATTTTGTTTCATGGTATTTGCCGTATATTAGTAAAGATGACTGTTTTCCGTTCAGTATAAAGCATAAAGCTTAACAAAATCTTAAATGAAAAAATAATCATCTCTGAGAGATGAATATACGTCATCTTACTGACCACTGACTATATAGTCAATCCGCAAAAACGTACCTTGCAACTTGCACGAAAAAGTAAACTGAAAATAATGCTTGCTATTTAAAAGGAGTTCAATATAATAGCAGCTATGAACAAATTAACTTTAGAAAAACGTACCCAAATCCTCAATATGCTCTGCGAGGGATCGTCTATGCGCTCTATCTCGCGAGTGGTGGGCGTTTCGATCAATACAGTGACTAAATTGCTAGTCGATGCTGGCAACGTTTGTACCGAGTTCCATAATAAAGCCATTCAAAATGTTACCTCTAAACGCGTTCAATGCGATGAGATATGGTCATTTTGCCATTCCAAAGACAAAAACGTACCTGACCATAAAAAAGGCGTTTTGGGCTTTGGTGATGTTTGGACATGGACGGCCATTGATGCTGATTCAAAATTGATTGTTTCTTGGTTGGTGGGTAATCGTGATGGAGAAACCGCCAAAGAGTTTATAGGCGACTTAGAAAAACGGCTTGTAAATCGTGTGCAGCTCACTACGGACGGCCTCAAATGTTATTTGGAACCAGTGGAAAGCGCTTTTGGTGGAAAGATAGATTATGCGATACTCGTCAAACTCTACGGGGCTACCATCGAAGGCGAAAAGCGTTATAGCCCTTCTGAATGCGTCGGTATAAGAAAAGAAACGATTAGCGGCACACCGGACAATACCCATATTTCCACAAGCTTTATTGAACGCCAGAATCTAACCATGCGTATGTCAATGCGTCGGTTTACGCGCTTAACCAATGCATTCTCAAAAAAGCTTGAAAATCACAATCACGCTTTAGCTTTGTATTTTGTTTGGTATAATTTCATGCGCATACATAAAACATTGCGCGTTACACCGGCTATGCAAGCGGGATTGACTGATAAGCTGATGGATTTTAAAGACGTCATTAAACTTATAGACGAAAAAGATTCAAACTGAGACACTACCTGCCAACCAGCTTTTTGCATTCTATTTCTTGATAATCCATTATTTTTAGATTATCCTAAACAAGTATGAAAAACGATCAAGTACAAGAGGACTACGTAAATTGGATACGTTAACTAGAGGATTAATTCTTTTTACTGTATTATTTTTTACTGGCGTAGCAAACGCGCAGGGAACCGTGTGGGAAGATTTACATGTTTTCACCGTCAAACAATGCCCAACAATTGCCGATGTAATGAGCATTGAAGATTTTGATCAATTTGCCGCAAGAATATATACACCCACCGCTGATACACAAGCTAATAAACCTAATTTTAACCAAGAAACCGCCGAATGGCTTTGTGCGATAAAAAATCATCAATCACAACAAAACTATCTTTCGATGATCTCGGCACAACAGTTAGGTGTTAAACCATTAGCGTTACCGTTGCTGCAATTAGATCAAAATATATTAGCGGCTGCGCGCTGCTTAAAACAAGCAAGTTGTCAGGTGAATTTACCCACAGGAAAAGCCACAAATATTATAACCATCGCAAGACACCTCCATATTTCTTTTCGTACAGTAGAATTCTATATTCGCAATATTAAAGATAAGCTTAGAAGCACAACAAAAGAT
>JABDBA010000019.1 GCA_013288885.1 Gammaproteobacteria bacterium | reverse complement strand
TTTAATAAAGTTTCAGCATCGGCTTGTTCAATGCGCTTTTGATAATCGGCAGGGATGTCACGAAAACGGAGTTTAAGTTGGCGGTTTAGCATGGTGATTTCACCTTCTTGTCTGCCCTCTTGTCTGAGTTGTTCTGCTATAGTCATGGTTTTTCCTCGTATTTCTGTATTCAAATGTTCTTCTATTTCGTGAAAAAATAGTATTTTGTCGCCTTCTTCAATGCCATCTATTATATATTCTAACACACCATAAGCAAAGCTTGATCCCTTTCGATTCACCTCATCCACCCAGGGCAAGAAATCTTTTAGAAATTTAGCAAAATCCTGAGCTTTGCGGTACTTTAACGCAAACTCCATCAACCCACTCAAAAAATGCTTTTTCATCTCATCGTCAGGAATCCGCTGTACATCAATAAGCTGATATGGCTGAAAAAGCACTTCTTTGGCCAATTCTCGTGGCCCGCTCATTAAATCCAAGATATCTAAAGGAGCATCCCAGGCTTTTTCACCGGTATAAACTAATATTGAGTAAATAATAGGAAACGGTGCATCAGGGTGTTGCTTTTTATGCTCCTCCATTAACTTGGTTTTATAAACCAGTAAACGAAAAGCCGCTAATTTTTCGATATCGGATTGATGTTCGCAATGTAAGTGAAGGTAAACTAGATTTCCTTCTTGTTGTTGCACACTATAAAGAAGATCGACTTCACCCGCTTTGTACCTCGAATCAATGAAGGTGTTTTTCTCAAGTTTTAGCGTGTTTAGGTCTATCTGGTTTAATAACCGCTGCGGCAGATGTTCCTCAAAGAAATCGCGGGCGACACGTATATTCGCCATAGAATTTTTGAACAATTTGTCGTGCGGCTGATGAATAGTAGTATTTGTCATTATATTTATGCATATTATAAATAATTATATATGTACAAGATTATTATAAATTGATGATAATGTCTAGGAAAATAAAATAAAAAGTATCTATTTAATTTATACGGTAAGTAAAGTGACGATATTGGTTTCCAAAACTGCTAGTTAAGATTTAATTTTTTCGTTCCATTATGTAACCTCATAAATATTCCGCTGATATTTTTTTATAGCAAGAAATAAATAGTCATGCATGATAGAATTAAGCCAATGCCTAATACATATGAGTCGACGCATCAGTGTGGTGATAATTGATTACTAATTATTTTTTTATCACAGAAAAAATTCTATTTTTGTAGGTGTTTTGACAATCGCGAGAATTACTTGATTAGGTTATGATGTTTGAAAAATAGGAATAATATCTACCTTCGTGAAACGAAAAAACCAAACAGCTTTTTAGTTTGACACAGCTGAGACAGAGTAATGAACGACATTTGTTTGAATCTCAAATCAGAACTAAACAGCCTTGATCTCTTGGCACAAAATCAATTTTCTATCTTAAAAGATCGTAATTCGAAGCGACGCATAATAAGGCTTATAATTTCTATTTATCAAGAAGCTATCGAAGCTATCGAAGCTTTTATAAATGAAAAATATCATTTATTTGATGCGCAGGTTGGAGAAACTTCTTGCCAAATTAGAGCCTATAAAATCTTATTGCTCAGTAGACCTGATCAAGGTGGGATAAGGCAAAATTTACTACATTCAGTAGGTAAATCATTTAGAAAAAATAGAATAAGACTCTATGGGATGGTAAGTAAGTTTGAAAAAATTATTGAACTTGAGGGTGGCAATTATAATAAATATTTGGATAAGCCGATTAGCATAAATTGTTTTTTTTCTAATGTTACAATATGTTTAACTGCCGAAGTTTATTTTATAATTCAATGCTATGTTTTACAAAAATATAGTTTAAAATGTAGCGAAAATATGCCTACATCAATGGACTATAAAAATATGATGGCAAAATTGCATATTACTCGAACTCAAGCACAACTTCTTATACATTATTATCAGAAATCAATAGCCGAAAAATCATGTGAATTTATTTTAAAATTAACCAATAGTAGGTCAATAAATCCAACCATAAAAATAATGATGCCATACCTTCAGATGGTTGCAGATGAAGAAAGACAAATCTTGCCATGTTATTTGGTTACAGAAGTTATATTAAATCACGCCTTAGAAAATAAAATTCCTATTATTTTGTTAGTGAAACGTTTCATTAAAAAAGATGGTGTTGATAATTTATATTTTCTGTTCGTTTCTAACGAAGAAAAGAGTTGTTTTTTATTAGAAGAAAGGTTTGTTGGCGAGCTTACGAAGGCTTGTATGGTTATTAAAGGTATTGCATTGTATGATTACCAAGAGGATATAGTACCAAAGGAAGAATATCGGAAAGAAATATTAAGATTAGGATTAAAGAATATTATATTATATAATATGGCTAAACATCCTCAGTACATAGGAAAGAAACTAGAATTATTGGTGGAAAATCCATTCCCTTATTTTTATAAAACTGGACATTTTTCATCCTGTGCTATAACATTAAACCAAATTCAAGGGATAGAAAAAAGACTTCTAGATGATAAAAGAATGGCTGAAATAAAAGGATGTTGTTTAAATAGCCCCAATTTGTTTCTTCTTAAGCATATATATTGTGATTTGGTTGGAAATCTATTAACCGGTCAAACTGAAAATAAGAAAATGATAGAAAAAGCAATGTTACTTGAAAGTTTAAATAACTTATACAGTTAAATTTTGCCATCTATTTATAATAGAAGATAATGATTACAACAAAAAATATTATTGAATTTTTTTTCAGCTCTGCATTATTCATAAATGCTATACTTTTTATTCCACAAGCAGTAAAGATTTTTCGGGATAAAAACGCATCTGGAGTTTCAATATCAACTTTTCTAGGCTTCTTTCTTATTCAATTTGCAATCGTTCTTCATGCAATTATAGCGCGAGATTATTTGTTGCTTCTCGGTTATTTATTAAGTATGTGCACCTGTGGTGCGGTGGTTATTTTGACGATTTTTTATGGAAAAACTAACCATTTTTCAGTCGTAGAAAAAATTAATTTTGAGGAATTATTAGAACAGATTCCCGGCCATGTCTACTGGAAAAATAAAGAAGGTGTTATGCTTGGTTGTAATACTAATAATTGGAAAGATTTTGGGTTGAGATCAATTGATGAGTATATTGGAAAAACCGATTATGAGTTATTTCCAGATGAGCAGGCAAAAAAAATAACCCAAGTTGATCAGGTGGTTATACAAACAGGCCAGTCAAAAGTTATTGAAGAGGAAACAACCACGGCAGATGGTAAGGTTGCCTTGTATTTGTCGAATAAAGTTGCGCTAAGAGATAAGTATAATAAAATCATCGGTATATTAGGCGTCTCTCTTGATATTACTGATGCTAGAAAAATCGAAATTGAACGGCTTGAATTATTGGAAAATATTATTGCATTAACTCCAGGCCATGTTTACTGGAAGGATATAGATGGAGTTATGCGTGGTTGTAATGATCTACAAGCTAGATCAGCTGGGTTTTCTTCTCGTCAAGAAATGATAGGAAAAACTGATTATGATATGCCATGGAAAGAGCAGGCTGATATGTTAAGAAAAGTAGATATTGAAATTATGAGGACTGGGATTCCACAAACTGTAGAAGAGCCTTCTACCTTAGCAGATGGGACGGAAGCCATTTTTTTATCTAATAAAGTTCCTCTTTATCTTGGAGGGAAAATCCTTGGTATATTGGGCATCTCCATGGACATCACCGAACGAAAACGCATTGAGAAAGAATTGCAAGAAACTCAAAATAAACTCGACGGCATGACGCTCGTCAGTTCGATCATCGCGCATGAGTTGCGTACGCCGTTGGCAGCGTTTGGGGTGGCGACGGAAAATGTTAAAAAAATATTTCCTGAACTTAAACAAACGTATGTTTTGGCAAAGCAAAAAGGTGTGGCGCAGGGTGATGTTGATACAAGGTATTTAGATTATGTTGATGAAATGTTGGGATCGATGGATAAAGAGGTGAGGGCGGCGTTTACTTTCATTGATATTTCGTTGATGAATACTAATCCCGCGTTAGATCAAGGCAAGCCTGAAATATTTTCTATCAATGAAGGTGTAGATGAAGCGCTCGCGCGTTATCCTTTTAATGATGAGCAAAGAAAATTAGTGCAATGGCAAAGTAATGACAAAATGAAATTCATGATCAATGGTGATAAGACGCTGTTCATTCATGTGTTGTTTAATCTAATAAAAAACGCACTCTATTACATTGCCAAGGCGGGCAACGGCAATATCCAGATTTGGGTAGAGCAGGGGGCTGGTGGCAATAAGCTATATTTCAAAGACACCGGCACGGGGATTTCCCGCGATATTTTGCCAAAGATATTTGATAGGTTCTTCACGCGCACGTACCACGGCGCAGGGGTAGGCTTGACTTTTTGTAAAACGGTGATGGAGTCTTTGGGGGGTGGCATCACTTGTGAGTCAGTTGAGGGAGAATTTACTTTATTTTCCCTCACCTTTCCAGGTAGTATACCTACTCTTCGCATTTGAATTTTAGGCGTTGTTGCTTTCGCCATCTCGCAATGCTCACATATAACCCATATGCTCCGCTTGCTCGAGGCTCAGCGCCTAGCCTAAAATCCAACTGCTTTGAGTAGAACTCACTATTTCAATGGATAAAATGAGGGATTGAGGAATGAAAAAGCGCTTTCAAATTGGTATTTGTTATTATCCTGCTACCGTGGGCCTGGTCGACGATAATAAAGAGTATTTAAAACACCTGTTAACACGTTTAGTGAAACTCGAAAAAATACCGTGTTTTAGCTATGAAGACCCCGAGCAGGCACTGCAATTTTTGACTAAAGAATATCATGCTGATCCGATTGTTAATCGCTGTTTGATCGAAAGCGAAGATAACGATATGGATCATCACATGGTTGATTTCAATATTCCCGCCATCCATCAAGAAATTTATAATCCGCGTCGCTTTGCTGAAATTACAGTTTTGGTGATCGACTATGCCATGCCTGGCATTAATGGCTTAGAACTCTGTCGCCAATTAAGAGAGAAATATCCTTTTATCAAAATCATTATGTTAACCGGCGAAGTGGGTAAAGATCTCGCGGTAGAAGCGTTTAATGAAGGCAGTATCGATCGCTTTATTTTAAAAAATACACCAAGTTTGATGGAAGCATTAGTACAAATAGTGCGTGAACTGCAATTGAGTTATTTTCAAAATTTATCGGAACTGGCGCTGAATAAAATAGCGGATTTTTCGCAACAAACGTTGGTATGTTTAACAGATCCCGTTTTTGTCGATTTTTTCCAACAACTTTGTAAAACCAATAATATCGTTGAATATTATTTAATGGATGACCACGGTAGCTTTTTGTTGCTTGATGCCAAAGGTAAGCCGAGTTGGTTGGCAGTCGCGGATAATGAATTAATGGAGTCTTACGCCGAATTAGCCAAACACGATAAAGCGCCCGAAGCACTCACCGCAGCGCTCCATAGCAAAAAAATGATGCCTTATTTTCATACTGAAGATGATTTTAGCGTGCGCCCGGCAGAATGGCAGGAATATTTACATCCGGCTCAAACATTACAAGGCAAACAGCTTTATTATTATTCTTATATTACTGACCCCAATGCGTATGATCTTGAAAGTGATCGCGTGTTTTCTTTTCAGCAGTATTTGGAAAAGATTTAGGGGGAAATTTAGCTCCATCCCTCACTCGACCTTCAGCCCTTCCCTCACCCTAACCCTCCCAAAGGGAGAGGGGATCGGAAAAGTGGGTATCCAATACGTTTTCTCATCAAATAACTCTAAATCACGCCTCATTTCCCCGTAAAAATCCCGGGGTTTTGTCCTAAACCAGCCATTTTGTAAGAAATATCGTACAATATTATGAGATATTAGCTAATTGATCAATGAGAAAAACTCATTGATAATGTTTGTCATGCCTTCATAAATCAATCGTAATCAATTTATAGGGCTAATTTGTGATAATATCTCTGTTTGATTCGAGACAAAATCTAATCATAAACGATTTTTAGCAAGAATGCAGCATCTGCAGGAGCCAAGGAGTTAAATATGAAAAAAGTCACCCATCCGCAAAAGTTGAATTATCTGGCCGTAGGATTTCTTGAGAAATTAGGCAATCTGAAACCATCACAAGCAGAAATTGATTTAATGGAGTCACTGCTTTCTACCGTATTTGTTCTGTATGTGTTTAACCGCAAGCGGTATAAGTAGGATGAATAACAGCAGCAGTAACCTGGTTTATTTTTCTTATTTGCAGCTTGAGCATATTAGAGAAACTATAAATTCATATGTCATAAAAATATTTTTGTCGCAATGGCAGCGAATTATAAAATTAGATGAGGCTTATGTTGTTACTAAATCCTCTTTGCCGGATGACATCAATCGCATACAGAACAATTATTTTTGGGCGATACTGGTCACAGAAATTTTAGATAATCGCACATATTCTATTTCACGCGTGTCGGAAGAAACTTTGGCATCACCAGAGCTTATCTATCAATTGAAGTGGGATAGACCCGCAAACGTAAAAATGCCTTTGGCTGTCGGTGAAAAATTATTACTGCTACACGAAAAAGCACAACCACATCTGCAAACCGTAAACATCGAAGAAGTTGAATTTTAGATAAATAATGATAGGAGACCACTATGCAAACATCAGCTAGTCATATCTTGAAATATACTATTCAAGAAGCACAACCGCTTCCCAATAATTTATTCGTCAGAAAGCCAAAAATATTATTAGTGGAAGATACGCCAGTGATCCAACATGTGCATTCAAAGTTTTTGCAAATTATCGGTTGTGATATTGATGTAGCAGTAAACGGTTATGCTGCTATAAAAAAATGCTCGGAACGCTTTGATCTCATATTTATGGATCTGGGTTTACCTGACATCAGTGGTTATGAAGCCAGTGCCACCATCAGAAAATTTGCGATCCATAAAAACACGCCAATCGTCGTGTTGACTTCGTATGGCGATGAAGTGGTCGATGATTGTATCATTGCTGGCATCAATGAAGTGGTTTCAAAACCTATCCCTATCGACGGAATGCGTGATGTGTTATTGCGTTGGTTGGCACCGTTAGTAATACAAAATTAACAGTATTTTGCTATTATGATAATACCTAAAAATCATATTTCCATTGTTGCAGAAAGCGATATCAGAGAAATCTGTAAACAATTATTCGGCAATACTACCATCAATTTTTTTGTTTACGTCCGTTTTTATGATAATGGGTCGCACATTGTTTTGCCCAGTCATGCTTTATGGCACCAGCATTTTTGGAAAAATGATTATCAAAAAAACAGTAGATTATGTTTGCGATCGGGTATTCGCTTATGGCGGCTGGAAGAGATATTTACGCAAGCCAGTTTTGATGCTAAAAAATTATTTAACATTGATAATAAGTTTGAAATTATTGAACGTGGCACAGATTATTATGATTTATTTGGTTTCGGAGCTGTGGCGGGGGATGATTCTATCAATGAATATTATTTTACCAATCTCAATGATCTTAAACAATTTACCTATTATTTTAGGGATAAAGCCCATGCGCTTATTGAGTCATGTAAAACTAAAAAAGAAAATCGTTTATTTAGCGGGCCTGTAAAAAATAATTCAACCTCTTGCAAACATAACAACGCGCATCAACGTGTATATATTTTTGATAAGGTACGCAGTTTTTTTGTTAATGCGAATAATGAAGAGGTAAGTCTTTCGCGCCGTGAAATGGCTTGTGTATTATTAGCCGTTAAAGGTCGCTCTGCCGTTGAAATTGGTGCGCGTTTAAATATCTCCCACAAAACAGCTGAATCTTATATTGCTAATGCAAAAGAGAAATTAAATTGCAACAGCAAAGCAGAATTATTTGATTGGGCTTATCAATTGGGCATCTTAGATTTGACACACGATTAATTTTTCAAATACCGGTTTTTCCTGGTTTTCATAGCGATCAACTTCTCTATAATCCTTCTTGTTTTCGTTTTTATTCAACGTAAAACACATTGAATCATCATTCATCAAATTAAAAAGGGAACCGCAATGAATAAAATTAATTCTTCCGCACGTTATGTGATCTACGCACAAAATCGCGATAACTCTCTCATCATCCAAGATGTTAAACAAAATAGTTATATGTCAGTGACCGCTAATCACATTATTTCAAATCCACATTTAGCAAAACGTTTTGCAAAAAGCGATCTAAAAGTTATTCATGAAATTATTAAGGAGGAGGGTGAGGGGTGAAAGATTCGGGCCAGATATTATTATTGTTCACTTGGATGTATGTGTCATTGCGAAGAGCGTTAGCGACGTGGCAATCTTAGATGTAGGTCGGATCAAGTCGCGCCAGCGACGGATCCGACATAAGATGCGTCAATAAATTTCGCTGTCGGTTCCGCTTCGCTTGAACCGACCTACAAGAATATAACACAATAAATGTTAATTAAAAGATTGCCACGGCGACCAAAAATAAACCCCGGTCGCCTCGCAATGACACCGGTTAAAATGGCACCCGTTAAGCTGAATTAGTTTTCCAAACCCAGGGTTCACCTGGTTTTCAGTCTGATTAAATTCTCTATCATCATTACCTATCATTTCATTCAACACGTAAAAAAGTTGTGAAATCGAAAAAAATATAATTTACCAAATAGATCATTTATGATAATGTGCCTTTATCGTTTATAGCACGTTATTATTTTTAATTTACCTTAATGCATAAAAATAAATTATTTAAACATATTAATTTTAAAAAATAGGGCAAAAATAATGCAAAATAAAATAATATTGCAATTATAAATTAATTGGTATATTATATTTAAATGTTTTAATGCATTTCAACTATTACCTAGGGTTGCCCTTAGAAGGAACACAACTTGGAAACGAATATACTCACAGATGATAGTGAAAGCAAGGACAGCGCAGCAACGCGGTCTAATGCTGTGACAGTACTAGAGGCAAAAGAAGTAATTGATCCACAAGAATTTCTTCGTAGGGATGAACAGGATCGACAACTACAGCAAAATGTTAATGGTCGTTCCTATGCTGCATTGCAGCCAGCAAATGAAAATGAATTCCCACCACCCACACCCGAACAATTAACTGCTTTTATCAATGAATTATTAGAGCAGGGATATCCAGCACCTGCTTCTATCAACAACCTCAGACGTTTTTTACTGCGCCAACCACTCGATTTTTGGTTGTTCTCGTCTTGTGTTTTGCGCCGATCAAATAATCCCATGCAGTTTGATCATGTGCTCGGGCACATCCACTGGCTGCAATCATCGCTCGCTGTACCTCATATAATTACTAAAAAAATATGGCCATGGGTGCTGTTAGGTTTAATGACAAATGATTTTGTTAATTATTTTGTTTATCCCAATCTTCGTTATGGCAATACACCGCTTGCTATTTTCTTAGGTACTTCACCCAATCAATTGAGTATTAGCACTACCTTATTCAGCGATTTGGTGATGGGCACAGATCAAACGGATGCCTGGAAGTTTTTATTGCCATTTGCTGTTCTATCGTTACCACCAGCGTTTTATGCTCTTGAAACCATTCATACGTTGATACAGTGTTGTACTAAACGTTATCGACACTCAGCACCAACAGTGTCTACAGTGTCTGAATCGGTCATTTCTGATCAATATACTACAGCGGGTTTTTTCATTGATACGCTGCGGGGATTACCTTGCCATCCTTTACACCGCACAATAAATGATATTGGCTTTTCAGTGCTATGGGACAGGCGTGATCAACGCAGAAGAGTTTTTTGGCACGGCGATGAGAACGAACTTGCAATGAAACATCTTACCTGGGTGCGAGAGCTGGTTTTACGGGCTCTGATGCACCGTTCATTGCTGCAATTGCAAATATTGCAGATTTTAATCGAGGTGGCAGATAACTATCAACAAGATTTTCCCGATTTGGCTAATGGCCTTATTCAAGTATCAGCATGTGCTTTAGCGCCTTCTGCTACCGATATTCGCCGCGCCACACGTATATTAGCTTTGCAAGCCTTAAAACTTTTTTCACACTATTATCTTCCACAAGTGGAAATTCAAGCACTTTGTATTCCACATATTGATAGAGAAAAGTACCATGTTTCAAAAGATGTTTTTTTTCTAAGACCGTTACCACGCTTTATTTTTGTGAACCACGCGCTATGGACGTTGAACCAATCGCGCCTAAAAAAATTGCTTCCTCTGTTTTTGGTAGCTACGGCGTTATATCTTTATGCGGAACTGCGTTATTGGAGCACGCAAGTTTTAAAATCGATGGCGATAGGGGAATTTATCGATGCTATTCAATCTTGCCATAAAGCCGGGAAAATTTTTCAATACATAGACGATATAGGCAACTACGCCTGCATGGTTTGCCCGGATTGGGAATTTGTCCGCTTAGATAAGAGATACAGTGCACAAGGTTGTTTAGATGGCTTGTTAAGATCATCACTAAGCCCGGAAGAAATATTAACTAATTTAGCTCGTTTGCTAAAGCATTCGGGATTGAATGCGATCGATTTTTCGCAACAAGATTTATCGGCGTGGACTGAGCAAGAATGGGATCTATTCTTAAATCAATTCTTACAAATTCCGCTGCAAACACTGGCGTTGTTTAATCTTTCTAATAGTGCGTCTAATAACGCTCAAGTATCGCTTGCAAAGATCCAAAGTCTAATGAATTTTTTGCGGCGCGTGACAGTGCAAAAATTAGATTTAATGAATCAAGCATTGGGCGCAGCGTTTACCCAACTCATGCCGAGTTTGTTTAATAATGTCACCGAATATTTAGATCTCACTGGCATTCGTTTGACTGAGAACGAAACAACAGCGATTGCCGGGAATATTGGCACAGCATTACGTTGGTTGATTCTTACCAACAATCAAATAGGTGACAATGGAGTTTTGCTATTGTCTGCAGCGATGGCCAATTCATCGTTGACGCACATTGTTATGAACAACATCGTACTGGGTGATGTTGGCCTGCAAGCGCTGGCAATCGCATTTGTCAATACGGCACGCAATATGACAATATTGGCAGCGAATAACTTTTTTACCTACTTGAGTATGGATGCGATAGGCCGCACATTCGGCTGGGCAGTTAGCGCTATCAGCTTGGCTAACAGCGGCCTTGAGGAGTCGGCAGTAATTATTTTGTCACCCTATCTAGGGAATTTACAATCCGCAGATCTTTCAGACAATAGCATTACAGATACAGCCATGGCTGTACTCGCTCCGGCCATCCAAAACAGTACTTCACTCCTGCGCTTGGTTTTACGCAACACGGGCTTAAGTGGTTTTTCGTTGAGTTTATTGACCGCAAGCTTCCCGATTGTATTGCGTATTTTAGATCTTTCCGGCAATCAAAATGTGGGTGGGCAATTAGTTGCGCTGGTAATGAATTTGCCACCTGCACTGCAATCTTTAATTTTAGCCGATATAGAGATGGGTGATGTTGCTGCAACAAGTTTAGTGGAACGGTTATTAAATACCTCACACCCATTAAGGGAGTTAGATGTTTCTGGCAACAGCCTAACTATAACGAGTGGATTACAAATAATTCAATTGTTAATCCATGGCACACTCATGGTATTAAATTTATCGCGGAATATGTTAGCGGGTATTGGTCAAAGTCTTGCAGCCGTTTTACCGCACAGCCATGCTACTTCCCTTGATTTACGTGAAACGAGTATCACCGATGATGATTTAGAGGCTATCGCACCGGCACTAGCCGCATCACCGTTAGAAAATTTTGCGGTTGGTGGTGAAAGCAACTCAAATAATGAAGGCTTGGTGACACTGGCTGAAAATATAGTCACTCGTTTGCCTGATCCCGCAAGTCTTGCCGATGAGACTATGAGTATTGATGATGCCAGAGCATTGCAACGTGCGCAGTCAAACACCTATTTACGCAGGTTAGTGGTTGATCAAAGCCAAATGTCAGATAGTTCGCGTCGCGCATTGGTGCGTGCATCTGAACGATCAAATATGTCTTTGTATATGCCAGCAGAGGGTGCTTCACCAGTAAATGCATTTAGCTTTAATAGACCCATGATTGCCAACGCTACGCACAATGAGGCATCAGCAAGTTTATTGTTAATGCTATCCGCCGCTTTTTTATTTTTATATTTGTTATATCGCGTTTTATCACCGCTAAAAATTTCATTTAGCAATATTTATACGCGCTTGGGTTTAATCGCACACGTGAATGCACCACCGCGCATTGTACGTGATGATTCACACATTACAGCATTGATCAAAGGAGACCACGATGTCAAAAACACCCTATCCTTATAATGTCATCACCGGCCAAGGCCTTGGCGTTTGCCGATCTTCTTTAAAGCAAGTAGGGCAGTTGCTGCCTTCACGACCATTAGGCCAAGCGGCAATAGAAGCTTATGCGAATGTCTCTAACGGCAACTTGGTCGTCAAAGATCACACGGTCAAAATCGTCGAACAAAATGGCATATTAGAATTTGGTTATATCTACAATAGCCAAGCCGACAAATCTTCTAATCTATGGCACTTGGGTGTTAGCAAACGTTTTACGCAATTACCGACGGTAAATCAGGCAGGATCGACTGCGACTTTATTAGAAGCCGATGGCCATCTCACTACGTATAACTATGATGCAGTTAATGGTATTTATTCGCCCGCAAGTTTTGGCAATGGCAAACCCATTTTATCGTTTGATGCGACCAACAAACAATGGAAATGGTTTGACATCACTACAGGGATTTCTGAAGTTTATAACTTATCCGGCAACCTCATGCAACGACAAGATAGCAGAGGGTGTCAAACAACTTATGAATACGATAACAACAATCAATTACTCGCGGTCAATGGGTCATCTGGCACGCGTTATGAAATTCAAAGCTCGCGCGATGGGTTACAAAAATCTATTGTTGAAATATGTGATGGTGTTAGCATCACTTTGCAATCCTATGTGTTTGATAAATTAGGGCGGCTGGATAAAACAATCGTGCCCAACACGGGCTATGTAATTAGCTATACCTATGCAGCTGATACCAACTATTTATGGAACATTAATCAAACCGATGGCACGGAATTACGGTTTGCGTATGAAGACGCTGGGCGGCCTTTATCCAGGGTCAAACAAATTATAGCCGGTGAAGGTATTGTTTTAAGTATCGATTATTCAAAACAACCTGTCGTTAAGCTGACGGATTATGCCAATAATGCTCATCAAATTACGCTCGATTCCCAAGCGCGTATTACACAATTACAGCAATATCAAGGTTTTGCAGGTGACCATCTACCACCGTGTGAGAACACCAACTACGCCTATACCTCGCAGGGGCAAATCGCTGCTATTACTGCGCCCGATGGTAGCCAAGAAACATTTACTTATAGTGATGGTGTGCCTGATCCCAGTTTTGGCCACACCAACTTTTACGGTTATTTGTTGACACACACCAAACCCAATGGGCAATTGGATAAATTTTTTTATGATTTAAGCCCTTTATTACCTTGCTTAGTCACGCACGGGCAAGCATTAGATGCGAAAACAGAGGCAGTCACACGTTATGTATATGATTATAATTATCGCGGCACGTTAAAACCACCCAAATTTTTGCGTTTTGAAATCAGCCCCACCGGTAGAGTAACGGAATACCGCCCTGATCCTGCGGGCAACATTGCCTCTAAGCGCGTGTATTTAGCGAACACGCTTGATCTTAGTTATATGCAAAATCAAACCCCCGTAGGAATGTTAACCATTCAAAAATGGGTGGCGCAACAAGATCCCAGCAAGGTGGATCTCACTGATTATAATGTCAATAGTCGTGGTCAAAATTTTGAGATCCTTCATTATACAAACGTGGATGCGAAGGGGAACGGCATTCGCGATGCAGGCATGGGCAGCACAACTATTTTGTGGGATGAATTCGGTGGTTGGATAGAAAAAGAAATATTACAAACAGCCGGTGTTACGGCGGTTACCCGGCAAAAATATGATGGCTTACATCGATTAATCAATGTCACTGATCCACTGGGGCAAAAAACCACTACAACTTATGACGATGCTAAATCTGCAATTTCAATTACGCGCCCGAATGGCCGCGTAGAAAGCAAACAATATAGTTCATCGGGCGCGGTGATGTCGCAGCAAGAAACTGCAGCAGGTGCGGCGCGCAATACTACTATTTATCGCAATGGTGCCGATCAAGTCACTATGGTGTTACATCCTGATGGTCAACGCAGCTATCCATTTTATGATTCGCAACAGCGCTTAGGTTATTTAGTGAGTGCGAGCGGTATTGTTAAACAATACCAATATGATCGTGTTAAGCGCTACAACACCATCACCGAATATTACAACCCGATCGATGTCAAAAAAATGTGGCCGTCCAAAGTGCCGATTGCACCGGTTGTAGCGCCCGGCTTAAGTTTATTACGTCAATTTGCGATGGTCAGCATTCCCGATCCTAACAAAGATCGAGTCAGTTATGATTTCCTTGATACTTCGCACCGTGTGCAATATCAAGTCGATGCTAAAAATATTCTTACCGAAACATTTTACGATAATCTCGATCGTGTCATTGGTAAGGTCACTTATACCGATAGCAAAGCGGTCACCAGTGCGGAGTTAGCGCAATTAAAAAAAGATGGAACGATCATGCGCACGATTGATCCCACAGTCGACCGTTATGTGCAAACTTTTTATGACAAAGACAATCATATCGTTGCCAAAGTCGATGCGGCGGGTTATGTCACCGAATATGTGCGTGATCCCGATGGCCACGTCTCGCAAAAAATCCTCTACGATAACATAACCACCAATCGAGCAGCGACCACATTGGCGGCATTGCGCCCCACGTTATCACCCGGGCGTGATGCGACTACCTATTACTATCGAAATGCGCGTAGGCAGTGTATTGCTGAAGTTGATCCTGAAAACAAACTCACGCAGCGCACGTTTTTAACGTGCGGTTTAGTGCAAAAAGAATATGAGTTTTATAACCCGGTGGCTGATCCCAACTGGTTAAACGATAAAAGCAAAGCGCCGGTTGCACCTGCTGTTTCTTTGCAAGATCAAACTACGGTACATCAATATGATTTACTCAATCGTAATGTCGAAGTCGATACTTCTGATAATAAAGCCACCTGCACACAATACGATGTCATGGGGCATGTCACCAATGTGCAAGCGAAAGATTTGACCGATCCGGATAATATTGATCCGGACCATCAACGCAGCAAACAAAGCCAATACGATGGTTTTGAGCAAACAACCGCAGAAGCGTCTGCCAATGTCGCGCAATTATTAACGGCCATCGATGCGGATCCTACTTTGACGCCAGCCCAAAAAGCCGCCGCAAAATTACAGGTGTGGCAAAACAACAGTATGCGCCATACCTTTGATACGACTGGTTTAAAATTAAAAACTGCTGTGCGCGCACAAACGTCTGATACGGCCGATAACGTCACTTATTTTTATTATGATTTAGAACGCAGGCCTTTTATTACTATTAATGCGATAGGCACCATCACTGAAAAAACCCTTAACAGTTTTAACGAAGCAGAAACCACACGCGTTTACGATACACAATTAACGACTGCGCAACTGGCTATGCTCACCGGTGGTTTTATCACGCCCGCGTTGCGTCAGTTATTAACGGGTTTACAAAACCCTAAAGACCATGTCACGCAAACCCCGCGCGACCAACGTGGGCAGATCACCCAAACCATTGATCCCACACTAAGCGTGACGACTTACGCTTATAACGCGTTCAAAGAATGTATCGAAGAAAACTTGACCGTCGATGGCCCACAACCCAGTTTAAAAGTGCAGCATTTATATGAAGACCCACGTGGGCTTGAAACACAGACCCTAAAAACGGCTGCGGGTGAAACTGCCACGCTAAAAGTTACACGCGCTTATAACAGCCCGTATGGCAGTATTACCAGTTATACCGATGAAACCAATGGCCTCTCACAAAAAGACCATGATCGTAAAGGACGTATTTCTCAAACGATTGATCCATTACAAGGTGCGCATAATTTTAGTTACGACACCCAAGATCGGGTATTGACTGAGACCGATAGTTTGAACGCAGTCACGCAACACCAATATGATCAAACCACACGTACGCACACCACACTGTATCCGGTAGCTGGCACAAAAAAAATAGATACCAACAATGTGCATGGCGAAAAAATTTCGACCACTAATGGTTTGGACCAAACCAAAACATGGACGCATACGCCCAGTGGTAAAATCGAAACGTGTGTGGATGAATTACAAGCGCAATCTACTAACACTTACGATCTCATCGATCAACTGCGCGCCACACAAGATGCTAATGGCATTGTCACCGCGCAAACTTTTAATGGTGCGGGGCAATTAACACAAAAAACCCAAGATGCCACCGGTTTAAAATTAGCAACGACCTATGGGCATGATGCTTACGGCAATACGACCAGCACCGTCGACCCGCTGCAGATCACGCGCGTGCAAAGTTACGATGGCAATAATCGTTTGACGCAAACGGTGACGGACCCTATTTCTGCTACTCATCCAGCAGGGCTCAATTTAGTGACGCAAGCGACTTACAACAGCCAAGGCAGCAAAAAAAGTGTCACGCGTGGCGATGCAAAAGTCGCCGATCAATCGTATAACACTTTTCAAGTCGATGGTTTTAATCGCAGCATTGGCAATACCGTCGATGCGACTTCGCTAAATACCCCCAACGCGCTCAATATTATTTCACAAAAACAATTAGACGATGCTGGGCGGGTGGTGGTTGAGATCGATCCCAATAACAATGCCGCTTATACGTTTTATGATAGCAAAGGGCAGAAGCGTTTTAAGATTGATCCCTTGGGCGGTGTTAAGGAATGGAACTATGATGCCGAAGGCCGCCCACAGTATGAACGTGTTTATTGTACCAAAGCCGATCCCGCGTTATTAGATAAAACCGTACCCTTAAGTAAATTGATCAGTTGGGCGAGCGCCAATACCAACACGCTCGATTCACTGAATTGGCACTATTACGATCAAGACGGCAAAGAACGCTTTAGCATTAAAGTGCTGGGCGTTCCGCCCGATGAAAAAGGCGATCCACAAGGTTATGTCACCGAAAGACGTTACGACAACGCCAAACGTGAAATCGTTAATGTCCGCTATGCAACAGCAATCGACGTCAGCAATTTAACGAGTTTTACCGCCGATCAATTGTCGACGATCATGCAAAGTAAAGTCGATGCAGCCAATGATCGTATGCTCTATTACGTGCGCGATGCCAAAGGCCAAGATCGTTTTACCATTGACAACAAAGGTGTGGTGAAAGAAAAGCGCTTCGATAAAGTTGGGCGCACAATTGCTGAGATTGCTTATGCGGAATTTGCCACTAACCCTGCTCAGTTAGCAGCGTTGCCGGAAAATTTAGTATTAGGTGCTCTTGCACCCGACCTCACCCAAGCGCGTGCGACTTATTATGTATTTGATGCACTCGGCAGGCCCTGGTTTAACATCGAACCTGGCCCTACGCCCGATACGCAAGCGGTCGTCACCCAATTTAGTTACGACGCCAACGGCAACAACACGAGCAAATGTCAATTTGATGCACTATTTACCCCACCGGCAGATTACGATGCTATGGTGGCGGCGGTGCAAACGTTTGTGGCAAATAATAGTAATGCGCAAAAAGATCGCAAGACGCAATTTATTTACGACTCTGCGAACCGGCTGTACCAAAAAATTGATGCGCTCAATAAAATCGATACGTACGATAAAGATGCGCTCGGCAATATCAGGACGCACAACGATAGGGCCGGTTTTAATTGGGAGTATGAAATTGATCGAGCATTACGCTTGTACGCAGAAACAGCGCCTGAGACCACCATCACGCAGGTACAAACCAGTGCCACCGGAAAACTCACTTATACGCAATCGCAACAAGCGGTCACTAAAAAAACTACTTATGATCCAGCGGGCAACACCCAAAGCATTACCTATGGTTATGATCTGCCCGATGCACGCACCATCACTTTTACTTATAACGCTTGCAATAAAGTGACCGGGATTTCGATTGCCAATGTGAAAGTCGATGATCCCACACAACTTTCTAGCCTGACTAATCGCCCAGAAAAAACCGTCACGCTTGACGCACAAATTATTTATGACACAAAACAACAAAAAGTCGCCGAAAAAAACTTCAACGGCCAGTGGAAGTTTTTTGTGCGCGATAGTTTGGGTCGTGTGGTTTACGAAGTTGATGAAATGAAAGGCGTCGTTAAAAGAGAATACAACGCGTTTTGCGGTGTCGTGCCGCGCGAAGCCAAAGCTAAACAATCGTCCAAACCCGATGATATTTTAGCGAACTTGCACGACGATGAAATGGTGGGCGAAGTCATCAACGAAGTGCGTATTAATACACCGTTGAATTTGGATTTAAGTAAATATATTGCTGATGGCACAGGCATCCCGCAAGCCGACCTCGAAGCCGCTTTGCAATTAGATGCCGCGCAAGATCGCAGCAGCGCGCACCAACGCGATCAACACGGTGATGTGGTGCTCACGCAAAAAGATGCGATATTTTATTATATTGCCGGTGATGCGAACACCAAAGCCAGTTACGGCACGGCACGACCGCAAACTGCGCGCCGCTATAATGCCTTCCGCGAAGAAGTTTACCAAGGCGTGTTGATCGATCCCGTCAAACAAACCTATGCCGAAAAAGTACGCTGGTACAACCGCAACGGCAAACTCGCGGCGGATAGCAACCCGAATTATTATATCAAACGCTATTGGCAAAACAGTTTTAAAGAAACTATCAAGCGCACCGAATACGCCAACGCGTTAACGCAAGCGCCCACCCCGCAAATGAGTTTAGCTGCTCTCGACAAAACGATCGTACCGAGCGCACCGGGTGCAGCCAGCCCTGACCGTAATTTCGAGACGGGGTTTGATCGGTTGGGGCAGGTCATCACTGAAACCAAAATGGGTATTGTTTGCCAAGCATTAATGCTCAACAACGGCATTCCTTCTATTCCAGACCAAGGGCCACAAGACCTCAAAGTGAGTTATCAATATAGCCCCACAGAACAGCGCACGGCCAAAACGTTTGAAGATGGCGCCACCGAATATTACTATAATGATGCCCGTGGCAATAAAATGGCAGTCGCCGATGTCACGCGGCAAAACCAGGCCGGGAGCAACCTGACTCCGCTGACGTATTATGGTGTTAACGCCCACAACGATCCGGTGATGACATTGCGTTTTGCGGCGGGAACAACCCCAGCAAGTACACAAACGTTACCGCAACCCATCAGTACTGGCGCTGATGATCAATGCCAACTATCTTTGTTCGATAATCGTGGTCTAGAAACTTATAAGCAAGATGCAGAAGGTTATGCGAATATCGATGGTACTGTCACTACGAAAGCGACCACCTACACTGCAAGCAAAAAAAAGGGCCGCACGATCCAAAATTGTACCAATTGGCAGTTAGTGAATGGCGCATACACAAAAGTAAAGCATATCGATGATCAGCGTTATACTTATGATGCTAAAGATCGGCAAACAGCAGTTGATGTGCGCCGTGACAATGGTCAAACACCGCTCCAAACGACACAGACCCTTTATAATGCATTTGATGAACTGACTGGCGAAGGGCCTGGCAACGGTGTGATTGAAGTCAATCACCGTTATGATCAAACTGGTAAAGAATGGTTTAGCAATGCTCCTGGAAAAAATACCATTAAAGCATTTGACTTAGCGGGGCGCGCGAGTTTAAGCGGTGAATCTGCCACGGTAGATTTAAGCAGGATTAGTTCTGACGCGTTGCCAAATTTTATCGCAAAAGCCAGTACCACTGATCTTGAACGCACCGAAACCACACGCGATTTAGCAGGGCAGGCGATCATCAAGACCGCACCGCAATGTAATATCAATGATTTTTCAGGCCCGCAAGATTTACCGTTACAAATCCAATCCAGCTCCTTATATGCCACTGTCTTTGGCAAAACGAGTTTAACGTGGCCACAGATACAAGAATGTAATGTGCAACCACAAATGACGTTATGGTTGCTGGCCAATCCCACCCAGAAATGGACGATACCCGAATTATCGCCCATAAAAACCGTTGATGGCCGCAGTGGCATTGATGTTTCCAGTTTAGCCACGGATGTATACGGCTACACCATGAATTATTATTTACTGGATTCAAAAGGCAACCCAACCACGCAAATTTTTTATACCACCAATGGCGTAGTGCAAATCAACAGTGGCGCGAACCAAAAAAGTTTATCGTTGGTGGCTGAAGTTGCATCTGATACGCAATTGCAATTGATGGGCAACACCCAAGGTTTGACGGCGATCCAACTCATTCAAAATAACCAAAATGTCGGCGCGCCCGTTCCGGTACAACCCGATCCCAATAACCCTGGCCAGTTTATTGCGGATTTAAGCCAATTGCCTTCTGGCACTTATACCGCACAACCCATCGGCGGCAAGTTAAACACGACATTGCCGTTTACTATTTTTACGCCCGTACCTTCGCAACAACCGGTCGCGCGCGAAATCGATTGCAGCAATGTACAAATTAATGTAACAGGTACGAGCGGCACACTCAGTTGGCAATTGCCGAGCGCGTTTAACCCATTGCCGGTTAACATTATTTGTGTCTATCAAGGCACCGATGGCAAAGAACATGTTGAATTACAAACTATCCAACCGGGCGAATCGCAAGAAAACGGTATTGTACAAGGCACGTTGAATTTTAATTTCCCCGTGCAAACCATCCAACGTTTGTCGATGTCGTTGCAATTAAATGCGCAAGATAAAATCCCATTCTACATTTCCACCGCACCGTTGGCAGTGACTGAAGATCACCGTATTGCAGCAGCGTTGCCAAAACGAAAACGTTTTGTGGTAGAGCGCGATAAAAAATCTGGCCGCTTTAAAAAGATTGAAAAGCAGCAAGATAAAAAAGATGATCTCGACTATAAATATGATGCACACGGTAAAAAAGTATTGCCATCGATTGAAGAAGATTGGGAACATTTACCTGATCTGGCCGAAATGTCCGATGATGAATTTGACATGATTAATCACGATGAATTGAGTGATGGCCCTGCACCCGTTGTTGCTAAGTTCCCGCCGCGTGTGATCATGTATATTACCCCACTGCAATCATCCGGTGTTTTTCCACCGAATGTGACTTATTTAGATACCAGCCTTGATCGGCAAGCGCAGTTCAAACAATTGGCCGCGAGCGCCACCACAGCGCAAGGTGTGGTCGTTGATGTCACCAGTTTGCAACCGGGAAATTATCCTTATCAAATCGGAGATACTAAAGGCACGTTCACGATTGATTATGGCAGCATGGTGTATAGCAGTACTCCACCATCACCCGTTTCACAAAAAGTAGTACAACCGATGCGCACGTTTAAAAACGATGCATGGGGCAATCGTATCTTAGAAACCGATAGTTACCAAAATACCACGAGTTATATTTATAACGTCAATAATAAAATGGCGCAAAAGACCGAACCGATGGTGGAATATTACAATTCCGATGGCACCGTAGGCCAAACACAACCCGTCACTAAATTTGGTTTTAATAAACGCGGTTCTTCTATTGGTATTTGCGATGCTAATAGTAATACCGAAGGATACGTGCTGAATGCGGCGGGTTTCATGACGGTAGACGTATTACCGGACGGCACGTTATCAGCACAAGATTTTAACGCCTTAAACAATAAAATAAATTATACCACCGCAGGCAATCTCTGGAAGAACACCTTCGATCATAATAATCGCTTAATCGCCAACATCTCACCTTATCAAAGCGAAACGAATACCTATGGCTACAATGAACAAGGTTACCGGAACTTTCAAAGCGATCCCGCCGGTTGTCAAATGCATTATGTGCTGGATCCATTCAACAATACGATGGTCAGTTACGATGCTGGTGGCGGCGCTACGACATGGGAATATGATCGTAATAATCAGCCTTTAAAGCAGACCAACCCTGACGGTAGTTTCTTGACTTGGTTGCGTAATTATTTTGGCACAGAGACCGGGCACACGGATTTATCCGGCGCAACGTATACCAGTGCGCTTGATTATAAAAACCAGGTGAAAACACGTACTTCTTCAGGCGGCAATCATGGCGAGTATATACAGCCTATAGTCGCGGCCATCGATGGTAGGCCCTATATTCAGGGGGTTGCACAGCCTGTGCCGGGCCAAAATTTAAGTTATGTGTATGCCTATGGCCGCGTCGTCCAAATGACGGACTTAGCACAAGACACAGTGACTTACTATACCAATGATTTGGAAGGGCGGCGTATCCATATTCGTGTCGAAAAAATAAGTAGTGGGCTTGTTTTACGTGACACTTATACCACGGTCGATCAATTAGGCCGTGAAAAGTCTGCCACCGATGGCATCATGTCTGCCACCATGGGTTACGACAGGGTCGGTAATCGCAGGTTTGTTATCACCAGTATTTATAACGTGCTTGACCCGGGCGATCCTTACACGCAAAGCATGTGGTATGCCTATGATACGGCCAATCGTACGACCTTTGATGCGTGCGCTTGGATCGATGGGAATTTATCTATCACCCCACAACAAGGGTCCTATATTTATTATACGAATGGTTTACGGAGTAAACAGGTGCAGTATGATGAAACCGGGAAATCAGTACTGACGACGACATTTACACCGCGTGCAGATGGTGTGCTCAGCCACACCATCACAAACAATAGTCAAGGTAATGACAAGATACAAGACGACTTTTTTTATAATGGTTCGGGTTGGCAGACGGCCCATAATACTTATGTCAATGGAAATAATACGTTCGTACTAAACAACAGCTATACCAATACCGGTTGGCAGGTCACCAGTCAACAATTTAATCAAGGTACGGTCAACGCCACGCTGGGTTATGGCTTGCCCCCTTCCCGTACAGTGCCTATTTATCATTATGGTTTGGCACAAACGCAAAATATTACTTATGCTTCTACTAATCCGAGCGACCCTGGGATGCAAGATCATCTTGTGATGCAGTATGTTGGGTTTGATAGTTGGATGCAGTCTTCGGTATCAGGTGATCGCACAGTCGATTATAAGGGCAAACCGTTGACAGGGCCTTATACCACGGCACTCAATTATTATGGCGCCAATGGCGAACAGAACGCACAGATTGGTAACGGGACACAAGTGCCGGGCGCGACTGACTCCTACATCAATAATAATGTGTATTTTGCGACAACGCCCGACAATTTGATTTTACATAAGCTATGGATGGAATCATCTTGGGTACCGGGAATGATACCTTGGGTCGCACAATCCAGTTTTTTTTACAGTGGCAGTGATAATTATTTAGGGATGTATACCGTAGCGGCCGATGACTACGGCAATCAACATTATAACATTGTCAGCGATTTTGTACGCCATAGCACCGGTGGTCGTGGTGGTTTTGAATTAGGTGTTTTAGGTTTTGCATCCAGCCTTTCATCGGCGGATCCACTGCAAATGGGTGGTGGTGGTGTGCGTGAGACCACACAGCAGGTTTTATCGGGTTCACGTTTTGGAGAGCTGCTTTTAAAAAATGCCAATTCGATGGGGCCGAGGGCCCTTGAACTTTTTGAACGTGTGCGCACGCAAACAATTAACGGTAATAGAGTGCAACCGCCCGGTATGATGAGTGTCTTTTCTACCACCAATAATCCGAGTGGTTCGGTGCCAATGACTACGATGCAAAAATATACCGTGGTGGGTGGAGATACTTTTGCATCCATCGCACAGCGTACAAATGGTGACAGTCGTTATGCGGCAGCCATTGCTTTTGCGAACGGTTACCCCGATAGTTTATCGACACCCCAAGTGGGCACCACGATTAAGATCCCCGCCATGATTCCTGTTTATAACGGCGCGCAAACTTCGATTGCCTACCAGAATTTATATAATAATTTAGTGGGTGCTTTACAACCTATCATGTCAACACCCGCACCACCGTTGCCACCACCGCAACCACCACCGCCGCAGCACCATAGTAGTTTTTGGGGAGAATTAGTGGAAATGGTAGCAGTTGTGGTGGTATCGATAGTTGCGCCGGAAGTGATGGCTGCATTGGCCCCGTTCCTTGTCGGTACTTTGATGGGTTCTGCTACTATAGCCGCCGTTACCGGTGCAGTGGCGAGCGCTGTCGGTCAAGGGGTCGGAGAAGCAGTGGGTCTACAAAACCACTTTTCATTAAAGGAAGTTTTAATCAGCGGTTTAGAATCTGGGGTGACCGCCGGATTAGGTGCAAAATTAGGCGTGACAAATACATCATTGAGCGATATGCAACATGCCAGTAAATTTATTACTGATGTAGTAAAAATAGGCGCAATTAACGTGACTGAACAATTAAGCGAAATAGCGGTCGGATTAAAGTCGCAATTTAGTCTGCGCCAAGTAGCTGACTATATGGCCTCGACTATCGCAGACAATACGATTAGCGCGAAGCTAAAATTAACGAACAACAATGATGCGAGCTTGACACGGCATGCAGTAGGAAATACTTTAATATATAGCTCCAATTCTTTAATTGACGATGCAGCTTATAGAAGGCCTGTTGATTTAACTAACTTGGCCGCCACAGCATTAGGCGCAAACCTCGGCACGTATATTGGAATACCCATCGCGCAAGAAATTGACGCGCATGCCCACGCATTACAAAGAAGGTTGCAGGTGCTCGCAAGCAGCAGTCAACCAAGCAGCCAAGCCAGTAGTCAACCCAGCCTACAACCCGCCACAACACAAAGCCCGCACAATGATCTGGCAGCACAGCTCGCATTTAGCGATCAAAACAATACGGTACTCGCAGCCGCACAAGCAGTGGGCACAGAACCGCTAGGTATTAGTGGTTATTCCGATAATTCAGGTACAATGAATGGAAGTGGAACGTCAGGGCTATGGCCATCAACGGGAACAGGAACACCTGCCACAACTTCTAATTCTGTGTCGCCGTCGTATTCTAGTTCATCGAGTTCTTCTAGTTCATCGCAGAGTGTTTCAGGAGGATCAGGTGGAAATAAAGCGACTCAGTGGAATGCGCAGGCAAGTAATACATCGGCATCAGGTAATAAATCAAGTTTTTGGAATGATCTCGGTGGTATTGCAAGTGCTGCGAATGAGTTCGCTAATCACATGTCAGGAGGAAAAGTTGGGCTGCAAGAAGCATTTGCTAGAAGTGAAATGAATGGTTTGGAGAATGATTTTAACGATATTCTTCATGGTACGCTAAAGCAAGCTGCATGGGGTACTGCTGGCGTTATAGGAACGGGCCTATCTTTTGCATCACCTGAATTGATATCCTTAAGAAGCTTAAAACTTGGAGAAGCACTTACATCCCAGTTCAAAGGTTTTTGGACGACTGGCGATGAAACCCTAAAATACCTTAGTCCTAATGATATAAAATTTTCACAGCCAACAGTTAGCCCAAATTTTAACAATAATACTCGAGTGGATGATTTAGTTGCATCATTAAAAAATGGAACTGTATTGCCTGAGCAAATTCCAACAATTAAAGTCGTAGCTAAAGATGGTAATTTTATTACATTAGATAACAGAAGGTTATTGGCCTTTAATACGGCTGGAATAAATTCAGTGCCAGTTGAGATTGTATCTTTAGATGATCCGGTTATTGCAAAGATTTTTGATAGAAGATTTAATCCAATTGGAGGCGAAGGCAATTTTATTGCTGTCGCCCCAGCTAGGGAGCAAGCAGCAGTTCAACAACAGCTTCAACAAAATAACTTAATTAGAGGGAACCAACTTGGATATTAAAAAAGGTATAAAGCTATTAGTCGAAGATGATTTTGATGCACATTCAATGTGGAAATATGATGATGATACTGCCGTAAATTATCCAATAACATTGCTTAATGAAATTCCAGAATATAGTAGAGATTTATTTATTAGAGCTAAGTTTATTTCACCAAAAGGTATTATATTAAAAGGATATTTAGTGGGCGCTTTAAATATTTACTGTATTGGGATATTTAGTGGCGGGGATGAATTTTTATTTAATAAAAATATGCCAGACCGCTGTATGCTAGCATTTGAAAAACTAATTAAAACTTTAATATTAAAAAATCCTACCCTAATTTCCGATATTTTCCCATTAAAATACGAAACCACAATAGACATAGAAGGATTTCGTAATATAAGCGGTGAATTTAATGCATTTGAAAAACTAAAAGATAAAAGGTTATTAAGATGGAAAAAAATATAATTCAATTAAGCAGAAAGGTTTCATATATTCTTCGCCATGAGCCATGGCTCTATGAATTAGAATTAAATGATGAGGGTTGGGTTCCAGTTAATGAATTATTATCCGCATTGCAATTAATAAGAAGAGAATGGGTCAACATAACTGAAAATGATTTAATTATGATGATACAACAATCATCAAAACAGCGGCATGAATTAAAAAATGGAAAAATAAGAGCGCTGTATGGTCATTCGACTCCTGATAAATTACTAAAGTTACCTGCTGAACCACCTGAAATTTTGTATCACGGTACAACGCCTAAAATTGCATTAATCATCGCAAAAGAAGGATTAAAACCAATGGGTCGACAATACGTGCATTTATCAGTAGATACCGAGACAGCTTTGCAAGTAGGACAACGTAAATGCTTAAAATCGGTGCTACTTACTATTAAGGCAAAAGAAGCTTTTCAAAATAATGTGAATTTTTATAAAGGAAATGATCATGTTTGGTTGGCAGATAATATTGCAGCCAAGTATATCGAGCAGGTGAGAAATTAGGGGTCACATCTGGAAATAGGATAGCCAAATTTTTAGATGAAAATTTTATTTTTATTAAATTGGAATAATTAACTTGATTAATAAACAAGGTATTAAATTCTTAACAGAAAGTGATTTTGATGAGCACTCCATATGGAGGTACTCAGAATCTACGGATTTGTATTACCCTGTCACTTTGCTTGAGGAGATTCCAATTTCAGCGAAAAATTTATTTATCAGGGCTAATTTACGCTGTCCGAATACTATGACATTTAAAGGTTATATTATTGGCGCACAAAATATTTATGGTGTTGGAATTTTTAATGCTGGTAAAAAATATAGATTTAATAAAAACGCACTAGAAGAATGTATTGCTCAATTTAATCTATTTATTCAAAAGTTACCGTTTAATAAGATATTTTTAATTTCAGAAATTTTTCCCATAAGATATGAAACCACAATAGATTTAGAGGGGTTTCATAACGTGAGTGGCGAATTTAACGCGTTTGAAAAATTGCAAGAAAAAAGATTATTGAAAGAGAAACAATTCTAGTCGTTTTCGATGAGATGATATAGGTTTAATATTATTATTAGGATAAGTTTATGGTCATACAAAATATATTAATAAAATATTTATTAACTAACACAGTTTTTATGTTTGCCCTTTCTGGTTGTTATACTGCTGGTATTTTGCCATCTACCTAGGAAGTTTTAATGAGCATTTTTAATCAGAGTATATTTGATGTAGGTTTGATACATGAGCGATTACCGAATGTTCCTATCAAAAATTATAAATGTTGAAATAATGAGTTTCTATAACACATCACAATAAGATTTTTTAAGATGCATAAATGCCCAGTTATTCAGTTATATTAAAATTTACTTAACAATTATTTGGAGAAAAGAAATGAATAAAAAATTATTAGTTGTATTTATCATGACCATATTATCAACAGCCATATTTATCAGCGGCTGTGCAACTAACATGCAGGTTGCGCCACAAACCAGGCAGGCAATACATTCGATTAATATTGATAATAACATTCCAAAACCGAAAGAAATTTATTACATGAGTTCATTAGGGATTGCTTCAATGGGTTTTGGGGTAATTGGTGCGCTTACGGTTGGAGAAACGCACGATGTAAAACAGAAAGATGAGTTGATGAATATTATTAAAGCCAATAATATAGATATTGGCCAGATAGTTAGCCAGCAATTTACTCGTCAATTGCAACAAAATGGCATAAATGTTGTTAATGGCGGGAATTCAGATGCGACACTCCATATTAATATCGATAATTATGGTCTCTCAGCACGGTCACAATTTTCAGGTAGTATGCTTGGCCCAATATTAATATTTGATGTAGAGCTTGATAAGGATGGCGTTGTAGTTTGGAAAACAAAAAACATCACTACAACAATTACAAGTGACATGCCAAGGCATAATTTGGCTGAAATTGAGCAAAACCCACAGGTACTTGTTCAGATGTGGGATGCAGCGGCAGCGAAAATGGTAGCAAATGCTTTGGTTAGATACAACCATTAAAATAAGTCACAGGGTTGCTATATGTACTTAAAAATACTTTTTGAATATGGATATCCTACTGTCTCTAAAATTTTATTTATATAGGTATATTATGTTTTTAAATGCAGTATTACCATCATCCGTTGTAAATGCTTTAAAACCTTTAATCCAGAGTGCTATTGATTTAGTTCCCATCACGGCAAAGGATTTATTTTATGAAATTCAAAATAATGGGACAAGTTCGAATTATTTTGAACCAATCAGTGAATTCTTCGGTTATATATTTGGCAATTATAGCCAAACGGTGATGGTTGATGGCCATTTAATGGTCGGTAATGGTATTGATTTAACTGCTAATCCTAATGCTATAGCATTGTTTTATGCGATGGATCCCGACCAGAATTGGGAGAATATATTAACTGGTCCAGGTGAGCCGGAGTCGCCGTTAACAACGGATCAAATCAATCAATTGCTTTGTTTATCATTGATAGGTGTTTCGAACAGCAATGGCACCTTCAATGGTTATTTAGTTGAGCTGAATGAATGTCTGGGCGATTTAGCAGGTCAGCCATTTGTAGTGAATCAATTGTTTGCAATTACTAGCACAATATGTATTCGAAATGGTACTGCACCAGCTTATATGGAGCTAGCAATGCAAGATATGTTAGATAATAATTGGGATTTACTGCCCGTGGGGGCTATTATTGATTACTCTAATATCTATGCGAGTATTGTAAAGCAAAACCAATTATTAGAAATTGCTTCGATGTTTCATGCAAAACTATCGGCGTCTGATCTTGATGTATATTTAACCTATCAGCAAAAAGAGCGGCTATTATTAGCGAATCCAAATCAACAAGTCAAAGTTGTAGGTGGACCTGTGAAGAGGGGGATTCCAATCGGGAATTTGCAAGAAAAATCTTATACTGGATTTAAAAATATAACTCGAATAAAAGGATTAAATCCTGATAAATACAGTGAAGATTCAAATATATTTGGTACTCCTCAACGTGATTTTTTAAATTATGTAAGCCAATATTTGACTGATAGTAATAGTGCTGCAATCTTTGGTGGTGAAGGAGATGATGTGATAACGGTCGATTTTGGAGTTTCTTCTGAGGTGAAAAAACTAAATGCTTTTTTTGGAGCAGGAAATGAAGGTTTTGATAGCTATCGGTTTACTAGTTTTGATAACTATGCTCCGACCCGTATTACATTTTATGATTCAGATCATTATGGAGTGATTATATATTCTTCTGATAGTGCTATCCCAGTTAGATTTTCAGGCGCTATTGTTGACAATAGCTTTTTTATTACGCCTAGGTCAGATGCATATGATGTTATCTCAACAATTGAAGAAGACAATACTGTAACCTTAAGTTTTTCAACCTTTGAGTCAGGTGAGATTTTAGAAATATTATCTTATGAAAATGGCCAATTTGGCATTTTGCCAAATGCTGAATCTTATCATTTAGCTGATTCTTCTTCTTTAAATATTTGCGCAGTTAATAATAAGAATGAGATTGCCATTTGCCCAGTAGGACATCAAGGTGTACAAGGTGAGTATGATGATGGTGTAGTATATATTTATGATATTGATGGTACTTTAAAACGAAAAATACAAGTGTTACAAAATGATACTTGGGCAGATGCTTCAATGCGAGCTGCTAGTGATGGCAATTTTTATATAGCCGGTATTGCACAAAATAGTTGTGTGTTGACTTATACGATAGTTAATCCTTTCAATGGTACAGCGATTACTATTCCGGTTGATAAAGGGATGTCGTCTAATTGTTTCCCTCTTGCAGCGTTTCCCCAATCACTATTAACAGCAACAGATATTTTGGTGAATACAATTGCTATGGTTTATGTTAAAGAAGAAACAGAATCACAATATGGTTTATATCTTTATATGCCATTTGGGAATATAACCCGTATAGATAATATAAATAGTAAAATTATGGATGGAATGTATGCCTATAATAGTGTTTATGCAGGCTCAATTAATAATGGCTTTCATATTAGCAGTTTACAACGGATATTTACTGAAACACCTTATAGCAGCATTATTTATGAATTGAATAGCATGGGTGATCTACTTAAAAATTACACGAGGATTAATACGACTATCATAGGAATCAGCCCATTACCTAATGGTTACTTTCTTTATTATCAGCACCCATTTAATGATAATCAAACTATGCCTGATCAATTTGGAGGTACCTACTCTAGAGTTTTTTCAGATGGATATTGGAGCCAGCCATTTCAAATGACTTGGATAGTAAGCGATATCTATAATAAGTATTCTGGTCCAATTATGCAGTACATGGAAGATGGCAGCACTATGCTTTTAGACGGCCTTTATATAAGTATTTTTAGTTTAAATAATACACTAGATATAGGCCCATCTCTTTTGGGGCCTTATCTATCAAGCCCCATGTCGTGGTTAGGAACAAGATTACTATCTACGGGAGATATTTTAGTCACTTATACTTCTAATGCCGATATATTTAGACCAGAACAAAGAACTTTAGTTTTTCCTACATCTTACCTTTCTGTAAATTATCAATCTCAATCAAGAGTGTTACGCTCAACCCCACGTCTTCTACAATATGAAGACGTTGATATTCAATCAAATTCTCTTCGCGCAGAAGAACCAATCGTCTTTCATGCTGAATTAAGTGGTATTGTTCAAACCTCCGCTGCCATGTCTGCCTTAGAACATAATTTACTATTTAAAAGTACATTCCTTCTGACGAGTTCTTTCAATGTAATAACCCAAAAAATTACATCAATGATCTCGACAGCCGCTCAGCTACAAATAACTGATGATACATTTGAATCGGGTCGCTGGAGTGATCAGATTACCTATGATGGGCAAACTGGCGAGCCGATATTTACTTATGTTGTTACTCAAGCTAATCAATTAATCGGTAGTGCTGAATTTTTGGGTGCGCCTTTATTACGTGAGGATGCTGGTGGCCAAGGCAATAATATAGTAAAAACTAGTGGTATATTTAGCACGTTTCTTATTAACGCTAAAATGAGTGTGCAAGAAGTTTGTCAAATGTTGCCACAAACTTTATTTGATCAGGCCGTATGTGCAGGAGCACAACAGGGCGCATTGCATGCTGGCGCTAATTTAATAGGTTTTACGCTTCGTTCTGCGGGCGTATCAAAACCAATTTCGCAGTATCTTTCTAAATTTCTTTATTACACAGGTTTTTTCAGTATGCGCTTTAGTGTGTATTTAGAACAGCAGCAAGGTCAACAAGAAGTATCTACACAAATGAACGCGATATATAGCGCAGCAGCAGATACAGGACAATTAATACTTACTGAAATGGTATATAAAGCCGCTAGTTATTTACTGAATAAAGCAAGCGATGCGCTGGTTAATAACTCTTGGAATAAGTTAGGCGGCGCTTTTAAAAAAGCCGGTTCGCTCATGCGTTTTGGTATGTTCGCGTGGAATGCTGATCAACAAACTGCGATGGAAACAGTTAAGGCAGTAGCAACAGGCGCATTAATCACAACTATTGCCGACAAATTTGGGGATTATGCAACGAGTAGAAATAGCCGGTTAATCAAATAATGTTACTGGTTTGCCACGAATTTATTAATTTCTGCTATACTTACCCCTAGATCACGTCACTCGAAACCCTCACAAGCGAGGTCTATATGCAAAACCAGAACTCATCCCCCATTCATATTAAACATTGGCCGACTGAAATACCTTTATTGATTCTGGTGGCCTTATTGTCTTTCGTCATATGGTTAGCCCTTATTGTCACGGTATTCGGTATTCTTTATGCTTTGATCCTAGGTGTGCTTTTTTTTGTGGTACACGCGGCTTTTGTGGCGCATGTGCGCGGTAATACAGTGCGAATTACGGCTGAGCAGTTGCCGGAATTACATGCGGCTATTACTAATCTCGCCAATAAATTTGAATTTAAAAAAGTGCCCGAAGCTTATCTGCTGCAAGGTGGTGGTGTTTTAAATGCGCTGGCGACGAAGTTTCTTCGTTCAAAGATGTTAATCATTTATTCAAAATTGCTAGAAGCATGTGATGATAACACCGCCGCACGTGATATGATTTTAGCGCATGAATTGGGTCACATTAAGGCGGGGCATCTACGTTGGCATTGGTTTTTAATTCCCGGCATGTTAGTGCCATTTGTTGGCAAGGCGTTGTCAAGAGCGCGTGAATATACCTGTGATAGATATGGTTTAGCGGGGGCAGGTGATATGCAGGGTGCATTGCTAGGCCTTACGATTTTAGCGGCAGGTAAAAAATATGCGAGCCAGGTTTCGCGCGAAGCGATGGTGAAGCAGATTAATTCTTTAAATACCGGCTGGATGAAAATAGGGGAGTGGTCTTCTACGCATCCGATGTTGGCGAAACGCATGTATGCGCTTGATCCTACTCTGCACCAGATAGAAACTAAATCGTTCCGAGGTATATTAAGTGCACTATGTATTATCGTGATAATGATTGCATTCTTTGTTGGAATCGTTATGGGTTTTGCACTTCTGCCAAGTTATGTGCATAAATTTTTACCGCATCATATGGAAAATAGAATAGAGAATTCTATGGCTCCTGCGGTTGCTCCAGCTGATAGTTCGGGGAGTGGAGTTGAAACTATTCATTAATGTTTAAATATAAAAAAGCGATAAGGTTAGCCACTTCCTGTGGCCAACCTTCCCGAATAAAATAGAGGCTTCCTTGCCTCATCGCCCGCCAGTCCCTGGCTTAGATGCAGTCCCTGCATCCATGAAACAAGCATAGCTCATGCCTTGTTTCTTCGCTATAAGCTTTAGCTTGAAAGAGTTGTAAGCGATTATCTTACAAAAGTTTGTGTACCTTTTCAGGGGGAAGATGGTCTTCTGCTGCTTAGTAAATTGAATAATGTTTTAGGTTTATGTTCAGAATTAGGTTTTGGTGGCAAAGTTTGTGCTGACGTTTCCGAACTGAGATATCTTTCTTGCTCTAAAGTGATAGGGATATGTCCATTCAAATAAAACACAGGTTCAGCTTGCTGGGAAAACGCTGGTGGTGTTAATGATAATGGTGTCACGGATCTTTTTTTATAATGCCCTTCGACCATGCGAATAACCTGTTCAGGAGGTTGATGATCTTCAACCTTCATGGTCGAATATTTCATTTCCGATTCTGAATCTGAACCCGATTCGAAACCATCATCATAAGAAATTGTAGCGGTAACAGTAACCATTATATCGTAAGCTCCATATTCTAAAAGTGCGGTTTGAAATCCATTGGTCACAAATCCAAATTTTTTCGAATACGCTTTTAGCTCGTCTATTAATAAACATGCTTCTTTTAACTGTAAAGATAGTTGTGCGTTTTCTAGATTAATTCCTGGATCATTAGTAGGCCCTTTTACTAGACCATCTAAAAGATCCATAATTTTTTTATAAAGCGCTGCAAATGCCTTTTTCCCATCAGTCAACCAGTCGCGACATTTTTCTAATTCTTTTGCAAGATTTTCCAGGCTTGTTATATTTTGCTTAATGCTGTCTTTGTTAATAATTTTTTCATCGTCAGCAGCTTGTAATTTTACTTGTTTGTAGGCAATTTCTAGCTGGATGCTTTTTATCTTTCCTGCAAATATATTAATAAGTTCGTTCTGGCGTTCTTTTAGCATCACCATGGTTTGGCCTACATCTTTGTGACGTTTTTTCCATAGCTCACGCATGCCTTCTATTTCCGAGTCTA
This sequence comes from Gammaproteobacteria bacterium, assembly GCA_013288885.1. Taxonomy (GTDB): domain Bacteria; phylum Pseudomonadota; class Gammaproteobacteria; order JABDBA01; family JABDBA01; genus JABDBA01. The sequence continues at coordinate 9,195 of JABDBA010000019.1, read as the reverse complement.
GCGCTTGGAGCATTGGTTGGGTATCACCAATTAAATACATTGTTGGATCAGTGCATTCAAGTACTAAATAAGGCTGAAGATTTTTTTTCCGTAAAGCTAATGCTGCTGATGCCATTAATCCGATAGCTAAAGGAAAAAATAATACACCTTGTGATAGCTGAGCATTTTCGTCATCAATAGCCCCGGCGCCATAACCGTAATAGGCAATTGACCACGCGCTAGTCCACAGGGTGCCGAGGAGGGCGGGTAGAGTTTTACGCCAGTTAAATTTATTGGAAGTTGACGCACGGTTTTTTTGAGCACCAAGTTCAACATCTTCTAATGATGCAACTATAGCGCCATAGCTTGTTAACATATGAATGACCTTTTAAACCATAATTATCCATATAGCTTAACAGCCAAACCTTAAGGAAATATTAAAAGAATAGAGGATGGAGAGAAATTAATCCATTAAATACACAAAATTTATTCAAAGGATGCTTGGTAAATTTGACCCAAAGCCACACCACCAAGGTCATCCTTTGAAATAAATTATTTTCCTAATACTCTTCGCGTTTGAATCTTAGGCATTGTTGCTTTCGCCCTCTCGCAATGCTCACATATAACCCATATGCTCCGCTTGCTCGGGCTCAGCGCCTAGCCTAAAATCCAAACGCTTTGAGTATAATTATTTAATTAAGCAATTAAGCGTCAATCGGTTGTACTTTAGTAGCTTGTTCGCCTTTGTTACCTTTGGCGCGTACAAAGCTGACACGTTGGCCATCTTTGAGTACTTTATAGCCGTCCATTTGGATTTCGCTGAAATGAACAAAAAGATCGTTGCCACCGGCATCGGGTGTAACAAATCCAAAACCTTTTTTACCATCAAAAAACTTTACTATGCCTGTTTCCATAAATTTATACCTTTCTATACTGAGTGAAAAAATTAAATATATTTAACAAATGTTAAAAATACACTATAACTACAACCCTTAAAGACGTAAGCCTTTATGAGTTACTATCATCATATTACATAATATTGTTTTGCGCAAAGAAATAAAGCTAAACTTAATGATAAGAATAGTTAACAAATGTAAAAAAACATTAAAATAAATTGAGCTAAATCGCAAAAAATGCGTATTATAAGCCTATTTTTAACGGTTTTAACCTAAATAATACTAAAAAGGTGGAAGATGAATCCAAACATTAAAATACGCCAATATGCAGTAAATGACACTTCTGCACGCTTAGAAGCAATCATCGAGTCGCAAGATCACCTATTGCCTTGGATCCCTTGGGCCAAAGATTATGACTTAAAAACCTGTGAAGAATGGATCAAAACCGCGATCTTTAAGTGGGGCAGGAGCAAAGATTATTGCTTTGCGGTGTTGGATGAAGATGACCATTACCTAGGTGAAGTGAAATTGCTGAACGTGACCAAAGATTATTATGAAAGCTCATGTAATTTATCTTATTGGATCAGAAAATCATACGTTCGACGCGGCGCTGCTGTCGCTGCCGCAAAATTAGCGGCGGAATTTGCTTTTAAAAATTTAGGACTATATCGCATAGATATTATGATCATGCCCGACAATCTAAGAAGCCACAGCGTCGCTAAAAAATTAGGCGCGAAAGAAGAGGGCTATTTAAGAAATAAATGGGTGATGGACGATCAACCGCGCGACGTTATTTTGTATTCCTTAATTCCCGCAGATTTTGGGTTGTAGTTAGTTGTGGTCTTTTTTCTTCATCAGGCCAAGGTTCTCTATTTTGTTGTGCTAAAGAGAGAGTGCTAGGCCTAATTGGGGTAGTAAAATTACTGGGTATGAAAAAAGTTGTAGCGCTGGCGTCTCTTTGTGCTTGTTTAGCCGGAGTACTGTGAACCATTGATGTTTTTGCTTCATCATCTTCGTGGTCAGCATCACTTGCATCACCGTCGGTTGAAACATTTAATTTATTTATATCTGGCAATGTAGATTCATCATCTGAATCATCCGAGATATCTGAATCGACAAGTTTAACAGGGGAAGTGTCTTCAAGTTCCCCCATACGCGTAGTTTTGGCTATTAGCCCACTGATCACCAATTTAGTAGGGGTATATCCATCAGGGCGTAACCGGGTTTTTCGAAAAGCGTTAACATATTTTTCATCATTGGTTTCAGTGCCGTCAACTAAGAAACGTTGTTCATTATCGGCATTAAGATGTTTTTTACCAGAGATTGTTTCTAATATAAAAATATTATGTACACGTTTGGTAAAACTAGCTAGAGTTGAGCTGTTCTCGAATGCTTTTACGAGGCTATCATGAAAAGCCGGGCTTCCTTCGGCCGCAAAACCTTTTTTCGCGAGATCCTTTTTTACGGCGCCAGGATGGCCATTTCTGATAGCGTTACTATCAATTTTAAAAAATAAATATTTGTCGGGGCTGCGTAGTTGAGCTTGTACATAAAGCCAATCGATACCTTCGGCTTCTTGCTGTACATCTTCCATCATGCCCGCTGATCGTTTTAGTACATCGACAATTAGACTTCTTTCTAACCATTCATGGTTTCCTGATCCCCATTTTTCATCGGCTGGGTGAGTTGTTTTATCAAGTAACCTTTCGGCTAGCCAACGCTTATTTTCTGTATTCTTCTCTAGAAATATAAGTAGTTTATTTAAAGAGTCATGATCTCCTGCGCGATAAGCTAATACGCATTTGCGTAAATAAATATAGGTTTTCCATTTGGTACTAGATAATTCTTTTCCAGTAAATTTATCTTCAAGGCCATAATAATCTTCACTAAGATCAGTTGTGTCTAGTATGGATTTTATTTCGTTAGCAATTTCTTTTTTTAATGCTTCATTTTTATTTCGATCCGCTTTTTCATCTCCAGAATCGCTACTTTCTTCCTCATCTAGTCCGCTATCAAAATCGTAACTTTCTTGTCTAGCTTCTTCAATTTCCATGTAGACAAACTCGTTGACCTTTTGTACAGCCTCAACTAAAAAATCAAGTGAGTCTTCATCATTTTTGTCATAGTATTCACTATAATAGCTTGATAAATTATCATAAAGATCATAGATGTCTTTTGCGACAACACCTTTATGGGCATATTGGTCTAGTTCACACCATATTTCATGGGCATCTAATAATGCTCTTGAAGTGCTTTTTTTTCTACGTGGATGATTTATATTTTCTGCCGCTGTTTCTAGCAATGATTGAACTTTCAATAATTCTTGTAATCTATTTGGCATTTTTTATTCCTCATAAAAATAGTGGTTACATTATTCGTTGGTGGAGCCGAGGGGAGTCGAACCCCTGGCCTATACATTGCGAACGTATCGCTCTACCAGCTGAGCTACGGCCCCTTTATTCTTGGACTTCCGCTAAACGCGCTATGCTTCGTTAAAAACTCGCTCGCAATCCTCATTTATACCGCATAAACTCCGGTTGCTCGCTCGTTTTTGCCTCGCCTAGCATCGTTTATCGTAAGTCCTATAAATTTTATTTTTTTGCATTAAACACCGCATTCACTTTCGCGGCGCAAATAAAATCATTATCGGATAAACCGCCTATTGCATGAGTGCTATAACGTACGCGACATTTGTTGTAACTCACTTCTAAATCAGGATGATGGTTTTCTTGATGGGCGATCCAAGCGATCGCATTTACAAACGCTAAGGTGTGATAATAATTTTTAAAAGTAAACTCGCGCGAAATTTCTTTGTTATCGGCAGCCGCTTGCCATTCGGGGATGTGTTTTAAAAATTTGCTGACTTGCTCTTTGTTGAGGGCAGCAACGCCGCCTTCGCAGGGTACGCAATGTTTGCTTTCTAAATCGCTCATGGGATCGCTCCGATTTAATGGGTTGATGGATCAACGATAGAGGAAAATAGGGGGCAAGTCTACTTGACCCCATTGATTTTATATGTAACAATAGATTTATATAAAATTATATTAAGCATTATTGTTGGCTCTATGGTTAGTCATTCATCTCAATCTGCGGGTTTTACCCTTCTGGAAATATTAATCGCTGTGGCGTTGCTAAGCGTAGGGTTATTGGGTTTCGTGAAGGCAGAAATTATCGCACTTCACTATAACCAAGATGCGTATTTTCAGAGTGTGGCGCAATGGCAGCAGAATACCTTGTCGGAGCGTTTGCGTTTGTGTGATTTTGTCGCCGATGTTCATCATTGCACCAGCAGTCAGGTGGGTAGTTGGCAAGTTGAAAATGCTTTGTTATTACCGCAAAGTAAAAGTGAGTTGCAAGCGCAAGGTTTAGATCATCAGATCACTATTCAATGGCAGCCACGCGTATTCGTGAGTAATGCGCAATCCACAAAATTGTCGCCGCGTTCTTTAAGTATTTATAGGCGTGGTTGATTGTTATGCTAAAAAAATTACACGCAGAACGTGGCGTTACATTAATCGAACTTCTGATCGCCTCTGTACTTGGTTTGTTTTTAGTGATGGGCACTTATTCCATTTATTTTACTAACAAAAAAACTTTTGAATTTGCCGATGGTTTAGCGCGTTTGCAAGAAAATGCGCGCGTGATTGTTGAGCGTTTGAACCATGATGTGCGAATGGCAGGTTATATTGGCTGCTCACGTTTGCCCGATGTATTTATTAAACCCTTAGGTACTATTTCTTTAGCAGAAGATACTGCGATCATCGGTTGGCATGGTGGTAAAGCACATACTAGTTTTGTATTGCCGCCACAAATCGCTAAACGTACCGTGCGTGATAGCGATATTTTATTAGTGCAAGAAATGGATCCTGATACCGCTGATGTGACTAATATTAATGTGGCAGGCGATGCAATTAGTATTGCAGGTAAAATGGATTTTAAAAAAGGTGATGTATTAATGATTGCTAGTTGCCAACATGTGGATTTTATTCGGGTGGAAAAAATTTCTTTTCGGGGTGGTGCTACGACGATTTATACATCGCAAGATTCGCCTAAATTATTAGCGCCTGATTATCAAGAAAATTCACAGATAGGCTATCTGTTATCCTTGTTTTATTATGTGGCGAAAACCACGCGTAAAAATAAGGAGGGTGATGCGGTTTTTGCTTTGTATAGTCAAGATGCCAATTCGCCGAAACCTTCGGAGTTGGTGGATGGGGTAGAGAACATGCAATTGAGTTTTGCTGTTTTAAATTCGGGGCAGCAAAATCTGCAAGATTTAACGGCAGATAATATTAATAATTGGGCGGCAGTGCGTAGTGTTTCTATAGCATTATTAATGGATAGTGTGGAGGGTATAGCTGATAGGCAGTTATCTTATACTTTTGCTGGAAAAACGTATCAAGCAAAAGATCATTTGTTACGTAAAGAAGTGGATACGACGATTGCATTACGCGAGTGGCTGCCATGATGCGGCAATCAGGTGTTGTTTTGGCGTTGGTGTTGGTTTTGTTGATGGTGTTGAGTTTATTAACGTTGACATCATTAACAGTGGGGCGAATGGAGATGCGGATGAGTAATAACTTTGGGGCGTTGTCGCAAGAGTTTAATGCGGCGGAAGCTGGGTTGCGGGAAGGGGAGAAGAATTTAGCGTTGGCAATAAATTCCAACAATGTTCCTAAAAAAATGCAGGGTGAAATTCCCTGGTTGAGTGCAGGGGGCGTTCAACTATTCAATTATTATGATACCGAGGTGAAATATATGGTTGAGCAATTCCCTGATAACATTTGTATTAAAACTGCCGATGATAAAACCTGGCAACGTCATTTTTATCGCATCACAGCATGGGCTAATTTGCCGGGCGATAAACCCACTGTTTTGCAATCCACTTATTCCACTGCAAAAGAAGCTGATTGTGTACCAACCCAGCAAACTACCTTATTCTTTATCCCCTCCGCGCGTTTATCATGGCGGCAGTTGCAGTGAATAATGCATAAAGTAATAGAAACCTTAATATTTCCTTAAGGTTAATGATCTATACTTAAACTATGTAAAATCAATATTTCAGTAAGTTAGGAGATTATATGTTTGGTTCAGGTTCCGATTCCGATGTTTCTAAGAAAACAGAGGTAGATACAGAAGCATTAGAGCAAACCGTAGCAACCCTAGTAATCAGGGATGAAAAAACGGATGAAGGCCTATATGCAAAATCTTCTTATGAAACGGTTTGCAAAGAGATGCTAGGTGAAGATGTAAAATTCCTTTACCAAGATGATGAGAAAAAATTTATAGCTACCTATTTTCCAAGCGCGTCTTATATTGAGTATACAATTACGCTACCTCCAACGAAGGAAGATGTTACACCTAAAAATGAAGTTTCTAAAGTTGGCTTTAAAATTTACGTGGCGGTAGATGATAGCAACGGCGATCCCGGCAAAAATGTTGCAAAATTTTGGGATATTTTAACTAAATATCTTCTGGATACTAAGTGCCCAATGCACATGAAAGGAGTTATTCCGGGAAAAGAATTATCAACTACAAATAAAGATGAGTGCGGCAAACAGTTTGTATTGTATTATTTTTTAAATCCCGAACTTAATTGGCAAAAGATACTTACCGAGCTTACAGAAAAAATGGTTGAAGCAGGTATTAAACCCGCGCCGCAGTCACCTAATACAATAGCAGTGGGCGGCAGCAATTTTTTTTCACTGGGTCAAGATACTGCCCCCAACAGCGGTAAAAAGGGTAGGAAGGCTTATGTACATGCTGAAGCACGGGGACAAATACCAATGGGCGAGTTACCCAAAAACTTACAAATTGTTATTGAGGTTGCTGGGCAGCCTAAAAAACCCACTGCGGCTGATCTGGCGGTTTCATCTCCTACGGTGGAAGAGCCTAAAACAACGGTACCTGCCAATAGTCTTCCCAAACAAGGCAAATAATATGATATAATGTGGCATCGAAATATTCTAGACAACCGGAGCACGATTATGCGATTTTTCAAAGATGAGAGCTGTAAAGATTCGCCAATAACACAGATTAGTTATGATGATGAAGAAGGCAACGAGTATATTATTGTTGCCAGAACATCAAAGCATACCCAAGATATTGGTGCTGTCTGCAAGATGGTGTGTGCAACAGCCATCGATGATGATAAAGACATTGAATATGAAATTTTACCTGATAATAAAATACAAATCACGGGTGAAGATGCTGGCATGCTGGTGGAAATATTTACTAAATCTAAACCGCGCAATATGAGCGAAAAGCTTGCGCTTCAGGTGGCTGATTTTTTGCAAGAACAAAAAAAAACAATGGGTGCTAAACCAGTAATCACAGAAGAAAGACGAATCAGTCAGGATAGCGTGGGTAGCAACAAAGAAAATTCTACCCCTCCACGAGAATCAGTCACCGATCTAGATAAGGCTGTTGTGTCTCCTAAATCTTCATCCCCTCCGCCAATACCTGTAAGGTTGAGTTTTTAATTCAATCTCTGAATATGCAGCGCTTTCGGATAGTGATGATAGATACGAAAGATTGGCTGAGCTCGCCGATGAATACCAAGATTATGTGGTTAGAAGAACGTTTAGAATATAACCTATGGCTCAATCAAATCCTCTTCTGTCGAAACCGGTTGCACTTTATTAGTCAGTGCGGCTTGTAACGTGTGCCAGGCGAGGGTGGCACATTTAACGCGCGAGGGGAATTCGCGCACGCCAGTGAGTACGGTAAGTTTGCCGAGTTGATCATTGATGCTAGCAGGTGGGTTTTCTAACGTGAGCATTTGATGAAAATTTTCGAACATTTCTTTCGCTTGCGCTTCGGTTTTGCCCTTGAGAAATTCTGTCATCAATGAAGCTGAGGCGGTGGAGATGGCACAACCTGCACCGATAAAACTTGCGTCTTGTATAATATCGTTTTCAATTTTTAAGAACAAAGTGAGTTTGTCACCGCATAAACGATTAAAGCCTTCGGCATGATGGTTGGCCGCCGCGTTTTCATGGAAATTGCGCGGGTGGCGACTGTGGTCGATGATGACTTCTTGATATAGTTCGCGTAGGTTCATTTAAAAATTTCTCGTACTTTATGTAAACCCGCAATCAGCGCATCTACATCTTCTCTGCTATTGTAAAACGCTAACGATGCGCGCACTGTCGCTGGTACGTTAAAACGTTCCATCAATGGCATCGTGCAATGATGGCCCGCGCGCACAGCAATGCCTTCAGAATCCAAAATAGTAGCGACATCGTGCGCGTGTATATCCTCTAAAATAAATGCTAAAATCGCCGCTTTATTTTTAGCCGTGCCAATTAACCGCAGTTTAGAAATAGTTAATAACTGTTCAGTTGCGTAATTTAATAATTGTTGTTCATACGCGTGCACAGCGGGTAAATCGAGTTGCTTGATATAATTGATCGCTGCACCCAAACCGATAACACCGGCAATATGCGGTGTGCCGGCTTCAAATTTATGTGGAATTTCGCGATATTCAGTTTTGGCAAAACTCACACGGCTGATCATATCGCCGCCGCCTTGATACGGTGTCATCGCTGCTAATAATTTAGCTTTGCCATACAAAACCCCAATGCCGGTGGGGCCAAATAATTTGTGGCTCGAAAAAGCATAAAAATCACAATCTAATTTTTGTACATCAACGGTTAAATGCGCAGTCGCTTGTGCGCCATCGATCAATACCGGCACATTCAGCGCGTGTGCTTGTTTGATCATTTGTTCGATGGGGTTAATCGTACCTAAGGCATTCGACATATGCACAATCGCCACTAATTTAGTGCGCGGATTCAACAACCGTTCATATTCTTCTAAAATTACTTCACCCGCATCATTGACCGGGATCACGCGTAATATTGCCCCCGTTTGTTCACACAGCATTTGCCAAGGGACGATATTCGAATGATGTTCCATATGCGAGATGATAATTTCATCGCCCGCTTTAAATTGTGGCCGACCATAACTTTGTGCTACTAAGTTAATCGCTTCTGTCGTGCCACGTACAAAAATTATTTCATGCGCATCTTTAGCGTTAATAAATTTTTGGATATCGATGCGTGCTTGTTCATAAGCATGGGTAGAGCGTTCGCTAAGTGCATGTACCGCGCGATGAACATTAGCATTGTCATGGCTATAATAATCATTCAGTCTATTGATGACTGCTTGTGGTTTTTGTGAAGTGGCGGCATTGTCTAAATACACCAAACGTTTTCCGTGTACATTTTGTTGCAAAATCGGGAAATCGAGCCGTACTTGTTTGGCATCAAAGGTATTCATAACATCATCTCATGCGTTAATTGCGCAGATAATTTAG
>JABDBA010000018.1:43020-43595 GCA_013288885.1 Gammaproteobacteria bacterium | reverse complement strand
TAAAAGCTTTACTCACTAATTGTTCTGTGCAACCAAATGGGAAATTATCTAAATATCGTTGTAACCCATTGACTAAAATCAGTGGACTGGTTGACATTTCTGCAGTGAGAGTGCGGAACTGCGGGTACAAATCAGGGGTAACATTAACAGATTTATTTTGCCCTTTGTTATAATCACTGATTAACGTGGTTTGGAAAGGCATCGCAGGCCGCACGCTTAATGTCGTAGAAAAATGGGTGACTTTATCAGCATAAGTTGCGGTAAAATTCAATTGTGCTGATCCTAATTTATCCAACGCTTGTAATTTAAAGTGCGCAGCAGCTTCACCTTGTTCAGGAACAATAATTGATTGTGTATTGTTACCTACAATTTGCAATTCCGGTGAAGCATCTAATTTTAATTGTACATTAGCATTTTTCCCCGAACCTTTTATATTATTCGCCACATCAACACTGACATCAAAATTATCACCCGGTGCTACGAATGTCGGCACGTTAGGGTTAATTACAAACGGCCCGCGCACTTGGGTTTTTTGATCAGCGGCGCCAACAGCATTGGCTGCAACAGCAACTGCC
>JABDBA010000018.1:0-43010 GCA_013288885.1 Gammaproteobacteria bacterium | reverse complement strand
ATTATATGTAAAGTACCATTAAAATAATCAGGCACATCATAGGTTAATTGGCGCGGTGTATTATCAGCATCAACAATGCCTGACCAGAACACAACCGGTTTATCAGTTTTACGTTTAAACGGATTAAGATTAGCAAATACCGTTTCTTCGCCACCATCACCACCCACTGCGGATAATTCACGGCTTAAAATATAATTTGGTAAAATAAGATCGACGATTTGCTGTGTGGTTACTTCTAATGCATGTTTTTGGAAAAAATAAGCAACAGGATCAGGCGTTTGATAATGCGCTACTTGTAGAATGCCTTCATCAACCGCATACACTATAATTTTGCCTGGTTTATCAGTGCTATAAGTCATTGGCAACGGCTGGCCTGGTTGCACTAATTCCGGTGCTAGCAATTGAATATGTACCGTACTTGCAGTGCGGTTCACGGTGAATGGCACTACCGCATAACTCAAGGGGTTTAAGAAAATATCATCAGAACCCCATGCCCGCACAAAAGCTACATTGATGTAGCCATCGCCTTGGAAGTTGGCTGGAATATGAATGGTTTGCATACTACTGTTGCTGGTAGTTTTAAACCATTGAATAGCATAAACCTTATCACGTTCAATAGTAATTAAACCTGCACCTTGATACGGCGCGGTAATTTGCATTTGAATATCTTCACCCGGGTTAAATTCGGTTTTATTTAATTTAACACTGAGTTCTGCTTGTTGCTGCGTAGGGTGCTGACTTGCACCGACAATAGAAAATTTTAACTGACTAATAGTTGCACCACTGGCATCAGTCACTGCCAATAAATAATCACCGGTATTGGCACTCGACAATGGGTAATCTAACCCTTGCGTAGGAATAACTATTGCATTATTACTTAACAGTTTCTGTTGTATTACCGTTTGATATTCATAAGTACCATCGGGCTTTTTGACTAAAGTAGTAATTGGGTCTTGCGCAAATAATTGCACATGCAAGTTATCTGCCGCGATTTGTTTAAGTGTGGGATCAATCGCAATAAAATGCACAGTACGTGCGCCATTTTGTTTAATAAAACTCAGATCGCCATCCGTTTTATAGCCAACTAAATAGTTTAACGGTGTGACTAAAATAGTTTTTTCTGCGCTCACACTACGTCCACCTTCGGCTTCATAACCTTGAGTAAAGAACGTTAATTGATAGGTGGCTTTATCATATTGCTGTAAACCCAAATCAAATTCGGCGTTACCTTGGGCATCGGTTTTGCTTTCTGCCAGCATATTAGTAAATGTTTTAGGCGGTTTTTTAGCATCAAATAATGGATCGACAAAGGTATAATCTGGGAATTGTTTAAATTGAAGCGCTTGCGGACGCAAAGTGATTTGGCCAGTGACGCGACGATCGGGCGCGGGCGTGCCAAATAAATTCTTTAAATTTACTGTGGCTTTTAAACCCTCGGGTGAAACCCATGCTTGTTGTGTTGCTAAACCGGCAAATTGCGTGCTGATCTTCATGCGATCAGGCAAGAACTCTTGCACTAATACATCTGTCGAACCGATGACCATACTCGGATTACCATTATCCAACATAGAAAGTGTTACGGTATAAGTACCGGTAGGCGAAGTTTCGTCGGTATGATAATTTAATGTTAAGAAATTTTCGGCAGGGACGGAGATTTTTTGGTCGAGCACGGCCATGCCACGCGAATCAGTAATCGTTTCTTCCAATGGTACACCAGCCGCTATGTCTTGTGCGTAATATTGTTTGATAATCATGCCGATATGAATATCATCACCCGGGCGATAAATGCCGCGATCAGAAAATACGTAAGCGGCTAAATTATGAGTATCCTGACCTTGCACACCGCCAATATCAAAACGTGAATAATTCAAACGGCGATCATTACTGTTGTATGGAATGAATGAAACATCATTGCCTTTATGAACCAAATAAACTGTAGGTTCACGATCTTGGGTAAAATCTTTTAACGATGGAAATACAACATGGCCCAGTTGATCAGTAACCTGGCTGATAATCGGTAGACCATTTTTACCTAATAAATCGACTTGTGCACCCGCTACCGGTGTACCTTGCGTGATCGATTGCACGAATACATCATGGGTGGTATCGCTGTTATCTTTTACCAGCAAGCCCATATCGGTAATTAACACTAAGCGGCTGCTTTTAATGTCACCTGCTTTATTATTTTCAACATCCCAATCACGCGCTGTGACAATAAATAATCCAAGCGCTTGCGGTGTAGGTGTAGCAGTTAAATATTTTTTTAAATCCAACGCGGTATATTGCACTTGCGAAGGATCACTATCATTAAACTCGCGCACTTCGCTAAATATTTTACTAATGTTAGTTTGATTAAAGCTAGCATTAAAAAAGCGTGGGTCATCAAAACGGCCTTTGGTTTGCGTCACTAAATGATTGACATCATCGGGCAACACACGCGCAATCTCAAACTGCACAGCAGGGATGCCTCGCACCAACACCGATATCTTTTGTTCGCTACCTAAGGCCAATAAAGCGCCTTTATGTAAAAATGAAATTTCTTTGGGGTAGACGGGTGCGCGCACTACTGTGGTGTAATCGCGGGTTAATTTAAAATCACCATACCCTGGAATACCTTTATCTAATTTAATATACAGATAGCGCCCACCATCAGCCTTAAATTTATAGCTGTGTAACAAGGCATAATCGGTGTCGGTGGGTATGGCTTGTGGTGTCACCGTTGTTGCTTGATTTAATATTTCTGTGGTTACTTCACCTGGATTTTTCCAATAATAATTTTGCTTTATTTTTTCAGTAGCCGTTGCGGGATAATCGTTTGGTAATTGATAGACATGCAATGCTTTATTAAGTTCAGTTGTAGTTACACCAACCGTAGTTTCAATCACTAATATTTGTTCAGGTTGATCATTGAGATTGCGCACGATATTGGCGCTTACTTTATTGATCTTAAAAAATTCACTCAAGGATGGGATTAAAACTGTTTGCGTTACCGGTGTATCGGTTGCATTACCCAACGCTGGTTGCACCCCTTTAGCAATCGTTAAATTTAAATAGCGCGGAACATTATCTAATGTGAGCGCCTCTGAATGCAAATACGCAGTGCGTTTATATTTATCATAGGTTAGAGTAAATTTATATTGTTTTGCGGCTAAATCTAATTTAGCAGATTTTAATGCTTGTAATTGCAGGGTAATGTGCTTGCTTAAGCTATCAGTATCGACCGGATAATTAAAATTAATGGTTGCAACTGCTTGTCTTAATTTAGGGTCGGTTAAATCTTGATAAAATTTGAAATCAGAAATTGTCGCTGCAAAAGCTTGGGTAGAAAAATCATATTTTAATTTTTCCATTTTCACTTGCGCTGCAAATGCATTTTGTGCAAACGCAACCGTATAATTTTGCCCAGCTGGCCAAGCCGTTGTAGGCGTGAAAATAAGTTGGCTACCACCTTGCCAATGCCAAGTACCATTAATAGCTGGCGAAAGCGTAATGCCGCTGCTCACATCTTTATCAACTAGGTTTAGCGGTGCTACCGATTGGGGATTTAAATTGCTGCCACCTTCTTGATCTTGCATGATATGCACATCACCGGTAGGTGCTATGCCAAAATCGATGCTTAGCGGCAACAGGTTAGGTTCTTGATCAACAGCAGGAATGGCGGGCACTGTTATGTTGGTCGTGACTAACTCCGGTTTTGGTAAATTTTTATACCAATGATAGCCCAAATAACCACCAGCTATTAACACTATCAACGCAAGCACGATACCGATGGATGCCAGTGGATGTAAACGAATCCGCTGCCCCAAGCGAATGAGCCAAGCGGGTTTGTTCCAAGCGAGATTGCCGAATAAACGATTGATGAGGTTGGTTTTGGTAGTCACGGGTATTGGGTGTCCTTGAGTTAGGAGATGTGTATTTATAGCATGACAGATATTTACTGTCTATTCCTAAGATACTGTTCCAATTTATCTAATAGGTTGATTTGTTTTTCATTCAGATTTTTATTCGCTTTCAACTCAGCGATCTCGGCCAATGCAGCGTTAGCGGTCAATTTTTTATTACCACGATAGTCGATCGATTCAGCTTTATTTATAAAATCAGCAAATTCTTTAGCATATTTTTCTGGAAGATATTGCGGGTAATTGCGGCCAATTAAACGGATAGCTTGTGTGCGTAATGCAGGGTTGAAATTTTCAATATAACTTGCTTTTTCTGCCCAAGACGCGGCATGAAAACCTGCACACAGTCTTTGATCTTGATCTGACATAAAACCATTTTGATAAAGAGCCGCGTCAATATCTAATTCAGGAATTTTTGGGTAAGTATATTCGGCGTGATAATTAATGATTTGAAAAAATAAATCCGGGTTACTGAGTAACCATGCTTTATTTTGTTTAATCAATTGTTGTCTTTCTACGCTTAATTGCTGAGCGTAGCGCTCGGTTAGTGGTAATATAAAATTTGCTTCGCCGGATTTAAGCGCATAAACCCAAGCATTTTCAGCAATTGTTTGTGCGGTGGTTTGCGATAATTTTTCATTATCTAAGCGCAGCCAAAGCGTTTTATTTTTATAATGGTTGTGGCCACCCAGCGCCAATACGGGAACTTGATAAGCACGCTCTGACCCCATACTGGGATCAATCAATAAACCTTCACGGAAGTTTTGCTGCTTGCAGACAAATGCCGATGATAATTTTTGAAATCTACTTGTAGCTCTATTTTTATCAAAAAATTCTACCGCATATTGCCACATCTTAGGATCAGCCTGAAATTTACGTGCTAACGCCAGTGTTGCTTCAACATCGACCATGGCATTATGCGCCGCGCCAACAGCTAATTGGTTGGCTTCACTCAACCGTTCTAATTTTAAAGTAAATTTATTGTCTACTTTTGGCCATTGTAGTAAATCATTTTTATAAAGAAAATACAGTGCAGTAATCGGGTAAATATCCAATCGACCACATTGGTTAGCATATTGATGGGTATAAGGTGGCAATAAATTACGATAAAACGAAAAACGTAAAACTTCGTCATCAAAACCTAAGGTGTTGTAACCCAAGCTAATAGTGCCTGGCGTATTAAATAATTGGTGAATTTTAGTAATTGCATCAACTTCAGCGCTGCCATTAATTGTTTCAGTCACACAAATTTGATGGGTGAGAATAGCCAGCGGTGATGGAACTACATCAGGCAATAAACGCAGCAAGATTTCATGTCGTTCGATCTCATTGAGATTTAAATCGGTACGAATGGCAGCAAACTGCAGTACCTGGTCGAATGCTTTATTCAATCCTGTAGTTTCAATGTCGTAAAATAAATAGGTTTTTTCCATTATAATGGCAACTTTTGTTTGTAAATTTCATAACAAAGTAATTCGCTGTCATAATAATTTACTTTGCCGATATATACCATACCCGCTTTTTCTAATACGTGTTGTGAAGGTACATTTTCTAATTGCGTCAGCCCAATTAATTTAGTAACAGATAAATGTTGAAATCCCCACTGGATCAATGCTCGCGCCAATTCAGTCGCATAACCTTTGCCCCAATATATTTTGTGTAAACGATATGCCACTTCAATGTTGGGTTGTTGGTCATCAAAACCAATGTGAAATAAACCGGCTTGCCCGACAAATGCGCCGCTTTCTTTTTCAAAAACCGAACAATAACCAAATCCATGTTTTTTTTGATATTCCATTGCTAGCGCTAAAAATTTTTCCACTACTTCTTTGGTCTGTACTTTACCAAAGTATTTCATTACCTCGGGGTCAGTGCGTAAAATAATTAAATTATCAAAATCAGATAATTCGATAATTTTGAGAATTAATCGTTTTGTTTGTAGAAATATAGTCATTTTACTCGTTTATCATTTTGCTGAATTCGGTATAACACATGCTGAGTGAGATTCCCATTGCGGCTGATTGAGGCCGATAAAACCGATCAATTTACCACTCGATTTTTCTTCTGCCGCCCAAGCAGTATACCCCACCTCAGCGAATTGCTGGTTCATGGCATTGATAAAATCACGCGCCGCTTCCATCGTCAAAGGCCCCAGCAAAAACTCAGTGACTTTAGGGTCGAGATTGATGTGATAATAAGCATCCACATCGCTATCCTGCCAAGTTCTTAAAATAAGTCGTTCTGTTTCGATTATTTTCATACTTATCTAATTTCGATTGTTTTCTTAATCTTAATATCATGTAGGTTACAAGTGGTCAAATTGTCCATTATTGGCGAATTGTCCATTGTTGACGTTTTATATTGAATGAGCTATACTGAAATTGTCCATTTTTGACGGTTAAATAAATATGAGCAAAATATACTATCTTAGCAGTATTAAATTTGATATACTTAATCGCATAAAACAACTCCCAGATAATATTATTTTGCGTTCAGATATCAAAGACATTGCCAGCCCACGCCAAATCAGCCGTAGCTTGCGGGCACTGGTTGAAATGGGTGAATTGGTGAAGATTGGTTATGGCGTTTATGCGAAATCTTATCTCTCAAAATATGTTAATAAAGCCATTATTAAAAATGGGTTCGGCATTGCGTGCAAAGAGGCTTTAATAAAACTTGGCATAAGTTGGGAACCAGGTTGGGCGGAAAAAGCTTACAATGCGGGCGAAAGCACTCAAGTACCCGTTCGTACGATGATTCGTCTACGCAGCCGCTTTAGAAGAAAACTTGCTGATGGAAATTATAAGTTATTGATTGAGAATAATAAAAATGCTAGATGAAAAAACACTTTCCCTTATTGTCGATACTGCTAATTTATTACAATTAGATCCTCCTGTTATTGAAAAAGACTATTACGTTACTGAAGTTCTAAATATTTTATCCAAAATTGAAAGTGAATATTTTAATTTAGTTTTTTGTGGCGGCACTTGTTTGGCAAAAGCACACAAAACTGTGAAAAGAATGTCTGAAGATGTTGATTTTAAATTTCAACGAAAATCTACGTGCGACGGATTTAGCAAGACGAAATACTTAAAAGTACTAAAAGAATTTCGCAATCAGATCGTTGCTAGTTTAGAAAACACAGAATTTACTGCATCTATCTTTAGTATGCCTAGTGTTAGTATCGAGTACTCACATGCAAATATGGATTGATGCCGATGCCTGCCCAAAGGTTATTAAAGAGATTTTATTTCGTGCTGCGACGCGCACTAAAACACTTGTCATGTTAGTTGCTAATCAGCCACTGCAGATTCCCAAATCTCCTTTCATTAAAAAAACCCAAGTATCGGCTGGCTTTGATGTGGCTGATAATCACATAGTAAAAAACCTGCATCATGGTGACTTGGTAGTTACTGCAGATATTCCACTAGCCGATGAAGTTGTCACCAAAGGTGGCATCGCTTTAAATCCCAGAGGAGAGTTATATACTAAAGAAAATATCAAGGAACAATTAGCTATTCGCAATCTTCATGCAGAGCTCAGAAACACTGGCACGATCAGCGGTGGGCCAGCGGCGCTTGGTAAAAAAGAAATCCAAGCTTTTGCGAATCGTCTTGACAAGTTTCTCAATTCTGCGCAATAAAAATCATGTGGGCTTCGTTTCTAAGCAGAGTGGCCCGTATATCATATTTAATTTCTCTCTTGTTCCTTCAGCTCTTGAAATATCTTTCCTAATTCCTGCCACGGCAACACGATAATCCTATCATCCAATTTATATCGATGTGGGGTACGCGATATGATATATGCTGCTTTTGCCTCTATGTACTCATCCAAAAACCTTTTTAAATGTCGTGCATCTGAAGCGCTAGGTTTATCTGACCACTTCACCTCGATCGGAATATATTGATGAGCAACATCTAAAATGAAATCAATTTCTGGCCCAGATGCATCACGCCAGTATTTTACTTTGATGTGTGGTGAAGTTAACTGGCTGTGATAAACCAATTCATTACCAACGTAATGTTCAAATAAATCGGCAATTACTCTTTGTGGCAAACGAGTGCCTTCATTAGCGCAAGCGCGTTTTATCCCCAAATCAAAAAATAAATATTTGGGTGATTTTATCAATCTGCGTTTTGTTTGACTATTGGTAATGGGATCAATGCGGATTGCAATTAAACAATCCTCTAGAATTTGATAATAGTTTGCGACTGTAGTATCAGTAACTCCAATATCTTGTGATAATCGAGTAAAATTCAATTGTTTACCAGATTCCCCTGCCGCAATTTCAAGAAAGCGCGTAAAACTGCCTATGTTACGATATTGGCAATTATCTTTGATTTTTCGGCGATAGTCAAGGAAAAACCATGAAAATCCGGTTTGTTATTCCCATTATTGTGCTAAAAGCTTGTTAAACAGCAAATTCTGGCACCAAAAGGGCAAAAAAACTATGATTTTTTGCCCTTTGAGGGTAAAATTCAAGGAAATTTATGTTTAAATAGATAAATAAAATGCAAGCTGAAAATTTTCCTTACAAATGGTGGGCGTTAATTGGGTTAAGCCTACTATCGTTCACCGCATTTCTTGATTTTACTATTGTGACGACTGCACTGCCGTTTATTCAAAAAGATTTAAATGCTTCGGTTTTGCAATTGCAATGGGTGATGTCTATTTTTAGTTTAGTTCTTTGCATGTTCTTGATCATTGCCGGGAAATCAGGTGATCTTTGGGGTCGCAAAAATGTTTTTTATTTTGGATTTATTTTATTTGGCATTGCCGCTATTGGCGCTGCCAATTCTCCGACTATACAATGGCTAATATTTTTTCGTGCAATCCAAGGTCTTAGTGCTGCTATTATTTTTCCTCTTGGAGTGGCTTTATTACCACAAGCTTTCCCGCCCCATGAACAAACCCGCGCAATTGGAATTTTTAGTGCCTTCAATGGCGCTGGTCTAGCAATAGGCCCATTTTTAGGTGGTACGTTAATTTCGATATTCAATTGGCGTTGGGTATTTTGGGTTAATATTCCGATTATCATCGCTGGCATGGCTTGTTGTGTCTTTAGTTTAAAACCATCGCCCAAATCTGTTGAGAAGATTCAAATTGATTGGTGGGGTTTTATTTTACTTTCTGTCGGTTTAGGTAGTTTAATTTATGGGGTAATTTACGGTGAACAAGCGGGCTGGAATTTAGCATTGACTCGGACTACTATTTTTAGTGGCATCATTCTTTTATTTTTATTGATAATCGTCGAAAATAAAGTAGCATATCCATTATTAGACTTATCACTATTTAAAAATAAACATGCCAGTTTGGCAATCTTAATTTGTGTGACCGCTGGATTTGTTACTGGCACTTTTATGTTTTTTGACCCACTTTATTTACAACTGATGCGTAATCAACACGCATTCATGATCGGTGTTATTTTATTGTGTGTACCAATTATCCAAGTTATTATTTCGCTTTTTCTAGAAAAGTTAGTTAAGAAATGGGGTATATTTAATTTACTCGTATTCGGGGTAGGAATGGCATTATTAGCTGCTGTTTGCCATGCTGTATTCACCCCTACTATTACCATTTTATTTATATTATTCACTTTATTCTTAATGGGTTATACCTGGGGCATTGCCAACGCCGGGTCGATTGTTGCTGCATCACAATCCGTTGCGCCTGAAAGGATGGGCAGCACATTGGGTACAATTTTTACTTTTTGGAATATCAGTAATTCGGTTTTTTTAGCCCTGGCAACAGTTGTTTTTCATTGGCGTGAAAGTGTAGCGTTGAATAGTGAATTATTAAAAACTAACATGCCATTAACCACTGGCCAACATGAACAATTAAGCGTTATGCTCACTGACCCACAACAAGCACAAACCATTTTAAACCAATTCACTGGCGAAAAAGCTACCGAAGTTTTGCAGATTTTTAAATTTAGTTTTATGAGTGGTTTTCACTGGATGGCTTGGTTGTCTGCACTGACGTTATTAGTTTTCTTCTTGGTTGGGTTGAGATTAAGGAAATAGACCTATGCCAACACTAACCACCCCACTCGCCAGCTTCAACCAAAGCACCACGCAAAACTGCAATGTGGTGCGACCGGAGCGCTATCGTGAATTACTCGATATTGTAAAAAAACCGGTAATTGCCCGTGGATTAGGCGGTAGTTATGGCGATGCAGCTTTAAATATCGATGGCCAAGTGGTGTTAATGGAGCGCTTAAATCGAGTTTTAGAATTTGATCGCATCAATGGTGTCATCACTGCTGAAGCGGGTATTAGTTTAGCTGATATTTTAGCGGTGATCGTTCCCGCTGGTTGGTTTTTACCAGTGACACCTGGCACACAATATGTAACGTTGGGCGGTTGTATTGCTGCAGATGTGCACGGCAAAAATCATCATCGCACTGGTTCATTCGAGCAACATGTTTTATGGTTAGACGTTGTTATTCATGATGGGGAAATAATACGTTGTTCATCAACACAAAATAGCGATTTGTTTTGGGCTACCATCGCCGGTATGGGATTAACTGGCATTATTGGTAGCGCCAGCATTAAATTAATTCCGCTTGAAAGTGCCTATATGTCGGTAAAACATCTAGCAACTAACAATCTGCAACAAACTATCATCTATTTAACAGATGAACTACAGGATGATCAATACAGCGTCGCCTGGGTGGATACCGCATCGGAAAATAATAAATTTGGCCGTAGTATTATCATGACTGCACATCATGCGACTTTGGAAGAGCTTGCTCCCGAACAAAAATCTAAGCCGTTAAAATTGTTCAAACAACAGCAAATAACCATCCCTTACAATTGCCCAGGGTGGTTACTGAATAAAAAAGTTATCCAACTGTATAACAATTACTATTACCGCACGCAAAGCCACAAAGAAAAATTTCTGAGTCATTATCAAGATTATTTTTACCCTCTTGATAAAATCAAACATTGGCCAAGATTATATGGTAAACGCGGGTTTATTCAATATCAATGCGTATTACCACACAATGTGGCGCTAGCAAGTATCCAAACAATTTTAGACCATCTGCAAAAAAATAATTATTCGCCTTTTTTAACGGTGCTGAAACAATTCGGCAAAGCGAGTAATACGCCGTTATCGTTCCCCATGCCGGGCTTAACCTTAGCGATGGATATTCCAATTAAAGATAATAAATTATTTTCGCTGCTCGATGAAATAGATGAAATCGTGGTACAAAATGAAGGGCGTATTTACTTAGCCAAAGATGCTCGCCTAACACCTGCGCGGTTTCAGATCATGTACCCGCGCTATGTCGAATGGTTGGCGATAAAAAAGAAATGGGATCCCAAAAATAATTTTAGCTCTAGCCTGGCGCGACGATTAGGGATTTAAGCTTAGATATCCAACCTAATACCACTTTGGGCATCATCCTGACCATTTCCTTCACCGACGTCTGCACTTTGATCGAAATTAGCCTCAGTTAAATTTTCATCAGTTCTTACTGGTTGTTTGTTATATTCAAATCTATGCATCTTAGATGCATCTACAAAATCTTCAACAGGCAATTCTTTTAAATCAAACTCTTCAAAATCATCCAATGTGTTTCTTTTGCTTATGTCTGGGGCTACTATTTTTTCTTCTAATACTCGATACCCTAGCTCTCCTATAGCGTCCATAAATTTATTCCATTTTTCTTGAAAAGAACGATCATCTATATTTTGTTGGGTATTATATCCGCCTCGAATAAGTAAAATATTTTTATTTAACTCTTGTGCACTTCTCACCAGTCTTTCTACTCGAGCTTTAGTCAAAGGTTCTGGTTGTGCTATTTTTTCATCGACTATTGAAACTTCAGTTGGCATATAATGCCTTCTCAATTCCTCCATCTCACACCCAAGACCATTAACCATCTTGGAAAATTGCTCTTGTTGCTGACGCACATACAAAGAAAAGGAATTATAAAGCAACATAAAACTCTGATTATTTGTATTGGCTACATTACATTCTTTTTCAATTAGCCTTATCAAATTTAAAACACTATCATCAAGTAACATACTTGCCTGAAATACCAATAGAGGACGGTTTTTTAGCGTAATCATTATTTCACTAATAAGCCCGATGATTTTACGTAATGCATCATCTCTTGTTAGTATACTAGTACAACATTTAATAAAACGATCATAAATTTCTTTTTTTTCCAACTCATTCCAAATGCTGCTATCAAATGAACCAAGCAGATTACATAAAGTAATAAGAATATTTATTCTCATAGCTAAATATTGCTGCACTACACTGCTAACAACTAAATTATCAACTGGCACAAAAAATTCAGAATACTCATCTAGTTTTTGCACCAATACTAACTGTCGCTTTCTAATGCTATTTAGAATTTCAGGTGTTTGTGGGGCTGCGCACAACATTTGAATAGCCTGTTCAAGTTTAGCTATTCCTTGTCGCAGATATAAAAGCATTTTTTGACGAATTGTTGCGACTCTATCATCGCCACACTTAAAAAATGTTATTACTGTATGGCAATATACAGCCCCTGCAAATTCTAATGAAACCTCCATTTGATCCGATAAAGGCAATGCACCTGAATTTACTGATGCTAAAGTTTCTTCAAAAATTAATATCCCTTGCCAATAATTCGTCGCTGCATCCGTCCGGCATTGCTTTTCATGATCTGAATCATTTTTACTATAATAACAATATGCCAGATCGCGGTATAAATCGCCAAGTTGCATATAATAATTAACTTTTCTCATTAGATCGCTGGCTAGATAATATTTTAATTGACCAGTGGGGTATAACGGTGCTTGTTGCGCAAAGCATTTACGCATGGCTGCAATTGCTTTGATAATATTTTCTTGAACTGGTTTTTCTTCTTCGTCTTCACTTTCATCCGAATTCTCATTTTCCTTTTCATCGTCATTTTGTTCGTCATCTTGTTGTGCTTGCCTATAGGCAGCCAAACAGAAAGCAAGCTCAGAGCAATACATTTCTAACCATAACTTAACCGTATTTGATCGCTCTGTAAGCGGGATTTCTTCCAAAATTTGAATCGCTGTTTCGTAGTCGCTTATTGCGCCTGAAAGATTTTTCAATTCTTTATTGGTTTTAGCACGAGAGGCATAATTTTTAGCCATATACAACTGCCATGCCCATGAGTGGCTTTTTTGCTCTGTCGCATCGTAGGATGAATATAAACGACACCAGGTAGGGTATTCACGAAATAAAGCGCGAATTGAAGGATCATTAAAACATTTAATAATGAATGTAAGAAGACTATTATAATCGACATAATCATTTTCAGAATATTGATTGTCATAAATATCACAAAATTCAAAAAAATTGAGCAGTTTAGCAAGTGTTACTATATCTTTATTTTGATAAGCTTGTTTAGATATAACATCTACAAAATATGAAAGAAGTAAATTTGCTTTTTCACTATTATTATAATGTACTTTATCTTGCGCAATTAAATCTAACATCTCGCATTGCTGTTTTATAAAAACCTCATGGTTTTCATCGTTTGCAAGATCAGGCAATATATCTTTAGAATATTTATAAACCATATTATATAAAAATTTAGCACAATAATTCATACCACCATGACTAATCAAATAAGCATTAACCTCTCGACAAAATTTAAATAACAGTTGATTTAAATCCCATTTATTTTGTTTTTCAGCTTCTGCAAACAGTTGCATTATCGATTTTAGCCAAGGAATAAATATTTTTTTTATTAAAGACTTACCAGCATCCGCTTTTATTGCTAACACAACCTTAGATAGATCAGCGCTTTTACTATATAAATAGGTGGCAACAGCAAACTGCTTTGTATCCAGTGCCAATGCCAGCGCGGTTTTCCTGTGATCATCGACGGCGTCGATTTCTATTTTTTGATCAGGCTGCGCCAACAAAGCCTCAATGTCTGCTAAGGAGTTTTTTGCCTCGACGGCGCTATGTAAAGGGGTGCTGGGCATAGGAAAAATACCTCTATATTTGTATTAGTACTACATCTATACTACTACGTAATTTTGGCTAGAGTACAATAATACTCTAATCTAAACCTTAATACTAGAGTGAGCGTCTATGAATATCCTTATCCTCGGTGCTACATCCGCTATTGCCCGCGTTACTGCATTGGAATTTGCTGCGCAAGGTCATAATCTATATTTAGCGAGTCGGGATAGCGATGAACTGGCGCGTATTACTACAGATTTAAGTAGCCGTTTTCCGATAAACGTACAATACGGCCAATTTGATGCGGAGGACTTCACCGCCCATGCTGCTTTCTTATTGCGTGTGATCGCAGCCATGGAAAAACTGGATGGTGTATTATTAGCGTTTGGTGATATGAAAGATGCACAACCGGTAGAAATCATTAACCGCAATCTCACTGGCGCGATATCGATCTTAGGGTATTGCAGCGAATATTTTATTGCGCAAAAAAGCGGTTTTATTATCGGCATTAGTTCTGTAGCAGGTGATCGCGGTCGACGTAAAAATAAAATCTATGGTGCAGCTAAAGCGGGTTTATCGACTTATTTGCAAGCATTACGTAATGAATTATTTTTTCATGGTATACGCGTGATTACTATTAAACCAGGTTTTGTGGATACACCAATGACGTACGGTTTAAAAGGGATGTTTTGTGTGGCTAAGCCAGAATATGTAGGAAAACGCATTGTGGCATCGATTAATAAATTGAGCGATATTGTGTATCTTCCGTGGTTTTGGCGTTATATTATGCTGATTATTAAATGGATGCCGGAGTGGTTGTTTAAGCGAGTTCGGTGGTAACATGAACAACAATAAAACTAGATTTTTACAATTCCTACGTCTACTGCGCCCACATCAGTGGATAAAAAATAGCTTTGTATTTGCAGGCCTGATCTTTGCCCATGCTTGGCATAATGGATTTTTAGTCCGGCAAGCTATTGTGACGGCTATTGCTTTTTCATTAACGGCAAGTGCGGTATATGTTTTTAATGACATTTGCGATCGCAAGTTGGATCTCACTCACACCAAACGTAAAACGCGTGTTCTTGCCGGTGGTTTTATTAATACTCAAACAGCATTATTATTAGCAGCAATTCTAGCAACAATAGGGTTGATTTTAGGTTTTTTGGTAGCACAAAATGTAGGCTTAATTTTAATAATTTATATTATTTTAAATATTGCTTATTCTCTATTGTTAAAACGCATCATAATTGTTGATGTAATAATTATCGCTACCGGTTTTTTACTGCGTGTTTTGGCAGGCACTATCGGTATTGGCATTCCACCTTCACACTGGATATTAATTTGTACTTTTATGCTCACACTGTTTTTGGGCTTTAGTAAACGCCGTAGTGAACTGCGTTATATTGGCAAAACATTAGTCGGCCCAGTCAAAACCTTGCAAGGTTATAGCAAAAATTTATTGGATAGTTTATTGATACTCACCGCTGCCGCCGCTATTATCAGCTATGGGTTTTATGCATTCCATCAGAATAAGCTTTATACGGTATTATTTGTGGCCATCGGAATTTCGCGCTATAGTTATTTGTTAGTGATGGGTAAAAATAATGGTTTAGATATTGCCCACGATCTTTTTTATGATCGTATTTTGTTGTTTACTGTGTTGTTTTGGTTGGCGGGAGTTTTGGTGGTGAGTGATACCTGAAAAACCCTGTTGTCGGCTCCGCTTCGCTTGAGCCGACCTACATATACTTTTTAAATTTTATGAACTCACAAATCTTCCCGCCTAAACTTACCTCCCTGCTCCTGATCTTTTTGACGATAATTCTAGCTATCGCTTATTTCATTCAAATAAGTAAAGAAGACGGCAATTTTCTCTATACCGACTTTGGCAAGTTTTATCAGTCAGAACGTTTGCTGTTAGCGGGCCATGATCCTTATGGGCAACTTATTGTATCGGTAGACGATAAAACCAACAACGTCGATAAATACACTATTCAAAAATATGCGGGTAATCTGAACCCACCTTTTTTTCAATTACTTATTTTACCGTTTGGTTATTTAAGTTATACCGCCGCGCTTTGGCTATGGTCAGTGTTATCAATTGCTTGCGTAGTATTAAGCACTTTTTTATTATTGAATATTCTGCAAATAAAGCAGCGTGATTTTAATCTCATTTTAGGCATTACACTCGCGCTACTGATTTATTTCCCAACTTTTGTGAATATCGTTTTCGGACAAGTCACATTATTTTTATTGCCATTAGTTATTATCGCTTGGCATTGTGCTCGTCGCAATAACCAAAATTGTCTGGGATTTTTATTAGGCATCGCCGTTAGCATAAAATTATTTTTTGGATTGTTCGCACTGTATTTTTTAATGCGGCGACAATGGCGCGCCCTCATTATTTTTTGTGGTACTATTTTAGTCTGCGGCTTGCTACCCGTTTTGATTTTTGGCAAAGCGATTTATCTACATTATCACGCCGTGTTGAACCATATCTGGTGGTATACTTGCAGTTGGAATGCTTCACTGTACGGGTTTTTTGCCCGTATTTTCGGCATTGGCGAAAAAAATACTCCCTTAATCGCAATTCCTGGTTTAGCAGAAAAATTATATTGGTTTACATCAGCCATGCTAACCCTAAGTTTGCTATATTTTTTAAAGACTGAAACTAAAATCAAACCACTATTAAAAATTGACTTAGATTTTTCAATTATTTTAGCGGCTATGTTGCTGTTATCACCGCTCGGTTGGAGTTATTATTTTCCGTTGTTAGTAATCCCTGTCATCACTTTACTGCAATTAGCCAAAGAAAATTTCAAACCTTTGGTGCTATTACCACTTACCTGTTTAGCGGTGATGTTTACCAGCAGCCCGCGCATACTTGAACCCCCGCTCGCCATCAGTGGCGCAGCCTCTATTCTCGGCTGGTCCGGCTATTATTTTTATGGCTTATTGCTGATTTTTGGCTTAGTTTTTTATGTTAGAATTGTTTTAACATGGCCATGGCAAACTGCCGCCGCATTACCTAAATTTATTTATATTGTGCTATTCATTGTTATGCTGCTTCCTTCATTGTTAGGCATTTTAGAATCAAGCGGCACTTTGGCAAGCATGCCCGAAGATTCATTGCAGCAGCTCAGTGTAATAAAAATTAAGGATCGATAACATTGCAACTCGAAAAATTCACTTCTGTTATTGTTTTATTTTTATTCAGCCTAAGCCTTTGTTATTGCTATCAAATTAATTCGGGGCGCTCGCATTTTTTATATACTGATTTTGGCAAGTTTTATCAGAGCGCGCAATTTTTCGACCAAGGGAAAAATATTTATACCAAAATATTTTTGAGCCAAAAAGAAACTACCAACAGCGGCATTCAAACTCATATTAAACAAGCGGCACCTGATCTTAACCCACCTTTTTTTACTTTATTGGTTTTACCATTGGGCTTGTTAACTTATAGCAGCGCACTATTACTTTGGTCGGCACTATCGATTGCTGGCGGTATATTGAGCATTATTTTATTACAAAAAGCACTTAAGCTAAATGACCCGCCAATTTATTTAACATTGAGCTTTATCTTGGCATTTTTTGTTTATTATCCCACTTTTGCAGTGATTCAATTCGGCCAAGTCACCTTGGTATTATTGCCATTAGTGGTTGCTGCTTGGCTATCAGCAAAAAACAAATATCTAGCAACAGCAGGGATTTTATTAGGTATTGTTGCAAGCTTAAAAATTATCTTCGGGCTCTTTTTAATTTATTTTTTAATGCGGCGGGAATGGCGCGCGACTATTGCGTTTATAGCGACAATAATTATTTGTAGTTTAATTCCACTGCTATTTTTTGGAACAAAATCTTATGTAGATTATTATCAGATCATCCATCATATTCATTGGTATGCCTCTAACTGGAATGCCTCTTTATTAGGTTTTTTATTTCGTTTATTCGGCAGCCATGAAAATAACGCCTCGGTTTTTGCTATACCACATTTAGCCAATATATTATTTTGGCTATTATCTATTATATTATTATTAACTTTTATTAAATATTTATTCCCTAACAACAAACTTAATCAACAAACAAAATTGGATCTAGATTTCTCAATGACACTGGTGGTTATGCTCATACTCTCCCCGCTCGGTTGGCTTTATTATTTTCCTTTTTTATTAATTCCGTTTGTTGTTTGTGTGCAATTAGCGCAACGCTCGCCCCATACAAGATATTTACAAATTTTAATTGCCATAGCCATTGCTTTGAGTGGTATTACATCGATGTTTACTTCCTCCGAACATATTACCGCCGCCAATATCACTGCGATATTTATTTCGTCGAGCTGTTATGTCAGCACCTTAATTATTTTACTTGGTGTATTATTCTTTTTGCGCTATACATTAGCGCAATCACCCATACGCAAAACAATTGGATTTTCCGCGATATTAACGTACACTATTGCTTTAGTACCATCGCTGTTTAGTATTCTGCTCCTCATTAATCAAGGTGCATTATTTGGCGAACATTTTGTCTTGAATTTCGATACAGTGTATTTTGGCAGCTAATGCCACAGAATTTTATAGTTCAACAAAGCTAAGGTAACTATGTCATAAGCAAACTGTCAGCATCATGGACGAGGCTGTCAAGCCTACAGGGAAGTATTTATGGCGTGTTTGCGCAGGACATAGTTACCTTAGCTTGAATGCTTGCAGAGGACTTCTATGCTAACTTATCCGCAAATCAACCCCATTGCCTTTCATATAGGCCCACTGCCCGTGCACTGGTACGGCATGATGTATTTAGTCGGTTTTTTTGGCGGCTGGGGTTTAGCCATGTGGCGCGCCAGCCGTCCCAATAGCGGTTGGACTAAAGATCAAGTCAGTGATCTTATTTTTTATGTGGCTTTAGGTGTTATCGCCGGCGGCCGCATTGGTTATATACTCTTATATGATTTTTCAGATTTTATGGCACAACCCTTGGTCATTTTTAAATTATGGCAAGGCGGCATGTCTTTTCACGGTGGCCTAATTGGCGTATTGATCGCGCTTGGTTTATACGCACGTAAAATCCACAAACCATTTTTTACACTCGGTGATTTTATCGCGCCTTTAGTTCCGATTGGTTTGGGTGCAGGGCGCATCGGCAATTTCATCAATGGTGAATTAGTGGGGCGCGTCACCAATGTTCCCTGGGCCATGGTATTTCCCAATGGTGGGCCTTTCCCGCGCCACCCTTCGCAATTGTATGAGTTTCTTCTGGAAGGGGTGGTGCTATTTACTGTGTTATGGCTTTATTCTGCGAAACCGCGTCCACGCATGGCGGTATCGGGATTGTTTGTGTTGTTATACGGCATCTTCCGCGTTACTGCTGAGTTTTTCCGCCAACCCGATGTACAAATAGGATTTGTCGCTTTCGGTTGGCTCACCAAAGGGCAGTTGCTGTCAATTCCGATGATTATTATTGGTGCGGGCATGATGTGGTGGGCGTATAGAAAAAATTCCCCTTGTCCCCCCCCTTTGAAAAAGGGGGGCTAGGGGGGATTTGAGGAAGATTGCAAAATCTTTAAAAAAAACCAAAATCCCCCCGCCTCGCTTAGCGCTCGGCGGCCCCCTTTTTCAAAGGGGGCGTTATAATTTCCCAAACAACCGCTCTAGCCAACGCCATAATTCTTGCAGCCAATTGGTTTTTTGATCGGGGATTGATGATAAAACTAAGGGGTCTGAGACTGATTGTCTTTTTTGCCAATTGGCCAGATATTGTTTGGCTAAACCTGCGTCATCAATGATCAAAACATTTTCGGCATTTTTATTTTGTGCGGAATAAGTGAAATTAAATGAACCAGTAATCACTCGCGTTTGATCGAGGATCATCACTTTATTGTGTGCAATCGCGGGTTGTTTGTCGATCCAAACAGGTATGCCATTGCGTACAAAATTCCAAGCGCCAGCAGGGCGATCTAATACACTTTTATCCATCACTATTTGAACATTAACACCGCGTTGTTTTGCAGTAACGAGTGCTTTTGCAATGGGGCGCGATGTAAAACTATAGGCTTGTACCCAAATAGAATTTACGGCGTTATTAACGGCATCGACAATTTCGGCAGTGCAATCAGCGCCTGGGGTAAAGCAAACCGTATAAGCTGCATTTTTTTCAAATGAATCGGCATTTGTGGTGAGTGGTAGCAGCAGCACAAGGCCGATGAAAATAATGAGTATTTTTTTGAACATGAAGAGCCCTCAAAAAATCCCCCCGCCTCGCTTGGCGCTCGGCGACCCCCTTTTTCAAAGGGGGTGAACTCAATACAGGGGAATTTACATCAGCCAATTAATATTTTATCGCGCTAAAAACAGGTGTTGTACCCAATTTATTACGGCCTTCTAAAAATTGTAATTCCAGTAAAAAACCCATTTCAATCACTTCACCACCAACGCGTTGCACCAATTGCGCCGTCGCTGCCGCTGTACCACCTGTTGCTAAAACATCATCGATAATCACCACGCGTTGGCCTGGTTTAAAACAATCGGCGTGGATCTCTAAGGTATTATTACCATATTCAAGATTATAAGCTTCTTGAAAGGTTTGTCTTGGCAATTTGCCAGGCTTGCGCACGGGGATAAAACCAATATTCAACGCATAAGCTAAAGCAGCGCCGAGGATAAATCCGCGCGCCTCAACGGCCACAATTTTATCGATTTTTTGCTTTTGATAGCGTTCAGCAAAAATACTGACCGCCAGGTGAAATAGCTCTTTATCAGCCAGTACTGGCGTGATATCGCGGAACAAAATTCCCGGCTGGGGGAAGTCAGGGATATCATGGATGGCGGCTTTAATTTTATTGGCTTTTTCGTGTTCGGTTAAATTCATGTTAATATTCCCAGGTTAATATTCATACAAGACCATACCATGATCTATTTTATTAGTAAAACATTGTTGTCGGCAATAATCATTGCCTTAATCAGCGAAATTTCTAAACGCAGTAGTATGATGGGCGCTATCTTAGCGTCGCTACCATTGGTCAGTGTGTTGGCGATGATCTGGTTATATATTGACACCAAAAATAGTCAAGCCATTGCGGAGCTATCTACCGATGTTTTTTGGCTGGTGTTACCTTCCCTCACGCTATTTTTAACGCTACCATTGTTCTTGCGCTATAAAATAAATTTTTACGCTTCACTTGGCATGGCCATAACGGTTATGATTATATGTTATTTTATTATGTTATTCTTTTTAAAACAATTTGGTATTAGAACATGAAAACCTATCTCGACTTTTTAAAATACATTCGCGACCACGGCACGCAAAAAACTGATCGCACTGGCACGGGAACTATCAGTACTTTTGGTTATCAAATGCGTTTTGATTTAGCACAAGGCTTCCCGTTAGTCACCACCAAAAAAGTACACTTAAAAAGTATTATGTATGAATTACTTTGGTTTTTACGCGGCGATACCAATGTTGCTTATCTTCGCGATAATGGCGTGACGATTTGGGATGAATGGGCTGACAATAATGGTGATTTAGGGCCCGTGTATGGTCGTCAGTGGCGCTCGTGGCCAACGGCCGATGGCAATACTGTCGATCAAATAGCGCAAGTATTAGCGCAAATTAAATCGAACCCCGATTCGCGCCGTTTAATCGTTAGCGCGTGGAACGTGGGTGAATTAGAAAAAATGGCATTGCCGCCCTGCCATCTTTTACTGCAATTCTATGTGGCGGATGGCAAATTGTCTTGCCAACTTTATCAACGCAGTGCCGATAGTTTTTTGGGTGTGCCATTTAATATCGCTTCCTATGCTCTACTCACACATATGATGGCGCAACAAAGCGGTTTAAAAGTCGGTGAATTTGTGTGGACGGGTGGTGATTGTCATATTTATCTTAATCATCTTGAACAAGTCAATTTGCAATTGCAACGCATACCTTTTGCTGCACCGCAATTAAATATCAAACGCAAACCTGCATCAATTTTTGAATATCAGTTCGATGATTTTGAGATTGTGAATTATCAATTTCACCCCGCTATTAAAGCAGAGGTAGCAGTTTAATCGTTTAATCAAGCATCCAGCGTTTTAACACACTGCACATAGCGGGATAATCAGGGCAAATCACCGTTTGCAAACTTTGCCAAATAGTCGGTGATTGTATTTGCGCTTGCGGTTTTGCAGTAGGCGTAACATGGGTGACACGAGCAACAACTCGATCATCTAATAAATTAGAAACGGGAACGAGCTGAAAACCTTCGGCATTTAATTGCGGCAATGCTTTTTCTAAAAATGCCATCGTTACGGGATAGGGGTGGCCAATCGCAATAGCGCTTCCTCTTTGCTTGGCAAGAATAAGTAATTCATTAAATTGATTTTGCAGCGCTTGTGGTGTTTGTATATCATCAAGAAACACATCACGTCGTGCAGTTGGTATGGCATATTCTTTCGCGACTTGCTCGGCAACACTCTGTGCAGAAGTGCGACTATCGATATAAAATAAACCATAGGGTTTTATCACTTGCATCACCCAACTCATGGCGCGCGGTGATTCTGTTAACAAACTACCCATATGATTATTAATGCCTTGCACATGCGGCACTGCGTGCACATCAGCGGTGAGCGTAGCAAAAAAACTGGCTTCATCCATATTAACGCGTAACCCGCCAGGCCCCAGATCATGCGGTGTTATTGCCTGCATCGGCGCATGTAAAATAATTTCCTTATGCGCGGCATAACAGGCTTTGGCTAATTCAACACTTAATGGCGTATGCGGTAAAATAGAACAAACCACAGGGCCGGGCATTTTCACAACACGCCAACCTTGATCGGTATTACCCATGTCATCAATGATGATACTGACTTGTGATATTTTTTGTGGATCGGCAAAACTACCGATCGGCAGCAATAACAAAACTATTGCAAAAAACAATGAAAAATAAGACATAGCATCGATTTTAATTGTTAGCTTCCCGTTCTGCTAATAATCCTTTTAATAAATTTAATGCCGCAAAAAGTTGGTTATCAGTGGCAGCAATTCCAGCAGCAGTGGTTGGTTCTTCAGCCTCTGTTTTTGTATTGCTCGCTTCAGGAGTGATTGTGGCAGCAGTATTAACTGCTGTATTGGCAGATGATTTTGCATTGCCATTGGCCAAATGCCCTTCTAAATCGGCTTCTTTTATTGAATCCAGTATTTTTTCACTTTCAGTGAGTTTGTATTCATCGACAACAACATCTGGATGAATGCCTTTCGCTTGAATAGAACGCCCGTTCGGTGTGTAATAAAGTGCCGTAGTCAATTTTATGGCGGTGCTATCATCGAGTGGAATAATCGTTTGCACAGACCCTTTACCAAAAGAATTCGTACCCATGATAACAGCGCGTTTATAATCTTGCAGTGCGCCAGCCACAATTTCTGAACCCGAAGCAGAGCCACCATTGATTAACACTACCATTGGTGCGCCATTTAATAAATCACCGGGCGTTGCGTAAATTTCCATATGTGAGCTCG
This sequence comes from Gammaproteobacteria bacterium, assembly GCA_013288885.1. Classification (GTDB taxonomy): domain Bacteria; phylum Pseudomonadota; class Gammaproteobacteria; order JABDBA01; family JABDBA01; genus JABDBA01. The sequence continues at coordinate 19,674 of JABDBA010000018.1, read as the reverse complement.
GTAAACGCCCTTTGGTAAAGACGACTAATTTCTTTTTGCCAGGTGTTACATCGATAAAATCATCGGATACTTGTACTGCGCTGTCTAACAAACCACCGGGATCATTACGCAAATCAAGCACTAGCCCTTGCAATTTTCCATGGGCTTGTTGTTGTAAACTTTTTATGGTGTCCGCTAACATTTTCCCTGTTTCTGTTTGAAAACTGCTAATACGCACGTAACCAAAATCATCTTCTAATAAACGACCTTTAACACTTTTAACATGAATATCGGCTCTCACTAAATTGAAACGTAGCGGTTTTTGTTCACTTTTACGCAACACTGTCAATACCACTGCTGAGCCAGTTTTACCGCGCATTTTTTTAACCGCATCGTTGAGCGCCATACCTTTGACCGGTACATTATTGATTAAGATAATCAAATCGCCCGGTTTAATACCTGCTTTTTGCGCAGGGCTATCATCCAATGGGCTGATGACTTTTATTAAACCATCTTCACCGCTGATTTCAATACCAAGCCCGCTAAACTCACCGGTAGTTTGATCACGCAATTCTCTTAAATCATCGGCATTTAAATAACTGGAATGTGGATCTAAACCCGCTAACATACCGCGAATGGCTTCATCAAAAAGTTTTTGATCGGAGACTGGTTCTACGTAGTAATTTTTTATGGCTTTTACCGCAGCGCCAAAACGCTGTACATCTTTAACAGATAAAGTAGTAGTTTGTGCGTTATCGGTATCTGCAGTAGTAGCAGGTGCATCGGCAGCCGGGGCAGGCAAATCACCAGCCACCGCTGCGGCACTTATTAATAAGGCTATTAAGCAAGCGAATAAAATATGTGGTTTTTTAGCTTTCATGTACTTTTTTCATCCTTAAACCCTAAACAGAACATTAAAGTTACAATTAAAGTATAGTCGTTTTTAGTTAATATTTCCTGTTTTATTTAATGCAACCAATGATTTACCAGTCATCTCCTGGGGAATAGGCATATCCATTAAATACAACAAGGTGGGCGCGATATCTGCCAAAGTACCCTCTTTATGAGTTATGGTAGCCGGTCTACCCACATAAATAAAAGGCACGGGATCACTGGTATGTGCCGTATGGGGCTGCTTGGTTTGTTCATCATACATACATTCAGCATTGCCGTGATCAGCTGTGATAATGGCTTCCCCACCCACATTGCGCACCGCTGCAATTATGCGGCCTATACATTGATCGATAGTTTCGATCGCCTCTACTGTAGCTTGAAAAATCCCAGTATGCCCCACCATATCAGGATTAGCAAAATTACAAACGATCACGCCATATTTTTTACTTTGAATCGCAGCTACTAATTGATCGGTAATTTCAACTGCACTCATTTGGGGTTTGAGATCATAAGTGGCGATTTTTGCTGATGGAATTAAAATGCGATCTTCCCCTGGCGCGGGTGCTTCTACGCCACCATTAAAAAAGAAAGTGACATGCGCATATTTTTCTGTTTCGGCAATACGTAATTGTTTAACACCAAAGCGTGCCACATATTCACCAAATACATTCGTCAATGATTGCGCGGGAAAAGCAATACTGGTTTTAAGATCAGCTGCATATTGCGTGAGCGAAACAAAATCTGCCAGTTGTGGTGTTGCTACGCGGGTAAAGCCTGCAAAATCTTTATCGATAAACGCATGGGTTAATTCGCGCGCACGATCAGCGCGATAATTCATAAAAATAACTACGTCGCCATCTTTAATCGTCACCGGGGGTTGCCCAAGATCATGTATGGTCGTCGGTTTGACAAATTCATCTGTTTCACCGCGCGCATACGCTTGCAATAAAGCGTCATCAGCGCTTGGCGCATGAAAATCTGCTTTTCCTGCGGTTAATAAATTATAAGCACATGCGACGCGATCCCATCTCTTGTCGCGATCCATCGCATAATAACGCCCAATAATGGAAGCAATTTTTCCGGCATTTAATTCTTGTAGATGTTGTTCTAATAATTGTATTGAAGTGAGTGCACTTTGCGGTGGTGTATCACGCCCGTCCAAAAAAGCATGCAGATAAAATTGCGGCACTTTTTGTTGCGCGGCTAATGTGGCCATTGCCAAGAGATGTCGTTCATGACTGTGCACGCCGCCTGGAGATAATAATCCAAGAATGTGTACGGCTTTATTATTGACGCGTGCTTTTTGCAGTGCTTGCAAAAATATTTCATTTTGAAAAAAACTACCCTCATCAATTGCGTGATCGACACGGGTAAATTCTTGATAAACAATTCTACCCGCCCCCATGGTTAAATGACCCACTTCGGAATTGCCCATTTGTTCATGCGGCAAACCTACAGCATGACCAGAACCTTCAATTAACGTGTGCGGGCAGGTTTGCCATAGCTGGTCCCAATGTGGCTTTTGTGCGGTGGCAATGGCGTTATATTTAGTTCCGTCACGGTAACCCCAACCATCTAGGATGATTAAGGCTACGTTTTGATGTGTTTTTGGCTGCATAAGGCCTTTTTTGCCTATAATTGTTCAAAAAATGGTCGAAATGGTCTTTTTTTTAATCATTTTGCGGAAAAATACGGTATTCACAAACCAAATAAAATGGTAATATAAGTTCATAATTTAAAGGAACGTCATTAAAACTTAACGGAGGAGAAACCCTATGCAAAAAACCGCCCGCAGTGCGAAGGAAAGCATAAATGCTAACCAAAAATCAAGCACTAATGATAAAGAAGTTGTGAAAACTCCACTTCCGAGAATACTCTTAGTGGAAGATGACCCTATTATTCAAAAAGTACATGCCCATGTGCTAGAAAAAATAGTCGGGGCCGACGTTGATTTAGCATCCAATGGCCAACAAGTACTAGAAAAATTTCACAGCAACCATTATGATCTGATAGTATTAGATGGAGGTTTACCCGATACTGATGGCTTTGAGCTTGGCAAAATTATTCGCCGCGAAGAAGCCGCCGCCGGTAAACGTACTTCATTATTATTGCTCAGCGCATGGACTTATGAATATGTCAGCGAAGGTTGCCAAGCGGCTGACATCGACGAGTTTGCCATTAAACCGATTCGCTTTGAAGAATTAAAAGCTATGGCGTTGCGTTGGTTACCGAAAAAATTTAGTGCTCAAACATGAAAAAAGCAGTTGTATTAATCTCGGGTGGTGTCGATTCTACCACCACTCTAGCACTAACCCGCTCACAAGGGTTTGCGTGCTATGCCATGAGTTTCGATTATGGACAAAACCATCAAGTTGAACTCGAATCAGCACGGCGTATCGCAAAAACTTATGGCGCAGTTGAACATCGTATTATTAAATTAGGGTTGGGTGAATTAGGTGGATCTGCACTAACCGATACTAGCATCGCCGTGCCTGATCACAGCGGCGATGGTAAAATTCCTGTCACTTATGTACCTGCCCGCAATACTGTTTTTCTTTCCATCGCACTCGGTTGGGCCGAAATATTAAACGCTAACGACATTTTTATTGGCGCAAGCTCAGTCGATTATTCCGGTTACCCGGATTGTCGGCCCGAATTTTTTAAAGCATTTCAACAATTAGCAAATCTTGCCACCAAAACTGGCGTGGAAGGAAACAGCATTCAAATTCATGCGCCACTTTTACATTTAAGCAAGGCCGTCACCATACAAAAAGGAATAGAGTTAGGTGTTGATTACAGCCTTACTTTTTCTTGTTACCGCCCCAATGTTGCAGGCCATGCTTGCGGCAATTGTGACAGCTGCACTATTCGTAAAAAAGGTTTTGCCGAAGCAGGTGTGCCTGACCCGACGCGGTATGGTTAGCCGATTTATTGAACGCCAAAATTGAGTTGGCGCCGAGCATTAGTATCACCCGCCTTGGTTCTTACTATTATATTCTCTCTATAATCGACTGTTGCAGTTTTATCAGGTGTTGGCAAAATAGTCTGGCCTGCTAATTGACCCGCTAATATTGTTAAACGTCGCAGCCCTTGTTGTTGTAGATCTGTTAACCCATATTGATTTTCAAACACACAAAGTCGGTTAAATACTTCCTGATTACTTTCATGATTTTTTTGTTCACTTGCATTTGGACTAATTGATTTAATAGACAATGGGTTTGGTTTAGGAGGTACTACACCCCTATAAACCAAATCTTCAACCCCAGAGATTATTTTGCTTTTAATGGCTTTTTGTGACGGAGTGTTTGCAGCGAATTTTTCAACCAGTACTTTATAGCCTTTTAAAAAAACTTCTTTATTAACATCAAGTCGTATGAGTATGTCTTTAAGGGCTGTATACCTAGGAACCAATTTTGTATCGATTGCTATGCCATTTCCATCTAAAAATTTCTGTGAGCAATAAATTCCGTATTCGTTAACTAGGGTCAATAAATCGCGTCGAAATTTTCTTTCTTCTATCCCTCTATGATGCCGCCCTAGAGTAGCAGAAATTTTAGGCTCAGCATTAGGATTAAAAGTACAAATTACTCTATACAAAGTGAGTGCTGCCTCACAAAGTTGTTGAAATTTATCTTTGAGTTGTCTTTGCAACCCGGTTTCTGAACCTAGAACAATTAATTCTGTTTGCATTGCAACAAAAGCATTTTGTAATTTTTGATTACCACTCTCCTTAACATATTTACTATATCGTTGGCATATTCCATTAAAATCAGCATGGGCTCGATCAAAATCTATTTCTAAAATGTCAAAATTATCAACAATATATGCTTGTAATGAAGCACAGATATGAATTTTCCAATCACTAATTTGACCTAATTGATTACCAGGTATTTGCGCTACGCTCAAGATAGCTCGGAAAATATGCTTTCCAATTCCCGCATTCAAAATGCGATTTCCACTCACCGTAATGTCACTACGATTAATAATCGCAAGCAAATAATCTTCTAGGCTGTGACTTTTCTCACGGTTTTTCAATTTATTTAATGAAAAATGCTCTACAAGACTTTGATCTTGCATCAGATGTTGCAAAGCATATCTTAAAATAATCTCAACAAAAGCAATACGGCGTGGGTTATTACCTTTATATTTTTTCAGTGCTTCTAACAGCACCGTTGCTGTGAAAGGTTGATATCCATTATCACTTTTTTCTTCTTGAAGTAATGGTTTGTAATAATAGAATGGCATGAATAAGCTCCCACTAGCTGGTGATTGTTAAGCCATTATAGGGGATAAAGCTTAAGGAAATCTTAAGGCTGAAAAATATAAATGGGGTCATGATCTTGATCTACGGATTGATGTATTTGTTAATGTTAATGTGATAAAATGATGCGATTACTATTTAACAGAGGAACTTTATCATGTTCATGACAGCCGGACCAGATGGCCTTGATTTAGAAACAGATGCGGAAAAACTAAAGCTTATAAAGCGCTTCAAAAAAGAATGTGATGAGGCTTTTAATCAACAACTTTATTTCGAAGCACACAATTTCTTAGGTAAGGCCAGGAAAATTGCGACGCAATTATCGAGTGTTGATCTAAAAACTATAATATTAGGTCGTAACAAAATTTTGCAGGTTGCTGCATTTGCCATGTGCTATGTAGGCAACTTTAGCGCATTAGAAAAAATTTTTCGGGATAACTTTGCAGATGAAGCACAAATATGTGCATTTATTAAAAGCTGTAAAGGCCCTAATAATTGCACATTATTAATGGTTGCCAGTAAGCCTCCTTTTAATATCGAACAAGAGCATGACATAGGTGATGCAGACGACTATATAAAAATCATAAAATTTCTTATAAAAAATACTGCAGCAACACCCAATCGCATATTTGATGCAAAGAGGGATGAACCAACCCCAATACATCGAGTAACACTTGAACAACACAGAAATCAACAGGGCATCTTATTATTGCAAGCCACTCGAGAGAGTAAATTACAAACTGTTAAAGATATTTTAAGAAATGCTAATGGTGAAGATATAGTAGAGTTTATCAATATACAAGGTGAGGATGGACACACACCGTTAATGTTAGCTATCGAGTCAGGCCATGAAGAAATTGTTGAAACGTTGCTTGTTAGTAAAGCCAGCACATTACCCAAAAACCATGCCGGTGAAAGCGCCTATCAAATGGCAGTTTCCGCAGGAAGCCTAGCTCCAGCAAAACTAGAATCGTTAAAACTTGCTAACGAACTGCAACAATCTTTAAAACGAGATTTAATAACCGCTGTAAAAAATAGAGATTTAGAATTATTAACAAGCACCTTAGAAAAAAACATAAACGTTAATTGTATATATATTTACACACATGAAATTTACCCAGATGAAGATAAAGAAGAAGATGATGATGATGTTAATCTTGATACGGGCATACCACTGCTAAATTTTGCCATCGATAGTTTTTTTGATGCACTAGAGGAACCCGACGACGACGCTAAGGATACTCTAAAAAATTTTATTGCTATTGTAAAAATCCTACTTAAGCACTATATAGATTTAAACTTAAAAGATAAAAGTAACCAAACTGCTTTAAAAAGATTGGAAGATAATTTGCAATTGAGTAAACCGCTTAAACGCATAGAAAATGTAGAATGCGCATCTGAATTATTACAATTACAACAAACATTAATACAAGCTCAAGCAAAAATAAAATACCAACCTGTTTTTTGGTGCATAGCACAACGCCGTCGCGGTGGCGACCCGTTGCTTGTACATGAAAAAGTCCGACAAATAGCAGATGGCCATGTCGAACGTGGCAGTAGATTTTTGCCACAAAACGCCGCCTTTGCAACGCTTGCTGAAACACAGGAATATTTAGATTGTGAAGCAAGAAAGAACTTGCGTGCCGGTGGTCGCAGATATTTCTTTGTCTATCAAATGAATAAATCACCTGCAGAGTTTACTGAAGTTTTGCAACAACCTGGAAAAACTGATCCCATTAAAATTACCCCACATATGGTTTATGAACGCACCACGAGTGATAAAGGTGATGCGCGGTTGGAGGAGAATACGGGCATGTTAATGAAGCTGAACGTTAGATGATAACCTTCTGCTAAAAACTCTGCCCAATAATAAATAACGAAGCCAAGATGATAATCAGCAATAATGGTTTGCCGCCGAATACCTGATACCCTTTAGCGATATTACGGCGATAGCGTCCCCACCATGCCATGAGTGCGGGCAATAATGCCAATAGCACAATACAGTAAATTCCGGCATAACTTAAGGCGCTGATAAATGCACCGGGATAAAATAAAACAATTAATAACGGTGGTAAAAATGTCGCGCCGTAAATAATTAAATTACCCCGGCCTTTTTTCTCTATTTGCAAACCATCGGCAAGAAAATCAGACAAACCTAACGACACGCCTAAAAATGAAGTCGCCAAACAAATGGAAGTAAACACACGCGCTATCACCGTAATGGTATCGCGCTGCAATAAATTGCTGAGCGCATTAACAAACTCGCTGGTAGAACGGTTGGAATGCAACATTGAAACTAAACCATTTTCGCCATCGCGCGGAATAACACCCATGATCGCCAGATCCCAAAAAATATAACACACTAACGGAATTAAGCTGCCAATTAAAATTGCTTTATGCAATTTGGCCACATCGCCCTGAAAATAAGTGCGCAAGCTTGGCACAATGGTCGCAAAACCAAATGAGGTAATAGCCACCGTAATACTACCTGTCAGATATTTAAATTGCCCGCCTGCCAAATGTGCGAAGGTAACATGCGGCATAATAAAGGCGATCAATAAAATCAATGCGCCGAATTTGGTGATCATTAAAGCGCGATTCACATAATCGACCGAGCGGATGCCAAGATAAACGATATAACCTAATAAGAGGGTAAAAATAACTGAAGTTAATCGACCCGATAAATTAACGCCCGCGATCGATAAAAGATTTCTTAAAAAATCAGAACCACCCGCGATATAAGCAGATACTAAAGAATAAAGTAATAATAAATAAGACAGCCAAGCGATGATTTGCCCGGTCGTGCCTAATGTGGCTTTTGCCATTGAGATCATATTGCTATTGCTTGGCAACCAAAGATTCACTTCGAGAATTAAAAATGCGCTCAGAGTCATCACTAACCAACAGGCAAACAATAAAAGTGATGAATCAAAAAATCCCACTTGCGAGGTGGCAATCGGTAATGCCAACATACCACCGCCGATAGCAGTGCCTACGATAAGTAAAATACCGCCTACAAGTTTTGTATCCATATTATTTTCCTAGTTATATAAAAGTTATATAAATGAAATCCCATACGGCAACGCTTCAATACCTAAATGCGTTGCAACACTTTGGCCTATATCTGCCATGCTTTCGCGGCGGCCTAAAAATTTTGACTCAATTGATGGGCCAAATAATAAAATCGGCACATGTTCGCGTGTGTGATCAGAACCTGGCATGGTAGGGTCACAACCATGATCAGCTGTAATGATCACTAAATCACCTGGCTGCAAAATTTTTTCTAATTCGGGCAATCGCGCGTCGAGCGCTTCTAACGCTGCTGCGTAACCGACAACATCACGGCGATGGCCATAGAGCATATCAAAATCAACGAAGTTGGTAAAAATTAAATTTTTATCGTTGGGTTGTTGCGCAGCTTTTAGCGTGGCATCGAATAATGACATATTGCCATCAGCTTTGATCGTGTGTGTGATACCACGATGGGCATAAATATCTGCGACTTTGCCGATCGCCGTCACTGTACCACCCTGCTCGATTAAATAATCTAATAAGGTTGGTTGCGGCGCTGGTAATGAAATATCACGGCGATTATAGGTGCGTTTAAAATTTCCTGCGGTGCCGATAAATGGCCGCGCAATCACACGTCCAATGTTATAGGCATTCACCAATTCACGCGCAATATCACAGATTTCATATAAACGTTGCAGACCGAATGTTTCTTCGTTTGCGGCAATTTGAAAAACACTATCGCTGGAGGTATACACAATGGGTTTGCCCGTCGCGACATGTTCCGCCCCTAACTCTTCAAGAATCTGTGTGCCAGAAGCGTGACGATTGCCCAAAATACCCGGCAACTTTGCACGTGCGATAAATTGATCGACTAATTCTTTCGGAAAGCTAGGCTGCTGCGCAGAAAAATATCCCCAATCAAATAACACGGGAACACCCGCCAACTCCCAATGCCCACTCGGTGTGTCTTTGCCTTTGCTTTGTTCGACCGCATAACCAAAAGCGCCAGTCACCGTCGCATGGCGATCTAAACCCGGCGGCATACGACCGGTGCTGGCAAGCGATGCTAAACCTAACCCTAATCGAGTAAAGTTGGGCAACTGCAAAGCGCCCTGTCTTACGCCCGGCTTATCGGCTTTGCCTTCTGCGCAAAACTCAGCGATATGGCCAAAAGTATCTGCGCCCACATCACCATATTTAGCAGCATCTTGGCTCGCGCCAATGCCGAAGGAATCGAAGAGTAAGATGATGGTACGTTTCATGGAGTGGGATTATAGCTTTTAAGAGGCTGGACTGTAATAGGAGCTTTGGGATTTGTTTGGGATTGGGTTATTTCTAGTATTTATATAGTAATATCTTGATTTTTTGACATTTTTATGCAAAAATTATGTTAATTTAATAAATTCATGGCTTAATAACATGCTAATCGAATTCAGGGTAGCAAACTACCGCTCTATCCGCGACACCCAAACCTTGAGTATGGTGGCGGCAAAAGACCGCTCACACCTAGATACCAATTGCATCGAAAGTGGCATTGCCACCATCCCCCACCTTACTCGATCAGCCGTATTATATGGCCCAAATGCCAGCGGCAAAAGTAATCTCATTGCCGCACTCGCCTTTATGCGCGGCATGGTAGAAAACTCTGCCACCAGCATTCGTGAAGGTCAAACACTGGATGTTGTTCCATTTTTGCTAGACCCAGAAAAAGCCAACCAACCCACGGAAATGGAAGTTACTTTTATTGAGAATGGAATTCGTTATCAATACGGTTTTGAATTGACTGCGCATCGCATTATTAAAGAATGGTTATTCGTATACAACAAACGTAAAGCGCAGTGTTGGTTCTCTCGTGAATATGATGAAATAACAGCACAAGAAAATTGGAATTTAGGATCAGGCCTCACGGGTGGTCGCCAACGTACTGTGTGGAAAGACGCTACACGCGCAAATGCGCTTTTTCTTTCTGCTGCAATCAATTTGAACAATGAACAATTAAGACCGGTGTTTAATTGGTTTGTAGAGAAGCTTACGATTATTGGTAATAATGAACCCATCGATCCTGATTTTACGATTGCGCATTTAAAAAATGAATTGGAAAAACCAAAGATAATTCAATTTTTGAAAGCAGCAGATTTAGGTATTGTTGATGTGCAGGTTGAGATGCCTGTCGAAAAACCGGCAAAAACCTCTGACGAAATAGCTAATAAATGGAAATTCCACGATATTAAATTTTTACATGCAGGAAAAAATGGAGATGTAGGCTTCGGAATTGATCAAGAATCACATGGCACAAGACGTTTATTTTCTTACGCTGGCTTAATTTATGACGCTTTAAAAAAAGGCCATGTAATGATTATTGATGAACTTAATAGTAGCCTGCATCCTAAATTAGTATATTTTCTCATCGAACTTATGCACAATTCAAAACTAAATAGCAATGGCGCGCAACTCATTTTTTCAACGCATGAAACAGCATTGCTTGACTTAGATTTATTTCGTCGCGATCAGATTTGGTTTATTGAAAAAGACCATGAGCAAGCTTCTCGGTTATATCCCCTCTCAGATTTTAGTCCACGCAAAAATGAGGCCCTCGTTAAAGGTTATTTGATGGGGCGTTATGGTGCATTGCCGTCCATTAAAGATTTAATATATTAAAAGAATGCGAATGATTAAAGATAACTTTAACTTATTAATCTCATTAAATATTGCTTTAACAGAACATTATCTAGCAAATCTAATATTACTGTCGGTTTACTGTCAGGTTAAAATCCTGTTAACTAGCCATCTGGCTTGAGATAATTATATTACCAATATTTTTCGAGGATAAATAAATCCCTAAAACAAGACAAAGAAACAATCTTAGTATTAATTATTTTCTTTGCTTCGGAAAAATCATTATCGCCCGTAATTAAAAAATCTGCGTCAGCGGCTAACGCACATTCCAAAAACTTTGCATCCTTAGTGTCTCTCTTAAAATTCTGCTTCAAATCAACATCAATAATTACAATGGATTTTTCTAAAATATCAAACCAATGTTTTAACAGATTTTTAGGCAGCCCAAACTTTTTCCGAGATAGAACTTCTTTATACTTATTTAAAATTTCTGGCGAGACAATCCATTCAATATCCGCTGCTGCAATAATAAAAAGTAGTACTTTCTCAGGTTCACGGCCCTTTAGAACAGCAGATACAAGAATATTTGTGTCAACGATCACCTTCATTTCTTTTTCCGATATAAAGCTATTTCTTTAGCTATCTCTTTTTCGGTAATAGCTTTTGCTTGGGGTAATGCATGCGTGGTTTTGAGTAGTTTTTTAAACGTTTTAATTCTACCTGCTATTTCATCATCCTCAGAAATGATAAAAATTTCTACCCTCTGACCACTACGAAAAGGCAAATCTGATAACACTGTATGTTTTGGATCTTCTATAACAATATGTTTTTTAAAAGCCAACATGATTAGTTCCTCATTTAAAAATTCAACTCTTTCTATTGCTTAGTATAGCATGTGATTTCATATCAACTTCATTAAAATTGAAAAACCATCAATACATTTTACATTATCATTAATAATAAATTATGACTCTTGAATATATCATCCAACACGTTGACACTACAACCACTCCTATACTATAATTTAATAATATATTAATGCGCAGGTGAATTATAATGATAACAGCAATTTTTGATACGTTGGCTTATTCAAAAAAATTAAGGGCGGTCGGTTTTACTGAACAGCAGGCAGAAGTGCAGGCCGAAGGTATTGCTGAATTAATTGATACCAAACTAGCGACTAAAGATGATATTCATGAATTAGAGAAAAGCATTCAAGCATTGGCTGCAACTACTAAAAAAGATATTGAGAACCTGGCTTTGGCCACTAAGAAAGATATTGAAGGCCTGGCTTTGACTACTAAGAAAGATATTGAAGGCCTGGCATTCACCACTAAAAAAGATATCCAGGATACTTCTGTACGCAATAAAACTGACTTAAAAGAACTTAGTTATAAACTAACTATCCAAACAGGGCTGATGTTGGTTGGGGTGGTGGCTTTATTAGGTACTCTTATCAAACTCTGAGCATATTTTACCCTCCAAAGCGATAATCCTTGCAGAATTGCCTTTTGAAAGGTAAAAATGCATGGTGTGGCCTCACCCTAACCCCTTACAAATAGTTACTACTTGCAAATTTAAAGTTTGAAGATTGCCACGTCGCTAACGCTCCTCGCAATGACACCAAAAACTACTCAATCACTCCTACGGCAAAACGTTTCGCGCAGGAAGAAAGAGCAAGCCAGTGCAACGAGAAAGCCTACTAAAATTATAAGAAACGCGCGTTGATAATCTGCAGCGCTGTAAATGCGTACGTTGTCGATCATTTGCCCGTGCCATTTTAAATCCATCAACCAACCAAAGATCGGCTGAAATACGGCGAAGCTACCCATGCAAGCGAGTGATACGACGCTCACTGAAGTGGCTGTGAGTATCGCCGGATTACTTTCTGCCACTAACGGATAACTAATCACTTGCGCCGCAGTGATAAAACCTAACAGAAAAAATAAGATCAAATAGGAAGTTAAAGATAAATGAGTTACATACATGATAATACACAAGATCAATAACGAAAGTATGGCTGTGATAATCATCGGAATTTTGCGACGCCCGACTCGGTCAGAAAACCAGCCTAATAATGGGCCGCCGATGACCGTGCCTAAAAATAACATTGTCGTGACATAAGAAGCTTGTATCGGTGTTAGATGCTCCACTTGCACTAAATACAAACTGCCCCAAATTGCACCGAGCAGAGCGATCGGTAAATCGAGCAAACTGGTATACAGTGCACACAACCAATTTTGGATATTCAAATAAGACATGCGCAGGCTGCGCAGCAGACCTAATGATTTTAACTCAGCTTGCAAATGCGGCGATGGCACAACACCCGGCGGATAATCGCGCACAAAAACCCACACGACACCGATAATTGCAAAACCAAGTAATGAATCTAACAGTAATGCATGACGCCAACCTAAAATTCCGGTCAATAATGTCAACGGTGTTTGCGCGACCATACCACCAATCATCGCCATGGTAACAATTAATCCGCTTACTAAAGCCATCCGTTGTGCCGGGAACCAGCGCGATGCTAACCGCATACTACTTAAAAAACAAAATGCGCTACCGATACCACTCATAAAACGTGCGATGCTTGATAATAATATGGAATGCGATAACGCAAAAATACCAATTCCCACCGCACAGAGAAACATGGTGATTAAGATCATCCGTCGCGTAGAAAAACGATCAAGTAAACTACCCGCTACCGGCAAAAATAAAACGTTGGCGTAAAAATAAATGGCAGAGAGTTTTCCCAACTGCGTAGCATCGATAGAAAAATCTCGCATCAGGCTGTGGCTGATGGCGTTGAACATATTCATTTGAATAAATTCGTAGAAGAAAAATAATGCTGCGGAAAAACACACGATCCAAGGTAAAAATTTATTTTGTGTGAGCATTTGTTGTTAACGCTCTATATACGGCTTACAATGCGTTTCACGAATAAACAACGCAGCGATCAAGCCGATAATAAACGCAATGGGCATAATCGCCATGCCACGGAAAAAATCAGCATGGGAATAAATGCGCACGCCATTTTCGATTAAACCGTTCCAATGCAAACCCATTAACCAACCAAAGAAAGGTTGGAACACTGCACCACCCCCCATGATCAAAACCGAAGCTAAACCCGTCGCAGTTCCGGTCAATGCTTTGGGGTTACTTTCTGCAATGGCGGGATAAGCAATAATTTGTGCGCTGGTAAAAATACCTAATAACAAAAATAAAATTAGCAGCGGCCAAAAAGTTAAATTGGGGGTCAACATAATCGCGAACATAACGATTAAAGAAAGAATAGCCCCGACAATCATCGGCATACGGCGTTTTCCTAAACGATCAGAGAGCATGCCTACAATCGGGCAACCAATAATAGTACCAACAAAAACCATCGTCGTAATATAAGAAGCTTGCACACGTGAAATATGATCAACTTGCATCAAATACATCACGCCCCATAATTCGCCCAATAAAAAAATCGGCAAATTCAATAAGCAGGTGTATAAGCCACCCAACCAGTTTTGCGCGTTGGCAAATGCAAAACGAATGCTGCGTTTCAATCCTAAAGAACTGGGTGATGACTGAGTTAAATTATTGATCGCTTTGTCTGATGCAGGCTGATCGTGAACATTACGCCAAATGATAGCTAAAATTATTATGCCTAATAATGCATCGGTTAACACCGCGTGACGCCAACCCAATGCTTGCACTAACAATGTCAACGGTGTTTGTGCAAACACACCACCAGCCATCGCAATAGTGACAATCAAACCGATTACTAATGCAGTGCGTTGTGCAGAAAACCAACGTGTGGTTAATTTGATACAACTTAAAAAACAAAACGCATTACCGATACCTGCTGCAAGATGACTGATGCCTGCCATTAAAATAGAATGACTAAGCGCAAACAAAATAGTTGCGATAATACACAAAGTCATGGCACTGAGAATTACTGTGCGTGTGGATATGTGGTCGAGCAACATACCCGCAAAAAATAAGAAAATCACATCCCCATAAAAATAAGTCGCCGACAGATTACCCAGTTGCACCGCATTAATATTAAAAGCAGTCATTAAATCAGGGCTAATGGAATTGAACATGCCCATCTGTATGAATTCATAAAAGAAAAATAGAGCGGCGGATAAGCAGACTATCCAAGGTTGTAAGGTAGACTGAGTTTGTAATTCAACCTCGTTCCGAGTGTTTGCAGTGCTTGCCAGCATAGATGATCTCCTGTGTGATGGAAGGTTATTTCGGAGCTACTCGGGGAAGACAGTTTATAGCAGCCAGGGCGCGCTGTCCAAGGGTGATTGCGGGAATTTTATGAGCGCTGAATGATTTACTTAAGGAAACCTTAAGGTTGGGTGAGTATAATTGAATGTCACTTATTTAAAACATATTACGAGAAACCAAACCGTGTTCACTGATAAAACCGTTCCAAACAATGTATTTATAGCGCGAATACTAATATCGCCATTTAAATCAGAAATGAACCATAAAGAGATTCTTGCTAGTATTAAATCTACTCCCATTCCCTCTGCAACACCTAAACCAAGGCCAGCAGATGCCAATATTGTAAAACGATTATTTGAGGCCAATGTTTATTTTACTACGCCTGCTTACGAAGACAGATTACGGTTCTTGAATAAAATGACAGAACCCCCACTGTTGCACCCTATTATTGACATTATTAATCTAGCCGATAGCGAGGGCCACACTCTACTTCATAAAGCTGCGGAGTCTCATAATCTTAAAAAGGTAAAACATCTTGTTGCTGCCAAAGCAGATGTTAACGCACTTTCTAATCTAAAACGCACCCCGCTTCACCTTGCCACTTTTTATCCGGCTGATGAAAAGGAGGTCACAAAGAAGGAAGTTTCCGTAATAAGGTTTTTAGCCAAATGTAATCCCGACATGATTGATACTCCAGATGGAGATATAGAGTATGGCCAAGATTCGCCACGAAGTTTTGCAATTTATTGCAACATGAAGACTGTATTAGCTTGTTTTGACGAAATCGTAAAAGAACGTGATGAGAAATTAGCAAGAAATAAAAATCAACATTCTCAACAAAAATTAACACCTCCGCCAACATCCAGTATTAGTACCTTACGAGAAAACACATTAGGACATCCCGCTTCTTACACTAGCCCAATTCAACACGTTCGATCAACCACAAAACCTGAATCCACTTCGGAACAACAGCAACAAATCACCGCCTCACGCTTAACACTATAAGAAAATCACTCAGCAAAATGCTTCCGACATACTGCGATATAACGTTCATTACCGCCAATTTCTACTTGCGCGCCGGTTTTAATTGGGCGCCCTTGATCGTCGATACGCATGTTCATAATTGCTTTGCGGCCGCAGTGGCAGATAGTTTTTATTTCTACTAATTCATCAGCCCACCCGAGTAAATATTGACTGCCTTCAAATAATTCACCCCGAAAATCAGTACGTAAGCCATAAGTGAGCACGGGAATATTTAATTTATCGACAATCTCTGTTAATTGTTTGATTTGCGCTTTTGACAAAAATTGTGCTTCGTCGACAAAAACACATTTAAGATTATCCATTTTAGCTTTAGTGGCAACCACGTGATCAAATAAATTTAATGTGCTGTCAAACGGCACGGCATCGGCATTTAAACCAATGCGTGATTGGATTTTGCCCACACCATAACGTGTATCGATCTTAGGCGTGAAAATCACCGTCGCCATACCACGCTCTTGGTAATTATAACTTGATTGTAATAACATAGTGCTCTTACCCGCATTCATTGCGGAGTAGTAGAAATAAAGTTTGGCCATTTAATTTTCCTTTAGAATTGGCTCCGCTCTGAAAGCGTTTGAAGGTAGGGTGATTTTAAACAGATTATTAGACAAAAAACAGATACCCCCTGAAACGGGGGTATTATATGATTAACGGATATAATAATAACCTCTTCCGCTATTTTTTAGCCGGCTGCACGCGGACTTGGTGACCGATAGTGAGACATAACAACGGGTTCCCTATCTTCAACAATAGCAGGGGCAGATACTGAAGATGAAGAATTATTTTGCATTTGTTGATTATTGCTATGTACCCGATCTATAAACCGTTCTATCTCAGAAAGAACAGAATTAAACTCTGGATCATTCTTCCGCAGGCGTTCCACAGATGAGGTTCCCATAGCCGACAAAGCTGCGTCACAATTTTTAAAGCCAATTTCCATTGCCCTCATTCTCTGTTCAAATGTAAATTCAGGCTTGATTTTAATGCGCAAATTATGCGCTGCTCGCATAAATTCTTGTTTAAGTTGCTCGATATGTGGCGGTTCTATACTTGCCTTTTTCGCAGGCGGCAACCGCTGACCAATTTCCATTTGCTGAGCTACAAATTTTACTATTGCGGTAAGAGCAAGGTTAAACTCTGGGTTATTTTCCCGCAACTGTTTAATAGCAACTGGCCCCATATCTTTCAAAATATCTAGACCTTCTTTAAAGGCAACCGCGATTGCTTCTATTCTCTGCTCAAGTGTGAAATCGGGTTTGATTCTCACGTATAAATGTTGTACTGCTTTAACAAATAAGTTGCCAAGGTGTTGGTCGTCGTGGCTAATGTTCACATTAAGGTTCTTTGGGCGCATTACTTTCTCCTCATATATAGACTCGGGTAAGTCAAATTATACTATAAATTAAGCATGGCCATCAACTTTTTTACTCGCCCATCGGCCCCTATTAATGTTAAACTACCTTGCATTAATACTATATACATAGGAGACCTGACATGGCACTCACCCCCTCCAATATGCTCGCTTTGGGGACCAAAGCACCCAGTTTTAAATTGCCGGATGCTATCAGCGGTAATACTTTGAGTTTAGAACAACTTAAATCAGATACAGCCACAGTGGTTATGTTCATCTGCAACCATTGCCCGTTTGTGAAACACGTGCAACATGAATTAGTGCATTTGGCTAAGGATTATCAGCCTAAAAACATCTCTTTTATCGCCATCAGCTCAAATGATATTACCTCGCACCCTGATGATGCCCCTGATAAAATGCGCGCGGTTGCCAAACAACTTGGCTATCCTTTTCATTATCTTTATGATGAATCGCAAGCAGTGGCCAAAGCCTATGACGCCGCCTGTACACCGGATTTTTATATTTTCGACAAAAATTTAAAGTGCGTTTATCGCGGCCAATTAGACGGCTCACGGCCTGGCAATAATACCCCCGTGACTGGCAAAGATATCCGTGACGCACTGGAAAATATTCTAGACCACAAACCCGTATCTGCTGACCAGAAACCCAGCATGGGGTGTAATATTAAGTGGAAATAAGCATTTATTTCCCCGCCAAAATCGCGTATCTTTAGCACAATATTACAACAATAGGGCTTATGATAAATGATGCTAGGCGAGGCAAAAACGAGCGAGCAACCGGAGCATATGGGTTATATGTGAGGATTGCGAGCGAGTTTTTAACGAAGCATAGCGCATTTAGCGTAAGTCCTAAACAACCTTTGGAGACCTAAACCATGACCTCCCCGACTATCCATACCGATATCCCAGTGGCTGAACTCGTCAAAATCGCGGTGGCACGCGGCGAAGGCGTATTGGCGGCTAACCAGGCCTTGACCGTAGCCACCGGCAAGCGCACCGGCCGATCCCCCAAAGACCGCTTTATTGTAGAAGAGACCAAAACTGCCAGTAAAATTGACTGGGGCACGGTCAACCAGCCGTTCCAGGAAGACAAATTCCATGCTTTATGGAAACGGGCAGAAGAATACCTTAAAACCAAAGATACCTTTGTTTCGCACCTGCAAGTGGGTGCTGATGCGGTACATCATTTACCGCTCAAAGTGATTACCGAATATGCTTGGCACAATTTGTTTGCGCGCCAATTATTTATCCGCCCCGATGATTTTTATGAAAACGGCAAACCGGAATGGACGATCTTAAGCGCACCAGGGCTTATCACCGATCCTACGCGTGATGGTGTTAACAGTGATGCTGCGTTGATCATTCATCTATCTGAACACAAAGTTCTGCTCTGCGGCCATCGTTACGCGGGCGAAATTAAAAAAGCCATGTTCTCAGTATTGAATTTCTTGTTACCAGAAGCTGGTGTATTACCGATGCATTGTTCTGCCAATGTTGGCCATAACAAAGATACGGCATTATTTTTTGGTTTGTCAGGCACAGGTAAAACTACGCTTTCCGCTGACCCCGATCGTTTTTTAATTGGCGATGATGAACACGGTTGGAGCGACACCGGTGTATTTAATTTTGAAGGCGGTTGTTATGCTAAGTGTATCGATCTTTCAAAAGAACGCGAACCGGTAATTTGGGATGCCATTCGTTTTGGTGCGGTGATGGAAAATGTGGTGCTTGATCCTAAAACCTTAGTGCCAAATTATAGCGATGCGACTTTAACGCAAAATACGCGCGTAGCTTATCCGCGTGAATTTATTCCGGCACGGGTAGAAAAAAATAACGGCGGCCACCCTAATGCAGTTATCTTTTTAACCTGTGATTTATACGGCGTGTTACCTCCTGTTGCTAAATTAACTAAAGAACAAGCAGCGTATTATTTTTTAAGTGGTTATACCGCATTAGTAGGCAGCACTGAAGTGGGGCAAACCGAGCCGATTAAAACTACGTTTAGTACGTGTTTTGGTGCGCCGTTTTTCCCACGTCCTGCTAAAGTATATGCTGAATTATTAATCAAGCGTTTAGATCAAACTGGCGCACCGGTTTATTTAGTGAATACGGGTTGGACTGGCGGGCCGTATGGTCAAGGCGGTCAGCGTTTTAGTATTCCCACTACGCGTGCGGTGATTCATGCTATTTTGAGTAATGGCTTTCAAAAAACAGAGTTTACTACCATGCCTGGTTTTAATTTTGCGATTCCGAAACAATTGAGTGGT
>JABDBA010000017.1:32162-43963 GCA_013288885.1 Gammaproteobacteria bacterium | reverse complement strand
GCCACCTGCTTCTTGGATTAACAATGAACCGGCGGCGATGTCCCAGGGGGCTAAGCCGAATTCCCAAAAACCGTCTAAACGTCCGGCGGCTACATAGGCCAGATCAAGCACGGCAGAGCCAGCACGGCGAATGCCTGCGGTAAGTGGCATTAATGTTTGCAGGGTTTTAATGTAGCCCTCTAATTGTTGCTGATACCGAAACGGAAAACCCGTTCCTAATAATGCACCATCGAGGCCTGGGCGTTTGCTGGTGCGAATGCGGTAATCGTTTAAACGCGCACCTTCACCCTGTGAAGCCATAAACGTTTCTTGCCGGATGGGGTCAAAAATCAATGCGTGTTCGATGCGGCCTTTCTGCTGAATGGCGATAGAAACCGCAAAGTGTGGAAAACCATGAATATAATTAGTTGTGCCATCTAACGGGTCGATGATCCAAGTGGTTTCATCGCCAGGAGATGAACCACTTTCTTCGGCAAGAATGCCGTGGTTCGGAAAAGCCGAGCGGATAATTTCGATAATAGCGGCCTCTGCTTGCCGGTCGACTTCGGTCACAAAATCATTTTTGTGTTTTTCGATAAGCTGCAGTTTTTCTAGATGTTCAATCGATCGAATGATAATTTGGCCTGCTTTACGGGCCGCACGAAGCGCGATGTTGAGAATAGGTTGCATATGTTTTGATTATATCTGAGATGTGCTCATAAGCAAGCCCCTGCTTACTTTTCTGTAACATCAGTATTTTAACAGCTACGAATATCTGCTTCCCAGGGAAGCTTTCCCTATTTTGCTGATAGATTTTACTCAAGGAGTGTTCTATTCTTTCCCTCTAACTCTCTTACCCAGAAGGACTTAAATTATGCAACCTAAAATCCCTAGTAGTAACTCAAAAACACAAATGGGAGAAGAAGAAGCTCTAGCGGGATCCGCTAGCCAGCAAGAATCAACAGAGTATATTCAAAGCTTTTTACCCAATACCACTGTATCCGAATGCGAACAATTGGCCACTGCCCTCGGCAATTTACCGCTCGCACTTTCCCATGCTGTGGCTTATATCATTCGAACCGGTGATACCATCGCGCAATACTTAAGGAGCTATCAAGAAAGTGGATTACAGATACTTGCCAAGCAACCGCAAACAACAAAAACAACGGCAACAGAAGTTAAATCCGATGAAGAAGAGGATGGCAATTTTAGTTACAACCAAACCATTTTAACAACATGGCAATTATCGTTAGCCCAAATTCAACAACGCTCTGTCAAAGCAGAACAATGCTTAATGTTTTGTGGTTATTTATATGCCGAAGGCATCACCGAAGAAATGTTACAAAAATCATTGGGCGTAACGTTAAACGATTTAAATGATCTCATTATCGTTTTAAAAAATTACTCGATGATTGCCTCGGCGGAAAATGGTTTTAAAATCCACCGTCCGGTGCAAGATGTCATTCGGTGGAAAGACCAGCATGCTGATACCGATAAAACAGTGGATGTGTGGGCAGAACGCTTAAAACCGCTAGCAAATACTTTATTCAAGCTTTATCCCTTTCAAAAACAAACAACAGATTACGCTAGAGCTAAACAATTACAACCGCATCTAGAAGCCGTCGCGGAATATTTAACCCCCTTTGTGAATCCAATTATAGGCAAAGAAGATACCGCAGCTATTGCACAAGCGAATTTATATGCCGCGTTAGGAGATTTGTTTAGCACCGTATTAGGGAATCCTAAAAAATCGATGGGGTATTTTGAAAAATCGCTGGAGATTCGATTGGCGACGTTAGGCAAGGCGCACCCTTCTATGGCTGTGAGCTACAATAATTTAGGGAGTGCGTACAGCGCTTTAGGAGAAACAAAAAAAGCAATTGGTTATTATGAACAGTCGCTCGAGATTTGGTTGGCGACTTTAGGCAGGGCGCACAAGTATGTGGCTGTGAGCTACAATAATTTAGGGTTAGCGTACAGCGCTTTAGGAGAAACAGAAAAGGCCATTGAGTCTTATGAAGAGTCGCTGAAGATTCGATCGGCGACTTTTGGTGATGCACACCCGGATGTGGCGGTCTGTTATAAAAATTTGGGAAATGCTTATAATGATTCGAATGATGCTAAAACGGCAATGGATTGTTTCGAAAAAGCACGTAATATTTTTGTGACTACGTTTGATGATACTCATCCTCGTGTTGCTCAAACGTACAATGGAATGGGTAATGCGCACCGCATTTTAGGTAATTTACAAGAAGCATTTAGCTACCATGAAAAAGCGCTAACAATTCGGTTAAGTAAATACCCTGAAAAACATCCAGAAGTTGCTGAATCGTATCATGATTTAGGAAAAGATTATCTTGCATTGAAAGATCGCGAAAATGCTTTGTTTAATCTTGAAAAAGCATTCTCGATTTATTTAGAAATAAATCCAGAGCATCCGAAAATCGCTAAAGTGAAAACGGATTTAGAAGCTGCGCAACAACTCAAACCCATTGTTTCACAAGCAACACATTCATCGACAATGTTTGGCGCGAGTGCTTTACAAGCCAGTTGCAAAAATAATGCAGAAAAAGACGAAAAAAAAGCGGATGTATTGAATGTCGTAAATGCTGATACTCAACTGCAGCAACAAGAAGAACAGCAACTGAGAATTACAGCTAAAACTTCAGGCTGTTGTGTAATGTTGTAGATTAGGAGTAAATGCGCTATTAATACTTCCCGATCAAAAATGGGCAATCGCTTAATTGGGTGCTAGTGCATTCCATCGCGTTTTCCATTTTGCCCGGCAGCCATTTTTTAGAGCCTTTTGCTGGTTTTAATGCTGGGTAGATGCTTTCCAAGGTATAAGGGTTTTTTCCGTTAAGGTTATAATAACAGGTTACATAGCCTTTGGCGTCTGCAAGAGTGCTAACAGTTGATGTCCACCACGCCATGGCAAAGGTGTTGCTATGTAGGGGTTGCCCGGTTAATTGCCATTGTTTGCCGTCTGCATCCATGGTGTTGCTCATATCGGGGCAGCAGGAGTAGCCGGTAGGGCAGTTGTTATCAACGGGGGTGGTAGCTGTGGTGTCGGCGACGCTGGTGGTGCTTAGTAATAATAGGGTGATGAAAATACTGCTGCTAATGAGTTTCATGGTCTTTTCCTTGCTAGTGCTTTTAATGATATTATACCCATATAGCTATTAATTATAACTCAATCTTATCAAATGTTTACTAACGTTCGCATTGTATTAGTCCACCCGACCCACCCAGGTAACATTGGTGCTGTGGCGCGGGCGATGAAAACCATGGGGTTTTCACAGCTTTTTTTGGTTAAGCCCAAGCTTTTCCCTAACCCTCATGCGACTGAACGCGCTGCTCATGCGGCTGATATTTTGCTGAATGCGACTGTGGTTAGCGAGTTTTTACCCGCCATTCAAGATTGTGGTTTGGTAATAGGTGCCAGTGCTCGTGCGCGCGATGTGCCGTGGACGGTGCTCAGTGCGCGTGATGCGGCACAAAAGATCGCGCAAGAAAGTGCAGTAATCCCTAATATTGCGTTAGTATTTGGTAACGAGCAAAATGGGTTGAGCAACGAAGAATTACGACATTGTCATTTTCAGGTGGAAATTCCTGCTAACCCTGAGTATAGCTCACTGAATTTGGCGGCTGCAGTACAAGTGATGTGTTATGAAATGAGAGTTGCTTATTTGAATAGTTTGGCGCACGAAAATTCAGGCCCTGAAAAAAAACATCCACCAGCAACGACGGCGGATTTAGAATATTTTTATCAGCACCTTGAAAAAGTTTTATTTGATATAGGATTTTTGAAGTCAACACGATCAAACAAAATCATGCAGCGCTTGCGCTGTTTATTTAATCGCACCCGTTTAGATCGGCGTGAAATGAAAATTTTACGGGGAATTTTAACAACAATAGAAGAGTCGAAGGTATAATGTATGAAGCTTCCTATCTATTTAGACTACGCAGCGACGACCCCGGTTGACCCGCGCGTAGCAGAAAAAATGCTGGCTTACCTCACTCTGCAAGGGGATTTTGGTAATCCATCGTCCGGTCATTATTATGGCCGCGCTGCTGCACAAGCGATTGCTGATGCCAGGCAGCAAGTAGCGGAATTAATTAATGCCACTGCTGATGAAATTATTTGGACCTCGGGTGCGACGGAATCCAATAATTTAGCGATCAAAGGCGTTGCGTATTTTTATCGTGACAAAGGCCGTCATATTGTGACTTGTCAAAGTGAACATAGTGCAGTGTTTGAAACTTGCAAACAGCTTGAGCGTGAAGGGTTTACTGTTACGTATTTGCAACCAGAAAAAAATGGTTCCATCGATTTGCAAAAATTAGCCGATGCGTTACAACGCGACACTATTTTAGTTTCTATTATGCAGGTTAATAATGAAACAGGCGTCATGCAAGATATTGCAGCGATAGGCAAAATAACGCGAAGGGAAGGTGTTTTTTTTCATGTCGATGCGGTGCAAAGTGTGGGTAAATTGCCGATTGATTTGCAAAAATTACCCGTTGATTTAATGGCTTTTTCGGCCCACAAAATTTATGGCCCGAAGGGAATGGGTGCTTTATATATCAATCGTCAATCGGGGGTGCAGTTGCAATCGCAGTTGCAGGGTGCTGGGCAAGAACATGCGTTGCGCTCGGGTACGTTACCTACCCATCAGATTGTGGGGATGGGGGAAGCATTTGCGATAGCGCAGCAAGAAATGTCGATGGAAGCGCCACGTTTACAAAACTTACGCGATCTTTTGTGGCATAATATAAAGGAGTTAGGTCAGGTTTATTTGAATGGGGATGGCGCAGCGCGAGTGGCAAATATAATGAATATTTCTTTTGCTGATCTTGATCACAATACCTTGCTACCTGCGCTAAAAGATTTGGCAATTTCTACCGGTTCTGCTTGTCACGCGGGTTCACGCGAACCATCGCGGGTATTATTGAGTATGGGGGTGAATGCAAAACTTGCAAGCAATTCATTGCGTTTTTCCTTGGGAAGATTTACCACACAAGAAGAAATTGATTATTCAATAGAAAAAATTCGCAAAGCCGTGACGGTGCTAAGGAAGTAAATAAAATATGAAAGACACAGTACAAATATACGATCCAAACGCTAGCAGGCCAACTAACAACGGCGTCACCATGACCGCCAGCGCGATTGCGTATGTAAAAAAACAAATCGAAAAACATCAAGCGATTGGTTTGCGCGTAGGTACAAAAAAAGCCGGATGTTCTGGTTTTAAATATGTCGTCGATTACGTTTTTAGCAAAAACGCCGATGATCATATTTTCCAAATCGAACCTGAATTAGCCGTTTATATCGACACAGAAAGTTTGCCTGCATTACAAGGCATACAATTAGATTACGTCCGCGAAGGCCTCAACGGATCGCTCAAATTCATCAACCCCAATGAAACCGGTAGCTGCGGCTGCGGCGAGAGTTTTAGTGTTTAGGGCATTGTAATTTTCACTATGTTTGTTATTACCAACCTTAACATCAATTTAGCGATTACTAATTATTCGTCAATGAAGCTACGGCTTGCTTTGCTCCTTCCACTAAATTTATTTGGCCTGCCATAAATTGCCCACCTAGCTTATATAGTTCTTCAGAATCCGATTCCAATACTGCGCTACCTCCAGCAGCTATAGCTTCTTTACCAGAGTGCACGGCTAAAGAACCGAATACTACTATCAACTGTGCAACTTGAGTAACTTCCTGAGTAAATACAAAACTTCCTTCTGGTAAAGTACCATATGCTTTAAATTCTTGCTTTGTAGCTACACTTGCAGCTAGAACGTCATCTTTAATCACACGGAAACCATATTCTTTATAAAGACATTTCACTGCCCCCTTTTTCTTAGTTTTATCATCAACCGAATAATAATAATGCTTTTCACTCCAAATGCCGGTATGTTGAAAAATACTATTGGCATCCCATTTAATCATTTTATTGACTCTTCCATCAACAGCTTTTACCATTGGTGAATTAACTTCTTTTAAGTCTAATTCTTGATGCAGATAATTTACCATACATAATATATAATTTTTTTCAACAGCCCCTTTTACATCAATAGTTTTAGCTTCACTATCACTCATATTTGATGGCTGCGAGGTACCAGTAATAATTTTACGAACGGCAAAATCTGCTAAGTTGGATATATCCTCATCAGTTTTAATTATTTTAATATGTTGAACATATCGACAAATAGTTTCTCGCGTAATGTCCTCAATCATTCTTTCTTGTTCGGTTAATCCAATTGGAGCGTTGCTCATAGCGCGTTCGCGCCCTTCTTTTTCACGTTTTTCATTATACCATTCAATCATCCCATTAATAAAGGTCATTGCTGCGTCAAGTCCAGGTACTGGAATTTTCCCTACGCATTTCAAAAATACTTTCAGGATTTTTTCTTTCAAACTTGGGTCGGGTTGAATTTTAATTAAACTAGATCTAGCTGTAGTACAAGCCAAAAAGAAACCTATCAAGTGAGTGTACATACCACGGTAAAATTTTGCAAGTTTAGGATCTTGCATCAACGCATCGCGTTCAGCTAATCGCTTTTGCCCTTCTTCATATTGCTTAGTTAATTTCTCCTGTTTTTCCATCAATTCTTTTATGAGTTTAGCATCATGCGCATCCTCTTTTTTTAATTTATCTACATTGTCTTTGATTTTTTGCATATGGACTTCTAATTTTCTTTGTTGCTCGTAAAGTTCTTTAGCCTGTTTTTCATATTTTTCTTCATTCCTTTTTTCATCTTTATCAATTCTCTCCTTCCATGCTGTTATTTCTTTCGCTAATTCTTCGCATTTTTTAATTTGATCTTGCTGCTGAGATAGTGTGCTAAGAACAGTTGCAACCTTACCGTGAATTTGCATCACACTACCTTGCAAGGTTGAAATGGCTTCTCTTTGCTGGTCAATAGCTGATTGATGTTCATTAATACGTGTCTCAAGACTTTGTATTGCTGGATCGAAACGGCTTATGAGATCAACTTTTAATGCTTCCATTCTTGTTAACATTTCAACTCTGGTTTCTTCTAATTTTTCTTCTAATTGTACTTTTACTCCGTAAATTTCTCGGCGTAACGTTACAATCTCAACATGACTGTCTTGCTGCTTCTCGTCTGGTAAGGCAACTGTTGTTGTTGATAATGACAAAGCCAGTGAAACTTTGAGTTTGGCATATAACGTCTTTAATTTTGGCGTTCCTTTCACCCCAGCTATCGACACAGATTGCAACGCTTGCTCTCTAGCACCATACAAGCGTAGCTCATTACCCACCTCAACAAAAGTAACTCCTTCTAATACAGCACGTCTGACTACAATTTGTAACCAAAGTTCACTGCGAGGCGCAGTATTTGCCTCATTATTTGCTGTATCTTTAAAATACACTTCAAGTAATTGCTGCAGAGGAGTCGCAGCTAATAATTTACCCTGTTTAATCATACCCTCTAACGTGCTATAACTTGATGTGTAAGGAACTCCTAATAATTCTGCGGCTAACCAATTAACACCGTTTATCATATCTACTTGCGTGTAAAAAAACATACCGAATATTTGCTTTCGATCGGCGTTAGGAGTATATCGACCACCATATCCAACACAAGCTAATAATGCTTCATCAAGCCTCGCTGCTAATGACTCCCGTCCATATGGAGGACTAAAATTTTCGGGGTTTTTATGTACGAGATTTCTGTTTTTTGATACGAATGATAACACCTGACTTGATACTTTGACGCGCTCATCATCTGGAAATTTTCTTAATTGCACAGTATAAGCTTCTAATATTTCAAGTACATCTTTTGTCTCCCGGTCTAATTTTCCTGTTAATACAGTTAATTTTTTTTCAGCCAATATCAGAATTTCTTTTAAGAGTTCATCACGTTCTCTCGGCGTGAATGCTGCTGCTAACCTTGCGAATTGACTTATCACACTAGACAGTTGATTTAGTGCATTTTTATCTTTTACTAACACCATTAATTCTTTGAATAATATGCCACGTTCGATAGACGTAAGCTCTTCTGCATGGTATATATATCGATGAAGAGTTTTAAGTGCTTCTTCTTGCGCATCTTTATTTTTCACTAATATTATTACTTCATTGAATAATATACCACGTTGTGTAGGTGTAAATGTGATAAATGCTCCTGATGCTGGCTGGTATACATTTCCCTGAAGTAATCCAATCGCTTCTTTTTGTATTGTTTTATCTTTTATTAATACCATCAGTTCATTGAATAGTTCATCACGCTCTTCAGTTGTAAATGCTCCTGCTTGTGATGCGTAACACTCCAACATATTAAATGCTTCTTTTCGCATCTCATTATTTTTCACTAACGCAAGAAGTGCCTTGAATAATTCACTACGATCTGTAGGTGTAAATGCTCCTGCTTCTAATGCGTAATTTTTCAAGGCTTTAAATGCTTCTTTTCGCCTCCCTTTATCTTTTATTAACCCCAGTAGTTCTTTTAATAATTCGCTACGTTCAGTGGGAGTAACAAATTTTGCTAGCTCCACACCTGCTTTTAATGCTCCTAATAACCCATTCATCTCTTTATCTTTTGCTGTTGTTAAAAGTATTTTTAATAGTTCACTGCGTTCTGTAGGTGAAAATTTTTCTGCCTGACCAACGTATCTACTTAATGCGTTAGATAATTGTTTAGATTGATAATCATGACCGAGATATGGAAATAAATCATCTTCAAATTGTCTTATTTCACTTTCTTTTTTGAGCACTTCCTTATCTTTCACCAATCCTAGAATTTTTTGCAATAACGCGCTACGCTCTATAGCTGTATATAATCCTGCTTGAGCAGCGCATATCTTAAGAGCATCAACAACGTCTTTTTGAAATTGTTTATCTTTCGATAAAACCATTAATTCTTTTAATAGCTCACTACGTTCAGTAGGGGTAACAAATTCTGCGAGTTCTGCACATGCTTTGAATACGTTAGATCTTATTTCATCTAGATGTGCACTCCTATCTTTTGCTAATTCTAATAAGCCTTTTAACAACATGCCAAGTTCAATAACTGAAAGTAATTTTGCCTGTTGAATGTATATTTTTTCCAATATATTAAATGCACCAATTTGTTTTTCTTTGTTCTTAATTTCAATCAACAGCCTTTTTAATTGATCGTGATCTGGTTTATCCTTTAATCTTTCTCTCAGGCCAAAAGCTGATTTGTTTAATAATTGCTTACGGCGCGTATCTATTAATGGATCAGCTTGTGCAATTGATGGACAACGCACTATGGCTGTATGTAACCAAAACATCTGATTGAAAAATTTTTCTTCAGTGCTTTTTAGAATCGCATCATGAATATTTTTTAAATGACCTTTAATACCAGGAACATTAACATTACATTGCACAGCTTCCAAACTATACATAGCCAACTGTAAATAACTCACGCCGGTTAAATCAGTTAAATCCGTACGTTCATCAAGCAGTACTTTCCAAAATTCCTCATATTCATGTTCATGGTGAGGCGCCATCATCATGCAAATAAAATTGAGCGCCTCGCGGTATTTGGGGTTATATTTATTTTCCCGCAGCCATTTGTATGCATCTTTATTATATCGTTTTAATTGCGCTACAATATGGCGTCCCGCAAAATAATCTTGAAAGGTTAAATGGCTAAATTCATGTGTTTTCTTTAATAAAGACCTTTCTCCTCCTGGCAGCTGGTCTAAAAATCCCAAATTTAATGCGGATTCAAAATACCCATCCCAAAGGATTACTCCAGGCCTATCTTTTATTCTTGTTATTACCTGATCTTTTAGGGCGGCATCAAAACGTTGAACGGCTGGATTTCGAGTAATGGCTTCAAACGATAGCTCTTGTAAAAATCCAATCTCAACCCGGCAAAGATCTACCAACTGTTCTAAGGTCTTATCCTTGAGATTACTTTTCTCATGTTCCGACCCTTTATATGCCCATTCTAAATAACGTCGAATAAATACCTCTAAATTATTTTGGTATAAATCAAGCAATGATAATTCTGTAGGTTTTTTGCCTTGTTGCATTAACTGACGATAGGATTCACAGATTAATAATAAAAGCAATGGGGTGTGGGCATGCGCCCATAAGCGGTAATCGCCTTTTACTGTTTTCTTTACTTGTTCTTTAAAATTCGGATCGGATTTTTTAGTAGGTAAACTATCAAAGTAGGAATCAATGTATTTCATAACTTGATCATCAGTATAACCTTGATTGGTTAAGCGCCGATCGAATTGCACTTCTGGTGGTGGTAAGCCATAATCACGTCCCGTCACAATTAAATCGCAAGATGGATTTAGGGCTAGATTAACTAAAGTCTTGACTTGAGGATTTTTAACAAAGAGTTCTCTAATTTCATCAAAACCATCCAATATTAATAAAGTGCGTTGTGGTTGAGTGCGCAAAACATGTTGAATCCGTAAAATTCCTACATTTTTAAAATGCTCATTTTTAGGATCATAATGCTTTATACACATCAAATGGATAAATGCCGCTAATGTTAGAGGTGAATTAGCACAATCTTGTAGCATGCTACTATTGGCAAAATCATGCAAATCTCTTAATGTTACCCAAAACACTTGATCGTAACGTACTGACCATCCTGTTCGCGTGGACATTCCTTCTTGCTTAGCTTCACCACCTTGGATCCATTGTTGAGCGATACATTTACTCAACGTGGTTTTACCACTGCCTGGCTTACCCACAATCAATACGCGTCGAATAGAGGGTGGTACTGTTTTTTCTTCTTTATTATCTTCTAATTTATTTTCAGCAGGTTTTTTTGGGTCTATTACTGGCGTAAATATTTCGGCGACGGTTGCTGTCGTTTTTTGCGGTGTTTTATCGCTTTGTTGTTCTGTCTTTTTCTCATCACCTTCTTTTACTTCCTTTGCTCTCATTTCTATGGATTCATCAATCGTAAAATAGACATCGCTTATTTGCAAAGAATGATCGTCAAATAATAAGCTTTTTATTTTTGCTCTTTGTTCATAGCTTGGCTTTAAAATCTCTTTGAGTGTTTTTTGGTCACCTGCACTATTGGCCTCGGGTTTAGCCGGAGATTCTTTTTTAGATTCACGAATTTTAGAAAGTGAGGCAGACTGCTTATGTGAAGTTTGGGTTTGATCGGGTGTCATAAGACAGCTCCTTGCGGTTAGAGTTAATGAAATACCTTTTATTACTAAGAACAGATACACGGTGCACTATACTATTAAAATTTGGATTAAAAAACTGCTGAGAATCTTACATATGTACTAAAGAACAACACGAGAAAGACAAAAACTCTTTGTCACTTTCGCTGCTAAATCGCACTAAATTTTAGTGTCGGCATTATGAGCTACTTGAGGGCGGGAATGGCTAGGTACTTGGGGAACTGACAAAGTATATTCAAGGAAGTAGATGAAATATGAAAGACACAGTACAAATATACGATCCAAACGCTAGCAAGCCAACTAACAACGGCGTCACCATGACCGCCAGCGCGATTGCGTATGTAAAAAAACAAATCGAAAAACATCAAGCGATTGGTTTGCGCGTAGGTACAAAAAAAGCCGGATGTTCTGGTTTTAAATATGTCGTCGATTACGTTTTTAGCAAAAACGCCGATGATCATATTTTCCAAATCGAACCTGAATTAGCCGTTTATATCGACACAGAAAGTTTGCCTGCATTACAAGGCATACAATTAGATTACGTCCGCGAAGGCCTCAACGGATCGCTCAAATTCATCAACCCCAATGAAACCGGTAGCTGCGGCTGCGGCGAGAGTTTTAGTGTTTAGGGCATTGTAATTTTCACTATGTTTGTTAT
>JABDBA010000017.1:18370-32062 GCA_013288885.1 Gammaproteobacteria bacterium | reverse complement strand
TCGCTCAAATTCATCAACCCCAATGAAACCGGTAGCTGCGGCTGCGGCGAGAGTTTTAGTGTTTAGGGCATTGTAATTTTCACTATGTTTGTTATAATCAACCTTAACATTAACTTTGCGAGGTGCACCTATGAAAAAAGTAATACTTATGGCAGTTGCTTTAGCAGCAAGTTTTATCTCGGTTCCAGCATTGGCTGTCGATGAAGTATTTAATACCCTGGCACAAGCGGAGGCAAATTGTCCCTTAAACGGAACGCCCATATTTACTGCGGTGCGCCCTACGGATCCTGATAGCATTGGTTATATTACGGGTTCTTCGAACGGCAAAGATTTTATAAGCGTTGAGCAGCAGCAAAAAAGGCAGATGCAACGCCCTATTAATTGTACCGATGCAAGTTGTGTGGTAACCAGCGCTGCACTTAATAATACCCGCCTGGGATACTATGGCTACATAAGTGGACACAATATAGTTTGTTTTTACTACTATTCAAATGCTATGTAC
Source organism: Gammaproteobacteria bacterium (assembly GCA_013288885.1). Lineage (GTDB taxonomy): Bacteria > Pseudomonadota > Gammaproteobacteria > JABDBA01 > JABDBA01 > JABDBA01. The sequence continues at coordinate 31,560 of JABDBA010000017.1, read as the reverse complement.
CCAACAAACGCTATTTTAATACTGAGTAATATGGGTCATTAAAAACCTAGAGGTCAAGTCTACGATCTACGCTTTTGGCTGCTTTTTGTGCAAATATTATGTAGATCGTAGTTCTTTATTTTCAAAATATTGGAAATATGTTGTCCAATGTGCTATCACTTGATAGCACAATTATATATTATCAAAAGGTAATTTATGGACACATTTTCAGTTCGAGACTTACGAGAGCATACCGGTATGCTTATTCACGATGCCGAAGAAGGTAAGCTATCGCTAATTACCAAAAGAGGCCGCCCAGTTTTCCTTGCTGTTCCTTTTAGCGAAGAGATGCTGGAAATGGGATTGCCGCTTACTCTGGCTGTTAGTCTATACAAAGAAGGTTCTATAGCACTAGAAAAAGCAGCCAAATTAGCCAACCAATCATTAGAAATATTTATAGAAATATTAGGTAAGTTAGGTGTGCCAGTTGTGAACTATTCAATTGCTGAGTTGCATAATGAGCTTCAGACGTTTAAGTGAAAAAATTGTTGTAGACGCGGGCCCTTTGATTGCATTTGCACAGGTATTCTATTATTGGCGAAGCGACATCGCTTGATTAAAGAAGTGCGACCCACCATTGATCAACTAATAAAATGTGGTTATTATTTATCGAAAGATTTGATTTGTGAAGTATTACAAACAGCTAATGAATATTAAATTATGGCTTTCTCGCCTCCATCTCCTTGCATCGGCATTTGCTCCACTGTTTACGGTGACGATTTCTGTCGCGGTTGTAAACGTGAATACCGCGAAGTAATTAATTGGAATTCTTTTGAGCCAGCACAAAAACAAGCGGTGCTCGAAAGATTACAACAGCAAATAGAAATTGTAATGACTGATTTTCTCAGTATTACAGACATTGTTTTGCTCAAAACACAGTTAGATCGCGCTGCGTTGCAACCACCGATTTATTCCAGCCCATGGTGTTGGGCGCATGAATTGCTGCGCTTAAAAGCGACTGCTATAAAATATTTGGGAGATTATGGTCTGCAAGCCCACCCGCAATATCAAGCCCTTTCCTCCAATGCCTTATTTACCCTAATCGATGATAAGTTATATGCACTGGTACAGTTGCCGCCAGTATTATGCAGCAACTCCGAGTAATTGCTTGCAGGAAAACTGAGTAATTGCTTGCAGAAACTCCGAGTAATTGCTAATATATACTCAAAGCGTTTGGATTTTAGGCTAGGCGCTGAGACCCGAGCAAGCGGAGCATATGGGTTATATGTGAGCATTGCGAGAGGTCGAAAGCAACAACGCCTAAGATTCAAACGCGAAGAGTATAATAACTGAGTAATTGATTAGAGCGGCATCCATGCAGAACCATAAAATCGCTGAAGCCCTGGAAAATGTAAAAGCTATCGCTGATAAAAAAGGCGCCAATATCATCCAATCGGCGGAGGTAACCCGCAAGGATCGCACTTTGTTAGTTCGAACAAAGTGGCTGCAAGAAATCACTAAGGGTTGGTATCTCTTAACTCGACCTGATCTTGCGCTGGGTGATTCTGCAGCATGGCATGCTAATTTTTGGGATTTTTTACGCATATATTGTAATAAACGCTATAAAAATAATTATTGTTTATCTGCTGAAATTTCGCTTTCGCTACAAATTGGCACTACGTTAATTCCAAAGCAAGTAATTATTATTGTTCCTACTGGCGGAACGGTTTTGCATTTACCTTTTAAAACATCGATTTTAACCTATGCGGATTCTAAAAATATACCCAAAGAAAAAATAGAGTTTCAGGGTTTACAAGTCATGCCGCTTGCTTATGCGTTGTGTAAAATCACACCTACTTTTTTTCGTCGTGATAGTGCGGATATAGAAATTGCATTACGAACTATTCGGTCATCTGCTGATTTGAGCCGGTTAATTATAAAACATCATTTTCTCCGTGCGGCAGAACGCATTATCGGCGCTTATCAGTTTTTCGATATGCTTGATCAAGCCAAAGCCATACAAGATGATTTAGAAACCGCAGGCGAAAAAATAATCCCAGTCAATCCGTTTTCTGAAGAATCTCCAAAATATTTTATTGGCAGAGTGAGTTCCCCCTATGCGGCAAGAATTAAAGTTATGTGGAATAAATATCGTAATATTATTGTCGATAAATTTCAGGCAGAACCTGGCCTGCCAAAAAACACAAAAAGTTATCTTGATAAAGTGAATGAAATGTATAGTTATGATGCCTATAATTCATTGTCTATCGAAGGCTATCATGTTACCAAAGAGCTTATAGAGAAGGTAAGAAGAAATAATTGGAACCCTGAATTGAACTCAACTGATGCAACTGAAAAAAACGCCTTGGCTGCACGCGGCTATTTTGAATGTTTTCAGGCAGTAAAAGATACATTAACAAAAATTCTCAAAAAGAAAAATCCTGGCAAATGTGTAGCAGAAGATTTGTCAACTTGGTATCAACAATTATTTGCCCCTTGCGTGCGAGCAAATATTATTTCTGTAGCAGATTTAATTGGTTACAGAAATGATCGAGTTTATATTAGAAATTCTCGCCATGCACCGCCGCCAAAAGAAGCGGTATTAGATAGCATGGAAGCTTTTTTTGAATGTTTGCAGGAAGAACCCAATGCTGCTGTTAGGGCTATTCTTGGCCATTATATCTTTGTTTATATTCATCCCTATATGGATGGTAATGGGCGCATTGCACGATTTATTATGAATGCTATGTTTGCTTCGGGAGGTTATCCTTGGACTGTAGTCGAGTTGGAACGAAGAAAAGAATATATTCATGGTTTGGAACATGCGCATACAGAAATGGATATTAATTTATTTGTAAAATTTATTTTAGAAGAAATGAAGCGCAGTAAAAAATTATGGGGGAAATAGAGGATATTGATGTTAACTCTAATCAAACTCCTTAGACTTGTCAGCCATTCACTGATTGACCATATTTCAGGGAGTCAGTATTGTATACCAAAAAAAATCAGCACATATGTTGCACGAGGAAGGTAAACCATGCCAGGTATAGCAGATATTGGTGGTACAGTCATAGCTGTGGCGGTACATATCTATGAATATATTACCGAAGAAAAATATAGTGCTGATGAAATTCAAGTGATTAATAGCTTAAGGTTAGCTTGGCGCGAGGCCTTTCCTGTTACTAAGGACAATCCAACTGTAATTTACCCTGTAGAGTTGCGCTTTGCTGGCGAAGACGTTCCACCGACGGTTGCGTCTGGGAGCACAAAAAAGCCTTATGTAAAACTTCAGGATATGGGGGAGATTACACTTAACACATTTGGTAGCCCCCAGGGCGTAGAAGATTTTGCTGATAATGTTTTAGCGGGGCATGCTGACACTGCTTGTCAGTTGCTTTTAAATTTTTTGAATCAGCGTCGTCAACTGATAGTAGGGAGAGGTAAGGCATGGGACCCCCCAGCGCAATTCTGCCATCTTTTAATTGCCTTCTGTCGCGTATTACCTAAAGTTGATCTTGATAATTCCAATGCATTATTAACATTAACAAAATGGTTAGATTTTATTGGATTGGTTTTGCGCAGAGAAGTATTTCAGCAAGGTATTCGTGGTACTTTTTTATATTCAGAAGCCCATCCCGTTTTGCAACAAGTGTTGACCAGTATTTGGCATTTATTTGAATATATGACAAAAGTAGTGGAAAGAATACAAAAACAGAGAAGCTCAAGAGACTTATTAAAACAATTGACGACTGCGATGAAGAACACTTGTCATTTTGCTGTTGAAATAGCCGCTTTTATGATTGCTGCAAAACCGGTACCGAAGCACCTTACTCCAGATACTATTGGAAATTCAAAATTAGGTGGTCTTCCGGGATATGGCGCAGATGTACTTGATAAACACGTGGTCCTGTTAGGAAGAATAGTTTATAGCAAGTTAAAACCTGTAGACGATAAAGATTTTATTTTAACTCCTGTTCCTCAACAGGATGAAAAGAGACTAGCAGCAGATGCATTGGTGAGTGAAGGATTAGGAGAAGAACAGCGAGGTTTCCTTCTGATGGGCGGTGTTTTTAGAGCCCATGGTCTTCCATCTTTACAAGAAAATGAGAATGCAGCTGCAATCTATCAGGTTTTTCGTAATCCTGAAGATATTCAGAATTATTATAAATTTTGTTATTTCATCGAACGTTTGACTCGACTGATTCCTACCGTCGAGCTTGCTTATATGCTTTCTGGTGATGGTGGCAATATATTAATTTACCATATTTTGGGTGATGGTCTCGCCGCCATATTGAAGATGGTAGAACATTTAATAGATGCAATAGAAGAAGCCTATAAATCACTTCGCGGTAAAGTTAATGATCAATTTGGTATTTTCAAACTTAAGAAAGATATGAAGCCTGAAGATAATTACTGGAAACAGAACGCAAATCATCTAATGGATCAAATACATAAAAAATTTAATAATGAAATTTCCCGTATTACGAGGACTACTACAGATATTGATAAAGATTTTAAAAAATGGAGAAAAGATAAACCCCAACAATTAAAACGGGTGATGTTACAATGTATCGCTTTCGTCAAAGAGGTCAATCAAGTAGGTGGGGAAATAGAAAAACTTGCTATTGGTTATCAACACAGTTCGGATACTTTATTAGGACTAGAACAACAATTGACAGGCGCTTTAAGTAAAGAAAGGCCACAGCTTTGGGTCGAAGATGCCAGAGTGGTGGAAATAAGGAGCACCCCATCGAGGCCATCTCAGAGAAGGGGTGTATTAGAAGCACCCTCGCAGCAATTTTTTACGCCGCCGCTTAGTCCTCTTATTTCTCATGATGCTAAACAGCCGATAGCTGGTAGCAATGCTGTGCAATCATCTCCTGCATCTTCTACCAATGCAATCACAGCTAAAGATAAAAGAGAAAAAATCCAAAAACTATTGGCATTATTCCTAAAACCAATACTGAATATCGTTGAAGAAAACACCCAGGCTATTGTGCAAGTAGAATTCTTAACGAGGTGGGAAAAGAAAGAAGGCATGATGTCTTACAAATATATTTGGCATGAAGAAACAGGTCAATTGCTAGACATAGAGATACTTGACAATAATACGGTTGTTGAACAATTCAAAAAAGGGATTTATTTTTGCAGAACAAAGACGGACAAGCCTCTTGATAAAACTACACAGCACGAAGATAAACCCTATGTTTGTAAATTAAAAGCGCTAACGCTTATTGATAAAATTATACAATACAAAGACAAACCAATTCTCGATCCTAAAGCTTTAGAAGCAATTGCTGGCATTCCTAATAAAGATGCTTGGGCAGTTATGTTGGTGGGTGGTGCTATTCAGTTTTTACGCAAAGATGAACGAGTTGACTTTAGAACATTTAAGCAATGGCGGATATCTGTGGCAGGTTTATGTTCTTTGGGCTACATACAAGATCCCGGTTTTCTCGATATGCTTAATAAAATTGATGAAATTACTCAGTTTAATCGCGGTGCACCATCAAAAAAATCAACTGTTGAAATAAATTCAGCCGATGTATCTTCTCCAGAGGGAGTGCCGCAAGAAGAAAAGGAATCGATGGTGGAATTATCTCCTTTACAAAGACAAATTTCTGCAATAGAAGATAGTTTTGCTGCTGTAACAGCGCTGGTTGATGAACGTGATTGTGAAGGCGATTTTCTTCAAATTGCTGAATTGATATCGGGTTTATTGCAGGCAAATGAAGATTTAGGAATTTCGGTAAAAGATCACTTGATGATGATTAGAGCTGACTGTTGCATGTTTTTAGGAATGTTAGATGCTGCGCTAACAGATTATAGTGAGGTTTTAAAGCATGACTCTAAACATACATCTGCACTTTATTGCAAAGCTAAAGTCTTGCATTCTAAATATGAATCTGATGAGATCAAGGACGAAAAATATTTAACAGGGGCAAAAGAATGCCTCGATCAATTATTAGAATTAAACCCTCAACACGAACAAGCAGAAGTATTGTATGATATAATTCATTCTTTACTGTCGGATCCACAACAAGATATTGTAGGCCCATCATCTCTTAAACGATAGGATATTATTTATGCAACCACAGAAAGAGAAAGATCCTTCTTCAGAGTCGACTTCAGCTACTGTAGGTTATGATCAAAAAGAACACCAGAAGCATCGAAAAGAACTTGTTCAAACTGGTGCAGGTGAGCAAGCTGTTGGCCAACAATTAACGGGTATGCTTCTTGAGACCACGCAGAAGCGCTTACAAGAACAGAAAGAAGAGAATGATCGGTTACGCGCTAGCCTTGAGCAAGAAAAAAGCGAACGTGCTAAGATAGAAAAAATTTCTCGAAGAAAAGATGAAGAAAATACATCGTTATTACATGCATTACAGATGCAAGCTGTAACAACTGACCAACAAAAGACATCCTCTGAATTGCAGCAAAGAGTACAGCTTTTGCAGGATGAAGAGGTGATAGTTCTTAGAACGCAGCTTGAGTCGCTAAGGGATGAGGTGACGAGGTTAAACCTGGACAACGAGAAAAAATCTGCAGATAACGATACAGCATATGAATTAATTGAAAAATTAACACAGCAGTTAGTAAAACATACGCAACATACAAAAGAGACAAGTTCTATTTTCAAAGGTCTCGAAGTTGGTTATGTAGGATTGACTAAAAAAGTTGGATTGTTCGGCAAATATCTTTCTTGGAAAGTATTTAGTAACAAGGTAAATGATGAATTTAAACAGGAAGAACGTACTGTAGAAAACCCTAATGCGAACATGAAAAAAAATGAAGCCGAACAAGGTGCTATTGTTGCTGCTGCGCCAAAATTAGCTATATCGGCGCCTCCTGCTGCTCCGATTAGTATTAGTGATGTTAGGTTAAATAAGTGAATTTTCAGTATCGTAATTTTATTTTGCAAAATTTAAAATTTAACAAAAATAAATGGGGGTGTTTACCATGTTTCAGAATTCAGAATACGTTGGGATTAATGGTGCTCGAAGAGCAACTGCCAGCAACAGTGCTGCTCCATTATTAAGATCAGTTAAGCACGAAGTTGTAATTGATAAAAGCGATGCTGCTAAAAAAGAAAAAAGAAGAAAAGCACAAGATGCCATAAAACAATCCGATGAAGCGATGATAGAGTTTGGATCCATTGACAATTTTCGGCAGCGGTATGCAAGGTTAGAAAATAATATAAATGCTACTACGGCTAATTTAGATGCGGAAGTTGATTTAATCACCATGATTGTTGCCGCTTTAGATGAAAAGGTTTCAAAAGAATCAGATATGCTGCGTGAAATTCTGAGTTATGCTAAACCTGTTTTTGAACAGTTTAAAATTCCTCCAAAACAAACGAATGAAGAATTGTATCAAAATGCGATTAATAAACTATCAAAAGCAATTTGTCATGGTCACAAATGGTATAGTTTTTTCAGAGGCCCGGTCAAAGAGGAGGGTAGCGGAGCCCAAGCTCTTTTTACTAATATTCTTTATGCCGCCAGTAAACATTTTTTTGTGCAGCCAGCTCGTAGGTATACAGATAAAGAACAGTTGAAAGTCGAAGTAGAGAAGGCTACTAAATATGCTTTAGATAGTGCTAAAATGCCTCGTAGTCTTAAATATGTTAAAGGCTAGAGGTCAGGTCCTAATCCCCACACCCTTATTCAACAGGCGCAGATTAAGTGCGAATAATGCGGCGCTACAAACAATCAAAATAGTGATTGCTACGCTAATAGGAATATCGCTGATGCCGAGAATGCCATAGCGGAAAATATTCACCATGTGCAGAATGGGGTTTAACATAGACAAGTCACGCCAGAATGGTGGTAGTAAATTAATGGAATAAAATACGCCACCTAAATAAGTCAGTGGTGTCAATACGAACGTTGGAATAATCGAAACATCATCAAATTTTTTAGCGAATAATGCGTTGGTAAAACCGGCTAAAGAGAATAACAGTGCAGCCAGAAAAGCACTGGCTAATATCAAAAATAAATTATAAATATGTAAGTGCGTAAAAAATAACGTAATGACGGTGATAATGACACCGACCACTAACCCGCGCAGCATACCGGCAAAAATAAATCCGAGTAAGATTACGGCGTTGGGAATCGGTGCGATGATCATTTCTTCGATGCTTTTTTGAAAGCGAATACTAAAAAACGAAAATACCACATTGGTATAAGCGTTAGTAACGATCTGCATCATAATTAAACCAGGCGCGATATATTGAATGTAACTAAAGCCGTCGATAGTGCCAATTTGTGAGCCTAATAAGTGGCCAAAGATCATAAAATACAGGGTAGATGTAATCGCGGGTGGTAATAACGTCTGTGGCCAAATACGCATGAAACGCACAAATTCTTTGCGGATGATGGTGATAAATGCGATCCAGTAGATTTTATTCATGGTTGTTGTCCGCGATTAAACTCAAGAATAATTCTTCCAAACGATTAGCTTTGTTACGCATACTTGCAATTGCAATATCATTCGCCCTGAATAATTCAAATAATTCATTTAATGATTGCCCTTTGCGAATATCTACTTCCAACGTATATTCATCAATAAGCCGCATCGGAAAAGGAACTTGTTGTGGTAGTGCCGTTAAACTTTGCTGTAAATAAAAAACAAACGTTTCAATATTTAATTTAGTCAGCAGATCTTTCATGCTGGTATTTTCAAGGATCGATCCTTTATCGATGATGGCGATATTTTTGCACAACATTTCTGCTTCTTCTAGATAGTGTGTGGTTAAAATAATGGTAATGCCTTGTTGATTGATTTCACGCAAAAATTCCCACATTGAGCGGCGAATTTCGATATCGACACCCGCAGTGGGTTCATCTAAAATCAGCAGGCGTGGTTCGTGTACTAAGGCGCGGGCGATCATTAAACGGCGTTTCATGCCGCCGGATAACATGCGAGCAGGGGTATTGGATTTTTCCCACAAGCCCAATTTTTTTAAATAATGCTCGGCGCGTTGTTTGGCCAGGGGGCGTGGAACTCCATAAAAGCCTGCTTGATTGACCAGAATATCGAATACCTTCTCAAAGATGTTAAAATTGAATTCTTGTGGAACTAAACCGATGCAGGATTTAGCCAACTGCAAATGGGTATCGATGCTATAATCAAACACCTGTACTTGGCCGCTGGTTTTATTGACCAACGATGAAATAATGCCAATAGTGGTTGATTTGCCAGCACCATTGGGCCCTAATAGGGCGAAAAAATCGCCTTCTTTCACGCTAAGGCTAATGCCTTTGAGGGCAGTGACTTCGTGGCCGTAGATTTTTGTTAAATTGGTGATGGACAGAGCTTGCATAATATATTATGAGGTAAAATAAAATTTAACTTAGATTGAGTATACCATGATTAAAAAAATATCGAACACCTATCCGTTTCCCGAAGGCGAAAAAAATTTTAGCATCGAAGGGCCGACAGGTCATCTAGAATTGCTTACTAATTTACCTAAACAAATTCTTAGCCCCATCATAGGGGTCATTTGCCATCCGCATCCTTTGTTTGGCGGCACTATGCACAATAAGGTGGTGCATACGCTGGCGCGCACGTTCAAAGAGCTGGGTATGCGTACGGTGCGCTTTAATTTCCGTGGGGTGGGGGCAAGTCAGGGCAGTTATGCTAAAGGTATTGGTGAAACAGAAGATTTACTGGCCGTATTGCAATGGGTCAAGCAAGTGTGCCATGGTGCACCTATTTGCTTGGCGGGGTTTTCCTTTGGTTCGTATGTTGCAACCCGTGCGGCTAAAACAGAGCAGCCTGCACGATTGATTTGCGTTGCGCCCCCCATAGAAAATTTTAATTTTAAAGAATTAATGCCAGTGACTTGCCCATGGTTAGTGGTGCAAGGTGAGCAAGATGAGGTAGTCTCTGCGCAAGCCGTGTTTGATTGGATTGCTACCTTAGCCACGCCACCTGAATTGATTCGTATGCCAGAGGCCAGCCATTTTTTTCACGGACAGTTGATTGAATTGCAGCAGTTGTTGATCGAAAAGCTCAAGCCATGACCCCACTCGAATTATATTATCAGAAGCTAGCGAACGAGGATTTCGAAAAAAATTCGCAGCAAGAACAAGCGATGCGCAGTTTGCAGCGCGTTTATGATGAGTTATTGGCAAAATCAAATAACCAATCTGCACATTGGGTGCAACGTCTTAACAAGTTAATGGCAGTAAAACGCCATCCTGTACAAGGCGTTTATTTGTGGGGTAGCGTGGGTGTTGGTAAAACTTGGGTCATGGATACTTTTTATCAAGCGTTACCTGCCGAGCGTAAATTACGTATGCATTTTCACCAGTTTATGCAATTTGTGCAGATTGAATTAACCAAACTGCAAGGTCACAAAGATCCGTTAAAAATAGTCGCGCAACATTTTTCAGAACGCGCTGATATCATTTGTTTTGATGAATTTTTAGTGAATGATATTGCCGATGCGATGATCTTAGCTAATTTGTTGGCCGCGTTGTTTGCAGAAGGCATTACACTAGTGACTACAGCGAATGTAGAACCGGATGTATTATATCGTAATGGTTTGCAGCGTTCGCGTTTTTTGCCGGCGATCACTCTCATCAAACAATATCTAGAAGTTGTGCATCTGCCAAGCACACTTGATTACCGTACACAAACGCATGAATTAAAAGGAACTTATTTTTATCCACTGACGGAAGATACCCAGCAACGTTTGCAAGAAAGTTATCTGCACTTGAGCGCAGGAAAAGTTAGGACCAGTCAAGATCTACTGATTAATGGCAGAATTATTCACACGTTAAATTTAGCCGATGGTATTGCTTGGTTTGACTTCCAAGATTTGTGCAGTGTGCCACGCAGTCAAGTGGATTATTTAGAAATCGCGCAACAATTTCATACAGTATTTTTAAGTAATGTGCCGCATATTGCAGCGGATCAAGAAAACACTGTGCGTTATTTAATTAATTTAATCGATATTTTTTATGATCGGCAAATAAGATTATTTATTTCAGCGGCGGTATTTGTCACAGAAATTTATACCGAAGGTCGTTCGATCTTTGAATTTCGCCGCACGCGCAGTCGATTGTTGGAAATGCAGTCGGAGGAGTATCTACAAAGGATAACAAAAAAGTAGGTCGGATCAAGTCGTGTAGCGACGGATCCGACATACTATGTTAAATTATCCCCTCTCCCAGGGGGAGGGGGAATCGGAACTTACACCATCTCTTTGAGTTTTTTCAATGCTTTAACTTTTACAACATTACGCGCTGGTTTAGCTTTAAACATGGTTTCTTCGCCAGTGAAAGGATTGATACCTTTACGCGCTTTAGTAGCTGGTTTGTGAATTACATGGCACTTCAATAAGCCGGGTAATACAAACGCGCCTGGGCCGCCTTTTTTCAAGTGACGTCCGATGATGTGTTGTAATGATTCAAGAACAGCACCTGCTTGTTTTTGTGTGATGGGATGAGTGAGTTGGTTAACCATTGTTACCATTTCGCCCAAAATTTCTGTTTTGGTAAAAGGTTTGTTAACAGGGGTCATTTTTTTGGTGCTAAGCACAACCTTTGCTTTCATGTTGGTTTTGGATTTCAACTTGGTTTTTCCAAAGCCACCCGTTTTTTTACTAATTAGCTTTTTTACGGCCATTTTATGTTCCTCATTTGATATAGAGAAGTATTAATAAACCCAGATTAATTGCGGTCCGATTTACTCGAACGCTATTAAAATAGCATATTCCTAGGTTTTTGCTAGAGGGGGTTGCAAAAAATAGGGGCCTCTATTTTTTTGTGGTAAACTAGGCATTATTTTCGCTAATTTACGGGGTGAAGTTGGATGTCATACTATCAAAAACATGTTTTTATTTGCACCAATCAGCGCGATGAAGGGCGCGAATGTTGTGCCAATGGTGGGGCGAAAGAATTACACGCTTACGCCAAAGCGCAAATAAAAGCGTTGGAGCAGAGCGGCAAAGGCAAAGTGCGCATTAATAGCGCAGGGTGTTTAGACAGATGCAGCGAGGGGCCAGCGCTCGTGGTCTACCCCGATGGCGTGTGGTATCGCTATCAAACAGAGGCCGATATCGATGAAATCATCAATCAGCATGTATTACAAGGCAAAATAGTCGAGCGTTTGGTAATATAGTTTATATTCAAAGCGAAGAGTATATTGTCAAGTGTTGGCTGTCCAAGTACTATGGCAATACTTTAGATATAGGGGAAATGTTATGTTCCACGGCAGTATAGTTGCCCTCGTGACCCCGATGCGGGAGAGTGGCGAAATTGATTTTGATTGTTTGCGTAAACTAGTGGATTTGCATATTACCAGTGGTACCGATGCGATTGTTGCTGTGGGTACAACGGGTGAATCGCCTACATTAGATATCAAAGAACAATTAGAAGTCATCCGTGCGGTAAAAGAACAAGCGGCTGATCGTATTCCTGTTATTGCAGGTACAGGAACCAATTCAACGCAAAAAAGCATCGCGTTGACGCGACAAGCAATGGAGATCGGTGTAGATGCGTGTTTGTTGGTAACGCCCTATTATAATAAGCCAACACAAGAAGGGCTGTTTCAACATTATCAGGCGATTGCTAAAGCTGTTCCAATTCCGCAGATTTTATATAACGTGCCAGGACGCACCGGTTGTGATTTATTGCCAGATACGGTAGCGCGTTTAGCCGCGATTCCGAATATTGTGGGTATTAAAGAGGGCAAACCTGAACATGTGCGTGCTATTGTCGAACGTTGTGGCACGCGCCTCGATATTTTGAGCGGTGACGATATCACTGCGTTGGAAGTAATGGCATTGGGCGGCAAAGGCGTAATTTCTGTTGCGGCAAATATAGTACCAAAGTTGCTGCACGAAATGTGTGCAGCGGCTTTGGCGGGTAACTTAGATTCGGCCCAGAAAATTAATCAACAATTACAATTGTTATTTAAAAATTTATTTTTGGAGTCTAACCCTATTCCGGTGAAATGGGCGATGCAAAAAATGCAGTTAATACCAGCGGGTATTCGTTTGCCGTTAACACCACTCTCTGCAAAGTTTCATGAAGCAGTGTGTGCGGCACTGAAACAAGCCAATATACAAATATATACTCAAAGTGGTTGAATTTTAGGCTAGGCGCTGAGACCCGAGCAAGCGGAGCATATGGGTTATATGTGAGCATTGCGAGAGGTCGAAAGCAACAACGCCTAAGATTCAAACGCGAAGAGTATAA
>JABDBA010000017.1:0-18270 GCA_013288885.1 Gammaproteobacteria bacterium | reverse complement strand
GCTGAGACCCGAGCAAGCGGAGCATATGGGTTATATGTGAGCATTGCGAGAGGTCGAAAGCAACAACGCCTAAGATTCAAACGCGAAGAGTATAAATAATTATAAGTGAGTAAGTTATATGTTGCGTTTTATTTTAATGTTAGTTATCTCTTTATCTCTGGTCGGTTGTTCAACATTGTTCGGGAAAAATAATTTTGCGCACAAGCGCGAAACAGAATATTTGCGTGCAACGCAAACACCACCACTGCAATTACCCCCGGGTGTTAACCCCAGCGCAGTGGGTAATGATTATGTTGTTCCGCCCGTGTCAGGTAACCCACCTACTGAACCTGTTAGCATTACGGCGCCAGGTAGTTTGGCCGATAAGATCGCGCGCGGTGAAGTGCCTAAATCTGTGCTAAAACAGAAACCACCTAAAGGTACTGCTGTGCCTGCTGAAGTGCCACAGCTCGTGCCCGATAACGAAGAAAACCAAACCAGTAATTTGAGCCCGAATATTATGAATCCAGTGGTGCAGTCTGTACCTGCACCCTAGGGCCTGCGCTGTTCCCGGAGAGGTACCGAAGTGGCCATAACGGCGCCGACTCGAAATCGGATGGGGGTTTTACCGCCCCACGTGGGTTCGAATCCCACCCTCTCCGCCAATTTATAGAATGGGCGCATGCCTTTTAGGTGCCCCACTCATACCGGCGCAAGAAGCGGCGATACCACCACAAAGCAAGACAAAGAAAGTCACCAACGCTATTTGCCCCATTAATGCTGCTGCTTTTTCTGAAGCGGCGAGCGCTTGTTGTTTGGCATCTTCACTTTTTTGTTGCAGCATCTCTTTGGCGTCTAAATACGCTTCTTGCCATTGTCCCACTTGTTGTTCAGCTTGAGTGCTGTCCATGTCTGTAGTTTGTACCAGCGTATTGACTAATGCTTCATGGATGTTTGCTATGTGGTCATCTTCATTATTAATGGCTTCTAAAAATGCAGTAATTTTTTCTCCCAAGTTATTTTTGGCTTGATCTAAATTTAAATTTTCTTTGTTTTTACTGATTAAGGTATTGGCCTGTTCTTTGATTTTATTGAGCGTGGGTGTTAACACGGGCATTAAGTTTTGCATGGTTTCATCCATTTTGGGCATTAATTGCCGTGAAATAGTTGCGGCGCTGCCAATAGCAGATAACCCGCTACCTACTAAATTAATAGTGCCGCTGATGATAGCCCCGGCCGATGAGGTCACAAAAATAAAAGTAAGTATGCTCGCTAATGACCAGGTTAAAAATCCATGCAGGAAGCCTTCAGTTCTACTATGTGTGCCACTGAATCTTCCCGCAGCCCATCCGCCAATTCCCATGGCAATGATGCTGCTAATAATTAACCAAATAATAGCGCCAACTCCTAATACATTTAATGTATCTGTATCAGCTTTATAAGCCGTGAAGCCAAAGCCCATACCGAGGAAATTAAATAAAAAATTTATAGTAATGGCAATGAGAATGCCTGCGAAGACGGCGCTCCAACTAACTTTATAGTTTCTTTCATTAAAATGACTGCTTGCAGCTATAGTGTTCATAAATTATTTCTCCTAATTCAGAAAAATATGGTTGAAGATAAATAAAAAAGGGCGGTTAAATTTAATCGCCCTTCATCTGTTAAATATGAGAGTTTATTCATTCCTCTCTTTTTTGTGGGTTAGTCATATAGATATCCTCCTGTTTGATAAAATTAATATTTTTTAATCACTATTAACTACTTTTCCAACATTCATAGCTTAGCTCTCATCAAGGAATTAAGAAGTAAGTATTTTCGTGAATTTCTGTAAGTGAAAAATTAATTTTTTTCTATCTCTTAATAAAACCTTAAGAATTGTATGGTAAGCTATCCCTATCAATAAACGAGAAATAGGGGTTTAATCATGCCTAAATTTTTTCTTCCAGAACAAATTTCGTTAACAGATGATCATATTAAATACAACTGTGCGCGTATTAAAGACCTGCTGGGTGCGAATAATGCAATGGCTAAACACTATGTTGATTATCCTAATGACCTGTTAAAACATCTTCGAGGCGAGCATCTTAAATCACAAACAATACCTAAAAATATCCCAGATTCAAAAGAACAAACTTTAGTGGCTACACAAGATATTAAAGCCGGAACAGTAATAGGAATGTATTACGGCGAAATTATAGAAGAAAGAGTTAAATATTCAGAACGTGATTGGGATCTAATGAATGAAATGAAAATTAGTGCCGAGACTATACCGATAATCGGAAAATTAGATAATAAAACTACATTAGTCGCAACGATGAATCATGCCTCTCTTGTAGCAGATAGAGATCAACAATATGTGTTTCTTGATCAGCAAACTCGGCAACAGGCCGCCTCAGCTAATGTAAACGAAACATTTTTTAAAATGAATTATCGCGGACAGGAAAAGATCGTGTTTCCTTTAATTGTTATCAAAGATATAAAAAAGGGGGAAGCATTGCTGTGGCCTTATGTAGAACTAAAAAAAGATGTTGCTGGCTTTAGTGTTCAAACAGATCAGTCAAATTATTTTGAACGTGCGGCATTAACTCCTTTGCTTTTTACCAAAAACGGCGATCTCTTCCCCAAGGATCGTTATTTTCCCAAGCAATTTAATTTAAACGTTAATGGTCATCCGGTGCAGGTTTCTTATAAATGGGCGCCTGCTATCATGAGTTACGATAAGGAAGAACAAAAGGTGTTGTGTGCTGAGTGGGAAAGATGTTTGCCGAATATTCCTTTTGATCTTGGGGCATTGCGTCGGGGAATTTCCATGACAGGATTCACTGCGCCTGCTGTATTGCAAGCTATGCGTACGAAGGCAAAGCAAGAAGTTTGCCACCGCTTTAGTGGTTACATGGCTAAACTAGGTTTTCTCGCAGCGGTTGGGGTTGCGGCAGTGGCGACTGGTGTGAGTTATTTTGCCAATAGAAGGTTAACGATGTAGAGATAGAAAAACCTTTTCTTCCAAAACCTTTCGTGTTCCTTTAGTGCATTCAAGCTGCTTGAATTCATCTTGGCTCACCCAGCGCACATCTTCTGATTCATCACTGATCGCAATTTCGCCGCTGAGGTAATCAGCGTTGAGATCAACGATGACATAATGAAAACGCAGAATTTGATTTTCATCGTGTTCGATAAAATCGAAAATATAAATCGGTTCTTTGGCGCGGATGGTGATGCCGGTTTCTTCCAAAATTTCACGCTCAGCAGTTTGTTGTAATGTTTCACCTAATTCCACTTTGCCACCTGGAATGGCCCATAATCCCTGATTGGGCGGATTTTTGCGTTTTACCAATAACACTTTATTGTCTTTCATCACAATAGCGCCTACACCCACGCGAATTTGCACTTGCCCAGTTAATGCAAAACGATGTAAAGGTGTGTAGATGCGTTTTTCATTTTTATGAACGCTATTCATTAATGCCACATCGTTGACCGATAGCGTATTAAAATCACTCGAAATATCTTTAGGTAAGCTAATTTTTATATTTGGTGGAATGCGCCCCAAGGTAAAATGCGGTAAGAAACCGTGTTTTTCTGGCGCAAAGCCAGCAGCTGTCACTGCGTGTTCAATGGCTTGTTGTAAATCAAATAAATCAGGATTTAATAGCGTTTCTAATGCAACCAGCCGAGGGTTGGTGGTTGAGGGAAAAAGATGAATGGCGCCAGTTTTTAAACTGAATGGCGTCATACCTTTTATGGCTTTGGTCACATGTTGTTTCAGTAATGGTACGCGCGCGGGTGTGCACGCACCAATAAATCGTAGTGTGAGATGCAAATTTTCGGGCGCAATCCAATTGACTTGTTGGCCCCAATGCTCTTTGCGGAATTCTTCAATCAATGTGGCTAAATGTTGTTGCCAGGTTGCATTGGTTTCAATGGTCAAAAATAAGCGGAGTGGGGTGGTCATGTTATTTGTTCTCAGTCACTTTATACGGCGCAATAATTTTTTCTACAATCTCTAACATCTCGTCTAATGTATCATGCGCGTGAGTGTAAATTTTTACTTCTAGAAAAGGTGCATAAAAACGATAACCGGTAGTGGCAGGATAAGATTTTATCGCCTCATCAATTTGTGCGGCTATTTCGCCTTCACTAGCGCCTTGCAAATGCCATGAGAATTTAATCTGATTGTGCTTTAAACTTTTGCGCGTCAATATTTGGGGTAACACGGCCTCAGTAAACATCGGCAGACATTCTTTCGGTGGGCCGGGCAACATAAAAAACATTTTACTTTTGTGAGTTATAAAACAACCTGCCGCAGTACCATTAGGGTTTGGAATAATTTCTGAACCTGCGGGGAATAACGCTTGTTGGCGATTAGTGGGGTGCGCTTCGCGCCCTAAACGTTCGCGGATGCGTTTGCGGATATTCTGCCAGCAGTTTTCATCAAAGATTAATTCTTTGTGCAACACGCGGCTTAAGGCAAAGCGTGTGCGATCATCCGACGTTGGGCCCAAACCGCCGGTGATAATAATCACGCAATGGTGCTTTAGTAAAAATTTAAGCGCATTTTCCATATCGGTTTCATCATCTGATGTGGTGATATGTAATCCTATGGGAAGATGATGTAAGTTTAAAACGTGGGCAATTTCATGGCTATTGGTATTGAGAATATCGCCTTCGGTGAGTTCATTGCCAGTGGCGAGGATTCCGACACGGTTATTGTTTGATTTTCTTACAAGTTTTGTAGGCATGTTGTTATTTTCCTATTAATTTCCTGCTAACAAGAGTGGCTGAGTGCCATTTTGCATGTTACACTTTGCAACGTAGGATTTAGTAGATTCTATTCGGTATGAGCTTGTGTCGCAAGAAAAAACAAATTTCCGCATGGAGAGGCAATATGTCTAAAGGGCAATTCTTACAGGACCCTTTTCTTAACGCATTACGCAAAGAGAAGATTCCTGTTTCGATTTATTTGGTAAATGGTATCAAGCTACAAGGCCTGGTCGAAGCTTTCGATCAATTTGTAGTGTTATTAAAAAACACAGTGAGCCAGATGGTTTATAAACACGCCATTTCAACTATCGTTCCTGCCCGTGCTGTGCAGTTACAGCATACTGGTCATGAAGACGATGGTGATATGGAAGATGTGATCGGCGAAACACACGAGGAATAACAAAGCAGTAATGTTTGAACGTCCAGAGCAACAAAAAGAAGCAGCCTTATTAGTACAGGTTAATTTTCCTGGTATTGAAGCTCAAGAAGCTTTGGACGAATTCCGTGAATTAGCTGTAGCTGCAGGCGCCAATCCATTATCGGCTATTACAGGTAGCCGCCAAGTGCCCGACGCCAAATATTTTGTGGGTGCTGGTAAAGCCGCAGAAATCCAAGCCGCCGTCGCTGCCAGTAACGCCACTTTAGTGCTCTTCAATCATCCATTATCCCCCGGGCAACAACGCAATTTAGAACGCCTTATCGGTTGTCGTGTATTAGATCGCACTGGTTTAATTCTCGATATTTTTGCGCAAAGAGCGCGCACTTTTGAGGGCAAGTTGCAGGTGGAATTAGCGCAATTGCAGCATTTGGCGACGCATTTAGTAAGGGGTTGGACGCACTTAGAGCGTCAACGCGGTGGTATTGGTTTGCGCGGCCCGGGCGAAACACAGCTTGAAACCGATCGGCGTTTGATCCGCAAACGGATTCAACATATCACGCAGCGCTTAGAAAAAGTGCGCAAGCAACGTGAGCAAGGTCGTCGATCGCGTCGCCGTTCGGAGTTGACTACCGTTTCTTTGGTGGGTTACACCAATGCCGGTAAATCCACTTTATTTAATCAATTGACCCAGGCTGGTGTTTATGTGGCCGACCAATTATTTGCAACTTTAGACCCCACCTTGCGGCGGATTAAATTAGCCGATGGCAGGCCCACTATTTTAGCCGATACCGTCGGCTTCATCCGCCAATTACCACATGATTTGGTAGAAGCATTCCGCGCCACGTTGCAAGAAACGCAAGAAGCCAATTTATTGCTGCACGTGATTGATGTGCAGAGCAAAACCAAAGATGAACAAATTAACCAAGTTAACGATGTATTAACCCAAATTGAAGCCAATCATGTGCCGCAGCTACTGGTTTATAACAAAATAGATCGCTTGTCTGATACCCCACCGCGCTTGGAGCGAAATGCTAACGGCAAACCCTGGCGCGTATGGGTTTCAGCAGTCACCGGCGCGGGGATAGACCTCTTGCTGCAGGCACTAACCGAATGCTTACAAGAAAGTATGGTCGACCGGCAAGTGTGTTTATCACCGAGCGAAGGCCGCTTAAGAGCCATGTTGTACGATTTAGGCGCAGTTGAGGCCGAACAAATAGACGAACAAGGCCAGTGGCTACTGCAAGTGCACCTATCACAAGCGGATTATGCACGGTTGTTTGGGGAAAAATAACATTTGAAAAGCAATCATTATGTGGCCACGAATTTCCGATGTCAGCAAATGGCTTAGGCAAAAATATTACACAAAGAGTAATTTTTTTTGTGATTTTTTTAATTTACTTGATTTATTTGGTAATAATTGAGGTATAATACGGCAACGTTACGTATAGCAACAGAGTAAAAAGGTTTAGTTATGTTTCCACATACTCCTTTACAGAAAAAAAATTCTTCATTCTTAGAACTGCACATCGTAGTGATGCTTGCCTTACGTCCTGATTTGTTTCAATTACCTGGTTTATTTACCTTATGTAATTTGGCTGTTGGTATTCACAGATCAAAACAGAGATTAGCTAGACAGTTGCAAGCGCAATCAGCAGAAGAAGATGTTGAGCCTCCATCAGCCAAGTCGACATCAAGTAATGACCTAGACCCATCAGAAGTAAGTAGTTCACATTCGGCAATGTCAGTAAGCAACCCTGAATCGCCAAATAAGTCGCTATCAGGATCTCCTCTGATGAACTGCGTAGTTTTATATGATGCACATGTAACAAGGTGGGTAGAATATAAGGGTGTGCGTATTCATGCTCCTCTTTATCGTTTAGGTATACCCGTTATTGAATCTAGCAATAATGATGAATCATCTGATGCAAAAGGAAAGGCTTTAGCAGGGGATCTCGTTTTCTCGGTGGGAAACAGAACATTCACACATTCAAGTCAAGTAGATGAAGCCGCAAAAACATTTATACTGTCTGAAACCAAATCCAACGATCAAGCAGTTCAAGTAAATAAAAAATCAAAGAACTTAGTTAAAAAAGAAATCCCTGCAAGAGTTTCAAATTTATTAAAAGAAATGCAAGCAATGAAAGCTCAAGGTGTTGCTTTCAATACAAAGAATGCTTTTTTTAATAACCAGCATTCCGATGAGATTTTTGTGTCTGTTGCTTTTCCTGCTGCTGATCTTGGTGAAAGAAATGCAAATAAAGAGCAAAAATTTGGTGTTTATATGTTTCCTTGGTTATCCAGAAACCCGGCAAATATTTATTTAATGGGTAGTTTACCGAGCCAACGTGCGGCTTATAAAAATGCTTTTGTTTTTGTTTTAGGAAAAACGCCAAAACTTTATCATATAGACGAAAATGGTGAAACTCATGAAAAACCAGCGCTAAATGTTGGTGCTTTCAATCATCTTATTCGAGAATTAAAAGAACTTGCTAAAATAGAGAATACGCTGAGTAATGTGTTAAAAGGTGGTAACAAACCATTGCAGCAAGTGTTAACGAAAGAGCAATTAGATCGGTTTTGGAGTTTAGTTCCTGCTACAGAGGTAGGGAGTATTACCCCTGGACGCTTGCAACTTGCTGGTTTTGAGCAATTTGTCACTGCTGGGTGTATGTTTGGGACAAGCCTAAAAGCTACAATGGAGCGTTTCAGTTATCGTGCAATCATTAAGCACAATACTGCATTTTATCCAGGGGAAAAGATAAAAAAAATTCAATTTAATCCTAAGATGTTAGCTACATACGAAGCGATGTTATTCGACGAACTTGAAAAAACTGCTTGCATCATTGATGCTTGGTCAAAACCAGGCAAAAAACATCTACAATATCATCTGCCTTTTTATGATTATATGTTATTTGGTGTTGAGTTGTTTGTTCGCGGGAGAATAGGATTAGAGACCCTCGGTGAGTTTTTTGCTATTATCTTGCGAAAAAAAGACGAACACGTCAGAAAAATAACCGCAGTTTGTGCGCAGCATAATATCGTTGTCAGAATTGAATCACCCTTTGAAAATCTCTTTGGGCCGTTGCCGTCTCCTCCTGATCAAAAAAGTGATTATCGCCAATTTGCCGAATCGTTACTAATTGCATTGAGTTTGGATATTAAAGAAGTAGAACCAAAGCTCAACGTAAATTATCAAGGCTTGTATGAAGAAATGCCAAAAGAATTATCACCGAATTCTTATTTTCTTTTCAAAGATGAATTTCAGACCTGGAAAATTGGATATGTTGATGAACTGGGTGGTTGTAATGTTTTTGAACTCGATCATATCGGCAATTTTGGACGGCAGATAAAAGCTTTCCTTGCAAGGGAATTGCCTGGTGAGCTCTCCAGAGCAGATGTGGAAAATGTAAAGAAGATAATCGAATCTGATCAAGTAAAAGAGATAATCATTTTTTATAAAAAAGAAAAAGAGATTGTTGGCCTCTTTCTAGATGCCTTACAAGCAAATGCTCATAACTTGACCCATCAAAAAGTATGGTGTGATTTTCTGCAAGTGACTGATAAAGACAAGATAAATAATTTAGAGGAACTCTTTAAAATTGCCAACGCGGTTATGGTTGGGGTTGCTACTCACGGAAAGCCGCACTACCAAGTTTGTTCGCTTTTAGCCGTTTCTGAAAAACAAATACAATTAGAGTATCAAAGCTATTCTTATCAATCGACAAGAGGGTATCCGGCAATTTTCAATGCCACGCTTTTAGAGCCAATGGTTACCTATGGGGATTGTGATCCTCAAAATAAAGGTTTAGCTTTTTATTTTAATGATGATTGTGGGCCTAGCCTTACTGATTTAATCACTAATCAAGGGTTCTTAAAAAGAGCAGGAGCTAACGTTGCACGTTATATGGCAAATAAGGAGCCGCTGCCTTTAGACGATGATATTCCAATGTCAACTGCGCGGAGAAAGCTTGAATTTAACTAAGAGGAAGAAGCATGTACACAACGGAAGAAACCTATATGAACAAAAACACAGACATTATTCAATTATCGCAATTAACACATCTGTTGTTAGATAAATATTCCAATGTTATTGGTGTGCAAAAAAATAAAAATATGTCTATTAATCGCATTGTTGATTCTATTGCCGATTACTATGAAAGTATTATTGAATGTATGCCGGGTAATGTTTATTGGATAGATAAGAATGGTAAAGGGGTCGGTTGTAATCACAACGTATTGCAAATGTTTGGTTTTACCTCGCTGACAGAATTCAAAGGGCTAACTTTTGAAGAAATGGGCAGAGCGGGTGGGTGGTTACCTGCAGCTACACAATCTTTTAAACAAGATACTTTAGAAGTGATTGCGACAGGTAAAGCAAAGTTAAATATTGAAGAGCCGCCTATACCTCACAGCAATGGTAGCATCATTTATTTTTTAACCAGCCGCGTTCCTTTATTTGATGCGATGGGAGCGGTAGTTGGAGTGGTAGGTGTTTCTATCGATATTACTGAACGTAGACAGATGGAAGAAAAACTACGTAAAGCAAAAGAAGATGCTGAAGCGGCAAATCGAGCAAAAACTTTATTTTTGACAAATATTAGCCATGATATTAAGACACCTCTAACAGGTATTATTAGCACCACCGAATTTTTGTCACATGCAATGCAAGACTCACCTTTTAAAAGTCGCATTGATAATGTGACGCAATCGGGTTTACGTTTATTGGAATTAATGAATGAAGTGATTGATTCGGCCCGTGCTGAATCAATGAAACCATTACAAACTGTGGTGCGTTTTCAAGTCAAAAAATTGGTTGAAGATGTTGAGCATCTTATTAAACCAGCGACTGAACATAAATCTATAAATTTGAGCGTTAATTGTGACGAGAATATCCCCAATATTTTAATTGGCAATCGCACTTATCTCTATCGTGTTTTACTCAATCTGGTCGCTAATGCGACAAAGTTCACCCAGCAGGGTGAAATTACTATTAGCGCTAAATTAGTCAAAGAAATGAAAAACGAAGCCGTGATTAAATTTATTGTGCAAGATTCGGGCATGGGGATACCCAAAGATAAACAAGCGATAATATTTGAACGCTTTAGCCGCTTAACACCTTCTTATGAAGGTATCTATCAAGGGAGTGGGTTAGGGCTATCTATCGTTAAACAGTTTATTGAAGAGATGCAAGGTGAAATTTATGTTGAGAGTCAAGAGGGTAAAGGCAGCACATTTACCTGCATCATTCCTTTTAAAAAATCATTATTAGAAGAAAATATTTTAATGGACGATAAGGATTTATCGAATGTACCCGAAGTGTCCGTATTCAATAACCAATTTGCAGATGCGAAGGCAGTTAAAGAGGCTATGAAGTCAGTGAGTAGTAAACGCAGCACTGCTAAGATTTTATTAGTTGAAGACAACCTAATTGCAGCCAGGGCCGCAAAAGATATTCTTGAATCTTTAAAGAGTCAAGTGGACACGGCTCATACAGGGCAAGAGGCGCTTAATTTGTTTGAGGTGGGAAAATATGACTTGATCTATATGGATCTTGGGCTACCCGATATGGATGGTTGTGATGTAGTAAAAAAAATACGCCTCATTGAAAATAATGCAAAAAATAAATCCCACATAATTGCTTTATCCGCCCATGTAGATGAAGCGATAAACTCAAACTGTATAAATGTTGGTATGGATGAAGTATTCACCAAACCTTTAATGTGGGATCAAGCTAAGGGCGTCCTAGATACTTGTCCTACTTCCAGATGTGACCCCTAATTCCCAATAAGTCTGCATTTGGTGAAAAAAACGATTGCAGCAAATCAATATCACGCCTAAAATTCAAACTTCTTAAAATTTAACAAGTGGAGCACTTATGGCCTGGAATACACCGGGTGGCGATAGCCCCAGTAATAATAACAAAGGTGATAAAGACCCGTGGACCGGCAAGCCCAAGCCAGCTGGTGGGCCGCCCGATCTCGAGCAGATCATTCGCAAATATTATGCCGCGCTCATGCAGCTATTGAGTAAAAAGAAAGTGAGCAATGCCGGTGGTCCTAGTGAACCTGCATCCCCTATTAATGGTATAGGGTTAACCGGCGTGTGGATTATCGTCGGGTTAATTGTTGCCGCGTGGGTTTTATGGGGTATATATATCGTTGGCCCGGGTAAACAAGGTGTCGTTTTGCGTTTTGGCAAGTATGTAGGCACAGTCCTACCTGGCCCACATTGGATACCGCCGCTAATTGATAGCGTTTATATCGTGAATCAAGATTTGATTTCCCG
This sequence comes from Gammaproteobacteria bacterium, assembly GCA_013288885.1. Classification (GTDB taxonomy): domain Bacteria; phylum Pseudomonadota; class Gammaproteobacteria; order JABDBA01; family JABDBA01; genus JABDBA01. The sequence goes on along the minus strand of JABDBA010000017.1, from coordinate 6,869 downwards.
TTATCCTTATGATGCAGAAATGCTTACCAAAGATGAAAACATCGTCTCTGTTGCCGTGGCAGTTCAATACCGTGTTGATGATGCGAAAGCTTATTTATTTGGTGTCGTTCATCCCGAAGAAAGTTTAAAGCAAGCGACTGCCAGTGCCTTGCGTCAAGTCATCGGGCAGACTAACCTCACCCAAATTTTAACGTCTGGTCGCGAACAAGTGCGCCAACAAGTGCAAGATCAAATCACCAAAATTTTAGCGCGTTATTCTACTGGCTTATTAATTACTGACGTAGCATTGCAATCCGCCAAAGCGCCGGATGAAGTAAAAGAAGCCTTCGATGATGCGATCAAAGCACAAGAAGATGAACAGCGTTATGAAAACCAAGCACAAACCTATGCAATGCAAGTAGAGCCCATCGCTAAAGGTCAAGCACAACGCTTGTTAGCGGATGCCCGAGGTTATCAACAACAAGTAGTGTTACAAGCACAAGCCGAAGTTTCCCCGTTCGTAGCGTTATTGCCTGCTTACAAAAAAGATCCACAAGTGATGCGCGAACGTATGTATCTTGAAACGCTCGAAAAAGTATTATCAGGAACCAGCAAAGTATTGATGGATAACAAAGGCAATAATATGTTTTATTTGCCGCTCGATAAAATGTTGTCTGGTGGTGGAGAAAATGAAAATCCAGTAACTGTACCTGTGCCAGCGGCAGCAGCGAATTTAAACCCAGTTACCACGCCAGCAAATACGCCCGGGCTCACGCGCCCAGATGGCACTAACACTACACAAGGGGGTTATTAAATGTCGCCCGTAAAAACGTTTAACACCATTCTCGTTTTGTTTTTATTGTTAGTGTTGTATTCCAGTGTTTATACCGTGCAAGAAGGCGAATGCGCTGCCTTATTAAGATTAGGCACTATCGTTACTGATGCACAAGGCAAGCCTTATATCGCAGGCCCTGGTCTACATTGGAAAATGCCGATTATTACGCAAGTGGCGTTATTTGATATTCGCTTACAAACTTTAGATATTAAATCTTCGCGTATTGTAACGGCTGAACAAAAAGATGTTATTGTCGATTATTATGTAAAATGGCGTATCGCTAATCCGATGCTGTATTACACGCGTACCAGCGGTAGCTCAGCCACCGCCGATAAATTATTAGAGCAACAATTGAATGATGGTTTGCGCGCGCAATTTGGCAGGCGCAGCATTAGCGAAGTGGTTTCGGATGATCGCACCACGATTATGGATTCTTTGAGTCAGCAAGCGAATAGCAATGCACAACGGCTGGGTATTCAAGTTGTAGATGTGCGTATTAAGCGCATCGATTTACCACCGGAAGTGAGTAACGCCGTGTTTGAACGTATGCGTGCGGAACGTGAGCGTGTGGCGATGGAGCACCGTTCTACCGGTAAAGCAAATGCCGAAGCCATTCGCGCCAATGCCGATGCCAATGCGACAGTGACGATCGCAACTGCTAAGCAAGCCGCTGCGACATTGCGCAGCCAAGGCGATGCGCAAGCCGCGAAAATTTATGCCGATGCTTATAGCCAAGACCCTGCTTTCTTCGCGTTTTATCGCAGTTTGATGGCGTATAAAAAAGTGTTTAATGATCGGGAAAGTAATGTTTTGATTTTGCGACCCGATAGTGAGTTCTTTAAGTATTTTAGTGGGGATCAGAGTAAATAATTTCTTATACCCCCTTTGAAAAAGGGGGTCGCCGAGCGCTAAGCGAGGCGGGGGGATTTTGGGATTGTGCAGTCTTCCTCAAATCCCCCCTAGCCCCCCTTTTTCAAAGGGGGGAACAGGAAACAATTCCTTTAATTAAAGAGATAAGGGCCCTTAATAATCATGGCAAAAAATTTAGTTCTAATCGGCTGTCAGTGGGGAGATGAAGGCAAAGGGAAAATTGTAGATCTATTAACAGAAAATGTCGCTGCAGTGATCCGCTTTCAAGGCGGTCACAATGCTGGGCATACGTTAGTTATCAATGGCAAAAAAACTATTTTACGACTGATTCCATCAGGAATCTTGCGCCCGCAAGTAGCCTGTTTGATCGGTCACGGTGTTGTGTTATCTCCACAAGCGCTGTTGGGTGAAATTAATGAATTAGAAACTAAAGGATTATCCGTAAGACAACGCATCAAAATTAGTGAAGCGTGTCCGCTGGTAATGCCGTATCACGTGGCGCAAGATTTAGCACGCGAAAAAGCGCGTGGTAACGCACCTATAGGCACAACCGGGCGCGGCATTGGCCCGACCTATGAAGATAAAGTAGCGCGCCGTGGTTTGCGCTTTGGTGATCTGCGTGATCCCAAATATTTTGCCGATAAACTCAAAGAAGCATTGGATTATCATAATTTTGTTTTGCAACATTATTATAAAACCGATACATTTGAATTCAATAAAGTATTGAGCGAAACATTAGCACTGGGTGAACAACTCACACCGATGATCGCCGATATTACAGCGCTGCTAACGCAATATCGTAAAGAAAATAAAAATTTATTGTTTGAAGGTGCGCAAGGTACTTTTCTAGATGTGGATCAAGGTACTTATCCTTTTGTCACTTCTTCGAATACCACGGCGGGTGGTGCAGCAACCGGTAGTGGCTTTGGGCCTTTATATCTTGATTATGTGCTTGGCATCACTAAAGCTTACGCGACTCGCGTTGGCGCCGGGCCGTTCCCCACTGAATTATTAGAGGGTACTGGCGATAAATTAAGAGAAATTGGTAAAGAGTTTGGTAGCGTCACTGGGCGACCACGCCGTTGCGGTTGGCTCGATGCGGTTATTTTACGCCGTGCAGTTGCCATCAATGGTATTTCCGGTTTGTGCGTGACCAAGCTAGATGTGTTAGATAGTTTCGATAAACTAAAAATTTGCGTCGGTTACCGTTGCGATGGCGAAATATTACAAACCCCTTCGATGGATGCGGCGCGTTTAGCGCGTTTTGAACCGGTTTATGAAGAATTACCCGGTTGGCAAACTTCAACCCTTGGCGTGGATGAATTTACAAAACTCCCACCAAATGCCCAGCGTTATCTACGCCGTATCGAAGAATTAGCTGAAGTAAAAATCGCCATGATTTCTACCGGGCCAGATCGCAATGAAACGATTGTTTTGGATAAGATGTTTTAGGTTCCAGCTCCATCGCCTGTAACTCATCTCGGAAAATATCGGGGCTCACATCAGGTTGCATACGAAAAAATAAATCGCTAGCGACAGTACGATAGGGTGAAGAACGCGCCAGCCACAGGCTTTCATTTTTAGAAGGATTATGCATGAAGTGGGGGTCGAAACAATCAAGCAAATCTTTTGGTGATGTGCCACGTCCCGGATAATTGCCTGGATTTTGTGTCGCAAAAATTCCAAACCCTAGTTTAGGCATTGCCGCCAGCAGAAGAATTAGAGCAATTAATTTTGCATTCTTATCAATATTTAGTTCATCGAGTATAATAAATACGCCTTCTCGATAAGCGCGAAGAATTAAATTATAAGCCGCTTCACTACCCGCATTGATTTTATAATAATAATTTTTCTCAGATGGATCATTGTTAATTTTTTCATCTACGAGTTTACCGTTCACTATTTTAACTGGTTTTCTCTGGTACTTTAAATCAGCAAATACATCTTCTATTAATGTGGATTTTCCGTTGCCCGCATTACCAGTTAGACAGATGCCTAGGGTAGTTCTCGGTTTATCATCAGTTATCAATAAAGCAACTTGCCGTTTAATACTATCGATGAGGGGTTTTCTTTCTTTATGCCACAGATGATTGCCTACTTTTATTGATTCAGATTCAATTAACTCATGCTTTTCTTCAGTAGTGATTTCTATGGTCGTTGAGTGCTCTTTGAATCGAACCACTTTGCCACAATTGAGTTCATCTGTATTATCACCGATGATTACAATCTTGTGTTCAGCAGTTAATGGGTATTTTCCGCCGGCGTTAACGGCCCTGATAAAATCCTGGATACCAGGAATAGTCATATCCATGTGCTTTAGCAGTAATACTTTAGTGCCGGGGTTGTTGTCTTGCAACCAATGTTGTATGTGTTCGTCCTCATTATTTGCAAAATATGTTAATTTATCAGCATTAACTTCATAACAACGAAATCCTATTTGTTGCTGTAAAAGACGAACATTATGTAACTTCGTGCGATAAGGACCTTCAGTAAAAATCACCGCAGAATTTTTATCGACAAGATAACTGGCAAGCTCACGTTGCGCTTTAGTAACGTCATTTGCTCGGGTTGTTTCTGATTTGGTTTCATTGGGTTGCAGTAATTTTATAATATACAAACGCAGTTTTTCTAAGGCGTCATAGTTTAAGGTGGGGAAATCGGCGCTTTCTTTTTTGATCAATACTTGATTTAAATCACTTCCCAATATTTCTTGTAATTGTGCGCCATTAAAGCAATTTAATAATGACCAAGAAAACTTGTTAATATTTTCAAGTGAATTAATATTAATATTTAAACGGGCAATAATTTTTTCGAGCTTTTCATAACGTGGGGTAGTTGTGCTATTCTTATCAAACAATATTTTCCCGGCAACATTTAAATAAGCATAAGCCTCGGTGCCTTTTTTGCAGTCAGATGAAAAAAAAGGTTTTATCGGATTGTGTTGATGCCATTGGCTGTCTCGTAACGCATCTAACATGCTTGCTAAGCGTTGTTTGGACATGGGTGGCTCAGCTTGGCCATTGCCACTGCTATGTGGTAATTTTCTTGCTAATTCATAATAACATTTGATTCTATCGATGTTTGTAGAATCAAGTTCAGGAAATAAGGTTTTATAATAAGCAAAAGAATAATCACGTTGACAATCATCAAGCAGTTTAATCTCATTCCTACATTTTTCGGGAAGAACTGCAAATAATTGCCCCGGTATTTGTGTTCCTTCAATGCGTTTTGTATTGCCATAAATGTATGGTTGTTGGGAAAATAACGGTAATAATTGTTGATAAATTTCCTGCGAAAGCTTGCCTTTTAAGATGACACAACGACCAGCTCGTAACGCTGTTAGTATTTCCCCCTCGATATAATTCCAATTTAATCCCCCTTCAGGGCGAGGATGGCGTTCAATGCGATAAATCAAGTTAGCGAAGCAGTCTGTATTAATAATGACTGCTACTTTTTTCTGGTTAGTTGTTAGATCATCGCATAACCTTTGTGCTAACCAATCGGGGTCGTTTGTCGTGTACACACGATCTTTATTGGAGAATGGTTGTTCGGGCGATTTAATTTTTGGTTTAGGAGTTTGCAAGTTTTTAAATACTTTATCTTTATAGCATACGTCAATAATTTCAACGCCCGGTGCTAAACGAAAAGTAAATTTTTTATCGGGAGATTTTTTATGAATTTCTTTAATAGCTTCTAGCAAACTATTCCAATCTTCTGTGGTAATGTTTTCTGTCAAATAAATCACATCAGTTGCTGGTTTATAGTTTTCGAGTAAGCCTCCTATCGTTTTTGCGCCGTGTTCAACTACATCTATCTCATGGCCACTGATGCATTCTTGTAGATTATAGCGACCGATATAAATCAGTCGTTCATCTTTGGACTCAGGCTTTTCTTCAGTTTCAATGGATATTTTTTCAAATAGATTAGAGTTATCTACATAATCGCCTCTTTTAATGGTGACATTAATTTCTTTCGGTATCGCCTCCATTAAGCCGGTAATTGGATTAAACAACTTTCTTTCGCTGAACAAGCGTGTAAATTCCGGATCTTCTCCATTTTGATTTTTGGGTGGATTCAGAATAACGAGTGGGCGCTTTGTTTGTAGTGCTTGTAGTAAGGGGCCAGTCCTTACTTCTACACGATGACCTTTGTAGATAATTTTTTCAAAAAATACTTTTTCTCTCCAAGCAGGGTGCCCATGTAGGTCTACGGTAATGGGTTGTAAATCTGAGTGCGGAGCTATTTCGTTTCTGACATCTTTTGATATCTGATTATCAGACATAAACCAAGCTTTAGTCCTCCTTAAAAACGACAAATCGGTACTACCGTTGGATATGCCAATCACCCGTAAATTGGGTGATAAATCACGGCCTTCGTAGGAAGGTGGGTTATCCAGCAAACTTTGATAAGCGACAATTTGATCATCTGAAAAATTACTCCAGTTAATGACTAAAACGCCGCCTTTTTTAAAAAGAATATTATCGAGCGGCCCAACAACACGTGTGGGTATGCCATTAATGAGTTGCTTGGGGAATAAATAAAGATCAAAATCTTCTGGTGTATCGATATACACATGTCCGGTCAATATGTCACCGCCAGTTAACTCGATTTGTTGAAGCACAGTTTTGTTGATATCTAATGCGCTTTGACCCGCCAGTAATTCAATAATCGGGGGTAATGTTTTTTTATCAAAAAGCAACGCTAGCGACGGAATCTGCGTCGCATTAATGCGTGCCTTTAAACGTTGTTGAAGATTTAATTTGTATTGTTGTTCTAGGGTTGGTTCCGCAATAATTTTTGAAAAATATTTAGGAGTGATTTCTTTTTCTTCAGAATGATTTTCTTCGGATTCAGGCTCATTATCTTGCACCTTTGTAAAGACACTTCTTTCTACAGGTGTATGATTTACACGCGGTGCACCACCCAGCTCTTCTTTATAATAATGAATAATTTGTTCGCCATCTTTATCTTTACCAGGGGCAATATAGGGTGTTTCTGGCCATCTATGCCCAGTAGTTCTGGTAAAATGTATTGGCGAACCCACATAGCCCCGTCCCCAAAGATAATAATTATTATTTCTGTGTCGACATGAACCCTTTTGTTCAATGAAATCGGCAAACATTGCACCAAGGCCGGTTTTATTTTTGGGTTTTAATATTAATGGTTGATTAACATAGCCTGTTTG
>JABDBA010000016.1 GCA_013288885.1 Gammaproteobacteria bacterium | reverse complement strand
TGCGCACCAATATCGGTAAGCCATTTTTTAATATAACCATTAGTGCGGGCATACACGTTTGCTTCATGCCAAGCTTGTACATCACCCGGCAACACAATTTCTTCATTGGCGGGTGAGGCAACTGCTTTAACAATCGCCACCGTTTTAACAGCCGCATATTGTGTTTGGCTTCTAAGCCTAGCGTAGGCAATAATATGCATGCTCATCCCTAACAGAACGACGCCTAATAAAATAGCGCAGCCGATAACTAATCGACGATGGAATTGGTTTGAGAGATCAATGTTTAATTTTTTCAGTATCATATTTTCTCCATGCGTGTGCGCCGATGAGTATGGATCATGGTAAAAACAGCGGGCACAAAGAATAAAGTCGCCACTGTTGCAAAGAGTAAACCACCGATCACTGCACGGCCTAATGGTGCATTTTGTTCAGAGCCTTCACCCCAACCCAATGCCATTGGTAACATACCAATGATCATTGCTAACGCTGTCATCAGCACTGGGCGCAAACGTGTGAAACCAGCATCCAACGCTGCTAGCATCGGTGTATGACCATCTTTCATGCCATGCAAAGCAAAACTTATAACTAATACGCTGTTTGCCAGTGCCACACCGATAGACATTATCACCCCTGTTAGCGCAGGCACACTTAACGGTGTGTCGGTGAGAAATAACATCCAAACAATGCCTGCAAAAGCAGCAGGCAATGCAGTGATAATAATAAAAGGATCAAGCCACGATTGAAAGTTCACCACAATCAACAAATAAACTAACACAATAGCCAGTATGAGCCCTAGATAAAGCCCGTGAAAAGATTCGATTTGCGTTTCCATTTGCCCACGCACCATGATACGCGATCCTTTAGGAAGAGTATCTGCCATTTTAGCAATGACTTGATTAATAGCACTCCCTACACTACCGAGATCGCGATCTTGTACCGAGGCATAAATATCAATCACTGGCTGCACGTTGTAATGTGATTCAACCACTGAAACACCACGGCGCTCGATAGTCGTCAGCGCACCTAAAATTTGCGGTTGTACGCCTACCTTTGTGACAGGGATATTGCGCAAGTCATCCAGCGAATCGAGTTTATACTGCGGCGTTTGCGTAACAATAGGATAATTAACCCCTTGTGGACTTAACCAAAACGTAGGGGCGGTTTGAAAACTACCGGAAAGAGAAATCAACATATTGGTCGCTACATCAAATTGGGTAAAACCCAATTGTTGTGACAGACTGCGATCCACATTCACATATAGCTCTGGATAATTATAAGCTTGCAAAATGCGCGCATCGACAATCCCTGGTATCAGTTTTACCTGGTTGAGCAACGCATTAGCATAGTCGCGATTTTGTTTTATATTAAACCCTGTCACTTGAATATTAATTGGCGCAGGCAAACCAAAATTCAAAGTCTGCGCGACAATGTCGGCTGGTAAAAATGCAAATGTGATGCCCGGCATTTTTTGATTAAGCGCAGAGCGTAATTCCTTAACATAGTCTGCAACCGGTCGATGACCTGGCTTTAATGAGATTAGAATATCCGCATTTCCAGGCCCCACGGTAGCAGAGTTGCTATACGATAAATTAATACCACTCACGGGTAAACCAATATTATCCACAATACTTTCTAAATCGCCAGGTTTAATCATTTGTCTAATCAACGTATCTACCTTATCGGCAATGCGCGCGGTTTCTTCAACTCGCGTTCCCGTCGGTGCGCGGATATGTAATTTTATTTGACCTGCGTCGACCGTGGGGAAAAAATCGGAACCAATCCAAGGGAACAGTAATAACAAAGATAATATGACGAAAGCCATAAAACCAATGACGAATGCTTTGCTATTATTAAGTATTTTTTCTAATAAATGGCGATAGTTTTGCCGCATTTTTTCAAAATGATGTTCAAATAAATGTTGTGTGCGTACAAAAATATTTTGTTGCGCTAAAATTGTGGCATCGTTTTCGGTTTGTGGTTGGTGTTTGTGTAACCAATAGTTTGAAAGTGTTGGCACTAAAGTACGCGATAAAAAATAAGAAGCCAGCATCGCAAATATAACCGCTTCTGCTAATGGCACAAATAAAAAATGGGCGACGCCTTTTAAAAGAAACATCGGAACGAATACAATACAAATACATAACGTAGATACTAAAGCAGGAATGGCTATTTGATTTGCACCATCAAGAATTGCTGTGGCAACTTCTTTGCCTTGTTCGAGGTTCCAATTGATATTTTCGATAGTAACCGTCGCATCATCCACCAAAATACCGACTGCAAGTGCTAAACCACCCAGCGTCATAATATTAATCGTCTCGCCGAGTACCGACAGCATAATAATAGAAGCTAATATCGATAAAGGGATCGAGATCACAATGATCAACGTGCTACGCCAACTTCCTAAGAAAATTAATATCATTAATCCTGTTAATATCGAAGCGAGCACCCCTTCTTGTATTACACTTTTAATGGCCGCTTTTACAAATATGGATTGATCACCAAGCACACTTAGATGCAGTGCAGCTGGCATACTATCTTTTATTTGTGCCATCAATTGCTTAACACGGTTCACAATATCGAGCGTGGAAGCATTGCCGGTTTTTTGAATAGACATTAATACCGCACGCTGACCATCTACACGCACAATATTAGTTTGTGGTGCAAAACCATCGCGCACGTGAGCTACATCGCGAATATAAAGTATCGCACCATTTTTATTTCTAACCGGCAGATTATTTAATTCTTCAACGGTATCCGGGCTACCATTCAGTTTAACAAAATATTCATAACTACCAATTTTTTCTGTTCCTGCTGGCAAAATAAGATTTTGCTCATTGATCGCTGCGTTAACATCAGCGGGGGAAACACCATAGGTCTGCATGGCAGGTTGATTGAGGTCAACCATAATTTGTCGCGTTTTACCGCCAAAGGGATAAGGTAACGCAGCACCCTGCACCGTTGCCAGCTGGGTACGAATAAAATTATTGCCCAAATCATTCATCGCTTGTTCTGACAGCGTGTCACTGGAAAGTACCAATTGCAATACCGGTACGGTTGAGGCGTTGTAACTCAACACTAGCGGTGGCGTAGTGCCCTGCGGCAGATTACGTAACATGGTTTGGGCAATGGCAGTTACCTGACTCAGTGCCATATCAACCTTCACTGAAGGTTGAAAAAATATTTTGATCACACTTACCCCGATCAATGATTGAGATTCGATGTGTTCAATATCATTGACGGTGGTACTAAGAGCACGCTCAAAATTGCCGGTAATGCGATTGGCCATTTCTTCAGGTGGTAACCCGGTATAGCTCCATACCACGCTGATAACGGGGATGTCGATGAAAGGGAAAATATCGGTGGGCGTGCGCGTGATTGCTAAAGGCCCCATGATCAATAGCAAGATGGCAAACACAATGAAGGTGTAAGGGCGTGATAATGCGATTCGTACCAGCCACATGGCTTATAGATCCTTATTTTGCAGTACTTAAAATTTAAGGTATCCTATCTTATTTGTTGCCTTCTGGAAAGTAGGCTTTTATCGCCCTGCTAGCGTAAAAATGACAAAAAAAAACCACCTATTAAGGTGGTTAGTTAGTTTTTAGAATAATCAACTCGGGTTATTTTTCACTCATCAATTTGTCGACTTCCTTTTCAACGATTTCTTTTTTGATACCATGACGTTCGACTATTTTTCCAACTAGCTCATTGCGCTTTCCGTCGATACGTTGTATATCATCATCGGTGAGTTTACCCCATTTTTGTTGTACTTTCCCTTTGAGTTGTTGCCATTTACCTTGTAACTGTTCATCGTTCATAGTAAAACACCTCCTTCTTTTATGTTTTTTATCAAGAAAATAACGTATTAATTATTGGCGATCAGTTTTTTTCAGACTATCTTGACGACCTGTTTGTCCAGGTGTAGTTGTCTTAGGGTTAAAACCTTTTTTTGTCTTGTTGAGGATAAGGGGACGTTTTTTTTAAATGCATCATCATTCGTTCCGGTACCTGTTTTCTTGATCGGTTGATCGTAAGTTTTCATGATACTAACCTCCTGTTAAATAATTCCTGTTTGTATCCCTACCTATGGTTAAGGAAGCCACCCATCCTTGGACGACCTTTGTAAAAACCCTTACCATGCTTTCAGTGTAGACCCTATTTGACTAAACGCTAGCTATTTTTAATATATATATTTTTGGATTTTTTACTAAAAAAAAAGACAAACTTCACCCGCCTTTCGTATTGGGTAAATTAAAAATCTTACTATTACCAGTTAACAATTAAATTAACTGGTAATAGAATTTACATCTTCTTCTTCAAATTCTACCAAGTAGTAATAAGATTAATACAATCAATAATACTAAACCCACACCACCACTGGGATAATAACCCCACTCACGGCTATGTGGCCAGGTAGGAATTACACCGACAAGAATAAGAATTAATATAATTAGTAAAATGAGACCCAATGACATAAAACCTCCTTATTGTATGAACAATCTGATTGCTTTACTGCATCATCTCCTAACGAGCATTAACACTAAAGAAATCAGGAAAAGAATTAAAAACACGATGAAGATTAATTTAGCAATACCAGCAATGGCGATTGCTACGCCAGTAAAACCCAAAATACCTGCAATAAGCGCAAGCAGTAAGAGCGTAATGACTAAGCCTAACATAAAACCTCCTTATCTTAACTTCAAGATTAAATTACTCATTAAAAGCGTAGTTCAAGAAACTAAAAACTGCAAGGAAGTTGGTAAGTATTATTTCCGTAATTATATGTTAGGTACTATTTTAATTATTTTTTAATACTTATATGGAGGGGGTATCATGCTAAGACCTATGGTGACCCGCCTTACGGAGGTCACCATATACTGATGGCCCTTGAATTAACCTACAACAATTGTCGAATTAACTTTTTTCACACCGTCAATTGTTTTTGCTAATCTCACAGCACTTTTAGCTTCTGTGGAAGTAGCTTTACCTGTTAAAGATACTACACCATCTTTTGTTTCAACGCTGATACCCACAACAGAAATAGGTTTATCGCCAAACACTTTATCTCTTAGATAAAGACCTTTAATTTTAGCGGTAATAACTGTATCTGCAAATGGTTGACTGCTCTGTTGTACTACTAATTTAGAAGCATCAACACTTTTAACATTAGCTGTTGATTCAGCGGTGATGATAGCTGCAGTAGCTTCATTATCAGTTGGAACAGTTCCAGCCAGAGCTACTCTGCCATTGTTGGTTTGAACATTAATATTTAACGAAGAAATCGAAGGGTCAGCCATCATCTTCGTTTTTATCTTTGTCGTGATAACAGAATCACTACCTAGATTATTGGATGTTGAATCAGCAAACACAGGAGCACTGCCACAGAACAATACAGCTAAACTTAAGATTAATGCGGTAGATTTTTGATAGATTTTCATGAAATTTTCCCTTTAAAATAGTTACATTCCGATGGACATGTCAAACAATCATGCAACACAACAATGGGTGTCATGTTTTTGCACCAATTAGCATTATAGCGTACTTTTTTTATAATTGGATACAAGATCTAAAAATTTAATCTATACTTAAAATAATTTGGAGCTTTTATGGTCAATATTAAATATAAACATAAATTACAAATGCTGATTGCCATGGCCTTACTGACTATATCAGGAGTAGCTAGTGCAGAAGATTGCTCAGGGAATGGTGCAACGTTTCATGTTAAAGAAGGGGCCAGCGGCTGCATTCTTATCGATAAGGGCAATAAAGTAGTAAACTGTATTGTTTCTGGCATGATGCAACACACCAATGTTCTCATCACTTCTACCGGATTCTCCAGCAATTCAAATTATTCAATTCCGCAATCCGTAACACTTTTAGATCATAATAATCAACGCATCACATTTAGTGGTGTGGCTGGTCTAAATGCAAGAATTGACTTCCAATATTATGGCCCGTGGGATCCCAGTTATTATTTTGATTTAACTTGCAGTTGGTAACCGATCACCTGTTGCAACAATTTTTTATAAATCCACTCTTGAATATTTTTAGGCTGTTCAAGTTGCATCCGCAATAAATATTGCTTGTATTTCTCATCACTGCTGAATGATAAAAACGATAATGCCATCAAAATAATCAACTTAAGTTTTGAACAATCTTTTAAATATAATAATGCACGCTCTATCACCATTTCATCTTCCGTCAAATCACTACCAAATGGGTATGGTTTGCAATAACCCTGCAATTGCATTTTGGCAATGATTGGTTCAATAGCACTGGGATAATTATTTTGAAACATTTTAGGTATCTCGTAATCCGGCGGGAGCTTGCCAAAAACTTTAGATTTTTTTAATAGTTCTTGTTGAAAACGCGAATCGGTAACATTTAATAGCGCTTTGATTACTTCTGCATCTGTTTTACTGCGACAATCGGCAATGCCATACTCTGTGATAACAATATCACGCAAATATCGCGGAATAGTAAGATTAGGGTAATCCCATACTATATTTGAGATGGTTTTATTTTTAATTTTTTTTGTGCTGCGACAATTGATAATTGATCGAGAATTTTCTAGATTTTGTGCCATATTGACGAAATCAAACTGACCACCCACACCGCTCACCTCTTGCAAATCTTTCAGCCCATCAGATACTAACCCACCCCCTAGTGTCACCATCATTACTGAATTTATAAAACGTGCGTATTGCCGTTGTAATTTAGCCAGCTTATAAGAGCCTAACAAAGTATTCGTTCTTACTATTGAGGTCATATCCATTTGTTGTAATTCTTCATGAGGTAAACTTTTTAATTCGCGATAAAAATTTTTAGTACCAATAAAAAACCCGGCATGTATTAATTTCCCTGTTTTTAAATGATCGCCCAAGCATTCTTTAATTATTTTTAGTTTTGATAATGATAAATCTGCTGCTATCATCTCACCGGAAGGCAGCACTAAACTATTAGAATGATAGGTAATATCGTGCTTGAAAATGCCAAATTTGCGCAGAAAACGTATATCGGCAGCAGTAAGCTTTTGCTTAATTATTTTATTTTCAGCTAAAATATCAATATAATCTGGCGTGATTTTTTCAGTAATTAGGCGTTTATTCAACAACCGCTGTAATCCAATATGGTCATAAACCCGCCTCTTTAAAATACCGGCATTATAAAGATATAAAAATTCATCGCTGAGCATTTCCGTAGAGGCATATAGCCCTTGTTCAAAAATTCCTGTTGTCCCAATCGCAGCAATATCTGCGCCAAACTTTTCAGTGACTGCAAGTTGCTGCAATAATTCTTGATATACAGTGTTATTTTTGTGACGCATGATCAACGCATTGGCAACTGCATTGCTAAGTTTGCCTATGCCAATTTGCAAACAACCATCATCTTTTATTAATGAACTGGTATATAAACCAATCAGATGATCTTGCGCAGAAAGTTCATCGCGCGGCAATGCAAATAAAGCATGATAATTCCCTGTATCAATGACATCGGTAAATACATCAGATTTTACAATCGCATCGCCGGTCATAAAAGGCAAGTTCGCATTTACTTCCGCCACAATGGCGATTTTTTTATCTTCAGCTTGTTTTAACCGTTTCGCCATCTCATAAAACAAATCGGTATTACTGCTTAAACTATATTGAGAAGTTTGGGTTTTGGAAGGCGCGACTTGTTGCGCAAAAACATTGACAGGGTAATGTAATGAATCTTGAATAACACTGGTGTATTTGCTGCTAATATAGTTTTGCTGTACATAACTATTATGCAAATATTTTCCCGGTGCTAAGAAAAATTCAATTACTTTAATGTTATCAGGAACTCGTTGTAGCACGCGATCGCGCTCATAGAGTGGATCTTCATAATCTGTGAGCAAGCGTTCTAAAATAGGGCCTATAAAACGTTTTTCTAATTCGTTATGCAACAGAGGTCGAGCTAATGTGAGGCCTGTGATAATAGTAAGTTGAATAGATTTATCAGCAACCGCAATCTTATACAGCGCGTTTAGCAGCCCAATGGGTTTACCAATACCCAATGCGACTGCTATCACCACATTTTTGCCAACGCGTTCAATAATTTTTTGTGCAGCAGTATCATAATCATTATTGAAACATGTCGTCATATACTCTTCTCGTTTGAATTTTAGGCGTTGTTGCTTGCGCCCTCTCGCAATGCTCACATATAACCCATATGCTCCGCTTGCTCGGGGCTTAGCGCCTAGCCTAAAATCCAAACGCTTTGAGTATATTTAGTTTTTTTATGGTTTGTTAACTTGCTGCTCTGGTTAATGCATGACCACTTGCAGAAACATCTTGTCCTACTCCTTGCACAGTGTGACAGGCAAATAACACTGCACTGACGAATAAGATTAACATAATTTTGCTGATGATGTTCATAACCTATCTCCTTAATTTAGATAATATTGTCCTTCAAAATAGTTATAGTACACCCTATTCTTTTAGTCAATGTGACCTTGAACTTTGTAAAAATTGAACTAAACTTAAAGGTACTGAGGGACTATTAATTTTAATAAGGAGATATAACATGAAAATGCTAACAAACTTACTAAGTGGAGT
Organism: Gammaproteobacteria bacterium; assembly: GCA_013288885.1. GTDB lineage: Bacteria > Pseudomonadota > Gammaproteobacteria > JABDBA01 > JABDBA01 > JABDBA01. Next base: position 35,484 of record JABDBA010000016.1, on the reverse strand, counting down.
AATCATTGGCACACTAGTTGCGATGGCTCCATTAGCTGTAATGGGAGATGTGGTTGTAGGCATTGGTGGGCCACCAGCCCCCGGTTACTACCATCATCATCACCACCATCATCATCATTATAACAACGGTCGCTATAATAATGGCTATAACAATGGCTATAATGGGCAATGGCACAACTAAAATAGGCTAAAATACAGCAGAATTCCTCATCACAAGGAATTCTGCTGCTTAAGACATATTAACGTTTGTCTTTATCGGTACGACCGCTACGCGCTGTATCTTCATAACCTGATTGGGTACGGCGAGTATCGTCGTTACGGCCATGGCCTTGGTTAGGATTGTTCTGACCTGGTCTTTGGCCTGGGATGTTAGAACCCTGCTTTGGTTGGTTAGGTTGGTTCTGACCTGGGTTAGCTGTTTTACCAGGATTCATTGGTTGGTTGTTTGACATATGAGTTACTCCATGTAAGTTAGTTGATAAGTGCTTACTTCATAATAAGCAATATAACTTTAGCAGCACCCATAAATTAAAGATGTAAGCAAAAGCCTATTTAGTTGTAGACCATTGGCTCGACTATATTACGGAATAAAATAATACGGGTCTGGCAATTTAAAGGTCCTATCTGCGGAACCACCTGCAAGATCACTGTGTTGATCGCCGATATTAATAATAATGTCATAGCCACTCTTCACAATCTGTGCGCGCTCAGCTGATTTAAAAGGCACAACAGAGGGTTGATTATAATCATTGGGCTTCAGACTTAATTTTTGCCACGAGGTGTAGCCTGCGGTTTGTAAATTTTTAAAGGTGGCATCATGCAACTTTTGTATACGCCCAGTGATGAAAAATACCGCGACGTTATCTTTTATTGCCAATTGATATAAATTCAGCGTAGGTGTAATAGCAGGATCAGTGCCTTTAGCAATTGCAGCTTCAATCATGGCAGGAGTGCCACCAAAATTAAGTGCTTTCAGATCATCGTAATTCGACAAAGTGGTTTCATCGATATCAAAAACAATTGCTAATTTTTTGGGATGGGCAGACTCGTTATTGGCTGCTACGCGCTTTTGTAAATACTCCTCTGCCATGTTGACTTCATTTTGAATGCCATGCACATAAGCACCCGAATCATGGTAGGTCACTAATTGTTTTTTCAAAAAATCGAGGTTCATCGGTTCCAACGCAAAACTACTGGCTGAAAACCCTAAGGAGGCACTGGCGAAAACGATAAGAAGATAATTTTTGAACTGTATTTGCATAGCTTGCTCCCTTATATCCGATTGGTTTTATCCTATGATATCAAATGACCGCTTGAGTAGCAAAACCAAAAGGAAAAACCTCAGGCTTGACACCGACCGCTCACATGCCTAGCATGTTCATGTTTCTACACTTTAAATTATGACTAAAATTTTATGGATCTAGCTGCCATCCGCGACCTGGTTGAACCTGACTTAAAAGCAACCGATGAACTCATCGAAGAATGCCTGCGTTCTGATATTCCCTTGATAAAAAAACTCAGCCAGCACCTGATTCATAGTGGTGGCAAACGCTTACGCCCTCTGTTGGTCTTACTTTGTGCAAAAGCTTTTTCATATCCCGATGATGCGCACATTAAGCTTGCGGCAATCATTGAGCTTATTCATACCGTCACGCTATTACATGATGATGTAGTCGATGCCTCCGAATTAAGACGCGGCAAAAAAACCGCCAATGCTCTTTGGGGCAACGCCGCCAGCGTATTAGTGGGCGATTTCCTCTACTCCCGTGCTTTTCAATTAATGGTAGACATCGGCAGCCTACAAATTATCAATGAACTGGCCAACGCCACTAACACCATTTCAGAAGGTGAAGTTTTGCAACTGCTCACCTGCAAAGATCCCGAAACTTCTGAAGAATGTTATATGAAAGTTATCCGTGCCAAAACCGGCACATTATTCGCCACCGCAACGAAGATGGGCCCGCTGCTGTGCAGAGCCCCCGAAAGCACTATTTTAGAGTTGGCTAATTATGGTATGCACCTAGGGGTCGCTTTTCAATTAGTTGACGATGCCCTCGATTATTGCTCGACCTCGCAAACTCTCGGCAAAAACTGTGGTGATGACTTGGCCGAAGGCAAACCGACGTTGCCGTTAATTCATGCCTTGCAAAATGGCACCTCTGTGGAACAAACCTATATTCGTCGCGCTATTGAAAATGCCAGCCGTGATGATCTTGAACTTATTCTCACAGCCATTGAATCAACGGGGGCTATCGCTTACACTTACCACCTCGCTAAACAACACGCAGATAAAGCCATCAGTTGCCTAAGTGACGTTCCTGACTCCCCTTATCGTAAGGCTTTAATTGCATTAGCGGAGTTTTCGGTAGCACGAAAATATTAGAATTTGCGGGGTGTAGCTCAGCTTGGTAGAGCACTAGCTTCGGGAGCTAGGGGCCGGAGGTTCAAATCCTCTCACCCCGACCACATTAAATAATATGACTAACAACTGCATCATCATCGGTATCGCTGGCGCATCCGCATCGGGTAAAAGTTTGCTCGCGCGTACTATTGTCAATGAACTGGGTTCTGATCAAGTGATCGTGGTTCCAGAAGACTCTTATTATAAAGATTATCCCGATTTATCCTTTGAAGCGCGCGCAAAAGTTAATTACGATCATCCCGATGCTTTTGATCATGCATTACTTTGCCAACATCTAAAAGCACTGCAAGCCAAGAAGACTGTCGAAATTCCTATTTACAATCACGCACAGTACGCGCGCGATAAAGAAACGCGCACCATTGGCCCACACTCTATTATTGTCATCGAAGGAATTTTACTTTTTTCTGATCCGCAATTACGTGAGATGATGAATATTCTCATCTACATGGATATTGCTTTAGATACCTGTTTAATTCGACGCTTGAAGCGCGATGTTATTGAACGTGGCCGCTCTATTGAATCGGTGTTGGAACAATATGAAAACACCGTGCGCCCGATGTTTTTACAATTTATTGAACCTTCTAAACGTTATGCCGATTTAATCGTGCCACGGGGCGGTGAAAACAGAATTGCTATTGATTTGATCAAAGCAAAGATGCGCGAGCTTTTGGCTGCCAGTTAAACGACATTGAATAAATATTAAGGATATAATCACACCATGCCAAAAACCAAACCACTTGAACTTGCTGCTTTACAAAAATTTTTACCTCCGCGCGCCCGCGCGGCGAATAAAGGCGATTTTGGCCATGTGTTGATCATTGGCGGTGATTATGGCATGGCCGGTGCGGTACGTATGGCAGGCGAAGCGGCGGCACGCATCGGCGCTGGATTGGTGAGCATCGCCACCCGACCAGAACATAGCAATGCTATTACCGCAGCACGACCAGAACTGATGTGTCATGGTATTCATAAATCCATCGATATAAAAAACTTGCTGGCACGCGCCACCGTAATCATCTTAGGGCCTGGTTTAGGGCGATCAGCTTGGTCGCAAGAATTATTCCATTATGTGATTGCCACCGCAAAACAACCTAAAGTGATCGATGCCGACGGTTTAAATTTGCTGGCGCAACAACCTCAACACAGTGAAGATTGGATCCTTACCCCGCATCCAGGTGAAGCCGCACGTTTACTCGCTTGTTCTGTCGCAGAAATACAAAATGATCGCCTAGCCGCTGCGCACAAACTGCAAACTAAATATGGCGGTGTGATTGCCTTAAAAGGTGCTGGCACTATCGTGCTTGGTGCAACTGAAACAGCAGGTATCTGCCACGCGGGAAACCCCGGCATGGCCAGCGGCGGTATGGGCGATGTGTTAAGCGGTGTGATCGGCGGTTTACTGGCACAAGGGCTAACTCTGCAACAAGCGACAGAAATGGGAGTTTGTGTTCATGCCAACGCAGGCGACCTGGCCGCGAAAGATGGCGAACGCGGGTTGTTGGCTTTGGATTTGATGCCCTATTTACGAGAGTTAGTTAATCCGTGACATCATCAATAACCATTAACCTTCCCGACGAAACAGCCACGCTGGCCATGGGAGCACGCTTAGCCGAACTCTGCCCGCAGCCGTTTGTGATTTATCTGCACGGTGAATTGGGCGCTGGCAAAACCACCTTAGTACGCGGTTTTCTACGTGGGTTGGGTCATAACACTAGTGTTAAAAGCCCTACTTATACTTTAGTAGAGCCTTATGAAATTGCCGGTCGGCAAATCTTTCACTTTGATCTTTATCGCATCAATGATCCGCAAGAAATAGCAGCCATCGGTATTCGTGATTATTTTTCCCCTACCAGCATTTGTCTTATCGAATGGCCAGAGCGCGCTAAAAATGTGTTGCCCAATGCCGACTTAACTTGTTATATTCGCTCTTTAGCTTCAGGACGTCAGTTAGAAATGACAGCAGGCAGCGTGGCGGGAAACACCCTGCTTAAAAATTGTTAATCGGAAGGGTATAAATGAGTTGGCAAAAATACGGAACATTCATCACAACGCTGCTGATCCTCGCGTTGATCTTTTTTTACCAGCCAGCCAATGCCGTAGCCACTCCACAATTATTAAAAATTAGTGTAACACCTCATGCAGGCAAAACGCGTGTGTTACTCAGCTTCAATCAATCAATCGATTATAAAGTATTCACTTTAGACAACCCCAATCGTTTCATCATTGATTTGCCCGGCACACAATTGATGACCGCACTCGACCAACAAATTTTTGCGAATACTGTTATCACGCATTTGCGCAAGGGCCATCCCACGGCGGGTGTATTACGTTTAGTGTTTGAGGTAAAAACAGCGCAGCAACCGCAACTTACGCATTTTAGCAGCAAAGGCAATCAATCAGGCGAACAAATTGCTGTTGATTTTTCTGCTCAGGTAAATAATACCAATGATAATAATACCAACCTAAATAATACACCCACAACAAATGCTGATAACAAATTACAACAAACGCAAGGTTGGATCCAAGAATCATTAGCAGATAACAACGATAATGCGTCGAATGCGCAAACAATAACACCTGCTACTACTGCACCAACAACTGTTACTACAACTCCTAGTCCAATTGCTAATCCAACCATAAATTCTAACAACGACCAACAACCGCCGTTTAGCAAACCGCCTGGCATAGTGGCCGCAGTAGCTCCAGCTCCCATAGCTTCTGTTCCAGTTCCAGTTCCAACTCCCACACCCAAAGTAAATGCTGCACCACCCCGCCCCATCGTAGTGGTCATTGATCCCGGCCATGGTGGCAAAGACCCTGGTACTACTGGGCCATTAGGTGTGCATGAAAAAGATGTGGTGTTAGCTATTTCGCGTGACCTCGCGCAAACATTGCAAAAAGATCCCTGTTTTCGTGCTGCCCTCACCCGCTCTGGTGATTACTTCATTCCACTACGTGGGCGTTTAGCGATCGCACGCCAAGATAAAGGTGATATTTTTGTTGCGATTCATGCCGATGCTTATCCTGATCGCTATGCAAGCGGCGCAGCTGTATTTGCATTATCAGCACATGGCGCGAGCAGTGAAGCCGCACGCTGGTTAGCAGAAAAAGAAAACTATTCGGAGTTAAATGATGTCAGCTTGAGCGGCTTGCCCGATCAAAGCGAAGTCTTACGTTCGGTATTAATCGATCTATCACAAACAGCCACTATCTCTTCGAGCTTACAACTTGGCACCTCTTTACTGCAACAATTAAATAAAGTGGGCAATTTACATTACCACCGTGTTGAACAAGCCCCCTTTATGGTATTAAAATCACCGGATATCCCTTCACTGTTGGTGGAAACCGGTTTTCTTTCTAACCCCAACGAAGAACGCCGCTTACGCGACCCGGCTTATCAACAAAAAATGGCACAAGCGCTGTATTTGGGAATAAGAAGTTATTTTTTACATAACCCGCCGCCTAATACTTTAATTGCCAGTATCAAACAAAGTAAGAAAAACGATGCTTAACCGAATTCAACTACTCTCCCCACAACTCGCCAATCAAATTGCAGCGGGCGAAGTGATCGAACGCCCTGCTTCTGTGGTGAAAGAACTGTTAGAAAACGCCATCGATGCTGGCGCAACTCAAGTTGAAATTGATATTGAAAAAGGTGGGATGCAGCGCATTCGTATTCGTGATGATGGTTGTGGCATTCATAAAGATGATTTAGTGATGGCGCTCAACCGTCATGCTACCAGCAAAATTCATACCGCTGATGATCTAGAACGCATTCATAGTTTAGGTTTTCGCGGTGAAGCATTAGCGAGCATTAGTTCCGTCGCCCGTGTCTCATTAGGCTCTTGTGCAAGCGGGCAAACTTCGGGCTGGCAAATTCAAGCCGATGGTCAAACAATTTCGGTCAACCCCACTCCGCTCGCACACCCGCAAGGCACCACCATTGAAGTATGCGATTTATTTTTTAACACACCGGCACGGCGTAAATTTTTGCGCACCGAACAAACCGAATTTAATCATATCGATGAAGTGATCAAACGTTTAGCATTGAGTAGTTTTAATATTGGCATGACGTTGCGCCATAATAAACGTAATGTTTTGCAATTACGTGCGGCCAGTGATCAACCCAGCCGCGAACAACGTGTGGCCGATGTATGCGGGCAAGCGTTTATCGAAAACGCAGTGTATGTTGATTTAGCATCGGCCAGTTTACGGTTATGGGGTTGGATCTCATTGCCAACATTCTCGCGCAGCCAAGCTGATTTACAATATTTTTACGTCAATGGCCGCATGGTGCGCGATAAATTAGTCACTCATGCCGTGCGTGAAGCGTATCAAGATGTTTTATTCAACGGGCGTTACCCCGCCTTTGTATTATTTTTTGAATTAGATCCGAGCATGGTTGATGTGAACGCTCACCCAACGAAACACGAAGTCCGTTTTCGCGAAAGCCGTTTGGTACATGATTTTCTAGCACGCAATTTACAAAAAGCCATCGCCGAAATTACTCCCGCTAATTCGGGAACGACCACGCGATTAAACACACCTGAAGCTAGTTTTTCTCGTGCCAGTAGCTATCAACCCATACAACGCCCAATGCCATTGCAAGTGCAAGAACAAATGGCGGCGTACAAAGACCTGCATGGATCAACAACCACAGAAACAGAAACCGCAGTCTGTGAAGCAGTAGCCGTTGCGCAAACCCATTTTGTGCCGCCAGTGATACAACCAGAAAAGATGCCTTCTTTAGGTTATGCACTGGGTCAGTTGCACGGTATTTATATTTTAGCTGAAAACGAACAAGGGTTAATTTTAGTCGATATGCACGCCGCACATGAACGCGTTTGCTACGAACAATTAAAAATTAATTTAGATAATGATGGTATTAAAAAACAAGCGTTGTTAATTCCGTTATCAATAACAGTGAATGAAAAAGAAGCAAATATCGCCGAAGAAAACAGTGCGTTGTTTTTGCAAGCCGGTTTTGAAATCGAACGCTTGGGGCAACAAACGATTGTAGTGCGGCAAGTACCTGCGTTATTGAGTGATCGTGACATTGCGCAATTAGTGCGTGATGTGTTAGCCGATCTTAGTGAGCAGGTAAAAAGCAATCGTATTCACGAAACCATCAACGAATTGCTTTCGAGTATTGCGTGCCGTGGTGCACTGCGTGCTCATCGTAAAATGACTATCCCAGAAATGAATGCGTTATTGCGCCATATTGAAACCACTCCGCGCAGTGGTCAGTGCAATCATGGCCGCCCAACTTGGATGCAATTGACATTGCCCGAATTAGATAAATTGTTTTTGCGGGGACGATGAAAACTCCAACCATCCTCTGCCTCATGGGCCCGACGGCGTCGGGTAAAACCGATATTGCGGTGGAACTTGTGCAACGTTTTCCGCTCGACATCATCAGTGTTGATTCAGCGATGATCTATCGCGGCATGGATATTGGCACGGCAAAACCCGATGCTGCCACGCGGGCAATGGCGCCGCACCGGTTAATTGATATCTGCGATCCAGCGCAAAGTTATTCCGCTGGCAACTTTTGGCAAGACGCGGCGCGCGAAATCGCCGATATTATCGCCCAGCGGCGTGTGCCACTATTGACCGGTGGCACAATGCTGTATTTCCATGCACTGCAAAATGGTATCGCCACATTGCCTAAAGCCGATCCTGAAATACGCGCGCGCCTTAAACAAGAAGCAGAACAACAGGGCTGGCAACATTTACATGAACGTTTACAGGCACTGGATCCAGAATCTGCGCTGCGCATTCATCCTAATGATCCGCAGCGTTTGCAACGGGCGCTTGAAGTTTATGAAATCACGGGCATTACCCTCTCCCAATTAATCGCCGAAAGCCCGCATACGAAATTACCTTATCGGTTTGTGAACCTGGCATTAATCCCGCAAGACCGTGCCCTGCTCCATCAAAAAATTGCCGCGCGTTTTGACTTGATGCTCCAAAATGGCTTTATTGCGGAGGTGGAACAACTCTATCAGCGTGGTGATTTGACCGGCGAAATGCCGTCGATGCGGGCGGTGGGCTATCGCCAGATCTGGGATTACCTAGCAGGTAACCTGACCCAGGCAGAAATGCATGAACAAGCCCTGGCAGCCACGCGCCAGCTCGCTAAACGCCAACTAACCTGGCTGCGCAGTTGGCAAAATCTCACCTGTTTTAGCAGCGAAGATGCCCATAAAATGGCCAAAATACGAGACTTTGTCCGCGATACTTTTGTTTCCTCCCCGCCATTGTGATATACTAGTGTGGTGTTTGGTGCATACCAGACACGGACGCCTTTCGAAGAGCTCCGTCGTGTAAGCTTCTGATCTCTGGAACGGTTTTATTAATTCAATATTGAGGTAATCTCATGAGTAAGAAGTTATATGTAGGAGCGCTCCCGTTTGCGATGGGAGATAAAGATTTGGAAGAAATGTTTGCTGAAGCTGGCACGGTAGACTCTGCAAAAGTTATCAAAGATCCAGGTAGCGATCGCAGCCGTGGTTTTGGTTTCGTCGAAATGTCTAGCGAAGATGAAGCACAAAAAGCAATTCAAAAATTCAATGGCAGCGTACATGATGGTCGTACCATTATCGTATCCGAAGCTAAACCACAAACCAAAGGTGGACGTAGCGGCGGCGGTGGTGGTGATCGTGGCGGACGCGCCGGCCATGGTGGTGGCGGTGGTGGTTACGGCGGCGGTGGTCGCGGTGGCGATCGTGGCGGTTACGGTGGTGGTGGCGGCGGTCGCGGCGGCAATGATCGCGGCGGACGTAGCGGCGGCGGCGGTGGCTGGAACGGCTAATCGTTTTTTATCTATTGTCATTATGAGGCAACCATTCGCGTTGCCTCGTAGTGTTATTAAATTTGCCAAATATTCATTTTCCCTAATTAACTTACAAGGACGCTTATATTATTTTGTGAGGTAGAACTATGCTTGCAGATAAAACAAAACTTGATTGGTCAGAAGTAACAAAGCAAGACTTTTATTGTGGCGATATAATAAGGTGGGTCGATACAAATAAAGTATTAGAAAACGCCCCTGATGGTTCGTATTTAGTCTGGTCATTAGTCGGTGACAATGGGAAAATACTATATAAACTTGAATTGCGGCATAATAAAGATCACTCTGAGTCTATTCCTTTAAAATCTCCAACTCTAATAATCAAAAATGGTAAAAACGTCGTAAGCCAATCATTCAGGGAGTATTATGATGGTGAATTAAAACCCTATAATAAATCTGCTCCTGCTGTTGTAAGACCAAACGCTGCCTTTAGAGCACAACCAGTACAGAAGCAAGTTGTTGCTGCTCAGCCTGATCCCTGGGCTGCAGTAAAAGCGCTGCCGTTTTATCATGGTAATTTAACAGAAGCAGATGCTCATAAAAAGTTAAAAGAAGTACCTGAAAGATGTGTATATTTAATAAGGTTCTCAAATACGCATAAATGCCCTGGATTAGCTTACAAAAAAGACTCTGCCTTCGCTTTCAAATCAATAAGTTCCCCAACACTCATAGAGGTAGATAATAAAAATGAACTCACACCACAAGCGCTAATTAATTTACGGGTGAAAGATGAATATTTTAGGAAAAATGCAAAACCTTGTAATAAACCAACCCCAAAAAATCTCGTGCAAGTTCCTGTAACTCCTGCTATTGCTACACCAGTTCGTGCTGTTATACCACAACCAGTACAGAAGCAAGTTGTTGCTGCTCAGCCTGATCCCTGGGCTGCAGTAAAAGCGCTGCCGTTTTATCATGGTAATATAAAAGAAGAAGAAGCTGAAAAAAGATTAAAAGAGGCGACTGATAATTCTTTGTATTTGATAAGATGTTCAGAGACGCTTAATCATTTTTTTTTCCATTATAAAAATGGCAAAATATTAAGCTATATAGCAATAGCTAAACTAGCACAAATAAAAATAGAATCTAATAATACACTTGCACCTGAGAGCAATATATTATGTATGATAGGGATTGATTCTTTTAAAACAGTTGCAAAACCTCTTAATAAACCAGTCGAAAAAGCTATGGAAAATAATCCGCTTTATCATGGTGAAATAACTAGAGATAGAGCAGTGACCATTTTACACGATAAGCACTATCTAATACGGCGTGATCCAGATACAAAATCTTATTTCATGCTGTGGAAAAAAAGCGCTGATGAATTTGAAGAAAAGACTTTAAATTTAGATGATTTACAAGAGGTAACTCGTATATTGATCGCAAGAAAAATTCAAGATGTCCTTAAAGAGTGGCAGTTTAAACCAGATCCCTTCCATAACCCTGCTACTTTGGTTATAGCTCCATGTGTCAACAGCCCGGTGCATACAGCTGCAGCGCCAGCAAGCGGAGCAGCTAATCCAGCAGCAACTGCTGTGCAGGGTGACAGTGCTATTCAACCGACACAAAGAATGCAAGCCTCTTAAAGTAAATTTTTTTAAGATTCTACTACTGATGGATGGTGGATTACGACCTACGGTCTATTCCACCCTACAGTTGTATAGTTGTAAATCTTGTAAAATGTTGCTCTTATAGTAAAATTCGAGCGGAATTTCACCAGTAATTTATGGAAAAATTACCCCCCATAACTTATTTAGCGAGGTTCTTATGCAGCCCCAAGAAAGTAACAAAGGAACTAATAAAGAAACCAATAAAGAAAATGCAACACCACCCGTTGCAACTCTAGGCACCAATAATTCAAGCCTATCTCAGCCCATTTCTCAAGAAGTAAAACGAGATGAAGACGGCGATACTATTATGGGTGGTTTGACGGACGATCCTCCGGCTAAAAAAACCGAAGCAGCCCCTGCTCCTGTCCAAGAAGAAAAATTATCCCCAAAAGAGATTTCAGTTCTTAGAAAAACATTAGATGAATTACTTAAACAACACCCAAAAAACGATGAATTACTGGCTGCTAACGAATTTTTCAATGAGAATCCTGATGTTGTTAAGCAATTAATTGATACTGCAAAAGGCGAGATCGATAAGAAAAAGGATCAAGAAGCTATTGCAGCACGCGAGATTTTTAACAGCACACCAATAGTAAGAAATCTTAAGGAATTTGAAGCATGGATCCGATCAGCATTCGATCTTGGAAAAATGTATTTAGAAAAATATGGCCACATTTATGTCATTGATGAAGTAAGACAAACATTATTGTATCAATTAGGACATGATGGTGGTGGAATATCTGCTGATTTAGAAACTATACTAGAAGAGATTCATAAAATTTTTAATTCAAGATCATTATCTGAAGCAAAAACTGATACCCTAACCAATGTGACAACAAAATTCGATAAACTCATCGAATCATCACTTCGGAATGAATTAGAAACAACTTCAGCAAATAACCAACCCTATTCAGCCGCATTATATGCATTGGCAAGTGCTGCGAAAAATATAGGTGAATTTTATTTCAAAGAATTAAAGCATAGCTATGTATTACGGGAAATAAAATTTAAAGTAAGCGATTTGCTAAATGGTGAGGATGCAATAGAGATCACAGATTATGAAAATTTAGATAAACTATCTAAAGAAATTGGAGCAATGCTTGGGGAAGAACCCAAAGAACACGCCAAAGAAAAGCAACCAACTCAGCGCTCTAATAAAAGAAAAAAGCCTTCTGAACCTGGCACAGCTTTAGCTTCATCAGCAAATACCGCTACGGGATTTTTTGAAAGCGACAAAGAAGCTAAAGAAGCAAGCAAAGTAGAAAACGCAAGTGATGCTTGGGAAAAATATCTGCAGGCGGGCGATTTTGTGACCGTTCGCACTCTTTTACCTAGAATCTTATTGGAAAATGCCACCAAGCCAGAAATGAAAAATATTGTCGTAGGCCATATTGAAGAATATCTAAGAAAAAATCCCTCTCATGTTAGTGGTTATTTAGCTTATATCTCCTGCCTAACTTTTACTAACGACCATTCTCGCGGCAGTGAGTTTTTAACTGATTTATTAAAGAATGCTGAAGCGAATGTAAGTACAATAAATATTACTAAAGCTATCATTCATTTTGCCATATTTAAACTCTATTATCATGACGCTATTATTCCTAGCCATAATCTGGAAGATCAAATAAAAAAATTGCAAATAGCCCAAGACCATTTATTAAAAATAGAAAGCTTGAGTGACGTAGAATTTATTTATGGGGAAGAGCCAAATGTAAACAAACAACTGATAGCTAATCGAATTAGCGAATATACATTCTTACGCACAAGCTCAACTGACAGCACATCTTCATCCTCTAATAGTGTGAGCGAACCTTTAAGGCCAGCTGATTCAGACACAACTACATCCGTCAGTTCAAGTACGAGCTCAGTGAGCAGTAGTAGTAGCTCATCACTCAGCACACCAAGCTCCAGTTTAAATTCTGTTGCATCTCAAAAAGGTGACCAAGAAAGCAAAATTACAGATGTTGCTGATTGGGAAGCGCATATAAAAATAGGTGATATAATTACTGCGGAGCGTATTTTTTCTAAACTTCGGCAAGAGAGCAAAAATAAAACAGAAATAACTGGTAGTTTTCTAAAAGCTATTGAAGGATATTTAATCAATAATCCGTGCCATGTGAATGGCCTAAATATCTATGTAAACCTAATATTAACAAATAATAACCACGCGAAAGGTATTGAATTTTTAAAGGACATGATCGCAAAAATGTTAGCTGATACAAATATTCCTAATATTGCAAAAGCCAGTATCTACTATAGCATTTATCGCATTTATTTGACGCAATCTCCTTTAGTTAAGCAATTATCACCTGAATTAGCAAATGAGCATCTACTTAATGCACAAAATAATCTGCTAAAGAGCCAAGAATTGGGTGGTGTGAAACTCGTTTATGGGGTTGATATAGAATCATTTCTTGAGACTTTAAATGCGAGTATTGAGAGGATTTTTGATCAGATGCCTGTAAGCACAGCGGTTCCGGGTAGATTGGAAATGTGAGAGTAAATTGGAAGGATAAATCCCCCCGCCTCGCTTAGCGCTCGGCGGCCCCCTTTTTCAAAGGGGGCGATTTTTATTACAATTCAATCGCGACAAGTTTTTTGGTGTAAGGGTGTTTGGGGTTTTTCAAAATAGCATGAGTAGCGCCCTGCTCTACTATTTTCCCTTGCTGCATCACAGCGATATCATCAGCGATGGCTGCAGCAAGGGGAATATTGTGGGTGATAAAAACATAACTGAGTTTAAATTTATTTTGTAATTTTTGTAATAAGGTAATAATTTCTAATTGCGATTCTACATCTAAAGCACTGGTAGGTTCATCACAAACTATTAATTGTGGTTTAACTGCTAGCGCACGTGCAATGCCGATACGTTGGCGTTGGCCGCCAGAAAACTCGTGAGGATAGCGATATTTAAAATCTTTAGATAACCCAACTTGTTCTAATAGTTCATCTACGCGCTGCTCTTTTTCTTGATCGGTTTTTATCAATTCTTGCGCCCATAAACCTTCAGCTATAATGTCCACCACTAACATGCGCGGGTTCAATGAAGAAAAAGGATCTTGAAAAATGATTTGTATATCGCGCCGCAGTTTATGCAATTGCAATGGTGGTGATTTCGGTAAGTTAACATCTTCAAAGAATATCTGCCCGTGATAAATAGGTAATAATTTTAAAATGGCTTTTGCTAAGGTAGTTTTACCACTGCCCGATTCACCCACTACGGCGATCGTTTTGCCCTGATATAAGCGTAAGTTCACATCGTCGACTGCTTTAACAAAACCAACCGTACGCTTAAACAAACCTTTTTGGATGGGGAAATAAACGCAAAGCTCTTTAATATCCAGCAAGGGTTTGGCCAAGATCTTTTTATCAGCAGCTATTGGAGGAGCTTTGTCAATCGCAGAAAAATCAACCGTGTATTTCTTTTGTTGTAAAATTTGTTCGGTCGTACCTTGATCAATCACGTTACCATCTTTTAACACTAAAATCCGGCTGCTGATTTTTTTAGCTACATTTAGATCGTGAGTGATAAACAACATCGACATGCCGAATTTAATCTGCAAATCGTGCAATAATTTAAGTATTTGCGCTTCCGTACTCACATCTAAAGCAGAAGTAGGTTCGTCGGCAATCAATAAATCGGGGTGACAAGCAATGGCAATCGCAATTACCACGCGCTGGCGCATTCCACCTGATAATTGATGCGGGTATTGGCCATAACAATAAGGGGGATCTTTGATACCTACTTCATGGAGTAATTCTAAAACACGTGCGTAAACCGCTTTTTTAGATAGTTTAAAGTGTTTCTTTAACACTTCACCTATTTGATTGCCGATGGTTAATACCGGGTTTAAGGCGGTCATCGGTTCTTGAAATACCAAACCAATTTGGCGGCCACGGATTTTTTGAAAATCCACTTCGCTTAAGTTTAATAAGTCTTGTCCTTTGAAGATTATCTGCGAGGTGTTTGCTAGTTGTGCAGCCGGCGGTAATAAATAAGGCACCGCTAATGCGGTCATGGTTTTGCCAGAACCTGATTCACCTATTAGCGCTACTACTTCATTAGGGGTAATATTGAAGTTGATGTTATTGACGGCCAGCATTTTGCCTTGGCTGGTATTGAAGCCAATGGTGAGTTGTTTAACTTCGAGCAGGTTTGCTGTCATATTTTATCTCTAATTCACAATTTTCGTATGCGTGGATCTAAAGCATCTCTCACCGCATCGGCGAATAAATTCGCGCAAATAACCAGCGGGAACATAAATAAAAACGCGGCCAACAACGGCCACCACACTACCGGTTCGCGCGCTAATTCAAAACGCGCGGCATTAATCATATTGCCCCAGCTTAATGTCGTAGGATCAACGCCCACACCCACATAAGTCAATACCGCTTCTGCTAACACTAAGCCACTAAAATCCATCACTAAAGCGATCACCACTAAGTGCATTAGATTAGGCATAATATGCTTGATCAAAATCTGCTTGCGGCTAGTACCCAAAGCAATGGCCGCTTGCACATAATCTTGCTCACGTAACTTGAGCGTTTCGCCGCGCAATAAGCGACATAAATTGGTCCAACTGGTTAGACCTAAAATAATACATAAGGCTAATAAACGCGCATCGGCACGTTGTACCAGATTAGAAAAAAACTCCGGGTGATTGCTAATGAAGATTTGCAACGCTAACACAGCAGCAGCAATTAATAATACATCGGGTATCGAATTAACCGTAGTATAAACATATTGAATGACATCATCGACCCAACCCCGAAAATAACCCGACAACATACCAAAAGTTATCGCAAACGGAACTGTAATCAACGTAGTTAACGTTCCGATAATCAACCCAGTACGTATACTTTTTAAGGTTTCATAAAAAACATCTTGCCCTACTTTATCAGTGCCTAAAATATGATAAGCGTGTGATAAATCAAATAAATTAAAGCCTAAAACAATTATAACACCAACCGTGATTAGCACAGTACGCCATACGATGCCCTCTTTTTCTTTAACTATTTTATTTAGTTTAGTTAAAAATTTTTGTTGTTGGCGTTGAGCGGCAAGCATTATACTAAGTGCACAAATTATAAACCAAATGACAATACCACCGAGGGTAGACAACGTACAGTGCCTAATAATATCGAGCGTGCGATTATCTACCGGGTTCATCTGTTCTTCATCAACAAATTTTAAATGCGGGAAATCACGCAGGTGCAAGCCATTCGGCAAGATAATAATATCTTTATTATAAAGATGGGTTGCGAAAGGTGCTGAATAGGTTTTTTCATCATTTTTTCCCAACGGGGAAACTAAGTAATCGAATACGCTTTCAACGGAGGTGATTTGATTTTGATCAGTGGCCCGAAAATGAATAGAGTCGAGAAAGCCGATAGCCGCATAAGTCACTAATATTACCAGTGAAATAATAGCTAAGCGGCTTTGCAGAATTTGCCGCCATGCTGATCGAAGTTGTTCTTGTCGTTTGGCCCAACGTACACAAAATATACTTGCAATAATCAGCAAGTAGATAAGTGCGTCGGTCCATAGGATGACAGGATGAAATGTCATTGCAACCTCACTCGTGGGTCAACAATGGTGTAAGCGATATCAGTCATAATCAGCCCAATGCAATATAAAATTGTGCCTAAAAATACCATCGCGCGAACAATTGCAAAATCTTGCTGGCGTATCGCATCAATCGTGTAACTACCCAGCCCTGGAATACCAAAAAAAGATTCCATGATCAAACTGCCTAAAAATAAGCTGGGGATAATAACCACTACCCCTGTCACAATCGGGATCATGGCATTTTTTAATACGTGCTTAAACAACACACGTGATTCAGCTAAACCTTTAGCGCGCGCGGTACGAATATAATCTTTGCCCATTTCCTCTAAAAAAATCGTGCGATACCAGCGTGTGCCTGCCCCAATACCGCCGATCACACCGACAACAACGGGTAAAATGACAAATTTGAATGCGCTAAAGCCGCCCTCAAAACCGGATATCGGCACTAGCTGCAATACCTTGCCAATAAAATATTGTCCGCTGATAATATAAAACAGCCCTGAAATAGACATCATGATGATACAAAATAAAACACCCGATAAATCCACATAGGTTTGCCGAAAAAATGCTAATAACATGGCAAAAGTAATATTCACCAATAAACCGATGATCAAAGTTGGGATAGCAATATAAATACTTGGCCACATGCGCTGGCTCACATCATGGCTGATGTTACGCCCTGAATCAGATACACCAAAATTAAAAGTGAATAGAATTAAAGATTTTTTTACAAATAAAGTATCAGTCAAAGCGGCAATGCCTGTTTCTTTGTTATTATAAAATAACGGCTTGTTATAGCCATGTTGATCTTCCCAATCTTGCACTACCGACTGATCGATATGCTTGCCACCCAATTGCGCCCGTGCGATATCTTCCGGCGAATTGACAATAAAATAGAGTGCAAATGTGAGTAAATTGACCCCGATTAAAACCGGAATCAAATACAATAATCTTCTAATTAAATAAGCGATCATTTATTGTTGTCCCTCACTGGCCTATGTTGTCTGCGCCAATAATAATAAAATATCGGTAATAAACCTGCGAGTATAATTAACACTACCACTGTCAGCGGCCATAATATCGGTTGGTTCCAACTATCACGTAATTCAGCGCGCAGTTTAGGATCAATGCTCAAAAATTTTAAGGTATTATTTGCAATTTCATTGGGCTTAGTGGGTGCGACCCAACTTTGGGTCAGCAAAAAACCCTGCGGATAAAAACCCCACACTGCGGGTGAATCATGCCAGGCGATGGCTACCATTTGATCAATAATGTGTTGGCGCGCTTCTCCATTCGGTAAATTGCGCATTTTTTTAAATAAAGCATCGTATTGGTCATTCTGATAATTAGTCGCGTTTTCACCGCCATATTTTACTTCACCATTGGGGCCATAGAGCAGAAAAAGAAAGTTCTCCGGATCAGGATAATCGGCTTGCCAACCCCACATAAATATTTGTGCTTGTCCGTTGCGTAATTTTTCTTGAAAGCGACTGTATTGTGTATCGCGAATTTGCAATTGAATTCCTAGTTGATTGAATTCTTTGCGCATCCACGAATAGAACGCTTGATCATCGGCAGTGCCACCACTCATTACATCAAAATTTAATAATAATGCTTCATCCGTAGTCAGGTCACGACCATTAGGATAGCCCGCTTCTTTTAACAATTGCTTTGCCTCATCCAAAGATTTACGTTGGATCTGATTGTTGTTGTTCCACTCATAAACAAAAGGGTTAATACCTTCTTTGCCTTCACGATAACCAAAAATACCAGGGGGTATCGGCCCTTGTGCTAACACACCACGGCCATTTAAAAAGATGGCAATATATTCATCATAATTCATCGCAGTTGCGATTGCTAAGCGCAATTTACGCGCGCGCTCGCTATCTCTACCCACGATGGAATCTAACATATTAAAACCTAAATAATAATTACCAGGTGAAACACTGGTTTGTAAACTGATGTTTCTTGCTTTGATCAACGGTGTAATCTCAGGGCTACCAGCGCTGTCGATTTTGATTGCTTGATCAAAGCTATCAGAACTAATCGCTGATTGATCATAATAACCCTGCAAAAATTTATTCCAACGCGGGATGCTTTCTTTTTCTAAAGTAAAAACAAATTTATCGATAAAGGGTAACTGTTGCCCGGCTTTGGTTAATAAACCTGCTTTAAGATCACCTGGCTCACCTTCCATGGGATAATATTCTTTATGATAATTCGGGTTACGCGTCATCACCATTTGTCGGTTGGGATTATTTTCTTCCAACATATAAGCACCCGTACCAATGGGATACCATGCCAAACTGATGTTACTATTCGCTAAACCAGGCTGTTGATAAAAAGCATCAGCTTCCCACGGCACAGGTGCAAAAAAGGGCATCGCTAACCAATATAAAAATTGTGGGTAATAACCATTGATGATGATTTTATAAGTATATTTATCGACGACTTGTGTACCTTGTAACGGAACTTGGCGTAAATCCACATTATTATTTTGTTTTAATTGGGCATTAAAATCGGTAAAGCCTTGAATGTATTTACCTAAAAAACCAAAGATCGGCGATTGCACACGCGGGTCTGCTAAGCGTTTAATTTCATATACATAATCATCGGCTACTAATTCACGTGTTCCTGTCTGTGTGAAATCAGCTAACGATTTTTTATCGGCCAAATCTGCTGCACTGAGATTGTGATAGTAATAACTGCCATCGGGTTTTTTAGCAAAAGCTGGGTGCGGTTGATAATTAATCCCCGGCTGAATATGAATTTCATAAACCGTGCGCACGATATTTTTTTTCGCGGTGTCTGCTGGTAATTCCTCATCATTGGCATCGAGAAAAATGGGTTTTGGTACTTCGGTCGCGGTCAATGGAATTAATGTGTAAGGACGTTTTAAATAATGGTATTGCAGCGGTGGTTCGTAGATTTGAGCGGTAAATACAGCCTCATCAACGGAATACGATTGTGCAGGATCTAATGTTTTAGGTTGCTCAGAAAACGAAGCATAGTAAACATTGGCATCAGCATCTGCCGCCGGATATGGGTCGTTCCATGGTTTCCCTTTACATGCGGTCAGCAGCAAGATTGCGGCTAGCGTGAGTAAAGTTGTTTTTGAAAGGTGCTTCCGTGCCATAGTTTACTACACTTTAATTAGTTAACTGCCAAACACCATCTACGCGACAAGCGACTTGTGTTGATTGTTTAGTGGTAAATCCAAACATCGCTTTCACTTTATAATGGCGGCAAGGTTGGCCTTGTTCATTGACATAAACCTCATACGAAGTAAACTCATAAGAACGGCCAGAACCAGGGCTTTTATAAACAAATGTTTGGTTAGGTTTAGCGGTGTTTACCACATCAGCTAACTTGATGTGATCATCTGCATCCATAGTGTTATCTACTACAGGTGCGGTGAGCGGTGTATTGGCAGCCGCATTATTGCCATGATAATCGCCACTGCCAACGGTGGCGCAGCCTACTAAATTCAGCATAAGCCCCGCACTCAACAAAGTTAATAATTGCTTTTTCATAGTTTCACCTTTTTTTACGTGTTACGCGGTTAGTAATTTTACATAATAAATCATAGCCAATGGTATCGGCATTGCGGGCTATTTTTTCCACTGGCAAACCTTTGCCCCATAATATAACAGAATCACCAATTTTTGCGTTAGGTTGGGTGCGCAAATCAACGGTGAGCATATCCATCGACACGCGCCCTACTAACGGCACTTTATGATCATTCACCAATACCGGTGTACCGTTAACGGCATGGCGCGGATAACCATCACCATAGCCGATTGCCACTACTCCCACTGGCATATTTTCTGGACAAGCCCAAGTGCCGCCATAACCAATGGTCTCGCCTTTTTGTAATTGTTTTACTGCCATTAATTGGGAGTGCAAAGTCATCACTGGTTCTAAACCAAAATCTGCGCCTTCTCGATCAGCAAAAGGCGAAACACCATATAACATAATACCTGGACGCACCCATTCAAAATGCGTTTCTGGCCACGCAATAATGGCAGCAGAATTTGCCAAGCTGCGCTGATCAGAAAAATTTTTGTTGCAATCATTAAAACATTTAAACTGCGCTAGTGTAGAGGATTTCTCTAAACGATCGGGATCAGAAAAATGGCTCAACAATTTCGGTTTACCTTTAAGCCACGGAAGTGTTATTAAATGTTGCCAAACTTGATCCACTTCTTGTGGTAAAAATCCTAAGCGGTGCATACCGGTATCTATCTTCAGCCAAATGGCAATTGGTTTTGTCGGCGGTTGGTTTGCTAAAATTTCTAATTGTCGTGGATGATGAATAACCACATCCAGATCATTTTCTCCAATCGCTAATAGTTCATCCGCCGTAAAAAACCCTTCCATTAATACGATCGTTTGTTTAATACCTGCAGCACGTAGTTGTAATGCTTCTTGTAAACAAGCCACGCCTAATGCTTCCGCATCGTTTAATGCCTCGGCAGTTTCTTTAAGGCCGTGACCATAAGCATTAGCTTTGATCATCGCCAACACTGCGCTATGCGGTGCATAGGTACGCACGCGTTTGAGATTATGCTGCAACGCTGCGGTATCAATTTCTAACCAGGTCGGTCGACTCATGCCATCGCCTCGACATGATAACGATCACCCACAAAGTTTTCGAAACGTGTGTATTTACCTAAGAAAGTTAAATTCACTTTGCCAATCGGGCCATTACGTTGCTTAGCAATTATAATTTCTGCGGTGCCTTTGTTCGGGCTATTTTCATTATAAACTTCATCACGATAAATAAATAAAATAATGTCTGCATCTTGCTCAATTCCACCACTTTCGCGTAAATCTGACATCACGGGGCGCTTGTCAGTACGTTGCTCTAAACTACGATTGAGCTGTGATAATGCAATAACCGGTACATTTAATTCTTTAGCTAATGCTTTCAAATTTCGAGAAATTTCAGATACCTCAGCAGTGCGGTTTTCTTTATAGCCTTGCACTTGCATGAGTTGTAAATAATCGATCACGATTAAACCTAATTTTCCATGCTCGCGTGCTACGCGGCGTGCACGTGAACGCACTTCGCCCGGACTTAACGCGGGTGTATCATCAATAAACATATTAGCTTCTGATAACATACTGACTGCTGATGTAATACGTGGCCAATCGTCATCCTCTAATTTACCAATACGAATGCGATGCTGATCAATGCGCCCTAATGAAGACAGCATACGCATCGCTAACGACTCACCTGGCATTTCCATACTAAACACTAAAACAGGTTCTTTGTTTTTTATCGCCGCGTGTTCCGCAATATTGATGGCAAATGCTGTTTTTCCCATCGACGGCCGACCTGCGATGACGACTAAATCGGCTGCCTGAAAACCAGAAGTCATATCATCTAAATCACGATAACCGGTTGATAAACCAGTAATGGCTTGGCCAGAATGAAATAAAGTATCAATACGATCAACCGTTTTAGCCAATAATTCACTGACACGCACCGGCCCACCCCCGCGCGCGCCATGCTCGGCAATTTGAAATACGCGGCGTTCGGCTTCATCAAGTAATTCGATGCTGCCACGACCTTCGGGCGCAAATGCGGTTGAGCTGATGCTAGAAGCGACTTCGATTAATTGTCTTAATACTGATCGTTCGCGCACAATATCGGCATAAGCGCTAATGTTGGCTGCGGTGGGTGTGTTACGCGCTAATTCAAATAAATAAATCTCGCCACCCATATTATTTATTTCATTAATATTTTTTAGTGCTTCAGTTACTGTGACAACATCGAGTGGTGTGCCACGGTTTGCCAAATCGGCAATCACACGAAAAATTAAACGATGTTCGGGGCGGTAAAAATCTTTTTCTTGTAGACGATCGGCAACTTTGTCCCAGGCTTGATTATCAAGCATCAGGCCGCCTAAAACGGATTGTTCGGCTTCAATAGAATGAGGAGGGATTTTTAAGTTATCCACTTGGGAATCGCGAATTGTTGAGCGAGTGGAAGATGACATTTGCTCTATCTTTATAGTTAATGGTGGATATGACTTATTTATTTGTCATCCTCGCATATGCGGGGATCCATTTGTTAGATAGATCACATGGATTCCCGCCTACGCGGGAATGACATAAAATTAACCTTCAGCAACAACCAACAATTTCACAGCTGCATGAACATCTGCATGTAATTGCACCGCAACTTCATATTCGCCAATTTGACGCAATACACCATTGGGTAAATTAACTTCACTTTTATTGATTTCAACACCAGCGTGTGTCACTGCATCTGCGATTTCTTTAGTACCGAATGAACCGTATAAACGGCCTTCTTCGGAAGCGCGGCCAGCGAGTGTCACTACACCAATTTTGACCAATGCCTCAGCACGAGTTTGCGCAGTTTGCAACGCTTTGGCGGCGGCTTTTTCTAATTCCGCACGGCGCGCTTCAAACTTTGCCAAGTTATCTTTAGTAGCAGGCACAGCTTTACTTTTTGGATATAAGTAGTTACGCGCATAACCTGGTTTAACATGCACTTTGTCACCCAGATTACCTAAGCGACCAATTTTTTCTAATAATATAACATCCATTAGTATCACCTCTTTTATGAAAATAAATAAACTACTGGGTTTGCAATTTACGGCGGAAATTAAGCCAATGATCAGCTACTACCGCTATAACCAACAACCCGGCCATATAAATAAAAAATAAAATCAATAAACTATAAAAAACTAATAACCAACGTTTTGATAGTTTGCGCACAGTCACCAAATCGTGCACTAAACTCAAACCCGCCATTATAAATGGCAACACCACTATTGGCATCGCATCTACTGCCACCGCAACACCCGACAATGCGGCGATTAAAACTAAAACTAATAATACGATAGGTATTAATCCTAAACGTAAATTTTGCAACTCTGAACTTAACCCCTGTGGGTTATATAATGCCGATTGCTCCCAACGCGCAATAAAAATATTAAACCAGTCCACAATCAACATTAATGCCACCTGTGTACCTACTGCAAACTTGGCAAACAACAATGCGGTTTGATCGACCACTTCTGGTTCTACATCTAAATGAAAATAAGTTTTATAATCATTATAGACGCTGGTTATTTCCTTCACCGATTGTTCGAAAATATCCGGATCAAACATGTGCACTACAGCCACTGCGGCCACGCCCAACAGCATACTGATTTGTAGCACAAATGCCCATGAACCGGTGCGTCGCAAAACTAACGCCAATCCATATACCGCTACACTACCACCGATGATGTCGTAAATCCAAAGTTCCGGATACCCTAATAATGCTACCACTATGCTGGGTAAAATCACCCAGATTAATACGATTGCGCCTTCTTTTGGCCCCTTACGTAAAGTGACCAACGCGACGATTGCATCGCTCACCCACCCCATTAACGGGATAAAGGTGAATAGTAATGCGATAATTATCGCCTGACGGCGGCCACGCATCACATATTCAGCAAAATGTCGCAGCATGTGCTTTAATTATTATCTGTGGCGATCAGTATAAGGTAACAAAGCAAGAAATCGTGCGCGTTTAATAGCCTGCGCTAACATACGTTGATAACGTGCTTGGGTCCCGGTAATACGACTCGGTACAATTTTTGCCGCTTCAGAAATATAATTTCTGAGCATGTTAATATCTTTGTAATCAATTTCGGTCGCTTCTTCTGCGGTAAAACGGCAGAACTTACGGCGACGATTGTTGGAATATACAGCCATTTTTTAATCCTCTCAAAATTAGTTAGATGTTAATAAAATTATCTCTCAAGTTCCCCTTCCACTTCATCTTCTGCCAAGCCATCATCGGCGAGGGGTGACATGAGGTCAGATTCTTGCCCTTCGGGTCTTGCATCTTTTGCTTTAATAAGAGGAGAAGGCTCAGTGATCGCATGTTTGCACTGGATAACCATATTGCGCAGTACCGCATCGTTGAAGCGGAACGCATCGGTCAACTCTTTTAGAGAGTCTTGATCACATTCAACGTTCATTAACACATAATGAGCTTTGAGTAATTTTTTAATAGGATAGGCTAATTGACGGCGGCCCCAGTCTTCTAAACGGTGGATGACCCCGCCTTTGGCTTTGATAAGACCGGTATAACGCTCGGTCATCGCCGGAACTTGTTCGCTTTGATCCGGATGGACCATAAATACTATTTCATAATGTCGCATATCTGCTCCCTATGGTTTAAGTGGGTATAAGCCTTCTATGTGCTAATGCAAGTAGTAAGGCAAGGAGTATTTGAGGGGGCATTGTACTTGGTTTTGGGGGGGTAGTAAAGGTTTAAGCCGTCATGGCGCCAAATCAAATAATAGCAATTCAGTATCTGCGACACATTGAATTTGGATTTTGCTTTCGTCGCTAATTGCGGCACCATCCCCGGCGGCTAGAGACTGGCCATTGAGGGCGATTTTGCCTTTGATTATCTGCACCCAGCCGTTGCGGCCGTTTTTGAAGGTGTGATCAACGGTATGATTGGCGGTGAGGTAAGCAACGAAAAGTTCGATATCTTGATGGATTGTGATTGCACCATTTTGACCAGCGCGCGAGCCAATTAAAATAAATTTGTTGGTTGATTTGGTAATGGATTTTTGTTCATAGCCAGGTTTGAGGTCAGTTTTTTCAGGAAGAATCCAAATCTGTAAAAAGTGCAATGGATCTGTTTTGGAATGATTAAATTCACTGTGTGTGACACCGCTCCCTGCTGACATACGCTGTATTTCACCAGGCTTGATAATCGAACCCGTACCCATGCTGTCTTTATGTTCTAACGCGCCCTCAATCACATATGAAATAATTTCCATGTCTTTGTGCGGGTGTCTACCAAAACCGTTGGCCGGTTGCACGGTGTCTTCATTAATCACCCGCAGATCACTAAACCCCATAAATTCAGGGTCATAATAATCAGCAAATGAAAAGGTATGATAACTGTTAAGCCAATCAATGCGGCTATTGCCGCGTTCACTGCTTTTGCGGATGTTAATCATAGGTTACGCTCCTTGTAGTGATTTACTTCAATTATAGCACTAGGATTTATCCAGATATTAATTATAAAAAACATTTACTATAAATTACTATAAGCATATAATGCTGTGCTAGATATATTTACCTATTCCCATAATGATATCACATATAGTATAATGACTAAAAGAGAAAAGCTGGTTTCGGCAATACGAAACAACCCTAAGGCTGTACGCTTTGAAGATGCATGTTCCATTGCCGAATGGCTTGGATTCATCCATAAAGGTGGGAAAGGCTCTCATCACACTTATGGCAAAGATGATGAATTTTGTATTCTTAATTTTCAAAATCGCAATGGCTATATACCACCTTATCAAGCAAGACAATTGATAGAGATGATAAATAAATATGAAAAAGAAAACACTCAAATATCCTATTGAAGTATTTTGGAGCGATGAAGATGAAGGCTATATTGCTATTGCTCCTGATCTTCCGGGATGCTCTGCATGGGGTGCCACTGAAGAGGATGCGATACATGAAATTCATCAAGCACAAGAAGCATGGTTAGAAGTTGCCATCAAAATGAAACGAAAAATACCAGAGCCTAGTATAGATACCCATTTCAGCGGAAAATTCTTGATGCGTGTTCCTAAACGTTTACATGCTGCACTTGTGCGATCAGCAAAAACACAAGGTGTGAGTTTGAACCAGTATGTTCTTTATTTACTCACAGAAAAAAATGCTATTTATCCAACTCCGCATTCAACTGGGGGATAATTTCGAATAAGTCGCCCACCAGGCCATAATCGGCGATTTGGAAGATGGGTGCGTCGCCGTCTTTATTGATGGCTACAATCACTTTGCTGTCTTTCATGCCAGCTAAATGTTGAATCGCGCCCGAAATACCAATCGCAATATAAAGTTCTGGCGCAACCACTTTGCCGGTCTGCCCTACTTGATAATCGTTCGGCACGTAACCAGCATCGACGGCAGCGCGTGAGGCGCCAATAGCTGCGCCTAATTTATCAGCGAGTGATTCGATGAGTTTGAAATTTTCTTTGCTTTGTAAGGCACGACCGCCAGAAACCACCACGCGTGCGGCTGTTAATTCGGGGCGCTTCGATTGACTGAGTTCATGACTCACAAAAGTGGTGTGCGGATTCTCAATAACGATTTCACAATTTTCGATCGGCACAGCGCTAACACCCAATGCTGCTGGTGTAAAAGCGGTGCTGCGAACAGTAATCACTTTTACCCGATCTTTGCTTTGCACTGTTGCAAAAGCATTTCCGGCATAAATCGGCCGCACAAACGTATCGGCACTGATCACTTTTACAATATCAGAAATTTGCGCAACATCTAATAACGCTGCTACGCGTGGCAAACAATTTTTACCAAATGTGGTTGCCGGTGCGCAAATCGTATTAAAATCAGCGGCAATCTTTACAATTAATTCGGCAATATTTTCTGCTAACAAATGTGCGTAAACAGGTGCATCGGCTAAAATTACTTTATTAACACCGGTTATTTTTGCAGCATTTTCTGCGACGACTTTACATTGTGAGCCTGCCACCAAAATTATAATTTCACCGCCAATTTCTTTTGCGGCAGTGATGGTGCTCAATGTTGCAGGTTTTAAATTAATATTATCGTGTTCTGCAATAACTAAAGTTTTCATTAAATCACCTTTGCTTCGTTTTTTAATTTGTCGACTAATTCCGCCACATTGGCCACCTTGATGCCCGCTTTTCGCCCTGAGGGTGGCTCTACTTTTAAGGTAGTGACGCGCGGCGTAATATCTACCGCTAATTGATCGGCCATGATCACATTCAATGGTTTTTGTTTGGCCTTCATAATATTAGGAAGCGACGCATAACGTGGTTGATTTAAGCGTAAGTCGGTAGTGATAACAGCCGGTAATTTAACCGCGATAACTTCTAAACCACCATCAAGCTCACGCGTTACATGCACTTGCTGATTATCAACAGCTACTTTAGAAGCAAACGTTCCTTGCGGCCAATTTAATAATGCCGCTAACATTTGGCCGGTTTGGTTGCTGTCATCATCGATCGCTTGTTTGCCGAGAATAATTAATTGCGGCGTTTCTTGTTCCGCTATTTTTTTCAGTATTTTTGCAACGGCTAATGGCTGCACTTCAGCATCGGTTTGCACTAAGATAGCTCGATCAGCTCCCAGCGCCAGCGCATTGCGCAATGTTTCTTGTGCCGTGCTGTTGCCAATAGAAACCACCACGACTTCAGTCGCTTTGCCTGCTTCTTTCAAGCGCACCGCTTCTTCTATCGCGATTTCATCGAAGGGATTCATCGACATTTTGACATTAGCAGTTTCAATGCCGGAATGGTCAGGTTTAATGCGAACTTTTACGTTGAAATCAACAACGCGTTTTATGGCGACTAGAATTTTCATAAGGTATCACCCTAATTTTTTGTGTGAAGGTATTATAACGATTGGGCAAACTAATTTCTATGGGTTTACAAATCATACCCCATCACCTCACAAAATGATTGATAAATAATCTTCATAGAATCATCATCCAATTGCGCTAAAGGGCCATTGGTTAGCCTCTTATTATCAATAGCACGAGCTTGATCGATTAAAAGATCGGAATCTTTCTTCAGCTTCCCTTGGGCTTTTACCCTTACCCGCAACGGTTGGCCACCTTCCACCAAATTTGTGGTAAGAGGGATAATTAAGGTGGACGGATGCGCAATATCTAATAGAACCTGATTTTGTATAACAAGCACTGGCCTGGTTTTGCCAGGTTCGGTGCCCTTGCTAGGGTTAAGATTTGCCAACCATATTTCACCTTTTTTAAGCTTCTGGGTCATGTTCTATCCTACTAAAATCTTGATTGACGTCCATGCTTTCACCCCTGACCTTTAAACTTGCTTGTATCAGACGTTGTTTACGCTCCTGCTTCGAGACCTCTTCATTCATATGCTCAATCGCTTTGCGTATGTATTCCGTCTGTGACAGATGTAATAGCTGTGCCCTATTTTTAACCTCTATCAGTAATTTATCGCCTAAACGAATAGAAACCAATGACATATTTGCCCCCTCAATCTAATAGTGTGCTAACCTGTAGTATAGCACAGACATACAAATTAGCAATACAAAATGTATACTTAATTGATATACGCCCTAGCTTGACCACAGGCATTCGTATATAGTCTACACTTAAGATAAATCTAAACTTAGAGGCATAGGTCATGAATCCAAATCCTGAAAAAGAGCAAACTGGAGATGAGAAACAAAGCCCAGCAGCCTTGGTACAAGAGTTAGTAGATATAGCTTACGATGCCGAATATTATTATAAGAGCGATCGAAGGTCATTAAGGGTATCTAAGTTACTTAAACAAGGCGCTGACCTACGCGCTAAAGGAAAAATTGTTGTAGGACAACCCCCCAACACAACTACACTCGAGGTTACCCCATTAGAAGCTGCTGCTGTTGGAAACAATTTCCTGGGATTTGTGCATTTATTAAAGGAATATCACGAGAAGGCCCCTGATTTATTAGTTCAGAAATGTATCGTTAGAGAAAATGCTTATGTAGCTAACTTAATAATTCAATGATAGCCTAATTTGTGTTTTCCTGGCAGACTATTTCCAGCGGTAGTATTGAATGTCGGCTCCGTCGCTACGCTCCTTGAGCCGACCTACATGAAAACCAATAAAACATGGGAGGAAGATCATGCCACGTGAATCAATGCAATATGATGTTGTGATAGTGGGAGCAGGCCCTGCAGGGTTGGCGTGTGCTATTCGCCTGCGCCAACTGAGCCAAGATATCAAAGTTTGCGTGGTGGAAAAAGGCTCGGAAGTAGGCGCACATATACTTTCCGGCGCGGTGTTTGAACCGCGCGCACTCAATGAACTGATCCCCGATTGGCAAGCACGTGGCGCACCGCTCAACACCCCCGCTACCAAAGATCAATTTATTTTTCTTACCACAAGCAAAGCCTTCAACCTCCCTACTCCACCCACCATGCACAACCAAGGCAACTATATAATTAGTTTGAGCAATCTCTGCAAATGGTTAGCGCAGCAAGCGGAAGCGCTGGGTGTAGAAATTTACCCGGGTTTTGCCGCTGCAGAAATTTTATATGATGACAACGGCACGGTGCGCGGCATTGCCACCGGCGACATGGGCATCGGCAAAGACGGCAAACCCACCGATCAACATCAACCCGGTATGGAATTACATGCCAAACAAACGTTGTTAGCCGAAGGTTGTCGCGGTTCTTTGACCAAAACAGTAATTGAAAAATTTAATTTACAAAAAGATTCTGACCCACAAACTTACGGCATCGGTATCAAAGAATTATGGGAAGTTGATCCCAAACATCATAAACCTGGCACGGTGATCCATTCCGTCGGTTGGCCAATGGATTTTAAAACTTATGGTGGATCTTTTTTATATCACTTAGAAAATAATCAAGTTGCGGTGGGTTTTGTGATTGGCTTAGATTATGAAAATACGTTCTTAAATCCCTTCGAAGAATTTCAGCGTTTTAAAACTCACCCCGCCATTCGTGAGACATTTAACGGCGGCAAACGTTTATGCTATGGCGCGCGTGCTTTAGTCGAAGGCGGTTATCAATCGCTGCCTAAATTAACTTTTGCTGGTGGATTGTTAATCGGTGACAGTGCCGGTTTTTTAAATGTGCCTAAAATTAAAGGCTCACACACTGCAATGAAATCTGGCATGATCGCTGCTGAAACTATTTTTAACTCTTTGCGAAGCGGCCTTGAAACCGAATTAACTGATTACACTAAAAACATTCAAAGCAGCTGGATTTGGCCAGAACTACATAAGGTAAGAAATATTCGCCCAGCGTTTCGTTGGGGTTTATGGGCAGGCCTTATTTACGCGGCGATCGATACTTATATATTGCGTGGTAAAGCACCATGGACATTTAACAACCACGCTGATTATTTGCAACTCAAAAAATCTAATCAATGCAAAAAAATTGCCTATCCTAAACCCGATGGCGTGCTGACGTTTGATAAACTTTCTTCGGTGTATTTATCTAACACTAACCATGCCGAAAACCAATTGTGTCATTTGCAGTTGCTTAACCCTAAACTAGCGATCGATGTTAATTATAAAGAATATGATTCGCCCGAACAGCGTTACTGCCCTGCGGGAGTTTATGAAATTGTGCGCAATGCCGACAATCAACCTTATTTACAAATCAACGCACAAAATTGTGTGCATTGTAAAACGTGTGATATTAAAGATCCGCGCCAGAATATTAATTGGGTACCACCGGAGGGAGGTGGTGGGCCGAATTATCTTGGTATGTGAAAGCTGTGTCATTGCGAGGCAGTCCTGTTCCCCCCTTTGAAAAAGGGGGGCTAGGGGGGATTTGAGGAAGGCTGCACAATCTTTAAATCCCCCCGCCTCGCTTAGCGCTCGGCGGCCCCCTTTTTCAAAGGGGGCAAAAATTTAATAACTACGCCGCCTTCCTCTCCACCACCCATTTTTTCAGGATCTTTTGCAATTCAGGGAAGGAAATCGGTTTAGTGGCAATATCATCCATGCCAGCAGCTAAACAATTATTGCGATCTTCTTCATACACATAAGCAGTCATCGCGATAATAGGAATACGTTTATTGTTGCCTTCGCGTTTACGAATTTCTGAGGTCACTTCTAAACCACTCATGCCGGGTAAACCGACATCCATAAAAATCGCGTCATAATTGGTAGAGGTTTTTTCCAAAGCTTTTTGCCCATCTTCGGCTAAATCGACTTGATAACCTAAACGCTCTAACATCATGCGATGGACTTTTTGCACAATGCGATCATCTTCCACTAATAATATATGCGGTGAATTTTCAATATGGGTAGGTTTGTTTTTATATTCTTTCAAACGTTGTTTTTCATCCCAACGTTCCCACGCCGCCGTAAGATTAATTAATAATTCGGTAGGTTGTGCGGGTTTAACAATCACCTCATAAAAACCAGCCATTTTGATCGCATCTTTTGCAGCAACACCCAGCGTTGGAACCAATAAAAGCAACATCGGTTTGTGCGGTGCTAATTGTTTGTTAATCTGCTGGCCTAATGTCATCGCATCAGTGCTGGTAATTTGTTGATCGATAATCACCACATCATAAGATTGTTTGGCCTGCATCGCAGCCAACAACACTTTTAAAGCGTCTTTCCCTTTCACCACCGTTGAGTGCGAAGCGGAAACATGTTTTTTTAATACTTCACCACGCAGAGTATCATCGACAATTAACACTTTGACATGCGCTTTATATTGTTCCCAAGGCAGCGCCACCATCGATTCGCTCGGTAATTGAAACGGAATGATGCATGAAAAAATCGAACCTTTACCCAATTCGCTTTGCACCTCGACTCTACCATCCATTAATTCTGTGTACGCTTTGCTGATCGTTAGCCCCAAACCTGTACCGCCATATCGACGTTTATAGGTAGGATCACCGGCTTGTTGAAAACGTTCAAACACATGTTGCAATTTATCTTTTGCGATACCAATACCGGTGTCTTCGATGCTAATCGCTAAGGTGGCATGCTTATCGGTTTTTTCTACACAACGAATGCGAATGATCACATAACCCTGCGCGGTAAATTTAAGCGCGTTGCCGACAAGATTCAGCACAATCTGCCGCAGCGCACGGATATCACCTAAAATAATTGCGGGTACGTCTTCTTCATAATTCAATAACAACTCCAGCCCTTTTGATTTTGCTTGAAAAGTTAAAATGGTCACGGTGTCTTCTAGCATGCGTCTCAGATCGAACGGCACGATGTGCAATTCCATCTTGCCCGATTCTAATTTGGCCACATCGAGCAAATCATCGACCAAGGCTAATAAGTGCTCGCTGGCATCAATAATATCTTGCGTTTGTTCATGCAGTGGCGGCAACAAATATTCGAGATCTAATAAGCGTGCCATGCCGAGGATGCCCGACAACGGGATACGCAACTCATGGCTGACCATCGAAAGAAACTCAGTTTTCGCGCGATTGGCGTATTCGGCTTTTTCTTTTGCCTCATGCAGCAACTCTTCCGCGCGCTTACGTTCGGAAATATCCAATGAGACGCCTAACATTCCAATGACCTTGCCATCGTCATCGTGGATAGGACTTTTGATACTGAGGTAGTGGCGTGGTACTTGGCCCGGTTCTGGCTGCCATTGCTCCTCCATTGTCATGACTTGATTCGATTCCATCACCATTTTTGAGTTTTCCCAGGCAATAGAATTAGAAATCTCACTGGAATGCTTACCAATAAAATCCGCCATTGATGATAATTTCAAAAGTTTTAGCTCTAGATCATTACAACCTAATTGATAGCCTTCCCTATCCATCCAATAAAATGCAATGGGTAAAGTATTGAATAATGTGTTAAATACAAGCTCTTTAGCAATTTTTTCTATATTTGCAGATTGTATTGGGTGGTCTACTCTTTCTTGCATAGAAAGCTCCTTGGTGTAATTGCATATGGCGACATAGCTAGCCTGAAATTATATCAGAAATACTGCATCGATTGCCCTATTATTTGGTATAATGTCAGCATAATGACTATTATCCAAAAATTCTAATGTTCAATTATTTGAAATTTAATAACCGACACTTATAATAACATTAGCTTGAAGAAAACATCTCACATAGACTAAAGAGACAATAAAGTTTGAATTTTGTAGGAAAATATACCCATAAAAGAAAGAGAAACCCTCAATTTCTCATCTGGGAAACAAAATTTTACTAAAATCATGGTTTCTTAAGGTTTCCTTAAGGTTTGATTGTTAATATATACCATCGCACTTAATTACAAGATTACCGGGTTGAACTGATTATGTCACGTTACCGTTTTTCAAAAAGAAATGTTCAGATTAAAAAACCTAGTCATGTTATGTACTCGGTTAGTTTGATTAATCCTAACACTAAAAAACCCAATAAAAGATCGCCAAAACCATCAAATCCAGCCCTCAGCGCCCAACCTGTAGCTCTTCCACCAGAGATGGCACACCTTCCAGCAGAAATTTTGAGCCATATTGATTTACATTCATTATCACCAAGGCAAAAAAAACTCATTTGGGCTATCAGACAAGTTGATATTCAACTAGGGAAAGGGTTTAGTTTTGAGCAAATATACGAAGATGGCAAAAAGGCTAAGGCAGAAAAGGGTGAATCAGACTTGCTCGAGGCAATCACTTGTTTTTTTAATCCAGAAGCAATGGGTCGAAACTTTATAGGGCAAGTTGATTTCCTTATCAATGGTGAAGCCAAAGACTTTATTGAAAAGGTTACCCTCCAGATTTCTGATTGGTTTCTTGCGCCCTTACTTAGATTTATCTTTCCTTCGTTATCTAAAGCGACTCCCGAATCTTTAGAAAAAACTTCACAAGAAATATCAAATGTATATCAAATAATCAATAAACCTGAAATTGACAGACTAAAACAACACTTTAATACCAAATGGCAAGAAAAAAGAAAGCATAATGCTCAACTGGCGGAATTGAAAGATGAAGGATATCAAACAATATCACCAAGCATATATAAAGATATATTTCAATATAAAGATGAACATGGCGTTAAGCAAGATATTAAAGAACAAGTTAAGGAAATAATAGCTAGTAATAACCTAGAGGATCTCTTAAACAAACATATAAAATATTTCCAGGATCGTTATAAAGAAATTGGTATAGAAATACCCCATGATGTGCTCGTCGACTTTATAATTACAGAGGCCGCTTTTATTGAATGCGCACGTAGAGACAAAAAAGCTAATTATTCAATAAGCCTCTATGCTGGTAAATTTCTCAAAATTCTTAAAATAATTAATAATAAATTTTGCCGCAAAAGCTTGAACCCAGTTGATGCTAGCATGTGGCCTTTGTCCATAAGCAATGAAGAACTATTACCGTTTCCGACTGTGGCACCTATTGTTCCTGGGTCTGGCGATTCCTCTCCTGAAAGCATTATTACCCACATGAGCGATGCTGAACCATTAGGTGAAAGAGAAGATACTTCTAGTGACCCTGGTAGCGAGGCAGGTGACAATCAGATGGAGAATGGAGCGAGCAGCGGAGAATCATCACCACAACGTAAAGATAGCGAATACCAACTAGCTGTAGTTGGCAGCCCTCCAGGACCCTTGCATGGATATACGCTAAGAAACTTTAAAGATAATACTAATTTTCTCTCTAGTAAATCCCCCCTTACTGGATCCCATTTTAATGATAAAACTGCAACAACTGAGGTACAATTTATGAATCAGCCTGATAAACAATCAAACAAACATCAGAAACCTAAACAAACTATCGTGCAATCTGATGAAAAAAGTGGTGTCGTTCCACCAGGAGGTGCTTTTACACTTCAGTTAAAAACAAAAGAAAAATTACTGTCAAGAGGCCATTCCGAAGCTGTTGTAGATGACATCTTATCAGATGATCTTGTGACTGTTTATGATCAGCGCATTGCAGCAAGAAGTTCACAGTTCAACACTCAACAACTTCCACCCTACAATCAATCTGATAGACATCAAACTCATACTCATATGGTTCAAGCTCCCTCAGCAGTAGCTCACGACCCTAGAAATGTAGGTAGTTCTTCTTCAATATCAGTTTCTCAGGGTGGAACACTACTTCCTTTAAGTGCTCCTGTTGCCTCTTCGGGAGCAGCCTCAGCAGTAAAAGGAACGTCAGTGATGTCAAATTCAAGTTCTACTGCTGTAGCTGCCTCTACAACAGGAACGGCAACAGTAAACAGGTTAGAAGCAGATACAGTTTCGCCAAAGGGGGGTCAAGGCCTTAGTTTTTTTGCTGCAGCTCCTGCTGTTTCAGCACAGCTCCAGCCATCCTCTAGTGACTCTGTTTTACCACTGAGTCGTGCGGCATCTGGATCCAGTTTTTTTGCGTCATCTGCATCTACATCTCCTCGGAATGTTACTAGTGATAAAAAAGAACCATCACCAGCAAGCACGACCGTCATTGCTGCTACTGCTGATACAGTACAAGCATCGCATGCAGAACCTACGCCTCCTACTAGAACAGGAA
>JABDBA010000015.1:44605-45073 GCA_013288885.1 Gammaproteobacteria bacterium | reverse complement strand
GTTTGGCTGGTATACTACCTTAAAACTTGATCCAACCATCAACTACAGAGAGAAGTTAACATGCTAGTACCTAATGCTTCCAGAAAACGCCCGCGTTATATTGCTTTGGCTGCAGAAGAACAAAAACAACCCACGGTGGAAATATTGTCATTTCATAAACCAGAAAAAGACGAAAACTGGCATGTTTTAGCCTGTAGACCATGGAAATTGTATTACAATATTCCTCTCTACTTAATTGCAGATATTCATCAATTTTATAATGATGCTGCCACCCGCAGAAACACCTCACAACCTGAAGGCAGATTTATTGTTACAACAGAAAACAAACTGGTTGTAGCTTTTGAAGGCACACCGAACCGAACAACTCCCAGTCACTATCAAATGGCTAATTTGAAACAATCCGAAGCTTTTTGCAAAACAGCAGGTAATTTATTTTTCAATGACAAAGGGATAATTTACAAAATCAGC
>JABDBA010000015.1:0-44595 GCA_013288885.1 Gammaproteobacteria bacterium | reverse complement strand
ATAAAAGCGGTAATTTTAAACCTGATGTTAATTCTTTAAGATGGATATTAATGGTTTTATTAAGACACGAACAACTAACAAAAACTGAATTATTAAGTGCGCAAATAACAATATATGATGAAGCCTCGAAAAAATCTTTTGTTTTTTCTAAAAACGAGCTTACAAAACCATTAACGGCGTTATTCACTGCGGAAGAATTGGCACAAATCGATAAAGAAAATCCATCTATGAAAAATGAACCCGCACCTCCCAAATTTGCAGCACCTGCACAACCGACTGCTAAACAATTAATTGCATTTAGTGTTTTAAATCAAAATAACACATCAGTCTCGGGATGGGACAGCGATGATGATTTACCGCCACCCCTCGATCCAAAACAAAAAGCAGCCGCAGATGAAGAGTTTATCCGCGCTTTAAACAAACCAATCCCACCATTACCAAATTTGGGATTAATACTGTAAACTACCCCACCGCCCAAGCGGGCAAAAAACAAATCCGCTGGTTGGCATCGTAGTGATAATCGCCAGTATAGATATAAAAACCCATTTTAGCTTTGGATTCATCACGGAGGAATTGGCTTAAGTTTCTGAGCTTCTTATCTTGAACGCGATTGGAGTAAGTCACTTCAAAAGGATATATTTCTGGGTTTTTCTGCACTACAAAATCTACTTCCATACCACCTGCAGTGCGCCAATAATAAATATCGCTGCGCTTGGTTTCACGATCTAACCAAATTTGCAATTCTTTTAAAAACCAATTTTCAAAACGATGACCGATCAAACCGCTTTTTTGCAGTACATTTAAATCATCGATACCTGTCAAATAACTAATCAAACCATTATTTAAAAGATAACCTTTGGGGGATTTTACTAAACGCTTTAATACGCTACCGATAAATGGATAAACTTCTCTATACATTAATGTCGCCAATAAAAACCCACGATATTTTTGTAAAGTATCGTTTGCACAATTTAGTGCAGCAGTAATTGAATTATCTTGGCGTAGCGAGCCTGTTTGTTCGGCGATAACACCCATCATTTTTTGATACAAGTTTAAATCACTGATAGTGGTTATTGCACGAATGTCTTTTTCTAAATAAGTTTGCAAATAATTACTTAAATAGCTGCGTCGATTGCCGATTTCAGGAATAGCTAATATTTCTGGTAGCCCTCCCCATATTTGTTGTTCATCTAAACTTTTTTCCAATACCGGTTTCCATGGTGCCAATGCATTGATATGTTGCTCAAGTCGTTGCGGATTGAAATCATCGCAAGCAAATTCAAAAATAGATTTTTCTGGTAACTTCATGCCATGTTCTAATGCGACAGTTTCTAGTAAACCAAATTCGCGTAAATGTAATAATTCGATTCTTCCTGCTAAACTTTCCGCACTCAGTTGATGCAGGCTTAAAAAACCTGAACCGGTTAAAATAAATTTAATGATATTTTTATCTTTATATTGATCATAAAGTACTTTTACTTGATCAAATAATGGTGGGCATTTTTGTGCTTCATCGATCGCCACCCAAATTTTTTCACCTTGGCCTATTTGCCGTTTGAGATTTTCCTGAATTAATGCCTGTAGCCCCCCGTCTTCCACACGTAAGTTCTGTTCCCGGATATCCATATTAAGGAAAACCCAAGATTTTTTCGGGTGAGTTTCTGCATAATGGGCCACCAAGGTACTCTTGCCAACCCGCCTGGCTCCTAATAGAGCGGTAACAAATGGGCTGTCGAAAGAATGGTAGATCCGTGCTTCATTGAGGCGCTGTGCGTACATTTTTAGGGTCCTCTAGAGAAATTACATGTAATTTTACTATTACAACCTAATTATTACATGTAATTTTACTAAAGGCAATTGAGAAATACCATTTTCCATGGCATTATGCGATTTAAAGCTTAATTGACTTATTCAAGTATTCATAATATAATATTGTTTAGATACAGTTAAGAATGGGCCGCACATGACAACCACAACTTTTGATACGCTACTCTACTCTAAAAAACTGCGAGAAGTAGGCTGCCCAGAATTACAAGCCGAAATTCAAGCTGAAGCGCTCAAAGAGATCGTTGATAATAATATAGCCACTAAGCAAGATATCAATGCTCTTCGTGGTGATATGGAAAAACTGGAATACCGCCTCACCGCCAAATTGGGCACAATGATTGTCATCGCCGTAAGTGTGCTTGCCGCTTTGATTAAGCTTTAAGTTCCGCAACATTAGTTAGCGGTGTTGCTGGTGTGCTAGCTGAAGAAGATGCTGATGTCGAACCACTAACAGCCATAGATGACGATGAACGCACTGTGGGTGATGTAGGTTCTGAATCTGGATTAAGATTTACACGATGCATGTTTGTTGCGGAGGAATTAACACTGGATGTTGATACAGTGGTTGTTGCAGGCACAATCATTTTCTCTTTGAACCAAGCCTGTTTAGTCAATGCCGGATTAATGGCAAAAACTTTTTGTGGGCCAATAACATCAATAATCTCATTGATCACTTTTTCATCTTGAATCTTGCATAAGGGAGGATCAACATTTAATGCTCCGCCTCGCTCCGCTAGTACTTGCGCAACACCCGCTGCATCTAAATGTTCTAAAAGAGAATAGATCTGTTCTTTATCGCCACTGCCACATGCTTTATGTAAAAAAGATTGCTCCCCATCTCGTTTAACAATAACTGAAATTTGCTCTAGAAGCTTCGTAATTATTGTTGTACCAATGATGACTGCATCAGGAGCCATCAAAAAAAGACCATCAAAAAACTCATGCAACCTCTCACTAAGCGGCGGTGAATGCGTAGGATCTTTCTCATAAAACTTGGTTTTTTCTAACACATCAGCAATGGACTTTGCACGTGCTATAGACGCTATAGGTTGAGAACAATTTGCTGCCATCCTTTCTTTTAAAGGTAATTCATTTCGTTTTGGTCTCTCTCGTTTATAAAATTTTAATATTGTATATTTATCCATAATTTTTTTAGCGGCCGGATATTCATCTGTTTTCTCTGCTTTTCTTTCTAATAAAAACTGTTTAAATTCTTTACGTTGTGCTGCGGTACAAACAAATTGTGGAATAGAGAAATCCCTATACATATTCCATTCGGAAAAATCTTGGCCTTTAAAAGATTGGCCTTTAATTGTAAAATCCGCATCTGACTCGAAAGTAAGGACCGTTATTAATACTTCTTCGAACGGCTCTAAAAGACGACATTTACTTCCGTACTGTGAACCGGCTATGAGATATTGAACATATACCTGCAACAAATGTAGATCCATATTTTTCTGTTGCATTACTTCTTCTACCTGCACAATTGATGCTATAGAATTTGGCACTTGCATACGTTTTTTAATAAGTTCATAATAAAAATTCTGCAAATCAATACCAACCAGAATATCACCCACTTTTAAATTGGAACAACATTCAATCGCAGATTTTTGTGTACCTACTTTCACAAATAATAACTCTGCTTGATCGATAAGTGCTAAATTACTTAACAAGCCAACAATCATCGTCAAATCACCTGATGCACACGCTCTATATACGGCATGACCCAGATCTTCCCTTTGTCCATAGAAAACCATATTCGCTTTTTTATGGACAACCTCCCGCAATAGCTCTGTTGCTTTTTCTGGAACAAGCTTGGATTTTATTAAAGCAATATCTTGATTAAATTGAAAAGCCAGATAATTGGTTACTGTTTTGAATGTTCCAAAAACCCTATCTTCATCCACTAAAAAAGCATCTATAGAAGCGGCAGCGGTGTAA
The DNA here is from genome assembly GCA_013288885.1 of Gammaproteobacteria bacterium. Lineage (GTDB taxonomy): Bacteria > Pseudomonadota > Gammaproteobacteria > JABDBA01 > JABDBA01 > JABDBA01. The sequence goes on along the minus strand of JABDBA010000015.1, from coordinate 40,827 downwards.
TTTCTTTCAAAAGATTCAACCTCTTCTAATTTTGTATCGGCAACTAATTCTTTAATAGTCGCACTAATTCTTTTCATCTCATCCAAAAAGAAATAAGAAAAATTTTCCGCATTCTGCCGCCTTTTTTGCATTAGTTCTTCTTGCTGCCTTTGCTGTTCAGCTATTGCCTGAACTTCCATTGCTGCTTTAGCTGTAGCCGTTGCTTCATCTGCTATTTTTTCTTGACGTTTTTTTGTTGTATTGCCGATTTTATCTTCTCTTTCTTTTATCACTCTATTTATGAAATCGAAATCAATAGAATCAGATTTGCTCTCCGAGATTTTTTGTACACTCTTTGCATAATATTTATCACCAATCCTAAACCCTTGCAAATTGACGATAAGTGCTTTAATTTTTTCTATAAAATTCCGCCTTATTTGGTCATGATCTTTTTTACTCAAGTTGTGATATTGAATAGCAAATCGTAATAATTTTAGTAGTTCCCAAGCTATTTTTTCTTCGATGGGCTCACTATCCTGTTCTTGCTTAGATTCATCTTGGTTATCATCTGGAACTTTGGTGATTATTGATTTTATTACACGATTGAAAGTGTCAAGCGCGAGCAAGAAGGCGTCTTCATCTGTTTTTTTATTAGCGAAAGCTAATCTCCTCAAACGCTGTTGCTCTTTTTCAGGCAAAGCAGGAGCAATGACCGATTTGCAAAAATCCTCTAGCATTTGCTTGTCTTGTGCGCTAAATTTAGCGTTATCAAAACCCAGATGGGCGGTGACTCTTTCTCGCAATGCGCTATCTTTAACATATATCAACGGCGTGTTATGGTTCTTATCACGCGTTAACATGGCTTGTGACATTACAGCAGGCCTTAAATCTGCTAAAAGTGTTTCAATTATTTTTTTATTATTTAAGCGAAATGCTTTATGCAACGCGTTTTCACCGTTGTTATCGATTGCTAAAACAACGCTTTCTTTTGTAGCAGGAGCTGATGCAAGCCTTGCACAAACATTATTAAATGATTGCTCATCACGGCCATCAAGCGCCTTATGTAACGCAAGTACTAGTGAACTTATATTGCTGTTGTTAAACATAGTTATACTCTCTTTGATCACACTAAGGATACCATTATATCACACGAAAAAAACTACACCGTCTTACGAGTGATGTAGTTTTTTAGGGTGAGTAGCCCTCTGGTTACCAAATTTATCAACCCGGTAGTGGTGGCATAACCCGAGCCGGTGGTGTTGCTGGCGTGCTAGCTGAAGAAGATTCTGATGCCGTACTACTAGCAACTTTAGACGGCGTTGAACTTGCTGTGGATGATGTGGATGCTGGGGACGAATTAGGATCAAAACGATGCATACTAGTAACAGAAACTGACGACGCTACTGTAGGCTGCGTACAGTTTGTTTCTACTGCGTCCTTTAAAAGCAACTCAATTTGTGTTGATTTTGCAAATGCAGGATCTAATCCAGGTTTATCTGCTAGTAGCTGTCGATAATTATCGAGAATTTCCGTAACGCATATTTTTTGTACTCCTGTCATTTCTAGTTCTTCTCTTTCTAAAAACTGCTTAAATGCTTTGCGTTGCTCTGCAGTACAAACAATTTGCGGAATAGAAAGTTCTTCGATCGGAACGGGGAAAGGTAGAGCATCAATGTTAAAATCCTTATTTGATTTAGCACAAAGAACCTCTATCAACGCTTTTGCAGTAAACATATATGCAAACACATTGCCACCTTTTAAGTACATATCTTGAAGTATGGTACAGTTGCTATATACCTGTAACAAAAGTTCATTCAGATTTCTGCTATCTACTATTACTTTTTTTGCCCGTGTAGTTGTTTCTCTTTTTGCCCGTGCAACTGTTTCTCCTAGGGTTATGGTAGGAATTGGCGATGCTACTACAGGCGAGGCAGGTTTTGCATCCATTTTTTCTTTTAAAGGCACTTCACTTTGTTTTGATTCTTTTAGTGTGCAGTTATAATCATGTAAAATTCCCCTAGCATAGGATACTTTTCTTCCAAATCTTGATTCTGCCTCTTGCTCTAAAAAGCGCTTAAATTGTTTGCGTTGCTCTGCAGTACAAACAATTTGCGGAATAGAAAATATTTGATTCGGAGAAGTGAAGGCTTGAGCATTAATTGTAAAATCTTCATTTGATACATCAAGAAGAACATCTAACAGCACCTTTCTAGTTAACTCAAGTAGGCGTGAAAACTCCTTGTTTGATGCATCTGATAAATGCATATTTTCGAGTGTGATACAGTTGCTATATAGCTGTAACAAATGTTCATTCATATTTTCCTGCTTCATTTTTTCTTTTACTCGTGCAATTAGCGCTTCAGAATTTGTTATGGTTTTTCCTCTTTTTCTAATAAGTTCAAAATAAGCTTTTTGCGGGTTAGCAACAGCAGCAATATCAACTAGAAGATGACCAACTTCTAATTTGGAATAACATTCAATTGCTGTTTTTTCACCATTATCAAACACTGCATCAAATGGATAGTGGATATGTTCTAAACCACTTAACAAACCCGCGATCTTTTTTAGATCACCTGATAAAAGTAGTTCATATAAAATATCCGCACAACCTTCATAAGGTAGTAGGTTTCTTACTATCCAACCTTTCATACCGATAACAAATAACCACAACTCATCTGCTTTTTCTGAATCAAATTTAGTTTTTATTACAGCAACTATTGTAGCAATATCTTGATTAAATTTAGAAGTAAAATAATTTATTAAAGATTTACCGTTATCCGTTAAAATAGCATCGACGGAAGTAGCAGCAATGTAATTTTTTTCAAAATTTTCAACCTCTTCTAATTTTGCATCGTCGATTAATTCTGCAATTTTTGTATTAAAATCTTCCATTCTATTGGAGAAATAAGAAGAAAGACGTTCTGCATCTTGTCTTACAAGCTCTTTACTTTTGCCTAACATAGTTATACCCCTTTATTTAATGTGAATGACAACATCAAGCCTAAAGACGCTATTATACCTTAAAGTTATTATATATGTAAAAATAATGTTGGGGCGAGTTGCGCTACACCTTGCAAAAACCCCACTATAATGATATCAATTGCAGTCCATGGTGGCCTCATCGGTCCCCTCGCAACGCTAAGCAGCAAACCCCGCCAGGTCCGGAAGGAAGCAACGGTAGTTGCCGATACGGGTGCCGGGGTGCGGCTGATGTAGGCTGCCACCTAATTTGAGTGTAAATCAATGAGCTATCAGGTACTCGCCCGCAAATACCGCCCCCACTCCTTCCAAGAAATGGTAGGACAAGAGCATGTGCTGCGCGCGTTAATTAACGCACTTGATCAACAACGGTTGCATCACGCTTATTTGTTTACTGGCACTCGTGGTGTAGGTAAAACTACCCTCGCGCGCATTTTGGCTAAATGCCTTAATTGCGAAACTGGCATTAGTTCAAACCCTTGCAATCAATGCGCGACTTGCCTTGATGTAGACGCAGGCCGCTTTATTGATCTCATTGAAATCGACGCTGCTTCGCGCACCAAAGTTGAAGATACACGCGAGTTGCTCGACAATGTGCAATATGCTCCCGCGCGCGGTCGTTACAAAGTTTATCTCATCGACGAAACCCACATGCTATCAGGCCACAGCTTCAACGCGCTGTTAAAAACATTAGAAGAACCCCCTACGCATGTAAAATTTTTATTAGCCACAACCGATCCGCAACGTTTGCCGATCACCGTATTATCGCGCTGTCTGCAATTTAATTTAAAAAAACTAGCGCCGGAGCAAATAAAAAAACAACTGGAATTTATTCTCGGTCAAGAAAAAATTCCTTTCGAAATTAATGCATTGAGTTTTTTAGCACGTGCGGCTGATGGTAGTGTGCGCGATTCATTGAGCTTATTAGATCAAGCGATTGCGTATGGTAATGGCCAAGTCAATGAACACGATGTTAGAGTTATGTTGGGCAGTATCGAACAAACGCACATTTTACATTTGGTCGATCAACTGGCGCGCAACGATGCCAATGCACTGTTTGCAACGATCACACAATTGTCGGATCAAGCCGCTGATTTTGGCGTAGTACTCGAAGAATTATTAAGTCTGCTGCATCGCATTGCAGTGCTGCAAATTATTCCTGATCCGGCTAATGAAGAAAATGCTGAACTGCTAGCTTTTGAAGCTATAAAAAAATTAACGCCAGAAGCTGTGCAATTATATTATCAAATCGGTTTGATCGGGCGACGCGATTTGCCGCTCGCACCTAGCCCACGCAGTGGTTTTGAAATGGTCATGCTGCGCATGTTGGCATTTCAACTGAATCAGAATACAGAACCAAAACAAAACTTTGAAGAAAAAACATCGCGTGCAATGCCCACGCAAACGAATATTCAGCAAACTGCGGTTGCTAAACCCACTCAAACTAAACCCACTCAAACCGCCATCGACTGGAATGATCTCATCCCACAATTGAATTTAACGGGTTTTACGCAAGAGCTGGCGATGAATTGCGCCCTCAAAGAGTTGACGGATGAACGGGTTTTATTGTGGCTCGACCCCAATCAAACGGCGCTGCGCAACCCCAAGCAAGAAGCCCGCTTGGCACAAGCCCTCAGCAGCCATTTTGATAGGCCGCTCGCGGTACAAATTAGCCCAGGTGCACCCGATTTAGCCACCCCCGCGCGTGCTAAAAACGCCCTGCAGTCCGCCCAGTTGCAGGCGGCGACCACCGCCCTGCAAAATGATGCCAAAGCCCAATCCCTTCTTAAGGCATTTGATGCTATAATCCAGCCAGGCTCTATTCAAGTGAAACAGCAGAAAGAACCTGAACTAAACTGATGTCATTGCGAGGTAGGTCGGATCAAGGAGCGCAAGCGACGGATCCGACATAGGAGCTTAAATAAACTCCACTGTCGGTTCCGCTTCGCTTGAACCGACCTACATAAACTTATTTTTTATTTACTATTTGAGGAACTATTTATGAGCATGAACATGAAAGGTGGTCTTAACCAACTACTTAAACAAGCGCAAGAAATGCAAACTAAAATGCAACAAGCGCAACAACAATTAGCAGAGATGGTAATTATCGGTGAATCGGGCGGCGGTATGGTAAAGATCCATATGAATGGCCGACATGATGTTAAGCGCGTGCAGATCGATCCTAGTTTGATAAAAACAGGCGCAGCGCCAGAAGATATCGAAGTACTCGAAGATTTAATTGCTGCTGCTATTAATGACGCTGTAAAAAAAGTTGAAAAAGCTTCGCGGGAAAAATTATCTGGCTTAACCGCAGGTATGCAATTACCACCCGGCTTCGAAGACCAAATAGGTGGCTAATCACTCGTGTCATTCAGCCCATTGATCAATCAACTCATTGCGGCGTTGCGCTGTTTACCGGGCGTTGGCCCTAAAACAGCGCAGCGAATGGCTTTTCATTTGCTCGAACGCGAACGCAGCGGCGGGCTTTCTCTGGCAAAAATCTTAGAAGAAGCAATTGCTAATGTAAAACATTGTCATCGTTGCCGCACGCTAAGTGAAACTGAACTTTGTTTGTTGTGTGCAAACACTAATCGCGATCAAACTTTGTTGTGTGTGGTGGAAACACCCGCCGATGTTTTTGCTATCGAACAAACCGGCAGTTATCGTGGTTTATATTTTGTGTTGATGGGGCGCTTATCACCACTCGATGGCATTGGCCCAGAAGAATTAGGCCTGCATCATTTGGTCGCACGCTTGATCGAACAATCCCCCAAAGAAGTTGTGCTCGCTACTAACCCCACAGTAGAAGGTGAAGCAACAGCGCATTATATTGCAGAGTTAGTTAAACAACGTGGCCTACGGGCTACACGCATTGCACATGGCGTGCCGCTGGGTGGTGAACTCGAATTCATCGACGGCAACACCCTCGCCCGCTCGTTAGCGGCGCGGGCCGAGGTTTAAAAAACCGCTCGTGGAGGTGCTGCTGCTAGCGATTCTGCCGTTTTTTCTGCTGCTCTCGCTGCTTGGTTTTCTGCATCCATATAAGGCAACCAAATTTCAATATAAGCAGTTACCTTTTTAGCTAGCAGTTCTTTTACCTCAGGTTTTATGGTGGAAAGAATATTATTGTTTGCTAAATAATTAACACACCGTTTAATTGCATCATCTATTTGATTGCTAACAACAGCTTTCGGTATTTGAACTATTCTCACATCATTATCATCTTTGCTTTCAGCGGTTTCTTTTGCCACAGCATTTTGCAATTTTTTATTAATCTGCGGTTGATGATCTTTGCTAAATTGAATAACGCTTGGATGTAAATCTCCTTCAATATCTATGTCCATGCCAGCTAATAAACTAAGATTAGGTTCTGCAAGTAATTTAAATCGATGCAAAGCAAGCACCAGCAAACGATCAGCAAGTGCAGTGATATAGTCATCCAAAAATTGTGCATTGGTGTTAACTTCTGGCGGAACTGGATGAAACATCATCATAAATAACGAGCTATTAACGAACTGCCCTACTATTATTTCTAATTGTTTTTCTGCAGCGGCTATCAGATTTGGATTTAGTTTTTTTATTTCTTCGATCTGATTACATGCTTTCATTTTCTCTTGCGCTGCGTTTTTACGTGCCTCATCTAAGCGCTTTAGTTCCTGTATTCGTGCATTTTCTTTGATTCTTTCAGCACGTTTTTGTTCTCTTTCAGCTTGCTTTCTTTGGCTTTCTCGCAAGCGTTCTAATGATTGCTGAATATTCACCCTTATTTTTTCTTTATTTTCAGGTTTTTTAAGTGGGGGGAAGAACTTAGCCGCAGCGGCAAGTGCAATGATAGGGGCCCTGTTTTCTCCCCTTCTAACATGCGCTATTGGAGGCTCTTCAGCATATACAAACTCGCTAGATTTAATCCCACTAAAGGAATAGCCTCTTTTTCTCGATGCTGAACCTGGAGTTTCAGGCTGACTTATGCGCGACCCTGTTGCACTTTCAGAATTTCTTCTGCTGCTAGGTACTGACGAATGAGTTTGCGATGGTTCTACTAGTTCAGGGAGATGTTGGTGCGGAAATAAAAAATTACTAATGCTTTGCCCACCGCCACTAACAGAACCTCTACTTCCTGATGCTGGGGTATCAGGCTGGCCGGTAGAACCACTGCTCTCGAAATAGCCACCGACTGATGTTGACAATCGAGCGCTGGAATATTCATCCGGCATACTTTCATTTTTAGGATCTTCGCTCCATGCCGATGGAGGTAACGGCGTAAAATCTATGAGTGAATTGTTAGGATTTTGGTCGTTGACATTACTTACTTGCGCGGCCTCGACAGTGGCCTTACCAATAGAACTGCTGCGCGGTTTTGGTGTCTTTGATTGCTGCTCAGTGTCAGGCAGCCCTAAAGACTTTCCACGTTCTCGTAATTTTTTAGCCGTGCCATTATCAACTTTAATTTCTTCTAGGGGAAGCCTATTTTCATTGTTTTTTGTATTATTTCTAAATAGCCGCGAAATAGCTCGCTTAAAAAACCCGGGTCGTGCATCAGGTAGTACGGGAGATCCTTTGCCTGCTGTTTTAGGTTTATTTTCTGGCTGCGACATATACCCCCCCTTTTTATAAGTAAGTTATACGCCACTACTCTAACCTTAAGGAATTATTAAATCTATAGGGGGAATGTTAAATTTGTTAGATGTACCATTTTGCAAGCTGCTGTATAATGGCATGTTGCCTGCCTGATAAAACCCGCACCCTTCAAATAGGATATTTTTATGCTCAATGCAATCCTCTTCGGTTTACTGCTCGGCTGGGGTGCTGCCATCCCGATTGGGCCGATCAACTTAGAAGTCATTCGTCGCCATTTACATTTGGGTATGGCCTATGGAATTGCCTTGGGGCTGGGCGCGTGTTTGGCTGATCTTACTTATTTGATATTGTTGTCGTTGGGTGCATTAGCGATTTTAACGCAGCCATTGATATTAAAAATTGTCGGTATTGCGGGTTCGTTAATCTTGGCGTGGTTTGGTTATTCTGCGCTGCGCGCTAAAGCGAGCGTCAGCGATAAGATTAAAACCAATACGCGACCGGTGTGGGCGCATACGCTGGAAGGTTATAGTTTAACAATGCTCAACCCCATGACCATTCTTTTTTGGACATCAGTGAGCGCGCAAATTGCTACCTTTGCGCAGCACACGCAATATACGTTGATTTATGCAGGTGCAGGCGTTTTTCTAGGTACGTTGAGTTGGATCTTGGCGTTGAACACAGTGTTGTTTTTCACGCGCCATCGCTTATCGGCGCGCGCAATTGAGTTTCTGAATATCTCAGGTGGCGTTATTTTATTGGGGTTTGCGGTGATGGGATTGTGGCGAGCAGTGATGCCCTCACCCATTCCCTCACCCTAACCCTCTCCCAGGGGGAGAGGGGATCGGAAAAATACTTCTCCAGAGAGGGATCGGAAAAAACAATCAACCACCCAGCGCTGCTTTCACTTTTTCAGCAATCTGTGCGAAGCCAGGTTTGTCGTGCACAGCGATATCCGCTAATACTTTACGGTCGATTTCAATCGCTGCTTTCTTCAAGCCCGCAATGAAACGACTGTATGACAAGCCACATTCTCTCGCAGCTGCATTTACGCGCACAATCCACAATGCACGAAATGTACGCTTCTTTTGTTTACGGTGCGCATACGCATATTGACCGGCGCGAGTGACCGCTTGGGTCGCCACGCGAAAGACGGTACTGCGTGCTTCACGATAACCTTTGGCCTTGGCAAGTACTTTTTTATGACGGGCCCTTGCAGTGACCCCACGTTTTACTCTTGGCATATAAAATCTCCTCTTATGAACCTGTTAACATGCGTCGGACGGAGCGGACATCACATTGCTTCACCATAGCCATAGGCCGTAGTTGACGCTTACGTTTAGTCGATTTTTTTGTCAAGATATGACGTTTATGAGATTGGGCATGCTTAAAGCCCTTGGCCGTGGCTTTAAATCGCTTTGCAGCGCCACGGTTAGTTTTCAATTTTGGCATTTCAATCACTCCGCATTTAGGTCTATTGACCTTAGTTTTATTACGCTTCTTTTCGAGGATGCACCACCATCACCATTTGCCGCCCTTCCAAGCGCGGTAATTGTTCAACAGTGCCGTATGGCTCCAGGTCACGTTGAATTCTTTGCATCAGTTGCGCGCCGAGTTCCATATGGGCTAACTCGCGGCCACGGAAACGCAAAGTGATTTTGGCTTTATCCCCATGTTCTAGGAAACGTATCAGGTTGCGTAGTTTGACCTGATAATCCCCTTCTTCCGTCGTAGGACGGATCTTCACTTCCTTGATCTGAATCTGCTTTTGCTTCTTCTTTTGTGCTGCTTTTTGTTTGCTTAGCTCAAATAAATATTTGCCATAATCCATGACGCGGCAAACAGGCGGCACGGCATTCGGTGAAATTTCTACGAGATCAAGTTCAGCTTCTTCTGCTGCTCGCAAGGCTTCTCTTGCTGTCACTACACCAACCTGAGTTCCATCTGCCCCAATTAACCGAACTTGGGGTGAATTGATTTGTTCGTTCAAACGAACAGATTTTTTAGGACTACTAATATCTTACTCCTCCACTGTTGTGCGGCCACGCTGCGCTATCTGTTTATTGATTAATTCAATAAAGGCGGAAATCGACATGCTGCCTAGGTCTTTTCCATCACGGGTGCGTACCGCTAGGGTATTACTTTCTAATTCGCGGTCGCCTAGAATAATTTGATAAGGGACCTTCTGTAAAGTATGTTCGCGGATTTTAAAGCCTATTTTCTCATTTCTCAAGTCTGTTTTTACACGTAACCCCAATTCTTGTAAAGTTTTTGTCACATTTTGGGCATATTCGGCCTGCCGGTCGGTAATATTCATTACCATTGCCTGGGTCGGAGCCAACCATACCGGGAAATTCCCGGCAAACTGTTCGATTAAAATGCCGATAAAGCGCTCTAGCGAACCCAGGATCGCGCGATGCAACATCATCGGCACACGGCGACTGCTATCGTCTGCGACGTACTGTGCGCCTAAACGCTCTGGCATCGAAGGGTCGACTTGCATTGTACCACATTGCCATACGCGCCCGATGCAATCGCGTAACGAAAATTCGATTTTAGGGCCATAAAACGCGCCCTCGCCCGGCTGCAAGTCCCACTTTAAACCTTTGTTATTGAGGGCTTGTGCTAACGCACCTTCGGCTTTGTCCCACATTTCGTCACTGCCCACGCGATTATCTGGCCGTGTCGATAATTTGATGATGACATCGTTAAAGCCAAAATCAGCATAAGCGGCATAGAGTAAATCAATGAAGGCCGATACTTCGCTTTCGATTTGATCTTCCGTACAAAAAATATGAGCATCGTCTTGCACAAAACTGCGCACGCGCATTAAACCATGCAACGCGCCCGACGGTTCATTGCGATGACAAGAACCAAACTCGGCTAAGCGTAACGGCAAATCGCGATAGCTGGTTAAGCCTTGATTAAAAATTAAAATGTGGCACGGGCAATTCATCGGTTTGATGGCATAGTCATGATTTTCGGATTGGGTAAAAAACATTTCTTTGCCGAATTTGTCCCAGTGGCCGGATTTTTCCCACAACACGCGATCTAAAATTTGCGGCGACTTCACTTCTTGATAACCATTTTTGCGCAACAGCGTACGAATGTATTGTTCTACGATTTGATAAATCGTCCAACCTTTGTCGTGCCAAAACACCATGCCGGGTGCTTCTTCTTGCGTGTGGAATAAATCAAGATGTTTGCCGATCTTGCGATGGTCGCGTTTTTCCGCTTCTTCTAAGCGTGTGAGATAAGCTTCTAAATCTTTTTTGTTTGCCCACGCTGTGCCGTAAATTCGCTGCAACATTTCATTTTTAGAGTCGCCGCGCCAATACGCACCGGCTACTTTCATTAATTTAAACGCTTTTATTTTACCGGTGCTGGGCACGTGTGGGCCACGGCATAAATCAACAAATTCACCTTGTTGATATAGCGATAACATTTCTTGCGCGGGAATATCGGCAATAATTTTTGCTTTGTATTGTTCGCCTAAATCATGAAAAAATTTAATCGCTGCATCGCGTTCAATAACGCGGCGCGAAACTTTTTGATCTTGCGCTGCTAACTCAGCCATTTTGGTTTCGATCTGCGTTAAATCTTCTGGCGTAAATGGTCGACCAAAGGCAAAGTCATAATAAAAACCGTCTTCGATGACAGGACCAATAGTGACTTGTGCAGTGGGGAATAATTGCTTCACCGCTTGTGCTAATAAATGCGCACAGGAGTGACGAATAATTTCTAAACCTTCTTTATCTTTTTCTGTGATGATGCGCACTTTAGCATCGTGATCGATTTCATAAAAACTATCGACGAGTTTGCCATCGACTTCACCCGCTAAGGTGGCTTTGGCTAAACCCGCACCAATGCTTTCTGCCACCTGTTGTACAGTGACTTTTTCAGCGAATGTTTTTTGACTTCCGTCAGGCAGTGTTATTTGGGGCATAGTAATGTCTAAATTTATTAAGGCCTGTAGGTCAGGTTGGCAATAGAGCTTTGCTTACCTAACTAAGTTGGCAGTTAGAAGAAAGTTTTGAGAATGAGAGAAGCAACACCTGCAACAATGAGCCCTAACATCCATTTCATCAATTTAATTTCTGCTTCAATTCTACTGATTTGTGTTTCTACTTTAACAATGTCCATCTTGGTTGCAACATGTGACATTTTAACCACCTATTATCTAGTATAACGCATTTCTATGCAAAATTGGTAGGCACGAGTGGGATCGAACCACCGACCACCACCATGTCAAGGTGGTGCTCTACCACTGAGCTACGTGCCTGTAGTTTTGAGTAAGTTTTAAGGGCATAAAGTTACCATGTGGGGAAGAAAGATTCAACTTGTTTGCGAAATACCCTTAAGCTCCGCACTGGTGCGCTTTGGCGCCAGGCGCGCCTCTCTCACAACTGCTTTGATATCACTCTTCTTGAGCTTAGCACGCTGCCCTTGCTTTCTTGCTTTTTTGATAAGAGAGTCAAATTGCTTGGTAGATTGTGATTTCATGATTCTCTTTTAAAAGTAGGTGCGCCCATTGCTGTAACGGGAGCAGCTTCTTTCAAGTCATTTTCAATTCTAGAAACTTTAACCGCAAGTTGCACTGCTTTTGTAAAAAAATCTGTCACCGGAGTAGAAGGAGGTAGAGTTAATAATTCAATGTCATCTAATTCTGATATCAGTCTTAATGTTAACTCTACAATATTTTCAACGCCAGCAAATTTCATAAACACCCCCGGATTTATAGCAAAAACGATTATTCAGACAATGAATTATAATATAAACTTTAATGCACTGCAAAATAAAAAAGGGCCCATCGCTGGGCCCTTGTGAGTTAAATAGAAGGTTGCTATTTTTTATTAAGGAGTCTGAGGCCTTGATTTTGCAGGAGCGCCACCGAGTTGTTGGACTGATCCGAGGCCAGAATTTACTGTTTCAACATCAGCATCTCCTGAACCACTATGAGTGCCACCTACACTCGAACTTCTGCCTTTTGCATTTGCACCATCATGTGACAACAACGGTTTGCTTGCCTCCGTAGCAGTTGTCTGCCCTCCACACGCACGTGCAATAAGTGCAGATACAGAACTTGATATATAATTTTCGAGCGGAGCTTTTGCTCTTGTCAAAGGAATTGCAGCAGCGGCAACAGCAGCACCTACCACCAGAAGGCCCGCCTCGAAAAGAGATGATCCAAGTGCATTCGTTGTCGGAGATTTGATTTTAGTAACTTCGTTAGCAAGTACCCCAAAAGTAATAGAAACCTGCTCTATCAAGGTTTTACTAGCGCCAGAATAAGCCGCTAATACATTTGCTGCCGGGAATAATGTAGTACGAACCAATATATATACCAGTAAGAATTCAAGGAATGCACTGAGTATTTTATTAAGACCTTTATTATCAATTTCCTGACACAAACGCACGACTAAAATACCAAATAAGAAAAATAATGTACCTCCTAAGATAATGGCTGATTTTACATTTTTTGAATGCACGCCTTGTTGTAACGGTTTAGCTATATCTACTAATAGATCAAAGGAATCAGATTTAGCGTCAGGAACATCTAGCACTTGAGCTGAAGCTTGCTCTACATCTACCTCTTTCCCAAATTTATGATCGTTTAAACCCTGTTTTAAATCAGCTACATATTTATCTTTTTGCTTATTACCATCGCCTGTGTGTTTATAAACCATCAGCGCAAATCCAAGCCCTCCACTTAAAGCGACTAATGCATTAGTGAGCGCCATCTTCCAACCATTTTGTGGATCGCCATAAACCGAAAACCCTGTTTCATCAGCTGGCGCCTGTATACTTTTTCCAAAAGCTGCGAGCAATAAATTCATAAGCCCCGCTCCTATGCTCCCCGCAGCAAAATGTGAAGGTACGTTCCAAGATCCTTGGTTTTCTAAAGATTCTACTATATCGCTTATTAATGCCAAAACTTCATTAGCTTGTTCAGCTGAAACATTATGAGTAGTTCTGAGCCACTCTATTGCGGTTTCTTCAATGTTATATTTCTTAGTAAAACTCTCTGCTGTGACTGCCATTATTTCATCAGATTTTTTAGGGAATTGTTTGTGTAATTCAGCCATAAAACCTTTGGCTTCTGCATCTAATTCTGAAGATTGTTGATATTCTGTTTCTGGTCCTGGTCCTGGTTGCATATTATTTACCTCAAAGTTAAGTTGAATTGTTATTAGTGAAAGTCCGTTTAACTTGAGTAATCGTTGACTCGCTATCCTTGAAATTGCCAAATCGGGCTTGCATTGATGGCTGCGTAAAATTTAAGCAAAATAGTCCTTCCCAAATACTGACACTTCCGCTATAATTAATTTGTACGGACAATATAACAACTTTGGAAAACATTGTCAAATCAATTTGTAGGAGCTTATTTGAGCATCTCATGTCGGATCCATCGCTAACGCGACCCACTAATATATTTAAGTGGCCGACCTACATTAATTGATATTAAATAGTTTTATCTTTTTAACAAACATACCGTAGAATACTTTTATGGAAAAACTAAATAACACCCAATGCCGCTATTCGTTGCTGGCCACGGCGTTGCAGCGCGAGATTGAGCATGGCAAGTTCGCCGTCGGCAAAACGTTGCCGACAGAAGCGGAATTATGCCAGCAATTTAATGTGAGCCGCTGCACAGTGCGCGAAGCATTGCGTCAACTGCGGCACAAAGGTTTGATCACTAGCAAACAAGGTTCTGGCAGCGTGGTCACGGCCATCAAACCGGTAGCGCGTTTTATGCAAGGCTTAGATTCTTATGAAGATTTGTTAGAATTTTTACGCCAAGCACGCCCACAAATTTTACATCGTGAAGTAACGACTTTGCCTGCCAAACTCGCAAAAACTTATGATTTGAATCCGCAGCAACTTTGGCTACATATTCAATTAGTGCGCTTTTGGGGTGAACCCAGTTTGCCCACCTTATTAAGTGATGCTTATGTCGATGCAAAATACAGCGGCATTAAAGATAGTTATGACGGCTTGTCTACGCTCAATGAAATCATCGAACAAAAATACGGTGTGGGAATTGCTATTTTCCAACAAGAAATTCAAGCAGTTGCGCTCAATAAACAACAAAGCCAATTATTACAAGCAAAATTGCACGCGCCTGCATTGCAAGTGATTAAACGTTGTTATACGGCGAACGAGGAATTATTAGTTATTTCTTGCAATATATCACCGGCGGATCGTTACACCTATTCGACGCGGATGAAGATTAGTGCGGGAGTGACAAATTAAATTAATATTTCGCGCAGGTGTTTTAATTCATCGCGCACCTTGGCCGCTTCTTCAAATTCTAAATTCTTGGCATGTTCAAACATTTGTTGTTCCATTTGTTTGAATTTTTTAGCCAGTTGTACGGGGGTTAACGCCGCATATTGTGCTTGTTCTTCGGCTACTTTGGCATAACGACGGCTTGAGGTAGAACCATCGCTGCGCGCGCCTTCCATTATATCTTGCACCGCTTTAGCAATGCCTTTGGGCGTAATACCGTGTTCTAAATTATACGCGGTTTGTTTCGCACGACGGCGATCGGTTTCCGCCATCGCGCGTTCCATAGAACCAGTAATTCTATCGGCATACAAAATAGCTCTACCATTAAGATGGCGCGCGGCGCGGCCGATGGTTTGAATCAACGATCGCTCAGATCGTAAAAACCCTTCTTTATCAGCATCGAGAATTGCCACCAATGAAACTTCTGGCATATCTAAACCTTCGCGCAATAAATTAATACCGACTAAAACATCGAAAGCGCCCAAACGCAAATCACGAATAATTTCCACGCGCTCGACTGTTTCCACTTCTGAATGCAAATACCGCACTTTAATGCCGTGATCGGATAAATATTCGGTAAGATCTTCGGACAAACGTTTAGTGAGTGTTGTCACTAATACACGTTCGTGCAAAACCACGCGTTTATTAATTTCGGATAATAGATCATCGACTTGCGTCGTTGCCGGGCGCACTTCAATTTGCGGATCAACTAAACCGGTAGGCCGCACGACTTGCTCGGCAACTGCACCAGAGTGTTGTAATTCATACGGCCCTGGCGTAGCAGATACGTAAATGGTTTGTGATGTTAAGCCTTCAAATTCATCAAAACGCAGCGGGCGATTATCCAACGCTGATGGCAAACGAAAACCATAGTTGACTAAAGTTTCTTTGCGCGCACGATCGCCTTTGTACATCGCACCTAATTGCGGCACGGTGACATGTGATTCATCGATAAACAACAAACCATCGGCTGGCATATAATCAAATAACGTCGGCGGTGGTTCACCTGCTGCGCGCCCCGAAAGGTAGCGCGAATAATTTTCGATGCCGTTGCAATAACCTAATTCTAACAACATTTCGATATCGTATTTGGTGCGTGATTCCAGCCGTTGTTCTTCAACTAATTTATTCGCTTCATGTAATTGCGGCAAACGTTCGCGCAATTCTAATTTTACTTTTTCAACTGTTTCTAATACGCGATCACGCGGTGTCACATAATGCGATTTGGGATAAACCGTTAAGCGCGGTACTTTGCGTAAACTCTCGCCAGTGAGGGGATCAAAATAACTGAGGTTATCGATCTCATCGCCGAACAATTCCACCCGCACCGCTTCAACATCGGATTCAGCGGGGAAAATATCGATCACATCACCGTGCACACGATAAGTACCGCGATAAAATTCAATATCATTGCGCGTATATTGCAATTCCGCCAAACGTTTTAAGATAAAACGCTGATCGACAATATCACCGCGTTTTAAATGCAGCATCATGCTCATATAAGTATTGGGATCACCCAAACCATAAATTGCAGATACGGTTGCCACAATAATCGTATCGCGCCGTTCTAACAATGCTTTAGTCGCTGATAAACGCATTTGTTCGATGTGTTCGTTAATCGATGCATCTTTTTCGATATAGGTATCAGAGGATGGCACATAGGCTTCGGGCTGATAATAATCGTAATATGAAACGAAATATTCAACCGAGTTGTGCGGAAAAAATTCTTTCATCTCGCCGTATAATTGTGCCGCCAAAGTTTTATTGGGCGCGAGGATCATCGCAGGCCGCTGCATTTCTTGAATAATATGCGCGACAGTAAATGTTTTGCCCGAGCCGGTGACACCCAACAAAGTTTGATAGGCTAAACCTTGTTGCAAGCCATCCAATAATTTTTTGATAGCTTGTGGCTGATCACCCGCAGGTTTAAAAGGCGATTTGATAGAAAAAGGTTTCATAATTTTTGCATAACTTTTATAAACAATGGCAATGCCAATAACTGTAAAACAACTGAAAAAATAACTAAGGCCATAATTGACTTATCATACAGCATTCCCATGGTCACGCTGCCTAAAAACCAAAATAGACCGTAAAATGCGTTAAAAACACCATATGCCGAAGCGCGTTTATCGATTGGGATCATATTCCCCACTACAGCACGCATCAATGAGCCTTGCGAACCCATACCCACCGCCCAAATTACCACGCCCAGTAACGCTAATTTTGATCCACCAAAAAAAACTAACGGTGCAAAAAACGCGGATATGACGGTAATAAACATTAATGTGATAAAACCAAATCGATCATATAACCAACCTAATACGGGCGCCATCAAACCATCGATGCCCATAGCCACAGCATACGCTAGTGGGATCCACACCATCGATAACACTGCCGCTTTTTGAAAATGATAAGCAATCAGCGGGAAATCAGCATAACCCGCTGCAATTAATGCCGCGCCTGCTAAATAAAACCAAAAGGCTTGGGGATTTCCTTTCGCCTCTATTTTATGAAACTTTTGTTCTAAATCATGTGGTCTTGGGTATAAACGATAAGCAACGGCTAACACCATCAACGCTAAAAAAGCAGGGATTGCTAATATCGCAAAACCAGTGCGATAACTGCCATGATAATACAATACCGCTGCAATAATTAATGGGCCAAGCATCGCGCCGATTTGATCCATCGCTTCGTGCAAGCCAAATCCCCAACCCATACCCATGCTTTGACCCGCATGTGATAACATTGCATCGCGCGCGGGTGTGCGCACTGCTTTACCAAAGCGTTCCATCACCATCAACGCTGCCGCCGTCGGCCAATGGCCGGTCAGCGCTAATGCAGGCACTGCGAGTAAATTAATGCAATATCCCACGATAGTGATCAACCAATAACGTTTGGTGCGATCAGCTAAATAACCGGATACTAATCGTAATCCATAACCGATTAATTCACCTAGACCAGCCACAAATCCCACTACGGTGGCACTTGCACCTAATGTGGCAAGATAAGGGCCGGTGATGCTACGTGCACCTTCATAAGTGATATCGCCGAATAAGCTAATAAAACCTAATAAAACGACGAATTTGAGGGCGCTGTTTTGGCTGATGTCTGTCACTGCCATATTAGTTAACCTAGTAAATGTAGGTCGGCTCAAGGAGCGTCAGCGACGGAGCCGACAAAATTTGTCGGCTCCGCTTCGCTTGAGCCGACCTACTTTTAATATAAGATATTACCATAAATCAATTTTACGAGAGAAGTAATCTTGCTGCATCGCAGCCTTTGCAAGCGCCAAAGTTTTTTCAGTCACTTCATTCGCATGTGCAGTACCATCGCGCAAAATAGTTAACACAGCGCCGCGATCTTTTTCATATTCTGCGCGACGTTTGCGCATTGGTTCTGTGAGTGCTACTAACACTTCGATCAATTTTTTCTTACACTCTACATCGCCAATATTACCAGTTTGATATTTTTCTTCGGCAGCTTTGACCCATGCTTGATCAGGGTTAAACGTTTCATGAAAAATCCATAATGGATTATTTTCAATGGACCCTGGATCTGTAGCGCGCAAACGTTTGGGATCGGTATACATCGCCATTACTTTTTTATGAATCTCATCGGCACTGTCTTTTAAAAAGATCGCGTTATTAAGTGATTTGCTCATTTTAGGTAACTGACCCATTTCATTGGGATGACCGATGCCGACCAAGCGTTTTATTCTGCCAATTTTAGGTTCAACAATCGGAAACAAACCGCCTTTTTTTATATATTCTTCGTCGGGTGTATGTGAATCAACACTGCAATACAATTGATTAAATTTGCGCGCTAATTCGCGTGCTAATTCTAAGTGTGGAATTTGATCTTCACCTACCGGCACTACATCGGCACGAAACGCTAAAATGTCTGCTGCATTGCTGATCGGGTACATGGCAAAACCAAACGGATAATTTTCTCCTAACCCTTTATCACGAATTTCATCTTTGAGCGTGGGGTTACGCAACACGCGTGGAAATGGCACTAACATGCTCAGTAGCACGGTTAATTCAGCAATCGCTGGAATTTCTGATTGAATAAAAATGTTGCTGCGTTTGGGATCAATACCCGACGCTAAATAATCCAGCGCGACTTCGATGACATTTTCACGCACTTCTTGTGGGCGATCATAGCGCGTGGTAAAACCTTGAATATTGGCGATAATAAAAAAACAATTATAATCATCTTGCATTTTTACGCGATTTTCGATCGAACCAACCCAATGGCCTAGATGTAGATTGCCTGTAGGGGTGTCGCCAGTGAGGATGATGGGTTTGGTAGAGTTTTTCATAGTAGATAGCCAATGTTAAATTTACACTAATAGCAAGATGATAACTCAGCTGGTAATATCTGTATACAATGGCGAGAGCCAACATAGGGTTCGTGTAATCAAGGTAATTACCCAGGTGGTGGTATTTGTGGCGGTGACGATGATTGTGGCAGCGTTGGTGGTAAAGCAGAGTTCGCCTTGACGTTAGGAGGAGCAGGAGGAGGAGGAACAGCTACTACCGCGCCGGGTGCGGGTGAGAAAAAACGCTGGTTAGAGTTTGGTAAAACTCCAGGCAACCGACTATCTGGTGCAGGTTGACCTTCTGGGCGCTGGTTGCCATCTTCTGCTGCTGCACTAAGATTATTTTCTACACCTTCCCGCCCTTCTCCCGCTCCAGCATCTTCTGAAGGGGGATTGGGCGCAGCAGGCGATTGCTGCCCCACTTTCTCTTCCGCACGATATTCTATATATTTTCCCACTTTTTCTTTTATTGCAGCAGATACTTCACCGAAGTTATTAACGCGTTGAAGAGCATTTCTAAATCTATCATCATGTTGCGCAGCAAGTCGATGCATATTTTCCATGCCTAATATACTTTCCATTTTATTGATAACAGCTAAAATACGATCATTATGATTCTTCTTATAACTCAGCAGGAGAAACAAAATGTTACAGTAGAAGTATTCTTTGTTGTCACTAGCTACCTTACTGCTTTTAAATGCCATGTTGGTAAAATCTTGTTTTCCTAGCAAATCACATAATAAATCTAAATCACCAACCCTATCTTGTGATATATGATGTATCATAAGCCATAGAACATTTAATTTAGAACTTTCATCAATCACATCTTGCAATAATTGACCTACACACCCAAAACAATTTTTCAAAATTGAAGAACGCTCTTGCGTAAGAGCTTTTTGTCTCACAATACCATGAAAAATAGTTTCGCCATTAGAGTATCGGTGTAGCACGAGTTTATCTTTTAAAGACTTAGGAAGCGTTGACACTCGAAGCCGGATCAATTGAAAGAAATTATCGGGGGCATTAACAAGCATTTGATAAAATAGACCATCTTTCAGCAATCTAGCGACTAATTTTTTATCATCAAATTCTATTAAACACATAATATAAGGATCTATATCCTTATCTTCTAGGGCAAACTTCAAAATATGTTCCGCTACTTTTTGATAGCCCTCTTTTGGGGTCGTCATTTGGCGCCGTAAGAAATCTAGAAAATTAATTACATATTTATTTTTTCCAGTGCTTAAGTCTTTATCGTCTAAAATTGCCGCCTCGATATCTTTATAATCACCTTTTTTATTAAATCTATTATGTGTCACACGTTTATCTGGGGAACACAATAAGTTATGAAGGACCTCTTTAAAAGAATTAAATTCCTCTCTGTAAGAGTCAGTTTCATTTCCTCCATTTATACTTTTAGCAACAAAATAATAGTAAGCCCCCATAAGCTCGCCACTAATCTGTTCTTTTTTAACAAAAGAAAATACCGATTTCTGCATATTTTCAGGGCGGTGTATTTTAAGTTGCGAAGAAAACAATCCTGCTTTTTTTGGTGTAGGTTCTAGCACCATCATAACACAAGCTTCATATCCTATTTCTTGCATTATAAATTCCGCTATTTCTTTATCATAACATTCATGGGCTGCTGACAAAGCATTTAAATCATATTTAGTTGAGCCAACAACTCCAGGAATAAGAATAGTACCAGTTACAGTTGATAATAACTTCATTTTTACGGCAGGTTTAGCAGATACCCCTGCTAAAACCATTTTAACTTTTTCAATGTTTCCCGCTGTAATGGCAAGCAATAGAGGATTCAACTCACAATTTCGATTATACAAGGTAAGGGAAAACTTAGCAGTCATAAAAGACGCCCGCTCCATTGGATCCATCGCCGCTTTTTCATCTTCGGCCCCTGTGCTTGAGCTATCCCCGGTTTCTTTTGCTTCCGCTTTTAATAAAATAGCGTTGGCCAGTTGAATATGCGTACCATTTTTATCTTCTGGATTAGAAACCGCAAGATGCAACGCATTTAAACCATTTTTATTTGGCTGTAAAATAAGATCTACCATCACTTCGTCTGTAAGAAATTCACCTAATATTATTATATGATCCCGATAACAATCAACATGATGAGACTGAGAAAACAGAAACGACACAGTATTGTTTCCATTACCATCCAGAAGAGACGCACCTACTTTTAAATCGAATGCCTCGCCCCTTAGTGCTATAAGTATTTGCTTTGCATTATCACTGTTGTGCCTAACCCAGATAATCCTAGCCAGCACTGTGAGTTTACCCACTCCTTGCATCGAAGAAAGTTCTCTGGCCCATGGCCTAAATAACCTAACTAATGGAACCAAAAAATCCTTGTTGTCTGCCACAAGATGCAAAATAGTATCGCCAGCATCATTGACTGCCAAAGCAAGCTTTTTAAGATGCGAAGCCATATCACCACTAGGTTGTGGGCGCGCTGCTACATTTCCTTTAACACCCTCTATAGTACTTACTAAAGTTTGAAAAATTTCCGCATCATCTAAAAGAACCAAGCGATGAAATAAAATTTTCGAGTGCGGATGTTGTTTACGGCCTTTTTCTGCTAACGCTTCAATTAAAATTTGGTTCGCTGGCTTAACATCATTTTTATTAGGAGGATCTTGCTTCTCCTCAGCCACAATACTTGGTTCCAAATATTGCGCGATAAGGAATTTAATTATTGATAACTGTAGATTTTTTCTATCTGCTGCAAATAATCTCTTATTTATTGCTATAATTTGCGGCTGAAGATGTGGGTCTTTATTGAGGCCCTCCAGTTTAATTGCTCGCTGATATTGAACGTCTACTGGAGCAGCGTCCTCCACATGCTGTAGCGGCACGTAAATTATACCCTCAGCGAATTCTCGTTCATGCCCTGCTAAAAAAGCATCTGAAGTTACAAAGTCTAATGCCTCCCATAAATCTTTTTTCTTTTTTTCATAGTCCAGCTTATTATCAGTAGCCGCTGCTTTTATTAATGATTCTAATTTTCGCTGGTCAAGCAAATAAAATGTTCGTTCATTTCCCTTTTTTGTATCTGCTACCCAACGGCACAAGATGGGATCATATGAATAAAAAGCAAACACTTGAGTAAATTTGCAATATTCTTCTAATTGTGTTAATAGCGACATACTATTCACCTGTAAGGTAAGAAAAGTCTATAGCCAATACTTTAACATATAAGCATTACATTAGGAATAAGCAACATAAGGTCAGGCCACCCATCTAAACCAAGTATCCACCCGATCAAACAACTCTTCCGCCAGTGGTTGTTTCTTTTTGGCAGCCTTTTTGCGGGCTAAATCAAAAAATCGCCGCCGTTCTTTGGTTTCAGCATTTAGCAGGTGGGCATAAGCGCGTTCTGTTGCCGGGTCATCTATAAACAAGCGCGGTCGTTTGGGCGGCAGCACTAATCGGGCATTAATTGGCTGCATAAGATTATTTTTGCCCGTCAGAGTGAATACGACATGGGTGACTTTCATGCCCTTTCTTGTAGTGTCATATTTTACCGCAAAGCTGGCATAAGAATTAATCTCATCGATAGCGGGCATTAAGGTAAAACGATCAAAATCACTAAAATTAGTTAATTTATCAGCAGCAATTTGCAAACGACCCCGCAGATCAGCTATTTCCAATGAATAATTTGTTTGTTGTGTATAAAAAGCTGCGGCTAAAATTTCATACAGTAAATTACTATATTTTAACGTAAAATGTGCTTGAATTAAGCAACGTTCTAAAGTAAACGCATCAGTAAATAATTGGCGGCAATTAAGCGGATAAGAATAATTTAATTGCGCTTTGGCTTCATCCAACTCTGCTTTGTCTAACAAACTGGTTACCACCCATTTTTTGTTGGGCAATTCAAATTCTATTAATGTTCTGATGAGACGTCGCAATGATTCTTTTAAGCGGTCGGCCGGTGGCGCGCCACTGCCATAAACCCCTGCTAATTCGGCTAATGGGATTACAAAGTCTAACCGTTTAGATAAGTGATCCAAGGCATTATGGAGCAAATAGTTATATAAACGCCGATCGGCCAAGGTCAATGGCACCGCGCTGGTTAGGAGGAGGTTTTTGAGGATTAAGTTGGGTTTTGCCATTGTAACAGCCTACTCTACGAGTCATTCACTGTCAATCCTCGTAGTCGCTAAGATTTTTATTGCGAGTCTGGCACGGTCACCTACGTATTAATGGGCATGCTTATTTAACTATAATGCTTATTGTTCAAATAACTCTTTTAGCGTTACGCATCCTGTTATTAGTTCTTCCGAGTACATAGTTGGTTTTAATCCATTTGCAGCCACCATGGCGATAAAAATCTGTTTATTAGTTTTTGTTTGCTTCCGATAAATATCTACCTTCTTTAGTAAGGTGGCAGCAACAGCTTTGTCTATCAAAAATGGAGATTCGCTATATTTAATTTCACAAATAGTAATGCACCCATCATCTCTATCAAACAATAAATCAATTTGTGCACCTGATTCATCACTCTGGATTTTCGAAACATGACGCCATGTTCCAATTTCGGCACCAGGACTAATGCGCAATACCTTTTGAATGCTATTAACGTGCTTGTAACAAACCGCTTCAAACGCATATCCTGCCCAGCTTTTCCAGGCTGCAGATTTACTTTTTTCATCCCAATACCCCGAAGCTTGTTCTTTGCGACGGATGCTATTAATTGCAGGTTCAATCCAATCCAGATAAAATAATGTATATTCATCAATAAGACGATAATAATTGCCACGTTTTTTGTGTTTATGTGGCATAAAACTTACAATAAATCCTGCTTCTTCTAGTTCATGGAGGCGTTTATTAAACCGGCCTCCCGAAGAACGTTTAGCTTGCTTCAGCAAAACTTTGCGATCTATTCCATAACGATATTTTGCAATGCGGCGTATGAGGTCGTGATATAATTCTGATTCATTAAATAAGGAAGAAAGTAGATGTGAAAATTCTGTAAATAAATGACCATTTTTAGTGAAACAAAGTTTGTCAATATTCTGTGCCGCCGAAAGCCCCTTTTCGATGTAAGTCCAATAATAAGGAATTCCACCCATTACCATGTACAACTTTAAAATTTGTTGTTCATTTAATTTAATATTATTGTAGTTTAGTAAGTCTCTCACCTCACCTAATGTGAATGGTTCCAAGCGAAGTTTGGCAGTGATTCGGTTGTGGAGGCCGCCTTTATTATTGAGGATATTTTCAATAATCCATGAAGCAGCTGACCCACATACAATAAGGATTATACGTGAATTATCCACCCAATGTGTGTTCCAATAGTAATCCAACGCCTGCATGAGTTTTGAACGTTTCGTGGCGAGCCAAGGAAGTTCATCAAAAAATAAGACTATTTTTTCCTTGCTTTTATGTTGTGCAATGGCTGTTGTTAGTATTTCAAATGCTTGCATCCACTTTGTTGGCTCTTTTAATATGGTACCTTTTGTATAGAAAGCACGTTCCACGGCACGTGTAAATTCATAAAGCTGATCTTTCATATTGCCATCTTTAAGCCCAGTAACCTGAAAATAGAGACAAGGCTTACCTTCAAAAATCCTCCTC
Source organism: Gammaproteobacteria bacterium (assembly GCA_013288885.1). GTDB lineage: Bacteria > Pseudomonadota > Gammaproteobacteria > JABDBA01 > JABDBA01 > JABDBA01. The sequence continues at coordinate 16,082 of JABDBA010000015.1, read as the reverse complement.
ACCAAGTAAGTTTTACCAACCCGACGCCTCCCGTAAATCGCAACGAACTCAGCACGTCTTGACTGCAGTAATTTTAGAAATAGTTTCTGCTCTTCCTGTCTACCTACAATTTTATCTTTCATTGCTCGAAACCCTGATTTGTATTATATGGCCACTTATAAAATAGCTATAAGCGGCCATATAATACATGAAAATTATTTATATGGCCACTTATAGAATACCTATAAGCGGCCATATAATCAAGGGGTAGGTCTAATCCACCCTACAATAAGCAAGATTTTATTACGAGTGTTGACATATTAAAACTCGTAATATATAATGACTTTACCTTAATCATTAACCCGGAGTAAGCTTATGAAAACCCTGATTATTAAAACCCACGCCAAAGACGCCGACTCTATAGCTTTTGAATGGGTAGAAAAATCAACACCCATGCTAACAGCAGATGAATGCCTAATTAAAATTGCCACTTCCGGCATTAACCCTTCGGATGCATTAGCAACGCTAGGTTATTTCAAAAATGCGGTAACCCCTCGTATTCCAGGGCGAGATTTCTCGGGTGAAGTAGTCAAGGGACCAACGCACATGATTGGAAAAAAAGTCTGGGGAACAGGCGGCGGCGCCGGTATTGAATTCGATGGCACTCAGGCTGAATATATTAAACTACCTGCTGCTGCACTGGCGGAAATTCCTTATAATATCGATTTATTAACAGCAGGCGGACAAACTTTACCTTACACCACGGCTTATTATAGTTTAGTCAAACGTGCGCAAATAAAACCTTACGAAACTGTTTTAGTCGTTGGTGCGTTAGGGCAAGTGGGTCGTGCTGCTATGTCAATTTGTCAATGGAAAAACAGCAATGCTATTGCCCTGGTACGCGGTAAAGAAGAATTGGCACAAGCTTTAAAATTAGGCTGGATCGCAATTAACTCAGAAGAAGCCAATCTTAAAGAAAAAATTCTTGCTGCCAATAATGACCTACCTGTTAATATTATTTTAAATAGTGTAGGCAATATCTACTGGCAAGCTTTTATAGAATCACTAGCTGAATTTGGCCGAATTGTAACCATCGGCGCACGGGAAAATGCACGTGAAGCAACGCTTAATTTATTCGAGTTGTATCGCTCCAATCAAGAAATCATTGGCATTAATACAATCGCCTTTGATTTTAACGCCAATGCTAAATTTTTAAATGAAATGAAATCCGGTTTTGAACAAAATAAATTAACCCCTTTAGCTGTTGAAAAATCCATGATTTATCCACCGGAACAAGCCGTTACCGCTTACCAAGAAGTGTTACAAGGCAAAAGTGGTAAACGTGTCGTCATTCAATTTAATTGAGGTACTCTTATGAACTCTACAAATATTACTGAAAAACTTACGGATAATGTATTAGCAGCTTATGGCAACATTGAGAACCCACGCACACAACAAATCATGAAAAGTTTAATTCAACATTTGCATGGTTTTATTAAAGATATTCAACTTAGTGAACCCGAATGGGAATATGCTTGGGATTTTTTAGCAAGAATGGCGCAATTTACCAGCAAAGATCGCAATGAATTTTTATTAATGGCGGATGTATTAGGCGCTAGTCAATTGATTGAAATAATGAATCATCAACGGCCAAGCAATTCGGTGGGTTATGCACTGGGCGGACCTTTTTATCGTGCTAATGCGCCATTACGCGCACGTGGCACTTGCACTGCCAGCGATGAAACAACAGGCAAACGTGTCATTATCACCGGCACCGTTATCAACCTCGCTGACGGCAAACCTATTTCTAACGCTACTTTAGACGTTTGGCAAGCCGCCACCAATGGCTTTTATGAAAACCAAGACCCAGCACAACCTAATATGAATCTTCGCGGAAAATTTAAAACTGATGACAAGGGTACTTATGAATTAATAGCATTATTACCTACACCCTACCCCGTGCCTACTGACGGCCCAGTAGGAGAATTATTGAGAACAGCAAAACGGCATCCGCTACGTCCAGCACATATTCATTTCGTTGTTTCCGCGCCAGAACATGAAACGCTGGTGACGCAAGTTTTTATGGCAGATGATGAAATAATTCATACCGATGCCGTATTTACCGCCAGCGATAACATGGTGGGTAATTTTATAAAAGACGGTGATCACTATCGATTAAATTATGATTTTCAATTGGCTGAAGGCGAGTCTATCTGCCCCAAAGCACCAATACCATAATGGAGAAAATAATGAATAGCATACAGCAAAAAATAATCGGTACTTGGAAATTAGTTTATTCAGTCGAAATAGATAACGCCGGCAATAAACATTATCCCTTCGGCACAGACGCTCTCGGGTATATAATGTATGATGCCAATGGCAAAATGGCAGTGCAGATTTTTCGTAAAGATCGCAAACCATTTATTTCGCAAAAATTTACCAGCTCCAGCAAAGATGAACTGGTAAATATCCCACAAGATTATTTAGCCTACTGCGGCAACTATGAAATTGATACCGAAAATGAATTAGTGAAACATCATATTGAAGGGCATCTTTTTCCCAATGAAATGAGTAAAACTGTAGCCCGCAAATACCATTTTTTTGACGATAAAATGTCATTAAAGCCGTGGGATGGAACTAATCGTGAAATCTTATGGAGTAAAATAGTTTAACTACTTAAATGGATTATCGTTTTAACAAAACATACACCGCCCCTGCTCCACCATCGCGCGCCTTGGCGGAGCAGAATGCTAAAATATTTTCGTGTTGACGTAACCAACTGTTGACTTGGTTTTTTAAAATAGGAGTTGCGGTTTGAAATTTGCCTTTACCATGAATGACAAGAACACAGCGCATTGCACGTTTTTTAGTTTGCAGCAAAAATTTTATTAATGCTTTGCGTGAGTTAACTACTGTCATGCCATGTAAATCAAGCACAGCTTGTGGCCTAATTTTACCCTGGCGTAAATCACGCATGGTCTGCGGTTGTAAACCGGGTTGAGAAAATGCTAAAGCTTCGCCGCCAGTTACCGTTACTCTGACGTGGTCGGAGAGTTTGTCTTCAATCAATTCGGATTCATGGAAAGAAATTCTTTTTTTGGGCCGCCTGCGTGGTTTAGGTGGAACTACTTTATCGTGGCTTAATGGCTTAATATCTTTAACAAAATCGCGAAACAGTGCAACATCTTCACGGGATTTTTTATCCATAATTTATCCTACTTTAATAATGGTTCTAATTTAACATATTGACAACTAGCTTTGTTAAATATTCTCATGTTTTTTGAGAAACCTCAAAAACTTCGCCTCTTAAGGTATCATTATCCTTGTATTAACGTTTAGGTTGTGATATTGTAAATTACTGCTTTTTACTATGTTGAAAAATATGCCAGATACAACCCTACACAAAGCAATAAATGAAAAAATGCCCTTGGATGAACTGAATCGGCTTTTTACGATAATAGAAAATACCATTAACATTGATACGCTAAATGATGGTAAGAAAACCGCCCTTACTCTCGCTGTCGAAACCCAACAATATGAGCAAGCGTGGCTTTTATATTGCAAAGGAGCATCGATTGCCAAAGCTTTTCCGGCTTGTGAATCTCGTGAGCAATTCATGCCTTGGATTAAGTGGATCACGAAGATGATTAAAAAGGCATCACCTGTTGAAAAATTTAACCTTAACCAAGAATTCTTCAAGTTATGTGATGCAATAAATTCACACTTTCTCAAACAAAATGCTAAAGAAGAATGCTTGTGTCTTTTTAGGTGTGCAATTATTGCAAGATACAATAAAGATATGGCACCTTCTTTTGATAAATTAAATGCAAAGCAACAATCTGCTTATTTAAAAAGTCAATGTGATTTACTAAAATCTGCTACTACTATTAACAAACAGCTTGATTTTTTTGATAGCGTTCATATGTGGCTTGATATTAATAATTCATTTTTTTTAGAAAACTTATTAAATCATAAACAACACGGTGAATGTTTTACCGTTGTCTTCGACTATTATGAATCTTGTATTATCAACCACAATTGGGATAAAGAAGCCAGAGAAGACGGGCAGCTTGTAGTAAGTAAAGAAAAAGCGTGGGGGCAAATAGTTATATTTTTTGAGTCACATCGTGCTGATCCCCATGAAATACAAGAAGAAAAACATACAGTTCCACAAGAAAAAATAAATCTTCGTTTGGCGCAAAGTTACATCGGCCGTGCAAGATGTTTTATGGAAGATATAAAAAATATGGAAGATTTAGAAAATGAGGAAGATTTAGAAAATGAGATTGTTGCTAATAAGGATACGCGCTTAAAAGATGCAAGTAAAGATTTAAAGAATGCCATCGGTATTTTAACAGCATTTCCTCAACATGACCCGCTATTATCTTTTCAAGCAAAAGAAGCACATAACACAGCAAAAGGTTTACAAAAAGACCTTTTTAAATTGCAAAAACACGAGGCGGCTGTTAAAAGGGATATGGAAGATATTATTCCTGCTTTTAAGTCACTTAGACAATCATGATAAATATACTATTTATATTTCTCTAATAACTTCAAAAATCCAAATTCATCTAAAATCTTCACACCTAACTTCTCGGCTTTGGCCAGTTTGGAACCCGCGTCTGCTCCTACAATTAAATAAGATGTCTTGGGGGAGACACTGCTGCTGACCTTGGCGCCTAAGCTTTGCAAATGTTGCGCGGCTTCATCGCGTGACATAGCGTCTAATGTACCAGTAATTACAAACGTTTGACCGGCTAATGGTTTCGCAGCACCGGTACTGACGATATCCGGCCAATGTACGCCGGCTTTTTTTAATTTTTGTATCACTTCCCGATTATGTTCTTGATGAAAAAATGCCACCAATTGCGCCGCAACCACTGGACCAATATCTTGCACTGCTTGCAGCTCTTCTTCACCAGCCTGCATGATTTTTTCTAAATTAGTAAAATGCTGCGCCAATGCCAACGCTGTCGCTTCCCCTACTTCACGAATGCCGAGCGCATATAAAAAACGTGGCAAGGTAGTCGCTTTGCTTTTTGCAATCGCAGCCACTAAGTTTTCGGCAGATTTTTCACCCATTCTTTCCATATCCGCCAACTGCGGTACGGTTAAATGATACAAATCTGCGGCCGATTTTATAAAATCGCAATCCACTAATTGCTCGACGATTTTATCGCCTAAGCCGGTAATATCTAGTGCTTTGCGTGATGCAAAATGCTTGATGGCTTCTTTACGTTGCGCTGCGCAAAACAAACCGCCGCTGCAACGCGCTGCCGCTTCGCCTTCCACCCGCACCACATCAGAATGGCACACGGGGCAATGGGTAGGTAACTTAATGGCTTTGGTCTGTGCTGGGCGTTTTTCTAATATCACTGCGAATACTTCTGGAATAACATCACCGGCACGCCGCACGATGACCGTATCACCTACGCGTACATCTTTACGCGCAATTTCATCCATATTGTGCAAAGTGGCATTACTCACCGTTACACCACCGACAAATACCGGTTTTAAACGCGCTACGGGTGTTAATGTTCCCGTGCGCCCTACTTGAAATTCCACGCTTTCGATTTGTGTAGTTTCTTCTTGCGCCGGGAACTTATGTGCAATCGCCCAACGTGGTGCACGCGCGACAAAACCCAATTGTTGTTGCAATTCTAAACTATCAACTTTATAAACCACACCATCAATTTCATAGGGTAAATGCTCGCGTTTTTCCGCCATTTTATTATAAAACTTTAAACATCCTGCTGCACCTTGCACTACTTTTGATTCAGGATTAGTACGAACACCCCACTCATGCATTTGTTGCAAAATAGTGCTTTGTTTATCGGGCAATTGTTGGCCTTCGACAACACCTACCCCATAACAAAAAAATTGTAACGGCCGCTGCGCCGTAATTGCAGAATCTAATTGCCGCAAGCTACCCGCAGCCGCATTACGCGGATTAACAAATATTTTTTCACCGCGCTCACGCGCACGATCATTCATTGCCGTAAAACCGGCTTTAGACATATACACTTCACCACGTACTTCTAATGTTTTAGGATGTTTTTTCCCATGCAAATTCCATAAAATAGAGCGGATAGTACGAACATTCAGCGTAATATCTTCGCCGGTATAACCATCCCCACGCGTGGCAGCACGAACTAATGCACCATTTTCATAAATAATGCTTACAGCTACTCCGTCCATTTTAGGTTCGCAAGCAAATTCAATGGGTGAATCATTTTTTAAACGATCTTTAATGCGCTTTTCAAAGGCCAAAACTTCTTCATCACTGAACGCATTGTCTAATGACAACATTGGAATTTCATGTTTGACTTCTTTAAAAACATAGACCGGTTTCATTCCTACACGCTGTGTCGGTGAATCAGAAGTAATCAATTCAGGGTATTGCTTTTCTAAATCTTGCAATTGACGAAATAAACGATCGAACTCGGCGTCGGAGATAGTAGGCGTATCGAGGATGTGATAATTATAGTTATGCTCGCCGATCTCAGTACGGAGCTTCTCGATTTTATGAATGATTTCTTTTGGTAATGGCATAACTAAGATTCCGTAATACTAATCATTTTCTCCAATGCCCGGCGTGCGTTAGCAATGATCCACTGCTGCCCTTTATCATCTAAACGCTGTCTAGCACCGGTAAACTCATTCACTACATCGCCCGCACGCACCAGATTATATTCTGGTACTTTACCTAATCTTAATAAATCTAGCACCGCTACTAAATGCGGTGGATCATTACGCGACATCGTCGCACATCCACAACCGGCGCTTTTAATACCTTTTTGTGGCCAATCACCAATATTAACTACATTAATATTTTTTTTATGACAAAATTCGCGTAAATTTTTGATCATATGGTTTTCGGTACCAATGGCATATTTTTGTGTACCTGCTTTATCATTAGCAACTTGATCCCAAATAAATGCTGTTGATCCGCAACTATCTGCTGCACTCACCACTTCTTTACGGCACTCGGGATGAACTACTACATGGTAGCCTTGTGCTTGCCAATAACTCACCATTTCTGGCTGATAATAACTATGCACCCCGCAATGGCTAGCAAACAAAATCAATTGTGCTGCATCAAAACGATTAACGTTTTCATTTGTCAAAGAAAAATTGACCGCCTCTTGCCCCGCTGGCCAATACGCAATTTTTTCGGGTGGTATGCCCAGCCAACCTGCAACATTTTCACCCATGTGCTGATCAGGAATAAATAATATTTTTTTATTTTGCTTTAATGCCCATTGAAAAATCTTTTTCACATTTGAGCTGGTACACACAGCGCCGCCCTGTGCACCTGCCATGGCCTTAATGCGCCCCGATGAATTCATATAGCAGACTGGCAAAATATTATTTTCACCATAACGTTGGTTCAAAGCGTTTAATGCCGGTTGTACCATAAAATCTTTGGCTAACATTTCCATGGTGCAACCCGACTTTGGATTAGTAATATAAACTTGCTGATCGGTGTTGGCTAAAATGCTAATCGATTCCGCCATAAAATGCACCGCAGATTCAACGATTACCTTTTTTTCAGGATGCTCGACAGCCATTAATGCCAGTTGATAGGAATCACCGACAATACCATTGAACTGTTGAATGATTTTTACAATTTCACCACCCATATAATAATGTGCTAACAACAATAATGAATCGCCAAAATGTTTAATGGCTTTGTCCATATACGGCTGCATCCAACTGATAATGGTGATCAAATCACGATCAGGCAATGCTTGGTATTGTTCAGCATAGGGGAGAAATTCTTGTTGATACCAATCGAGCGGGTAATCGCTCTGACAAATTTGCATGTCGGGTTTTTGCAAATTTGAGGTTGCTGTTGGTGTGAATTGTGATGTGGTGAATGATGTAGTCATAATTGTTATTTAAAAATATATAATAAAGATAAAAATCTTGTAGGTCGGTTCAAGCGAAGCGGAACCGACAGCGATAATTGCCAAGCATTGCATGTCGGATCCGTCGCTTACGCTCCTTGATCCGACCTACATTTTCCTCTAATGCTCCTCGCAATGACACAAAAACTTAAAATTCGTTAATCTTCAAAATCGATTCTAATGGATCTGCCAATTTATCGGGGAAATCCTCGCGATAATGGCCGCCGCGGCTTTCACAGCGATTAAGCGCTGATCGCACGATCAGTTCCGCAATTAATACGATGTTCCTTAATTCAATTAAATCACGCGTAATCGAATATTGCCAATAATATTCCTCTATCATATCACGCCGCGCTAACACTAATTTAAGTTGATCACGTAAACCTGCTTCGGTGCGCACAATGCCCGCATAGGAGCTCATTTCACCACGCAAACCACGCCAATGTACGTTAATCTGGCTGGCACGTCGTAAATCGATAACGCTGGCTGAATCCCAATCGCTCACGGGATGGCGCAAAACAACCGGTGCATCTAAATAAGCACAACTGGTTCTAGCCGCATTTCTCCCCATCACCACACCTTCTAACAACGAATTGCTGGCTAAACGGTTCGCACCGTGCAAACCGGTAAATGCCACTTCACCAATGGCTAATAATCTTGTTAAATCGGTATTGCCGTGCACATCACTGAGTATTCCACCGCACATATAGTGCGCCGCCGGTACCACAGGAATTAAATCTTGTGATAAATCCAAACCCAAACCCGCTAAGGTTTGAAATATTTTAGGAAAACGTGTTTGCAAAAATTGTTTGTCTTTATGACGAATATCTAAATGAATATAATCCAAGCCACCTTTTTCAATTTCCGTAAAAATAGCACGCGCTACTACATCGCGCGTGGCCAGCTCCATTACTTTAGGTGCGTAACGTTGCATAAATCGTTCACCACTGCCTGGTAAACGTAAATAAGCGCCTTCACCACGCAATGCTTCGGAAATTAAAAAATTATTTAATTTAGGGTGATATAATAACGTCGGATGAAATTGATAAAATTCCATACCGCCTACACGCGCGCCAGCGCGATATGCCATCGCTACACCATCACCGGTTGCCACTTCAGGGTTCGAGGTATAACGATATACTTTACCTGCACCACCACTTGCTAATACAACCGCATTGGCAATAAACGTATGTATAAGCGTGGTTTTTTCATCTAATACATACACACCGACTATTTCGGCAATGCTAGCTGGTTTATGGGTTTCGATTTGCGTAATTAAATTAATAGCGATGTGATATTCAAACATCGTAACATTAGGATGAGCGCTAATTTTTTTTATCAGTGCTTGCGTGATTGCTGCACCGGTTTGATCACCACAATGAAAAATCCGTCGCTGCGTGTGGCCTGCTTCTTTGCCGCAAGCGAGTTGATCATCATTATCGCGATCAAAAGCAACACCCTGCTCTATCAAATATTCAATACTGTTCGGCCCTTGTTGCAATATAGCATCCACCGCATTTTGTTCACACAGCTCATCGCCTGCTAGCAAAGTATCTGTCACATGTTGGTTAATGCTATCGACGGGAACATTAGCTGCAGCAATGCCGCCTTGCGCATAGGAAGAATTCGATTCAGCTAAGTCTTTTTTCGTTATTAAGGCGATTTTAGTTTGTGGGCGCTGTTGGAGTAATTCTAAAATATAACTTAAGCCAGCAACGCCGCCGCCGATGACGACTACATCAAATTGCTGGCGCGGGCCTTGTTGTGAAACTGTGTTATTTTGCATGTTTAATATCACATTTCATCGATAAATCTACGCTATTTGCTGAGTGTGTCAGTTTGCCGACCGAAGCAAAATCAACCCCACTTTTGGCCACATCAACAATCGTCGTTAAATCGATATTGCCCGAAGCTTCGGTAGGGAAAATACCACGACACAACGTCACACATTCTGCCATTAGTTGTGGTGTCATATTATCTAACAACACGCGATTTATTTTTTCGCGGCCTTGTGCTAGTACAATTTTTAATTCATCCAGCGTACGAATTTCGATGATCACGGGCACGGAGAATTTAGCGGTTAATTTATTTAAAGTCGCTGCAACACCGCCGAGCAAATCGATATGCGTATCTTTGATCAATAAAGCATCATACAAGCCGATGCGATGATTAACGCCGCCACCGCATAAAACTGCATATTTTTCAAGATGCCGGAAACCCGGCATTGTTTTACGGGTGTCTAAAATCTTGAGCTGCGTGCCATTGACTGCGGCTACAAATTTTGCGGTGAGCGTTGCGACCGCACACAAGCGTTGTAAAAAATTGAGTATAGTGCGCTCGGCCATTAACAACACATTGGCATTTGCAGTTAAGGTTACTAAGGTGTCACCAGGCGACAAGGTTTGCCCATCTTGATAATTGGTTTGAATTGAATATTCTTGCGTTAGCTTTTCTAAAATAATTTTAATTAAGGGCAAACCCGCAATAATAATCGGTTCGGGATGTTTAGAAATAATTTTGGCTTGCGAGGAATTTTTTACATCAGAAAATAATGTGGCCGTAGTAATATCTTGATACGGTTGACCCAGATCTTCGGTTAATGCTAAGTCGATCAGGGTTTGATCGGTGGTATTAAATTGCCAGGATTCAGTGTGAACTAACATATATTTATCTCATGTAACTGACCATCATGTAGGTCGGCTCAAGGAGCTCAGCGACGGAGCCGACATGCAATGCTTGAATCATTACCGCTGTCGGTTCCGCTTCGCTTGAACCGACCTACATATAATTTCTTAAATCTATTAGTTTACAAAACTGTTGCGATAAGTAGCGATGGTTTCTTTGGTTAATAATTCACGTTCTTCATCGTGCAGTTGGCCACCTAAATCATCGGCGATTTGTCGAGCTGTTTCTAACATTAAATCAAAATTGGCTTGCGATTTTTGGGTGAGTTTTGGTGACATAAAAAAGCTTAAGCCTGGGCACGAAAATCCACCTATATTAGCCAAATCAAAAATACCGGGTTCCACCGCAGAAGCTAAACTAAATAAGATTTCATCCGATTCATCCCCTGGCGCGTGATAATGAAAAATATTCATATCACCAAAACGCAAACCCGCAGATAATAACGTTTGGAATAATTCATAGCCGACAAATGGGCGATCATTAGGTGCTAATAAATAGATGACGACAAAATTCTTTACGAAAACTTTCATCGGTTTTTGTTCAACTTTGGGTGGTTCTTGATCATCTAACACATCTAACGCACTAAAACCCAGTGAAGTTAAAGCAGGGTCAGCGGGGGGATTATTAGCAATAATAGGTTCAATGCGCGGGCGCGCTGCAGCAGGTTCATTATTTTCTTGTACGGTTACGGTTGGCTCAATATTTTTTTTAAAAGAGCCTTTATGATGCCAAAAGATCAGCCCTAGGCCGCAAACACCCAGAGCAGCAATAATAATTAAAACCAATGATAAAAAATCAACGCCCATTTTTCACCTTTAAGCAGTTGCCAATGCTATCGCCTCTTCCATATCCACTGCCACTAGCCGCGAAACACCCGCCTCTTGCATGGTAACACCCGCTAAATGCTGCCCCATTTCAATCGCCAATTTATTATGGCTAATAAAAATAAACTGCACTTTCTCAGACATTTCTCTAACCAAATTACAGAAACGCACCACGTTCGCATCATCTAACGGTGCATCAACCTCATCGAGTATGCAAAACGGCGCAGGGTTCAATTGGAACAAGGAAAACACCAGCGCAATTGCTGTTAAGGCTTTTTCACCACCCGATAATAGATGAATGGTTGAATTACGCTTGCCCGGCGGCTGCGCCATCACCGTTACATCTGCTAACAATAAATCATCATCGCCGCCCATTTCTAGCGAGGCACGGCCACCACCAAATAAACGCGGGAATAAGGTTTGGAAATTATTATTGACTAAATCAAAGGTATCTTTAAAACGCGTGCGGGTTTCTTTATCCATTTTGCTAATGGCGTCTTCTAAGGTAGCCAGCGCTTCGGTTAAATCGGTGTATTGTGTGTCTAAATATGTTTTACGTTCTTGCAAGGTAGTGAACTCATCGATAGCCGCCAAGTTAATGGGGCCTAAACGATCAATTTTACGAGTGATGGAATTCAATTGATCTTCCGATATATTATCATGCGCATCGGCTGGCAGTTCATTCAATATCGTTTCTAACTCTGCGCCACTTTCTTGCACTTGTTCTTGCAACGCTGTACTGCGCACTTCTAACGCTTGGCCTGCGAGTTTAGCTTGTTCTAAATTATTACGTTCTGCCACAACGTGTTGATCAATTTCATGGCGTTGTTTTTCTAGCTGACGTAAGGTTTGTTCTAACGCTTCTACTTGTTGTTGAATGTTTTTCAATTGTTCATCAGCCACGGCGCGCTGCTCGATTAACGTTTCTACTTGCTCTCTTAATTGCGCTAATGGAGCATCGCTCTCAGCTATCGTTTGCTGTAAAAATTCTTGCCGTTCATTAATTTGCTGTAGTTGTTGTTGCAAGCGCGCACGATTTTGTACACCGGTTTCAAGTTGCAACTTCGCTGCTTGCAAACGCAATGCTAATTGGTGTGCCGCTTCTTTATCGGCATTGGCTTGTTGTCGTGCGGCATCTTGTTCGCTTTGATATTGCGTTTTCACTTGCACTAACTCTTCACGTTTTGTGCTTTGCGCGGCTAAATCTTGTTGCGCTTGCTCTAACGATTCGCGTGCTAATAATAAGGCTTTTTGATCGGCGGCGAGTTGCTCGGCACAATCTTCTAACTCTACATTGATTTGGCGCACACGTTCGCCCGCTTGTTCGTAACGCGCTTTCAACACTTGTTGTTGCGCACGTAAATCAGCGTGTTGGGCAATTAATTCAGCCGCTTCTTGTTGCTTAACTTCGCGTTGACGCTCTAATTCACGCACACGCTCTTCGCCCGCTGCTAGCGCAGCTTGACGTTGTTGAATTTGTTCGGCCATCGTCGCCAAAGCATTAGTTAATTCATGCCGTTCGCGTTCGCGCTTGAGTACACCGGTTTTCTCATCCGCTTTGTGTGCAACCAATAACCAATTTTTTCCGAGCCAAACGCCATCACGTGTAATAATCGATTCATGCGCTGATAAGCGTGTTGATAACGACAATGCTTCGGCCAAGGTTTCTGTTACATAAATTCCAGCCAATAACGGCGCTAATGACCATGCAGCTTGCACTTTGCTGAGCAGTGAAGTGTATTCGGGTTTATCGAGCGAAGCTGATGCTTGCTCGGTGACTTTAGCAACAAAGGTTAAATTGCCTTGTGGCAATTGCGCTAAACCCTGTTCTAATTCGGTTAAATCTTCTACGCAAACTGCTTGCAGATAGCGTTCCAATACTGTTTCAATCGCTTGTTCCCAACCGGTTTCTACTTGCAGCGTTTGTGCTAAGCGTTGTTTGTCGGCCAACCGTTGTTGTTGTAACCAATCGACCACTAATTCTTCGTTTTGCCCCAACGCGGCTTGTTGCAATGCTTCGAGCGATGCCAATTGCCCGTGTAACGTTTGTGATTGATTTTTGGCATTATCCAATTCCGCCAATAAACGTTGATTATTTTCGCGCTGACTAGCAATTTCATGAGTAATCTTTTGCAAGCTTTGTTCGCATTCGGTGCGCGCAATTTGCAGGGTCTGTGATTGTCGTTCTAAATCGCTTTCCGGTTCAACATTTAGCAATTGGCTTTGTTGTTGATGTTCTTGTTGCAAACGTGCGATACGTTGTTCAACAATCTGTAAATGTTGCGTGAGATGTTGAATACGAGTTTGTTCTACATGCACGCGTTGTTCTGTCTCAGCAGATTCGTGATTGAATTTTTCCCAATCCATTTGCCAAGTATGTAACGCTTGCTCTGCTTGCAATAAAGCAGTTTGTGATTCAGCAGATTTTTGTTGCGCCGCGATAACTTCTGGATCAATAGTAGCGACTTCTGACGATAATTGTATTTGTGCTTGTTCGATATCATCCAGTTGCTGTTGTAACAACGAGGTATTGCGCACTAATTCTTGTTGCTCATTGCGCCACTGTGCACAGCGTTCGGTTTGATGTTGAATGGTTTGCTCAAGCTGCGTAACTTCGTTGCTGATGCGATAATATTGCGCTTGGCTTTCGCTGCTTTGTGCATTGGTAACATTTTGCAATTCGCGTTGTTGCTCTAACTGACTTTCAAGTTCTTGTTGTTGCGCTAATTTTTCTGCTAACTGTTGTTGGTATTTTTCAATGTCTGCAGCTTGTTGTTGAAACTGTTGTTGCAACGCACGATAACGCAACGCCAAAATTTGCGCTTTTAATACGCGCTCTTCTTGCTTCAGCACTTTATAGCGTTCGGCAGCATTTGCTTGTCGTTGCAAGTGATCGAGTTGTTTTTCTAACTCTTCGCGCACATCATTCAAACGTGCCAAGTTTTCTTGCGTGTGTTTGATGCGTAATTCAGTTTCGTGTTTGCGTTCTTTATATTTAGAAATTCCCGCTGCTTCTTCTAAATATGATCGTAATTCTTCTGGCTTCGCTTCAATCAAGCGTGAGATCATGCCCTGTTCGATAATGGCGTAACTGCGTGGCCCTAGGCCGGTCCCTAAGAAAATATCGATAATATCGCGCCGACGGCAGCGGGTGGAATTGAGGAAATAGGTCGATTGCCCGTCGCGGGTAATTTCACGGCGGATGGAGATTTCCGTGTAACTGGCATATTGGCCCGTCAGCGTGCCGTCGGAATTGTCGAAATTCAGCTCAATGGCGGCCTGGCCGACCGGCTTACGGGCGACGGAACCGTTGAAAATGACGTCGTCGAGCGACTCGCCGCGTAGCTGCTTGGCAGAGCTCTCGCCCATGACCCAGCGTACCGCGTCAATAATATTGGATTTACCACAGCCATTGGGGCCCACGACCGCCGACAAATTGGCAGGAAAGTGAACAGTGGTGGGGTCTACGAAGGATTTGAAACCGGCTAGTTTTATACTGTGTAGGCGCATGTTTTAGTCGTCAAATGAGGTTATTGGGTAAAGAAGATGCATTTTACACTAATTGTAAGGATTTATGAATCGGCTGCGGAGGGAAATTTGTGCAAATTTATTGAGCTAGAATTTGCCCGAAGAAAGGTAATAATTGGACATAGGACAGGGCGACTTAGAAACAAAAGCAGCACAATGCCATTGTAGTATTATGTAATACCAATTATTCATTAAGGAAAATATATGCAACCAGACGTAAGAAAATTTTTAGGAAAATTACCTAATGGATCAGTATCTAGTGTATATATCCCACAACAAAAACCTGCTACAAATGCGCCCCTCGCAGATCAACAAGCGTACGTGGCACAAATAACAGAAAAAATGGGTGATGGCTTTACTCAATTGCATATAGCTGCAGGATTAGGCTATTTAGATGTGTTAAATAGTTTAATCAAACCCAATACAAAACTTAATACACCCAATAACATGGGTGATACTGCTGTTCATGCTGCGGCTGAAAATTATCAACTTGCCGCGTTAGAACGTCTTATTGAAGCCAGAGCGGACATAACGGCACAAAATATTAAAGGAGAAACACCGCTAAATGCTGCCACACAAACATTTTCCACGTCTGTTTTATCTACCCCTGATAAGATTAAGGTACTAAAGTTATTAATTAGCTGTGGTAATAAAATTACCGCGCCAGATAGATTTGGCAAAACTCCAGCCGATTACTTAAATGAGAATGGTTTAGGGGCAGTTGAAGAATTTGTACGAAGTACTGCTTATGCGGAATGAGAAGCAGAACAGAAGAACATTAAAGAAAAAAAACGCAACAATGATTTAAAAAAACAACCTGCACCTCCGGGTGGTGCAAGCGCTGCTGGTATAACAGCACTTGTTGCACAAAGCTCCCCTTCACATTCAGCCAAAAAAAAGAAAAAGAAAAACACGGTAAAACCGCAAGATAAACTGTTGACTCCCAGCCAAATGGCAAGCATGGCTGTTGATAACAGTACCCCAAAGAAAAGTAATGACGTTAAAGCAATTGTATTATTCAAATTACTCGCTTCTTTAAATTATCATACTCAAAACGTGATAACAAATGCAGCCGAAGCTGGGGATTCACTGGCAGCTACTAAGTATTTTATAATTCGCAATACTATTAAATACTCATTTATAGAGATACAACAAT
>JABDBA010000014.1 GCA_013288885.1 Gammaproteobacteria bacterium | reverse complement strand
AAGGACTTGCACCGTGCGTAATGCACCGGCACCTAAAGCGGAAAACATCTCATTTTTATTTTTATAATGTAATTTGCGAGCAGTGGTCTCAAAATCAATGCCAGATATAGCTAAACGATGGCATTCACGCTCTATCATCGCTTGACCATCGATCACATTTTTATCGTAGTCTTGTAGTTTGAACCAATGATGCACTTTCGCTTTCGCGCGTGCTGTTTTTAAATATCCCAATTGTGAATTCAACCAATCACGACTAGGGTTTGGATTTTTAGCGGTTAAAATTTCTACTTGTTCGCCGGTAATTAATGTGTGCGTCAATTGCACTAAATGATTATTAATTTTTGCACCACGACAACGATGGCCAACTTCACTATGTATCTGATATGCAAAATCAAGAGGGGTCGAACCTTGCGGTAGATCGACAATTTCACCAGTAGGGGTGAATACATATACACGATCGTCTAAAGTTGCATTTTGTACCGGATTGATCGCAGTGCCTGATTTTACCAAATCTTTTTGCCATTCTAATACTTGGCGCAACCAAGCAATTTTGGCATGATAATCTGCTCTTTGCTTATGGGTCTCTTTATATTGCCAGTGTGCGGCGACGCCATGTTCAGACTCTGCGTGCATTTCGTGGGTGCGAATTTGTATTTCAATATTTTTATTATTCGGGCCGATCACCACGGTGTGTATGGAACGATAACCATTGGGTTTAGGGGTGGCGATATAATCATCAAACTCTGATCGTAATGCTTTCCATTGACCATGCACGATGCTTAAAACGTTATAACATTCGTCAATGGTAGTGACTAAAACTCGCACTGCATTGAGATCATAAATTTGATCAAAGCCCATTTTTTTACGGCGCATTTTTTGAGAAATGCTATAAATATGTTTAACGCGGCCGGTGATGGAAAAATCTTTCATGCCACTTTCTTGCAATGTAGTTTGTAGATCGGTAATTATTTTTTCGATATATTTTTCGCGCTCAATGCGTGTTTCATGCAGGTTATCTGCAATTTCGCGATAAGCAGTCGGTTCTAAATAACGAAAAGAAAGATCTTCTAATTCCCATTTCAATTGGCCAATACCTAAACGGTTGGCAAGTGGGGCATAAATAGCTTTAGTTTCTTTGGCGATAGCGCGGCAAGTATCTGCATCGAACACTTCTAAAGTACGCATGATCGACGTGCGTTCGGCCAATTTAATAATAACCACGCGCATGTCTTGCGCCATGGCTAATAGCATTTTGCGCACGTTTTCTAGTTGCGTGTGATTTTCACTATCGAGACCAGGCAGAGTACGGATGGCTTCCATTTGGATAGTACCTTGCACCAAATTTGCCGTCTGGTTGCCTAAATGATCACGCACATCGTCTAAACTAAGATCGCCGTACTGCACACTGCTATAAACAATCGCTGCAGCAATAGTTTCGCTATCAAGGTGTAGATCAAGCAGAACTTCGGCCATGATCAAACCTTGTTGTAAGCAAGATATGCCAGTGAGGGTAGGCTTGTCTTCACCGGCGAGTTGGCTGAGCACACAAGCATGACGAATGAGTTGTAGATCTTGATTGCTGCGCAGCGTAGCCGTATGTTGCAACCAGGCTTCTAGATTTATAGATCCGTCAGTATTGATGTGGGGTGATACTTTTACTTTTACCATTTTACCCTTTCTCTGCTAAAAACTGGCAAATTTTATCTTCTAAGAGGTGGTAGGGTGCTTGCTTGCCGACAAAACCATTGATCAAAATGGCGAAGGTGAGCGTTTGATGGTTTGCAGTTTCGATATAGCCTGCAAGGCCACTGGTGCTTACCATGGTGCCAGTTTTAGCATGTACTTTGCCCTGCACGGGGCCACCTAAGCGATAGCGTAGTGTACCATCAATACCTGAACTCGGTAATGCTTGATAAAACACATTATTCGCGGGTAATGAGCGATAAGCATAGTTAAGCAATGTAGCAAATTGAGTGGGGTTGACTAAATCATAGCGCGAGAGGCCTGCACCGTCGACCATCACCATATTGTGAAAATTAATGCCCGTGCGTGGGCTAAGAATCGCGCGCACGGCTTGGCTGCCATTATTCCACGTGCCAGTGGTATTGAAATACGTACCGCCTAGTTTTTTGAATAAGGTATCAGCGATGAGGTTGTCTGATTTTTTCAACATGCGTGTGATGAGTGCGCTTAGCGGCGCAGAATTATGCTCAGCCAATAATTTAGCAGAAGCAGGGGTTTGACCATAACGTACTCCACCCGCTAAAGTAATACCATGTTGATTCAACAAATGCAGCAAAATATCTGTTCCGGCTTTGCGTGTATCATTTAAAGCAATCGACAGACCCATGGGCGCATGTTTCGGTGCTAAGCAACCAGATAAAACATAAGTATTATTGCCAGAGGCGACCAGATCTAACGGGCATTGCCAATAATCGGCCTGGCGCGTGGTGACCCTATTCAGAATGGAGATATTAGCGAGTGTGCCTTCAATACTAATGTGCCCGGGAGTATTGGCTTGAGTTCCCGCCGCTAAACTTACGCCAAAACAATTACGGTTTAAAATAATCGAAGTGGCGGGCGCGGCATAACAAAGAATTTGTTCATCCCACATCCAACCGGGGGCCCAGTTAACCTGATCTAATGCGGTGTCATCAATCACTAAACTGCCTTGAATAATTCGTACACCACGCTGACTTAAAATGGCAATCATATTATTGAGATCATCTATCGTCAGCATTGGGTCGCCGCTAAATTTAACATAAAGGTTGCCCGGCAAAATACTGTTTATAGGAATTGTGTTGCCAAACATTTGGGTAGAAAAAACATAATTGGGGCCCAAATACGCTAGCGCTGCCGTGGCAGTGAAAAGTTTCATGGTGCTGGCGGGCATAAACATGCGATTAGCATCGTGTTGATACAGCGTAGCACCCGTGCTAGTCGATTGCACAATAACGCCTACGCTGACATCATGGTTAAATGAATTAATAATTTGGTCGAGACCTTGCTGAATGCTGGTATCAACGGGTGTAATGGGTGCTGCTGGTTGTGTAGGTGGAATAGTGTTTGCTTGCGCAGTGGCGATCCCAATGAGTAAGCAAGTGAGTATAATAGACAGTGTTTTAATTGTGTTCATGATAGTTCCTTTTAAACATTCTTCTCAAACAACCCAATGGCCTCAACATGCTGCGTGTGAGGAAACATATCCATAATTCCTGTTTGCGTTAATTGATAACCGTGATTGATTAATTCACCCGCATCGCGCGCAAAAGTAGCTGGATTACAAGATACATAAACAATTCTTTTGGCGTTGAATTTTACAATCTGGGGAATAGTTTCAAGTGCACCGGTACGTGGTGGATCCAACAAGATTTTATCAAACGGTTGTTTGGCCCAACTGCTATGCGTGAAATCGGTGGTGAGGTCAGCTTGATAAAAATGCGCATTACCAATTTTGTTCGCTGCGGCATTTTTTTGCGCCAGTTGTATTAATTCAGCATCACCTTCAATACCTATAATTTCTTTACCAAAACGCGCTAACGGCAGTGTGAAATTGCCTAAACCACAGAATAAATCTAAGATGCGATCATTTTCGTTCGGTGCTAATAATTCGATCACTCGTTTTACCATTTGCTGGTTTAAATCTGCATTTACCTGAATAAAACCGGTAGGGTCAAATTCCAAGGTGACGGAATATTCCGGCAAACTATAGTGTAGTTTTTCTTGCTGGCAATAAATTAATTCCATCGGCAGCGGTTTATTGGGCTGTACGTAGATATTAAATTGATGTGTTTTACCAAAAGCGATCAACTGCTCTTTATCGGTTTGCGACAAATCAACCATATGACGAAACACCAACGCAGTCACATTATCACCTACGGCCACTTCGATTTGTGGGATATGTTGAAACGCGGCTAAACCAGCAATTAATTTTTTTAGTGCGGGAATGGCATGGCCTACGCTAGGGTGTAACACTTCGCAACGATTTAAATCTGCTAAATAGCGGCCGTTTTTTTCTCGAAAGCCCACTAGAACAGCCTGTTTTTTAATAACGAATTTTGCACCTAAACGTGCTTTGCGACGATAACCCCATTCAGCGCTGGTTAATGGCGCAAGAATTTGTTGCGGTTGGATTTTACCAAAATGCTGTAATTGCTCTAAAAACATTTGTTGTTTCAGATTTAATTGCGTCGCTTTATTCATGTGTTGCAATGCGCAACCACCACAAATAGCAAAATGCTGGCAGGCGGGTGTTACCCGTTCAGGTGAAGCTATTATAATCTCGGTAGCACGACCTTCATCATATTTTCCACGACACAACGTATAGTGAAATACTACTTTTTCCCCCGGCAAAGCATTATCGATAAAAGTGATTTTGCCGTTAATATGCGTAATTCCGCGCCCATCGTGACTTAACGCGGTAATTTCTGCAGTTTGCGGTGCTGTTTGCAGCGGTTTTCGGTGTCTAGAATATCTCTTCATAATGTTCTTCGCGGTGTTAAATCAGGGATTAAGGAACAATAAATCATGCAAGCGTCAAGTATTTTACACAACAAACTGTATTTTAAATCATAAGCATGACATTTACTTAAAAAAACCTTTTATTTATTAATTGACAAATGCTAACTTATTGAAAACATTCACTATTTTAATATATGGGCAAAGAATGTGCAATGTGTAAAATGCCCCTTAAAAATAGGCTAAAAATACAGTTTCACACGGAATGTCCACAAAGTTATCCACAACATCTGTGGATAATAAATAAAAACTTTTTAAATAGCGAATTATTTGGTATTGTTGCCTATCCCAGGCCTAAATACGGAGCATTAAAAACATGAAAAAAATGAGCATAGCAAGGATGGTTTCATGTGGTCTATTACTTTCTTTAGTCAGCCTACCTGCATTTGCCCTGCGCTGCGGTAACGCGGTTATTTCGATAGGGGACCCCAAAGTCAAAGTCCAGCATTATTGCGGTAACCCAGCCTCCAAGAGCAGCGCCGAAGTGGAACGCATTCACGGCTTTAACTCCCAGACAGGCCAGCACTTTGAAAATCGGGTCACTGTAACGAAAGAGCAATGGACCTATAACTTCGGCTCGCAGAACTTCCTCTATACCATCACCTTCGATGGCGAAGATAATGTGGAAAAAATCACCACTGGGGACTACGGTTATTAATCCCCCTTAGTAGTTAAAGCTACGCTGGCACGGCTGCTCGTGAGGGGGATTTTGAAGAGGAGGGGGATATAGTTTCTTCCTCCACTGGTGGTTGTTTGCCTCGTAAAGTAGGCAAGGGCAGTGACGGTGAAGCTGGCCGTGAAGAAACCGGAGATGAACGTTTAGCAGCCGCATAGTTTTCCATTGATGGCGATGGAGCGCGCCTTGAGGGAGCGTTTGATTCATTATCCATGGAACTACTTAATGATTGGCTTTGGTCACTCACTATCGCTTTTAATTTTGCAATCTCTCGTTTTTGTTCCTCAAGTTCTTGCTCTAGTATGGACATCCGTTTCTTACTTATAGCAGTTTTTGCCATTGCTTCTTCCGCAACACCCCTAACATTTTCTAAATGCAGATGCTCTTGTCTTGTTAAACTAACAGGAACCGCAACATTACTGCGCAAATTTATAGGCGCAGGTTCAGGAATGGAAGGGCTGTCAGATTTGGCATCGGAATCACCAAATATTGCTTGTTTAAGACCATGTGTGATCTTATGCCCGATTGCTTTGGCATTGCGCAAGAAGGTGAATAAGCTCTCGAAGGTAGCAATCGAGTCGACCAAAACACCAACTACATCAGGGTTATGGGTGTTATTGAAGTCTTTTTGTTTGAGGTTATGGTGCATAGTTTGCGCAGCATATTCCCCTAAAGTTTTAGCTAACTCAACATTAGGACCGGGCATTTCACTTTTTTCATCAGCAAATGCTTCATAATGTTTTAAGGTTAGTTTGCGTGCGGCTAGTTCGGCAGTGACCATACAACTTTCTAGCCCTCCGATACGTTCTTCTACCCGCTCATGGCGTGTACTACGTTGGCTTTCTTGCACTGTATCAATAAAGAAAGAAACTAAGGGTTCAGCATGAGTCAAATGAGATGCCAAAGCAACTGACACCACAGCATGGGCAGCGGTTTGTTTAAAAGTAGAAGCTTGTTGTAGTTTTCCTGTTTCAGCTAACGATGAGGCAAATAATAACGGTCCAAAACGTGCTTCGGTTTTATGATAAAATGCTGCTGCCGACGGAATTGCTGCAATTTTTTCTCGCTCTGCACGAACTGATTCTTCAGCTGCATGCTTCATAAAGAGCGGTTGACATTCACGATATAAATTTTCTAAAGTTGCAAAGAGAGTTGCTAATGCTTCCTCTGTTGGTGCAGGTATTGCTGACTCTTTGCTTAGAATAGCAAGTAGTGAGTCTTTCACTGTTTGTGTTGCTTTTAATACATTAAGTTTTTGTTGTATTCTTGCCAGGTTATCTTTTGACAACCGAGCATTTATTTCTAATGCTTTTTTATAGTCTTTTTCTGCTTGTTCATAACATTCTTTCTGATCTGCTTTTTGATCTTCTTCAGTTAGGCTATCACCCTTATTTTCATTCGCATTAGCTCGATAGTTATAAGTAGGCGCTAGCAGTTCCACGTTTAATTCAATCGCTTTAGTATAATCTCGTATGGCATTATTAAAATTTCCTTGTTTATCATAAACACGCCCACGCCCTAAAAAGAAATCTGCATTGGTATCATCATTTAGAATTGCAGCATCAAAATTTTTGAGAGCAGCGACGTAATCTAGTTTAGTAAAGTTTATTTTTCCACATTCAAAATAGGCCAGTGCCAACTTGCTTTTATCCATTGCATAACCAAATTTCTCTGCGCTGCTAAAATCATCAAGAGCAGCAATAGGATTATTATTTTCAAGGTAAGAACAGCCGCGTTGATAAAACGCTTCAACATCAACAGGGTTATCTTGCAGTGCCAAATCGTATTTTGCAATTGCTATGCCGTATTTTTTTAGATTATGTTGTTGTAATCCCCATAAACGATATGCTACGCCACGGCTGTTTTGAGCAGAGATATATTGGGGGTTAAGTTTTAATGCTTGGGTAAAATCATTAATCGCATCAAAATATTTGTCTATTTTTGTATAAGCACGTCCACGCAAATCAAAAGCTTTGCTGTCTTTTGAATTATCATCAAGGGCTGAATTACAATCATTAATAGCAGACTCGTATTTCTCTTCAGAATAAAAAAATTCACCTCTTTCGCGAAAACATGCGCCTCGATTATTCGTATTTGCGATTGTATTGTGTTTGAGAACAATAGCTTTACTTAAATCTTCAATAGCCCCATCAAATTTTTTTAATCTTTGATAGGCAAGACCTCGACATGTATAGGCTTCTCCATCATCCTTATTTTCATCGATGGCACGTGTGCAGTCTGCAATAGTTGCCAGATCATCATTCCTGTCATAATTATTTTTTCCACGTAGACGATATACTTTCGATAGGTTTTTTGTAGCTAATGGATGATGGGGCGCAAGTCGAAGTGCTGTTTCATAATCACTAATACTGTCATTGAAATGTTTTTGTTTTTCGTGAGCGAGGCCACGGTTAGCATAAAAATCAGCATTTTTATCGTCATCTGCAATTGCTAAGGTAAAATCCTGGATGGCAACTGCTGTATTTCTATTGAGATGGCTTTTCCCTTGCTCATAATGAGCTATTGCACGCTTTTGCTTGACCAAAGCATGATTTTCCTTCAGTTCAAGAGCTTTGTTAAAATCGGTAATCGCAGCAGCATGGCTTCCTATTCTTTCATGAGCCATACCACGACCATGATAACAATCAGGATTAGTGGGATCATCTGAAATGGCTTTATCAAACTTCCAAATAGCAGCCTTGGCACCTAAATAGGTGTCTTTTTTAAGACGTTTTTCTCCGCGTTTACAATAGGCAATTGCGCGTTGTTTTTTGGCATCTATATGGCTTGGATTGAGGCGTAGTGCTTCATCACAGCAATCGGTCGCTTTTTTATATCTGGTTTGACCCACATAAGCCCGGCTGAGACCGACAAAAAAGTCAGGGTTGCTGTCATCGTCTTGAATGGCTTTATTAAAATCTTCAAGGGCCGCAGCACTATTGAAAGCAATAAGGAATTTATTGCCACGATTAGAATAGGCAATCGCGCGATAGTTTTTTGCTGTTGCAGATTCTGGATCAAGGCGTAGTGCTTCGTCAAAACTTTTTATTGCTTCGTCAAGTTGTTCGAGCTTAGCATGAGCAATACCACGATCAACATGATAATCAGCAATGGTCGCATCTTCTTCGTTAGCACTGATAAAATCCCACAGTGCTGATGCATTATCTCCTGCAGCAAGGTAATTTCTTCCACGCTGATGATAAAGTGCTGCAAGATTCCTTTTGGCAGAAGGGTTATCTGGTTTAAGGCGAAGTGCTTCAACATAATCCTCAATAGCATTATTGAGTAATCGGAGTTTTTCATGGGCAATAGCACGGTTAATAAAGTAATTCGGTTTAGTTGCATCATATTGAATGGCCCTTGTAAAATCCTGAAGAGCTTCATTATTATTACCAGCATTAAGATGTTGTTTCCCGCGTAAGTGATAAACGGCAGCAAGCGTGCTTTTAGCAACAGCATGATTTGGATCGAGATGCAGAGCTTCTGTAGCATCCTGAATTGCGGCTTCGAAATTTCCCAGCTTACCATTAGCAATACTACGGCTACTAAAGAAAGCAGGATTGGTAGCATTATCCTTTATAGCACTATTAAAATCTGCGAGGGCAGCCTCATTGTTTTGAGTATTAAGATGATTATTACCGCGTTGATGGAAACTTGCAGCACGATAGCTTTTGACAATAGGATGATTTACGTTAAGGCGAAGTACTGCTGTAAAATCTTCAATAGCAGCGTCGAGCTTTCCCAATTTATAATTAGCACTACCATGGTATACATGGTAATCAGGAACAGTCGCGTTATCTTTAATGGCATTATCAAAATCTACCAGCGCGGCCTCATAGCTTTTAGCAATGAAGAGCTGAGTTCCACGTTGGTGGTAAAGTATAGCTCGGTTGTTTTTGGCAACGGCATGATTTGGATTAATTTGAAGTGCGGCTGTATAGTCTTGAATAGCTTCATTTGGCTTACCGAGTTTTTCATTAACAAGAGCGCGGTCAACAAAGTAATCAGCTTTAGTTGCATCATCTTGAATAGCTTTTGTAAAATCCTGAAGAGCTTCATTATTATTGCCAACGTTGAGGTGGTTTTTTCCACGTTGATAATAAATTAATGCACGATTACTTTTGGCAAGAGCGTGATTGGGATTAAGGCGGAGCGCTTCTGCATAATCTTGCAAAGCGCGATCAGTATTTCCAAACCTTTCATTAGCAACACCGCAGTTAGCAAAATAATCGGCATTATTCCCATCATTTTGAATGGCGTTATTAAAATCTGCAAGAGC
Source organism: Gammaproteobacteria bacterium (assembly GCA_013288885.1). Classification (GTDB taxonomy): domain Bacteria; phylum Pseudomonadota; class Gammaproteobacteria; order JABDBA01; family JABDBA01; genus JABDBA01. Next base: position 37,085 of record JABDBA010000014.1, on the reverse strand, counting down.
ACCTTCATTGTTTCCAGTAGTAAGATGGTTTTTGCCACGTTGAAAATAATTGGCAGCAAGATTGGTTTTGGCAATAGCGTAATCGGGTTTAAGGCGAAGCGCTTCACTAAAATCCCGAATGGCATCATCGTATTGGTTCAATCCATTATGGGAAACTCCTCTGTTGAAAAAGAAATTAGACTCAGCTGGGTTATCTGCAATAGCCGCAGTAAAATCAGTAATCGCTGCAGCGTAGTTTTTTGCATTGGAAGAATTAAACCCACGCCAATTGTATGCACCGGCACGTTGCTGTTTGGCAGAAATATACTCTGGATTAAGACGTACCGCTTCATTAAAGTCTCGAATGGCCTCATCATATTTTTTCAATGCGTGATTAGAAACACCACGGTTGAAAAGAAAAATAGGTTCAGCTCCATGATCTGCAATAGCCTCAGTAAAATCGTTAACGGCTTGGGTATGGTTTCCAGTGCTGACATGATTAAGCCCTTGCATATTGTATGCACTAGCTCGGTGCTTTTTGGCGGCAACATGCCCAGGATTAAGGCGGAGCGCATCATTAAAATTTCGAACGGAATCATCATAGTTTTTCAAACCATTATGAGCAACACCACGTTCAAAAAAATACTCAGCATTGGTTGCGTCATCTTGAATAGCCCTTGTAAAATCCAGAAGAGCCTCATTATTATTGCCAGCGTTGAGGTGGTTTTTCCCACGTTGATAATAAATTAATGCACGATTACTTTTGGCAACGGCGTGATTGGGATTAAGGCGGAGCGCTTCTGCATAATCTTGCAAAGCGCGATCAGAATTCCCAAGTCTTTGATTAGCAACACCGCGGTCAGCAAAATAGCCAGCATCGGTCGCGTTATTTTGAATGGCCTTATTGAAATTCTCAAGGGCCGCCTGGTTATTTCCAGCACCAAGGTAATTCTTTCCAAACAGATGGTAAGTTAAAGCACGGTTATTTCTGGCAAGGGCGTAATCTGGTTTGAGGCGAAGGGCTTCGGTATAATCTTGGATAGCTACTGGGTAATTTCCAAGTCTTTGATTAGCAGCACCACGGTTGACAAAATAATCAGCGTTAGTCGCATTATCTTGAATAGCCCTATTATAATCGTCAAAAGCCGCTTGATTATTTCCAGCATTGAGATGGATATTTCCACGCTTATCGAAAGCAACAGCGCGATTATTTTTAGCTAAGGGGTATCCGGGTTTGAGGCGAAGGGCTTCGGTATAATCTTGGATAGCTACTGGGTAATTACCAAGTCTTTGATTAGCAGCACCACGGTTGACAAAATAATCAGCGTTAGTCGCATTATCTTGAATAGCCCTATTATAATCGTCAAAAGCCGCTTGATTATTTCCAGCATTGAGATGGATATTTCCACGCTTATCGAAAGCAACAGCGCGATTATTTTTAGCTAAGGGGTATCCGGGTTTGAGGCGAATGGCTTCCGTATAATCCTTGATAGCTTCATCGTAATTTCCAAGTCTTTCACTAGCAACACCACGGTTGACAAAATAATCAGCGTTAGTCGCATTATCTTGAATAGCCTTATTATAATCGTCAAAAGCCGCTTGATTATTTCCAGCATTGAGGTAATTACCCCCACGCTGTGTATGATGTATAGCACGATTGCTTTTAGCAAGAGCATTATCGGGTTGATTGCGAAGAGCTTCGTCATCATCCTGAATAGCTTCGTCAAGTCTTCCGAGCTTCTCTTTGGCAACTGCACGATTAAGGTACAATCTACTTAAGTTTGCTTGATCGATGGAAAACCAAGAATTTTTTTCATCTGCAATTTCATTGGTAAGTCTTCGAATTGCATCTTCTTGTTCTGCTATTTGTGCAGGCGTCATAGTATTATCCTTTCAGTTCTGTTCTAAGCCAGTTTGGGAATTTCCCACAATCAATCGACGCGCCATTATGCAATAATTATGCACCAACTAAAAATTTATTTTGTAATTGATAAATTTATGTAGGATTTTTAGAACTAAGAGATAAGAAATTTATAGAGGTTCAAAATGATTACAGCGACTAAGCTCTAAACCACCTTCGGCAAACTCACTTCCACTTCAAGACCAATGCCGCTGCTGGGCACGCTTAATCGTACTCGACCATTATGTAATTTAACGATTTGCTGCACGATGGCTAAGCCAAGGCCGCTGCCTTGGGTGTTAGTGCCTAACACGCGAAAGAAGCGTTCAAACACGCGTGAGCGAAGTTCAGCGGGGATGCCAGGGCCAGTGTCGACCACACGCAATAATATCTGTTCTAATTCGTTGCTCACATAGACTTTGATTTTGCCTTTTTCGGGTGTGTAACGAATTGCATTATCAACCAGGTTACGAATGAGAGCGTGCAAGCCGGTGGCATTTCCCATCACGATAGAATCAGGCTCTTCTGCAATAAGTTCGATATCTATTTTTTTATCAATAGCGATGGGGGCAATTTGTGCAATTACTTCAGCAGCTAGTTTAGATAAATTAACCGCTGTGCGTTCTTCTAACGTGATTGCTTCAGGTGTCATGCGGCACAGTGTTAATAATTGTTGAATTACATGGGTGCAACGATCGACGCCTGCGACTACATGTTGTAAATGGGTTTGACGCTCTGTGCTATCAGTGGCTTTAAGTGCAACTTGCGCTTGCGTCCTTAAGGCGGCGAGGGGAGTGCGTAGTTCATGGGCAGCATCGGCAGCAAATCGTTGTTCGCGCTCAAATGCTTGTTTAAGGCGCAAGAATAATTTATTCAGTTCGATAATCAGTGGTTGCATTTCAACAGGAACTTCTTTGCTATCTACCGGGTCAAGATGATCCGCTGCTCTTTGCGCCACTTCATTTGCTACGCGTTTTATGCTACGTAGACCACGGCTAATAATAAACCACATTAAAAGACCTGAAATGGGGTAAATTATCAGCATGAGATAAATATCATCTTGAGTAATTCTTGCTGTTAAATGATTGCGCACATCATAATGTTGGGCGAGTGCAAAGGTTAATTGATGCTGGGTATCGCGAATAGTGAACACGCGCCATGAAATGTTATCGATTTTTTTATCGCCAAATCCTGTTTCTGTACCAAACAAAGGTTTAATCGGGGCATCGGCTGAATGTAGTAATAATTTATTATGTTTATCCCACACTTGAAATTGATATTTACCTTCATAGTTTAATTCAGTTGGTGTATCATTTTTTGTTTTCAAGAAATCTTTGGCTTCATCAGAAATTTTATCTAAGCGGCTTTGTATATCTTTTAAATTGCTGACGTTAATGCTGTCTTCAGTTAGGCCTTTAAATAAAAAAGCCGTTTGGCCGAGTTGATTATCGAGATTGCTGTGTATTTCTTGTTGATCAAGATAATAGTTGCCGATGGCGGTGAGCGTTGTGGTGATCGTGAGCGCTAGTAAAAGATTGAATAATAAAAATTTTAGGATGGAGGAGTTCATAAAATCCTCATCGATCTTCTTTCTCGACCATGTAGCCAACGCCACGAATTGTTCGAATAAAGTTGATTCCTAATTTTTTCCTTAAATTATGTACATGTACTTCGAGGGTATTGCTGTCGATGTCATCGCCCCAGCCATAAAGACATTGGGTGAGCACATCGCGTGAGACTACGTTGCCAATATTTTCTAATAATTTTTGTAACAATGAAATTTCGCGGCGCGAAAGATTAACGAATTCATCTTTAACCGTGACCGTCATAGAAGCAGGATCAAGTTTTACCTCGCGATAATTAATGATCGGTGCTGCACGATTGTTCATTGAGCGTCGTTGTAAGGCCCTGATACGCGCTGTTAATTCATCCAGATCAAACGGTTTTGTTAGATAATCATCAGCGCCGCTATCTAAACCTTTAACACGATCTTCGATGGAGTCGCGCGCGGTGAGTAATAGCACGGGTGTGGAAATATTATTAGCACGCATTTCTTGTAAAACTGCTAAACCTGAAATGCGTGGGAGGTTCCAATCCAATATGATGATGTCAAATTTTTCAGATTTAAGAAATTTTAGCGCAGAAGTGCCATCTTTTAACCAATCTACCGCATGACCATATTGTGCAAGACCAGCTTTGACACCTTCACCTAATGGTTCGTCATCTTCAATGAGTAGTACGCGCATATTTTCTCGAAAGGTTAGTGAGCTTTCTTTATTTATAGCTTATTTTCGCATTATTTGCTAGGGGATTTAATCCAAATACCGCTGCAACAACCCCTCATATGCATCAATGCGGCGATCACGAAGGTAAGGCCAAATGCGACGTATTTCTTCGGAACGCGCCATATCAATTTCACTGATTAAAACTTGCGGTTTATCTTGTGTGGCTTGGGCGAGGATCTCACCCTGTGGCCCTGCAATAAAGCTAGAACCCCAAAAATCAATGCCACGATGGATGTCGCCACTTTCAAAACCGACGCGATTGCACACGACGACAGGAAGACCATTGGCAATAGCATGGGCACGTTGGATAGTAACCCAGGCATCACGTTGGCGTTCTTTTTCATCGGTTTTATCTTCCGGGCTCCAACCAATGGCAGTAGGATACAATAATAATTCAGCACCTTGCAGCGCCATGAGGCGCGCTGCTTCGGGGAACCATTGATCCCAACACACTAAAACACCTAAACGACCTACCGAAGTATCGATGGGTTTGAAGCCTAAATCACCCGGGGTAAAATAAAATTTTTCATAAAAACTAGGGTCATCGGGAATATGCATTTTGCGATATTTTCCGGCGATGCTGCCATCTTTTTCTAACACCACTGCGGTATTGTGATAAAGCCCCGCCGCGCGTTTTTCAAAAACAGATCCAACGATAACAGTTTTTAATTCGCTAGCTAAAGCACTTAATTGCTCTGTAGTCGGGCCAGGGATAGTTTCTGCTAAATCAAAATGTGCCGTATTTTCACTTTGACAAAAATATAAACTGGCATGTAATTCTTGCAATAAAATAAGTTGCGCACCTTGTTTAGCAGCGGCACGTATTCCGGCAATACTTGCAGCCAAACTTTTTTCACGATTCGCATCACCGTGTTGTTGCACTAGACCTACGCATAATTTCTGTTTCATACTAAAACTCCTGCGGGTAATTGCATGGTGACACAATGCAAACTACCAAATTGTTCGATTAAGGTTTCGCAACGAATGCCGATAATTTTTCGATCGGCGAAACAGCGTTGTATTTGTTGCAGCGCTTTTTCATCCACTTGATCATTATACACCGGAACTAGCACGGCATTATTAATGATTAAAAAATTAGCGTACGTCGCGGGTAAACGCTTGCCTTCTTTATTATTGATTGATTTTGGCCAGGGCAGTGGAACCAGTTGATAAGGATTGCCTTGAAAATCTTTGAAGGCTTTGAGTTCTTGTTCCATGGTTTTGAGCGCAGGGTAATGTGTGTCATTGGGATCGTCACATTGCACATAACAAATGGTATGCGCATCGGTAAAGCGGGCGAGGGTGTCGATATGGCTGTCGGTGTCATCACCCGCTAAATAGCCATTTTCTAGCCATAAAATGCGCTGGATGCCAAATAAGGGTTGTAAGGTTTTTAATAATTCATCGCGGGTGATATTTTTATTACGCGTGTCGGCGAGCAAGCAACGCGTGGTAGTGAGTAATGTGCCTTGTCCGTCGGTTTCAATGCTGCCGCCTTCTAAGATTAAATTAATGGTTTCAATCGGTGTGGCAGCAAACGCTTTTTGTTGGTGGAGTAGGGTGGTGATTTGATCGTCACGATTAGCACTGTATTTTCCGCCCCAGGCGTTAAATTTGAAATTAAGCAGTAGTGGTTGATTTTGCGCAAGCACGGTGATAGGGCCGTGATCGCGCACCCAAGTATCATCAGAGGGTGCAATGTGTAATTGTAGCGCTGAGAGTGATACATGTGCATTTTGCAGCAGTTGGCTGATATGTTCGCAATGTGCTTGGTCGAAGCAGGTTATCAACACTTTTTCATACGGTGCGATATTTTTTGCGATATTTACAAATACTTGTTCGACTTCTTGCAGCAACGGGGCCCAATCGCTATCTGCGTGCGGCCATGTCAACATAACGCCGCTTTGTGGTGCCCATTCGGGCGGTAGATAATAGTTTTGCATATGATGAAATTCCTAAATGTTACTTCAGTTTGCATCTTATCCCACAATGCTGCGCTAATTCTACAAAATTAGGGAACGAGGTGGCGACATTATCACAATTATTAATTTGAATCAGTGTTTGTGCGGTAAGGCCAGCGATGGTAAATGCCATAGCAATACGATGATCGCCGTGGCTTTCGATTGTGCCACCGTGATATGCGCCACCGCGAATTTTCATGCCATCAGGCAAAGGTTTTGCATCCACTCCTAATAGTGCTAAACCATCGGCCATTACTTGAATACGATCCGATTCTTTCACGCGTAATTCTTGTGCGCCGGTTAAAATTGTTTCGCCTTCCGCATTAGCAGCGGCGATAAAAATAACGGGGAATTCATCAATCGCTAATGGCACAAATTTTTCGGGGATGTGAATGCCGTGCAACTTGGCATAACGCACACGAATATCGGCGATGGGTTCAGCACCTAGTGTGCGTTGATTTTCAAAAGTAATATCTGCGCCCATTAGTTTTAAAATATCAATAACACCAGTGCGCGTAGGGTTAATGCCCACTTCAGTGAGCAAAATATTGGAACCCGGCGCAATGCTAGCAGCAACCATAAAAAATGCAGCGGAAGAAATATCGGCAGGTACTTGTAACATTGTGCCGATTAATGAGTATGATCCCTCTAAGGTGATTTCATTGCCATGCACTTTGATGGGATATTGCAATGCTTGTAACATTCGCTCAGTATGATCACGCGTAGGGTGTGGTTCAATAACCGTTGTTGTTCCACTCGCATATAAACCAGCGAGCAATAAAGCGGATTTTACTTGCGCACTGGCGATCGGCATATCGTATTTGATGCCATGTAATTTTTTAGTGGGCGAAATTTTCACCGGCGGATAATCGTTTGTAGTCAATTCGATTTGTGCGCCCATTTGTTTAAGCGGTTCGCTCACACGTCGCATCGGGCGTTTGCTCAAACTGCTATCGCCGACCAGTTCAGCCGCAAAATTTTGACCGGATAATAAACCCGCCAACAAACGCATACTGGTGCCGGAATTGCCGCAATCTAATGCGGAAGTGGGCGTTTTAAGCCCATGTTTACCCACACCATGAACAATGACAGTATTATCAACGGAGGGCCCTTCAATTTTCACACCCATAGCTCGAAAAGCGTTTAACGTTGCTAAGGCATCCGCCCCGGTTAAAAAACCATTGATCTGCGTGATGCCCTCAGCGATCGCGCCCAACATGATAGCGCGATGTGAAATAGACTTATCACCCGCAACACGGATGTTTCCGCTAAGCTTAGCGCTCTTTTCTACGTGATATGTAATGGGCATTTAAATTCCTATGGTTTACCCCCTTTGAAAAAGGGGGTCGCCTTGCTGTTTTTGCAAGGCGGGGGGATTTGTAGCCGTAGTTTAGTAGGTCGGATCAAGGAGCGCAAGCGACGGATCCGACATCCCGGCGTATAACAATCGTCGCTGTCGGTTCCGCTGCGCTTGAACCGACCTACCAATACTTAACAATTTGTTATAAGCTAGCCGCCATTACTATCAACCTATATTGAGAATTGACCGTGTTTAGACCTATTGCACTATATATTGGACTGCGCTACACCCGCGCCAAACGCCGTAATCACTTTATTTCCTTCATTTCGCTGACCTCCATGCTTGGTATAGCGCTTGGCGTTGCCGTGCTTATTACCGTGTTATCGGTGATGAATGGTTTCGACCAAGAAATCCGTATTCGCGTGTTCGGCATGGCAAACCAGATCACCATTAACACACTGGGCGGCATGATGCAGCAGTGGCAGAAGTTAAGCGACGAAGTCGTTCATCACCCCGGTGTAGTCGGCGCTGCGCCTTTTGTCAGTGGTCAAGGGATTTTGGTCAATACAGGCATCACGCATCCCGCTGTGATCACCGGAGTATTACCTGATCGTGAAAGCGCTGTTTCCTCACTTGCCACCAAGATCGTGCAAGGCTCGTTTGATGAGTTAAAACCCGGGCAGTTTGGCGTGGTAGTGGGTCAAGAATTAGCGCTAAGCCTGGGTTTGTCGATCGGCGATAAAGTTACTATGATGATCCCGACCGCTACGGTAACGCCGATGGGTGTTATGCCACGTTTTAAACGTTTTAATGTGGTGGGAATTTTTAAAGTCGGCACCGGTTTTGGTTTTGATAGCAGCATGGCATTTATCAATCTAAAAGATGCACAGGTTTTTTTCCAAATGGGTAGTGGCATAACGGGTTTACGTTTGAAATTACAAGATTTTTATGCCGCGCCGCGTATCTCCAGCGAATTAGCACAGCAATTGCCACCGGTGTATCAAGTGTCAAATTGGACCGATGATTATGGGCCGTATTTTCATGCGATCCAATTAGAAAAAACCATGATGTTTTTAATTTTATTATTATTGGTAGCAATCGCCGCATTTAATTTAGTATCGACCTTAGTGATGGTGGTGACTGATAAACAATCCGATATTGCAATTTTACGCACCCTAGGCGCAACACCTTCTACCATCTTAGCTATTTTTATGGTGCAGGGGACCATTATTGGTGTCATCGGCACACTATTAGGTTTAATCGGTGGCGTTTGTTTGGCGTGGAATGCTACTGAAATTGTTAATGGCATCGAACATGTGTTTCATGTGCAGTTATTTGCATCCGGTGTTTATTTTGTTGATTATTTACCGTCAGAATTATTATGGTCTGATGTCTGGCGTATTTGTGTTTCCGCACTGGTGATGAGTTTAGTGGCGACTATTTATCCTGCTTGGCGTGCTGCACGCACACAACCAGCGGAGGCTTTACGTTATGAATAATATTTCTGCAAAAGAAACCCGCAGTGGTAAACCAACTGCGGCGATTGCTTGTTACAAACTCACCAAAATATTTAATGACGGCGCGTCGGAAGTGAAAGTACTCAGCAATGTCAATCTCACCGTGCAACGCGGTGAACGTGTTGCTATTGTTGGGCCTTCGGGCGCTGGTAAAAGCACATTACTGCATATTCTAGGCGGGTTGGATACACCAACGGGTGGTCGCGTATTAATTGCCGGTAATGATATGGCGCAATTAACCGATGCTGATCGTAGCCACATCCGTAACCAGTATTTAGGTTTCGTGTATCAGTTTCACCATCTGTTGCCAGAATTTACCGTATTAGAAAATGTTTGTATTCCGTTACTGATTCGCGGTGTTACCCCACCCGAAGCGCAAGAAAAAGCTTTAGCGTTATTAAGCAAAGTAGGGCTTGAACACCGCTATAAACACAAACTTGGCGAACTCTCTGGTGGCGAACGTCAACGCACCGCAATTGTGCGCGCTCTAGTCACTGATCCAGTTTGTGTATTAGCCGACGAACCCACCGGCAATCTAGACAGCCGCACCGCCGAACGCGTTTATCAATCGATGCTAGATTTAAATAACGAACTTAACACCAGCTTAGTGATCGTCACCCACGATCTAACATTAGCCAATAAAATGGATCGCATCCTACATTTAGAAAATGGTGGCTTGGAATTGTTTGTGCAGTGAAAGCAGGCGTATAAACGTGGGTAAATATGTAGGTCAGTTAATTGAATTACTGCTTCCCAGCACCCGCTGTTAATTTTAGCGGAGCAGAAGTAACCACAACTTCCGCCGCTTTTATCGCTGTTCCTCGGAGTTCTAGAATAGCTGCACGCTTCATAGGGTCGGCATCCATGGGAGTTGGTTTATTATTTCCATATAGATCAGTAGTAACCTCAAAACTTAGCGCAAAATGTTTAGCAATCTTATCTAATAAATCATTGAGTATTCCGGCAATTGGACCATCATCTGATTTATAGAAAATTCCTTGTTGTTTGAGGGGTTTGTTATCTTTGACGACTCTGTTTTGACAAATATCTTTATATAACTCTATTGCTGTATCCTCTAATTCTTGATGTTTAACAGCGTTACTTTTGTCAGATCCATTGATAGCATCGATTTTTGCATTGAAGTCCTTCATTCTTTGAGGAACACGGGTTATATCTAATTTAGTGACTAATGAACTATATATTGATTTAAAATCATCGCAAGCACTGGCATAAGTGGGAAGTTTAATGCCAACAATTTGTTTATCTCCCACAACTATAGGTTTGCCTGAAAAAATTTCCTCAGCTTTACTTCTGAGGTCATCCTGTTTTAATAAAGTTTCAAATAGTTGCGTAAAAAATGATTTGTCTAATTTTGTAAATTCGGAATCACTTGAAGTTATAGCCATTGCATGAAATAAACTGATTGCGTCAGGATTTATATTTAAAATAATTTGTTTGAATTTATCTTTTATTTCACTTTCTTTTTTGAGTATTGGTTCAAGTAAACCAATTATTTGGATGAGAGGTAATTTTTTAACATTATCTGGATCACGTAAATCTACTGGTAAAAGTGATTGAACCTGTGGATCGTTCCTCACTTCAATTAGAAAGTTTTCGATATGTGTTCTCAAAGTTTCTTTTATGCTTGCAAAATGTGATTGCTTGGTTCCGGCTTGGAATTGTATTGCTCTAATCATGGTTTCTAGGTCTATGTCTTCTCTAAGATGTGGGGCAAGTACAACTAAAGCAGGGCGTAATATTCTAGCTAAATTAATCTGTTCGAATGTGGTGGTGCTCTTAGTATTTATTTCTCCTAGTAAATCTAACAGGTCACTAATTGTCATATTATTAAATTCTGCTGTTTTTTCCTCGTTTGAAGATGATAGAGAAAGAACCTTAATTAAAATTCCTCGCAGTTCTTTTTCTATAAATTCTTTTTTTGGATCTACAGTTTCATTTTTAGCATCTTTTTTAATAGTAACAGATTTGGTTGAACTTCCTTGAAAAGCAGCAAGTTTTTCTCTGATTGCAATTAATTCCGGATCAGAATCAACAGTTAACTGTTTTAACGGGTCGTACAATTTAGACAATAAATCACCCGACCAAAATACTAGATCTAAGAGTTCAAATGTTTGCCTGTTAGTACATAAATCCCATTTATCTGCCCCTGGTTTTTGGATGCAAAATTTAGGAGTAAAAGCAGTTTGGTAGGTTTCACCAAATGTAATTACCTCTGATCCAATTTTTAGATTTTTCCCGCTCTCATCGATAGTTACTGGTAAGCCAACTTTATATGTACCAAGGGGAAGTCCTTTTAAAGTTGCAATTAAATAATTTGCTAATTCAATTTTGAGTTTTTCATCAGGACCATTTTTAATTTCGCTAAAGAAATCTTTTAAATTGGCTTCGAGGTTAGTGGCCTTTATTTCTCTTTTTACATTATTAAATCTATCTCTCAATACTTTTGGTAATGCACTTTTATCATTATTAATATCAATATCCCGCAACACTTTATTTATCAACGCTTCTCTACATTGAGTATTTTTCTCAAGTTTTTGAAGAAGATCATTAGGTGATAAAGGTTTCCCTGCAAATTTTAATGGATACATAAAAGCTCCCTTTACTCAGGCATACCTAATCCCCACACTCGTAGTTTATTGGTATTCATACCTTAAAGTATTAGTATGGTTTTTACAGAAAGCAAGGGAATTGAGCAAATAAATTAAAGTAAACTTAAACTATATACATGGCGGCCTAATGTTTGGAGTGTCAGTATACTGACGGGGATTTAACTACGGGGCGGCTAATACCGCTATCTGTATTATCAGCAGCTAAAGTAGGTCCATTCGACATTACTGCACCAGGTTTATGAGTGGGTGGTGGCGGGTCAAAGAAAGCACCATACAAGTTTTGAATTAATGCATCTAAAACAGGAGGAAGTGGCTCAGAAATAGCATCGGAAATGGTTTTACTGTGCAGAAGTTGCATTTTATTTTGTGCATAGGCTGTTTGAATAATCTCATTCACTGCCGAATTTTCAGCGCCAAATGCTGTGGGGTGGCCTACGACGACAAGATAGGGAATACTGTCAATATATATGGCATCGGTACTAAAGCCTTTTTTCAGCAGCGCATCAGTAATCGGTTTTAATTTTTCTTGCAAAGAGTTTTTGTTGTTTTCTCTCAGATTGAGCACTATTGAGAGTGTGCTAGGCGTGTTATTTTTTTCATCTTGTTCTTTATCAAAAATAATCTTAAATTTCGCCTGACTATTCCTTTCATCTAAAACTACATTTTCTTTACTGCTCTCAATGGTAAAATCAAACATCTCACACCTCTTTAAATAATAAGAGGTTTCAATAATAACCCTAAAGCCGCTCTTTAACCATCAGCCATCAGCTATACTTTTTGGACAATGCAATAGATCATAAGATATACTAAGCACAAAAACATTATTAACGAGGTGGGTGTGCTTATTTTTGCGGGTGGTTTTCTAATTGGTATTGTCATTATACTGACATTGGCGCATCTGCCGGGGTTATCTTGGGCGTTGATTTTGCTAGCCATTGGTTTGATCGGGGCGATAGGCCTAATGTGGCCTAGGCTAGCATGGTTACGGTTACCTGTTGCGATTCTCTTAGGGTTTAGCTGGGCGTTGCTGCGGGCAGATGGCAATTGCCGCCTGCACTCATTAATCAACCGGTCATCGTCACTGGGGTGGTGGCGGCCATCCCTGAACAACAGGGTAGGGCAGTGCGTTTTGAGTTTATTGTCAAAAAATTGCAGGGTGGGGCAATTACTTTAACAAGGCCTGCCCGCATTCGTTTGAGTTGGTATCAAAACCCACCGGTATTGCACGTAGGTGATGAATGGCAATTGAGTGTGCGATTAAAAATAGGGCGCGGATTTTGGAACCAGGGCAGCTTTGATTATGAAGCGTGGTTATTTGAACGCGGCATTCGTGCCGTCGGTTATGTAGAAAACAACGCAGCTGCCAATCGGTTGTTAACCCAGCAATCTACCCATTTTATTGTGCACCAAGTGCGTGAAAAATTAGCCAGCGCGATCGCACATGATTTGGCGGATTATCCGTTAGAAGGTTTAATTGGTGCGTTAGCAGTGGGTGATCGTAACGATATCACGCAAAGTCAATGGCAAGTGTTGCGTGCCACAGGTACTAATCATTTATTTGCCATCGCCGGATTACATATCGGTTTTGTCACTGGCATGATCTATTTTCTGATTAATTTTTTATGGCGGCGTTCGCAACGTTTATCGCTGTATTTTCCTGCGCCACAAGCGGCATCATTAGCGGCATTGATTGCAGCGTTTTTTTATAGCGCTTTGGCGGGGTTTTCATTACCCACACAACGTGCGGTGATTATGATTGCCGTATTTTTAATCGCTACGTTATTACGCAAAAATTTATCGACGTTAAAATCTTTTTGCTGGGCGTTAATAATTATTTTAATCATAGAACCGCTGGCGGTGTTATCCACCAGTTTTTGGTTGTCGTTTGCGGCGGTGGCGTTAATTATTTATGGTGTTAGTGGGCGTTTTAAAAAACAATCGCTGGCTTGGCGTTGGTTGCGCCTGCAATGGGTATTGGCGATTGGTTTACTGCCACTGGGATTATTATTTTTTCAAGAAAGTTCATTGGTTGGGTTTGTAGCAAATGCGATTGCGATTCCGTGGGTGGGTTTTATTGTGTTACCGCTGTGTGTGCTAGCTGCGCTGGTTTGGTTTGTATGGCCGCATTTAAGTAGTTATCTATTTATTTTGGCAGAACACGCCTTGGAGTTTATTTGGTTGCCACTCAACTATCTGGCTAATTTAAATGGCTTGCAGTGGAACGCCTATCTAGATAATAAATGGATCTTAATTGCCGCTTGTGTGGCTGTGATTGTTTGGCTTGCGCCGCGTGGTTTCCCGGCGCGTTATTTGGCGATTATTTGGGGTTTTCCGTTATTGTTTTGGATGCCGCAAAATCCCAGTGTTGGTGAAGTCAGGTTTACCTTGTTAGATGTAGGGGAGGGTTACGCTGCGGTGATCCAAACCCCACATCATGTTTTAGTTTTTGATGCGGGGCCAGATTCCACAACTGGTTCTAGCGCAGGCAGCACGGTGGTTTTACCTTTTTTGCAAGCGGTGGGAATTAATCGTATCGATACTTTTATTGTAAGTGCCACAGGCGCTGTTAACATAGTAGGTACATCGGCTATTTTAGCGCAATTGCCGGTAACGCAAGTGATGACTACTGCGCCTGGGTTATTTAAACCGGGTTTGGCTGTGCCTTGTTCTTCTGCATTAAGTTGGAATTGGGATGGGGTAAATTTTCGAATGTTGAGTCCTGATGCCAGTAAAAAACCCAACGCGAAAGATGCTTGTTTGTTGCAAGTGAGCAATGGTGTAAATAGTGTGATATTAACCGATGCCACGCCAGCAATCTTAGCTAGCTATTTATTACCGCAAGTTGCCGCAGGTTTACCCGCCCCAGCAATTTTGGCTATACCGTTTCGTGGCAGTAATACACAATCGATTCAGCAAGTGGTGCAAGCGCTGCACCCGCAGTATTTATTTTTTTCAGTGGGCAATAATGCCCGCGATGATTTTAGTAGTATGGGTGATTTTTGCAAAAATTTAAATACGATTTTTTATACGACGAAAGATGAAGGTGCAATCAGCGTTAAATTTACAGCGGAGAAAAATAGTTTGGTGGTTGAAAGTTACCGACAACAGCACCCACATTTTTGGTGAGCTTCCTGTTCCCCCCTTTGAAAAAGGGGGCATAATATTAGTTAAAAAAAAGGGCTGTGCATCCAAGCACAGCCCCTTTTCTTATTACACAACTTTGAACATCCCTGATACTTCCGTGCGTTAGCTTAAATTTCCCTGCTATATACTTAGACTCCCTGTCTTATAGCGCATCCTGCGCCTCCTGAAAGACATCTTGTCGATCTCTAGCTCCTTAAGCCTCTTCTTCTTCCGTGAATCAGTGAGTCCAGAATACCAAATAAAAACTTAATAACAAGTCGATTAAAAGTGTCAAGAGTAATAACTACGGGTTTTGCAAAAAAAGTTACATTATTAAAAAAACCATATAAATCAATAAGATAGCTCACATTGTTTGGGGTTAAAGTGGGGAAAAATGTCGGCAAAACGAGCGAATGTCCTACGCATTTTTAAGCATTCTCTTACAACTGTTGGTGTAAGAAGCTTAATAAAAACTCTAAACTCAGCCCGAAATTTGCTTATTTTTCGAGGGATTTATGGCTTTCACCGGCAATAATGGGATTATTGTATAGGTATTTATTCTAATCCGTGCTCGCTTTATTCCACACGGTATTATTTTTCGACGCTTTATCCAATCTTTCTAAATAAGCTTGGTGAGCGCTAAGTTCAGCGGCATTGGCTTTAATCACGTGTAAATTACCAATATCTGCAATACGTTGCGGTGTGGCATCGGTGGTGGTTGAGAGCGGGGTATTAACTATTTCATCTTTAAAGAAAGTGGTTTGGCCGCCTGTCATGGCTAAATAAACTAACGCTAATAACTCAGCGTCGAGCAACGCACCGTGAAATTCGCGGTGTGAATTATTCACACTATAACGTTTACAGAGTGCGTCTAAACTGTTGCGCTGACCCGGGTGTAACTGACGGGCGAGGGGTAGGGTGTCGATGACAGTGCAATAATCTAAAACTTTGCCCTGTTTTTTGCTGATCTTTGCTAATTCACAATCCAAAAAACTTAAATCGAACGGCGCATTATGAATAATGAGTTGCGCACCTTTAATAAATTCTAAAAAACTATCAGCAATAGTTTTGAAAGGCGGATGATCCATTAAAAATTCTTTGGTAATACCATGCACTGCTAAAGCTCCGGCATCAATATCACGCTCAGGATTAATATAGTGATGAAAACTTTTACCGGTAATTTTACGGTTGATCATTTCCAAGCAACCGATTTCGATCACGCGATGGCCGTCGAGTGGGTTGATGCCAGTTGTTTCTGTGTCTAAGATTATTTGTCGCATTAGAAAATCCCCCCTAGCCCCCCTTTTTCAAAGGGGGGAACATGAAGCTCAGTATTTTTCAAAATTATGTGGTTACTCCAACATAACTGCCACTATCCCCCTTTTTCAAAGGGGGGAATTATTTATTTCATCGCATCAATCGCTTGGTTGGCTAATTGATCGGCGATTTCATTTTCACGATGGCCACTGTGGCCTTTCACCCAATGCCATTTCACTTCATGCCGTTCGGCTTCTTGTACCAACATTTGCCATAAATCAACATTCTTCACTGGTTTTTTATCTGCTGTCTTCCAACCTCGTTTGATCCAACTTTTTAACCACTCGGTAATTCCCTTGCGCACGTACTGAGAATCCGTCGTCAAAATTACATGACAAGGTTGTTTTAACTCGGCTAAACCGCGAATAGCGGCCATCAACTCCATCCGATTATTCGTTGTATGTGCTTCCGCGCCACACAATGTTTTTTCTTTTTCTTTATAACGCAATAACACACCCCAACCACCCGGGCCAGGGTTACCTCTACATGCACCATCAGTAAAAATTTCTACAGTCATTTTAGTCACAACGCGATCGCCTGGTAGTCGGTTCCGCAAAACCTTTTGGTTCTAGCACACTTTGCCATCGCCAATGCGGTTTTATTGGAACCAATGGAACAACACATTTTTTCGCAACCAACAAATAAACACCCCCCATGGCCGGAAAAAGAAACGGCATTATATTTTCTAGCCAGCGTGTTTTTGTTAAAAAGTTAATATTATTGATAGGAGGGCGAAAAAACAAATTTTTATACAGCACTATCTCAGCCCCCATGCCAATCAGCAAGCCGCGCAGTTTTTCCCCGCTCTGATAATGTTTATGCCAAGGGAAGTAGGTATGAGTGTGCCAAGCCAATAATCGTTTTAGGCCCCAGAGACTCCACGGGTTAAAACCGAGAATAATCAAATACCCATCATCGGCCACTACACGCCACGATTCTTCTAAACTGGCTGCTAAGTCGTCTTCAAATTCTAATATATGTGGAGATAATACTATATCTAAGCTGCTACTGGGAAAAGGTAACTGGCTATAATCTCCGAGTACCATAGTTAGTCGTTGGCCGGTTATTAAGTTTTGGCAAAATGTCATTTTGTGTGTTGGTCGGCTGGTTTCAATCTTATTAAGAAATAGGTTGTTACCCAATTCTAGTAGGTATTGCCCATGACTCGGTGGCCAGTTACGTTTGAGTTGATCTAATTCGTTGGCAGCAAGCACACGACCCAGTGGTTCAAGATACCATTGGTTGTTTGCCGAAGTGCTTTGCAGGTGCAGGTTAGCCAAGTTGTTTACCTTTAAAAATAAGGACTTACGCTAAACGCGCTATGCTTTGTTAAAAGCTCGCTCGCAATGCTCATTTATACCACATAAACTCCGCTTGCTTGCTCGCTTTTGCCTCGCCTAGCATCGTTTATCGTAAGTCCGATAATTTAATCATACAGTTTATTTTAATGCTATAAATACTAATATAAAAATATATTTAAACAATATTTCACGGTAAAACGCCATTTTGTACAATATTTGTACGATAAAGGCTTGACCTTGTGAGCGTCCCCCCGTAACATCGCTCGAATGATTTGCAAAAAACTGATTTATTTAACCTTTGCCATGTTACTGATGGCCGGGCTAGGTGGTTGTACACTGGGTGCATCGACAGATGACCCTTCATCTAGCTCTCAACAAAGCTCAGGTAAACGACTGGGCTTTGTGCAGCATCACAACTATCGATCGACCTTATTAGGCGGTAGTGTAGGGCAAACAACTTTAGATTCCAGTGACCCATCTTTTATCTCACCAGGCAGTGATGGCAACTTCTGGAATCATCTACGCCATGATTTCCAACTTCCGCCAGCGGACAATCAACCGCAAGTACGCGAACAAATTAAGTGGTTCCTCAATAATAAAGACTATTTATATCATACGATTAATCGTGCTGGCCCGTATATGTATTATATCCTCCAGCAAACCGAACAA
Organism: Gammaproteobacteria bacterium; assembly: GCA_013288885.1. Lineage (GTDB taxonomy): Bacteria > Pseudomonadota > Gammaproteobacteria > JABDBA01 > JABDBA01 > JABDBA01. The sequence goes on along the minus strand of JABDBA010000014.1, from coordinate 19,103 downwards.
AACAACCTGCCGGGGGAAATTGTGCTATTGCCGGTGCTGGAAAGCGCTTATAACCCCTTTGCCCGTAACCCCAGTGGTGCGACGGGTATGTGGCAGTTAATGCGTGATACCGCCAGTGGTTTTGGTGTTAAACAAGATTTTTGGTTTGACGGCCGACGTGATATTTACGCTTCTACTAAAGCCGCGCTCTATTATTTAACCTACCTACAAAGTTATTTTGGCGGCGATTGGTTGCTCGCCCTGGCCGCCTATGATACGGGTGAAGGCAACGTGCAATCAGCCATTCATCGTAATGCGAAAATGGGCAAAGATACCGATTTCTGGTCATTATCGCTGTCAGCGGAAACTCGTTCATATGTGCCGCGCTTACTTGCATTAGTTAGCATTATTCGTAATCCGGCTAAGTATGGTATTGTTTTACCCAATATTAATGACCATCCGTATTTGGCGCAGATCGATATCGGTGCACCGATCAACTTGGCGCGTGCTGCACAAATGGCAGGTTTGAGCTTAGCAGAACTTAAACAGCTTAACCCTGGTTATAGCCGTTCGACGACTGATCCGAATGGTCCTTATAAACTTATTTTACCGATTGATCGTGTAGCGATGTTTAAAGAACAAATCGAAGCATTACCCGGATTACCAAAAACCAGTTGGGGCCGTTATAAAGTACAACACGGTGATTCACTTGCGAGCATTGCACGCCATTACAATACTACCGTTGAAGAAATTCGTGATGCAAACCATATTAAAGGTCATTCCGCGCCGGTGGGTACCGTGATTATGATTCCTACTGGCACACAGTTGGTGACCCCTACCATACAAACTAATATGCCAGATAAAGTAGCGACTTTGTCGCAATCTCAATCAGAAAATTTAGCAATTCAAAATAATATACAAGTAGCAGAACTAGCTGAGGCGGGCGCTGCCGAAGCTAAAGCTCATGCTAAGGATCACACGGATTCAAGTTCTGATTCTGATTCAAGTTCAGACAGTGATACACCGCATGAACAACAACAAATACATACCGTGCATAGTGGTGAGACTTTAGGGTCCATCGCCAAACATTATGGTGTTAAGGTCAGTGATCTAGAGCGTTGGAATAAGAGCAAAGTGAATCATTTGAAGCCAGGCACAAAATTGGTTATTGAAACAAGTTCACATCACTCCACCAGCCATAAATTAGCGCATGCTAATACATCCCATGCATCCCACAGCAGTCATTACACCATCAAATCAGGTGATACGCTTTCCAGCATTGCGCGTCATTTGAATGTGAAAGTGGAAGATTTACGTAAATGGAACCATATGAGTAAGAATAGTGCGCTTAAACCGGGCGAGCATTTGGTAGTGAACTAATAAACTCTCTAAACTCTGCACCTACTTCCGGGTGATTTAAAGCGAAGGCAACAGTGGCTTCGAGATAGCCTAATTTGTTGCCGCAGTCGTAGCGTGTGCCAGTAAATTGCCAAGCATAAACCGGTTCATTTTTTAATAATTCAGCAATCGCATCGGTCAGTTGAATTTCACCACCAATGCCAGCGCCGGTGTTTTCAAGATAAGTAAAAATAGCCGGTGTCAGAATATAACGACCGACAACGCCTAGGTTAGAAGGGGCATTTTTGCTGCTGGGTTTTTCAACGATTTGTTGTATTTTTCCGAGTCCATTATCAAGATCCGCAAGTTTTACCATCCCATATTTATCACTTTCAGACGGTGCAATTTCTTGCACGGCAATAATACTATGTTTGGTTTTTTCATAAGCTGCTACCATTTGTGCCAAACAAGATTTTTTTTCAATGGTGATTAAATCATCTGCCAATAAAACCGCAAAAGGTTGATCATTAATAAGAGGTTTAGCACATAAAACAGCATGGCCTAAACCAAGGGTGTCGGGTTGGCGAATATAGGAACAGGAAACTTCTTTGGGTAAAATTTGTCGAACAATATCGAGGAATTCAAGGTGGCCTGATTTGATTAATTTGGCTTCTAATTCAAAATTAGAATCAAAGTGATCTTCTATCGCGCGTTTGCTGCTGCTGGTGACAAAAATTAATTCGGTAATACCTGCGCTAATGGCTTCTTCAACGGCATATTGAATCAATGGTTTATCGACAATGGGCAGCATTTCTTTCGGGCTGGCTTTGGTCGCTGGTAAAAATCGGGACCCTATACCGGCGACAGGGAAAACTGCTTTTTTGATAGGTTTAGTCATAGTTAAAATTTCCTTTTGCCAGAGTATTTAATGATGATACCATATTAAAACTTAAGATAAAGAGAGAAGCCATGAACACAACTACTTTACAAGCAACCCCCACCTTATTAAAAAATTATCAAGTGCCTGATTATTTGGTGAGCACAGTCAACCTTCGCTTTGATCTTGAAGAAGAACACACAACCGTCACCGCACTCATACAAATTGCCAAGAACCCGGCGGCTAAATCAGCTAATAAACCATTATTACTGAATGGCGATCAGCTTGAACTGATTTCATTAAAACTTGATGGTAAACCATTAACAACTGCGCAGTACACGATGGCTGATGAACAACTGCAGATTGCAGATGTTCCCAACGAATTTCAACTCGAAGTGGTTACACGTATTAAGCCGCAAGATAATACCTCGTTAAGTGGGCTTTATCGAGTGCAAAATATTTATTGCACACAATGCGAACCTGAAGGTTTTCGCCGCATGACTTATTACCCCGATCGCTCAGATGTATTAGCGATTTTTACTACCACTATCAGCGCCGATAAAGAACGCTTTCCCGTTCTGTTATCCAATGGCAATTTAATTGCACAGGGCGAGCTACCTAATAATCGCCATTGGGTAACATGGCATGATCCATTTAAAAAACCGAGTTATTTATTTGCGTTAGTGGCGGCTGATCTCGATTGTTTAGAAGACAAATATGTGACTTGTTCTGGTCGCACGGTCAAGCTAAAAATTTTTACTGATAAAGGCCAGCGCGATAAATCTACTTATGCCATGGAATGTGTAAAAAAAGCCATGAAGTGGGACGAACAAGCCTATGGTCGTGAATACGACTTAGATATTTTTATGATCGTGGCCATTAATGCTTTTAATATGGGCGCGATGGAAAACAAAGGGCTAAATATTTTTAATGATCGTTATATTCTCGCTAGCCCAGAGACAGCCACCGATACCGATTATGAAAATATCTTAGCAGTCATCGGCCATGAATATTTCCATAACTGGAGTGGTGATCGCGTTACTTGTCGCGATTGGTTTCAGCTTAGTTTAAAAGAAGGGTTGACAATTTTTCGTGAGCAAGAATTTATGGCGGCAATGACTTCACCATTGGTGCGGCGTATTAATGCTGTTAAATTATTGCGTAATATTCAATTTATTGAAGATGCAAGCCCGTTGGCACACCCGGTGCAACCTGATTCATATATTGAAATTAATAATTTTTATACTACGACTATTTATAATAAAGGTTCCGAAGTCATTGGTATGATTAAAACACTGATTGGCGTTGAAAAATTTCGTGCGGGAATGGATCTATATTTTTCACGCTACGATGGTCAAGCCGTTACTATCGAAGAATTTGTCAAAGCCATGGAAGAGGCGAGTGGGCGTGATTTAAGCCAATTTAGACTTTGGTATAAACAAGCAGGCACGCCGGAATTAACGGTTGATTGTTCTTATGATGCGCAAAAGAAAAATTACAAACTTAAAATACAGCAGAGTTGCCCGCTTACGCCAGGGCAAGCCAACAAAAAACCGTTCCATTTACCGGTTGTTATGGGTTTGCTTAATGATAAAGGTGAAGCAATTCAAGGTATCGATCCTCTACTTGAAATAAAAAATGAAACCGAGGTTTTTCAATTTACTAATATTGCAGTAAAACCGGTGCCATCATTATTGCGCGGTTTTTCCGCGCCGGTGAAGTTAAATATTCAACTGACCGATGCCGAGCTTGAGTTGTTACTCAAATATGATACCGACGGTTTCAACCGCTGGAACGCTGGCCAGCAGTTATTCAGTGATATCTTACTACAACTGATCAATGATTTTTTATCTGGCACTAATTTACGTTTAAATGAAAAAGTATTGGATATCTTTAAATATTTAATTGCCCACACTGAAGACAAATATTTTCTGGCAGAATTATTCGTTTTGCCAAGTGAAACCTATCTGGGTGAGCAAATGAAGATAATTGAAGTGGATGCCATCCACCACGCACGTGAATTTATGCGCCAGACAGTCGCTGAAAAACTTTCCCCACTTTTATTGTCCGCCTATCATAACCATCAAGATCATGATGGTTATCATACTAATACGCCTTCAATGGCTAATCGATGCTGGAAAAATACCTGCTTGATCTACTTAATGCTAAACAATGAACCACAGATCCAAGAGTTATGCTTTCAACAATTTGATCATGGCGGCAACATGACAGATGTTATGACAGCGTTGGCTGCATTGGTGAATGTTGACAATAAAAAATGTGAACAAGCCTTAGCGCAATTTTATGATAAATGGCAACACGACCCACTGGTTATTGATAAATGGTTTGCCGTGCAAGCACGTTCGCCGATTTTTGGTACGTTAAAGCGCGTTAAATCTTTGCTGCAACATCCTGCTTTTAATTTGAAAAACCCCAATCGAGTTCGTTCGTTAATTGGAACATTCACCCGCGACAACCCGGTGAATTTTCATGCGACGAATGGAGCAGGGTATGAATTTTTAATTGATCAGGTGCTTGTTTTGGATAAATTAAATCCTCAGATAGCGGCGCGGTTGTTGGAACCTATGACGCACTGGCGACGACATACTTCACAGCGGCAAGTTCTAATGTGCGCGCAATTAGAAAGAGTGTTGCACACACCTGCATTGTCTAAAGACAGTTATGAAATTGCGGCGAAGAGTTTAAATTCACAATAATTCTAAAATTTCGAGAGGATTATTAATCGCATAATTAGCTCCCCACTGCAGTGGAGATACTGTATCCGGTATATAACCATACAATGCGAGAGCCGTTGGCATACCAGCACGTGCGCCCGCTTGCATATCAGATTCACTGTCCCCGATATAAATACAATCGCTGGGGTTAATTTGCAGTTGTGCGCAGGCGTGTAATAAAGGCGCGGGATCAGGTTTACGTTTAGGCAGTGTATCACCACTAACCACACAAGCAGCCCTGACCGTTAATTGCAAATGTTCTAATAAAGATTGTGTAAGCCAACCCGGTTTATTAGTGACGATACCCCAGGGAATTTTTTTATTTTCTAGCTGGGTTAATACTTGCTCCATGCCAGGAAATAAATGGGTATTATTAACGATATTTTGACTATAAAAATCTAATAATTGCTGTGAAAGCGTATTGAATTTCGCATGGTTTTCATCAATACCAAGCCCATATTGCAGTAAACCTCTGCTGCCATGCCCGGCATAAGGGCGAATTTTTTGCAAGGGCAGCGGAGCGTGGCCTTCGTTCGCTAATACATTATTTAATGCAGCGGCTAAATCAGGTGCTGTATCAAGTAATGTGCCATCCAGGTCGAATAATACGGCTTTTAAGTTATGAAGTGGCATATGTTTGATTCGCTAAGTTTTCGATGCCAAAAATTTCTCGATAAAGAATGGCAAAGGCATTATTCAGCATGGGTATTGACCAAATTAGACCAATAGCAAAAGGAATGACGCTGAGTACCAAAATAATAAACATTAATACCTGTAAAGCAAATATTTTAAACCAGTGATAATAAATTGCTTGACGTGAAGTTCGCAGTGCGCGCCAACCTAATAATTTTTTTTCTACGATAAGAGGCACATAAAGTAGATAGCTAACAAAAAAATAGAGATAGACAAGAAAACAGCAAATACTGGCGATCATCAAGCCTATGCTAAGATCATGATTACCCGCTAAAGCTTGCGTATTACTAAGATTTGCCAAATAATTACCCAGCACAGTCAGCCCACCTACAATGATTTGATAAACAACAAATGCCATAAATAGTTGATAACGGTAGCGAAAATATTTAAAAACTAGCGTCGCTTTATGGGGATGATCTATCACGCGGTATATCCCGATCATTAGCATTCCTGAAAACATCGGTAATATCACAAAAAATGAACCAATAAATATAATAAGAAAAGGTATAAACCAAAGCAGTTGTGAGGTGATTTTGATGCCCATTAAATGGCCGTGAATGATTGCCTTATCGCCCGCTGAAACTAATATACTAAATAACAACGAAACAAATACCATACACACTAAAATGTTCAGCGCAGTTCCGCCCCAAAATGAAGCTTTAACACCTTTGGTTTTTTTCCAAGCTTCTGCAATGATGGCAAATGGTTTGATGTCATATTGGCCATGGATGGCAGCTGCGAGTTTATCATTTGTCATCATATTGTCCTTTTTTAAATAATTATGGTCGCACCATGTGCACCAGATAATTAACACTCACATCTTGGCTCAAAGAATATTCACGTGATAAGGGATTATAATTGATGCCAACAATTTCTTTTGTTTCTAATCCCGCATTTCTTGCCCAATGAGCCAACTCAGAAGGGCGAATGAATTTCGCATAGTCATGGGTACCTTTGGGTAGAATATTGAGTAGATATTCAGCCCCAATAATCGCAAACATATACGATTTTAAACTTCGATTGAGGGTAGAAAAAAACAATTGCCCACCGGGTTTTACCATTGCTGTAGCGGCTTTCAATAAAGAAAGGGGGTCGGGAACGTGTTCTAAAAGTTCCATACAAACCACAACATCATAGCTGGCAGGCGATTGCATAGCCGCTTCTTCTGCCGTAAGGTGCAAATATACTACATTAAGGCCGCTGTTTTTTTGATGGATACGAGCTGCGTTCAGTGATTCATCGCTGGCATCAATGGCCGTGACCAAAGCTCCTGCTTGTGCTAAGCTTTCGGCAAGAATGCCGCCACCACAGCCAATATCGAGGACTTTTTTGCCCGCCAAAGGGGCACGGTCTTGAATACATTGCAGGCGTAAAGGGTTGAGGTCATGCAGGGGTTTGAAGGGCCCGTGCGGATCCCACCAGCTATTGGCCAGGTTAGTAAACTTTGCTACTTCATTTGGATCAATGTTTAGTGTATTCATAAGTAAATAAATTGGTTTTTTCCATAGAAAATACTACAATTGCCCGACCTGAGCTACATACACGAGTAATAATACCATGCCCCTAACACAAGAAACGCGTGAACACATAATAAAAGAACTTCATGCATTGATTAATAAAAGATTGCCGGTAAAAAAAGCCAAGCTGGTTAATCAGTTTGCCGATTTATACTTTCAAAATGTTTCTACTGAAGGCCTGAATGAAAGGACCGTTCCCGACCTCTATGGGGCAATGATATCACATTGGGACCTTATCGGGAGCCGTAGAAAAGGTGAGACCAAGCTGAATGTATATAACCCACAGTTTGAGCAACATGGTTGGCAATCAATACATACCATCATTGAACTAGCCACAGATGACATGCCGTTCCTGGTCGATTCGTTGTGCATGGAAATCAATAAGCAGGGCTTTGGTATTCATTTTATGATCCACCAGGGTGCGATGCGTTTACGTCGTGATGCGCAAAACTTAGTGACTGAAATAACGGTGGATGAAACTCCCAGTGAAGATAGCACTCTCGAAGCGCCCATTTACATTGAAATTGATCGCGAAACTGATCCAGCCGTGTTAGAAAAATTACAACTAGAGTTATTAAGAGTGCTAAAAGATGTTCGTCTTGCGGTAGAAGATTGGAGCAAGATACGTGAACGTATGCATGAAGCGATTCAAGAATTAACCACTAACCCCGCCCCGACAGAATATTTAGATATTGCTGAAGCTAAAGCATTTCTAGCATGGTTAGATGATGATCATTTTACTTATTTAGGTTGCAGAGATTATGAATTAGTAAATGTTAACGGTGATCTAGGCTTACGTGCTATTCAGCAAACAGGGTTGGGGGTTTTGCGTAAAGAAGAAAAAGATAAACCAATTCGATTATTATCTGACTTACCGCCTGCTGCGCGTGAATTGGCCATGGCACCGCAAATATTAGTCGTTTCTAAAACAAATACCAAAGCAACAGTCCATCGTCCCGTTTACACGGATTATATCGGCGTAAAACGTTTTGATAAATCAGGCAACTTAATCGGTGAGCGGCGTTTCATCGGGCTTTATACTTCTACCGCTTATAAGAGCCACCCTAAAGATATTCCACTGTTACGTCGTAAAGTGGAAATGATTATGCAAACTGCACAGCTATCTGTTAAAGGCCATTCAGGCAAAGAACTGATGGATATTTTAGCCAGCTTACCGCGCGATGATTTATTTCAAGCAAACACCACTGAATTATCTGAACTTGCTATCGGTATATTACACATTCAAGAACGTCCACATATTCATTTGTTTGTGCGCCAAGATACCTATCGCCGTTTTATATCGTGCTTAGTTTACGTTCCGCGTGAACAATTGGATACCGAACTAAGACTGGCGATGCAAGACGTTTTAATGGATGCTTTTAAAGGCCTAGAAATTACTTTCACCATGTTCTATTCAGAATCAATATTAGCGCGGGTTGATTATCTAATCCGCACTGATCAAAATGTCGATTTAAAATATAATGTGAATGAAATTGAAACAAAACTTATTGAGGTAGCTCGTTCTTGGAGTGATGAGCTGCGTGCTAATCTCATTGAATACTACGGTGAGGATCACGGATCGGTGCTCATGCGTAAATACTTAAAATCTTTTCCGGCAAGCTATCGTGATGATTATTCTGCGCTAGTAGGTATTCATGATATTGAGCACATGGAACGTTTATCAGAAACTCATTTGCTCGAAATGAATTTACATCGCCCATTGGAAGAAGCAGATTCAATATTGCGTTTTAAATTATTTCGCCGTCATGAGCCTGTTATATTATCTGATGCGTTGCCGATGTTAGAAAATATGGGGTTACGCGTCGTTGATGAGCGCCCCTATGAAATCATCCTTAAAGATGGAACGCGAGTGTGGATACATGATTTCGGCATGACCCACGCTTTAGGGCAAGATCTCGACATTGTTATTGTAAAAGATATTTTTCAAGAGGCATTTATCCATATTTGGCAGGGTGCTGCCGAAAACGATGGTTTCAATCGCCTCATTATGGGTGCACAACTGACTTGGCGTGAAGCGGCTTTATTACGTGCTTATGCCAAATATTTACGGCAAGTAGGTTTTACTTTTAGCCAAGTCTATATTGAAAGTACGTTAGCAAAAAATGCACATATCGCAAAACTTATCATCCAATTATTTAAGCACTGGTTTGATCCTCTTAAACAATCTATTTCGGCATCGGCCATCCCTGAAATTGAAAAACAATTACAAATTGCTTTAGATGCAGTGGCTAATTTAGATGAAGATCGCATTTTACGTCGTTTATTAGAAGTCGTTCGTGCTACTTTCCGCACCAATTATTTTCAAGTCAGCAACGAAGGAAAACAAAAACCATGGTTTTCATTTAAATTAAATCCTGCACGTATTGCTGATTTACCGTTACCACGACCGATGTATGAAGTGTTTGTCTATTCACCACGAGTAGAAGCTATTCACTTGCGTGCCGCAAAAGTTGCGCGTGGTGGTATCCGCTGGTCTGATCGGCGCGAAGATTTTCGTACTGAAGTGCTCGGCTTAATGAAAGCACAACAAGTAAAAAATTCAGTGATCGTACCCGCCGGTGCAAAAGGTGGGTTTGTTCCCAAATGTTTACCCGAAGAAGGCACGCGCGAAGTAATTATGGCCGAGGTGGTTTCTTGTTACCAAACATTCATTCGAGGTTTATTGGATGTCACTGACAATTTATTGCTCGGGCATGTACAGCCTCCCGCTAATACCGTTTGTTATGATAATGATGATCCTTATTTAGTGGTTGCTGCAGATAAAGGAACGGCTACTTTCTCTGATATTGCAAACAGTATCTCGGCCGATTATCAATTTTGGTTAGGTGATGCATTTGCCTCCGGCGGCAGTGCGGGTTATGACCATAAAAAAATGGGAATAACAGCACGTGGTGCGTGGGAATCGGTCAAGCGCCATTTCCGCACCTTGAATATTGATCCGCAAGCACAAGACTTTACCGTAGTGGGTATTGGCGATATGGCAGGCGATGTATTCGGCAATGGTATGTTGTTGTCGCGCCATATTAAATTGGTAGCTGCTTTCAACCATATGCACATATTTTTAGATCCTAATCCTAACCCGGAAATGAGTTTTGCCGAACGACAACGTTTATTTGATTTACCACGATCAACCTGGGAGGATTACAATGCCGACCTCATTTCAAAAGGCGGTGGTGTTTTTAAACGTAGCGCCAAGGTTATTTTGCTTTCGCCTGAAGTGAAAGAATTATTAGGTCTTAATCAAGAGTTTATCGAACCTAACGCATTAATACGTTGCATATTAACTGCAAAAGTAGATTTGTTATGGAATGGTGGTATTGGAACCTATGTTAAAGCAACCAATGAACGTCATGTCGATGTGGGTGATCGTACCAACGATGCGGTGCGCGTCAACGGCGATCAATTACGCAGTGCTGTGGTAGCAGAGGGCGGCAACCTTGGTTTTACCCAACTCGGTCGCGTCGAATATTCTTTAAACGATGGGCTTATTTATACTGATTTTATCGATAATTCTGCCGGCGTCGATTGCTCCGATCATGAAGTAAATTCTAAAATCTTATTAAACATGGTAGTTACGAGTGGTGACATGACGGTTAAACAGCGCAATCAATTATTGGCTGAAATGACTGATGAAATTGCCGAATTAGTATTAGATGATAATTACAGTCAAACCGGTGCAATTAATTTAATTATTTGGCGTGCGGCAGAAGAATTGGAATTGCATCGTGCTTACATTTCCGAGCTGGAACAAACCGATAAATTAGATCGTGCGTTAGAATTCTTACCTGATGATAAAACTTTATTAGAAAGAAAAGCGCAGGGCAAAGGGTTATGCAGCCCAGAAATTGCGATTATTCTTTCTTATTCTAAAATGAGTATTAAAAATCATTTGTTACATTCTGATCTATTGGAAGATCCGTATTTAGGGCAAGCGGTAGCATTAGCTTTTCCTAAGCCGTTGCGCGAACGCTATCGCACGCAAATGGAGTTGCATAGTCTACGACGCGAAATTGTGGCAACACAGTTAAGTAATGCCATGGTCAACGACATGGGAATTACTTTCGCTTATCGTATGCAAACTGAAACTGGTGCTACCATCCCTGCTATTGTGCGGGCTTATACCATCGCCAGTGCAATATATAAAATGCCGGAGTTGGTTAATACCATTGAAAAAATGTGCCGTCATATTGATGCAAAAATCCAATATCAAATGATCTGGCAAATCAGCCGTTTAGTAAGACGTGCCGCACGTTGGTTTTTACGTAGCCGTCGCGATTATTTACCAGATATTGCTGATGCTATTGCACATTTTACGCCTGGAATTTCTCAGCTTTCTGCTGAGTTGCCTAAACTTTTGGTGCGTAGTGAAAAAGAACGTTGGGAAGTAATCGTTAAAGAGTATTGTGACGCTGGCGTACATGAAGATATTGCTATGCAAATGGCTTCGGTGAAATTTCAATATCCGTTGTTGGATATTGTTGAATCGGCGCTTGAAAATAATCTGCCATTACGTGAATTTGCTATGGTTTATTTTTCTTTAGGTGAGTATCTAGAGTTTTCTTGGTTGCGTGAGCAAATAAACAATCAAATAGTAGAAACGAATTGGGATGCCTTAGCACGTTCAGCAATGCGCGATGATTTAGATGTGCAACAACGCAAGCTTTCTATTGGTATTTTGCAGGGCGTAGAGCATTTAACAGACATCACAGCATTGTTAGATAAATGGGTCACTAAAAACAAAGTATTTTTTATCCGCTGGCAGAAGTTATTAACTGATTTGCGCGCATTTACCGATATTAAATATATGATGCTTTCAGTGGTTGTGCGCGAACTAGTAGAACTGGTACGCGCGCGTTTTAAGAGAATAAAACGCAAGCCGCACCATAAAGCAGCAAACCTGACCCATACCCCAAAATGAGTGTAAATAGATAGTAGGGCTAGATCGCCCTGGGGTACGATCCCAAAATATTTAATAAGATTGGTTTGCTGGCGAGTTGTTCTAAGGCTTTTTTGACATGTTTATCGTCTTGATGGCCTTCGATATCGATAAAAAATAAATAACTCCAATTACGATGTTGATAAGGGCGTGATTCGATGAGGGTTATATTTACTCCTTCATCCGAAAACGGTTTTAATAATTCAATTAAAGCACCGGGAATATGCGGTGTTGAAATCAACAACGAAGTTTTATCTTGCCCACTGGCTAGTACTTTTTGACGACCTAATACTAAAAAGCGCGTTTGATTATGTGGGTTGTCTTCAATGTGCTGGTTTACTTTTTCCAAATCATAAATAGTGGCGGCATTTTCACCCGCAATTGCTGCACCATCGGGATCTTTTAAGGCAAGCTCAGCGCCTGCTGCATTGCTGCTGGCGGGGATTTTTTCAGCATCGGGATGATGTTGGTTGATCCAATTTTGGCATTGCGCAAACGATTGTACGTGCGCATAAATGCGTTTTACTACGGGGTTACTGTTTTTGCAACGTAAAAAATAATGATGAATCGGCAAAATAATTTCGCCACAAATGTGCAAGGGCGAGGTCATTAACGCATCAAGTGTAGGGTGAATAATACCGGTGCTGGAGTTTTCAATCGGCACTACGCCATAATTCGCTTGCTGCGCATCTACTTCACGAAAAACATCAGCTATAGTTGTGGTGGGAATAACATCCACTGCTGCTCCAAAATGTTTTAAAGCGGCGGCATGGGAATATGTGCCATTGGGCCCTAAAAAAGCGATTTTTATTTTTTGTTGCAGTGCTAAACACGCAGTTAATATTGCTCTAAAAATTTCTACCATGCTTTGTGCATCCATGGGGCCGCTATTGCGATCTCTTATCTGGCGTAAAATTTGTGCTTCGCGTTCAGGCCGATAATAGACGGGATCTGTATCGGTAGTTTGTTTAATATGTGCCACTTCGATGGCTAATGCTGCGCGTTGATTCAGCAAATTTTGAATTTCTAAATTAATAGCATCTAGTTTTTTTCTGATATCGTCTAAGCTGTTAGTCATTTTTTTCCCTTTTTATTGCGCACGCGTACGGCTTTAGCTAATTCGCTCAATACTTCAACAGTTTCATCCCAACCAATACAAGCATCGGTAATGCTTTTTCCATAAACTAACTCTACGCCTGCTTTGAGCGCTTGTTTACCTTCGACCAGATTACTTTCTACCATTACACCGCCAATATGATGTGAACCAGCGCGTAATTGGTTGGCAATATCATGTGCTACCAACGGTTGTTTATTGTGATCTTTTTGGCTATTGCCATGGCTGCAATCTATCATGATGCGTTTATTCAAATGTACGGCTTGTTGCGCTTGTTCCACTTCTAAGATGTGGACAGCACCGTAATTTGTGCTGGTATTTGAGCCGCGCAAAATAACATGACAACTATCATTGCCACGCGTACTAACAATTGCTGGAATACCGTGTTTGGTCACACTTAAAAAGTAGTGTGGGTGTTGTGCAGAAAGAATCGCGTCGATAGCAATTTGAATGCTGCCGTTCGTGCCATTTTTAAAACCCACTGGCATCGATAAACCGGAGGCGAGTTCGCGATGCAATTGGCATTCGGTTGTGCGCGCGCCAATAGCACCCCAGGCAATAAGATCACTGATAAACTGTGGGATGATGGTATCGAGAAATTCCGTGCCGCTGGGGATGCCCATTTCGGCTAGATCGAGTAAGAGTTTGCGCGCCAGTTTAAGCCCGTGGTTGACTTTAAAACTATTGTCGAGGTAAGGGTCGTTGATTAGACCTTTCCAACCCACGGTGGTGCGTGGTTTTTCAAAATAAACGCGCATGATGATGCAAAGTTCATCGCGATGTTTTTTAATCAGTGGTTTAAGCCGTTCGCCGTATTCCAACGCGGCATCTACATCATGGATAGAGCAGGGGCCGACGATCACCAATAAACGGTCGTCTTTTAGGTTGATAATGTGCTCCGCCGCTTTGCGCGCCGTAGTAATGGTGCTGGCCGCATTATCGCTGACGGGTATTTCTTCAATCAAAATAGCCGGTGAAATCAGCGGGTGCAGCGACCGAATTCGCAAGTCATCAGTGGTTTTTAGCATGGATCATACCCCATAATTAATTAAATAGACTCGAGCTATCATACGTGGTTTACCCCCTTTTTTCAAAGCATACCCTGACCCATAAATGAGGTAAATATCTACTGGGTATTACTTGTCTCTCCTATGCGAGCTTGACCCTATTTACTACCTGTTTTTGTGGGTCAGGGTATGCTTTGAAAAAAGGAACCATCAACCGTAGGGTGGATTAGACCGTAGGTCGTAATCCACCATTCAGATCACCAGGGAGCTAAATCCATACGAATGAGCAAGAATATACCATTACGAGCATATTGCAATTTTGAGGTTGTGGGTGGAAAATATAAGCATCCAAACCCGCTACTCCCCTTAACAATGCGCATCTCGGCGGGTTATTTTTTTTGTAGTTAGCGTGAAGGTTTTTTACATGCGAAAATAGAAAAATCAAGTACCCCCTTTATGAAAATACGAAGAACTAGGAAATAAAATTGGGATAAGCTCTCAAGGATAAGGATAAAATGAATATTGCTTATATAGAAATTCAGAATTTTCGGAAATTAAAATCGGTTCGAGTAGATTTATCTAAAGCTACTACAGTTTTTGTTGGTGCAAATAATAGTGGCAAAACATCCGCGATGGTGGCTTTAAATTATTTTCTCATTGATCAACGTTACTTTACCATCAATGATTTTACCCTTTCAAACTGGTCAAAAATTAATGGAATAGGCGATAGATGGTATCAACAAGGAATTTTGCGTGATGCTGAAAACCTTGATCTTGCCGAGTGGGAAAGTATATTGCCATCTATAGATATTTGGTTGCATGTAAAAAAAAATGAAATACATTACGTTTGTCACCTTTTACCAACGTTAGACTGGGATGGCGAACCACTTGGAGTGCGTTTACGTTTTGAACCTGAAGATATTAAAAAATTTTATAAGGAGTATATTGCAGCACGAGCAGCAGCTATTACAACTATCGAAAGCGCAAAAACAGCGAAAAATTCTTTGGCAAGCATTGAGCAAACAAATGATATTGGAGAATATACAATTTCCTTATGGCCTGCCAGCATGACTGAATTTCTTGATAAAAAATTGAAAAAATTTTTTATAGTTCGAGCGTATATCCTCGATCCCTCTCAGTATCGATCGCCTAAAGACGGAATCGCTTATCCTCAAACCTTATCATCATTAAATGAACCACTCGAAGGAAACCCATTTAAGGGGTTGATTCGTATTGATAAAATTGATGCGCATCGAGGTTTTTCAAATCTTAGCTCTAAATCTTATGATGAAGAGGGAACATATGACAATAAAGGCAGATTGTCAGAACAATTACGGTCTTATTACGACAAACATATTGATCCTACCAAAATGCCAGAAGCATCAGATATAGATGCTTTAGAAGCCATTTATCAAGCACAGAAACAATTTGATGAAAAGCTGAAGTCTGGTTTTAAGAGTAAATTTGGAGAACTTGAAAATCTAGGCTATCCGGGAATAACCGATCCAAAACTTAATATATCTACTAAAATTAGACCGCAGGATAGTTTTAATCATTCTTCTGCTCTTAGATATGAGGTAATTTCTCATGGTAGTGAAGCTTCGATAAATCCCCCATGTTTACCTGAATACTATAACGGTTTAGGGTACCAGAACTTAATTTCTATGGTTTTCAGACTGATGAGTTTTCGCGATGGCTGGATGCGAGATGGTAAGGCTAGAAGTGAAGTATCTTCCGAAACAGATGATAGTATTTTCATTCCACCACTGCACTTAGTTTTAGTTGAAGAACCAGAAGCACACCTACATGCACAAGTTCAACAGGTTTTTATTAGAAAAGCCTATCAAGTATTACGAAACCACCATGCCCTTGAAGGAGATATAAACTTCACTACACAACTGGTAGTTAGTACACATTCAAGCCAAGTTGCACATGAATGTGAATTTTCATCACTTCGTTATTTTAGACGAAAACCTGCTATGAATATAGGTGATGTTCCGGTTTCTACAGTAGTAAATTTAACTGAAGTATTTGGCGAAAATGAAAAAACAAAACAATTTGTTACAAGATATATAAAAGCAACACATTGTGATTTGTTTTTTGCGGATGCTGCCATTTTGGTTGAAGGTCCCGCTGAACGAATGCTTGTACCGCATTTTATTCGTGAACATTATGACGAATTAAATAAAAGCTATATCACGTTGCTTGAAATCGGTGGTAGCCATGCTCACAGGTTAAGACCTCTTATTGAACATCTTGGTTTAATCACATTAATTATTACCGATCTCGATTCAACAGAACCAGAAAACAATAATTCATCTAAACAACCGGTACGGGGTCAAGAATTAATAACACGAAATAAGACATTAGAAGAATGGTGGCCTCGCAAAAAATCAATTGATGATTTATTCGCGATCTCTGACTCAGGAAAGGTAAAAGAATATGATGATCCAACATTTACAGTACGAGTTGCTTATCAATGCCCAGTAAATATTCAATTTAGCAAAAATGAACCTGCTGTAGAAGCACTTTCAAATACATTCGAAGACGCTTTTGTTTTTGAAAATATAACAATTTTCAAAGACATGGGGGGTACAGGATTGATAAAAAAATTCAGAACAGCAATTAGTGAGCACAATGATCCCGCAGATTTAGGCCAAAAGATGTTTAAAGCATTACAAACAGGTAATAAAGCAGAATTTGCTCTTAATATCCTATGTTCGCACGAACCGAGTATATTTAAAGTGCCGACTTATATCGACGAAGGGTTAACTTGGTTACTTAATAAAATAAAGAAAAAGCAGAAAGAAAATCTAATTCAAGATATTGGTATAACTGGACAAAATAAGTAGGGCATATCTAATGGTGCATATAGTCGAAAGTGCGGATAATAATTTTGATGATCGTGTGGATGAACAGATCCGAACCTGTCTTAAATTAGAAAATCCTTCTAGCTTTTTTTTATTTGCAGGAGCTGGATCTGGGAAAACACGTTCTTTAATTAATGCGTTAGATTTCTTGAGGGCGGAGAATGGACTAAAGCTTCGATTGCGTAGCCAAAAAATTGGTGTTATCACCTACACTAATGCCGCATGTGATGAAATAAAGCAGCGCTTAGATTCTGACCCTATAGTTGAGGTTTCGACTATTCATAGTTTTATCTGGTCGCTGATTGGTAACTTTAATAGTGAAATCAAACAATGGTTAAGCTTAAACTTACAACGTGAAATTGAAGAACTTAGAGAAAAACAAAAGACAGGTAGATCTGGAACAAAAGCAGCAATTGACAGAGATAATAGCATTATTGCAAAAACTGAGCGCCTCGCTAGATTAGCTAACATTAGAGGATTTACCTATAGTCCTAACGGAGATAATCATGGTTTTAATTCATTAAATCATAGTGAAGTTATAGAGATAGGGGCTTATTTCCTGTCAGATAAATTATTAATGCAAGATATTTTAGCCTGCAAGTTTCCTATCCTTCTCATAGACGAAAGCCAGGATACAAATAAGCGTCTTATGGATGCTTTCTTAAAAGTACAAAGCAGGCTAAAAAAAAGTTTTATCCTTGGTTTGTTCGGGGACACTATGCAACGCATTTATTCCGACGGTAAAATAGATCTCGGACAAAACTTGCCAACCGATTGGGTTAAGCCCACTAAAGTAATGAATCACCGCTGCCCGCGTCGAGTTATTACGTTAATTAATAAAATTCGTGCGACGGTAGATGAACAAGAGCAAAAAACTAGAACAGATAAAGAAGAAGGGTTTGTTCGCCTATATATTTTGCCTAATCATAGTATTGATAGACTACAAGCGGAGCAAGAGATTGCTCGAAGAATGCTTGAAGTTACTAGTGATCCAGATTGGGTTAATCCCAGTGAATCAGTTAAAACCCTAATCTTAGAACACCATATGGCTGCGAAACGTTTGGGCTTTCTTGAAATGTATGAGCCTTTGTCTAAAAGTGAAAAACTTAGGACTGGGTTACTAAATGGTAAATTACCAGGTATACGTTTGTTTGCGAGCTTGATTCTTCCTCTAGTTACTGCAATAAATAATGGCGATAATTTTACTGCTACATCCATTGTCCGTAAAAACTCTCCATTATTAAGTAAAGCTACTTTAAAAGCAGCAGGAGATCGCCAAACTATTCAACTTGAAAAAGCCAAAGGTGCTATTGAGCAGCTAATGCGCCTTTGGGAAAATGATTCTGAGCCCAGTTTTCTTGATGTTCTGTATGTTGTTGACCAGACAAAATTATTTGAAATTCCAGATAGTCTAAAACCAATCGTAGCTAGAAATAAGAACCAACAGCGAACAGTTGCGGAAAAAATGGTCAATAATGTTTTGTCACTAGAAGAAGATGAAAATGAGGAATTAGATACTTGGGATAGATTTTTGTTAACTTCTTTTTCTCAAATTGAACCATATATTAGATATATAACCCAACGTGCTAACTTTGACACTCATCAAGGAGTAAAAGGCCGAGAGTTTCCAAGAGTAATGGTAATAATGGATGATTCTGATGCTAAAGGGTTCTTATTTACTTATGAAAAATTGTTTGGTGCTAAAGATATAACAAAAACTGATAAGGATAATGAGCTGGCTGGCAAAGATACTAGTATAGATCGAACACGAAGACTTTTCTATGTGACATGCAGCCGCGCCGAAAAAAGTTTAGCTCTTGTAGCATACTCCGAGAACCCGGAAAAGGTTCGTGATTATGTAATAAGCCAGGGGTGGTTCGACAATCATGAAGTAGAGGTATTGCTACAATAATTTCTACTTTGGTATATTATTTAATTCAAATTCATGAATTTTTTTCTGAACAATAACTTTCTTAATTCTTTTTATATGCCTATTAAGATTACCGATGGCATTCT
>JABDBA010000013.1:632-48624 GCA_013288885.1 Gammaproteobacteria bacterium | reverse complement strand
CAATTAATGGTGGCTTTGGTAATGCTCCTAAATTCCCACACTCGATGTATATCGAACGCTTGTTGCGTTATTGGTTACAAACCAAAGCGCAATTGCCGGAAGATATTGCTGCATTCAACATAGCAGATACGTGTTTAACCAAAATGGCGCGCGGTGGAATTTATGATCAAATTGGCGGCGGATTTTTTCGTTACTCCACCGATGCACAATGGCGTATTCCACACTTCGAAAAAATGCTTTATGACAATGCTTTATTATTAAGTTGTTATGCTGAAGCACAACTTGTTACACCTAAACCCTTGTTCGAACGCATCTTAAAAGAAACTGGCACATGGGTATTGCGTGAAATGACCGATCCCAATGGCGGATTTTATTCAACTATTGATGCTGATTCAGAACATGAAGAAGGTAAATTTTATTATTGGGATCGCGAACAATTTAAAGCGCTTTTGAACGCCGAAGAATTCGCCGTCGCCAGTGTTTATTATGGTTTAGATCAACATCCTAATTTTGAAGGTCATTGGCATCTTTATAATGCTGAAACCATTAAAACCATCGAGAAAAATTCAAAAATAGACGCCACTATTGCCCGTCAATATTTAGACTCTGCGCGTAAAAAATTATTTGCTGCACGTGCACAACGTGTTCACCCAGGGCAAGATAAAAAAATTCTTACCAGTTGGAATGGATTAATGATCAAAGGATTGACCATGGCAGGTTTTGCACTCGACCGCGATGATTTTA
The DNA here is from genome assembly GCA_013288885.1 of Gammaproteobacteria bacterium. Taxonomy (GTDB): domain Bacteria; phylum Pseudomonadota; class Gammaproteobacteria; order JABDBA01; family JABDBA01; genus JABDBA01. The sequence continues at coordinate 47,880 of JABDBA010000013.1, read as the reverse complement.
TTATCGCTGCACAAAAATCGGTTGATTTTATCCGAAATAACTTATGGGTGAAGCATCGCCTGATGGCCAGTTACCAGGGTGGCAAAGCACAATTCATGGGTTATTTAGATGATTATGCTTTTTTACTGGATGCTCTTCTTACGCTATTGCAAGTACGTTGGCGTATTGAAGATTTGCATTTTGCGGTCAATATAGCTGATGCTTTGCTCAAAAATTTCTATGACGAGACCCATGGTGGATTTTATTTTACCGCTAATGATCATGAAGCTTTGATCCAACGGCCTAAACCTTTACTCGATGAAGCTACTCCATCCGGCAACGGCATCGCCGCTTTTGCTTTGGGTCGTTTAGGCCATTGGTTGGCTGAACCTCGATATCTTAACGCCAGTGAAAACACCTTAAAAACAGCGTGGCCTGCAATTACATCGCATCCTTCAGGTTATAGTAGTCTGCTCAATGCTTTGGAAGAATATACCTATCCACCGCAAATTATTTCATTGATCGGCGATCAAAACTCTTTACCGCAGTGGCAACAAGCCTGTAAGAAATTTTATGCGCCCAACCGTTTAGTATTTGCCATTATTGCGGATGATCAACACTTACCAGGCATTATGAAAAAACTTTCGCCGAAAAAAGGCGAAACAGTAGCCTATGTTTGCAGCGGCACACAGTGTTCGGAAGTGATTAATTCATTAGATAAATTGCAGGAGTTTTTACAAAAAACAGGGGTATAACCATGACAATTCGCATTCTAGTTAACGGCAGCCAAGGCAAAATGGGCTTGGAAATAGTCAAAGCTGTGCAAAATGATGCCGCATTTAGCTTAGTGGGACAAACCGGCAAAAACGATAATTTATTTGAAGCTATTAAAAACTCACAAGCCCAAATAGTGGTTGACTTCACCACCCCCGCCGTTGCCTATGAAAACACTCTTAGCATCATTAAAGCCAATGCACACCCAGTCATCGGCACTACCGGGCTTTCGCTCGAACAAGTCGAAAAACTAAAACAACTCTGCGCAGAAAAAAAACTGGGCGGCATTATCGCCCCCAATTTTTCTATCGGCGCAGTATTAATGATGAAATTTGCCAAAGAAGCGGCCAAATATTTTCCAAATGCTGAAATCATTGAATTTCACCATACCGCAAAAAAAGATTCGCCCTCCGGCACTGCGATCAAAACAGCCGATATGATTGCCGAAAATCGCCAAATGACCGCTCCACAACAAGCCACACACGAAATTATTGCTGGTGCACGCGGTGCTGTACGCCACAATATTGCCATCCACGCTGTACGCTTGCCGGGATTTGTCGCTTCACAAGAAGTTATTTTTGGTAGTTTAGGCGAAACACTGCGCATCAGCCACAACCCAATCCACCGCGAAGCGTTTATGGAAGGAATATTATTAGCCTGCAAGAAAGTTGTTTCATTAGATCATTTGATTTATGGGCTTGAAGATTTGCTTTAATTTTCTGCGCAATTAGGCAATAAAAAAGGCGCCCTATTAAGACGCCTTTTTATTGTACAACTTAAATCACTTCTAAACTATTAACTACGCTAAGAACTTAACTGTCAAGAACGGACCATGATCAGTGAAGTTAATGTTGGTCAAACTACCCTCTGGATTGATAGTGCGGTTAGAGTTGAAATAGTTAACTGCTTGATAACCCAACTCAGCTGTTAAAGAAGATTGAGCAGCATTGTTGAATTTGTACATGTAATCTACGCCTAAGTTAGCACCTAAAAAGGGTACTACGCGACGATTTTGGGTGCCTGTGTCAAGGCCGGTAGCGCTATTAGTAAAAGTAGCTGTTGTAACCCCTTTAGCACCGGTCACAGGGTCTCTTGTATTGATTGTAGCAAAACTATTAGCAGTGGATGATTGATTAACGCTTATGTTACCAATTAACAGACCACCATTTAAATTACTGTCGAAACCAAAACCACTGTCTCCGAAACAAAAACGGCCATCAAAAGCAGCTTTAGGACCTAAGCCGTTAAACGTGCTGGTTTCACTGCTTTGATAGCTGGCAATCGCATTAGAATAATTACCGGCTGCTGTGATAAATTGCGGTATCGCACCTGTAAACACATTGGAGATCGTATTTTGTAATCTAGCATACTCTAGACCTGCAGATAAGCGGAGGTTAAAGTCGCTGCCAATGAAAATACGTTGACCCGCCATTAAATCAACTGCATCCATCTTATAAGAAGTCTTACCATTTCCAGAAGATAAAACACTAATGCCGCCAGTCGTGGCAGCAATTGCCTCAGCTGCGGAATTACCTTGTGGAAACGGGGTAATTGTACCACCAGAGCCAGCATTTACAGAACCTGTATCGTGACTATTCAAGTGAGTCCAGCTCGCTGTAATGTCATTACCTGTGCCTGGGAACAAATAACCCAACTGAACGCCAAATGCCCAATGATAGTTAGGATTTGTATCTAAGCTTGTACCAGAAACATTAGTTGTGGTTACTGTACTAATGCCACTTACAGTTGTGAATGGAGCAACTCCACCAGTAGCACCATAAGTTGTATTGTTAGCGCCAGCGGTCAAAAATAAACCAGTAGCACCGACAACGATACCACCATTTTGGTTAGGTACGGTTACATCAAATGCACCTGCCCAAACTGGACTGCTAAGACCCACCGCAATCAATGCTAGGGTTAAACGTTTTATTTGTTTCTTCATTATTTTCTTTATTCCTCTAAGAGTTAAATTAAGTTTATTTACTTCTAAGCACACTTATTTTTCATGAATAACCCTAAAGCAAAAATATCAACCAATAAAAAAGGCGCCCTATTAAGACGCCTTTTTATTGTACAACTTAAACTACTTCTAAATTACTGACTACGCTGCAAATTTCACAGTTAAGAAAGGACCATGAGTTGTGAAATTTTCGTTATTAACACCACCAAGAACATTAATAGTGTGTATTGCATTGAAGTAATTAGATGCTTCATAACCCAACTCAGCTGTCAAAGAAGATTGACCAGCATTGTTGAATTTGTACATATAATCAACACCTAAGTTAGCATCTAAGAACGGCACTACACGACGGTTTTGATCAGCAGAAGAAGAACCTACAATAACATCCTGACCAGTAGCTAACAATGTTCCAGTAGCTGCTGAAGTAATTGATGTATTAGTAACTGAAGAAGCATTTTGGTTGTCACTAATGTTACCAATCAAGAGGCCACCGTCTAAATGGCTATCGAAGCCAAAACCGCTGTCACCAAAGCAAAAACGTCCATCAAAGCCAATCTTAGGACCTAAGCCGTTGAATGTGCTGGTTTCGCCGCTGTTATAAGCCGTTACTACGTTAGTTATTCCACCTGGAACTAAAATCGATGGAGTGTTTGGTGTAGTACCTGAAAAGCTATTAGAAATGGAATTTTGCAGTCTAGCATATTCAAGACCTGCGGATAAACGTAGGTTAAAATCGCTACCGATGAATATACGTTGACCAGCCATCAAATCTACCGCGTCAAGTTTGTTGGTAGATCTGCCGTTACCGGAACTCAAAAGACCTGGATTTGTAACAGCTGCTGCAGGAGACAAAGGAACTGGGGTAATAACACCGCCTGAACCAGCGTTTACTGAATCGGAATCATGAGTATTCAAATGAGTCCAGCTTGCTGTGATATCATTACCTGTGCCTGGGAACATATAGCCCAATTGGATACCAAATGCCCAATGATAGTTAGGATTTGTATCTAAGCTTGTACCAGAAACATTACTTGTGGTTACTGTGCTAATGCCATTTACAGTTGTGAATGGAGCAATTCCACCAGTAGCACCGTAAGTTGTATTGCTACCTGCTGTCAAGAACAGACCAGTTGCACCAACAACGATACCACCATTTTGGTTAGGTACGGTTACATCAAATGCACCTGCCCAAACTGGACTGCTAAGACCTACCGCAATCAATGCTAGGGTTAAACGTTTTACTTGTTTCTTCATCATTTTCTTTATTCCTCTAAGAGTTTGATTAAACATGATCATGTTTGATTAACTTTATTTACTTTTAAGTCCGTTCGTTATTCGCGAAGAGTCTTAAAGCAAACACATCAACCAGAAAAGATACACCGGATGAGATTCCTAGTTTACTGAGTTATATTGCTATGTCAACATTTGATCGTAAAATAATTCATATTCGTCTGTACAAAAATTCACCAATTATTTTTTGCAATTTTTATTACAATGATCAACAAATAAATTTACTATATATAGTAGTAGTCAAATATTATATGTAAGTTAAACTTAGATTTAACAACCAGCAAAAAATATTTTTAAAGAGGATCTATGGCACACCATCACCACAATCACGAACATGATCATCATTCGCACGATGCACATGATCATTCTCATGGTCACGCACACGCCCCGACAAATTTTAATTTCACATTTGCTGTGGCAACGATTTTGAATTTAGCTTTTTGTCTTACCGAAACTGTATATGGTGTGTTTGCGCACTCCATGGGTTTGTTAGCAGATGCGGCGCATAACTTTGGTGATGTGTTAGGTTTACTCATGGCGTGGGGCGCAAATATTTTATTGAGCAGAGCGGCCACTGAAACTTATAGTTACGGCTATAAAAAAACAACCATCCTATCTGCGCTAGCGAATGCACTGATTTTAGTTTTTGTTTCTGCAATTATTATTTATGAATCGATCAACAAGTTAATGCATCCCGTCGCTGTTAAAGAAATATATATTATTATAGTTGCTCTGATCGGTATTGGTATCAATGGCGGCACTGCACTTTTATTTATCAAAGGTAGTGAAGATGACATCAATATCAAAGGTGCTTTTTTGCACTTAGCTTATGATGCATTGATTTCATTCGGTGTAGTGATTGCGGGTATCATTATATTATTTACGCATTGGTCCTGGTTAGATCCAGTAGTAGGCGTGATTATCGTCGTGGTTATTTTAGGGGGCACGATGGGTTTATTGCGCGACTCTGTTAATTTAATTTTAGGCGCAGTGCCACGTGGTATCGATCAAAAAGCGGTGCGCGATTATTTATCTGGCTTAGCGGGGGTCAAAGAAATTCACGATCTGCATATCTGGGGATTAAGCACAAAAGAAAATGCATTGACTGCGCATATCATCATGCCCGAAAAAACTTTTACTGATCAAGAATACCAAGAGATTAACCATGAGCTGTTACATCGTTTTAAAATTAATCACGTCACACTGCAAATTGAAAAAGGCGAATCAGAAAACCCGTGTAGCCAAGCGGTGACGTGTTAATTTTATTCCCGCACCACATCTACGCCTTTAGGTGTCACAAAACGAAACAACGATGGATTTAACGTAGGATTATTTTTAACCTGGGTAAAACGAATCACTGTCGCTTGACCTAAGCTATCAATCAAACGCATCGATCGTAATTGACCGCTACGAAAATCTAATTGCACGGATTGAAACAAACTGCTTTTTTGTTTGGGTGTCAACTGAAACGCTTGTGCCGATTTATCATTGACCTTGGCAGGAGCAACCACAAAATTCTGTGTCAACTCTTGCGTAGAACCACTCAACAACATGGCCGGTGAACTTTTATTATCACTCTGTTGCTTTTGTACCGTCACTTGCGATAGATCGGGATCATAAAACCACACCTGCTTACCATCGGCTATTAACAACTGTTTAGAGGGGCTTTGCACCTGCCAGCGAAATTTACCCGGGCGCTGCAACGACATCGCGCCACTGGTCTGCTGCAATACATTGCCATTGCCATCATAAACCGTTTGCGCAAACGTGGCCTGCAAACTCTTTAGGTTGGTTAATAATTGAGCTAACTGACCAGAAGCGACATCATCGGCGCTCGCCAGCAGGGGGCATACTAATATAAGTAATAAACACCATTTAAGATATCGCATATTTGCCTCGTTAAAAAATTCGCACTTTTATGATGCTCTTAAGGTTTCCTTAAGGTTGGTGGTTTAGAATAGGTATCCTAATTCTAAATTTTCAAGGAGATATTACACAGAGATACTAGCAATGCCAACTATTATTAAGTTTGAAATAAAACCTAATGCTATAAACAAGACTGCCCTAACAACCTCCAACTCATCTATATCTATTGCAGACCCCATTGATAGTGCGGCCATACAAAAACGTCAGCAGAACCGCGCCGCTAAAATACAAGCATTATTAGAAAATTTGCTATATACCTGCCAAAATGCCGCTACAGGGAAAAATGCTACACCAGAAGGCGATAAAAAAGTAGCCAGATTTTTTTATGAAAATTTATTTATAATCCTTGATCGTATCTACCAATACGAAACAAATCGCACTCTACATTATATTAATGAATGTAGAAAAAAATATTATAAGGGAGAGAGAACCCTTATTTTTAAAACTGGCACCGAAGAACTGGATTATTACGCTTTTTTGGCTGGCCTAGAAAAGGATTTAACTCATTTAGAAGACGATACCAACTTATGCGATCTTTATGATGACGCTTACGACGCTTGCAAACCTTTTTTTAAACAATTTCAAGCAAACCCTAATGCGCGCATCTTAAACAATGACCGCACAGAAGAAAAAGATTTTGTATATCCAAATGGTCGACTAAGATCTGCCTCACCTTCTTGTGGCAATCCTGATACCATTGCTGTAACCCCAAAAATCACACCTGTTGAGCCAACGGATTCTCTCCCGATCTGCAGCCCTTCGCCAATAGGACTATCACCACGGCCTCCTAGAGCTGATACGCCTGAGTCAGGAATTGTTCCTGCAAGCGACACAGGAAACCTTGAGGAAAAACTTGAAAATTTGTCGATGGATAATACAACGTCAAGCCCAGAGAAAAGCGCATCGACACCAGGATGTTGGCATATTTAGCGGAAAGGAGCCGCATCGACCCTCTTCTTTAAATATACCATTACCAATCAATAAACAGTAAATAGCTGCCAGGTATTGATTGGCTCGACTTGTGCAAGCGCCGATGAGCACGCCCCGATATGAGGATCACGCTTGCACAGGAGAGACAAGCAATACCTGGCAGATATTTACCTCATTTGGGTAGGGGTATGTTTAGAAAGCAACTCACGTCGTTTCGGGGATTAAAATCTCGCGATTGCCGTTTGATTCCATGGGGCCGACTAAACCGGCTTTTTCCATGTCTTCGACCAAACGCGCAGCGCGGTTATAACCAATCTTCAGACGACGTTGGATCAACGAAATCGAAGCGCGGCGACTTTCAATCACGATCTGCACCGCTTGATCATAAAATGGATCGGCCTCACCATCGCTATTACCAAACATGGACGAACCATCACCACTATCACCTTGATCTTCCACAATCGACATCACATAGTCTGGCGCACCGCGTTGTTTAAGATCATGCACCACGTTATGCACTTCATGGTCAGCCACAAATGCACCGTGCACACGCACCGGCACACCCGTGCCAGGCGGCATATACAACATATCGCCATAACCCAACAATTGCTCCGCCCCTTGTTGATCAAGAATAGTGCGCGAATCGATCTTCGAAGAAACCTGAAACGCAATACGCGTTGGAATATTCGCTTTAATCAAACCAGTGATAACATCAACCGAAGGCCGCTGCGTTGCCAAAATTAAATGAATGCCTGCCGCACGGGCTTTTTGCGCAATACGTGCAATTAATTCTTCCACTTTCTTACCGACCACCATAAACATATCGGCAAACTCATCGACCAACACTACTATATAAGGTAAGGTCGTTAACGGCTCAGGTTCACCGCCTTGCTCAGAACGCCACAATGGATCAAGCAATGGCTTACCTGCTTGCTCCGCTTCTTGCACCGCTTGATTGAACCCCGCTAAATTACGCACACCTAATGTAGCCATCAAACGATAACGCCGATCCATTTCTGATACACACCAACGCAACGCATTGGCGGCTTCTTTCATATCCGTCACCACCGGTGCTAATAAATGCGGGATACCTTCGTAAATCGACAACTCTAACATTTTGGGATCAATCATCACCAAACGCACTTGCTCTGGTGTTGCTTTATATAACAGGCTTAACAACATAGCATTCATACCCACCGATTTACCGGAGCCGGTGGTCCCTGCAACTAATAAGTGTGGCATTTTTGCTAAATCGACCACGACGGGGTGACCAGCAATATCTTTACCCAATGCTAAACTCAGCGGTGACCGCGCCTGTTCATATTGTTGCGAAGCCAATACTTCACTTAAGCGAACAATCTCACGATGTTTATTCGGTAACTCTAATCCAACCACTGCTTTACCCGGAATGACTTCAACAATGCGCACGCTAATGGCTGATAAAGAACGGGCTAAATCTTTCGCCAGGGTGGTGATACGGCTGACCTTAATACCGGCGGCCAACTCCATTTCAAAACGGGTAACCACAGGCCCCGGGTGCACCGCGACTACTTGTACTTCGATACCAAAATCGAGCAAGCGCATTTCAACGTTACGTGATAATGATTCTAATTCTTCATTGGAATAACCTTTGCCGGTGGGTTTTTCCGGTGGGTCTAATAATTCTAAGGAGGGCAATACACCAGTGATCGGAGCGGTGCGTAATGCCAGTGGTAATTGTTTAACCGGTTTGGGTTTTTCTGCATCTTGCCGATGAATTTCTGGTTCCATCCGCGCTAGGTTGCGCTTACCTACTTTTTTGAGTTCTACATTGGTGCGAACCGCGCCACTCTCGTTATCAGAACTAAAGCGTTCGCGCAGATGACTCCACAAATCACCTATCCATGCGCCCACATGCAACGTGGCTTGGCCGGTTATCTCCATTAAATAAAGTGTGAAACGCCCTACTCTATCCATTTGTTCGAACCACGATAAGCCAGTGCCTAAAGTAATCCCACATAAAAACAGCGCCAGTAATAATAAAGAAGCGCCAGTAAAACTGACTAATGCCACTAAAGCTTTGGCCGCACCCAAACCCAAAATGCCGCCTGCTCCATACGAAAGCTCAATAGCCGAACTATGTAAAGTGGCCAACCCGCAACTGCCGATGAACGCCAAAAGAAAACCTAAGCTACGCATCATTAACAAGTGTTTATCGACACTCTCGGTAATATGCCGATCCCGAAAACCGACCCACCCTGCATAAACCAACATGGGGGATAAGAAATAGGCCATGTAGCCCAGTAAATCAAAAAATAGTTCCGCCATCCACGCCCCAACCCGACCGCCCGTATTGGCAATTTTCATGACGCCAGCCAGATCAGAACGATGATAAGAAAATAAAGCAATCCATAAAAATAGCGCTACTGCGCCAGCGAGAATAAATAACCCTTCCCTTAGATGTTGATTAAAGTTAAGGTTTATGGGCTTTGTGGTTGTTTGGGTTCTTCTTCTCAAAACTGTTCTCCTAAACTCTAGTTTATTTATGCGTATAGAATAAGGTATTATAACCATATTTAACCACTTCATACTCTTATTTGGAATTATATTTATGCCAGAAATCAAACACCATCGCTTAATTATTCTTGGCTCCGGCCCCGCCGGTTACTCCGCCGCTGTCTATGCCGCGCGCGCCAACCTCAACCCGGTGTTAATTACCGGGATGCAACAAGGCGGTCAACTGATGACGACCACCGATGTCGACAATTGGCCTGGTGATGTCGAAGGGTTGCAAGGCCCTGGTTTGATGGAGCGTATGCAACGCCACGCTGAACGCTTCAACACGCAAATTATTTTTGATCAAATTACCAGCGTCCAGCTTGGGCAAAAACCATTTTCGCTCACGGGTGAAAACCATCATTACACCTGCGATGCTTTAATTATTGCGACTGGCGCTTCGGCACGTTATCTGGGTATGCCTTCGGAAACCGCTTTTATGGGCAAAGGTGTTTCTGCTTGCGCAACTTGTGACGGGTTCTTTTATAAAAATCAGAATGTTGCCGTGGTTGGTGGTGGTAACACTGCGGTAGAAGAAACATTATATCTTGCTAATATTGCTAAACACGTGACGTTAATTCATCGGCGCGATAAATTTCGCTCAGAAAAAATCTTAATCGATAAATTAATGGCGAAAGTTGCTGCGGGCAATGTGAGTTTGCAATTAGATAGTACGATTGATGAAGTGTTAGGTGATCATTCCGGCGTTACTGGTGTACGTGTTAATGAAATTAAAAATAATAGCAAAAAAGATATTGCTATTCAGGGTATTTTTATTGCGATCGGCCACACCCCCAACACTGAAATTTTTGCCAATCAATTGAAAATGGAAAATGGTTATATTATCACACAGGGCGGGCGTGAAGGTAACTCCACAGCAACCAGTGTGCCGGGTGTATTTGCCGCAGGCGATGTGGCTGATCATGTTTATCGGCAAGCGATTACTTCGGCAGGCACCGGTTGTATGGCGGCATTGGATGCAGAGAAGTATTTGGATTTATTAAGGTAGAATTTTGGACAACTACATCGACCAACTCGTTTACGCTTTTTCAGCCATAAAAGCTAACATTCCCACCACACTGATGATCATTGCCGTGTTGTGGGGAATTAACATCGTAAACGCATTAGTGGGCTATCGGTTGAATTTGTTAGGCGTTTATCCACGCCATCTCTTTGGTTTAATCGGTATTCCGTGTTTTTCGTTTTTACATGCGGGTTTTAATCATTTATTTTTTAATACCATTCCATTACTGGCATTAATCACATTTGTTTTAATCAACGGTTGGCACAATTTTGTTTGTGTGAGCTTGATTATTATGCTCTTAAGCGGCGCGGCAATTTGGTTATTCGGCCGCAAAGCGATTCACGTCGGCGCGAGTAGTATGGTGATGGGTTATTGGGGTTATTTGTTAGTCGATGCCTATCAACACCCTTCTGTAATCACCTTATTTTTAGGTGTTGTCTGCGTTTATTATTTCGGTAGTTTACTCTTTAACTTTTTCCCACGCGAAGAACGCACCTCGTGGGAAGGCCATATCTTCGGTTTTTTAGCGGGTTTAGCCGCAGTGTTTTTAGCGCCGTATGTGTGTGGGTAGGAAAAACACAAAATCTCCTACTTAGCTTTCTTTTTTTTGCTAACAATAGATTTGGCTTTATTTAACATCGCGGTTCCAAAATGTTCATCTAATTTATCTAAAATCTCTAAACCTTTTTTAGGATTTCCCCGTGCAGCGCGTGCTAAAAACCTTGTTTCAGCATCAAATGCAGAAAGCACCATGGTGGATAATTCTTCCATCAATTTATTAATACTAAGATGCCGATGTTTAGCAAGCATCTTTAAACGTTGATATTTATCATCAGGCAATCTGATAGTGAGTGTAGACATGTTGATCCTCCGTTATGAATTGTTTAGGGGTTAATATAGCAATTTGAGGAAATGCTAATTGCCCCTGTCTAAAGTCTTTTAAATTGTGGGTAATTATCGCTTGTGCATTACCAGCCACAGCTAACTCCAAGATGTGGTTATCCTCCTCGTCCGGTAAATTAGGTCGCCATAAATATATTTTGAAATCATTTTGGTAAGCATCAATAATTGATTCTGCTGTTGAGCACGCAATTTCCAATTCAACGCCTGTGCGTTGAAAATAGCATTGTTTAATTCCCTTAAATTGCTCACCCAAACTATTCATACGGCCCTTGAAATCCATATATTTTAATTTCTTAAACTGAAAATCTTCTGAGCCATCCGCATAAGAAATATTTGCCCTTCTAAGAATAATGCTATTAATTTTCGTATTTAAAAAAATTTCTTTGAAATCACCAAATTTATACCCCCGTTCTAATTTATTATTCTTTTCCATCTTATCAGATTTATTGTAAGAATATTTATTTCCACTTTATATATTTTGAATTTTCGGAATATAAATACAATCGTTATCTATATTTGCAATTATCTCCTTAATTAAATCCGACCCCAACGGATATCCATACGGCTTACTTGCACCAGCCCCTAATATAAAAACAGTTTCTTTTTTAAACATAGTATTTTCCCATTAAATGCACAAAAAAAATTATTATTTCCCCAACCACCTTACCTGCCAGGTTTCAAATTCGGCTAAGCTCACGCGGAAACTAACAAAGTTGCCTTCATGGGCGGCTAGTAAATTAATTTCCAAAGTTTCTGCAAAACGAATACGATCTTGCGGCTTAACATTTTTATTCGCCCAATTTCTAATATATTCAGCGGCCTCCGCTTTAGGCATGGCTTTTTTAATCACTGTATTTCCAACTCTTTTAAAATGATGGTAATAACGTATATAGAATGGATCTGCCGCTGGTAATGTTTTACGTATATTGGAATATTGCATGGCAGAACGTTCATACGCCCAGGCAAACACATCACGCAGCAATTCGATGCGATTAAACTCATAAACCGCTAGTATACCGTTAATATAAGCTTGATCAGGCACATCGATAAAAGATAGCGGACATAGATTATTTTTAATCAAGGGAATATTGGCCGATAACCGCGAAACTCGTTTATTGATATCTTCAAATGGTTGTAAATAAGGCAAATGCACCATCGCAAAAAATGCTTGTTCGAAAGGATCTTTAATCACAGATGCTTTATCTAAAACCTGATCAAAACATTCCTCGATCAATTGCGGAATCGGTGTCGGAGTATATTGGGTATGACTAATACTTACGGCAATATTACGTAACCGACCACAAGCTTTAGGATTCTTTAATAATCCTTCAGCAAGCATGCCGTGCAAATTAAAAATAGTAAAACGATTAAAACCAATCTCCTCTACCGCACTCACTAAATAAGCAATCGCCGTCTGGTGATTTAAAATCATCTGCGTATCGATGCTACTTTTATTCGGCGCTATTTCACCTTCTGTGATTAAGCGCTCGGTCTCTAATATAGAATAACTATTACCTTCTAAGCGACTGGAATTCCATGAAAGATCAACCAGCAACTGATTTAATAATTCACGAGCGTAAGTCCCCATGGGGCGTTGTTCACCATACGGCATACCCAAATGATGTAATTTCACGCGCATTTCTTGCGGCAGATAAAAAGTTTGATTCGGTTGATAGCTATCTAATAATTCATGGTGATAACCCACTGCTTGCCGCAAATCCTCCGGTTGCTGCACCTGTTGCAAAATTTCTTTGGCTTCCGGCGAATAGGGAATGTCATACGGCGTAATGGGTTCTTCAATCCGCATAATGCGCGTAGCGCTGACCGGTGAATAATTAATATCAATGGCATATTGATAACAGGCTCCACGACCGGCACCCTTACGGGTTAACTCTTTATTTTTTACCAGATCAGCCAAGCGGCGCTGCAGGGTACGGCGTGGCAAGCTTGGCCCCAGACGCCGACTGATTTCCTCCAGCCCGGCTCCACGCGGAAACAAGCGGACAGCCTGCAAAATAGTATCTAATTCTTCATTTCTGCTGTGTTTTTCCATGAGATACTCCTGATTGAGTTTTTATGCGCCATTAATATGACAATTATCGAACAATAAACCATTATAGCGCCAAAAATTGGCGCGATCAAGGGAATTCAAGAGATTATTAGACAGAGCCATCAGAGAGCACAACCAGCAGCAGCTTGGCTTCTCAGAGACTCCGACCCCTTAAAATTTATAAACACCTTCGAGGGCATACGACTGCTGATTATTGCGGACGGCGATACCATCCGAGGCGAGGAAAGAATCCACATTAGAAAAATCATGGCGCGTTTCGACACGCAATTCAAAATCTTTGATCGGTGCATAACCCACGGTCAAAGTCACTTCTTGCCAATTTTGTCTAACGCCAGTGCGGAAACCTTGTTCATCATCAAAATCTTCCGCGCGCAATGAAGTACGCCAATGATCATTAAATTTATAGTTGATATAACCAGCGATGCCGGTCCAAGTTGCACTGGCATCCACACCACTCGGCAATAAAGCGTTGGTCTGCCAAGCATATTCATAGTTAGCAACAAAAGTCAGTTTTTGTGTAGCGTTCATCGTGCCAATCACATCAATTAAACTACGCCAACCGGTCGGGCCAGATGAAACATCTTCGGTAGCACGCTCTTCACCGGTATAACCTTGCGTCGAAAAAGAAAACATGGGATTGATAATATACGAAACACCCCACTCCAAGGTTTTTACACGGCTAGTATCACGGATATTGTCCCAGCCATTGTCTACACCGAGCGTAAAATTTAACTTATCGTTTACTGCGTAAGTGCCACGCACACCTGTAAATGTACCAGGCTCTGCATAGCCATAAATAATTGAACGGGAAAAATTGGTATTGATAGTAGGATCGAGGGCTTCTTCACCCACTATGGTATTAAATTTACCCGCGATAATTGTAAACTTGCCGATAGCGTATTGCAGAAAAACTTGTACCGGATCAAAACCAAAATCGTGAATTCCGGTATTGGGATTATCACCATAAGATGCGGAAGTTAAAGCATCGCGGCCTGCCATCAGATTTAACAAGCCACCAAAACCTTGCGTTGGTTGATCCGCTATAGTAATCGCAGCTTGTTGCAAAGTAGCACTGTTAGGATCTAAATCATAAACACGATCGTTAACGCCACTGATAAATTGATTGCTGTTGACCAAATAGTTGTAAGAACCATCGAGATAACCAGAAATTTTTAAGTTACTGAGCGTTGTTTGTGGAGCTTGTGCATCATCTGCAACACCCAATGTTGGCAGCAATAAAGCAGCCATTATAAAAAGCCAATATTTTTTATACATTATTTTTCCAAGCCATCCGTTGAACAAGTATTATAAACACAATTAGGTAGTATAAAAATATGATTCTGCGATATAATATAAATAATTCAAAACCAACCAGGAGAAAGTTATGTTACCCACCCGAGGATACGCTGCTAAAACCCGCGCTGCTAAATTAGAACCCTTTAATTTTGAACGCCGCCAACCAGGCCCACACGATGTATTAATTAAAATCGCTTATTGCGGAGTTTGCCATTCTGATATCCATCAAGTGAACAACGACTGGGGCATTGCCACCTACCCTATGGTTCCTGGCCATGAGATTGTGGGAAAAGTCGTGCAAGTGGGCGCAGATGTCAAAAAATTTAAAGTGGGCGATGTCGCAGGTGTGGGATGTTTTGTCGATTCTTGCCGCACTTGCGCTAACTGCAAAGAAAGCGAAGAACAATTGTGCGATAAGGGACCAAGTTTTACCTATGCGAGCACCGAGCAAGATGGGAAAACCCCTACATTTGGCGGTTATTCTTCACAAATTGTCGTCGATGAAAATTATGCGCTCAAAGTTTCACCTAAATTAAATTTAGCGAATGTTGCGCCCTTGCTTTGCGCAGGTATCACGACTTATTCACCCCTGCGACAACACAAAGTAGGAAAAGGCCAACGTGTGGGGATTATTGGCTTGGGTGGTTTAGGGCACATGGGCGTTAAACTCGCAGCCTCTATGGGCGCCGACGTTACGGTGTTCAGTACCTCTAAATCTAAAGAACAAGATGCATTACGTTTAGGTGCACATCATTTTGTAGTGACTAAAGATCCTAAAAATTTAGAAGCGCTCGCCAATCAATTTGATTTTATTCTTGACACAGTTGCTGCACCGCACGATCCAAACATGTATCTTAATTTGATTCGTAGAGATGGCGTCATGGTGATAGTCGGCGTACCCGATAAGCCCTTAGAAGTACAACCCTTCTCGCTCATTTTCAAAAGAAGAAGACTGGCTGGCTCGTTGATCGGCGGTATTCGCGAAACGCAAGAAATGTTGGATTATTGCGCTGAAAAAAATATTACAGCCGATGTTGAAGTGATCCCTATCCAAAAAATCCAAGAAGCTTTTGAACGCACTATTAAAAGTGATGTGCGTTATCGATTTGTGATAGATATGAATACCTTATAATATTTTATTGATTTATAGTAATTAATGATTGACAATCGATAATTATCCAGGTAGAGTACCCCCATATTATTTTTCTACCTGGAGACCTAAATATGCATAACATCAAAAAAGTCAGCATCTTCTTTCGAGTGCTCCTTCAGTTAGCATTCGTATTGTTGCCAATAATAACCATTATTTGTTGGATCAATGCCCCCAATCCGGTCATTGATTCTCAAAACCTATCGCTCAGCTTTCTCCCCAATGGCCTCGACAAGTTAAAAATTCTGCATGAACTCAGCTTATCTACAAAAATCTTTGGCTGTTTGCTGAGCTTAATTCCAACGGGAATAAATATGCTGGTGCTTTATTTTTTAATCAAACTATTCGAGCTCTATCAACAAGGGGAAATATTTTCTAGTCAAAATGTTAAATACATTCGCAACACAGCTTATGGGTTATTGCTGGGTCAAGTTGTGAATCCATTTTACCAAGGCTTTCTGAGTGCGTTATTAACTTGGCAAAATCCACATGGCACTCGCATTGCGGAAGTCAGCCTCAGCGGCACTAATATTGGCATCGTGCTTGCCGCGTTGCTAATTATATTAATTTCTTGGATCATGGCCGAAGGTTGCAAATTACGTGAAGAACAGCAACTGACTATTTAAGGTGAATTTATGGGGATTGTTATCAACCTAGATGTAATGCTAGCAAAGCGTAAAATCCGCTCCAAAGAATTAGCGGAAGCTATCGACATTACCGAACAAAATTTATCAATTTTAAAAACAGGCAAAGCAAAAGCTATTCGACTAGCAACATTAGAAGCGATTTGCAAATATCTAGAATGCCAACCAGGCGACATTATTGAATTTAAAGAGGATTAATATTATGAATACTAAAAAACATTTCGCAGCTATTATTATATTATTTAGCAGCACTGTTGCATTTGCAGAAACACCCTCATCAACACAAACCGTTTTGCCATTACAATTTAATAGCGGCAATCCAGCGCCTTATGGAATGCCATCGACCACAATTAACATCGCAGGGAAAAATCTGCCAATTTTATTAGACACCGGCGAAAAAAAAGCGGGCGTAGTTTTAAGCCTTAACGCGATAAAAGGGCTGCCGATTAAATTCACCGGCCAAGAAGAATGCTTTCAAGCGTTTGATGGCAAACACTGTGAACAAGTATTTATTATTCCACAAGTTAAAATAGGATCTTTTACGGTTGATAACGTCAAAGGCAGGTTGATGACACAACTCTGGGGTGGCAATAACGCCGGATTTAAAGCAACAGAAGCTTCCAATAACGGGTTAATTGGATTTCAGCTATTATCACAATTTAACGTGTTACTCGATTATCCTCATGCACAAATGATCTTGACTAAACCTGGCAATAAACCCATTGATTATGACATCTCAAACTGGACAGTTATTCCATTTAATGGTCATTTGCAATCTGCGTTGCTTCTAAATGGTAGGCCACTAACAGTCAGTTGGGACACCGGTTCCATTCCTTCGGTTATCAGCAAAACAATGGCAGCCAATTTTAAGGCTGCGCCCTGCCCTGGCAACGCACCCTACAGCAAAATTAATTGCTCAAGCATTGCACCTACTTCTTTCATTACCCTCAATAATACCCCTTTGCCCAAGACATGGTTTCAGATCACCGATATTCCCACAGAAGCGCCATTTGATGCACTCATGGGTTCTAACTTTTATCAAGAAAATTTAGTTTATTTTGATTTTACGAATAGTTTAATTTATGTAAAGCATGCTACAAAGTAGAATGAGACTCAAAGTGGTTGATTTTTAGGCTAGGCACTAAACATTTAATAAAATTGGTTTTGCCAATTAAGCTATGCTACTATCGCGCCGTTTTCACTAGCACTGAACTAAACCACATGAAAAAACAAATCGTATTTTTTCTCACTATTTTGTTAAGTTGCTTTTGCAGCACTGCCATGGCGCAGACTACAACCCATCACCACAAACACGCCAAGCATCATATTAAACCTAAAAAACATGTCCCTAAACACGTTAAAACATCTCACGATCCCGATGTCGGTTATGCCGATATCGTTATTGAAGCTAAAACCGGGCGTATTTTGCATTCCACCAATCCCGATCAATTACGTCATCCAGCTTCACTCACTAAAATGATGACGCTCTATATGACATTCCAAGCATTGCAAACGGGCAAACTGACCCTCAACGACAAAGTACCGATTTCAGCCAATGCTGCAAAACAACAACCTTCAAAATTGGGATTACGACCAGGTCAAGAAATACGCGTAGAAGATGCTATCATGGGTTTAACAGTAGAATCTGCCAATGACATAGCCGTAGCCATGGCCGAAAAATTGGGCGGCACTGAAAGTCACTTTGCAGAATTGATGACACAACAAGCCCATGCATTAGGTATGATGCAAACACATTTTGATAATCCATCGGGTTTACCGGATGCCGGGCAATTAACCACGGCGCGTGATATTGCCATTCTCGCGCAAAAATTGATTTATCATTTTCCACAATATTATCACTTTTTTAGCTTTGGCAGCTTTACCTACAACAATATCACCTATCACAACCACAATCATTTGATGAGCCATTACCCCGGCATGGATGGTATCAAAACCGGTTTTATCGATGTCTCTGGCTATAACCTCGCCGCGTCTGCGGTGCGCGATAATACACGATTGATCGGCGTCATGTTCGGCGGCCACACCTATGAGGCACGCGATAAACAAATGGCCGTGTTACTGGATCAGGGATTTTCGCAAGAAAAAGCACTACGCCGCTTAGAATGATTCAAAGATGTCGGATCCGTCGCTGCGCTCCTTGATCCGACCTACACTTTTATCTGACCTACAGTGCCAGCAAAAGAGGCCTTAGAGTGGCTTTTTCCACAAAAATAGACGACAATGTCGCCCATGAGCACAGATCAACAATTTTGCGACCTCGGGCTTGCGGTCGTTCAAACTGAAGCCAAAGCCATCAACGACCTTACTTCACGTATCGATGAAAACTTCGCTAAAGCTTGTCGCCTATTACTAAGCTGTGAAGGCCGTATCGTGGTGGTCGGCATGGGCAAATCGGGGCATGTAGGCAATAAAATCGCCGCTACCCTTGCTAGCACTGGCAGCCCAGCTTTTTTTGTGCATCCAGGTGAAGCCAGCCATGGCGACTTGGGGATGATTACCCTCAAAGATGTGGTATTGGCACTCTCTTATTCTGGCGAAACCGATGAAATTACGTTGTTGTTGCCCTTTATCAAACGACTCGGTATCCCATTGGTTGCCCTCACTGGCAACCCTAATTCCACTTTAGCGAAAGCCGCTAATATCCACCTCGATATCAGCGTACATAAAGAAGCCTGCCCATTGGGGCTTGCCCCCACGTCTAGCACCACTGCTGCATTAGTCATGGGTGATGCGCTGGCGATTGCGATGTTAGAAGCACGTGGTTTTACCGCTGAAGATTTTGCCTTGGCGCACCCGAATGGCAGCTTAGGGCGACGTTTATTATTGCGCGTAGCTGATGTCATGCGCAGCGGCGATGCCATACCTAAAGTCACACCCGATACTAAATTGATCCATACACTGGTAGAAATGTCACAAAAAGCAATGGGCATGACGACTGTTCTTAATACCGAAGATCAACTGCTGGGCATTTTTACCGATGGTGATTTACGCCGCGCGATCGATCGCAAAATTGACATTCATCACACACCTATCGGCGATATCATGGTGAAAAATTGTAAAACGATTCCACACAGCATGTTAGCAGCGGAAGCATTAAATATTATGGAAACTTATAAAATAACCGTTTTAATTATTGTTGATACCGATAACAAAGTCATCGGCGCTTTACACATGCACGATCTGTTACGGGCGGGCGTTGCATGATAAGCCAAACGGAATTACTAAAAAAAGCTTCGCATATTAAACTCCTTATTTTAGACGTCGATGGCGTTTTAACCGACGGCAAACTTTATTTTGATGCGCAAGGCAATGAACAAAAAGTTTTTTATGTGCACGATGGTCTTGGCATGAAATTGCTACAAGAATCCGGTGTAAAAATTGCGGTTATCAGCAGTCGCACGAGCACCACCGTTACACAACGTTTGCAAAATTTAGGCGTCGAATATATTTATCAAGGGCAAGAAAATAAACACACAGCCTATCATGATCTCCTCAATAAAGTTCGTCTTGACCCAGAAAATATCGCTTACATGGGTGATGATCTTCCTGACCTCGCTATTATTTGCAAAGTAGGCTTAGGCATTGCTGTGGCCAATGCAGTACCCTTAGTAAAGCAGTATGCATTTTGGCACACCGAAGCAAAAGGTGGCGAAGGCGCAGTGCGTGAAGTGTGCGAAATCATCTTACAAGCGCAAGGCAAGCTCGAAGAGATGCAAGCCCGTTTTTTAACTACTTTAAAATAATTAACATGACTTCCAGACAGCTTATCACGCTTTTTCCATTATTATTACTCGCTACTTTTAGTGGTTGGCTCGCTTATAAAAATTCACAAGCCATTGTGCAAAATCAAAATGCAGCGCAAAATCCTGACTCCTTCACTAAAAATGTGGCTGCGATGCGCATGAATGTAGATTCAGGCACACCGCAAGATGAATTGTTCGCGCCAAATATGGTGCACTACCCAGCTGGCGATACCACCAACGTGACCACACCTCACATTGTTATTTTCAATGCCGATGGAACTAATAACGAACCATGGCATATTTATTCGCTGAAAGGCCAAGCACAAAATGGCACGACCATTGTGCAATTGTGGGATCATGTACGCCTGCACCAAGCGGCTGGCCCCAATAATTCAGAAATGACTATTACTACTTCAGCGTTGACCGTCTATCCCAAAGATCAATACGCTACTACACAACAACCCGTGCAGCTAGTGCAGCCCGGTGGCGTTGCAAATTCTGTTGGCTTGCGTGCTGATTTAAAAACCGGTGATATACAATTGTTTTCACAAGCGCGTGGGCATTATCAACAAGCACCAGCTGCTACTCAATAAGTTATTATTTTTATGCAAAAATTATTTACTATTATAATTTTATTATTGCTATCGTATGTGCCTATTGAATGTCTAGCATTGAGTAGCGATAAAACACAACCGGTATTTGTAGAGTCTGATTGGGCCACACTAAATCATAAAACGGGAATTAGTACTTATCATGGCCACGTTAAATTGACTCAAGGCACAACCGTTGTCACTGCCGATAATTTAGTCACTTATACTGATAAACATAATCAACTGCTCAAAGCCGTTGCCACAGGACAATTAGCCAGCTACAGTACACTACCTGATAATAGTAAATTACTATTTACTGCGGTAGCGCTGACTATTAATTATTATCCGCCTAAAGGATATACTGAATTTATAGGGCAAGCTAAAGCGATTCAAGGAAACGACACTTATGCCGGGCCACAAATTAACTATGATATTAACCTGCAAATTGTTACTTCGCCTAAGTCACAACAAGGGCGCACTAGCATTGTTATTCTGCCGAGCCAAAAAGAACAATAAATTATGATGCCGAATAATACCTTAAAAGCTGAAAATTTAGGCAAAAGCTACCATCGCCGTGAAGTCGTCAAGAACGTTTCGATAGAAATTAAAACCGGAGAAATTGTCGGCTTGTTAGGCCCTAATGGTGCGGGTAAAACAACCTGTTTCTACATGATTGTTGGGTTGATCCGCAGCGACCATGGTAAAGTGCTGATTAATGACCAGGATATTACCTACCTCCCCATGCATACGCGCGCGCGCATGGGTATCGGTTATTTACCGCAAGAAGCTTCCATTTTTCGCAAACTCACAGTGGCAGAAAATATTCTTGCCATCTTAGAATTACGCCCAGAGCTTTCCCCTGAACAACGGGAAGAACGCCTTGAAACCCTGTTACAAGAATTCCATATAACCCATATACGCGACTCTATAGGCATTAGCTTATCGGGGGGCGAGCGCCGTCGCGTTGAAATTGCCCGCGCCTTGGCTTTAGAACCTAAATTCATGCTACTAGATGAACCTTTTGCGGGCATTGACCCGATTTCGGTAGTCGATATTAAGCGCCTGATTAGCCATCTCAATGAACGTGGCATTGGGGTACTCATTACCGACCATAATGTGCGTGAAACCCTCGATATCTGTCATCGAGCTTATATCGTTAGCCAAGGCGAACTCATCTGTGCTGGCCCCCCACAAGCCATTTTAGACAATAAAAAAGTGCGTGAAGTCTACCTTGGCCATGAATTTGATCTCTAATTGAGCTAAACTAGTAAATAGGGAGTATAATAAACTCCGCGCGAATTAAAAATTCTAACTTCAAAAAAGGAGTAATCCCATGCAAATCAACATAACTGGCCATGGCGTTCAAGTCACCCCCGCCCTACGCACTTTTGCCGTAGAAAAACTCGACCGCCTTAAAAAGCGCGGCGATAATATTACAAGTATTAACATGGTTTTAGATGTCGAAAAATTACAACAAATTGCTAAAGCGACCCTTCACGTATCTGGGGCTGAACTATTTGCCCGTTCAGAATCAGAAGATCTTTATAGCGCGATTGATCTGCTGGTCGATAAGTTAAACCATCAAATCATCAAACATAAAGAACGACAAAAAGACCATCGTGGCAAAGAAAACGGTAATGGCAAAGATCACACCTCTATCGAAGAAGAAGACTTACTGTAACTCTAACTATGCTGAATACATCCAATTTCTCATTACACGGTGTTTTTTTGGATGTCTTTGGCTTAGGGGCCCTACTCACTGGTGTCAGTGGCATCGGCAAAAGCTTGCTGGCACTGGGTCTTATTCGGCAAGGGCATCAACTGATTGCCGATGATTCCGTCGATATATTCCGCTTACCCAATGGCACTTTAGAAGGACGCTGCCCTGAATTGTTGCATGACTTCTTGAACATCCATAATTTTGGTATAATAAACGTTAGGCGTGCATTCGGAGATAAAGCTATCGCTGTAAAGCAGCGTTTACAACTTATCATTGAACTGGTCGAATTGCCGCCAAAGCCGAATAAGAGCGATGACCCTCTGTTAGGCGTGCAATGTGACCAGTTGATTTTGCAAACCCAGGTAACCAAAATTACGATACCCGCTATGCCAACTTTAAACCTTATCAATCTCGTTGAAGCCGCAGTGCGTAATCAACAATTAAAACTAGCGGGTTATAGCGCCAGCGAAGATTTTATTAATCGTCAACAACAACTGCTTGAAACTGCATTATGAAACTTACTATTGTCAGTGGCCGCTCCGGCTCAGGAAAAAGTGTTTGCCTCCACGCGCTAGAAGACTTGGGCTTCTATTGCATTGACAATTTACCCGTAGGTTTGTTGCCCACATTAGTAGCCCATATTAATGCACACCCGCAAATTGCGGTGAGCATTGATGCGCGCAACTTGCCGGCTGATCTTGATCGCTTCGCTGGCATTATTGACGAATTAAAGAAAACTATTTTACAACATGAAATTATTTTTTTAGATGCGGCCGATCACATCTTAATAAAACGTTTTAGTGAAACACGCCGTAAACACCCTTTATCTTCTGAAAAAATTTCACTCAAAGAAGCAGTACAAAACGAAGCACAGCTGCTTGGCCCCATTAACGAATTAGCTGACTTGCGTATTGATACCAGTTTTTTGAATGTACAGCAATTGCGTGAATTAGTGCGTAATCGTATTTCACCCAAAACACATGCTGGTTTGTCATTACTGTTCCAATCTTTTGGCTATAAATATGGCGTACCACTTGATGCGGATTTTGTATTTGACGTACGGTGTTTACCCAACCCGTATTGGGAATTGAATTTGCGTAATTGTTCGGGCGTTGCCCCTGAAGTCAAAGAATATTTACAGCAACAAACCTTTACCAAAGAATTGCTAACAGATATTCAAAAATTTTTACAAACTTGGTTGCCGCGTTTTGCAAACGACAACCGCAATTATATGACCGTGGCAATAGGTTGTACCGGTGGCCAACACCGCTCAGTTTATATTGCCGAAGAACTTGCCAATTATTTCCGAAATTATTATGAAAATATTCAAATACGACACCGAGAATTGTAAAACAGCACGCGCCAGCGTTCTGCTTGTGACACACAGCGGGGTAGGTCGCGCCTTGCTGGATGCTGTGGCTAAAACGTTTGGTACATTACCGTTGCGCGCTTGTACTTTTTGTGTTGATCATGGCACCGATCCTGATGTGTTATTGCCAACTCTGCAAACATTATCCAATGAACTTGATCACGGTTGTGGTGTGCTGATTTTAACGGATGTATTAGGCGCAACCCCCAGCAATATTGCCCATAAATTACAAGAGAATGACCAAGTGGAAATTATTGCTGGCTTGAATTTACCGATGTTAATCCGTGTAATGAATTACCCTGATTTACCCTTAACAGAACTCGCACAAGTGGCTTTAAGTGGTGGGCAAAGAGGTATTTGTTCCTATGGTGTTGAAATAACTACAGCATAACATTATGTTAAAAAAATCACTCATCATCGCCAATAAACTCGGCCTACATGCCCGCGCTGCAGCTAAGCTCGTCAAAGAAGCCTCTCACTTTGGCAGCGAAATCATCATCACTTGCAATAACAAACAAGCCAATGGTAAAAGCATCATGGGGGTGATGATGCTGGCTGCCAGTAAAGGCACCGCGATTGAATTTAGTATCGAGGGTGAAGATGAAACAGCAGCTCTGGCGGCATTAGAAAACCTCATTAATAATAAATTTGGTGAAGGGGAATAACCTTGCAAGATAAAATCACACAATTCGACTGGGCCGTCATCGGCGCGGGACCTGCCGGTATTGCCGCAGTGGGGAAACTCATCGACAACCAAGTTAAACCCGAAAAAATTGCCTGGTTTGATCCTGAATTTCGTGTGGGTGATTTCGGCAGCAAGTGGCGTAAAGTGCCTAGCAATACTAAAGTCAGTTTATTTAATCGATTTCTAACCGCCAGCGATGCCTTTAATTATACCAATTGCCCAGAAAAATTTGCCCTGCATAATTTAAATCCCGATAAAACTTGCGAATTAAAATTTATGGCTGATCCGCTGCAATGGGTGACAGCGCAATTACAAAAACAAGTGCATTGGCAAGCAGGGCTAGTAAAACATTTAAAATTAAACCACAAACATTGGGAGATTTCTCTCGCTGATCAAAAACTATCTGCTAAAAATGTGATATTAGCGACCGGCGCTGAACCCAAAACATTGTCTTTTCCTGCGGTACAAACCATTCCATTAGAGATGGCTTTTGATCCTGATCATTTAGCGCAAAATTGCAGCAAGGAAGATACTGTCGCAGTATTTGGCTCATCGCATTCGGCTATTCTTATCATTCGCAATTTGTTAGAAAATTGCTCGTTAAAAAAAGTTATTAATTTTTATCAATCGCCGTTGCGTTATGCCGTGTATATGGATGATTGGATTTTGTTTGATGATACCGGTTTAAAAGGCACTACGGCAGATTGGGCACGCGAACATATCGATGGTACATTACCACCACGACTGCACCGTGTACTATCATCAAGTGAAAATCTGCAAGAATATTTACCGAACTGCACCAAAGCAGTTTATGCCGTTGGTTTTCAAAAGCGCTTGATTTCGATCGAAGGGTTTAATGATTTAAGTTATGACGACAAAACCGGCATCATCGCGCCGGGTTTATTCGGCTTAGGCATCGCCTTCCCCGAAGGTAAAATCGATCGCCTCGGCAACCTCGAATACCGCGTCGGCCTGTGGAAATTCATGGACTACCTCACCACCGCCATGCCGCTGTGGTTGAAGTACCCGGCTTAGCCACTTCTTTCTGTCTATAAATAATTATCCTTAAGGTTTTCTTAAGGATAATATGCTATATTAAACTACCTTAACTACTCTCTCGAACTTAGGTAAAAAATATGTACCCAAACCACAAAGATAGATCACGCGAGCAGGCAAATGGCAATGGAACCCGTAAACGTCGGAGAAGCCCTTCGGTATCCCGAGATGATAAATTTGGTGACGAGCAAGAAACACTTCGAAACCGCGAGAATAGAAATACAGACACTGCGATAGATCACTTAAAAATGTTAAGTACGCTTAATATTAAGATAAAAAAAGATAGCAATACAAATCTTACTAAAACATTCCTAGATGAGTTCAAAAAAACTAAAGAAAGATGGGCATATTACAAAAAAGTGAGAAGAACAAATTTTTTTGATGTCGTCGGGGAAAAGGGCAGAGCGCTCGCTAAAATTTTTAATCAGGTATTAAATTATTATATTAAGATCGGCGATATTCAACAAGCCCAAGCCGTATTACAAGAAGCCAGATTAGATAGAATTGCCAATGATATCAGTTATTTTAGTTTTATCAACGGCGTCTTTAAGCTAACTTCTGGCAAACGTGTTACAGCTGATACTCAGCGAAAGAATTTTTTTATCGTCTTGGCTGAATTTAAAAATGCTATAAACTCACTTGATCAACCCTATTTTCATGATAAAGAAGATCCGGCATTTCCTAAGATCACCAATGTGTTGATCAAATATGCTCTCATCATTGGAGAACCACAAGAAGCTCAAAGAATATTACGTGAAGCAGAAAGAAAAAGCAATGTTACCGCTATAAACTATTTTAATTTGATTAATGGCTTACGTATATTATCACAAAAAAGAAGAACTTCGAAAGCGCAGCAACACGATTACTTTAAACTTGCTTTACAAGAAATAGAGATCCTAAAACGAAATTATAAAGAAATTGTTGCAAGAAAATCTCCACAACCCAAAGAAAATCCCAACTACAAAACATTTAATGAGATATTTAATGTTGCCATTGGTTTTGCTCTCGACTTAGGAGAAGTAACACAAGCGCGTGTTATTTTATCTGATGCTATAGAACTAAATATTGCCGATGAGATAAATCTTTTTACATTTATTCATCGTCTACACGAATCAAGCCAAAAACGCGGTGTTTCAGAAGCGCAACGAAAACATCACTTTGAGCTTGCCCTTACGGAACTAAATCATTTTAACTCAAAAACCGACCCCAAAGGCAAACAACAAAATGAAAAAATACAGCAAATATATCAAGAGGTTCTTGATTGGGCCCTCGAATTAAAAGATCATGAAAAAATCCAACAATTATTAAGCGAAGCAAATAGAATAGGAATAGCTGACCCCAGGCTTCACTCACGCGTGGCTCATGCCGCCCATGACTTAGGCTTAGCACACAAAGATTCAAAAGAACAACATGACTATTACTTTAGTCTGGTTCTTGCTGAATTCACATCTTTCAATACCTTAGCAGAGCAACCCCAGTATCGAATTACCAAACAAGAAAAATATAAGATGTTTGATTTTGCCATCTACTCCGCCATCCATTTAAATAATTTCATCACAGCCCAAGAACTATTACGTACAGCAGAAAAAATGAAAATTGCGGATGCTAAATTTCATCACCACTTGATTCATATGGCACATCAACTAGGTTTAGCGCCAAAAACTTCAACAGAACAACAGCAATATTACTTTAATCTTGTTCTAGATGAATTCGTACACCTCAATACCCTAATCGGCCAACCAGGTTATCAAGTAGTAACAGAAGAGATGTGTAAGGTATTTGGCGTAGCAATCGACTGTGCCATTCGATTAAGAAGAATAGAACAAGCTCAAGCATTTTTGCGCCAGACCGAAGACTTAGGTTATGCCAATGATATATGCTGGTATACTTTAATTAATGGTTTACACGGATTAGGCAAAAATGAAGCCTCACAAGAGCAACGACGCAATTATTTTAACATTGCTCTAAATGAAGCCGCAAAGTTTGATTCTTTGAAAAATAAACCAGAAGATAACGATGCAAAAGCGGTCAAGGCTAAAATTTTTAGTGTGGGCATTGATTGTGCCCTTCGAATAGGAAAAGTGGAAGATGCCCAAACACTTTTGCGAACGGCGGAAAAGACAGGGAATACTATTGCTGGTTGCTATGGTAGCATAATTCATGGCCTGCACCAATTAGGCTTAAATAGTAAAATTTCAAAAGAAAAAAAACACCATTATCTTACTACCGCTTTAAGTGAATTTGTCCAATTTAATACATTATCGAGTCAACTGATTTATCCAGCGACAAAAAAAGAAAAAGTTAAGATTTTTGGCGCAGCCATTGATTGCGCCATCCGATTGGGTAGAGTGGATAAAGCCCAAGAATTACTACAAGAAACAGAAAGAAGCGATCACGCTAGCGCTGAATGTAATTTTATTTTGATTCATGGCCTCTATACATTAGGTCGAGCAAGCGGTATTTTCAAGGAGCAGAAAAAAAACTATTTCCAACTTGTATTAAAACAATTTGAAAATTTTAAAATGTTACTTGATAAGCCAGGATACTATCGTCTTAGAGCTGAGCGACAGCTTCCTGAAATTTTTGATATAGCTATTGCTTGTTCTATTCGGTTGGGAAAATATACTGAAGCGCGAACATTAATAAGAGAGGCAGAAAAATTAAAAGTAGCGGGCCCAAGGATGTATGATAATTTGATTTATAAATTTTGGAAACTTGCTTCGGATGAAAAAGCTTCCCAGGAACTGCAAGATACATATCTTAAGGCCGCTTTTGAGGAATTTCAGCATGCAAAAAATTGGGCCCATCACATACAACCTGGTTGTCAAATTGAAGCTGGCGGTCGTAGCGAATATTTTTACAAAATATATCTGAATATTTTACAAATCTGCGTCAAATCAAAACAATGGGAAAATGGGAAAACGATTTTAGAAGAACTTATACAAGAAGTTAGAACCGGATGGATGATTTTGCCTAAGGGCCCACGTTTAGCTGCAGAATTCCAAGATAACAACGTAAATTTGGATTCTATAGACCCTATAATCGCTTGTTTTATATTAAAAGATTTTATTGAAAAACATCTAAAATCAACAAACGTTAGTACCATAAATATAACTTACAATAATAATTATGCTCACGATACATTAAAATCGGTACTTCAGGATCTCAATCTACCACTTTCACAATTAAAACAGGATAATAGCTCTCCGGGAAAATGGGTGTATCAATTACCAGCAAAAGTTGCCCGCCTTGCGGCAGCAGATTTTTCTCGAACACTGAACCCATCACTCCCCGGCGATAGTCATCTTCTCAAACAAAATCGAGCCAGTGAGAATATGGCTGCGGTGGTCGATGTCGTTACTCACCGCTACTAGATGCTGGTACATATCACGCAGATTGCCAGCAATGGTGACTTCGTCGACGGGGTATTGAATCGCGCCGTTTTCTACCCAAAAACCATTGGCGCCGCGTGAATAATCGCCGGTCACCAAATTCACGCCTTGCCCCATTACTTCAGTTACTAAAAAGCCTGTGCCCATTTTTTTTAACAATGCAGCAAGATCATCATTGCTGGTTTTAATTAACACATTATGCGAACCACCTGCATTACCGGTAGTCTGCATGCCTAATTTACGAGCAGAATAACTACTGAGTAAATAACCTTGTAATACACCGTCGACAATCAAATCGCGATCATGAGTGGCAACACCTTCGGCATCAAACGGTGAACTGCCTAAGCCTTTTAAAATATGTGGGCGTTCGTAAATCTGCACGTGATCAGAAAATACTTTTTTACCTAAATGATCCACTAAAAAAGAAGACTTGCGATAAAGATTACCGCCTGAGATTGCACCTAAAAAACTTCCCAATATGCTGCTCGCGATATCGGCCCGAAAAATAACCGGCACTTGACAAGTTTTCACGCGGCGCGCGCTGAGACGTTTCACGGTATTTTCCGCTGCTTCGCGCGCTACTTTAGCCACACTTTCCAAATCACTGGGATCACGCGCAGTGGTAAAACCGGAATCGCGTTGCATACCTGAAGCATCTTGACCCACCACGCTGCAACTAATACTGTGGCGCGAAGTAGAAACCGACCCAATAAAACCGTGTGTATTCGCATAGATATTAATACTTTGTGAAGTACCCAAACTCGCGCCATCGGAATTAGTGATACGTTTATCAAAGGCACGCGCCAAATCTTCGCATTCGCGCGCTAACACAATCGCTTGTTCAGTCTCGATATGCCAAGGGTGATATAAATCTAAATCTTTATAATCTTTTGCCATTAACGCCGCATCGGCAAGCCCGGCACAAGGATCTTCTGTAGTGAAACGGGCAATATGACACGCTGCTGTCACCGCGCTTTTAATCGCGTCGGGGCTGGTATCCGAACTATTGGCATAGCCCTTGCGCTTATCAAAATAAACAGTAATACCCACTCCTTTATCACGGTTATATTCGACGGTATCGACTTCACCCATGCGCACATTAACTGAAAAACCCACATCACTACCGATAGTGAGTTCGGCGCTGGTAGCACCTTGTTGTTGTGCTTGTTTCAGAATATCTACAGCCATTTCTTGCCAATGGGTTTTTTCAGCAAGCAGATTAATTTTGTCGGATGATTTTTTTTTCATAGCAGCTCACGTTAATATTTTATAGTACATGATTTTATTATCGCCATCGCGATAAAAATTTTCGAGTTCAATTATTTTTTTATATCCATGGCGATCATAAAAATGACGCACCGGCGCATATTCCGTACGACTTGATGTTTCGAGATAAACACGTTTGCCCCCCAATTGCGCAACACCTTGCTCGCTGCGCTGCATTAAAGCCGTACCTAGCTTGAGCCTTTGATATTCGGGGTCAACCGCGATCCAGTACAAATCAAAGCGGCCATCGGTAAATGGTATCCGCCCATAGCAAGTATACCCAATTACTTGGTTATTATCTTCTACAAAGATAAAATGATACCCTGCTGCCTCGCCCCTATTGCAAGCATCTTCTACTAATTCGCCCGCCACAAAACTCTCTTCCTCGGAGAACACGCCGACTTTGGTGGTGAGTTTGCGCACAGCAGCAATATCCGCTTCATGTACTGTTTGGCGCCAACTAAAATGGGTCGTACTCAATTTATTTTGCTCCTCAGCAAAGCATCTTCAATAATGCGCTCTATGATCGTTTCATACGACATATTCACTCGCGCCGCTGCTGCAAAAAAACCCGCATACTTAGCTAAACAAGGATTCGTATTCACTTCAAGTACCCATGGCTGACCATGCTCATCAACCCTAAAATCGACACGTGCATAACCCGCTAGCCCTAAATAATGCCAACATTTTAATGCCAGCTCACTTAACACTTTTAATAAACCCTTGTCAGTAGGGGCAAAATCAAAATGCGGTAGCGTGTTATGGTATTCTTTGCAGTCAGCATCCCATTTTGCGGCATAATCGACGATACGCGGCTGATCCACTGCAAAATCGATAAATTGAATTTCAGCAATCGGCAAAATTTCTGGGTTACCTCTAGAGTCGGCCAACAATGAAATATTAAATTCACGGCCTTCGATATAACGCTCGGCAAACCATTTGCCACCGAATTGTTTTTCGCGCTGCGCCATAATGCTTAATAATGCTTGGGGATCTTGCGCAATAGAGGTTTTGTCGATACCAATTGAACCTTCTTCGATAGTTGATTTAATAATATAAGGTTGATTGAGAACAGATTGTACTTGTTCTAAGGTGGACCGGTCAAACCAAGCGGGTGTAGGTATCTGGGCAACATTAAGTAAGTTTTTGCAGATTATTTTATCATTGCTGATAAAAAGCGCCCGTTCATCGCTGCCAGTAAAGGGCATATGAATTTGTTGTAAGAAGGCAGGAATCACGTGAACAAAACGGGCTTTGCCTTCGATGGATTCGACTAAATTAAAAATAGCAATAGGGTCGTATTGGTATAAAACTTTACTAATGGCGGCAAAATCGAAAGTAAATGGAATAGTAATGACTTCTAAACCTAACGCGGTTAAAGCCGATTGAATGGCTTCCATTTGGATGAGCGTATCTTGTTCATCAGGCCCTGCATGGTCTTTGATTTTGCTATGCAGAATGGCGACGTATCTATTTTTAAATTGGTTATGTAGCATAAAATTCTCTAAGATTTAATCGTTGTAAAGCCGCGCTCATAATTTTGCCTAATAAATCATAATAAGAATAACCATTTAGCTGCGCCAAAATGGGCAGATCTGAGTGGGTGGGGTGTAACCCTGCCAGCGGATTCACCTCTAAAAATTGCGGCACGCCTTCAGCATTCGATCGCAAATCAATTCGGCCACCATCTTGACAGCGCAAAGCGCGCCAAGCGGCTAATGCAGTAGTTGCTGCTTGTTGTGATTCTGCGTCATCCACGGGTAAATAATCAATGCGTTCTTCACAATTTTCTTTATCGATAAACGAACAGCCTTTGGTGTTTACATTGGCGCGTAAGCAAATTTCCATAACACCTAATACTTTAGCGCTATCGCCTGTTCCTACCATACCGACAGTAAATTCACGACCCGGCAAAAACGTTTCGACCAATACCGGTTGGTGAAATTGCTGTAATAAAGCTTCGCATGTTGTATGTAAAAGCGCTGGCGATTCAATATACGATTGCGCGTTGATGCCTTTGCCAGTGCCTTCCGCCAATGGTTTAGCAAATACTGGGTAAGGCAAGTCGAGCGCTGCAATTTCAGTAAGTTTGCTAATCACTGCAAACGGCGCAGTGGCAATACCATGATCACGCACTATGCGTTTGGTTAGTGCTTTATCGAGTGTCAAGGCTAAAACCAGCGGATCAGAAAATACGTAGGGAATTCGATAAGCATCAAGTAAGGCAGGCACTTGCGCTTCGCGCGCAAAACCATACATTCCTTCTGCAATATTGAACACCAAATCCCAGCTTTTTTTCTTTTGTAACGCGGCAATCAGATGTGACAAATTACCAATGCGCTCGGTGACAAAACCTAATTGACCCAGGGTATTCTCGATCGCGTCGATGGTTTCGCTGGAATCAAATTCACCGGTTTCTTCTAAACTAAAACCTTGCGCTAAATAATCATCGCGTAAATCGTAGGTAAGACCAATAGTTAATGGTTTCACTTATAAATGCCCGACTTTTCATCATAACGCAGCCCAGCCTTACGTAACTTATTCTGGCTAAGCCCCAATGAACCACCTGGATCGGCATAACTGTAAGTACCACCCTCAAAATTCGTTAGCAGTAAATCATCGCCGTTGCGCCCAATCACATAATCGGGCAGCAAGGGAATTTTACCACCACCGCCGGGTGCATCGACCACAAAGGTAGGAATAGCATAACCTGTGGTATGACCGCGCAAACCGCGAATGATTTCAAGGCCTTTTTCTACTGAAGTACGAAAATGCGCTGAACCAGAAATAGGGTCGCATTGATAAAGATAATACGGTTTGACCCGCATCTTCAACACACCCTGCATCAATGATTTCATGATGCTGATCTCATCGTTGATTCCTTTCAACAATACCGTTTGGCTGCCGAGCGGAATTCCCGCATTGGCTAAACGCGCGCAGGCTTCGTGCACTTCGGGGGTCAATTCATCGGGATGGGTAAAATGAATGCTCATCCAAAGCGGATGATATTTCTTTAAAATTTTGGTTAACTGCGGCGTGATTCGCTGCGGCATCACCACTGGAACTTTAGTGCCGATTCGCAAAAACTCTAAGTGTTTAATGCTACGTAAACGGGCCAACAACCATTCTAATTTATCATCGCCGATGGTCAACGGGTCACCGCCCGACAACAAGCAATCACGAATTTCTGGATGGGCTTCAATATATTGCGCCGCTTTTTCCCATTGTGAGATATTAAATGAATACTCATTACCGCCCCCTACCATGCGCGAACGCGTGCAATAACGGCAATAGGTAGAACAAAAGCCGGTTGTAAGAAATAGCACACGATCAGGGTAACGGTGCACAAGCCCTGGCGTTGCGGTGTCGTGATCTTCGCCGAGCGGGTCATCAAATTCACCACGCACGCGCAGATATTCACCGTTCACCGGAATATGGGTGCGACGCAAACCTTGGTTGGCATCGGTTTCATTAAATAAAGAAGCGTAGTAAGGCGTAATTCCTACTGGCAATGATCCCGTATGTTTTTCAATAGCTGTTCTTTCATCATCTGATAATTGAATAATGCGGCTTAATTCTCGCAAATCCTTAATACGATTGCGCACTTGCCATTTCCAATCGTTCCAATCATGGGTGCTGGCATTGGGATAAAAGCGTTTGCGGAATTCTTTACTGTGTTGGCTGCTGGGGAAACGATGCGTTTTAGGTTGGGCACTCGCGTCTTTATTCGGCGCGTAGCTAGGGAAAGTCGGTGTAATTTGTAAGTTACTACCGGGAGGTTCAGACTGGGTCTCTGTGCTTTGGTTTTGCATGATATATAAGCCTCATGGTTTATCTTTTTTTGCTACCCAGCTACGGATGGCATCACTCAATTGATTTTAGTGAAAGCATTGCATTATTACAACAGGTAGTTGTTAATTTCTTTTTAAAACCCAATATATAGGGTAGGGCTATAGCCAATACCCCCTTCTGTGGTTATGATAAGCCACTATGAATAAAGACGACCCCACCCCAGCCCCCAAAAGCAAAAGCCAGCTTAAACGCGACATGCTCGCCCTGCAAAAATTAGGCGAACAACTGATTAAACTCAACAGTAATCAGATAAAACAATTACCACTCGATGAAGCGCTGTTAGCTGCCGTGCTCGAAGGCCAAGCGATTTCCAGCCACATTGCACTACGTCGACATGTGCGCTATATGGCTAAGTTATTAGACGAATGTGATGTTACAGCTATTCAACACGCTTTAACTAAATTACAAAATCAAGATCAACAAGCCACTGGGCGCTTACACCGTACCGAAAAATGGCGCGAACGTTTACTCAATGAAGGCAATCCGGCATTAACTGAATTTATAAATGCTTTTCCTCATGCGGAAACACAAGTGGTGCGCCAGTTAATAAAACAAGTTCAGAAAGAACAACAACATAATCAACCCCCACACGCAGCACGGAAATTGTTTCGTTATATTAGAGACTTAGCAGAAGGAGAAAATCATGACGACCAAAGTTATTAAAAAATTTCCCACACTTTTTCAAGTACGTCACCCTTTATTGCAACACAAACTTTCTTTATTACGACAAGTCACCACCAGCAAAAAAGATTTTAAAGAATTGCTGACAGAAATAACCATCTTGCTGGCCTATGAAGCCACCAAAGAATTACCAATGACAACCCAACTGATTCGCACACCATTGGAGTCTTTCGATGCACCGGTACTCTCCGGTAAAAAACCGGTTATTTTGCCTATTTTACGCGCCGGATTGGGTATGGTCGATGGATTGCTATCGTTAATTCCATCAGCACGCGTCGGCCACATCGGTTTATATCGCGATGAAAAAACCTTAGAACCACAATTTTATTATTTCAAAATTCCCAAACACAGCAAAAACCGTCATTTTTTTATTTGCGACCCGATGTTAGCCACCGGTGGTTCGTCCTTAGAAACCATCAATCGTTTAAAAGCCGAAGGCATCAAAAAAATCACGCTTATCTGCGTAGTCGCAGCACCAGAAGGAATAAAACGTATTACTAAGGCACACCCTGATGTGCCAATTTATACTGCGAGCTTAGATCGCCAATTGAACAAACAAGGCTACATCATGCCCGGTTTGGGTGATGCAGGTGATAGGTTGTTTGGAACGAAGTAGATATCTGATAAATTTTAGCTCCAAATTCGACGTTCATAATTCACCATTTTGAATATAAAACGAACTATATGGTTGAAAATCAAGGATAACTCACAGCTTTCATGGCTGAAAATCAAACATATTTTTTAAGGTTTATGGTTATTTATCAAGGATAGATAGACCCAAGATATCAGTAAATATTGCTTTTGCAATACCTCTTGTGCGTACCTGCCGTTTATAATACAATTATAAGCGGCAGGTGAAACATAAATTATGCGAGTACCTGCCACTTATAACAACATCATAAGCGGCAGGTGAAGCAAGAACTATGTACGCACCTGCCGCTTATAAATAACCCGTGCGCAACAGATGACCTCAAATACAACAAACCCAATCATTGGGCGTAGCCAAGAACAAAAAATTTTAGAAGGCCTACTTAAATCCAATAAAGCCGAACTTCTAGCTTTGTACGGGAGAAGAAGAGTTGGAAAAACTTTTTTAATTAAAAATTTCTTTAAGCGATTGCCATGCCTTTTCTTTCATGCATCAGGCCTGCAAAAAGGAAAATTAAAAATACAGATTAAACAATTTGCTATACAAATTGGCGATACTTTTTATAAGGGCGCAGCAATTACACCCCGCAATAGCTGGCTCGACACATTTGAAGATCTGACTAAAGCCATTCAGCTAGTTCCTGCACGCAAGAAAGTAGTTCTTTTTCTCGATGAATTTCCTTGGATGGCTACTAAACGCTCAGGATTATTAGAAGCACTGGATTATTACTGGAACCGTTATTGGGTACATGATTCTCGAATAAAATTGATTATCTGCGGATCATCTGCCTCATGGATCATCGAAAAAATTATTAATAATAAAGGAGGGCTACATAATCGGGTGACTCGCACTATGCAACTCGGTCCTTTTACATTAGGCGAGACAAAAAATTTTCTGGCAGCCGCAGGCATAACATTAAATCATCGGCAAATATTGGATCTTTATATGGTATTAGGTGGTATCCCCCATTACCTATCATTAATCAGAAAAGGACTGACCGCCCATCAATGTATTGATGAACTTTGTTTCCAAAAAGACGGTGCACTGGTCAGCGAATTTGGTCGTTTATTTGCTTCTCTATTCCAAGAAGAAAATATTTATATAGACCTCATACGAATCATCGCCAAATACCGTTATGGCATCGGGCAATCACAAATCATTCAAAAAAAAGGTATACCCGAAGGTGGTAGAACAGTAAAACGACTTAAAGAATTAGAAGAAGCTGGTTTTATTTTGGAATTTATTCCTTATGGGCACCAGGAAAAAGGCGTTTATTACAAAATTATTGATGAATATACTTTATTTTACTTACATTGGATGGAGACTAATTTACGCACGATTCGCAAACAAGATAAAAGTCGCGGCTATTGGCTTTCTAAAACACAAACTCCAGGCTGGAAAAGTTGGGCTGGTTATGCATTTGAAGCCATTTGTCATAAACATATTGCCCAAATTCGCAACGCCCTCAATATTGACCCCGGTGCTGAAATAGGAACTTGGCGTCATGTACCCCGCTTATCACCTGAAGAGGCTGGAGTACAAATTGATTTATTGTTTGATCGTAAAGATGGCGCAATTACTATTTGTGAAATCAAGTATAACGAACAACCTTTTGTTATTGACAAAAGTTATGCAAATAATCTACTTAATAAAATAAAAACCTATCAAAAACAGACACGAACAAAAAAACAAGCCTTCCTTGCCATGATTACAGCAGGCGGACTTAAACCCTCTATGTATTCAGAGGAAATTATTACAGCGCAGGTAACCCTGGAAGACCTTTTTAAAGACGCTTGATTTTGAATGCCACATCAACTCGAATCAAGGATAACTGGGATAATGAACCATATGGAACCTAAATTATGGTTGTGAACCACTTTTTTGGTTCACTATGGTTCATTGCTGACCAAAAAGTGACCTTTATGGTTATTTATCAAGGATAACTGGGTAATGAACCATATGGAACCTAAATCATGGTTGTGAACCATTTTTATGGTTCGCTATGGTTCATGGGGCTTCTTTGCCCTATTGTGTCCGCAGCAATTATGCTACAATGCTCGTAGTCCTAGAAGGACGGGAGGTTAGCAATATGCGTAAATACCTACTGAGCATTCTCACTCTGCTGTTTCCAACGTTTACACTGGCTAGTGTTACACCCAACTTTTACCCAGCAAATGCAGGGCCCAAGATTACAATACCTACTAGTTCATTAGATACCAATATTATATTTGCTTCGCCTGACAATCTAAGTGCAAATAATTATTTAAATTTTAGTTCAAATTCCTATACAGACTCCGCCATTTTACAACAAAAGTGGACGAATAACGGTATTGTGCTTGCACCTGCTACGCGTGATTTAATTACTTCGGGATATGCTTTCCAATTACCTGATTTGCTTAAACATACTTTCAGTTCAGGATTTACCGTGTTTGTAAAAGACAGCCAAAGCTTACTGCAGTTAGTCGGCAATCAATCATCCATTACTACACCTGCTACTTTTAATGTGCCATTTTCGCAAACCTCATTAGCAATTAATAGAGCTACGCCTAAAACCGCTTTAGTAGGGTTTGGTTATAAAGTGAATTCGAATATTGAAGTAGATGTGATTCCAGTAAGCATAGCGCTAGGCTCTTCAGGTACCATGAGCGGTGATTCTTCAACAACTGCGGTAGGGCCTTTATTTGGCTTTAAGTATAATTTTTAGGGTTGCGTTGCCGCACACCCGCTGCCACTAAATCAATCACCTGCTCACCACAATGTTCGGCAATTTCAATACGTGCCTCGGTGCGCAGACGTACCACCTCATGCCAACCTTTTTCTTGCGGCACTATCGGTTTACCAATAGTCACCTTAATAGCACCCGGCCGTGGCAACCAATACGTATCGCGCAAAATAGCACGCGTGCCTTGAATCGCAATCGGGCAAATTGGTTTTTCAAGATCAACGGCAATTTTAAATGCTCCTTGTTTGAAGGGACGTAACCCAGTCGCATAAGTAAAAGTGCCTTCAGGAAACATGAAAATGGAACGATTATCTTTTAATGTTTGCCCAATACGCCGAATATCAGTCACGTTTTGCGAAAAATCAATGCGATCGACTGTTAACATTTGTAATTTTTTAAGAATAGTACGCAACAACGGCAATTTGAATAATTCTTTTTTACCCACAAAAGCAACATTATCAGGCAAAATAGTGATTAACACTAACGCATCGATATAACTGGCATGATTAGCCACAAAAATCATTGAACTAAATTGCGTGAGATTTGCGCGCCCCACCACCGTCAGTGGACAACCCACTATGCGTAATAATGTTTTAGCCCAGGTCTTGGTAGTTTTAACGACAACAGTAGAGGAAGCAACTGCCGCTACTAACCAAAGAAAGGGCAAAGTAATCAACAGTATTAAGCCAATATAAGCTGCATAAAAAAATCGGCCTACTACATCGGCATGACGCGCAATTTTTTTGCTTAGCCCACTTAAAAAAAGTTTACTCAATTGCAACCATACAGGTAGTCGATTTTTGACTAATTTATTTTGCAAGTACATTTGTTTACACGCCGAACGTTGTAATTTTCCGCTCGATGTTTTAGGTATTGTCTTCGGTGGCACTAAAATTACTTCATCCGGCGGAATGCCGACCGCCGCTGAAACTGCAGCAATAATTTCGGTATTAATTCGCTCTAACTGATCGAATTCTTTTGCGCGGATCTCCGCCACAATCACAAATTTTTCGGTACCTGATTTTGCATCACCCGCACCAAAAGCAACAACACAACCATTGCGCACACCGGCAATATGCCCGGTGATTTCTTCTACCGCATCAGGGTATAAATTACGGCCGCCTTTAATGATCACATCTTTTTTACGGCCAGTAATATAGATTTCACCCTCTGCCATATAGGCAAAATCACCACTGTCCCACCAACCATTATGATAGATGGCCTGGGTAGCGACAGGATTGCGATAATAACCTTGCATGGCAGAAGGACCACTGAACTGCAAAGTACCCACTGTTCTTTCTGCCACTTCATCACCTGCTTCATCTACAATGCGTATTTCATGATCGGGCAACGCTTTGCCACAACTCACAAATTCAAGATAATCTTTTGCAGTTTCATTGACTGGAACGGCTTGTTGCATTTTTTCTAACGCATCACGCGAGATACGATCGATGCGCGGTTTACGACCTACGGGTGGAAAAGTTAAAGCCACTGTTGCCTCGGCTAAACCATAAACGGGGAAATGACTTTCGGGCTTAAAACCATAGGGCGCAAATTTTTTGCTAAACTTTACTAAGGTTTTAGGATAAATTGCCTCCGCACCATTAAAAGCCATGCGCCATGAACTCAAATCTAAACCTTGAATATCTTTTTCATCAATTTTGTTAACACATAATTCATACGCAAAATTAGGCGCGCCTGAAAGCGTGCCGCGATGATAATGAATGGCCCACAACCAACTCTCGGGATGACTTAAAAAAGTAATGGGCGAAAAAATAGTCACCGGCGTACCACGATAAAAACTTCCTAACCACGCGCCGATAAGCCCCATATCATGATACAGCGGCAACCAACTTACCCCTACATCGCTAGGGCGTAAACCTGCTGCTTTGCTCACCGAGCGAATATTGGCTAACAAGTTTTGATGGGTTAACAAAACACCTTTAGGCGTACCAGTGCTACCAGAAGTATATTGAATTAAGGCGGGATTTTCGCCTTCTAATGCCAAACTGGGTAATTCGCCGGTAAACCCCAACAACGCATCGGCAGTAACTACCGCTAATAAACTAGGAATAAACGCATGTAATAATTTACTTAAACCCTCAGCACGCTGAAAAGTAACTAACAAACGTACTTCTGCATTGCTTAAAACATTGGTTTCGCGCTTGGCATATTCTTCGATGCGATCAGGCCGATATGGCGGATAAATTGGCACCGGAATTCCACCTGCTAACAACACTCCGAAAAAAACATAAAAAAAATCTTCGCAGGTAGGCAACATGATCGCCACTGTTTCACCGGGCTTTAAACCATAATGAATTAAACCGAGTGCTGTTGCTTTGGCTTGTTGGAACAATTTACCGTAGGTGATGATTTGCTCGTGGTTTTTTTCATCTGGCAAATAAATATGTGGTCGATCGGGTTTTTCTTGCGCGTATTTGAATAATACATCTAACAATGTTTCCGATGATGATAAATCCATCTCAACCGCTTCTAGCGTAGGCTGAATATCGCGTACAGAAATGGGTTGCGCAGGTTGAGCGGTACTAATCGCGATGATGATATCA
This sequence comes from Gammaproteobacteria bacterium, assembly GCA_013288885.1. Taxonomy (GTDB): domain Bacteria; phylum Pseudomonadota; class Gammaproteobacteria; order JABDBA01; family JABDBA01; genus JABDBA01. The sequence goes on along the minus strand of JABDBA010000013.1, from coordinate 7,085 downwards.
TTAATTGACTTTGCTTCGATCATCACTTGATCGGGCAAGCGAACGGCAAACGCTTTTTCAAAACGATGAAAAAGTTCGGCTTTTTCTAAACTGCCAATTCCCAAATCTTGTTCTAACAGAGCGTCGACCGCAACTGCACGGGTCGCACGCTCTGCTTTTGATTCTGTCAAAAAATCACGAACAATCGTTAGTACTTGGTTTTCAATCTGTTTATTTAATAACACCGCACACCATACGGCCGCCGCCACCACCTAATTTTGCTGGTGTATCGGAATAATTATCACCACCTTCATGGATCATCAACGAATGGTTCATAATGTCGGCTAACTTCAAACGTGGTGCTAACACAGGCATCGTCGCTGTGCCATCTTTATCGACAAATAATGCCGGCAAATCACCTAAGTGGCCATTATCATTGTAAGGGCCTAAGTGTTTACCCGTGTTCATTGGATCTAAATGTCCACCTGCTGCCGTACCGTTATCATCGCATGATGGATTAACATGCACATGAAAACCGTGCACACCGGGTGTTAAACCGGCTAAATGCGGCGTGAATAATAAACCATATTTTGTTTCCTGCGCCGTGATCGTACCTACTGTTTTACCAACACCCTGCTTAGCGGTGAAATTCATCGTGACCACCGTATCGGCAGAAGCAACAGTAGCAATAAAAAAAACAAAATAACGCAATTAAACATTGGCTGAGTTTAGACATTAGGTTTCTCCGGGTTGAGTTTGGCTTGTAGGGCGGAAATTAAATCCATCGGTAATGGGAAAATAATAGTAGAGGTTTTATCACCCGCAATATCAATTAACGTTTGTAAATAACGTAATTGCATCGCTTGTGGTTGACCCGCTAACACTTGTGCTGCTTGGAACAATGCTTTAGACGCTTGAAATTCGCCATCCGCATTAATAATTTTGGCACGGCGCAGACGCTCTGCTTCTGCTTGCTTGGCAATAGCACGCACCATATTTTCGTTTAAATCGACATCTTTAATTTCGACATTATTGACTTTGATACCCCAGGTATCGGTTTGTTCATCAATAATTTTTTGTATCGCCGCACTCAATTTATCGCGCGCTGCTAACATCTCATCTAATTCATGCTGACCTAATACCGCACGTAAGGTGGTCTGCGCTAATTGACTGGTGGCTTCAAAATAATTTTCGACTTGAATAATGCAACGCTCTGGATCAATGACACGAAAATACATAACTGCACTGACTTTTACCGAGACGTTATCGCGAGAAATAACATCCTGCGGCGGAATTGACATCACGACAGTACGCAATGATACGCGCACCAATTGCTGGATCATCGGCACTACTAAAATTAATCCAGGGCCTTTGACTTTCCAAAAACGGCCTAAGGTGAAAATTACTCCGCGTTCATATTCTTTTAACACATTGACGGCACTAAACAAAAACAGCAATACCACAGCTAAGATGATGTACATTGCAATTGACATAATATTTTTCCTTTAAAGTTCAAAAAAATAATTTCACTCCACCAACAGTACTACTCCCTCAATCCCTACAATCTTCACTCTTTGCCCTGCCAGCAAAACTTTACTCGAACGCACTTGCCACCATTCTCCATGAATATGTACGCGCGCTGTTCCATCTTGTTCCAGCGCAACAACTGCCGTTTTACCGATCAATTGCTCGCGCCCGGAAACAATCGGTCGAAAGCGTGCTTTAATCGCCATGTTAACAATCAATAAGAAAAACCCTGCTGACACAATACTCACCGCAACAATCAGCGGTAAAGCAATAGCAAAACCGGGCGTGTGTGGGCCTAACAACATTAACGACCCGATAATAAAAGCGATGACACCACCTATACCGAGTGCGCCGAAGGTCGGCAAAAATGCTTCTGCCACCATACATGCCATGCCTAATAATATTAAACCTAAACCGACAAAACTGATCGGCAATAATTGAAACGCGTATAATGCAACTAACAAACATATTGCACCGGTAACGCCGGGCAATACAGCACCTGGATGCGCAAATTCAAAAAATAATCCCCATATACCGATGATCATTAAAATATAAGCAATGTTTGGATCAGTAATAATGCTCAACAATTTCGCGTGCCAATCTGCTTGCCATTGCACCACCGTTGCACCCGTGGTTTGTAAATTTATTTTTGCACCTTGCATTTCGATAGTGCGGCCATTTATTTGTTGTAATAGGTCAGGAATATCTTTGGCAATGACATCGATCACATTTTGTTTTAAAGCTTCTTCAGCTGACAAACTCGCCGCTTGGTTCACTGCTTTTTCTGCCCACCCTGCATTACGATTGCGTAATTGTGCCAAGCTGCGAATATAAGCAGAAGCATCATTTTTCGCTTTTTGCTCCATGGCATCAGATTTTGGTTGCGAACCAATTCCCACCGGCGTTGCCGCACCTAAATTAGTACCTGGGGCCATCGCCGCAATTTGACTCGCATATAAAATATAAGTGCCCGCACTCGCGGCACGCGCGCCGCCAGGCGCTACATAAGCAATCACGGGAACAGGAGAAGAAATAATATCGCGGATAATATCGCGCATCGATCGATCTAAACCGCCGGGCGTATCGAGTTGTAAAATGACAAATGAAGCATGCCCAAGTTGCGCCTGCTCAAAACCACTGTGTACATATTCTGCGGTCGCAGGGCCAATCGCACCTTGAATATCCAACAATATTCCTTGCTGCGTAGGTTGCGCGTATGCATGGGGCGCTGCAAAACCACCTAATAAAACTAAAAGAAAAAGCAAACGTCTCATTTCAATTTATCCTTACCGTAAATTATGTCCCCAATGTTTGTCAATTAAATAATCTAACGAGAGCTTACCGGAACCATGGCACATCAACAACAGTAATAACAATCCCCAATTAATATGATCATCTAACCCCACCTGGCCAGTGGGTGTCCATAAAAAATGATAAGAAATCATACAAACGATGTTATAAATGAAGAACAAGAAGATAAAAAATCGCCCTCCAAGACCTAACACCAGTAAAACCGGCAGCACTAATTCAAAACCGGTCCCTATGTAAGCTGCAAAGACTGGTGGTACCAAGGGCACATGATATTGATAAGTGAATAACATGATAGTTGATTGCCAAGATTGGATCTTGGTCAACCCCGACAGAAAAAATATCTTCGCCACCCAGATGCGTGCCAACAGATCTGCCACTGGCGTAACATAATCCAAGAGGGAAAAAACAGGCTGTAGAATAGCGGATGTAATTTTGGCGTTTAACATTATTTCCTTATCCTGCTGTAGCAGGTTTGCCATCCGGTTCTTTACAACTGGCGGCTGGTTTGCCAACGCTCGCATTCACGATTTTTTCACAAACACCTTTGGGTAAGTAGATCCAAGCATAGCACTCGCCTGCTGTTTTAACACTCGCCGCGCAAGCAGAAAGCCCTGTGCCACAATCATTTTTACCCGCAGCAGCTACACCATAACATTTAGCGAAGGCAGGCGCAGTATCAGAGAAGGCAGGCTGTGCTGCCGCTAAAACACCCAAAGAAACGACCGTGGCCAAAGCTGCTTGTGCAATTTTTTTACTATTTTTCATTCCCTGCTCCTTGTCTTAATTAACTGAATTGTCAATTGTACCTACATTAACAGATAATTATATCAGAAAATTGACATTTTATAACCTGGGCTTTGGCAGATTTGCTGCTGCAAGATATTCATCTTCACTCAATTGATGTGTGTTCAAAATACGCTCAACAAGTTTCATCAATTTGTAATTTGGGACCTCGCTATTACTACTTTTGCCTGAAGGCTTGTTTTCTACTGAACTCCAATCAACATCATCATTGATACTAGCATGGAGTGGACTAGAACATTCATCTACCACATAGGTACTCAACTGCTCAGCTTTGACCTCACTCTCTAATGCTTGATTTGGGTTTGCTAAATCTTGTTTTACTTTTGTTAGAACACCTAACAAGTTTTGATAGATTGGTTGTAATTCCGCAACAGTATACAACTCTGAAATATTTCCTAATTCTTGTCGTGCTAATGTAGCGGCTGCTTGCATGGTTTTTAATGCCGTTCTGTTATTAACTGCCACAATAAATTTCAATTGCATATCAGGATGATAACGCTGCTCAATAAGAAAAATAGCGTCAATAAGATCATTAATCCTTGACATTATTTCCTGCGCCTCCACAGTCAGAGGATAAGTGTGAGTAGTGGTAGAACGCCCTCGATTTATTAAAAAAATATTTTTCATCTCTTCCACACTAAGCCCAGTTTCAAACTCCTGTGCGAATTCTTCTACTGTAACAAGCTGTTCTGTATCTTCATCCGTAGAAACAGAAGAGTTTTTACCTTTAAATGTTTTATATGCAGAAAATGGACTTGTTGGCGTTGATGGTGAATTTGCAGCGTGCGTTGCCAACAGACTCAGCATATCTTTTGTGCTAGCTGCATTAGAAGCAAGAGGATTTACATAAAACAAGTGATTCGTAATAGATTTTTGTTCTTTTTGCCCTTGTTGTTTCAAAGATTCTAATTCTCCTTCATATTTTTGTAAATCAGAGTCTATAGAGCGCCCTATACTAGTCAATAAGTTTGCAAGTGTGATTCGCGTTACTCCCACTTTGGAAGATTCATCAACAAGCTTTGAAAAATCTATGTTATATTTAGTGACCAGCTCTTTATCAACATGAGGATCGTTTACTGATGTAGGCATTTTTATGCTAACTGTTTGTGATTTATCCGCGACCTTATGGCTAGCTACCCACCCTTGCAAACCTTTAAGATAAAAAACGATTTTTAATAATTCTGCATGTCTCACGATACACACCTCAATACTGATAATAACTCACTGTAAGTTGATGGTTAACTACATTAAACCTAAATATTACATTAAAGATTTAGGTTTGGCTACGGTTTAATAGGAGAGCTTGGTATTTTAATGAGCTAAAACAGCTATGGCATAACAATAACTTCCCCTAGGTTCTTTAACCACAAAAAATATCTATGAATACTATTGAATATAACTAAATATAACCTATAATATAACTAATGGCTGATATGACATATTCCATAATAATTAGAAAGCAAGCCAAGAAAAAACTGCAAAGTTTAGGTCGCCCAGACCGCACTAGGATTGCTGAAAAAATAGTTCTTTTAGGGCAAAACCCAGATAGCACTGAACTTGATGTTAAACCTCTTACAGGACAACCCAATTACCGCTTACGGGTTGGAGATTGGCGAGTTATATTTGACCGCCAAGATGACGTTAAAATTATAGCAATTGAAAAGATAAAACCACGAGGAGATGTATACAAATGACTTTACAAATTATTAAATCTGTAGATGGTAAAGATGAATATGTTCTTTTACCTGTGCCAATCTATCGTGCGTTAAAAGATGAAATTGAAGACGAATTAGCTGATTTTGCGAAAAATGGTGATTATGTGCCTTTTGATGTTGCCGACTATGTCGATAACCCTGTTGCACTTGCAAGAATTCGTGCACATGTCACACAAGAAGAATTAGCTCAACGCATGGATGTCTCACAAGCTTATATAAGCAAAATTGAGCAGCAAAAAAAAGTAACTACTAAATTATTACAGCGTGTAAATGAAGCTCTAAAGATAAAAAAGAGCAATAACAAATAAATACAAACCTACCCACCCAGATACAATTTAAAGCCACTGCGGTTATCTGAAGAGATAGGCCTGTTGGACTAAAAGCGGCAATGTCAACCCTTTAACAATAGCCAACACTCTGTAAGTAGTTCTGTTTCAGCAACTTCATGATTAAAGTTGTAATAACAAAAAATACAGGGTAAATCAGCCAATTCTTCGCCAGAGTTAGGTAGCCAATCGCGATATAAACTATAGACGGTGTCGCCTATGTTATCCCGCGAACCTTTATGCATCGCTACTGCGTAACGGCCTGCAGGTAAACGTTTTTCAATGATATCACCTTCAAGTTTCAATTGTTCTGGCACAGTAATTGCTAAATCAAAGCGAAATTCTGTTGATCGAGTTGTCTTAGGGTCATCATAAGCGAAACCAAAAGCTTCTCCAGCTTTGGGTTTCAAGTTCATCGATTGCGCTTTTACCCAATTAATTAACTTATTAACGCTATCTCCCACTTTTTTAGGATCACCACGATGCTCTAATACGGCTAAACGTCTTGCTGGTATATTTTTAATAACTACATTTATCATTATTTCACCTTTTTGTTTAGGCAAGCAATACGGCGGTTTTTCCCAAATATCCCAGCTCGAATGAGATCTAAACTTGCTAGGACTCTCGCCACAGACTTGTTTAAACGCACGCGTAAAAGCTTCGTGAGATTCAAACCCCGCATCGATTGCAATTTCAATAATTGTCTTATCTTTATCAATAATCAATTGATGCGCTGCGCGTTTTAAGCGCAGCCAACGTATATATTGTTGCAAAGATAATCCAGTATAAGC
>JABDBA010000013.1:0-622 GCA_013288885.1 Gammaproteobacteria bacterium | reverse complement strand
AGCGATGAAAATGATATTTTGAAAAGCATGCAATATTACTTAACTGAGTTAGAGTAAGTTCTTCGTCAAGATGTTCGCCAATAAACTTAATTACTTTTCTTAGTTGATTTTTCATAATTCATGCTTTTCTCGATTTTAACTTTTCGCGCTATCTACATGGCTAAGGTTACTTTATTGAAGAAACAGCTATTTGACCGTTATTGCTAAATTTATAACATTTGGCCATAAGGTAGAAAGTAGAAATAAGGAGAGGCTATACAATCCAAAACTTTGAAAAGTACTTAATTACATTCTAGATTGAACACAAGTGAACACTGAAAGTACCGCCTACACGCCAGCTTAGAAACTGGCGTCCCCAAGGGGATTCGAACCCCTGTTACTGCCGTGAAAGGGCAATGTCCTAGGCCTCTAGACGATGGGGACGGACTTCGGAAGGTGTGGTATTTTGGACTCTAGCCCAGCATATGTCAACCAATAATCGTTAAACTTTTACTCAAATACCTCATGTCGGATCCGTCGCTGGCGCGACTTGATCCGACCTACGTCCCTAAGATTCAAACATGAAGAGTAAATTTAGTGCGCCTCATCCCAGTTATCACCCACCCCCACCTGCACCATCAAG
>JABDBA010000012.1:2779-50008 GCA_013288885.1 Gammaproteobacteria bacterium | reverse complement strand
TGAGGTCAATATGAGTAATGCGTTTATTAGGATCATTGGTGGACATGTCAAAAATGAGTTGTAATTCTTTCAGTTTGGGCAAATCACGTAGACATGCTTGTTGCGGAAAAGAACGACCGCCGACATAAGATCTATCTAGGCCTTCATAGTATAATTTTTCTAATTCTTTATACTGAGAGAGATTAAAGACGGCTTCATGTTCTCTAGGATGATTAATATGACATTGTCTTAGTGTTAATAACTTAACATGAGGAGGAAAAGCAGTAACTTTATCGCGCTGGTAAAGAGCGCAATAATCAATTGTAATTGTTTCAATGTTTTCAAAAACATCATCATTAATTGATTGCCCATAGCTATAAGTTAAATATCTTAAACGAGGAAACTTTTCTGTGCTAACTGGAAAAAAATATATTTTTGTCAGGATTAGCGTTTCTACTTGTGGAAAAACTGGTAATTCAGACTTTTCATCAGCATCATCGTTATCGCTGCGGCGTACCCATACATTATCTTCTGATAATTTAATTGTTGATAGTCGAGCAATACGGTTTGCGCGGTCTGCCGACATTTTTAAAAGCTCGTGCAGATTTCCCCTGTAGATTTCTTCATCGAACTGCTGAGAGAGTACCCACAGTTGGCCTTTATAAGTGTTATGGAATACTTGCGCTGGATCAGGTAATTTTGTTCTTTTTTCCGACCAATCCCGGCATGAAACCTCTACCTCATCTAACGATTCGATGTTGAATTTTCTTACTGAACAACGAAATAAAAAAAGTTTTTTAAGAGTCCGTGGTAAAGGTGTTTCGAGCTTTTCAAATTTATCACATATCCAAATTGACAAACTCGCAATGGTTTGAGAAAGATTGAGTTTATCAAAACTATCACAATTCTCTATTCTCAGTTCATTTATTGAAGCGTTGTTTGCAATTACCGATCTTAGTTTTGAAAGATGTTCAATTTTTAAAAAAGCTAATTGAGTATTTCCACAATCAATACTAGATAAAACCGGCGCATTGTAAATAGCTAGACTTCTCAAGTTAATTTTATCGTCCAGTTTAATTTGTTCTGCATTACATTCAGAAAGGGTTACATTTAATTCATTGAATTTACCTAGATGTTGCTCAACCCATGCTGTGGTAGCGCCAATTATTTCAATTTGTGTGAGGCTAGGAAATTCATGCAGTAATCTGTCGATTTCTTCAGTATTGGGGGCTAGCACCTTTATAGTGCGAATGAGAGGTTTATTGAATCCTTGAAAAAGTTGCGTGACTTTAGCTTTATCGGTAAAACTAGTCTGAGTCAGATCTAAAGTATCAGAAGATTGCTTGGTTCGTTCCCACAGTAAACCATAAGAATCTATTTTTTCAATTTTGGAGACGAGGTCAGAGAAAACAGCATCGTCTATCACATAATAAGCTTCACTAGTGCAGCCATGATGGGCTTCTAAATCACTTTTTATGGCAGGGCATACTGAGCTCAACCGTTGCAATATTTCATCGCGTGTCACCGCTCTGGCTGTATCTAATGCTGCTTTTGATCCTTCCCAAACTTTTAACTGGGCCGATTGCGCAATAGTGGATAAAATTGTTAGCTCTAAAGAAGTTAGAGCTCGTTCTTTGAGTAAGCCAGTGCATATGACCCATGGTTTCTTTCTGTCATTGTTTTTTGCATTCTCATATAAGCTATAGTGCATCGCTCCATCGGTAAACGTTGCTTTATAGGGGTCGAAAGCTGTAGAGCCTTGCGACAGTGCCCCAGCAAGGTTTGCACGCGTTTTGAGCTTGCTATCTTGTGTGAGTAACCCTTTTATAAATCCAAACATCCACTCCACCCTTAATTTGTCATGTAAAAAAACCTGCCTTGGCAGTAATCGCCATGGGCAAATCTTTGTTGCTTACTATTTTATCAGGAAATCCTTAAGGAAACCTTAAGGATTTGGGATCGGATGTTTTAAAATTTACTTCTATAAAACGCAGGCGAGATGAAAATGGTAATTGCATCAATTGGCTGCAAAGCCAACCGGATGCTACAGCGCAGTCGCCCCTCTATGGAGGGTTAGCGGTATTTGGTGCCGAGAAGAGGACTCGAACCTCCACGGGTGTTACCCCACAAGTACCTGAAACTTGCGTGTCTACCAATTTCACCATCTCGGCGGTAAAATCTAAGTAGACACCACCCCTCCCTTACTTGTCAATGGATGTGTTATTGTGCTTTTGTTTAATGTTAATGAATGCTATAATCAGATGGCTTAAATTGGCTTTATTCTAAATCTAATTTACTTAAGAGAGATTGATTATGATTACTTCTGACGAACAAAAACCTACTGAAAAAGATCAACAACCAAATTCTGATGTTTATGCCAAGGAGGGAAGATGGGATACTTACGATCGAGGGCAGGCTCATTTATCGGGCAGGGCAAAACCCAACCATGCAATAGCACTAAAATGGTTTCTAGTCGCTGTACTTAGCGAAACGGGAGATAAAGTTGTTTTATCAGCACAAAAAATTGTTGAGCTATTAAGTGGTAAGGAGTTGCTAGGAGTTAAAAAAGATCCCTATGTGCTTGTTTGGGCGTTAGCTAAACTTCATCAACTAGAACCAGAGTCAGTATTACCAAGCTCAAAAAAAACTCCATTGGCTGAATTAACTGAGCTAGCCGAGCAAAAAGAAGATACGGCAATAGCCAATGAAACTCGATTTTATGCGCAACTTGCTATCTGGAAATTCGCAATTGACAAAAAAACAAAAGATAAATATGAGAAATTATTAACAAACCAACCTCGAGTAGATCTTAAAGCGCTATTTGATTCATCATTAGCAAATCTTAAATTTAAAGAATGTCTTGCCAGCAATGATACTTCTCAAGCCTCTATAAATTTGGAACAGGCATTACTCCATTGTAAAACTGCTGTTGGTTCGAAACAATTGCCCCATGCTAATTTAGCTTTGGCGGGATGTTACGCGTTGTATGTTGAACATAATAGCCCGACGGAAGATGAAATAACATTAAACCTTCAGCGCCAAATTCAAGCTTTGGGTGAAGCACATAAGCAGGCGGCGCTTGCCCCGAGTATAGCTACCAAAGTATTAATTATGACTACTGCTTATAACAGGCTTGAAGCTATAAATCTTGACGCGAGTGATGCTAATTTTTTATTGCTTAGGAGGAGTTTAGCAAATTGTCACAAACTGCATGCAATATTATTTCCCGTAAATAATAAACTAGATCCAGCGAGTGTAGGAAAATCCATTGCAGAATTTAATGCAATAGCTGATGCACCAAAAACTAAGCGAGTGCTCTTCAACACACTACCATTGGATAGTGATCATTTTTCAGCTGATAAATTTGTTGATGTCCCCCCGACATCACAAGGTGATGAAAAAGCTGCTTCTTTTGAGAAAGAGAATTCCACGCTTGCTAAACAAATCGAGGATTTAGAACGTGCAGCGGATCAAACTGAAATAGAGTTATTGAATTTGGCCGCTGCAATAGTGCGCTCTGGTGATAATTCAAGTAAACCAGTACCTGTAAACCCCAAGGCTAGTGCGGTTGCCTCAACACTTGCGGTTGCATTAAATCCGGATCAGGTAGCAAAGAAAGCACCTACAACAGTGCAAGCACAAGCACCAACACTTGAGATGCATGAATTCCGACAACGACAACAGCCCAGCTGAGTGGAAAAATAACAACAGATATCCCAGAGATGGATGTCAATTAGTGCAAAATTTTAGGATGCACTAAATTAATAAAGTCCTCATATTGCAACCACATTAGTTCCGAGTGAGTGCCGGCGTTAAACGCGATTTTTTTATCGTGTGCTAAACGATTATCAACATAAACATCCATGCCAAAGAGATTACCAAACGGTGGCATTGCGCCAGTTTCGCATTCGGGGAATTTGTCTTTGAACTCGCGTTCACTGGCAATTTCTACTTTATGCGCACCGGTATTGCTTTTTAACAAATCTAAATCAACTTTGTAGCTAGATGGTAAAACCACCATCGCTAATTTGCTGTCTAATTTGATAATCACTGTTTTCGCGAGGTCTTTCCCTGGTATATGGGCAATCTCCGCAATTTGTTGTGCAGTGAACGCAGGTGAGTGTTGCACAGCGGAATATCTAACGTGATGACTGTCGAGATACTCGGTTAGTCGTTTGTATGACATAATAGCCTCCTAGCAAGCATGCCTTGCTATACCCTTGAGTATACCTTTAAGTATTGTCTAAGATTAGGGTTTTGTAAAGGCCAAATAGCCGATTAGGCGGCTTGTAGGCTCAATGTGCCAATTCTATGGCGTACCCACCATAAGGCAATCAAACCAGGCACACAGACCACTAACGACCAGGCAAAGAAATTCGGCCAACCTAGGTGCTCGACCATGACCCCGGCAATTGGGCCGATAAAAACACGTGCGACTGAAGCAATGGCCGATAACAACGCATATTGTGTTGCGGTATAGTGTTGATCGCACAAGCTCATTGTTAACGCCATTAAAGCCGCAGTGCCCATGCCATTAAAAAGATTATCGATAAATAAAGTGACCACTAATAACACGTAATTTTTACCGACAATGGCTAATATCATCAACATGAGAATAGCCACCATTTGCAAAATGCCGAATAAAAATAACGAGCGATAAAGTGATAGGCGTATCATGATCGCGCCGCCCAATAAGATACCTGTCATAGAGCCAATGAGGCCGACCAATTTATTCACGCTACCAATAGTGATTAATGAAAAACCTAAACCGCGAATAAGAAACGGCGTGGTCAAAGAAAGACTCAGTGCATCGCCAAATTTATAAAGTACGATCACTAGCAAAAATGCCCAGGCAGATTTGCGTGATAAAAATTCGCGAAAAGGATCGACAACAGCAGCATATAATGTCGTCGGTGGTTTTTTTTCAAGCACAGGTTCTTCGCCGAACCAGGTGGCAATTAAGCCGATGATAATTAGTGCTGACATGATCAAATAGGTTTCTTGCCAGCCTATCAGCCCAGCTAAGATTAACCCCAAGCCGCCGGATACTAGCATCGCGATACGATAACCGCCGGAATAAAACGCACTGCTCAAACCACGTTCTTCAGCTGGCGTGGCTTCAGTACGATAAGCATCAACCGCAATATCTTGTGAGGCAGAAAAGAAAGCGACTAACAGCGCAAGAATGCTAATGACCCCTGCGTGATTTAGCGGATCACCAAACGCCATCGCTATAATGCTAAGTAATAAAGCAAATTGAATGATCATCAACCAGCCACGGCGACGCCCTAAAAAAGGTGGAATATAACGATCTAATAACGGCGCCCACAAAAATTTATACACATACGGTTGTCCCACTAAACTCAGCGCACCAATAGTAACAATACTAATGCCGCTGGTAGTGAACCAAGCTTGTAAAGTAGAACCCGTGAGTGCGAGTGGTAAGCCTGATGAAAAGCCAAGTAGTAGAAAAATGAATAAACGGCGGTAGTTGATGGTTTGGTTTTTCATGAGTTATTTAAATTTGTGTAAACACCGCATGTCGGATCCGTCGCTTGCGCGACTTGATCCGACCTACAAATGACAACTTCAATCAATTAACCCTGCTTCGTTTTCTTCACATCAATCAAATGAATTTTGAAAACTAATGTTTGATTCGGGCCAATAACATTACCAAAACCATTTGCGCCATAAGCGAGTGTAGGTGGCACAAAGATTTCATAGGTAGCACCTGGTTGCATTAATTTCAATGCTTCAGTCCAACCTGGAATTACTTGAGTGGTTGGGAAGGTAACTGGTTTGCCGCGTTGATAAGAGCTATCAAAAACTTTGCCATTGAGGAAGCTACCAGCATAATCTACCGTTACCATATCGCTATCGGTTGGCGTGGTTCCTTTACCTTTGGTGATGATTTTATATTGCAAGCCAGTTGTTGTAGTGATAACACCAGGTTTAGTTTTGTTGGCCGCTAAAAACGTATCGCCTTCTTGCTTGTTGGCTGTGCCAGCTTGCGCAAAAGCCGCTTGTTTTTGTGCGATCATTTGTTTTTGAAATGCCATCAAGGTATCACCCATTTGTTGTGGGGTGAGTGCCAATGGGCTACCCGACATTACATCTTTTAAACCGCGCGCTAAAATGGTTGGGTCAATATCGATGTTTTGTGTTTTAAAATTATTACCTAAATCAACACCGATGCTGTAACTGACTTTATCTTTATCGGTTGTCAAAGCCATAGCTGGGTTTGCAGCAGTTGCAGTAGTGGTAGTAACTTGGGTTTGTGCTGCAGGAGTAGCAGTAGGCGCAGTTTTGGCCGTAGTTGTCGTAACCGTCACAGGTGCGCTGGTGGTTGGCAAGGATTTAACTTGCGCTTGCTGAACTACTTGTGCCGTTGTAGTAGTGGTAGTTTGTGTAGGGGTGGTTTGATCAGCTGCGCTGATTTGGGCATATACAACAAGACCTATCCCGATGGTCGTTAAAGTACGTAGTTTCATGGAAACTCCTTATAAAATATCTGTTGGAAAAAGTTGTGAACACCAAAATAGAGCCTGTATTGTGCCTCATCCATAGTAAGAAAACTAGAGGTTGGTGGGCTTTTATAACAAGATTTGTTATGATGGTGCCCTTGCAGGTAACACTTAATTTTAGTTTATGAACCATTCAACTACATTTGACGTCATTATCATCGGCGGTGGTCACGCTGGCACTGAGGCTGCGTTGGCCTCCGCACGCCTGGGCGCTAAAACCTTATTGTTAACTCACAACATTGAAACCTTGGGGCAAATGTCTTGTAACCCCTCCATTGGCGGTATTGGCAAAGGGCATTTAGTCAAAGAAATCGACGCGCTGGGCGGCATTATGGCTATTGCCGCCGATCAAGCCGGTATCCACTGGCGCACCTTAAATGCCAGCAAAGGCCCTGCAGTGCGCGCGACGCGTGCGCAAGCCGATCGTATGCTCTATAAACAAGCGGTGCGTTTTGCATTAGAAAACCAACCTAATTTAGTTATTTTTCAACAAGCGGTTGATGATTTAACGCTGGAAAATGATCGTATCACAGGCGTAGTAACACAAATGGGTTTGCATTTTAAAGCACGTTGCGTGGTGTTGACCGCAGGCACTTTTTTGGCAGGCAAAATTCATATTGGATTTGCTAATTATCAAGCCGGGCGCGCCGGTGATCCGCCTGCTATGATGTTAGCAGAAAAACTGCGGCAATTGCCATTGCGCACCGGGCGTTTAAAAACAGGTACGCCGCCGCGCTTAGATGGCCGCACGATCGATTTTAGTCAACTCATTGTGCAACCCAGTGATCAACCGTTGCCGGTATTTTCTTTTTTAGGTCAAGTGACACAACATCCACAACAAACACCCTGTCACATTACACATACCAATGAAAATACTCATGCGTTAATTCGCCAAGGGTTGGAACGATCGCCGTTATATACCGGTGTGATCGAAGGTGTAGGCCCGCGTTATTGCCCTTCTATCGAAGATAAAGTAGTGCGTTTTGCCGATAAAATTTCGCATCAAATTTTTTTGGAGCCAGAAGGGTTGCATACGCATGAAATTTATCCGAATGGTATTTCCACCAGTTTACCGTTTGATTTACAGGAAGAATTTGTGCGCACTATCAAAGGTTTAGAAAACGTTCATATCACGCGCCCGGGTTATGCGATCGAATATGATTTTTTTGATCCGCGCGATCTTAAATCTTCGTTAGAATCGCGTTTTATTGAAAACTTATTTTTAGCCGGACAAATCAACGGCACTACGGGTTATGAAGAAGCAGCGGCACAAGGTTTAATTGCCGGATTAAATGCCGCACGCAAAGCACAAGAAAAAGAAGCATGGTGCCCTAAACGCGATCAAGCGTACATAGGTGTATTGATTGATGATTTAATTACGCAGGGTACGTTAGAGCCGTACCGTATGTTTACCAGTCGCGCGGAATATCGTTTGTTATTGCGCGAAGATAATGCGGATATGCGTTTAACTGAAATTGGGTATCAACTCGGTTTAGTCGATGAACAACGTTGGCAATTATTTGCGGTCAAACGCGAAGCGTTGGAACTTGAACAACAACGTTTGCAAGCACTGTGGATTAGGCCACAAACCGCATTGAGTGAAACCGTGGCACGTTTATTGCAAACACCACTAACGCGAGAATATCGCGCGGCAGAATTATTACGGCGCCCCGAAGTGAGTTATTCAGCATTAATGTCGGTTACGGATATTGGCCCTGGCGTTACTGATCACAAAGTGGCAGAACAAGTGGAAATCTGTGCTAAATACGGTGGTTATGTAGAAAGACAATTAGCCGATATTGAACGTCAACGCCGTTATGAAGAATCATCGTTGCCGGTGGATTTTGATTATCAACAAGTCAGTGGTCTATCCACCGAAGTACGCGAAAAACTCAATAAAATAAAACCGCAAACACTCGGTCAAGCGGCACGTATTCCTGGTATTACTCCCGCCGCTGTTTCGTTGTTATTGATTCATTTGAAAAAGCGGTCACATGTTGACAAAGCCTCACATGTTTAATTCGGCTGAGTTTTCACAATCGTTGGCACAAAAAATTACCGTCTCTGGGTTGATCGTTTCTCATGATATACAACAACAGTTATTACAATTTTTGCAGTTGTTAGCCAAGTGGAACCAAACCTATAATCTCACCAGTGTGTGTGATCCAGAAAAAATGATCACCCAACATGTTCTAGATAGTCTTGCTATTTTGCCTTATATACAAGGCAAGCGAATTCTCGATGTGGGCAGTGGCGCAGGTTTGCCGGGCATTCCATTAGCATTGGTTCTGCCACAAATGCAGTTTGTCTTGTTAGATAGCAATGGCAAAAAAACCCGCTTTTTAACCCATGTAGTGCAAAGTTTAAAAATACCTAACATACAAGTAATGCAAACGCGTGTCGAAGAACTTAAAAATGTGGAATGTTTTGATATTGTGATGGCGCGCGCATTTAGTTCACTGCACGATTTTTTGCAAAAAACCCAACACCTGTGTTGTAACGACGGGAAATTTTTAGCGATGAAAGGGGCACACCCTACAGATGAAATAAAAGAAATTCCGGCGGGGTTTAAGCTAGAAGCTGTGCACCCACTCAAAGTGCCAGGGCTAGACGCACAGCGGTGTTTGGTGTGTGTGACAAAAGAACAGGTAGGTGATATTATTACCCCCACGCGCTCGTAGCTCAGCTGGATAGAGTACCAGGCTTCGAACCTGGGTGTCGGGAGTTCGAATCTCTCCGGGCGCGCCAAAATTCGTTTCAATGAGAAAGTTATTATGTGTAAGGATGACCAACTACCCGCCCCTACCGACGAATCAAATGAATCTCCGTTGGATATAGAGGGTGTAAATATGGATATTACGGTGGAAGATATTATCGCTTGTATTCATGCAAGAAGAGAACCCGTTTTTTGCGAAAGCAAATTTTGAGTTTTTATCGCTGTCTCTCCTATAACCCAGATAGACGTTTCCAAATTTTTTGATAGTCTGCACCTGACATTGCAGACTTAGCTGGCTTTACATTATCCCATTCTGAAACTTGCAACGATTTTAAGAATTCACATGCTATTGTTGACGATAACTGTGGTTTTGATTTTTGAGCCTTAAATGTTTCACCTAGTTGCTCTGCAATACTGCGAGGGACAGAATTCATTCTCATCAAGACAGCTTCTTCGGAGCGTACTCCATGATAAATCATAGCGGGTAAGTTATTAATTTTACGCTTTTCTTCTTCGGACATATTTTCAAAGTTCAAGCCGGATGTTGGCATTTTACTAAGAGCAGAAAGTCCCCAGGCGCCGCTATTAGCAATATCTCGATATATAGCTTTACAAGCTTTTGATATCTGTTCAGTAGTGGTTTCACCTTTAAAGTAGGCGCGAGCAATTGCTTCAACTGACTGTCCTGCAACCCAAGCTTGAGTAACTTCAGCGATATTCGTTCCCTTCTCCCCGTTATTGCTAAACCCTTCAAAAGATAATTGAGGGATTTTCATCATCACTCCAAATAGTTGTGGTAGTACAGAAAAATTATTGTCACCAAAAAGACTATTGGGTTGCCAATCTGTTATTTGAAGTCTATTTTCTAAATTTTTCAATTCGAGAAGCGCTGTGCGCGCTCCTTCAGGTGAAAAACCGGTGCTATCAGCGAGACTGGCATTTTGTGGATGATCTGCTAGTTTGCGAATATAATCCTTAGTTATCTCAAGAACCGCATCTGCTTTTGAATTTGAATTTGCATCAGATTTTTTGCGAAGTGTTGAATATCCATAGGTGCCGCGAAGTAGTTGCTCAACTTCTCCAATTACAATTTCAAGGTTTTTCTTTTCATTCCAAAGATGTGCAATATAACAACGGAAGTCGGCCCATTGATCCTGGCTAAAAACAGCCGATAAATCTAGAGTTGATCCAGCTTTTTCTAGTTCATCTAACATTTCAACAAGTCGTGAAATAAGTGCACCCGTGGCGCTCTCTACATACTTACGAACTTCATTTGGATTGTCACCGGCGGCTATTCCAACAACACCTATACTGCCATGTCCGACACGCCCAGCGCGCCCCGCTAAATTCCAAAATGCTCGATGGGACATTTCTTTATCATAAATATACTTGCGGGTTGCTAAGAAAACAGATGAAACGGGAAAATTAAGTCCTTGTGCAATAGTTGTAGTTGCACAAAGAACTTTAATGTGTTCTTTTTCAGTTAGCCATTCTATGAGTGCTAACACTTCGGAAGGTAAACCAGAGTGATGTACGGCAATTCCTTTTGAAAGCATTTCAATTAGCTCAAAATTTTCGCTAATTTCAGTTTTGAGAAAGCGTTGCACTAAAGCGATGTCTTCATGGATAATGTTCAGGGTTGGCATTTCTTGGTAGAGTTTGCGGGCAACGTTCCAAGCATCATCAGTTTTTTGTGTTACTACAACACTCGTACCCCTGACAGAAAAAACTTTAGCCATTGCCCCGGCTTGAGTACTAAGTCCTTTTGCTTTTGTATAATTCAAATTACTTAATGGTCGATTGCCAGCGACCCGATGTTTGCCGCGTAAATGAATCGATTGTTGTGTAGTTATAAGGGTTTCAAATTCTAGATTCCAGTCACCGTTTTTCTTTTTTGATATTGGTTTCTGAATATCGAACATACCTACGATACGTTCATTGGGTTGCCAAGGTGAGCTGCTAAGGCTTATTGATGCACCTCTTCCATCCCCAAGCCAATGAGCTAAATCTTTTGCATTTGGCACAAATGGCATAAGTAATAAAAAATTAGCACGTGAACACTCTTGTTTAATGGTTGATAGTAATAGTTCAATTCTGAGTCCGCGTTCTGTGTCTTCAATATTTTGAGCCTCATCCATTACTACCAGTACGAGTGGACGAGAAATTTTTTTATTACGCATAACTAATTGTAACTTTTCCGGGGTGGCAACCAAAATTTGAAAAGCATCTTTTTGTTCAAGTAGTGTTTCCTCAAAGGCATCAATTTCAACAGCCCCTGTTAGTTGTTCAACTTTGATACCTAAGGGTGAAAAATCTTCTCTTAAACGTCTTGTGATCTGAGATACTAGCGCACGCGTTGGTGCTATATAAGCGATCCACGCATTATCTTGTGCAAATTGATTTAAAGCCTGAAGAATACGAAATTGAGCAAGTGCTGTTTTCCCTCCAGAAGTAGGCATATCTATTACCACCGCACGATGAGCCTGATTTAACAGTCCCCCTGTGTGCAAAGCGACCCGTTGTGGGGGGAGTAGTTCAAACATTCCACGAGCTTTTTTAGTTATATGTTTTACAAAACTAGTTACGCGCGAGTTTACTGTATGTGCAACCCACCAGACCGAACCTGATACCATTTGGCGACTGGCAACATGTAACCAGCGCAGAATCATTTCGAATTGATGGTCTTGGGTATTTTCAGCAGCTTTGTATGCTGCTTCAAAATGCTGATCTAGTTCAGTGTTTATAGAAGCAGGTTCTCCTTGCAGCATATATTCTGCTAAACGCTCTGTTGCTTTAGCCCAGTGATATAGCGCCACTAATCTTAATGCAAGGATAGACTCATCATCATTCTTCACATTTGTTAAATAATTTTCCTCAAATATTTTTTGTTCTTTTCGTAAATTAATTATAATTTCACTGACTTGATTCAAGTCTTCCCAATTTTTTTTTCGTAGTAATCGCACCCAAGCATCATAAAGATTATAAAGTAAACGTTGATCCCAGTTAATATTAACCATGGAGGGTATTTTTTGCGAAAGTTCGTCTTCCTCAAGCCAGCGGCGCACATCAACCCAGCGATCTCCACAATAGCCTAGGCCTGCTAAATGCAATACATGAAAAATGCGCGCTTCCGATGTTTCATTAGGGATAGGCAATATACGCTTCAATCCAAAGGCGCGATGTGCCCCTGCTCTTGCTTGGTTCTGAAGTATTTGACTTTCTTCGGAATTTGCAGGATGAATAAAAGCTTCTAATCCTTCAATGGCGGCCAGTTCATAGGCAATAGCCAATCTTTCTAGTAAATTAGGATCGAAACAATGGTCTTCTATAGGAGTGATAACATGTTGTAAATTTATTTTAACTAAGCTTTCGTTGGCTTGTTCTAGCCCTTGTTTATAGGCGCCTTCTCCAATAGCCTTAACTGCCCAATGTTGATCAACTTCTTCCAAATGAGTAAATGTTAATGTCATGCGGAAAGTCCTCCCGATAACATTTTTGGTAGCTTAGGAATAATGCCGATTGGTAAGTATATCGCAACAAATGTGATGTTAGTTTCAGTAGGTTTATCTTTAGCAGAGATAACTGCATGCTTGCTTAAATCAGTTTCTTTAGGTTCAACATCTCGAACCAATCCCCCAAAAATAGTTACATCACTAATGCTGCGCAAATAACGTTTTACTGCACTTTGAAACATCGGCATCCATGTTGCATTTTTGGCATGATGGTATAGATAGAGGATGATATTTTCTTTCTTTTTTTCTGAATCTCGCAGATCATTTATTTGATCTTGTAATCCTCCTTCACGGTGCGATACAGTTGGCGGCCATTTCGACTCAGTTGAAGTTTTAACTTCTCCAAAAGCAAACCGGTAGGGAACGTCATTATCTGCAACATGCTGAAAACCTACTAGATCAGCACCTGCAGGGCTGGCGTTGGGATTTTTTAAATCACGGCTTGCAGGCCATGGGAATTCGCAATTATGTTCATTTGCCACAAAGGTTTCACATAGGGCTTCTCCAATTCGCGTATGTGTTACCTCTATTTGGGGGGTTAGTATTTGCTGTAGTTTTTCTTTTTCAAATCCAGTAGTAGCAACACCATTTAACAATTCGCGCACATCTTTTTTGCCCATCTTATCATAGATGATATTTTTTACTGGCCCATGCAGCATTTTAGTTAGTAAGGTAGCGTCCACTTCAATACCACGTGCAGCTACTGTCTCATGATCAGTATTGTAGATTTCCTTTCCGAATTTTACTGACATCAGCAGCCTCTTTTTAGAATATCATCGAAGATGGCTTAAGGATGCAACGATTTGTATTAAATTTCAATACTTTGAAGGTGAAGATACTATATCTTTTTTGATGCATAATGCTGTCCGGAGGTACGGGTGGATAATTGCGCCACATACTTCCGAATCGTATCGCGACTCACGCCGGTAAAATCAGATATATCACGTTGTGAAAAATGTGTTTGTTGGGCTAGTAATATTGCAAATTCAATTTTCATTTGACGATCTAATTCTGATGCACTTGATTTAATAAGCTCTTCAATAACTCTGTCGTAGTTCATGCTCAGGGCTATTGTGCGGCGGAGTCGATGAATAGTACGTTCGGTGTCACTGAGCGATTGATTCTTAAAAATGAAAGTGAGAATTTCTATCCATTTTTCAAAATTTTGATAATCTGATCCTGAAAAACGTTTGATTGCTTCTTTAATGGCAAGTTCTTCAGGTAACTTAAATTCGACAATAAGATCAAATCGTCGCCATAAAGCGGGATCGATTAATTCTGGGTGATTAGTTGCTGCAAGTAATAATCCGGTTGCTGGCCAATCGTCAACTTCTTGGAGGACAACAGTTACCAATCTTTTTAATTCTCCTATATCGGTGTCGTCATTGCGCCGTTTTGCTATGGCGTCAATTTCATCGAGCAGTAATACGCAAGGACTTTGTTTGGCAAAGTTCAGTGCTGCGCGTAAGTTGTTTCCTGTTTTGCCCAACAGGCTGCTCATGACTGTTGTAAGGTCAAGCACATAAAGCGGAACTCCTAATTGCGCGGCAACCCAGCGGGCAGTTAATGTTTTTCCTACGCCTGGCTTGCCTACGAAGATGGCCGAGCGGGTGGGGTGTAATCCTCTGGTGGCTAAATGCCGGAATTGTTTGCGCTCTTGAATAAGTTGGCATAATAATTCTTTTATGTCGTTTGAGAGTAATGGTGGTTCACTATTTGGGCAGTCTTTAAATACCTTGAGTAATGAGAGGCGCATTTCCTCGTCGACCGGCAGCGGGGTTGGTGAGTTGCTATACTTCGCGGTATCTCTGAGTGTGTTATTTGACCTCGTGGGTGCGTTGCGTAGAAATAATTCCATTTGCTTGGCTAGCTCGGAATCCGTATTCCGATATTTGCGTACCAAGCGTGCTACGAACAGCCGAATATCCTCACTCTGGTTCTCCAGCGCTAGGCGAGTAAGGTGGACTAAATCTAACTTTAATTCGTTGTTATCGTCCAAAATTTTATAATCCCCTATATTTTAAGCTATTATTTTCAATAAATAAGTGGACTAGAAAATTAGCATACTTTGTAGGGTAATGTAAAGTGTTTAAAATTAGAACAATTAACCAAGTGCCAATATTGTGTCAACAAGGTTAAAGATGCGATATAATTTTGGAAAATAATGGTATATATTATGAACGAGTTACCATTTCAAGAAAACCAGTTGAAGCGAATCACAATTTTTCAGTTACAGAGGATTAATCATGAAAGCCATTCAATTTAAAAAATTCGGATCCCCTGAAGTGCTAGAATATATCGAATTACCAACGCCCGCTATCGCTAACGATGAATTACTGATTCAAGTCGAAGCTGCGGGTATCAATCCTGTTGATATGAAAATCCGAAGTGGGATAAGCGCAATGGCCAAGAAACTAGCTTTGCCATCTGGTTTAGGATTTGATTTGGTTGGTAAAGTAGTAAAAATTGGCAAAGATATTAACGAGTATAAAGTTGGCGATAGTGTTGTTGGTAAAATCGAATATGAAAAACCAGGAGCTTATGCAGAATATTGTGTGGTGAAATCCAAAGATATCATAATCAAACCACATGAATTGGGTGTGGCCACAGCAGCGGCATTACCGATTGTTGGGTTAACGGCATGGCAAGTGTTGCATCAATATGGAAACTTGCAACGTGGTGAGCGCGTGTTAATTCATGCAGCGGCAGGTGGCGTTGGACACCTTGCAGTACAAATTGCCAAAAAAATGGGGGCAGAAGTGTTTGCAACCGCCACACAAAAAAACCATCAATTTTTATCAGATTTGGGGGCGGACCATTGCATCGATTATAGCCAAGCTCCTTTCGAACAAGTTATACACGACATTGATTTAGTAGTTGATCTGGTGGGCGGTGAAACGGGTTTACGTTCTTTTAAGGTATTGAAAAAAAATGGCCGCATGGTAACAGTCCCCAGTCCCACCCGTGATGAAATTATCCAACAAGCCCAACCATTGGGCATAAAAGTATCTGGTATGCTCGCTGCAATGAATCAAAATGATTTCACGCAATTATTGAAGATGATTAGTGCTGGCGATCTTAAAATACAAATTGCTAAAACCTTTCCTTTAAAAGATGCTGTATTAGCGCATCAAATGTTAGAAACTAACCGCACACAGGGTAAGATTGTTTTGGTAATGTAATTTATTTTAACGTTGATGATGCAACTGAAGTTTGCGTGTACCAAAATTGTACCAAACCATGGTAAATCATAAGCAATTATGAGCACTTTTAAGCCTTTATCACCAAGAGCAAAGTACCGCAGAGTGTTGATTTATATAGGTTTCGCTAAAAAACATACCTTCCTTCGAACCTGGGTGTCGGGAGTTCGAATCTCTCCGGGCGCGCCAATCACACTCCCGCATTTCGCTTTGCGTAAGATTACTCCAATCTAAAACTGGAGACTGAGGCTATATGTAGCCCGCATGAAGCGAAGCGAAATGCGGGGGTCGCATTATATCTCTGCAAACTGCGCTCTTTATATTTCTTAATTCAATACAACCACCGACCGTCCAGAATATGATGGTGACGCAAAAGGACTATTCAAAAAAGTCTGCCAAAATGCCCTTCTCGTTTTTATCCTATCATCTATATCATAAGCGTTGTCGATTTTAAAAAACAGCCGATGTTTATTCAAAAAGTCATGGGCTTTCATGATAAGAGTTTCTAAAGTCGTTAATAAACCATTGCAATCATCATTCGAGATATCCAAGTAAGTACCTTTTCGCAATTTATTAAACTGAGAAATAATATCGCTTGGAATATCATTGTTGTTGTTAGATTCATGCTTTTCTGAATTAATGTGTTTAAGAGGATTTCTTTTGTTGGCTAGATTATCACGGTATTGTGGTTCAATATTGATGAGAATTTTTTTCCATTCGTCTTCTAGTTGTTGTTCGTTTATATCGGCATATTTTTTTTCGCTCTCAAGGATACATTCATTTAACAATAAAATTTTACTATATTTCTGTCTATAGGATCTCTGTTTGCCAGCACTATCCCAATCGGCAAAAAGTATAAAACCTAGATGTTCCAAAAAATTTTCTAATGTTGAAAAAGCATAATCAAAACAAATAATTCTCCATTGGTCAGCATTGAAAATAATACGTTCGTAGTGGGCATCGTTTTTATCGCCTATTTCATTAATCTTTTCCCATGCGGTTTTAGCGATTTTTAAATAATCAACGTAGGCACGTGAATTAAATTCATTCTGATGTGTTATTTTCATAAATCACCTTTAAGAGAACTTTGTTCCAGTAAGCACAGTAGCCTGCTCAGATAGCTCCGGCTCAGTAAATGCATATGGACACGTCTTAGAAAATTTTAGCTTAGCGAGGTGGTCGCATTTTGCGACCACCTCAGCTTTTTCCTAAATCACAAATATCATATTACAAATTCCGATATGGGATTTGGCAATAAGTATTTCCTTTTCGAGGACTCGCTTTATATTTCGACAAATAATTGTTAAGTGAGTTCAGTGAATTATTATTTGGAGTTGGGCCAAGATAAACGTGTTCAATTTCCACATCCCTATCATGCGAAGACGTGAGAATATTTTCAGGGAGAAATCCAATGCTTACGCCTTTTCCTTGTTGGCAATAACCCCTCCATTGACTGAGTAGATTCCCATTAGTGGTAAAGGAACTCACAAAAAGCATATGGCCGTTGGTTAATCGATGAAAAAGCCAGTCTTTTAGTTGCTCTAATAATTTTCTATTGGTTGAATTATTAGATTCTAACCGCTGAGATATCTCTGTGCGTAATAGGTCTGATGTATATTTCAGTTCCATGGCATCATTTAAGTATCTAATATCGGTGGCATAAAGAGTTTTACTCCCCGCTATATTCATTAACCCATTAAGAGATGTTTAATGATAAAGTAACTTGTTTGGTTTATTGACATATAATTCATTAGATAAATTTTCCATCGGTATATCCTCTATTGCCTATGTATGCTCGTACTTGGTTATTTGTTAATTCTTTTTTTTCCACCTATCTCCCGGGAGCAATTTAATGATTTTTTCCTGCACATGGTTTGCTGCAACTAATGGATCATATGTGGTATTAATCGGATGCGGTAAGAGCGGAAAAATATCATCAGTAAATGCCGAATCATTTAATTTTTCGGCAAGGTTTGCTTCAAATTCTGCTCGAGTTACTTTGGTTTTATCGGTGGCCAAATAGTGATGAAAACATTCTACTATCTTCGGTATTTCGAGTGCTGGGAACTGTTTTAATACGGTGGCAAGATCAAATAAATCGCGTCCTTTTTTACGTTGGTAAAGTGCGCGCAATTTAGTGCCCAATAATTCTTCCAAAGCAAACGTGGTGAGAATGGTATTTTTGGTATACCACATACTTTTTACTTCAAAATCTCTGTGCTAAACCTAATACAGAAAAGTGTTCGCGTGTATTGATTTCCACTTTTAAGCGCATGGGTGTAATTGGTAAGCTTTCAGAATTAAATCGATAGATCAAAGTGGCACGGCCTTCTTTTAATTTCCACCCTGGTTCTCCAAGCCAATGATTTAGCTGCGATCGTAGAGCTTCTATAATATTACCAATTTTTCCTTCGTTAATTTGTACCAAATCTATGTCTTCTGAATAACGTCCTGGAGGCTGAATAAATAATTTATGTAATGCTGTACCACCACGAAAAGCTAGGGATTGTGCTAATAAAGGTTCTGAGAATATTTCTACTATGGCTCTTGATAGCACTAAATCTTGTTCTATTTGTGCATCAGTAGCCCATGGTGCTGTTGCACGCCACTCGTTTATAAATGCTTGTTGAATCATATATCGCTCTCAATGTCTTCATTAATATATAAAGACCAATTATTGTTTTTTTGTGATTGATTATACGGTTTATCGGGACGTAATGGGACAGGTTGCAATCGTTGTGTATTTGTCCACTCTTTAAGTAAAATAATAATTTTTTCATTACCTTCAATTTTTTCTAGTAAATAACCTAACCGTTGCACAGAAGTTATTTCTACATTTTTTGATTTAAGAAGTTTTGAAAAGCGTGATTCTTCAAATTTTTCATGCAGCTCGCTTAATACAGTAGTTACTTGATTTATATGTCCAACTGATTTTACATAGCGGACTAAATCAAGCGCGGTTAATTCTGGAATAGAAACATTCATGGTGCCTGTTGGCGTTTTCATTAATTGATAATCGCGCGAAACAATTTGTTTTTTGATGAAAAATTCTATGCGTGTTCGTCCTGCTTGTATGGGACGTAAAGATTTATTGGTAATAACTTGGAACACCTGTGGTTGTTGATGTGCGGCACCATGCAAAGCGGCTGCGGATAGCAAGCCTACATAATAAGGTTGCTGATTAAATTGCATAAGATAGTCAATAAACCACGCAGCAGGTGGTGCACCTATTTCTTGATATTCCGTTGGTACAATTACATAAAAGCCATGTTTGGGTCTTATAAGTTTATTTTTCCTTATAAGCCTTAAAGCAGCTAATTTGAAGGCAACAGGAGTCATTCCTAGGCTGGCCAATGCTTCATCGCCAGTAAAGGTATAACGCCCTTTGGTCTGTAATAGGTCTAAATACTCAGATAGCGAGGCATTTTCATATTTCATTTGCAAAAAGTATCACTTTTCAATACTTTTTGCAATCGATATAGTAAAAATTAGATTGGACGGTTAATGAACAATTATTTAGTTATACGTGGTTAATTAAGGCTGGCAAGAAGAGTGGGGTAAAAGAGAACTCACCCGTACATTTCTGCAGAGGGGTGAGCCGTGTCGTTAACAATTCTATTATAACTTAGCTTTGATAGTAACCCTTTAAGATATTAATAATGCCCGTAACTCTGCATATTACTCTGAAATAGGTCTGAAATTTATACTTTCAGAGTAGGCTGCTTTTTTTCATATTAAGGTATCTGAGCATGGCCAGTTATCTACCAGTTATCTAAAAGCGATTTATCCGTATAGCCCCTTCGGGAAATTTGTCAATAATTTCTAATTGGCCGCCCATGGCTTCTATATAACTTCTCAGAGTAGAAATATAAAATCAGTTCATCTTTCCATGCGTGATACATTTGCTTGTTTAGTAGCTAATATTTCTGCAAGTCTTTCCTGGCTTAAATGTTTTGCTTGTCGTAAATCCTGTAAGGGTATTTCGGCAAGCATTTGCAACATTTTTTTATGAGCAGTAGTTTGAGCTTGAGTCGACATTTTATCTCTAAGTTTTTGGTAAGATTTGGCCATTGTATATTTCCTAAGTTCAAGTAACTATTGCATAATACGTTATGCAAATGATATGCAGAATGTTTCAGTAAGCACAAACATGAAAGCAGAAACGAAGTCGGTTAGCGCTCTATCTCCCGCGCATAAGCAATAGTCGCATCCAATAGAGGAATATAATACTTGTTTTTTCCATCTCTCTGAAAAGCAGCCAATTTAATTTCAACTAACCTCATCAACACTTTTGAAATATAAGGTTTAGATTTATTTATTTTATCTGCGAGTTCTGCTGCTGTTGTTTTTTCTAATTTAACTAATGTCCTTAAAATATCCTCTTCGCCGACGGATAGCCTATTGCGTGCAATACGATCTTTGGCTAGTTTCATGACCATAGGTGTTGCAATATCCAACGTAATGCGATCGCTGAGATCGCCGATAGAAAGATCATTAATTAATCGTTGCAATAAACCAAAAACATAGCGCAATCGACCTTTTGTGACTTCATATAGATAAATAAAAACTTCGCGTTCAACTGGCATTTCAGCGTGAGGATTTGATCGATAAAACTCGATGCGTTTATCAAGCAACTGCGTGTATTCTGCTTTTTTTAGGGGATTTATTTCGACTTCATAACTTACTATATCATCTAAACGATCAACTTCTTGTGCAATAAATCGTCGCAAACCCACATCGCCAACAAGAATCCAGCTGATGCCGTCCGTTTGAATATAATCACGAAGCGCGTTAAATAAATAGGTGATATGTTTTTCATCTTGAACAACACCAATATCCAGATTATTGAGTTGAAGAACGATGCCATAGCGATAACCCAGTGATTGAACCAGCGTCGACAAATCTTCTAGGTGATGTCCTAAAACAGATGTTGGCACAACAATAGGTTGTGTACTTGCCCCAGCAGATTTACCATAATTTACGCCGAATCCAAAAGCCTCTATTCCAAAAGAACGATAAGCTTCTGAAATGCGCATGGAAAGGGCTTTGGTTTCCTGAAAGCGTTTGTCTTTTATCACTTTTTCGGAATGAAAGATCTCAAGCTCGCGTACAATATGAGAAATCACCACGGCTAAGAGTGTTTCTAAGCGCCAGTCCGCCTCTACGCGAATTTCGTTGCGCGGGGTGAAATAAAACTTTTTTTCTTGTACTGAGAAACGTAAATAATTAGCAAATGAAGTAGTGCCTACGCCGCGTGCACCTTCTACTACCAGTAAGATATTGCGCTGGCTCAATACATTTTGGCATTTAGCAATTTCTGCTCCATGTCCGGTATAAAGCGCCAGTGTTGCTTGGCTGATAGGGTCGGTATTTAGCGGATCGCCCTTAAACCCTAAAGATTCCCATTGCATGTTTATTACCTTTTTGATAACACAGTTAACCACATGATACCAAAAATTGGTTAATTAACCAAATTCTGGTTAATTAACCAAATTTCGGTTAATTAACCAATTTTTGGTTAAGCTTGGTTAACTGATGTTTTTGGGCATAGAGTTGAGGGTTATCATGCTTTGTGTAAGGGGTTGTGCTAAAATTGTACAATCTTAGTCGCTTTAAGAGATTCCTAACCTATACCTTGGACATAGCTATCTGGCTACAATGTATCTGTCTTAATTTTAGATTCGTTCCTGCTGTAATAAAGGCAACGGCGTGTCATCTCAGAGGTTAAACCTGATGTTCGGTTATTTTAGCAAAATTCGTGCCAAGGCCATCCCGCTTCTAATTGAACTATGGGGAAGAATTACGGGTCAACCTGAATTCAAGCCTGTTAACCAAAATGCCTGCAGAACAGACTTAAACGAGTATGTTACTTCTCTTGTGAATGTTGATATCCCAACTTGGCGTCCCGAAAAACACCTTCTCACGAATGTTCTAGATATTATTTTGACATTGGGTATTGATGTTGTGAAAGCGCGCTTGCAATCAGACCCCCTCTTTACGTGGTTGATGCTGGCTGTAGCAGCAGGGGACGTATCAAAAAATACAATAAAATATATCCAGTGGAAAATTTCACCTCGACATGCAGAGCAAAATCAATGGTTTGCTGATGCGGTGGGTATAACAGTAGTGTCCGTAACAAACCTAAGTTTTTTAGGGATTGATATTTCAAAATATGCTGTCGACGAAGGGGCATATCATATTTTAGCAATTGGGAGTGAATATTTATTACAGAAAATTGGCGTTGATGTAGTAGTGGCAAAAAAAATGGTGATCTTTACGTCAAAATATTTAGTACAAGCGCTACATAACGATGCCCCGCGTGATATAAGTCGGCAAGAAACATTATTGCCGCTTGTTCCACAACCGAACGATAATGCTACGCAAATACCGTCATGTTTTGAGTTTGTTCAAGAAAATTCTTCTCTCCTGGAAGGAAATGTAACGCAATGGGCGGCCATCAGTTTGTTGCCTACGTCATCCGCGTGCCAGGCTTATTTCAATTCATCAGCAATAGAAAATTTTATTAAGGCACAAGAACATATGTGTTTTTATGTTAAAGCGTTTCCTGGCTATGGTGATCTGATGGCCGTTATTAATAATTATCATCATTTACGGGAGGAAATGGGTTTTGAAGGTATGGCTACGTTTATTTATGATAATAATGAGCCTTCGTATGACAATAAAGCGAAAATATTCAGACTGCTTAATCTGCCGACTATAGAAGGCGATTATTCCTATCATGCTGCACAAAGGCTTGAAATAATAGCAGAATCTCAAGCGAAGAATTTTACAGCGCTGAGGCAGGGTCCTCTTCTTTTTAATTGTTTCACGGGATGGTCTAGTTTTATAGATGTTTTGATAAGTCCTCATACGGGTGATCATGAGAAATATATGGGGACTAATAAAGTATTTATGAGGGACGATATCAATAATAATTTTATCTTTAAGCAATGTGGCGCCAATAATTATCATCTTGTTCGTCAGATCGGTACGGATATATTTCCACTAGCTGCTCCCGTTTCTACGCTAGAGATGGCTGAAGATTATTTCCAAACGATTGCAGGACAAGCGGTAATAAAAAGAACTCCCGCCTTAGTGGATTTTGTTGCGCTTCTTAAAAGTAATACCGTAAATATAATGACTGCTTATGGTAAAACTTTCTCCCAAACTATTTATAATTTATTTAATCTTATTTTAGCTGCTAATCATGCACAAAAGAAGTTGCCACCCAGACCGTTTGTTATTGCAGTAATGTTTCCTATAGATGATAAATATTTGGCCCACTTTAATGCCATAATCAATGGTAAAGCTGAAAGCGTTATCTCTTTATTAAAGCATCAGACAAAACTTATACCGCAACAATTACGATCAGCTATAGACGTTTCAGGATTAAGAGGTAATTTTAGCACCTTAAAAATTTCTGATGGAAATGCCGCCAAACAATTATCTAATCTTCGTTCTGGAACTATTACGTTAGTAACATTCGATGCTTTAGAGAATGTGGTATTCAATGCGATTTATACAGGCACAGTTGCAAGTGACAGGAATAGACCGAATAGAGTTTTAGCAGCAGTGGGAGAGGGATCGACTACATTTACTACATCAAATAATGCAGGAGTTCCGCGCATCCATTGTAAAAGCTATGACGACGACGAAATACCGTCAGATGATTTAAGTAAGGCTAGCCCAGAATTGCGCCACAGGCTATTGAGTTTATCTAAAAGGGCTTGCGATCTACCTTTACCTCAATATTGGGAAAATTATGATGATGTCGCTTACAAAATGATAGGTGAATTCCTTGTTGATGCCCACAACCCTGCCTCAGAAATTTCAAGATTCTTTCAACAAGCACGACATCAAATTGCGCGTGGAGATCGTCTTCGTCATGCCATTTTTTTTGTTAGGCAATTGTTATCCATGCAACAAAAAACACCAGATGATCACGAAAGATGTTTGCATATTGAGGTAGAAGAATCTAGGAAAAGTTTGGCAGCATTATCAACACGACATTCCAGTGTTTTTAATACCACAAGGGAGAGTAGAGTAGTTGAATTAAATCCTGCTTCAAATGAGTCGGCAGCGCCACGCCAGAGAATCGGTTAAATTTATTTATCTATTGTAGTCAACAAACCCCAGCCGGTAGTTCCAATTTAATACCATCTGGATAGCCGCGATAGTGAACGCCATAACGTTTATTTAAATACGCCAAGAAACCTGTATCACCGCAACCGAGGCGTTGTGCTAAGCTTTGCCAATCGACTTTATTATTATCGGTCACAGTAACAGAAGCGGGCGACCAGCTTGCCTCGGATAATCCAGCTATTTTGGGTAATGCCATATACACCAAATGTTCCCAGGTTGTTAAATCTTCAGACCATAATGCGCCTTCGATCCCAACAACATTTGTTTGAATACTCGGTGATAAATCTTTAATAACTGCACTGGCGCTGATCGCAGCAGTTAATGCTGCGTGAGTATCCGAAAAATTTGTCGCCCAAGTGAGACCAGGCTCCCGTATATCGGGCGTGTAAGTTAAATCAAAGTAAGTTTCATTAGCAAACGTTAAAACCGTTGGATAATTTTTTTGTGCCAAATTAATCGCTTGCGCAACACCGTTATCAGCTGTATTCCAGACCCAAATATGAGCGGTTTGGTTCGCAGGCACAATATGATTTCCTAAACTTATACCATCGGTTTGCACCAATTGCTGCCAACCGGAAAACAATAACGTTGGATTATAATTCGACATCATTTGAAAAAACTTTTGTCCTTTTTCTAAAGCTGTTAAATTGGCCCAATCATCCTGACATTCTGGGTCGCGACTCCAAGCGTGCTGACTCACTTCATCAGCTCCCACACTTATTTCATTATCACGTGCATATAGAGTTGTTTGGCTAGTAAAAAGCGATGCTATTTGTTGTACAACCTGATTAATCGTCGTAGTAAAGTGGTTTGGGGAAGAACTGTTAGGATCATACAAACAAACTGGAATCACATCATCAGTGTAGCCTTGTACTGAAACAAACTGTGATTTATCGTTGGGATCGATCATGCTATCGGGCAATCCTTTGATCAAACCACGTGCATGGCCGGGAATATCAATTTCGGGAATAATGGTGATTTTGTTGGCATTAGCATAAGCGATCAACTGTTGAATATCGCTAGCATTATAAAAATGTGAATATATATCATCAGCATAAGGATAGCTTTTATTTTGATAATTAGTGCTGTCTAAATTTGCTTGCGTAAATACCATCGAGCCTATTAACTGCCCGTAACCACGAGTTCCACCCGCAAAACCAGCGCCTAAAACATCCAAACGAAAACCCTCGTCATCTGCAAAATGAATATGCAAGGTATTTAATTTATGCGCTGCCATCAAATCGATTAGTTTTTTAATTTCATTGGGGGTAAAAAAATGACGTGCGGTATCTAACAATAATCCGCGATATCTAAAACGCGGGTAATCGATAATAGTGGCATTCTGAATCGTTGCGCTTTGATTCCACAATTGACGCAAAGTCTGATAAGCATAAAACAAACCCGTATCGTTTAATACATTGATGACAATACGATCAGTTTGGATTTGAATTTGATATCCCTCAGGGTTATTATTGATAACAGCAGGATCGGTTATCTTTTTAATGATGATGCCAGTATCAATGTTTGAATTATCAATCTTAGCCGAAATACCTAAATCATTAGTTAGGCTGGAAGCAAATAAGCTAGCAACAGCGTTACTCCCTTCTAATAAATTATGGATAACGATAGCTTGATTTAATTTATAGATGCCTTTTTCTACCAGATAACTTACGGGCGCAGGAACGATTGGGTTGGTGATTTTCTGTTGTGCAGCGCTGCTATTCCAATTGTTTTCAATATGCTGTTTGATTTTTTTGTTAATTGCATTTTGATCATAATCGGTAAAATGATAAGTGCTGGGGCCGGTATTAATGTGACTTATTTCTTTGTTACTGTTAATAAGAAAAAAGTTTTGCGGCACATTGGCATAATTAACGGGCGCACCTTGGTTAATATGTAATAGCTGAATGGTATAGGTTTGGCCTTGCAACAGCGGTACTGACCCCGCCAAAATAGTCGTGTAACCCGCACTCAAATCAGGGCTTTTAATGTTAGGTGCTTTTAGATAAGTTAATTGACTGCACTGATTATTCGCATCACAGATTTGCAACACTGAATTAGGGTTAATAGCCGGGGCAAATTGCAGTAAGGGTGTTTGCAAATATAAAAAGCCCAACTGCCATTGCGATAATTTAGGCCCTAGGTTCGTTAAACTAATGCTGGTCGATCTGCTGGTTGAAGATGGATCGCGGCTGATAGTGACAGAATTAATTAGGATAGGAGCGGTGCTATTACCCGATGATAGTGCCGCAATCGCATTGTTTGCAATTATTGGACTGCCAATTAAAATGCTGTATAAAATAACTTTTGCGAGTAGTTTTATTTTCATAGTTTCAAAAGGTTTGCAAAGGCTTTGAAATGTTTTGCTAAGTTATTATTCACCCTACGATTGTACCCTATTTCGCTTCCAATTTCCACAAAGGGTATTTACCCAGTTGAGTTTCAGAAATCAATGTAAAATACCGGCTGAGCGCATCTAATATTGCTTCTCGATTATAATTCTTGGCGATTAAACCCGCTTTTTTGACAGCATCTTGATTTTGACAATCATTAACTTCTACACGATTACTGAAAATAAAACGCTTAGAACAAATCTTATGAATAGCAGCAAATATTTTATCGTGGTCCAAATAACCTTCTGACTCACGATCACTGCCAAAAAATAAATATTGATAACTATTAATTAATAATACCGTTTGAAAAGCGGAACCCCAATTACTAATATTATTAGACAACTCCATCAATCTTAAATTTTCAAATTGAGTATTATGGCTGTTAATATATTGCTTCAAAATTTGACAAACTTGCAGATCGGGCTGATAAACATCAATACCTAACGCACGTTCACAAGTTTTTTCTGCCGCAGCAGCAAAAACAAAATAACCTTTACTGCAACTCAGGTCCAATAAACTATTCAGCGGTTGTGGGTAAAGACGATGAATTTTTTTATAACGGTCGGCTAAAGAAGAGCTGGGATATAACTGACGTTGCCGTACAGTGAATCCCAAATTACTGGGATATTCTAATTCAATACTGCGTCTAACTGCTTCTGGCAATTCTTTATCGCTATTAGTTCTAGAAAAAACTTTATTTAACCAATTTTTTATTGTTGTCATATTCATCCAAAAAAGTATACTCAAGGTAAACGTAAAGCCTGCTACTAAGAATATCACACTAACCAGTCAAAAAGATGACAGGAAGATTACAATTTTGTCATTTTTCGATGGGTAGACATCTTATCTGTTCTTATTTTTGGATAATGATGCTATTTTTGTGATTAATATTTATAAGTGGAGTTCGATATGCGTTTGTTAGTTATAGAAGATCACCAGAAAACAACGCTCTATTTGCAACAAGGTTTAAGTGAAGCTGGATTTATTGTCGATATTGCTTTTAATGGTATGGAAGGGTTGCATTTGGCAGAAACTACAAACTATGACCTGATAATCCTTGATATTATGTTGCCGCAATATAATGGTTGGACTGTGATAAAAAAACTACATGAGGCCGGCAAAACAACGCCCGTATTATTTTTGACGGCCCGTGATTCAGTCGAGGATCGAGTAAAAGGGCTTGAGTTAGGAGCAGATGATTACCTGGTAAAACCTTTTGCTTTTTCTGAATTACTGGCGCGTGTCCGCACACTTTTGCGTCGTGGTCAACAACGCCAACAGGAAATAATTAAAATAGCTGACTTAGAGCTTGATTTATTGCGCCACAAGGCTTTTCGTAATGGCATACGTTTAAATTTAACGCCTAAGGAATTTGCTTTGCTATCTCTGTTAGCGAGAAGAGAAGGGGAGGTATTATCCCGTACCTTAATTGCTGAGCAAGTTTGGGATATGAATTTTGATAGCGATACCAATGTCGTTGATGTGGCTATACGGCGTTTACGGCAAAAAGTCGATGAACCTTTTGCTGTTAAATTAATTCACACTATTCGTAGCATTGGTTATGTATTAGAACAGCGATAAATATAATGCCAAAACTATCCGCAGATTTTTTACAAAAATGGTCTATTAGAAGCAGACTTGCGATTACACATGCCATTGTTACCATTTTGATCTTGCTGGTCGTTACTTTATTTATGTATTGGGCATTATTAAATAGTTTGCAAAAAGAAAATTATCAATTTCTCTCTAATGAAATTAAAATTATTCAAGGTTTATTGCAAAAATCCACGGCTGAAAATCCGCTTGATAAACTGAAGCAAGAAATCATTTGGGAACCTACTATACTTCAACATACACACTATCGTTATTATTGCCGACTTTTGAATAGTAGTGGCAACGTTATAATGGAAACGCCAGGTATCAATACGCTTACGAGAGCCAATAACTTATTAAGTTTAGCAAATACAAGATTACTGCAATCAAACCAAAATTACACATGGAAAGCTACTCGTTATCATTATTATTTAATGGCCACAAAGATAAAAAATGATACGGGTGAAGATTATATTTTACAGGTTATACTTTTTTCCAAACAGCAAGTAGGTTTATTGCGCGATTATCAACGAGCGTTAGTTATTGTCTTAATATTAGGCGGCTTATTGGCGGCACTCACCAGCGCTTTTATCGCACGCGAGAGCATCGCACCTTTGCAAAAAATCCTTGAAACGACTCGCCTGATTAGCACAAAAAAATTACACCAACGTATTGACCCAACTGCTTGGCCAAAAGAATTAACGCTATTAGCCATTTCTTTTAATGAAATGTTAGATCGTATTCAAAGAGGTTATGAACAGTTAACGCAATTTTCTGAAGATTTAGCGCATGAACTTCGTACCCCGATTAATAATTTAATGCTCACGACAGAAATTGCTTTGTCACAACCGCGCTCCATTACTTACTATCAAAACATATTGACGTCTAATTTAGAAGAGTATAATAATTTATCCCGCATGATTAATAACATGCTTTTTCTCGCGCGATCGGACAATGATCAAATTAAATTGCAGTACACACAATTTGATGCACGCCAAATCTTATTTAATATTTGTGAGTTTTTAGAAATTATTGCACAAGAAAAAAACATGCAATTATCAATCGAAGGGCAAGCTATAATAAGCGCAGACTTGAGTTTATTTAAGCAAGTGATTAATAATATTATTATCAATGCAATTTATTATTCTCATCCTGATAGTTTAATTAAAATAATAATTCAACAAAATCAATATCAAACTATAATTAATGTTCAAGACTCTGGCATTGGTATAGCACCTGCGCATCTGGCCAAAATTTTTGATCGATTTTATCGCACTGATGCGGCTCGCGCACAAAACACAGGTGGTACTGGTTTAGGATTGGCAATAGCCAAATCTATCATGAATCTACACCACGGTAGTATTGAAGTAATCAGTAAATTATATCAAGGTACTACGGTACGATTATCATTTCCCAATAGCAACTCTATAGATTAACTGCTCCTTGCTAATTACCAATAAGATAATATATAATAAATGGTAATGTTAGTTTAATTACAGGAGCAAGTCACATTGAATATCAAAGAAATCCGCCGTCATAATTTACGCGAGCTAGCTAAATCAATAGGTGGGGTTTGTAGATTGGCCGATCGCATGGGTAGGTCGCAGCCACAAATGAGCCATTTAGTTTCGCCCAAACCGCGAAAAAACATTGGTGATAAACTAGCAGCGGTGATTGAACAGATGTTCGATAAACCATCCGGTTGGTTAGACAAGGAGCATGATGCTGATTTAAATACTGCACTCGACACGCAAGTGCCACTGATACCTTGGATAGAAGTAAAAGAACCACTGGCTGTGGGTAGTAACGTTCTTGAGAAGGGCCACCTGCTTGTTCCCATCAAAATAGCTTATAGCAAAAAGGCTTACGCATTGCAGATTGACCGCGATGATATGCAATGCGCGAAGAGCATTAGTTTCCCGCTAGGCTCTATCATTATTGTCGACCCTGAATACCCCTATAAAAATGGGTCTTTTGTTATTGCCAGCATCCATAATCAAGAATGGGTGATGTTTAGACAACTGACAATGGTGGGTGATACTTATTGTTTTAATGCGCTTAATGAAAAGTATCGTACTATCAAAGTCTTACAGGAATTTATAAAAATTCATGGTGTAGTCCGATATATGTTTATGGAATTAGTGTAGGTAATATAGGAATAATTGTAAACCCTTATTTTAATAGCCTTAAACAATTATTTATACTTTTTTGTTAATACTTTATAAGAAGGTAACTAATTTTACCATGGACTATAAAAATGACGATGGGTGAAAGGATTAAAAAAGCGCGACTGGATATCGGTCTAAGCCAAGCTGAACTCGCTCAAGCTATGAATCAAATAGGTGAAAATGAAAAGATTTCACGGGTGGCTATTACGTTGTGGGAGACAGGAACCACCAAGAGGATGGGGGCGCATAATCTGTTTAAAGTAGCAAAAATATTAAACGTTAACCCTGAATGGTTGTTACTGGGTGCTGGGAGTAAAAATTTTTTTGCGGGAAGCATAAACAATAAAATTGTGCCGGTATTAAACCCCTCGCAATTAGCAAAGTACCCCGAAATTCCTGATGCTGATATTCTCTATCTAACTATTGATAAAAAGCTTGCTGAGGTAAGTGGCCCTGATTTATTCGCCATAATACTCGAAGATGATCGAATGTCGCCCGATTTAAAACCAAATGATATTATCATTATAGACCCTAGCGTTAATGCCATGCCAGGCGAAATTATATTGACTGAATTAGAAAAAGAAAAAGCTTTTTTAGTAGCACGCTATAGCCCTTATGAAAAAACCAACACCAATTCATTAGGCTTTAAATTAGTTCCAAGTAACTCTTATTGGCCTACAGTTATTGTTAACTCTCAAAATCCTGGAAAAATTATTGGCACAGTGGTGGAGCGGCGCGACCATCGTCGGTTATAGAGAAGTCGCAAAATTTCTTGTGATAGGCTTACTAATTAGGTATTATTAGGTCAGTTTAATTACACCTATACTGGATTAGTGTACAATGCGGAAGAAAATTAAGCAAGTAAGCTTACAAAAGCCCAGTATTAAACCACGCCCATCATTTGCTATCGCTGCTGTTGGCGCTTCTGCCGGTGGCTTAGAAGCCCTGGAAAATCTTTTTGCCCACACTCCCCTTGAATCCGGTATTGCGTTTATTGTCATCAGCCACCTTGAGCCAAGCCATAGCAGTGTACTTCCTGAGCTCTTACAAAGAGTAACAAAATTGAAGGTTTTGCAAATCATTGATGAAGTAAAAATTCAACCGGATTATGTTTACGTTATTCCACCCGCGAAAAATGTAATTATTAAAGATGCAGTTTTAAAATTATCTGATCGAAATAAAACAAGAGCTGTGCATTTACCTATTGATTTCTTTTTCCAATCGTTAGCCAAAGAAGAAGGGCATAAGATTATAGGAATTATTCTTTCTGGCACAGGAACAGATGGCGCGCTTGGCTTAAAAGCCATTCATAAAGCCGGTGGATTAGTCATTGTCCAAGATCCAAAAACAGCTAAATACCCTGGTATGCCTAACAGTGCTCTTGATACGGGTTGCGTTGAATGCGTACTATCGCCTGAAAATATCGTGAAGAAAATTAAAAGTTATTTGAATTACGATTATCTGGTGATGACCTCTAAGCAAACCAAAGAAATTCAGCGCGAATTAGAGCCGATATTTAATTTATTGCAAACTCATGTTGGGCACGATTTTTCAAGTTACAAGCATAATACTATTTGTCGACGTATTGAAAAACGCATGAACTTTCATCAAGCTAGTTCCATACCTCAATATGTGCGCTACCTTCAAGATAATCCCAAGGAAATCGAAATACTTTTTAAAGATATTTTGATTGGTGTGACTACCTTCTTTAGAAATCCAGAAGCTTTTGATTCACTTAAAAAATCCTTAATGAAATTATTAAGGAAAAAGCCCCGAGATTATTGTTTCCGTATCTGGGTACCAGCATGTGCTACCGGCGAAGAGGTTTACTCGATTGCCATTTGCGTACAAGAATGTATGGAAGAATTAAACCGCCATTTCAATGTGCAAATCTTTGGGACCGATATTGATGAGGCAGCTATTGAAAAAGCGCGTATGGGCGTTTATTCGAGCGATATTGCGGTTGATGTAGGCGCTGACCGATTAAAGAAATTTTTTACCAAAGAAAATACGTTTTATAAAGTTAAAAAAGATCTCCGCAAAACTATTATTTTTGCCCAGCAAAATATCTGTAAAGATCCCCCCTTTACTAAGTTAGATTTGCTGAGCTGCCGTAATCTATTAATTTATTTTACCAGTGAATTACAAAAGAAAATATTTCAAATATTTTATTATAGCTTGAATGGTGGTGGCATACTTTCTTTGGGGTCTGCAGAAAATATAGGAAGTTTTACTGATTTATTTAATACCGTTGATAAAAAATGGAAGATATTTGAACGTAAGGAAGGAACGTCACTATTACACGCTACACGTGATTATGACCCCAGTATGCGTTTTGATAATACTGAAATACACGATAAAACAGCAAGCAAAAAACACCAAGATACAGCAATAGTTAGTTTAATTGAAAAACTGTTACTAGAGAGTTACGCCCCTGCTTGCATCATTGTTGATGATAAAGATAATATTCTTTACATCTATGGTAAAACGGGCAAATACCTTGAGCCGGCAACTGGTGCGGCTAATTTAAATTTATTGCAAATGTGTAGGCCTGGTTTAAAACTTAAACTAGCTTCTGCCTTAAAACAGGTAACCACTCAAAAGAGACAAGTTACTTATAATGATTTACAAATAAAAGATAAAGAGAGTGATAAGATCCAATATATTAATTTAAAGGTGAGACCATTTAATGAGATAGAGTCAAAAAAAAGCTGGAAGGTTGTGATCATTGAAGATATTAGCCCTCCAGTATCGACCACGCCACTTAATAGCAAACATAGTACGCATAAAAAACTCGCTCACCAGGTTATCACATTAGAGCAAGAATTAAAAAAAGCCAAAGAAACCTTGCAAATAACCATTGAAGAGCTTGAAACTACCAATGAAGAACTCACCTCAAGTAATGAAGAGCTGCAGTCTACCAATGAAGAATTACAAAGCACTAACGAGGAACTCGAAACCTCCAAAGAAGAGTTGCAATCACTTAACGAAGAACTCACGACTGTTAATGTCGAGCTTGAAGCAAGAATAGAAGATCTTTCCCGCGCGAATGATGATATGCAAAATTTATTCCATAGCACGGAAATTGCAGCTATTTTTCTCGATAATAATTTAAATGTAAAACGCTTTACGCCAAAAGCTAAAGAGTTGACGAACCTTATACAATCGGATATCGGGCGACCTATTAGTGATATTGTTTCTAAGCTCAAATATACGACATTGGTTCAAGATGCCAAAAAAGTGCTAGAAACTTTGGTATACAAAAAAATTGAAGTGCAAAATCAAGATGGCGAGTGGTATCAAATTCGTATGATCCCCTATCGTACCTTAAACAATATGATCGATGGAGTAGTAATAACCTTTCAAAATATTAACATTCAAAAAATTGCTGAAGAAAAAATTAAGCAATACAATGTGTTGAATCATGTCAACAAATAACATTAAAACAAAACCATTCATGCTGCTGCGTAAAAAGGCAGAGCAATTGTTAAAAAAAGAATTGATTGCTGATAATAAAGAATTGAATAATAACATTTCGCGCTTAATCCATGAGCTCAATGTGCACCAAATTGAATTAGAAATGCAAAATGATGAGTTGCAGCGCAGTTTATTTAACCTTGAAGAATCTCAAAATCGTTATCGCGAACTGTATGAATCTGCGCCAATTGGTTATTTTAGCCTCAATGAAAAAAATATTATTATGGAAGTTAACCTCATGGGAGCCAGTTTATTGGGCTATGAAAGAAGGCAGCTCATCAAAATGCCTTTTTCATACTTCATTCCAAAAGACCATCAAAACACTTTTTATAATTACCGTAAGCGCGCTTTTACAACGCAAGTCAAGCAAACTTGTGAATTAGAATTAATTAATAAAAACGGTAGTCAATTCTATGCCCATTTAGAATGTATTTTAGTGGATGGCCATCCAAATAAAAAACGTCAGTTACTTATTTCAATTATCGACATTAGCGAATTAAAATCTACTGAATTAAAATTGCAGGCAAGTGAGGCAAAGTTTCGTACTTTTCTCGAAACGACCAAAGAGTGGGCATGGTCAATAGATATTAATGGAAATTACTTTTACACTAACCCAAGCATAGAGTATATCCTGGGCTATAAACCTAAAGAATTGTTAGGAAAAAACTGCTTACACCTTATTCACAAAGATGATCGAAAACGTGCTGCCACGAAGCTTTTTTTATCCGTTAAAGAGAATCGTGAGTGGAATGATTTGGTATTGCGATGGCAGCACAAAGATGGTTCTTATCGCCAACTGGAGTCGAATGTGGTTGCAGTGTTTGATAATGAAGATAATATACGTGAGTTTAGAGGTACTACAAGAGATATTACATTACGTAAACAAAATGAAGATCAGCAACTGCGACATCAGCAAAAAATAAATCAAGCCGCAAAAGTAAGCTCTATGGGGGAGTTGGCTTCTCTATTGGCACATGAATTGGCACAGCCACTTACGGCAATTAATAACTTTACTGTTGGTTGTGTACGCCGCTTAGAAAGTGGCAGATATCAACAACAAGAATTGCTGAGCGTCATGAAAGAAGCCGCACAACAAGCTGAGCGTGCCGGTAAAATTATTCATAGCATTAAAGATTTTGTAAGAAAAGGAAAGTTGCATTTTGAAACTATTGATATTCATCAAGTTATCAAGGCATCAGTTGCTACTGTAAAAAGAGAATTTGATGATGTGTTAGTAAAAACCCAAGTGAAATTTTCGCACACATCGCTTTATTTAGACGCAGATAAAATTCAAATCGAATTGGTATTACTTAATCTATTTCGTAATGCCATTGAAGCAATGAAAAATAATTCTAGTAAGCATCCGAAAAAACTGATTATCCTTAGCCAATCTAGTGGAAATAACGCAATAAATGTCAGTGTGATTGATAATGGCCTTGGTTTTCCAGCAGAAATGGCTGACAAAGTATTTGAACCTTGTTTTACTACCAAACCTGATAGCTTGGGAATGGGCTTAGCAATTTGTAATAGCATTATTGAAGCACATGGCGGACAACTCACAGCAAAATCTGCACCGCAAAGTGGTGCATGTTTTGAATTTATTTTACCGATTACTCAAAAGAAGGACTTTCATGATGCTAACTAATCACCCAACTGTTTTTGTTGTAGAAGATGACCCAGTAATATGTAAAAGCCTACATTGGCTCTGTGAATCGGTCAATTTATCTGTAGAGGTTTTTCATGATGCTTTTTCTTATCTGAGGGCACATGATCCCAATCGTTATGGCTGTTTGCTTATTGATATCCGTTTACCGGGGATGAGTGGGCTTAAATTGCAAGAAGAATTAGTACAAAGAAAAAACCCAATACCCGTTATTATCATTACTGGGCATGGCGATATAACCTTAGCAGTACGTGCGATGAAGCAGGGAGCCAGAGATTTTATCCTGAAACCTTTTAATAATGATCAGTTATTAGAACAAATTCAAAAAGTGTTAGCAGAGAGCCAAGAGAAACAAAGTGTATATCAGCAATATTCTAATCGAATTTCACACTTGACTGCACGTGAGCGCGAAATTATGGAATTGGTAGTAAGCGGCAATCTTAGTAAACAGATCGCCCATCAACTGGGTATTGCTTTGTCAACAGTTGAACAACATCGTTCCCATATTATGCAAAAAATGCAAGTAAAGTCTTTGGCTGAACTTGTAAAAATTAATGTTTTAGTGCAGACGGAAAAATCTATCTAACAAGATATTTTACAGTATACCATCCAACAAGTTGCACTGTTCAAGCTTTTTACAAAGTTCTGCTAAGCTGGCGCAGGTCGTTTTTAGTTTGATTTTTTCAATATGTGATTCTACGGTCCTGTGTGATATCTGTAAAATTTGTGCAATCATTTTAGCGGTTTTTCCATAAAAAAGCTGCTGCAAGCATTCAGCTTCGCGCTTGGAAAATGCAATATCATTAAACGGGCCACCTAAATAATATTTTTTAATGGTAAATTTTGTTGTTGGGTCATCAGCAACGGCAATAGAATTATTAGGGATTCTGCTCTCATATCTAATATTATAACCTTTCTGAAGCTGTTTATCCATTTGAAGTTTTTCTCTGAAATACAATATAAAATTTTTTAATAACGGAATATTTTCAATTAAATAGGGGTCATGACTATCTGCAGCATAAGGGGTGGTAATGATGCAGCCTTCTTTATATTCTGCAGTTTCATTAACTGGAATAAGAATGCCACTACCATGCCCGAGCTGGATCATTGCATCATAAAGAAGTTGTACTTTTCTAGAAGTGGGTTTATAAGCATCCAGGTTCCAAGGCAAGTCATGAGAAGCCAGTGTCACCATT
This sequence comes from Gammaproteobacteria bacterium, assembly GCA_013288885.1. GTDB lineage: Bacteria > Pseudomonadota > Gammaproteobacteria > JABDBA01 > JABDBA01 > JABDBA01. The sequence continues at coordinate 13,445 of JABDBA010000012.1, read as the reverse complement.
TGGCGTTCAACGCCAATATCCTGATAATCATTCTTTAAATAGAAATCTGCGAATCTGATATCGCTCAATAATCCAGAATAATCGCCATTCTTATAAGCTCGGCATATCGCGAAATAGTGTATAGGTGTATTGGCAAACAAATGCTCACAAATTTGTTTTACGTCGCTCGCATATTTATAAGCGCTATGTTCTTTGATAAGTCTCTCTTCCATAAATAAGCCCTCGCAAAACATCCGTAGTTGAGTACGGATGTTTAATAGTTTCACGCTATATACGATGGTAAATGAGAAACGACCTGTATGCAATTCTCATAGTCTCAAACCATCAACTCATAGGAGAAAATAATGTTAGCAAATCAACCTGTAGTAGTACAACCTTCAACTCCACCACCGCCTGTTGTAACACCAACGCCTCCAGAATCGAAGTCCGTGACAAGCCCTGCTGTCGTTGCGGTTCCTGTTGTGCCCTTGGTAGTTCCTGCTATCGCTCCAGCAAAAGCAGCTGCAGCGAAGCCTGCTAAAGTAAAGTCACGACCTACCCCGATTCCGGATTTAAAAAGTGACAATGAACAACTACAAAATGAAAATCAAGCATTGAGAGGGGAAATTACTCACTATGATACTGTGGAGATAAGCGCAGAAAATATTTGGCGTTTACTAAAGAGTGGTAATATCCAGTCAGCTTTTTTTCTTTTAAATAAGAGGCAGAAATTATCATTATCAGCGATGAGCATGGTGCCATATGGCGATAGGTTCCCGTTAACAGGGGATCAAGGTAAAGAATTAGTCAGACGAAGAGCACTATTAACGTTAGAAGACTTTGAAAAAAGTATTGCTACACATCTAGCTTCGAGAGCTGGGCAAACTAAATTAGATTCCTCCGATAATTCTGCGCTAAAACCGTCAAAACTGCAGGAAGAGAAAGAGTTTTCAGCGGTTGAACTTTCAGGCGAATTTATAGCAGCCCAAAAGAAATCATTTGAGTTGTGGAATGAAATTTTTGACGAAACTGAGGAAAATTTTAGCCTGTTTTTTGATGAAAAGACACAAGCCGCTGAAATTAAACAACAAAAAGATGCTATTGCTTCCAATTTATATAAGTTGGCACAAGCACAAGGTTATGAATGCGTTACGGTTCCCGATGATGGTAATTGTCAATTTCATGCGGTAGCAGCGCAACTTGGCTTATTAAAAGATGATCTTATTTTAAAGGGTTATGGCGGTCTTGCTACATTAACACATGAAGATTTGCGAAAGCGCGCTGTTAGTGTCATAACTCGCAATAAAAAAGATTTTTCTGGTTTTATAATTGGTGAAAATATTGATAGTTATTTAGCTAGAATGAGCAAAGATAAAGAATGGGGGGATCAGTATACTTTGCTTGCACTCGCAAAAGCATTAAATGTTAATATTGCTGTTATGCACGCTGATGGCAATACGATTTCCTTTCCCGACCCGTTGAATGCGAGTGCTTTGACCACCATTCATATTGGCTATAATGGCTATAATCATTATTATTCATTAAAACCGAACGTTTTGCCAGCGGTAGTTCCATATCCTGATTTACTAATGACTGAGACCAAAGATTGTCAAAAGAGATTAGATGAAGGCATCGAAGACTTATTATCAGCTTGGCAAAATGACAAATTGCAGAATGCACAAGCTAAATTAGCATTGGATGATGCAGCGGTTAGCAAACTTGTGACACTGTTGGATGATAATAAATTGACTGATAATAGAAAACGTTTGCAAGGTCAACTTGATGCGCACTTCGATTGGCAAAAAGATGCTATTTTTGATGCATGGAAAACGTTAAAACAAGGTAAAGATATTGCTCATAGAGATGAAAAAGCCGATGAGAAAGACAGTGCCAGTGCAGATAAAGAGTTAATTTTTCCGGTTGTATTTAAAAATCAAGGTATCGCTAAAAAAGACGGTAAACAAAGTTCGGCAGACCATAAATCTGAAAATGGTTATGAACCCATCGACCTTGTTTTACTTGATAAATATATTCTAGACAAAATGCGTCACAACTGGATGACCCACTTTGATGATTATGATGTAGCACGCCAATTAAAGATTAATAAACAAGCAATAGTGCTTGAACTATGGCGTACTAAAGATGCAGATTTATCTCCTGCAATAGAAATAGAGTTACATGAAGCAATGGAAGAGAAACTTAATGACTTATTTAAAAAGTCTAGCTTGGAAAATAAAGATGACCTAAATAGCCCTAGGCATTCTGCAAATCTTCTCCATCCTGTTTATAAAAAATTGGTGGAAAAACGTGACCAACAATTTAAAAAAGCCAAGTTGAAACGTGGAGAAATTATTGCTTCAGAAGCTGCTGCACATGCAGCAGTGAAAGAATTAGTAGAGGAATGGTGTCAAAAACCGCAGGAAAAAAGTTTGGAGAATGCATTAGGTACAATCGCATTGCAATTGCCATTAGATAAGATACTTAAAGGAGATTTGCACACTAAAGTAGCCGATAAGGCTGTAGTAGTACTATTAAAGCAATATCAAGAACAAAGTCTTGATTTTGATATGTTAAGTGTAGCAAATGTATGTTTTAATAATATTATAATTGCTCGCAAAGGAGAAGTTGCAGAGAAACGTAATGGTTTACGAATGCTATTGAATGATTGGAAACATGGTCGACTGAATGAATCAGATACGGCTTTTATCACTGAACAATTAACGGCAGAGTGGCGCGAAAAGCAACAACAACTACGTGCTGCGTATGACCCCAATGTTGAACTGGAAAAATTACGCGTTCAGGTGAAAGAATTGTCGTCGACGCCAAAAACTACTGCTGTTACAGGCGAAGAAAGTTCAGAATCTTCAGCTGCTGTGCTATCTCCTGAAACTGAACCGGGCGCGGGTGCCATTGGTCTTACGAAAGCCACGCCAAGCCAAGCTCAACTTTTGTCACAGCAAAGCATGAGAGCAGAGGAGAGAAGGCGACAATCCAAAAATGAACAACCAGTTATTCATCCTCCAGCAACATCAGCAGGAAATAAACCACCTGACACACAAGTTACAGCACAAAATAAAAAGTAGCTCCTTGATTAACTGCACTGGTAGCCCAAATTTCTCCACCATGCCGGTGGATGATGCGGGCTACTGTCGCTAAGCCGATGCCATGGCCAGGAAAATCTTTCATTGAATGCAAACGCTGAAAAGCACAAAATAATTTATTGCTATTAGCCATATCAAAACCTACTCCGTTGTCGCGCACATAAAAAGCCTTTTTATTATTTGGTAATGTGGTTGTGCCAAATTCAATAAGTGCTACCGGTTGTTTAGCGGTAAATTTCCAGGCGTTATTCAACAAATTTTCTAGCATTATACGCAATAACTGTGGGTCACCACTGGTATTGATATTTGCAGCTATAGTAAATTCAACTTGACGCAGTGGCTCACGCTCTTTGAGTTCTTTACAAATTCCATCAACTTCATTTGTCAAATTAACATTTTGATGCACTAACTCTGCGCGAGTAACTTGTGATAGCTTCAAGAGTCCGTCTATAAGCTGCCCCATTTGGTCAACACTGTGATGAATACGTATTAGATAATCTTTGCCATCGCTATCTAATTGATTAGAATAATTTTTTTCTAAAAGCTGGCTAAAGCCATCGATTGATCGTAACGGGGCGCGTAAATCATGCGAAACCGAATAGCTAAAACTTTCTAATTCTTTGTTGGTTGTTTGTAGTTGTTGGGTGCGTTCTTTTACAGTTTGTTCAAGTTTACTCTCTGAATTTCTAATGCGCTGAAAGGCGGTTGCTAATGCGATAGCTTGTGCAATTTGCGAAGCTAAACTTTGGGTAAAAACGTGTATATCACCACGGGTGATATCGATTGAATTAGAACCGAGAAATAATACACCTAAAAAATGTTCGCCCGATAAGAGAGGAATAATTAATGCTGAAGTAACACTGGTGGCTTTTAAAAATGCTTTGCCGATAGCATCGGAATTTTCGCTCGGCGGAATTGCAATCGAGGTCCTTTTAGTTTGAATTTGAGAAAGAAGTTGTGGTTGCCCAAAAAAATTATCAAGTTGCTTTTTTTCTAAAGTAGGATACCCAATGGCCTGCTGCAAAATGAAATTATCTTCTTTAAGAAGATAAAATGCTGCCCGTGCTATACCTGCCGCATCGAGGCATGAGTTTAATACTTCCTTCAATGCATCTTCAATATTGGCATTATGAATTAATGTGTGCGCCACACAATTTATCAAAGCAATTTGTGCACTTTGCAAAGCATGACGTTGCGGATACCCTACGGTTTTTAATGTTTGGTTCTTATGCGCTGGGGTGGATGTAGGCAAATAGGTTTGAATGGCTTCCAAGAGATGAGTTATTTCAACGGGTTTAAGCAAGTAGGCGGTGAAGCCCGAATTTTTTTCTATGGCTTCTTCCATGCAATTCAAGAACCCCGACACGGCCAAAATGGGTATTTCAGCAATCTGTGGGATTAATCTTAATTGACGGTTAAGTTCTAACCCATCCATATCTGGTAAGATGAGGTCTTGCAAGATCAAATCAGGTTTTTGTTGTCGGCATAGCGCTAGGGCGGTTTTAGCATCCTCTGCTTCTAATACTTGGTAATTCTCGGTCTCGAGCGCGACACAAAACAGTTTACGTGTAGTTGGGTTATCTTCAATGACAAGAATAGTGGGTTTATTCATCGGTGGTTCCTTCCAGCAATAAGTTAAAGGGAGTATTGGCTACTCACATTGATAAGACTAAAGTAGTTTGATTAAAAAAGCCAGTGTTGAATACTTTAGGCCATTCCCGTATCTCATCTGTCATCCCGTGTTTCATCTGTCATTCCCGCGCAGGCGGGAATCCATTCCTCCTGCTGCACGATCCTGCGTAATTAATTATGTGATGGCGAAAGTATTGCTGAAGGTCGTGCTGCAACAATAGCATCATCTTCCGTTTTCTGCAGTTCACGCCGGCAACAGCGCGGACGCAAACTATATACAAAAGAGCAGGGTAATTTCCACCAATATTTTTTTGGAGGTATCTCTTCTGAATTACGTGGACTATTTCCAGGAGTTTGATGTACGGGAGTCATTGGTAGTTTAGATGTTGGTGTACCTGCATTCTGTGGGCTTTCTTTTTTATGATCATTGCTATCACTTACTTCGTTTGTAGCATTATTTGCAATTTGCACGACAAGTTTAGGCGGGGCATCTATGGGCATTAATAGACTGAGATGTGGCTCATTATTTTGGGGGTCTTTCCTCCATAAAAAATGCACAGTGTATTCAGCGCCAGCCGAAGAGCTAAATTCAGCTAAACGCCTTAGCTCTTTAAGACCATTTGTGTCATCAGCAACATGTAACTCATGCCCGACTAACTTAAGTCTTTGTATTTGTGCCAGAGCATTAAAGGTATGGAAATAATTTTCTCCTTGTTGCCCTCCAACCCATTTAAATTCAGCAGCACCATACCGTGCTTTTATAAAAGCGGCGCAAATCTCTTTTTTACGACAATATTCTTTGATCTCTACTTTTAAACTAGCTTGTTTGGCAATACATTTATTCAGTTTATCTTGTAGGGCAGCTTGATCATCAACATTAGCGTGAGCAAGTTTTTGTTTAAGTTCGACTTGTTTTTTCTGGGCATTATGGAGGGCCTGTATCAACCTTTTGTCTCTAGGCATGCCTTCAGGCATGCTATTGGTGGAATAGGCAGCCTCAATTTCAGGTGCAATCATGTTACGAATATCTTCATCATGCTCTATGCGTTTTAATAATACTTGTACGGCATCCTTACGACTATTAAAACCTAAGGCAATAAAAATCTGATCATTAGTAGTTATTTCTAATTCGCGTAACCAAATATGAGCACCGCCTTGCATTCCACTAAGAGGTTGAGTGTGCGGAAGCAATTGTTCTAAAATAACTTGACGTATTTCTTTCTCATAGCCGTGAATTTCACTGCAATTTAATTTAACAAATAATCTCAATGTGTGTTTTTGGGTGGTAACTATCCAGTTGGAAATTTTTTCTAATGCGTGATAGCATGCTGCTAATTTTTTTACTGAAATCTCAAGTTCGTGCTTTCTACTAAGAAATTCTTTTTGCTTCTCTGGTGTCGATAAATCTTTATGGTTGATGGACTTAACAATATCTTTTCTTAATTTTATTAACTCTTCAAGTTTAGCATGGCATTGAACTGCAAAGAAATCGGCAATGAATTCATAAATTTCATCCGTTTCAAGTGGATGAGCCTGATGAACTTTATGTTTAAAAAATTCCGCTTTCTCTTGGAAATCATTAAGGGCAATTATCCATTTTTCTATATCATCTAGATAGGTATCTTTGATGATTTCTTCTCTTGTAGTTAATTCTGTAACAAGAGGATGTACAAATAGCTTGCTATAAGGGATATAGCCAAATGCAAGTAGCGCATCGGGTTTTGTCCCTGCGCTTTCAAAGCGTTGTAGAGTAGTTTGGACAGTTTTGCTAAAACCAAGTTCTTGTTTATCTTTATCGTCTTTAGGGTCTTTAGCATTTGGTGGAAGTGTTCCTTTTACAGAAACTTTCACCTTGGCATGACTATTTTTATGGAACTGTCTTAAAGATCTCTCATATTTGACCTGCGTGCCAGCGCTGGCGTTGACAACCGCTGACACTTGCGCATCAAGTTCCGATTTTTTTTGTTTAACTGTTTCTGCATCTTCATAATCCCATTCCCAAATTATATCTAATGTTTTGCCATAGGTAACAGAAGAAATGCATTGATTTCCATATAAATTAAAAAAATCTTCAACGCTTGATTTTCCCAACTGCTCATCTCTTTTTTCATCATGTGCTATTGCAGCTATTTGCTTTATTGCATCAATGATGACGATTGACCAGACCAGATAAATTTTATTGCTGTGTAATGCTAGTTGTTTTTTATATTCTAAAGCGAGTTTAGATTTTACATGGGCTGGAATATCAGCATGTATATCAGCTCTAAGATCAATAAATTGATTAAATTCATCTAGATTTGTAATAACATGGGCCACTTCATGTCGTCCGGCATGATCTTTGTATTCGCGCACATTTTCTTTGCTGTCTTTGATCAAACCATTAGTGCGTGTACTGCGATCAAGGCTAGAATACCCTGCACCTATAGTTGGAGTTAAATTTTTGTCACTAGACGAGGGGCTGCTTAATTCAAAATCATGATGGTTTGGCATACAAGTTCCTTTACTTAGTTGATGGAAGGATAATTCTTACATGCTCAGTGTATATTCCTAGTACGAATGCCTGCAATACTGGAAATTCACAGGCAGCGTATAAAAACTATTTAGCGACGATTTTATTACTAAGGCAAGGAGGGGTATATTTCAAGAAACCATTTTCAATAGCTTTTATAATTAATGATTGTTGTGTATGACAGTTAAACTTTGCTTTTACACCATTGAGGTAGAAGTCAACTGTACGGTAAGTTAAATTGGTGATTCTTGCGATTTGCTTTAATGCGTAGCCTTGTAATAGATAATATAAGCATTCTTCTTCACGTGGTGAAAGGCAGATTTGGACTTCTTGAGGAAAAAATACTTGATAAATAATTTTCTGTAATGCTTCTGTCATGGCAATTTCATGTTGTTCAAGTGCGGCTGTTATCTTTGTGATATTTTGTTTTTGAAATAATTTTACATAATTAATTAAACCCGTGATGCGTTGTTGATGATCAAGTAAAGGCACTTTTTTTACTAAAGCAATTCTTATTTTATCGGCAAAAGTATATTGCCCTAAAATATAGGTAATGTTACCGTCTAGCACTTCTTTGTCTTCTTCTCTAAAAACTTCGGCATAACCATTGTTGCCCCAAGGCATTTCTTCATCGTATTTACCATTGATTTCATCAGGTGTTTTTAGATTACCTAACTGTGCAAATTGATTGCTGCAACAACGCAGACTTGAACTATAATCTTTTATGCTGATCAGTGCGGGTGTTTGTTTAATGATCCAGATCAGTTCTTCGGGTGCTTTAAATGATTGCGCGCTTGCGTTACAGGAAAGCATAGGTTCAATGGGTGTTTTTTTGATCAATAGGGATTCTTTTCTAAGCAAAAGGTCAAGTTGGTTGTTTGAGTTAGCCATTGTATAAAGTTCCTGATTAGTAAGCAGGGTGACTATATATAACTTTTATCTGACGGTAACAATTGGGAAAAAGCCGGATATATTTTTTATATATGCGGGGAAATGGATATTTTTTATACAAAACCGCTTTTTGCTAACTTATAACCCAACTGGAACTGTTTATAGCAATCTAGCTTTTCTTTAACATGGTCGATATGTGCTTCTACTGTCCGATCGGAAATCCCAAGTGTGTCGGCAATACGTTCTAAGGTTTTTCCATTTAGGCATAGCTTTAAACATTCGGCTTCTCTTTTAGTTAAATAAACATCTTCATTGTCATTTTTTAGATAATGGCGTTCACGCTCTATTTCTGTTAAAAAATCACAGACGTTTATTTCTGAGTTTGGTACTAAAATTTGTTTTTTCTCGTGCCGGGTAGGGTAGGGAACAAGGATGGGGACCTTCTCTAATTTTTTTATTAAATCACTTGCAGTATCTTTAAAATACGCCATAAACTTTTCTAAAACATTTCTGTGGTTAATATAGAAATTTAATATTTGCGGGTTATCAGGTGTAGTGCCAAAATGGAAAAATTCATAATACTCGGGGTAGGCTGTTACCATAGTAATGCCATGGTCTATATTAAACTCTCTGGCCATAGCAAAAACGTTTTGACCCGGTAAGGTGGACCATAAATAATGGCCAGGCGTATAGATGGTGGCGGGGCATTCAAATGCACTATGTTTATATAAACTTTCTATATAAAACCGTTCTGTCCAGTCGCCGTGTGTTGTCACCCAGATCCTTTGACCATTTTTGTAGTCGCGCACAAAAAGAAAAAAGGAAATATTAATTCGTGCCAATGGTTGGCATATTTGTTTGATGATATCGCCAGAAGTAGAGTGAATGAATTTTTTTAAATAACCAGGCAGCATAGCTATGATCCCTTGAGTCTTTTTGTCCTAAGAGAATTATAGCGCTTTATAGACTGAGGATAAACTTCTTAAAAACTTACATTTTGATCAGAAATATTAGATAGCATGAATTGCCCTACCGATGATTCGGTATAATAATCTAAGCCAGTAAGGTTGGCGAAAGCATCCGCATTTCCACCACCAATGGCACAAGGGGCCAATTTCATGGCAGTGGCAACCAAATAAAAAGTTTGGTAAAGGACACCTACATTTTTAAGAATCAAAGCGTAAGCAATTGACTGGTATTTCCAACTAACACGAGAAAAACGTGCAGTAATTGTAATTAAAATATCTGGGTTATAATTTGTTCCAGACATAGATACCATTGTTTGAAAATATAATTCTACGGCTTTATCATCTATAACAAGGTATTCCAAACTATGGTTTTGCGGGTTGTAATGATATAAGCCGGGTCTTAAGCCTTCACAGCGTTGTACATTAAGATAGATTTCAAGCTCATACATCGCTCCACCGCTAGGGTAAGGTCGACTACTTGTTTCATAAGATTTTTTGTTGGTTTTATTAGCGGGATGTAATGACTTGATGTGTGCTGAACGATATAAAAATTCACTGAGTTGTATCAGAACCAGTGGTTTTTTACTTGCAGTTCGTATTGATCGCCTGGTTTCTAAAACATCTTGAAACAATGGGCCGTGCTGAAATGTTTTTGGATCGGGAATAGGTAACTGAATTATTTCAGTGCTCATTGGTGCTTTAGTAACTGGCGTTGCTTCGATATTATTCAAAAATCGAAAGGTGCCACCATAAAGATAATCATGCCTGCCTGAACAATTACGGCTATGGAAGAGAAGATCATGGAACTCCCATTGTCGCAAGGTTAGTTCACATTCTTCCGGTAATTTGCCGTCTGAATCCACGGCAAAAATTGCACATGTTGTAAGCAGCATTTGTAACAAAGCACTCTGTGTATCAGACGTTAGCTGTGGGAAATCATTTTGCAAACCATTTTGCGAGCGTGGAGTTATTAAACTAGTGACCAAAGCAGTAGCATGTGAGTCATTTAACCAGAGACGCACAGCACTCAAGGGTGATTCTAAAAAAAACTTAGAGTCTACAGCGTGCATATAAGCAAAGCGTGACAAGCGCCAGTGCGTTTCCGCTGTATTGAGTATGGCCTCAAATTGAAAACCAGGTGCCATTGGTTCTAGCGTGGCAAGTACTTTTTTGTCTTGTTGTAAGATATATTTAATAAACCCATTTTGCGAAAGTCGTTCGATAAAAAAATAAAAGTGCGTTAGTTCTATAGTTGGGTCTACGGCAGATGTTTTTTCCCACAGTTCATCAACATTTGCACCATTATCAGCTAAAAGAGCCAATAAAGTACGAATACCAATGCTTGAGTTTTTAATAGGAAGAGAATACTCCCCGCGCAGCAACAATAGTTTTTCATTGTCTGTTTTTAAAATAACATCTCGATTGAAAGAGAGAATAAATTTATTATCTAACATAAAAATCCATATTATTATTAGAGAAAGAAGGGAATGGGATTTAATTCTTCTTCTTGCAACGGTTTATTTAACCAGCCCATTTGTACGGGAACTTGATAAAGCCGCCCCGGCGCAAAACGCGCCCAAAAATGT
>JABDBA010000012.1:1758-2769 GCA_013288885.1 Gammaproteobacteria bacterium | reverse complement strand
AGGGATGATCACTTTAACCACATTTAAGCCGATTTCTTTACGAGTTTGATCTAACACAAATACATCCATGCCTTTATTTTTTACCATGGTCAAACAAGCATTAAGCACCGTTAATAAGTCGCTATCATTGCGTTGCGGGTAATCTATTAATGTTAATGGTTGTTTATTGCTATCGGGCATCAAATAAGGTTGATTATTAATAGTAGCTGTATTAAACCAATCTACGTAGTCTGGTTCGGGCTGAAAGGAACTTTCTTGCGAAAGCTTATAGGCAACGAGAATTTCGTTCATTTCGGTGAGTGCGCGCTCTAAGGCGATTTTAACATCCCAATGACAACCCAATCCGAAACAAATCGCTTCTTTTGCGCTATTTTTTTGTCTTGAAATAGTGACTATGGTGGGGATGCCTAAATCATTAGTAATATCGAGTGCCCATAATTCACGATTTAATGAGTTATAAAATCTTTTAATTTCTGCAATATAAGGTGTATTAAAGCTATCAAGAGAAATCATTGGTTTTTGCAGGCGATTATACCACCACATCGCTACACAATCTCTTTCCACTAATTCAAAAAATCCTTGTAAAATCGCTTCTTCAAGACTGCATCCCGCAGCGTTACCATTAGAGTCACCAATACAATATGAAGGAGTTGATGCATCTGCATTTGCATAGTGATAATTATAATAGAGATATTCAGTCGGTAAATATTTTTGCTTGTTATCGATGAGTGAATAAACCGGCGTCCAATCAATATTGGCGGTAATGTCAAAAGGTGTAGGAACGCGAGCATACTTTGATTTTTTAGTAGTGTTATCTTCTTTATATTGTTTATCACTAAATAACATACAGTCGTTAGGATATATGGCAAACTCTTTTAAATCAGCATAGCTCGATTTAATGCGTGGCCCTTGGCCTTGAAAAATTCCACAAAAGCGTTCTATTGCTTCACATATTGCGCTTGCTTTCGCTTGCGCTTGGGTTGTTCCTTTACCAAAAGCAATTACCCGGTA
>JABDBA010000012.1:666-1696 GCA_013288885.1 Gammaproteobacteria bacterium | reverse complement strand
TCGGTTGTTTGTTCAGGGAGGGCCGATCTATAGCCGCCGGTAGTATTTGTTATTATACGGCTTTGTAATTTTATTGGTGTTAGATTATTCTCTGGCGGAATTTTTTCACCACAAACAGTACAGCCGGATGAACGCAGCAAAGTATGGAGGTGCGTTTGCCAGTTGCGGCTGTCAACACTTAATATTTTTCCAGCCAATTGATTTTGTTCAGTTGTCATCGCTAAGTATTTAACAATTTCCGTTGCTGCTAGGCTATATGCAACGTCTAAAGTGGTCGGTAAAAACGCAATCGCTTTAATAGTAGGTGTGATTTGGTTTTTGTCTGCGACGAAATCACTTTCAGTGCTAAGGTCTTCGAGTCGTTGTGCTAAACACGCATAGCAAGCTGTGTTAGAAGGTAAAAATAGTGGGCCTATCCAGCATTGAAAGCCATTAGGCCTACAGAGCAACCAAGGATGTTTGGTTTTGATCGCTTCTTTATTGTACTTGTGCAAATCTGTATTTGAATAGTCATCTGTAATGACAATAGTGAGTGCAGCCTTTGTTTCATCATGGGTTGTGTTAACCCCATAAGCAGCAAGTTTGTCTTGTAATGGTTTAGCATCACAATTACCCACAGTAATAATCGAAACCAATGAATCTTTTAATTGGGTGAAAGCTTGTTGTGGGTCAATATTTAAACCAGACCAATACGCTGCTTGGTTTCTAGGTAGGTTATTAGTTTCGGTCAGATAATTTTTTTCGAGACGCAAAAGAGCATAATACACATGCGTTAATGGGTGTTTATGGCCAAGCTGTTCAATAATTTGCTCTGTTGTATGCTGCCCTTGGATGAGCGCTGCTATATCTTCATAGAGTTTTCCACGAAACATAACAGCACCATCTTCAGACAGCACTAGCAAACCTTCTCCGTCAATTATCTTTATTTGATAATGACTTCGAAATGCAGGTAAATGCAACATTAAATATTACTACTAGGGAGTAATGCAGCCAGATGCTCCTGCAGCGATACTGCTCAATTGTTCTTCAT
>JABDBA010000012.1:0-656 GCA_013288885.1 Gammaproteobacteria bacterium | reverse complement strand
TTCATCAAGTTCACCAACTGGTTTATGCGGAATTACCAAACATCGTTCATTGGCAGCAGTAGTGACTACTTTTAGCTTCACACCTGAAGGAACTTCAAGGCCTTCCTTAGTTAAAGTTTCCTTTGGATTTTTTTGCAAAGCTTCCATGAACTTAGGGTCTGCCCAAGCTTTAGCTATTACTTTCGCATATTCTTGGTTCCAATTTTTTGTTGATACAGTGTTCATGATATTTCTCCAAATAGATTAATAGGTTAATACGATACTGCAGCTACCATTATAGCAGAAAAAAAAATAAGATTATCATGTGCCCAAATATGACCCTTAATTAGTAGCTCTACCTAACACTTGCCGCTCTACTAGGCGCGTAAAGGCCCCATTTAATTGCATAAGTGTTTGATACGTGCCCGTTTCCACGACCTTACCTTTTTCTATAACAAAGATACGATCGGCGTTGATAACAGTGCTGAGCCGTTGGGCAATAATGACGCGAGTGGCTTTAAGTTGGGCTAAACTGGTACTGATCACTTCTTGGGTTACATTATCTAAGGCGCTGCTGGCTTCATCGAATAATAAAATTTTAGGTTTTTTGACAATAGCGCGGGCGATGAGTAAACGCTGTTTTTGACCACCTGAAATAGTACTCATACCTTCAGCGA
>JABDBA010000011.1 GCA_013288885.1 Gammaproteobacteria bacterium | reverse complement strand
AATACGCTGTTACATCCGTGTTACCTTTTTGAATAGCTAATTTGATGATAGAATTATCATTAATTTCAACGCCACAAGTTTCTACGAGATAACACACAACCTCCAACTGTTCAGCCTCAACAGCAACATACATTAAATCGTGTCTACTTTGATCTTTTTCAGATACGCTTACTTTTTTCTCATCTACGAAATATTTAACTACCTCTAATTGACCAGCCTGCGCCGCCGCACGCAATAAACGCAGGTATGAAACATAACCGACGTATGGATGAGTAAAACCTCCGAATAAACCGATAAGAAAAGAAGCTTGTTTAGGGTCTATTGTATTTGTATCCAAAATCAATCGCAGCGTTTCTAAATCACCTTTTTCGGCAAGCCAAATCATAAACTCGCGATAATTGCCGGCTGGTTTGGCGTTTCTGAACTCTTCAACTTTCGTGATGAGTTTTTCTTCAGTAGTTGGGGTTTTGGAATCGGGTGTCATAGGTTTTCACCGATTTGGGTAGGGGCATTGTTAATTAGTACCATTATATCTGATAGTTGGTTGCTAGTCGATGTATAACTATAAGGTAAAGCAATAATAATGTTTACATTTAAAAATTATAAATGTATTATAGCATGGAATCTGACTGAAATAGAGCAAATTAGCAAAACGGTTTGGAGTGTCACCCGCTATTTTTTTCAGCGTGTGACGTTTTACTTTTCACCGAATTCCCCAACGCCTTAAACGCTTGAATGCCAGTTTGTGCATGACCCAAAATTAAAGCATGGATATCTGCAGTGCCTTCATAGGTTTTCACCGATTCTAAATTTAACATATGGCGAATGACTTGGAATTCATCGACGATGCCGTTGCCGCCGAGCATATCGCGCGCTTCACGGGCAATCTCCAATGCAATTAATGTGCTATTACGTTTGTTCAAAGAAATTAACGGCGTGGTGATGCGGCCTTCGTCTTTTAATCTTCCCATACGCAAGCAACCTTGCAATGCTAATGCGATATCTGTTTGCATGTCGGCTAATTTTTTTTGAATCAACTGCGTGCCTGCTAATGGCACACCGAATTGCGAACGATCCAAGGTATATTGCCGCGCGGTATGCCAACAAAATTCTGCTGCGCCTAACACGCCCCAGGCAATACCAAAACGCGCGCTGTCTAAACAACCGAGTGGGCCTGCTAAACCATCGGCGCCTGGCAATTCGTTTTCAGTCGGCACAAAAACATTATCCATCACAATTTCACCGGTAATCGATGCGCGCAAACTAAATTTGCCTTCGATCTTGGGTGCTGATAAACCTTTCATACCTTTTTCTAAAATAAATCCGCGAATACGGCCTTCGTCATTTTTCGCCCACACAATAAAAACATCAGCGATGGGTGAATTGCTAATCCAGGTTTTATTGCCCGTCAACAAATAACCCCCATTGGTTTTTTTCGCGCGGCTAGCCATGTTGCCGGGATCCGAACCATGGTTCGGCTCGGTCAAACCAAAACAACCGATCAATTCACCGGTCGCTAACTTCGGCAAATATTTTTGTTTTTGTTCTTCGCTGCCGTACACATTAATAGGGTGCATCACTAAACTGGATTGCACACTCATCACCGAGCGATAACCCGAATCGACGCGTTCGATTTCACGCGTGATCAAACCATACGAAACATAGTTAACACCCGCACAACCATAACCATGAATGGTCGCGCCGAGCAAACCCGCTTTACCCATTTCACGTACAATATTAGGGTCAAAGCTTTCATCGCGAAAGGCTTCTAATACAATTGGTTGCAAATGCGCTTGCGCAAAATTACGTGCAGAATCACGAATGAGCTTTTCTTCTTCGCTGATCTGATCTTCAAAGAAAAATGGATCGTCCCATTGAAATTGAACGGTTGGTTTTTTTGTCATAAATTTCCTTACAACTTTTGTTTAAATTCTTGATACGCTGCGATCATTTTACGCCATAAAGGCCCGGCTTGCCCATCTCCCACCGGCTTTGTATTCAATTGCATCACTGGCATGATCTCACGGTTCGAACTGGTCAACCAAATTTCATCGGCTGTAGATAATTCTTTCTCTTTAATTGCCCGCTCTACAAACGTAATTTTTTGTTGCGCTGCTAATTCTAATACCACTTCGCGAGTGATACCGCCCAATAATAAATTGTTTTTGACGGGCGTAATAAGTTTAGCTTTTTTCACCACAAATAAATTAGTCGCACTGCCTTCTACCGCAAAGCCATCGCGCACTAAAATAGCTTCTTGCGCGCCTTGTGCAACCGCTTGTTGCCGCAACAACACATTGGCTAATAAGTTAGTGCTTTTGATATCACAACGTAACCAACGAATATCTTTAACCGTAATCGCACTAATGCCTTGGCTTAATTCTGCTACTGATTTGCTGTGTAGCGGCGCACTATAAGCAAAAATAGTGGGTTTAATATTGTTAGGAAAAGGAAAATCACGCAGCGGGGAAAAACCACGCGTACACTGCAAATAAATAGATTGATGGCCACCGCCATTTTGCTGAATCAGTTCAGCAAAAATTTTATGCCAATTGTTATTATCAAGTGGTGTAGTGAGTTGAATAGCAGCCAAACTATTAGCTAAGCGCGTTAGGTGTTGTTCCGCACGAAACGGTTTGTTGTTATAAACGGGAATGACCTCATAAACGCTATCGCCAAACAAAAAGCCACGATCCATAGGAGAGATCGTGGCTTGTTCAATCGGTAAAAATTTGCCGTTCAGGTACGCAATAGTCACGATACATTAAAACCGTGCCAATAGTGCATCACTCATACGACGCCACATTCCACCGGTGGGGTCATCTTGTAATGCGACTAATGGAATAGACGAAACTACCGAGCCATTTAAAGTTAGGCTGATATTTCCCAACTGTTCGCCTCTGCGTATCGGCGCATGAATAGGATTAGCCAACGTCAAATTTGCTTTGAGGTTAGAATATTGGCCGGTGGGTAAAGTAGCGTATACATCCGTTTCAACACCGACAGGTAATATTTTGGTGTCGCCTTTCCAAACGCGCACTTGTGTCAACGCAGTGCCTGCGCCATAAAGTTTATGGCTTTCAAAAAAACGGAAACCATACGTCAATAATTTTTCACTATCATCAGCACGTGCAGCGTCAGTAGGTGCGCCCATCACGACTGAAATTAAACGCATGTTGTTGCGCACAGCAGAAGCTACCAAACAATAACCTGCATCATCGGTGTGACCGGTTTTTACGCCGTCAACGCTGGGGTCACGCCACAACAAACGATTGCGGTTTGGTTGTTTAATACCGTTATAGCTAAACCATTTTTGTGAATACCATTGATAATCTTGCGGAAAATTAAAAATCAAAGCGCGTGCTAAGATCGCCATATCATGTGGTGTCGTGTAATGGTTGGCGTCGGGTAGGCCATTAACATCCATGAAGTGTGTACCAGTCATGCCCAAACGTACCGCTTGTTGGTTCATTAAATTCACAAAAGAATCTTGGCTGCCCGCGACAAATTCTGCCATTGCCACACACGCATCGTTGCCGGAATCAACGATAATCCCTTGCATCAAATCTTGCACTGGAATGCGATCGTTGAGTTTCACAAACATTTTAGAGCCACCGGTTTGCCAAGCTTCTTTGCTGATTGGTACTAAATCAGTCATATGGATGCGTCCACGTTGGATGGCATCCGAAATAATATAAGAAGTCATCATCTTAGTGAGGCTGGCAGGGGCCACGCGTTGGTCGGGGTTTTTCGCCGCAACGATTTGGCCACTGAAGGCGTCCATCAACACAAAACCCGTCGCGTCTAAATTAGGCGTGGTTGGGGTCAATAACGGTTGAGCGTTTGGCGTGGGAACGGCCACCGGGGTAGTCGTTGCTGCCATTGGCGCAGGTGCTACGTTAGTGGTCGGTGCAGCCAAACTACTCAGCGGAGCTGCAACAAATAAAGAAGTGAGTAATGCAAGTGTCAATTTATGGTATTTATTAGTCATGGAAGCGCCCTATAGGTTAAGTTAGCAGTAATTTACCACAGGAATTAGTAAGTGCACAGGAGGACAATAAAACAAGGGGGTCTTTTTACGCTAAACATCTACCCAGGCTTTAAGCATCATGTTATAGTGATTCTTTAATAATCGATCGTTTTTCCATTATCCTTGATAAATTTTATACCACAGAGGCCATAAGCAATGCCAACTTCAGCACAAACTATCGTTTTTTCTAGCTTCGCCAGCCTATATCGTTTAGGTCTGCAAAATTCTGTCGTGGATTCTAAGATTAATAAATCGATTGAAGATTTCATTAGTAGCTTAGAAACAACTGCTAATGATGAAGTGACGTTGCAGCACCTTAAAAAATTGAAAGAGGCTTGCGAAGAAAAAGAAGTTAATGAAATAGTTTCTAATGTTTCTGTGCAAGGTAACGACCCGCAGTTGCAATCATTAGCAAAGCTATTAAACAAACCAAATGGATTTATCCAACAATTAAAATTATTTGCTAATAATGTTGGTTTTTTAAAAATTTTAAAAGACGCATTGTTGGCTTTTAAGCAAGAAAATCTCACTAAAACTTTAAAAACATTGCTGCAAGAAGAAGTAAATAAACAGAACAAAGAAATTGCTGAAATTGCAGACCCAATGTTAAAAACTTTACCGATTAAAATCGTAGCTGATGAGAAAGGTAATAAATCGATAGTGGTACGCAAGCGAGAAATTCTGCGATCTCTTAAAGAAGTAACTACACTAACAGTGTATCACATTCCGCCGACTTTATTCGACAATTTGGCCGCTTTGTATGAGATGTTCGAGTCGCGTAACTTGCGCCATGTGGCAGACGGTGCTGAAATTATTCCAGGCTTGAGTAGTAATTTGAGTGATCTCTTACGCTCCTTTGGCGATGATAAATTAATAAACAATGGTAGAGCAAAACTGCAAATATTGGCGAGTTTAATTCATACCCATCAAGCTTGGTTATTAAGATTTTCTGTAGGCAATTCTGCTTTATCGTTTGCTATCCATTATTTTGCCGGTTTTCATGAGTTAATTAATAAAAATGCTGGTCATAAAGAAACAAATGTAAATTTTCTTTACGCAGAAATGAAAAAACAAGTTGTTGTTGCCAGTACAGTAGTAGAAGAGGCAACTACTTTAACCGGAAAAATATTTATTGCGATAAAACAGCAAGCGGATAAAATACACGAAAAAATTTCTAGAGAGCAAAAAGGTGATCACCGAAGAACAGTTGCACATATAGTGGCGGGGGCTGAGCACAGGCCCTATATCAATTGTGATGAAGATGGAGGAGAGAGTTATCTTATCTTTAATCCTTTTGACCCAGCTTCGTTGGCACAGTTAGGGAACCAGCAAAATGAAAAGAGAATGGCAGATCATTACGAACAAGTTGTGGCTGCATTTCAGGCAAGAGGTACTTTGCTGAGTAAGGAACTTAAACAATTTCCACACGCTGAGGGAAATGTTACTCTTATGTCGAGGGTAGAAGAAATTAAAATTAATGACCGCGCTAAACGAGCGAAGTGCACCATTTTTTGTATTTGTTACAAGGAATTGCAGGCGCAACGCTTTGAGGACGGGGCCGTGGGTGCTAAAAATTTTTCTGCGCAAGAAATAGCTGAACGAAAACGACGAAGTGCACTTACAGCAATCAATCATGGTTTTGCTAAAGCACGTGAAAATAATTTTGCGGAAGATTATATGTCAATTGCGAGTACTGTCGATGTTTGTGGAGTTTTTGGTATTAAACCAGAGGCAATTAACGGTTTAGCGGAAGTGATTGAGCAGAAGCTTCCTAAAGCTGAAATACAGGAATTACTGCTTAGAGAGTTTCCAGATGAATGGACAAAACTTAATCAACGAGGTGCAAAAAATTATACACAACGATTATTAAAGCATAGCGGTTCAACAATATTGCCGTTGGTGCAAGCTATAGAAAGTGCCCATTGGTTGGCTTTGCTATCACGGCAACCCCGGGCCACTGCATTAGCATCGCTTTCACTGAACAAAGGGTAAAAAAATCAAGCATTTTTTGACTTTTAAGGACAAAATTTACGAATTTTTGTGATTTACTACATGATTTCTTGCTTAATCGCACTCACGCGCGCGGCGTGCAGTGCGTTGCCTAATGCTTGTCCAGTTAGGCCGGAGGTGACCAATGGTGCTACGTCGACTTGCGCTGCAGCGGCATAAGCTTTTAAAAAGTAATCGCGTTGCGGATACGGTTTATCTGCAAAACCAGTACGGCCGCGAAAATCAGCTTCGCAAACTAATAAAAATTGTTGAAAGCGATCTGGCCTGCGAAAAGCATCGAGATTTTCTAATGTGGTTTGTAACGTCGCGGCTTTTAATTCAGCAACTTTATGACAATGCGCGTGATAGCGCGAAACCAAAACAGCGAGATCACGAAAATCTGTCGGCACGGGGTAACGTTTGCAAAGTGCTTTGATCAAATCTGCGCCGCGTTCTTCGTGGCCAGGGTGGCTCGGCCATTTTTCGATCGGCGTGTTGCCTTTACCTAAATCATGCATCACTGCGGCAAAGCGTGTCGCTGGTTCGTTCGATAAACGCGTAGCTTGCGTGAGCACCATTAACGTATGCACGCCGCTGTCAATTTCTGGATGCCATTTTACCGGGTTCGGTACACCAAACAAACAATCAATTTCTGGGAATAAAATTTTGAGTGCACCGCATTGGCGTAACAGAATAATAAATTGTTGCGGCGCGGTTTCGGTGAGTGCACGCGCGAATTCTTGCCAGACACGATCAGGCACTAACGCATTCACTTCACCTTCACGCACCATATTTTGCATTAATAATAATGTTTCGTGCGCCAATTGAAACCCTAACGGCGCAAGGCGCGCAGCAAAACGTGCGACGCGTAAAATACGCACCGGGTCTTCGACAAAAGCACGTGAGACATGGCGTAATATTTTATCTTTTAAATCTTGCTGGCCATGGTAAGGGTCGATGAGCGCGCCATCTTCGCCTTGTGCGATAGCGTTAATGGTCAAATCACGACGGGCTAAGTCATCTTCGAGGGAAACATCGGGCGCAGCATAACAACTAAAACCTTTATAGCCGGGGCCAATTTTGCGTTCAGTGCGGGCGAGGGCATATTCATTATGCGTAGTGGGGTGTAAAAACACCGGGAAGTCTTTGCCAACCAAGCGATAACCTTGATCCAGCATTTGTTGCGGCGTGGCCCCTACCACCACATAATCGCGTTCTTTTACCGGTAGACCCAGCAGTTGATCGCGCACTGCGCCGCCGACGAGATAGATTTTCAAAATGTTGCCCTCATTCTGTCATTGCGAGGCGACCTTATGGTTGTTTTTTTAAGGTCGCCGTGGCAATCTTCACGTTCTAAGATTACATCAATAGTTAAATTTATGAATACATTCATCCAATACTTACTGCCTCAACATACTGTATCACGAATAATGGGTGCTTTGGCGTCTTGTAAAATATCCTGGTTCAAAAAGTGGGGTATCAATAAATTCATCCGTGATTATCAGGTCGATATGAGCCTGGCGCAAGAACCTAACCCGCTTAATTATGTTGATTTTCACCATTTTTTTACGCGCGCGTTAAAACCGGAGCTGCGCCCTATCACACAAGAGCCTAATGCACTTGCCAGCCCCGCCGACGGTGTTATCAGCCAAATTGGCAACGTTGAGGCAAACTCTATTCTACAAGCCAAAGGGTTTACTTACGATGTAACCGCATTGCTAGGCGGTTCACGCGATCATGCTGCACTGTTTAATGGCGGCGGTTTTGCCACCGTTTATTTAGCACCTAAAGATTATCATCGCGTGCATATGCCGTTTAGCGGGAAGTTATTGGAGATGATTTATGTTCCTGGGCGCTTATTTTCAGTGAACCAAACCACCGCCGAAAGCGTACCCAATCTTTTTACCCGCAATGAACGTGTGGTGGCATTGTTTGAAACAGCAATGGGCCCGATGGCAGTTATTTTAGTCGGGGCGTTTTTTGTGGGGGGCATCATTACGGTTTGGCACGGCGCGGTTACCCCCCCACATGGGGGTGATGTGCGCCGTTGGCAGTATCAAACGCAGGATATTCAACTACAACGTGGTGCGGAGATGGGGCGTTTCCAAATGGGGTCGACGGTGATTGTTCTCGTTGGGTCAAAACAGTTAGAATGGTTACAAACGCTGCAAGCGGGTTCATCCGTGCAATTTGGTCAATTGTTAGGTACAATTTTGGGTTGAGCAGACATTTGTACGATGTGTTTTGGTGTCATTGCGAGGAGCGTTAGCGACGTGGCAATCTTCAATATCCAAGATTGCCACGGCGACCAAAAAGAAAACCAGGTCGCCTCGCAATGACACATAAAAATAATTGGGTAACTATTTTTTTATTTAACGGAGAAGGAACTATGCTAAAACTATTATCCAAAATGTTATGGGTAATTTTATTGTTACCGGTGGTTGTTTTTGCGGCAGACGCTAATGCGCCCATTACCGCAGGCAAAGAATATCAAATTATTCCGCCTGCTGCAGCTAATGCACCTGGGGTAACAGCACCACCCAAAGGCAAAATTCAAGTGCTCGAATTTTTTAGCTATGGTTGCCCGTGGTGTTTTAAATTTGAACCATTTTTAGAAGCTTGGTTAGCACAAAAACCAGCGGATGTAGCTTTTGACCGCGTGCCAGTAGTATTCGAGCAAAACTGGGATGTTTACGCACGTGCTTATTACACCGCAAAAGATTTGGGCGTGGTAGATAAAATCACCCCCGCTATTTTTAATGCGATTCAAATGCAAGGGGCTGATTTAAGCAATGCTGCGACGCTGAGCCAATTTTTTGTGACGCAAGGCGTGGCCGCGAAAGATTTTGATTCTGCTTATAATTTTTCGCCTGGCATTGATGCACAATTGATGCGCAGTGATAATTTAATGCGCGCTTATGGTATTGTTGAAATTCCAACGTTAGTAATTGATGGTAAATATCGCACGAGCGTGCGTATGACCGGCGGTGATAATAAACGTTTGTTGCAAGTGGTTGATTATTTAATTGCACAAGAAAGAAATGCGCTGAAGAAGTAAATATATGTTAGCAAATAACGAAAACTATGTTGTCATCAAAAACATGTCGTTTGCCCGTGGCGATAGAATGATTTTTGATGACATCACATTAACTATTCCGCGTGGTAAAATCACCGCGATCATGGGCCCTAGCGGCACCGGCAAAACAACGTTATTGCGTTTAATCGGCGGCCAACTAAAACCAGATAGCGGCACTATATTGGTTGATCATTCTTATATTAACCAACTCTCGCGTCCCGAACTTTATAAATTGCGTCGCCATATCGGCATGTTATTTCAAAGCAGTGCGTTATTTACGAATCTTTCTACGTTTGAAAACGTGGCGTTTGCGTTACGCGAACACACACAACTCGATGAAGAATTAATTCGCACCGTCGTGCTGATGAAATTACAAGCAGTCGGTTTGCGCGGTGCGCGTGATTTAATGCCGAGTGAATTATCCGGCGGCATGGGGCGACGCGTTGCTTTAGCGCGTGCGATTGCACTTGATCCACAATTGATTATGTACGATGAACCTTTCACTGGTTTAGATCCTATTGCGTTAGGGGTGATCGTAAAATTAATTCGTGATCTGAATGATGCCTTAGGTATGACGTCTATTTTAGTATCACACGATGTGCACGAAGCCACCGCGATTGCTGATTACATTTATTTAATTGCCGATGGCAAAATTATCGGCCAAGGTACACCGCAACAATTGCAGCAAGATCATATGCCTGCAGTCAACCAATTCATGCACGGCCTGCCCGATGGTGTCGTTCCCTTCCATTACCCCGCCCCCGATTATCAGCAGGATTTGTTGGGGTAGAAGCAGTTACCGAGTATTCCTCGGTAACTACGGTTTGACTGGCTACATAACCATTAAGCTAACCATTGCTTTTAACTGTTGGGACAGCTATTATTATCATTACCTATTTCTATATCAAAAAAGGAGAAGTTATGACAAATATTACATTAGGAATACCCGATGAGTTGGGAGTACCCAATACATCATACTCAGCGGACCATAGTGAAACCTTCAAATTAAATGGTAAGTCAATTGCTGAGTTGTCCATTCGTCTACGCGGGAGTCAATTGGTCGGGAATCAAATGGTAACTGTAGGATTTAGCTTTGAAAAAGATGGAGCAATGCAGCCTATAGGTGAATTTGCAATTGGTGAGAAAGATGCAAATATAATTATTGAACATGTAGAAAAGAAAATGTCATGTTTGTGGAGTTTTCCTCAGGACCCGCTGCCCCTTCAGGCAATAAGGTCTATTTTTGAAAAAGCAACACTAGCATTATTGAAATTACAAAATCCTCCTCCGAAGGATGATTCAGTTAACAGTGAAGCTAAAATTTCTGTTTCTGTTGTGGCTCAGCTAGAGGCAGTAGGCGGTGTATTAGTCGCTAGAAAAAAGGGTGGTGAAGGGGATTCTAGTGAAACTGCTGTTAATAAAGATGTACCCACGGATGCTTCAACAGCAATATCAGGTGAAACTGCGAAACATGTATTCTAGGTTAGTTGATTAAAACCGCTAACATTTGCAAATGTTTCTCCAGCGCACCACGGTTTTTATCTACCACAGCGCGGCCGCGTTCGCCCATTTGTTGGCGTAATAAATGGTCTTGCAATAAATTAATAATATACGGCGCTAGTTCATTCGCATTTTGAATTTTGATCATCGAGTTCGCGGCGATCAATTGTGCGGTGATAGCAGCAAAATTAAATAAATGCGGGCCCATGATCACCGGCAAACCGAGTGCGGCTGGTTCAAGCGGATTTTGGCCGCCTTTTTCGACTAAACTGCCACCGACATAAGCAACATCAGCAGCGGCATACATCAATAATAATTCACCCATAGTGTCGCCGATAAATACATGGGTATCTGCACAACAAGATTGCTGTGAGCTGCGTGTAATAAAATTGAATCCACGTTGTTGGCATAATTCTGCCGCGCGTTTAAAACGTTCGGGGTGGCGTGGCACAAGCATCAATAAAACATTGTCGACTTTTTCGCGCACTTTGTTAAAAGCGTCTAACACAAATTCTTCTTCCCCTTCGTGTGTGCTAGCGGCGATCCAAACCAAGCGATCAGTGCCTAATATTTTTTTTAGTTCTAGCGCACGTGTCGATAAATCAGCGGGTATTTCTAAATCATATTTAATGCTGCCGGTAACTTCGATGCGTGTGGGATCCATCCCCAAAGCGATATAACGATCGGCTTCCACTTGGGTTTGGATAGCCATTTTGCTGATGGCGCTCAACATCCCGCGCATTAGTGACCCTAAACGACCATAGCCGCGGGCGGAACGCTCTGATAATCTAGCGTTAGCAGCAAAAACGGGGATCTGGCGTTGTTGGCAGATATGTAGCATATTTGGCCACAGTTCGGTTTCGATAATGATCAACAAACGTGGTTTAATACGATTCAAGAAACGTTTAACGGCAAACGGCAAGTCATACGGCGCATAAAAGTGCATTACTTTATTGCCGATAGCGGGATCACTCACCAGAGCGCGCACGCGGTCAGCTCCAGTGGGCGTTAATGTTGTTATGACAATGGGAACATCCGGATGGCGGAGTAGCAGATTTTTGACCAACGGCACGGCAGCCAACACTTCGCCCACCGAAACGGCATGGATCCAGATGCCATTTTGCTGTGAAACACGGGGAATGAAACCAAGACGTTCATCCCAGCGTATGGCATAATGTGGGTTTTTGCGCGCCCGCCATAATAATCGCAAGAATATTAAGGGTAAACTAAGGTAAAATAATAAAGTGTAAATGAGTCGCATGTGCGATATGGTAAAGGTATAAAGCGTAAGGCACAAGGCCTTCCGCTGAACATTAAAAGCGATGGGGATTCCAAAGGGGAGAGATGCAGTTCTCCCCTTTGGTCGCAAGCGCGAACTTGTTCGCGCGTAGCGATATATTAAAGGAAGCAATTCCCGCAAGGGTTTAGCGGGAATGCTGTACAAGGGTTTAGCTATGGCATGGTGGGGAAAATTAATCGGTGGTTTTTGTGGTTACCTACTCGGTGGGCCGTTCGGCTTGGTACTGGGCGTTATTGTTGGTCATTTTTTTGACCAGGGCGTGCAGCGGCAACGCCAATTTTGGCATTTTGGTGCTAATCGATCTGCACCAGCACAAGCGGCTTTTTTTAAGGCCACTTTTTTGGTGATGGGGCATATTTCTAAAGCCGATGGCCGTGTGTCAGAAGCCGAGATTCAAGCAGCGCGTAATGTCATGGCCAGCATGGGGTTGAGCGACGAGTTAAAGCAACAGGCCATTGATTTATTTAATCAAGGCAAACAAGCCGATTTTGATTTAGAGCATACTTTAAGCGAGTTGAACCAAGCTTGCCATCACAACAAAGTGTTGCTGCGCTTATTTGTAGAATTACAAGCGCGTGTGGCGAGCGCAGATGGTGGGGTAATAAGCCAAGCCAAACAAAAAGTGTTACAGATCATCTATCAACGTTTAGGTTTTGCGCCGTTTGATTCGGCTTTTTTCGGCGATTTTTTCAATTTTCAGCAACAATATCAGCAACATCAGCAGCAAGGTTATCAGCAGGGCGGTCAATATCGACCACCCGGTCGACGGCACGAATTACCGCTCAAAGATGCTTACATCTTATTGGGGGTGACCGAATCTGCCAGCGATGCGGAAGTAAAACGTGCCTATCGGCGCTTGATGAGTCAACATCATCCTGACAAACTAGTCTCTAAAGGATTGCCGGAAGGGATGATCAAACTAGCAACCGAAAAAACCCAAAATATTAAAGCAGCCTACGATCGAATTTGCGCTGCACGAGGAGTATAAACATGTTTGATTTTAGAATCGCCCCCTCACTTTTGTCTGCCGATGTGGCGCGTTTAGGCGAAGAAGCTAATGCAGTGCTCGATGCCGGTGCTGATTTAATTCACGTCGATGTAATGGACAATCATTATGTCCCCAACCTGACTTTTGGGCCATTGGTGTGTGAAGGTCTGCGTAAATTTGGTATTAATGCGCCACTCGATGTTCATTTGATGACCAAACCGGTGGATCGATTAATCGCCCGTTTTGCAGATGCGGGAGCGACCAATATTGCTTTTCACCCCGAAGCTTCTGATCACGTTGACCGTAGCTTAGCGTTAATTCGTAGTTATGGTTGTAAGGCCGGGTTAGCGTTGAATCCTGCTACTTCATTAGATTGCCTTGAGTTTGTGTTAGATAAACTCGATTATGTATTAGTGATGACGGTCAACCCAGGTTTTGGCGGGCAAGAATTTATCCCTTCGTCACTCGATAAAATTCGTAAAACACGGCATTTTTTAGCGCAGAGCAACCACTCTATTCGTTTAGCAGTTGACGGCGGCATTAAGTTAGATAATATCCGTGCAGTGGCTGAAGCCGGCGCCGATACTTTTATCGCCGGGTCAGCGATTTTTGGTAAAGGGGATTACGCAAAAACCTTGGCGGCTTTTCATGCGGAATTGGCGAAGGTAAACCCAAAGAAGCTGAAGTTTTGAAAAAATATAAGGATAAATATGCAAAAAATTCTATTATCGTTCATGACTGTGGCAATGCTTGCCTTAACCTCCGCCTGCGCTACCACGGCTAACTACCAGCAAGTATTAGCAAACTGGCAAGGCCAGAACATCCAAGATCTTATCAAGATGTGGGGTGATCCCGATGCCGCTATAAAATTGCCCAGTGGTAACACCACTTACATGTACACGCGCCAACAACTGTACACCGCACCTGGTTACCCCACCAACCAACCCCCGACATTTTTGTCAGCGGCTGGGCCTGTGGTTTCCCCTGGCGTCAATACCACTTTCACCGGAAATCAAACGGTCAACCTAACCTGCCGCACTTGGTTTGAAACCAACCCGCAAGGCATTATTGTTAACTCGCGCTTTGAAGGCAATAATTGCGTATCGAGCAGCCCCAAACGGCGTAAACCATGATTTTTTCCGTTACTGCTAAACAAAAACGCATTGACGCAACACTAAAGCAGACCGTAAGCATTGTAGGTCGGCTCAAGGAGCGCCAGCGACGGAGCCGACATAGCAATGTTAACTATCATCCCTTGTCGGTTCCGCTTCGCTTGAACCGACCTATATTTGTTGGTTCAGTAAGGGCTCCTTGGTCGTTCAGTAGATGGGTCTTAATCCTCGCGCTCTTCATCTGCCCAACCACCCTCTTCGCTGCTGCTACCAGCCAAGAACTGCAAGATTTAGGTTGGACGCCAGCACCCGTCACCAGCAAAAATTATTGCGGTGGTTATTATCAAGACCCGATGGCGCCTTTTCTCAATCAAATTTTACCCCCCATCGAAACCACAACGCTTAATGTTAATTCTGATCAAGGATTTTTGCGTCAGACAGGTACATCGATTTTGATGGGAGATGTGAACTTAACGCAACCCGGACGCTCGGTACATGCCGATACCGCTTATTTAAATCGCAATAAAGAAGGACAATTTACCGACGCAACGTTGGTAGGAAATGTCGTTGCGCGTCAACCAGGTCAAGTGGTTGTCGGTGATCATGGTTATATACAACTCAACACTAAAGTCGCGAATTTTTTTCACGCAGTATATCGCACCTTAGTCAGCGCTTTTCGATCACCCACAAAAAACGATTCACAAAGCGATGTTCTAAATCTCAATGCGTGGGGCAATGCCGGTGAAGTAGAACAAGATCAAGCGGGTTTGATCATTTTACATCAAGCGACTTATACCACTTGCTCACCCACCACAAGCACTTGGAAAGTCACCGCAAAAACTATTACTTTAAATCATGACACGGGGCGCGGTGTAGCGCGCAATGCGTGGTTATCGTTGGGTAATGTGCCCGTGTTATATACACCTTATTTTAATTTCCCCATTGATAATCGCCGGCAAACCGGTTTTTTGATGCCATCACTGGGCAACTCAAGTAACGGTGGTTTAAGCCTTAATTTGCCGTTCTATTGGAACATCGCTCCCAATTACGATGCTTTAATTACACCGCAATATTATAGCAAACGCGGTTTACAGATGAATGGATTGTTTCGATTTTTAACCACAATGAGCACTGGCACAGTGGCTGGTTCTTATTTGCCAGGTGATAAAGCATTTCAATCTTTTCAAGATCGTGCGCCGCACCAATATTTAGCGGGCCCACAAATGAACACCTTAGAAAATAATAGCGATAATCGCAGTTATTTTGCGCTCAATGATAAAACGGTTTTTGATCCGCGTTGGAATAGCACAATCAATTATAATTATGTCAGTGATTATTATTACTACGAAGATTTTGGTACACCAACCACATTAACACAAAACCAATTGCCTCAGTCGATTGCTTTAAATTACCTCGGTGATCACTGGAATTTTTCTAGCTCATTGCAAGGCTATCAAACGTTACATCCGATTAATTTGGTATCGGTGGCCAACCCGTATGAGCGCTTACCCGAATTAGATTTGAATGGTAATTATCCGAATGAAGCTGGTGGTTTTACTTATACCATGAATAATCAGTTCGTTTATTTTATGCGAGATTTAAATCCAGGCGAAGTTCCTGCTGCGCCGAACACACAACCGATTGCGGCAGGGCGTTTAAATTTACAGCCCAGTATTAGTTTACCGTTGACGTGGTTACCCGGTTATATTACACCGCAATTACAATTATCGTTAACGCATTATAACATCGGCAATCAGATACCAGGTTTTGCTAACGAAGCGCAACGTTCGTTGCCTATGTTTGATATTGATAGCGGGTTGTATTTTGATCGTGATACCACGGTGTTTGGCAAAGGCTATGAACAAACATTAGAGCCGCGTCTTTTTTATCTGTTTGTACCGTATCAAAATCAATCTAATTTACCGTTATTTGATACCGCGCTAGTGCCATTTAGTTTTGATAGTTTGTTTTTAACCAACCGCTTTAGCGGTATTGATCGCATCGGCGATGCTAACCAAGTGAGCCTTGGTATTACCACGCGTTTGTTAGATCAAGATACCGGCACAGAAAAATTTCATGCCAGCCTGGGTGAAATTTATTATTTTGAAAATCGCCGTGTAAGTACCTGTGCCGCTCCTGGTACACCTGGGGCTGCATCACTAGCAGTCCCCTGCGTAGATGCTGCTACGCAGTTGGGCGCTACTTCTACCACCGAATGGAGTTCGCCATTGGCAGGGCAACTCGATTACTATTTAACGCCTAATTGGAGTACTATAGCCAACGCAGCGTGGGACCCGCATGTTCGGCAGATGGTCAATAGCAATTTATATCTGCATTATCAGCCGACGGATAAACCTAACCAGATTTTTAATATAACCTATAATTTTATTCGTTTTGGTAATGAAATTACCACTGTTCCGCCTACGTCGCTTACTAGTCATAAAAATGACCTAAATCAAGTGGGTGTTTCTTTTGCGTGGCCAGTAAAAGAACATTGGAATGCGGTAGCCGGTTGGAACTATAATATCAGCCGTACTTTTCCCCAAACGTATTTCTATGGGTTAGAGTATGATAGCTGTTGTTGGGCGGCACGCGTGGTTGCAGGCCGCTCATATACCAGTTTAAATCAGAACGGTGGTCCGATGTTTAATAGCGCCGTTTATTTACAATGGCAGTTCAAAGGATTGGGTACGGTGGGTATGCAGAACCCAGCAACATTATTAACGAGCAATGTTTCGGGATACCAAGATAATTTTCAATCATTCTAGCGAAGGTTTTATATGAAAAGCAGTAAAATATTAAGTACGATTTCTTTATTATTTATAATACTATTTGGTTCAACCGTTGTATTAGCTGACTCGATCGATCGCATTGTTGCGGTTGTCAACAGCAATGTCATTACAGAAAGTCAACTCGATCAGCAAATAACGATGGCGCGCCAACAAATGCCGCCTAATAGCGCCCCACTGACCGATGCGCAATTGCGCGACAAAGTATTGCAACATATGATCGACGTAGAATTACAAATGCAAATAGCCAACAAAATGGGTATCAAAGTGAGTGATGCTGAGTTAGATAAAGCCATTACGGATATCGGGCAAAAAAATGGTCTTAGTTTGGCGCAACTACAAAATAACGTACAACAACAAGGCGTGAGTTATGATCAATATCGGCAAGAAATTCGCACTGAGATGACGATTAGTCAAGTGCAACAACGGCAATTAGCACCGACAGTTACTGTCACCGATCAACAAGTTAAAGATCTATTGTTGAGTTCGGGCAGTCAAATTTTGCAGACAGCACCTACCTCGTATCATATCCAAGATATTTTAGTGTCACTGCCCGATTCACCCACTACTCAACAAGTGGATGCGGCACAACAACAAGCACAAATGTTAAAAACAAAATTAGAATCAACTCCCAATTTTGCCAAAACCATGCCAGCCCAAGCAGGTGTGCAAGCGCAAGATTTAGGTTGGTTAAAGCCAGCCGATGTGCCTGATTTATTTGTTGCCTCAGTGCAACACATGCAACCTGGTAATGTCGCAGGCCCCATTCGTGCGCCGAATGGTTTTCACGTGATCAAATTGGTAGAAATGCATGGTGGCACGGTAATGCAACACACATCAGAGGAAACACACGCGCGCCATATTTTATTAAAGCCACGCCAATTTGAAACCGATGATCAAGTCCGCGATCGTTTAGAACGCTTGCGCACTAGCATCGTGAATGGCGAAGATTTTGCGACATTAGCAACGGCAAATTCACAAGACCCGGGTAGTGCAGGCCAAGGTGGTGATATCGGCTGGGTCGGCCCGGGAGTATTAGACCCGACTTTTGAAGCAGAAATGAATAAATTAAAAATTAACGAAATCAGCGAACCTTTTAAATCGCAATTTGGTTGGCACATTGTGCAAGTATTAGGGCGCAGAGATGTGCAAGACAGCAAAGACTTTGAACGCAATCAAGCACGCCAATATATTTATCAGCGTAAATTCCAAGAAGCGTTACAACATTGGCTGCAAAGTTTACGCACGCAAGCGTATGTGAAAATCAATGATTAATGTTCTAACCCCCGGCGAACCCGCTGGCATTGGCCCTGATCTCGTTGTGCAAATCGCACAACGGGAATTTTCTTCACAACTCGTCGTGGTGGCTGACCCTGATCTGTTACAACAACGCGCACAACAATTAAAGCTACCCTTAAAAATTTCACTATATGACTCTGCTGTGGCTGCACAAACTCATCAGCCGGGCCATTTATGGATATTACCGGTAAAATTAGCAAAACCCAGTATCTGCGGCAAATTAGATCCCGCTAATGCAGCATACGTGATCGAAACCTTGCGCATAGCCGCACAAACGTGTTTAGCAAAACAATTTTCGGCATTAGTCACTGGGCCAGTGCACAAAGGCGTGATCAACGATGCAGGCATTCCTTTTTCTGGCCACACCGAATTTTTTGCAGAATTAACACATACAAAAAAAGTCGTAATGTTGTTGGTTGCCGATAATTTGCGAGTGGCGTTGGCCACTACACATTTACCGTTACGCCAAGTGGCGGATGCAATTACACAAACTGGTTTAAAACAAACGTTAATCGTGCTGCAAAAAGGCTTGCAAGATAATTTTAAAATTAAAAAACCACGCATCTTAGTGGCGGGGTTAAACCCTCATGCCGGTGAAAATGGTCATCTGGGGCGTGAAGAAATTGATATTATTATTCCTATGTTAAATGAATTGCGATCGCACGGTATGAATTTAATCGGCCCTTTGCCCGCCGATACTTTATTTCTACCAAAAAATTTAGCGCAAGCCGACGCGGTCTTAACGATGTATCATGATCAGGGTTTGCCGGTATTAAAACATGTGGGTTTTGATCGTGCCGTGAATGTGACGTTAGGATTACCATTTATCCGCACTTCGGTTGATCACGGCACGGCATTGGAATTGGCAGGCACAGGCAAAGCTGATATGGGAAGTTTGTTGGCAGCTATTACATTAGCGAAGAATGCAGTGTTTGAATAGGTTTGGATTTACCACCCTCAACTTGCAAACCATCTTCTCTCGGTTCTTCTTCTGGTTGGAAACTGGATGCATCAGCAACCGATCCAGGGTTTAAACTGTTACTCATTTGTCTTCCAAGTGGTGCTCCTAATTTTAGTGCTGAGCCATCGCTTTGTGCATCGTGATGCAAGCTTGTTTGCAGGAGTATGTTTGCTAAGACATCAATCAAATCATCTAATTTTTTAAGAATGCCTTCGCCCCAAGTTGCTGTTTGGCATTCTTTTTTCTCTAATGTTTGAATCAGTGTGGCGTTTGTAAGTTTATGTTTCTGCCAGAGCTGGAATAAATTTTCAATAATGGTTTGCAATTGCTGCGCAGTTTTTAATGTATCAGCATCTTCTTTGGCATCGGAACCCAAAATTTCTTTAATTTTTTGTTGCAGGTCTTCGAGTGATACCAACGCACCACGTTCTTTAAAACAACGGAGTTGTTCAAGTGTAAATTTATGCGCTTGGTCGATAAGATCAAGCATCCTAAGCAAGCTTGGTTGTTTTTCTAAGATATCAACAGCGGTAGCAACAGCACCTTGTTGTATTAATTGCTGAATTTGTTCTGGAGTAAAAGTGAGCTTTTTCAATGGTTCTAGCAATGCTAATTTTTTTTGCAGATCTTCTATTGTAATTGTACCGTCGGGTTGCATAAAGTTTTTCCTCCAAAAATAAATAAGTTGATAACGTTGGCGCAAGCATCTTAACATAAACTTTCAAAATCAAAAATAGGAGCCAGATCTAATTAGCGCTATTGAAATTTATACCCTTTTGCCTGCTATACTGTAGTTATGTCTAACAACAACAAATTCAAACCTGCTTGGTGGTTATCGAACCCACACTTACAAACCACGTGGTCGGTATTTGCGCGCCGTCGTATCGAAATAGCGTTGCGACGTGAATGTCTGGAATTACCCGATGGGGATTTTGTTCATCTCGATTGGACTGTCGCCGGTACAGGTCCTATTGTTTTGGTGTTGCATGGTTTAGCGGGGTCGATCGAGTCGCATTATGCTAAAGGTATTTTGCAAGCGATTAACCATTGTGGATGGCGCGGCGTATTTATGCATTTTAGGGGTTGTAGTGGCACGCCAAACCGTCTGCCGCGCAGTTATCATTCCGGTGAAACCGGTGATGTGCAATATGTGGTGGAGCAAATTCGACAACGCGAACCAAATACTCCGATTGCTGCGGTGGGTTATTCACTCGGCGGCAATGTGCTTATTAAATGGTTAGGTGAAACAGGAGATAAAAATCCGCTGACAGCAGCCGTTGTTATTTCTGTGCCGTTTGAATTAGCAAAAATTGCTGATCAGATGGATCGTGGTTTTTCACGTGTTTATCAATGGTGGTTGATGCGTTCATTACATGAAGCTGTTGAACAAAAATTAAAAACGATACAAACCATTCTCGCAGTAGAAGATGTAAGAAAGCTTAATAATTTTTGGCAATTCGATGAAAAAATAACCGCGCCATTGCATGGTTTTACTAATGCTAATGATTATTATAAAAAATCTAGCAGTCGCCAATATTTACATAATATCTGCGTGCCGACATTAATCTTACATGGACGCGATGATCCGTTTATGACCTCCGATGTTATTCCGCAAAACGATGAGTTGCCTCCCGGCGTACATATGGAAGTTAGTGAAAAAGGTGGCCATTTAGGTTTTATTGCAGGCAATGTGCCGTTTAAACCCATTTATTGGTCCGAGCAGCGTGTGGTGGATTATTTACGCGGGTTTTTAGAGAAATAGGAACTATATCTGGAATTAGAATAGTTAACTCTTGTTCCCCCCTTTGGAAAAGGGGGGCTAGGGGGGATTTACAACATCCATGGTTCTGCCATCGTGGTTTTTTCTACTAATTCTGTATTTGTTTCGCGTTGCGCTTCGAGGTTTTTAAAATCCCACAAATTTTGATCCATCAATTGGCTACACTTGATGTCGCCTAAAGCATGCAGAATATTGCTAGGAATTTTGGGATTTTCAACAGCAAGATCGTCAATGAGTTTTTTTACGCGTTTGCGGATTAATTTTTCTTGCGAGCCACATAAGTTACAGGGAATGATGGGAAACTGCTGTTCTTTAGCATAAGCGATGATATCTTTTTCTTGGCACAGCGCGAGCGGGCGAATCACAATATGACGTTTGTTATCGCTGAGTAATTTAGGCGGCATAGAACGCACTTCGCCGTTATAAAGGATCGACATTAATAAAGTGCGGATTAAATCATCGCGGTGGTGACCTAAAGCGATCTTGGTATAGCCGTGTTCAGCGGCATAACGATAAATAATGCCACGACGCAGGCGTGAACAAAGTGCGCAATAAGTTTGGCCTTCGGGGATTTTTTCTTTGACGATCGAATAAGTGTCGCGCGTTAAAATTTCAAACTTAATTTTTTTAGCTTCTAGCCACGCACGCAATTTACTATCATCCCAACCCGGTTGCGCTTGATCTAAAGTGAATGCCAAGATTTCAAATTTATTGTTAGTACGCATTTGCAATAAACGCAATATCGTCAACAGGGTAAATGAATCTTTACCGCCCGAAAGGCAAACCATAATACGATCACCTTTTTGGATCATATTATAAGCGGCAATGGCTTTGCCGGTGTAATGCAATAATTTTTTTTCGATTTTGGATTCGGTAGTCATGGGGTAAGGGCCTGTTTTTTTCAAAATGGTTTGGTGAATAGTGATAGTACATGACGGTATTGCCATCGTTTGCTATTATATACTAAGAAATGGGGTAAATGGGGGAAAGCAATATGGCCACTTTTAGCATAAGAAAATTAAATGATAACGTTTATGAGCGTTTGCGAGTGCGTGCCGCAAATCATGGCGTTTCTATGGAGGAAGAAGCACGGCGAATCATTAGTCAGGCTGTTGCAGTGCCAGAGCGAATCAGCGACATATTCCGTAAACATTTCGGCCAAAAAAACGGCGTCGATTTAGATGCCATTAACCCGTAAAGGCGATACATAACAACACTACCAAGTATTATACGTGAATAATACGAAGCGAGTAGGTCGGCTCAAGGAGTGAAGCGACGGAGCCGACATAACCAAAACTGAAAATTACTATTTTTATCTACCTGGTGCTTGCCCTGGGAGAGTTAATGGTACAGACAACTGAGTGGAATCCGCTCCTACTGTTTCTATTTCTTCAGTGGCGGTGCTGCTGGTGACCGCTAATCTCTTTGCCCTTGCTGCGGCCAGTAACGCTTGAACGCCG
The DNA here is from genome assembly GCA_013288885.1 of Gammaproteobacteria bacterium. Taxonomy (GTDB): domain Bacteria; phylum Pseudomonadota; class Gammaproteobacteria; order JABDBA01; family JABDBA01; genus JABDBA01. Next base: position 39,226 of record JABDBA010000011.1, on the reverse strand, counting down.
CTATCGTTTCCGTCTTCACTACTACCTTTTGCATCTGGTGATGTGGCAGTAGGGCTGCCAAGATCTCCAGCAGGGCTAGTGGGGACACTGCCGGGTAGAGAATCGCCATCTAGTGCAGCTATTTTGGTTGTGTCATCTGTATTTGCTTTTGCGTCTTTTCTTAAAACGTCTAAAAGTGCTTCGCTTCCTGCTTGTAGTCTTGCGGCATATGCTTTTAATCTTTCTGTATAGATAGGCTTTTTTTCTTGCTTAACAAAATTCCCGATATATTTCATAAAATCAGAATTAGCGCCACAGGTATTCATAAAATCACGACTTTCTTCGGCAAGAAAATTAGGATTTAGCTTAGTCAGTTGGTCTTCAAAATTTTTAAATTCACCATCAATTCGATGCAGTAAGACTTTAAATACATTTAAATATATTTCAGGTAATTGATTGTTTTTAAAATTTGGTAGCAGATATTTAGCCATAAACTCCCAAACTTTTTCACGCGTTATTTTTAATTCGACAGGAATTTTTATCTTTATACCGCGATCATTATATATTTGTACTAATAGTATTAAATTATCAAGATGGCTAAATGCTTTAGTTAGATCTTTTTCCATATGCGCAATAATTGAATCATTACCTCTTATTGCGCGGTAATTGGTATTTAAAACGTGTCTGGCAAAAGCGTTATCAGTAACCCAATCTACGACTCTAACGGCATTAGGACCCATTAGATTAAGTGGGAGTTTTTTGTTAACCACGGCGTATATTTCTTCGCAGCTTTTCTGTTCGTCTGTTCCCCATTTGGCAGGAAAAATCGCGAGCATTTTTCGGAAGAGTTTGTTGCTTAATGCTTCGGATTCTTCTTTAGAGAAATCAGGAGTTAATAATGCTTCTAGATTAGCAACATCTAGGTTGCTGAGGGCAATTTCTGCTGGTACTTGTAATGTAGCGCCAGGGTGCAAAGTTAAAAGTTCTGCGTGTTTTGCTGGCACTTGTAATGTAGCGTCAGGTTGCAAAGTTAAAGGTTTTGCGTGATTCGTAGTAAATAAGTAAGAAATTAATTGACTTGCACCTGATAAACCAGCAGTAATATGCAATATGGTGTCCTCGCCAATGCCGTCTTCTTGCACTGGGAGGGATTTAATTTTATCTTTCAGAAATGAGAGGTTTTTTGGATTTGTATCTGAATTTTTTCCTAATATTTTAATTAAAGTATATACGATTTGTTTATCAGTTGGGTTGCCGACTAATTTTTTATCGTATAGTTTAACTATAAAAATCATTACATTTTTATTGATACATTCTTGTAAAAATTCTATTGATAACCACTCATTGCTAGCACCCGCACTACTTAAAAGTTGTATCAATTCGAGGGGTTGTGTTTTAGATAAATGCGCAGGCACTACCGTGCTTAAAAATAAAGATTTTGTTTGATCTTCTGTTTTTGTTATTAACGAATCACCTTTTGTAATTACAGATTTTATTAAATTAAAAATAGTAGCTGCTGCATCAGCGGGGCTAGCTCCGATCAAGCTAAAGCGTCTTGTATCTGTAGCAGTTAATGCAAAATAATAGATTACTAATAGATGCAATAAAGTTAGCTTTTGTTCAGAGTCTGTTTTTTCTTCTTTTGCTGCGGCTGTTTTCCCGGTGGATTTTTTTGATTTAGCAGTAGCATCGCTAGAAAGAGTTATTGGTTCTATCAATAAATTAATATCAACGGTTTCGTCGGCTTTGGTCGCATCGAAAGTTTTATCATACTTACCAATTAGTTCTTTAGTTATGTCATCGGTTTGGTTTTGCCTCAGCACCCGCTGTACTTCATCACTCAACGTTTTTATTTTGGTGTTATCTTTGCTAGTAAGCGCATTAGCCAGCAGTTTTAGTAGTTGTGCAAACATGGGGTGTTCCTCGCAATAATGGTAGATTATGGGTCTATTATAACGAGGAAAGCTTAAGGTTTCCTTAAGAACTCTAAATTAGCTCTAGCACTTCGCGCTGTTTGGTGAAGAGCTGTTTGATGCCGTCTTCGGCCAAGGCCAGCATTTTGTCTAATTCGGGGCGGTGGAAGGCTTGTTGTTCGGCCGTGCCTTGTAGTTCGATAAAGCCGCCTTGCTCGGTCATCACCACATTCATGTCGGTTTCGGCGTTGGAGTCTTCTTGATAATCTAAGTCGAGCACGGGGGTGCCTTTATGAACGCCAATGGAAACAGCGGCGACCATATAGCGCAGCGGATCGGTTTTGAGTTTTTGCTTTTTCTGTAAATGGCGCATGGCATCGACTAAAGCGACGCAGCCGCCGGTAATGGCCGCAGTACGTGTGCCGCCATCGGCTTGAATCACGTCGCAGTCGATGGTTATAGTGTTATCGCCCAGCAATTTCAGGTCAATGGCAGCGCGTAAGGAGCGGCCAATTAAGCGTTGGATCTCTAAAGTACGGCCGCCTTGTTTGCCGCGTGCGGCTTCGCGATCAGTGCGTTCGTGGGTAGCGCGCGGCAACATGCTGTATTCCGCCGTGACCCAACCTTGACCAGAATCTTTCAAAAAGCGCGGTACACCTGGTACGACGGTGGCGTTACACAGCACTTTGGTTGCGCCAAATTCCACTAACACCGAGCCTTCGGCGTATTTGGTGTAATGACGCGTTAAGGTGATGGGGCGTAATTCATTAGCTGCACGGCCGTTAGATCGCATAAAAAATCCTATATTAAAAAGTGGTTTTTATCGTAAGAAAGGTTAGAATGCTTATTATTAGCAGGCCACTTTACTTAAATCAGAGGGTTATAGCAAATGCTTTCCAGCATGACGGCTTTTGCCCGCCAAGAAACCAGAGAAGATTGGGGTAGCGCAGTGTGGGAATTGCGCTCGTTGAACCATCGCTATTTAGATGTGAGCGTGCGCTTGCCTGATGCGCTAAATGCCTTAGAAACTACCTTGCGTGAAAGAATCAAAGCGCGTTTGCAACGCGGCAAAATCGAAGTTTTTTTGCGTTATGAATCCGCAGTCGGCAAAACCAGTGAATTAGTGTTGAATAAAAACTTAATGGCGGAACTGTTAAAAGTGCGTGATGAAATGATCACTATGCCAGGTATAAAAAAAGAAGAACTGGCAGCGATGGAAGTGATGCGTTGGCCTGGCGTGTTACAAATGCAGGAAAAGAAAATAGCAAATGTTGATCAAGCGATCATGGATTTATTTGAAAAAACACTCGATGATTTAGTCAGCACGCGCCAACGCGAAGGTCGCGCAACGCAATTATTTCTTAAACAGCGTTTAGCCGATTTGCAAAAACAAATTAGCGCCGTCAAAGTTTATTTGCCTAAAATTATACATGAGCAAAAACGCGTGTTGAGTGAACGCTTAGGCACTATCGAAGCCAAGTTAGATCCCGCACGTTTGGAACAAGAAATGGTGTTATTTACCATGAAAACAGATGTGGCGGAGGAATTAAATCGCTTGGAAACACATATCGCCGAAACCTATAAAACCTTAGATCAAACGGGATCAATCGGGCGGCGCTTAGATTTTTTATTGCAGGAATTGGGCCGTGAAGCGAATACGCTGGGGTCAAAATCAGTGAACACGGAAACCACCTTAGCATCTGTTGAGATGAAAGTATTAATCGAGCAAATGCGCGAGCAAGTGCAGAATATAGAGTAACTATGAACCATTCCACCTACAAATCGCCAGGAACACTTTACATTATTTCCGCCCCTTCGGGGGGTGGAAAAACTAGTTTGGTAAACGCGTTGCTGCAATCGGTGAATAATTTAGAGGTTTCAGTTTCCTATACCACACGCCCAGCGCGCCCCGGTGAACAAGATGGCGTTAATTATTATTTTATTGATGAAGCAACATTCAATAAATTAATTGCCGAAAATGCTTTTTTAGAACATGCCAATGTATTTGATAATTATTATGGCACATCGCGCCAATGGGTAGAAAAAAAGCTGCAGGCGGGGGTGGATGTCATTTTAGAAATCGATTGGCAAGGAGCCGAACAAATCCGCCGCCTTATGCCGCAAGCCATAGGTATTTTTATCCTGCCCCCTTCCTGGAAAGCGTTAGAAAAACGCCTGCAAGAACGGGCGCAAGACGACCCAGCCGTTATCGCCAAGCGCATGTCTGAGGCCAAAGATGAGATTTCCCACTACCATGAATACGATTATTTAATCGTAAATGACAATTTTGCCAGGGCATTGGGCGATCTTCATGCTATTATTCATGTTCGGCGGCTCAGAAAAGTGGTGCAAAAGACCGAATTAGCCACTTTAATAGCAAAATTATTGCTATAATATATAAAAGTACCCCGATTTTATTAACTAGAGAGGCATTTTTATGGCACGTATTACTGTTGAAGATTGTTTAAACCACGTAGAAAATCGTTTTAAACTCGTTTTATTGTCGGCCAAACGGGCACGACAATTATCCAAAAATGGCGCATTGTCACGTGTTCCGGTGGAAAATGATAAAGCCACCGTGCTGGCATTACGCGAAATCGCAGCGGGTTATGTTAATTTCAAAGACGAAGTGCACGATCCGTTGGAATTAGAAAATACCACCGAGCAACCGCCCAAGGGAACTGAAGCTTAGGAGGAGGAGTGACTCATTTTGCGGAGCTAAGGCATGAGCTGGAAACTTATCTGGACAGTGAAGCGGTAGAACAAATCCATCAGGCTTACCGCTTTGCTGCGCACGCGCATAAGGGCCAGCAACGTCAAACTGGCGACCCATATATTACTCACCCTTTAGCTGTCGCACAAATTCTTGCGCAGATGCGCATGGATAAACAAACCATCCTCGCCGCAATTCTGCATGATGTGATTGAAGATACACCCACCGAAAAAGAAGTGATTGCAGAGCAATTTGGAGTTGATGTCGCTGAGCTAGTCGATGGCGTTAGCAAACTCACGCAGATCAATTTTCAAAATCGCGCTGAAGCGCAAGCCGAAAATTTTCGTAAAATGTTATTGGCGATGGCGAAAGATATTCGCGTCATTTTAGTGAAGCTGGCCGATCGTTTACATAACATGCGCACGCTGGGTGCGTTAGTGCCGGAAAAAAAACGCCGCATTGCGCAAGAGACCATGGAAATTTATGTGCCTATCGCCAAGCGTTTAGGGATGCATGCTTTTCGAGTGGAATTTGAAGATTTAAGTTTTGCTGCCGTGCATCCATTGCGTTTTCGCATTTTACAAGAAGCAGCACGTCAAGCGCGGCGCGCGCGCAAAAAAATGATTTCGCAAATTGAAACCTTGATCAAAGAAGGTTTAGAAAAAAATAAATTACCACCGAGCGCAGTGTGGGCACGCCAAAAACATTTGAGCGGTGTTTATCGCGATATGAAAGAAAAACATCTTTCATTTGCCGAAATTATGGATGTGTATACTTTTTGTGTGGCAGTCGATAGCGTTGATACCTGTTATCGTGCATTGGGTGTGGTGCACAGTCTTTATAAACCTTTGCCAGAACGATTTCGCGATTATATTGCGTTGCCAAAAGCTAATGGTTATCAGTCTTTACATACTACAGTGTTTGGCCCGCATGGTGTGCCGATCGAAATTCAAATTCGTACTGTTGATATGGATAACATGGCCGATAGCGGTATTGCTGCGCATTGGTTAGATACCACTGAAGCAACCGCTAGCCCCGCACACATGCGGGCACGCGAATGGATGCGGCGTTTATTAGATATTCAACAAACCACGGGCAATGCGTTAGAATTTATTGAGAATGTTAAAATCGATTTGTTCCCCGAAGAAGTTTATGTGTTTACTCCTAAAGGCGATATTTTGGAATTGCCGCGCGGCGCAACGCCGATCGATTTTGCTTATGCGATCCATTCCGATATTGGTAATAGTGTAGTCGCGGCGCGTTTAGATCGACGGCTTGTACCATTGAGTACATTATTAGCAAATGGCCAAACGATAGAAGTGGTCACCTCACCCGAAGCAAAGCCTAATCCGGCGTGGCTTAATTTTGTAGTGACCGGGCGCGCACGCAGTAAGATCCGCCATTATTTAAAAAGTCAGCACCGCAATGAATCCGTTATTTTTGGACAGCGTTTATTAGAAGCAGCACTAACACTGTTAGGAAAAAGTTGGGCAGAGATCCCAGCTGAAAATCTCAGTGCTGTATTACAACATTTTCAATTTAAAAATACCGATGATTTATTAGAGGCGGTGGGTGTCGGTAATCAAATGGCGCCACTAGTTGCACAATTTCTTATTAGCATGACGAATGCGCCCGCATTAGATTCTGCATCACACCATTTAGTGCAATCATTAGTGATTAAAGGTACCGAAGGTTTATTAGTGAATTTCGCCGAATGTTGTAGGCCGATTCCAGGTGATTGCGTAGTAGGTATTTTATCGGTTGGCCATGGTGTTAATGTTCATCAAGCGCATTGCAAACACGTGCTCAAATTTAGTAAATCACCCGAAAAATTTATTTCCGTTTATTGGGATGAAAATATTCAAGGTAATTTTAAATCCGATCTTCGCGTGGCAGTGGCCAATCAACCCGGTGGGTTAGCGCAATTGGCGAGTGCGATTGCCAAAGCCAACGCGAATATCGATAACATTAGTGTCGAACAAGGTGATGCCAGTTTTTGTTTGGTGCATTTAATCGTGTCGGTGCATAATCGTGTGCACTTAGCGCAAGTATTAAAACGCTTGCGTGCCGTAAAAGCCGTTGCCCGCTTGGCGCGCGGCAAATAAATATGTTATATTGTTAAAAATCACTATGCCTAGGAGAATACGATGCAGACCAAACAAGCTGTTCATACCCAACAAGCACCCCAGCCCAGCGGCACTTATTCGCAAGCTATTAAAGTGGGCAATACGGTTTATTTAGCGGGGCAAATTCCTACTCATCCGCAAACCAATGAAATGGCAAAAGGAATTGAAGCACAAGTAGAACAAGTCTTCAAAAATTTAGCGGCGGTTGCTGAGGCAGCGGGCGGTAATCTTTCAAATATTGTAAAGCTGAATATTTTTCTCAAAGATCTCAAAGATTTCCCGGTGGTAAATAGCACGATGGAAAAGTTCTTTACTCAACCTTATCCCGCGCGCAGCACGATTGGTGTTGCGGCATTGCCTAAAGATTCGGCGGTAGAAATTGAAGGTATTATGGTTATCTAATAATCTAGGAGATCAACATTGCGAACATTCATTTTGCGCTTAGTGGTGGTGTGCCTTAGTTTTAGTTTAATGGGTTGTTTGGATTCTCTTTTTAACGATGGTTCCGAAAAACCAACCAAAGCGCCCACTGTGACGACGACTTCTCTCCCTGATCTAGGAAGTTCAAATTTTTCTTCCGGAACAATTTCGCATGTGGTTTTATTGCTACCACTGCAGGGTAGTTTAGGCCGATCAGGCCAAGCCGTGCGTGATGGATTTTTAACGGCATACAATGATGCACCAGCCGGTGCAAAACCAGCGCATGTGGAAGTGATCGACACTAGTACGACCAATATTCAACAAGCTTATCAACAAGCAGTGAGCCAAGGCGCAGATTTTATTGTAGGGCCATTGGCGAAATCGGAAGTGCAGAGTTTAAATAGCATGGGAAGTTTATCAGTGCCAGTATTGGCGTTGAATAATCTTGACCCTAGTCAATCTATCAATCAACATCTTTATCAATTTGGGTTGTCGCCGTTAGATGAAGCCAGTCAAGCGGCTACCATGGCTTGGCAACAAAATTATCGTTCTGCGTTAATCATCGTGCCCGCTGGAAGTTGGGGCCAAAATATCGCACGAGAATTTCAAGAACAATGGCAATCACAAGGTGGCAATGTTGCCGACAGTTTATATTATTCGGGTTCAACGCAAACACTGACGTTGCGGTTGCGTAATTTGTTGCACTTTAAACAAGGGGCGGATAAACAATCACTGCCCACACGTCGTCACGATTTTGATGTGATATTTTTAGCCGCTACGCCCGATGCCGCGCGACAAATTCGTCCGCTGTTAAAATTTTATTACGCTGGCAATATGCCGATCTATGCCACTGCATTAGTTTATACGGGCACTCCGCAACCGGGTATGGATCGTGATCTCGATGATATTGTTTTTTGTGATGCGCCATGGGTATTAACCAACGGCCCGAACGGACAACTGCGGCAACAAATTTCGGTATTTTGGCCGGGCGAGTTTAGGCAAAATTTACGGTTATATGCGTTGGGTGTAGATGCTTATAGTGTAATGACGCGATTGAATTCATTACAAAGCTCTTCCACTTTTGCGGGCGCTACGGGCACGTTGTCGTTAAATGATCAACAGCGTATTGTGCGCCAATTAACCTGCGCGCGTTTTGAAGGTGGTGTGCCGCAGGTGGTGAATTAATTAAACTAGTTTTTATTAGGAGGTATTTATGTTTAAAGCCAATGCACATTTTAAAGATGTAGTCGACAAATTAAAGTCGCTTCCGCCGGAGCGTCAAAAAGAAGTTGCAGATTTTATTGATTTTTTATCTCAATATCGCAGCGACCATGGTTCCGCAAAAGCAGCGCGATCGATCTCTGAGCCAGTATTTAAGAAAATCTGGAATAATCCTGAGGATGCTGTTTATGACGACCTATAAATTTGGAGATGTTATTTTAGTTCCATTTCCTTTTACAGACCAATCAGCTATTAAAAAAAGACCTGCTGTTGTAATTAGCTCGGTTGCTTATCAGACTAAACAACAAGATGTAATTATTATGGCTATAACAAGCCAAATCAAAGAACAGCAAGGCTTTGGTGAGATACTGATTAAAAATTGGGGGCATTGAATACTATTGATAAAAGTGCATTGCTTAATATGTTACAAATAATTATTAATGATAATATACATGGGTAAAACTCAAATAATTGGGCAAGATGCTGAAGACCTAGCCTGCCGATACTTACAGGAACAAGGATTAAGTCTAATTGTTCGTAACTTTCGCTGTCGCGTAGGTGAAATTGATTTAATCATGCAGGATAAAAAAAGTATCGTGTTTGTAGAAGTGCGTTGCCGGAAAAATAATAATTATGGTGGCAGTTTACAAAGCATTACTTACAGTAAACAAACTAAACTAGTTCGTACCGCCAATTATTTTTTACAACAACAAAAACTATTTGAAAAAGTACCCGCGCGGTTTGATGTTATTGCCATTACTTCTTCCGCAGTTAATTCATCAATAGAGTGGATCAAGAATGCTATCTGTTGAATTGCTTTTTACCCCCTTTGGAAAAGGGGGTCGCCGAGCGCTAAGCGAGGCGGGGGGATTTTGTTTTAAAGATTTTGCAGTCTTCTTCAAATCCCCCCTAGCCCCCCTTTTTCAAAGGGGGGAACAGGAAAAATTCTTTTTCAAAGGGGGGAATAAGAATGAGTTACCCTATTTCCACATGTGACCCTTATTGTGTTATATTAAATTATGGATTCCATCGCACAAATAAAACAACATTTTAACGACAGCATTCAAACCAAAATGACGGCTGCCGAAGTATTGGCTGAGCCCATTGCGCGGGCGGCTGAGTTAATGACGCAGTGTTTGCTGAATGGCCACAAAATATTGAGTTGTGGTAATGGTGGGTCAGCGGCGGATGCGCAGCATTTTGCGGCAGAGATGCTGAATCGTTTTGAAATCGAACGCCCCAGTTTGCCCGCATTTGCGTTGACCACTGATTCATCAACCATGACTTCGATCGCCAATGATTATAGTTTTAATGAGATATTTGCCAAACAAATTCGTGCACTTGGGCAAGCCGATGATATTTTATTGGCAATTTCAACCAGTGGCAATTCGGCTAATGTGGTACAAGCCATTAATGCCGCGCATGATCGTCACATGCAAATCGTCGCATTAACAGGGCGTGACGGTGGCGCCATGGCGTCCTTATTATCACCCGAAGATATTGAAATCCGCGTGCCCACCCAATCCACAGCACGCATTCAAGAAACCCACCTGCTAGTGATTCACTGCTTGTGTGACCTCATCGATAAACAGCTATTTGGGCAAATGAATGAATAGCGAGTTTATCGCAACCCTCAAAACACTGCTACAGGCAGAAGGTGTTTTGACTGATTCTGCGTTGTGTGAAAAATATGGCGCTGATACCAGCAGAAATTTTCATGTTCCACAAGCAGTGGCATTTGCTCGCAATGCCGAACAAATCCAAAAAATTGTTTTATTGTGTAATAAATACAAAGTACCATTGACTGTACGCGGCGGCGGCACAGGAACAACCGGCGCAGCTGTACCGCTACAAGGCGGGTTGGTGCTTTCATGTGAAAAAATGCAGAAGATAATTAAAGTGGATGCTGACAATCGAGTGATGGTGGTTGAGCCAGGTGTGTTTAATCAAACAATTCAAGATGAGGCAGCCAAGCACGGATTTTTTTGGACCCCCGATCCAGGCAGCGCGGCAACCTGTACGGTCGCAGGTAATTTAGCGTGTAATGCGGCGGGGCCGCGTGCTATAAAATATGGTACTGCCCGTGAAAATACGCTTGGTTTAAAAGCTGTAACGGGTAGCGGAGAAATTATTCATACTGGCACTTATACCACTAAAAGTGCTGTGGGCTATGATTTAACGCGATTATTAATTGGTTCAGAGGGTACATTAGCTATTATTACGGAAGCGATTTTAAAACTCACACCGTTACCCACCACCAAAAAAACCATGCGTGTTTTATATAAAGACATTCATTCAGCGACACAAGCAGTGACGCAGATTATGGCGCAGCCCGTGATCCCCTGTGCACTGGAATTTATTGATAGTGAAGCTATTAATTTAGTGCGCGCGCAAGGCGTTGATTTACCGATGACGGCAAAAGCGTTATTATTGATTGCGGTCGACGGCGTGCCAGAAACTATTCAATTAGAACAAGAAAAATTGATTGCTGCTGCAAAAAATGCGGGGCTGATTGAAATTATTACAGCGAGCAATACAGCAGATGACACAAAATTATGGCAAGCACGCAAAGCGTTATCGCTGGCTTTAAAAACCATCGCACCCATAAAAATAAATGAAGATGTGGTAGTGCCTGTTGCACAGCTACCCGATTTAATTTTAGGCTTAGAAAAACTAGCTAAAAAATATAAAATTAATATAGTTAATTTTGGCCATGCGGGTAATGGCAATATTCACGTTAATTTGATGGTAACACCGGAGCAAATGCAACAAGCCAAACAATGTTTGAGTGAGGTATTTGATTTGGTGCTGAAGTTAAAAGGCTGTTTATCTGGCGAGCATGGAATCGGCATTGAAAAAAGAGATTTTATTGCACGTGAGGTCAATCCTGCCACGTTGGTTATTATGCGCGGGATTAAACAGGTTTTTGATCCCAATGGTATTTTGAACCCGGGGAAGGTATTTCCCTAAATATTATTGCGTATAAGGCGTTGTTTGCAAGGTCAAAATAAAAGTGGCCCCTTGGCCAAGGCCATCACTTTCAACACGTAAATTCCCATTGATTTCTTTGGCTGCAAGTGCCCCACTATGCAACCCAAAACCGTGGCCATCTTTTTTGGTAGTAAAGCCAAAAGTAAACATTTTAACAAGATTTTCCGGTGCAATACCTAAACCATTATCTGTCACAGTAATTATTATTTCATTTTTATTTGCGGTATTTTTAATGGCAAGATTAATATGCTTCTCGTTTTTATCAACGTCCGCGATTAATGAAGCTTTCGCATTTTGAATAATATTAATCAAAATTTGTGATAATTTTGTTTTATCAATTAAAATAGCCGGAGTATCTTCGAATTCTTTATTAATTGTAATATTATGCCTATCAAAAGGCGCACCACTCATTTGTAGCGCAGATTCGATAATATTAGGCAGAGAAACTTCTTCTGCGATGCCCATTACACCACTAATGGATCGCTGCATGGCAACAATCTCGCGGATGTGTTGAATATTTTGATTGAGATTGGCAACTTCCTTGGCAAACTTTTCTTGATCTTTGGCAATAATATCAGCCAATGAAATAAGATATTCGGGGATCATTTTTCCTTTAGGATCTTGTGCCAGATAATCAGGTTGCGTCGGTAAGTTTTCCTTCATTAATTTTGTAATCGCTAGTAGTTTATTATAGTTTTGTTTGGCAAGATTTTCTTGCAATAATTCGATTGAAACATTGGTGCTATTTAAAACATTGCCCACATTATGTAATATCGAAGTAGCTACATCTGCCATACCGGCTCGGCGTGCCGAGGTAACGAGTTGGCGATTTAATTCTGCTATGGCTTCTTCTGCTGTTTTACGTGTGTTAATATCCATAGCCACACCAGATAGTTGATATTCTAGCTGCGCACTATTTTTTTGTGAGGGATCCCCGATAATGAGATACCAACGAAATTCTCCTTTTGCATTGCGAATACGTAGTTCAAATTCAAATCTCGTTCCTTCTAAAAAGGTTTTTTTCACACATTCTTTAAAGCGCGTTCGATCATTGTCATGTACTAATGTAAGAAATTTTTCATAGAGGATAGTTGCATTAGCCGCGTCTAAACCCAACATGGAATAAAGTTCCGTTGACAATATTAACATGCTAGATTTTTTTTCATAATGAAAATAACCCAGGTGTGCTACATGCTGCGCGTTTTCTAGTTTTGCATTTAGGTCGAGCAATTCGCGTGATGAGATTTCCATCGAACGTTCAAGTATGTAGCGTTCTTGGTCGGCTTCAATATAAACGTTATTAATATGAGTAACAAATTTCTGCCACTGTTCAAGATCAGCAGGAAGGGATTCCACATTTAGATTGAGACGACTAAATTGTCGTGCCAATAGTTTATGTAGTTGGAGTGTCATCAAAATCTCAGTTATTTTTCACAAAAAGTAGTAAGCGTCATGGTTTGATTATGTAAATCACAAGAACCCGTTGTAAATGGCGAAATTTCTCCGTAAGAATAAAACCCAATTTGAGTAGTGCCTTTTGGTAAAGTTTCGATCAGTGATTCTGTTTCTTCTTCGGTACGTTCACCCAGTAACAGCCTTCTACCGACACAACTAATGGCTACAGCAAGAATAGAAGTAGCATTATTTTTATCTAATCCGCAGTGGGTTGTTTTAGTGACGATCTCGCCAGTTTCGCTGGCACTAGCAATTAAACGATCAAAATTGGCGCGCATTAATTGGGCAAGATAGCCTTGTGGTACATCACCAGCAAAAGTTAACGATTGTTTTTTTTCATCAATTGCCAAAATTGTTCGAACCAATTGTCGGGTATCGGATGCATCTTTGCGAATGGCTAATGGATATAATAAACCAGTGGCAGGTAATCCATTGGCCCGCTCACCTAAATATTCTTTATAGAGAGCAAGAGCAGGGCGTCCATCCAATTCAAGTAAAATATTATTTTTTGAATTCGTAATACGGCGTTCTGGCCCAAAAATGTCCCAACCACCACGCGAAGCATGACCGATTTGAATGTTATCGCCATATAAACCTACGGCGACAATGCTGTCGGTTAAAATTTCTCCATTGAAGATAGTCCATGTTTTTTTGAACGCACTACCATCACCAGCTAAGCCTCCAGTGATAACCACTTCTTTATCACTAATTTTATTTAACCCTTTTACGAGTTCGGAGCCATTCACTTGCAAACCATCTGATAATACAAATATAGAACGCAGATTTGTTTTATTAAGTTGTTTACTAATTTGCTCGCCCGCTGCTAACGAACCATCCATCGCTTTTATTTGCGTTTTTACTATTTCGATTTGAGTTTTATCAAATTTTGCAACAGCTACAATGAGGCTTTTATCTAAGATGTGAGCGCCACATATTTCCCCTGCGCCGGAACATCCAATCATTTTAGCTTTGGGGTAAGCTTTTGCCAGTTCTTTAATGGGGGCAGGATTATTAATAAATTCTGGTGCAGCAAATATCAAAATGAGTGTGTTGTCTGAATCGAGTGTGGGGAAGTTTTTAACAGACCATCCTTTGCCGTTAATATATTGAAATGATTGTAGTTCCATTACACATTCTCCTTGTTAACTTACATCCATTATATATATTTTATACCATTTTCCTTGATTTTTCCAGGTCAACGCCTACAATTTAGATATACGTTTACAGGGAGTAACGATGAACGCTGAAAACTATCGCATATTAGTTATCGATGATAATCCTGCCATTCATGATGATGTACGTAAGATATTACAACCCGAAGACAAAGAGATCGCTAAAATTCGCGCTATTGAAGCAGAATTATTGGGTAAGTTAGACTCAGGTGTTGAGGATCTGCCCAATTTTCACATCGATTCGGCCCATCAAGGCGAAGAAGGCTATAATTTGGTATGTGACGCCATAAAAGCAGGTAAGCCTTATGCCTTGGCTTTTGTCGATATTCGTATGCCACCCGGGTGGGATGGTGTTGAGACCATTAGCCATATTTGGTTAGTCGATAAAGATATTCAGATTGTCATTTGCACTGCTTATTCTGATTATTCCTGGTCTGATACCATTAAGAAATTAGGGCAGTCAGATCGTTTATTAATTCTCAAAAAACCGTTTGATAATGTTGAAATTCGTCAATTAGCTTGTGCGCTGACCAAAAAATGGAGCTTAACACAGCAAGTAAAAAAACAACTCAGTGATTTAGAAGAAAAAGTTGATATGCGCACGGCCGAATTAAGAGCGACATTAGATTCAACCACCGATGGTATATTAGCGGTAGGTATAGATGGTAAAATACTTAATTTCAATCAGAAGTTTATTGATATCTGGGGCATTGCAGAAAAACTATTAAAAACCGGCAGTGAAGCAGATGCGCAAAAAAATATTGCTGAACAGATTCGCCATGCTGAGATTTACCTTGCTAAGGTAAAAGAATTAGATATCGATGTTAAAACGATTTTTTTTGAAGAATTAAAATGTAAAAATGGACGTGTCATTGAATGCTACTCACAACCGCAAAAAATTGAAGATCGTTTTGAAGGACGAATTTGGTGTTATCGTGATATAACACAACGCAAAGAATTGGAATTACAACTGGCTTTTCAAGCAACACATGATATTTTAACTGGCCTGCCTAATCGCTCGCTGCTGCTTGATCACTTACATTTAGCCATTGCGCACGCTAAGCGGACTAAACTATTTATTGGGATTTTGTTTTTCGATTTGGATCGATTGAAATTAATCAATGACTCCATGGGCCATAACGCAGGCGATAAATTATTGCAAGAGATTGGGCGCCGCCTTAGTTCACATGTTCGTGAAAGTGATACGGTGGCGCGACTCGGTGGTGACGAATTTGTCATGATTATTACTTCTTTGGAAAAAGAAGAGCATGTACTACCCATCGCATGTGTTTGTTTGGATGCAATCAGTAAACCGATAAAAATTGATGATAAGGAATTGCGCATTACTGCTAGTGTTGGCATAAGCATTTACCCAAAAGATGGCGAAGATATTACTACTTTGTTGCGCAATGCTGATATTGCCATGTATCGTGCTAAGGAAGCTGCTAGCAATCTGCCGCAGTTTTATACCAAAGAGATGAATACTCGTGCGCAAGAGCGTTTAACTTTAGAAAATAATTTGCGCATTGCTTTAGAAAAGAATGAATTTATTCTTTATTATCAGCCACTCATTGATTTAACGAACGGGTCCATTTTTGGTGTGGAAGCATTATTACGCTGGCAGCACCCAAAGTTGGGTATCATTCCTCCTCTGGAATTTATTCCCTTGGCAGAAGAGATTGGGTTGATCCTACCGATCAGTGAATGGGTATTGCGCGCTGCGTGTGTACAACAAATGACTTGGCAAAAGCTTGGTTTACCTGCTTTGAGAATGGCGATTAATATATCTGCGCAACAACTCAAGCAAAAAGATCTGGTAGAAGTTATTCAAAAAATTATCACCGAGACAAAAGTCAACCCTAAACACTTAGAATTCGAGTTAACCGAAAGTATTCTTATTCATAATCGCGAAAGCATTAATAATAAATTAAAAGCCATTAAAGATATGGGCATTGATTTAGTGATTGATGATTTTGGTACTGGATATTCCAGCTTAAGTTATCTCAAGTTATTCCCTATCGATAAAATTAAGATCGACCAATCGTTTGTACATTACATAAGCCCCGATCCAGAAGATACGGCAATTATCGCTGCTATTATGTCGGTAGCAAAAACGTTAAAATTACGCGTATTGGCTGAAGGGGTAGAAACTAAAGAACAACTTGAATTTCTGCGTGCTAGTCATTGTAACGAAGCGCAAGGATATTATTTCAGTCGGCCATTAACCACAGAAGGCATTACCGAGTTGTTGCGCAGTGGTAAGCAAAATAAACCTTAAAGCCCGAGCTTTTTTTCAATCAAATCATTAATTTAAGAAAACCTTAAGGATCGAGGCGTATACTCGACCCTATCGAGTTGTTGTAGCCTTAGATTAAGCACTTATTTGGAGAGATATTATGCCTGTTACTATAAAAATACGATTCCCTGATGGATTTGATTCTGAAATGTTACCACAATTACCCCAGACATTATTTATGCCTGAGCAAAAAATTACAGTGGATGCTATTAAACAGGATGTATTTAAAGATCCTGTTATTTGGTTGGTAGGGAAAGAGACTATTCCTAATCTTACTGAGAATATAGATTTAAAGCCCACTGGAAAAATACAAGTACATGCTTTAGATCAATCACTAAGTAATATTGGTCTCTATAGGGATCAATATATTTTATTTTCTGAAACACTCACAAATCTAATTGAAAGCGATAAATATACTGGGATGCACACAACACTTAATGATGGTGGTGGGATGCTTTATACAATTAAACCAGGTAAGTATGGAAGGGGATATTTAGATATTGAAATTCAGGATGTAGAAGAATTGCGAGACAAAAACAAAGCGCCTAAAGAAACTTGGCGCAGAAATATTGATGATCCGAACTATATGGTAGCTCGCAAGTGTGTGGAAGCCATAATTGAAAAGTTATTGCAGCACATTAATGGGGTTAGGTTACAGTTGTTTGCGAGTAAACCAAAAACAAAAAATGGACCGCCACGATCTGTGAGTTTGATAGTGACTGGAGTACCAAATAAGTATGTGAAGCCTCTTGGTTGGTTCAAAAGTAACGACGATAAGCATAAAAGATCTCATACGCTTGGTGATACACCGTGGGCGCAAAGCACAGTATCGACATCTACTCTATTACCACCCCCAATGCCGCCATCTGGGCCGCCGCAGCCAGTTTCATCTGATGAAAAAATACTGACCACACAATTTGCCACTGCGCTTTATGGATTTACCGGAAATGCTATCGAAAGCAAAATCGCAGATGGGGAGGAGCAATATAAAGATAAGCTGACTATATTGATGCAGGCAATTCTCAAAGGCCAAAAAAATAAAAATGTACCTGTGGCCCTGAAGATAACTAAAATATCTGGCGAATTACTCAATGCAACAGGATCTATGCAAACTAACAAACAAAAGTTTGACACCTATGTTATTAATTGTGCTTATAAAGCACGCTATGGAGAAAAAATATTTAGGCGCAAAGATAAGCGAGAAGTATGGCGAAGTATCATCAAAGATTTTAATGAAGAATTGAATCCTCAATATAGTACAAAAGATGTCGATTATTTTGCGCAAGAATTATCACGAATAAAAGCCGAAAGGCCAAAAGATAAAGCGCTGTTAAAAACAACTAGGCCATCCCACCGTGCTACTATATAAACCTTAAGATGATGGGCTTTCTAAACGTACAATCTGTTCGGCTTGTTGTAAGGTCAAGCCGATCAGTTGTTGGTTTTTATTTTTTTGTTGCTCGAGTTCTAATTCCAGTGTGGCGATTTTATCGTTAAACAATAATAGTTCTTTTTGCTGTTGATCTTCAAGGTGGCTCATTTTAATTTCAAGATTTAAATTGCTATCAATTTGTTGTTCTGCCATCGCAATAGTGGTTGCTAAACGTTCTTTTAAGTGAGTGATTTCTTGTTTTAACCCGGTTAATTCCAATTGCTTGTTAATATCGTGAATGCCAAAATCCACCGTGTCAGTGGTTTCTAGTGGTTGTGCAATAGATTTTTTCCCCGTTACGAAATAATGTACGCTGCGCTCAATTAATAATACCAGCAATATAGCAATGCCACTGGGTAGTAACCACAATGGCCAGGTATCCCATAAAATAGACCAGCCAGGGCCTGCATCGGGGTGCGGTACACCTTCAAGATCATATTCGCCGATGAAATGTGAATTGAGGTAGAGGTTCCAACTGTCATATCCTGCTGCCAAAAAAGTAACTAATAATGCAAGGCCGACAAAGATGGAAGTCGTACGCCAATTTCCTTGACTATAAATGAGCGTAACAACACCTACGATGATAATTGCACAGGATAACCAGATCCAAACAGGTAATGTGTGTACGGCAGTTGCATTATCCATTGAAAATTAGCCAATTTGATGGAGTATGGAAACCATTTCCAAGGCGGCATCAACTGCTTCGCGGCCTTTATGCCCGTGTTTGCCACCGCAACGATCTAGTGCTTGTTCTTTATTGCTGGTTGTTAATACCCCAAAAATAACCGGAACACCATAATCCAACGCTACTCGTTGGCAACCTTGGCTGACTTGATCACAAACATAATCAAAATGCGTTGTTTCGCCTTGAATAACTGCTCCCAGTGTAATAACTGCTGCGTAATACCCTTTGTGTATTAAATGTTGGGCGACAACGGGGATTTCTACCGCACCGGGGACCCAGATAGCAGTTATATTTTCCTCAGGAAACGAAACTTCTTTTAAGCGTTGTAGCGCACCTTCATATAATAAGCGGGTGATATCTTCATTAAAACGACTGATGACCAATGCGATTTTAAAATTTTCTTTCATGGTTTTTTTCCAGTTATAAATTTAGCAAATGTCCTAATTTATTTTGTTTAGTCATTAGATAACGCGCATTTTCATCCGTGGGTAACATGGTAATAGGTTCGCGCTCAATAATTTCAATCCCATAGCGAGTTAACTCCGCCATTTTTTGTGGGTTGTTGGTTAGCAAACGAATTTGCTGAATACCCAGTTGTCGTAAAATTTGTGCGCCTATCCAATAATCGCGTTGGTCGGCTGAAAAGCCTAATTGATGGTTTGCTTCGATAGTATCCAAACCTTGGTCTTGTAATGCATACGCTTTTATTTTATTCGCTAAACCAATGCCGCGGCCTTCTTGTCGCAAATATAGTAATATGCCACCTTCTTCACTGAGGCGATGCAGTGATTGTTGTAATTGCCAGCCGCAATCACAACGGCTAGAGCCAAATAGATCGCCGGTCAAACATTCGGAATGCATGCGCACTAGAATCGGTTTGTCTTGGCGTAATTCGCCATGGATTAGCGCCAAGTGATGATCACCACTCAATAGATCCGCAAAAATATTTAAAGTGAATTCACCGTGTGGTTCGATGGGTAAGCGCGAGGTAGCAATATTCTCCACCAACGTTTCTTTGCTTAAACGATAGTCTATAATTTCGCGAATTGAAATCAAGGTTAAATTATGTTGCTTGGCAAATTCTTTGAGTTGTGGCATACGCGATGAATTACCATCTGGGTTGAGGCACTCACAAATCACTGCAGCTGGCGCAAGGCCCGCGAGTTTTGTTAAATCAACACTACCTTCTGTATGCCCCATGCGTTCGAGCACACCATTTTTGCGAGCGCGTAACGGAAAGATATGCCCAGGTAGTGCGATATCATTCGGCGTGCTGTTAGGGTCAATCGCAGTGAGAATAGTATGTGCGCGATCAGCGGCAGAAATACCGGTAGTGACGCCATGCGCCGCTTCGATGGAAATGGCATAAGCTGCGGTTTTATCGGAACAATTTCGTTGCACCATCATGGGAATTTGTAAGCGATCGATGTAGGCGCCATCTAAGGCCAAACAGATCAGGCCGCGCCCGTGCGCGTTCATAAAGTTAAGTGCAGCGGGCGTTACTTTTTCAGCGGCCATGATTAAATCGCCTTCATT
The DNA here is from genome assembly GCA_013288885.1 of Gammaproteobacteria bacterium. GTDB lineage: Bacteria > Pseudomonadota > Gammaproteobacteria > JABDBA01 > JABDBA01 > JABDBA01. Next base: position 19,287 of record JABDBA010000011.1, on the reverse strand, counting down.
TTCGCGATTTTCATCATCGAATAAAACGACCATGCGGCCTTGGCGTAGATCTTCTAACGCTTTATGGAGATTTGCAAAAGGAGTTGACATAATAGTTACCTGCTCATTTGTTGATATTGATTGACGATGACCCGTGCCATCCAATCGAATTCAAGATTGACTTCGTCATCCTTGGTTAGAGCACTGAGATTAGTGCGTTCCAATGTATGCGGTATCAGCATTACTTTAAAGCCATCCGGCAATACTTCGTTGATCGTTAAGCTCACACCATTAACTGCAATACTACCCTTTTTGAGCAGATATTGCATGTTTTCTGGGGTTAGCCCACCGATATGGAATTCAGTAAATTCCGCTTGTTTTACGATTTTTTGCACAATGCCACGGGTGTCGACATGGCCCATGACCCAATGTCCACCGACGCGATCACCCATGCGTAGCGAACGTTCTAGGTTGATTTTACGCTGTGGGGTAAAACCATGCGCGGTGCTGAGATTTAAGGTTTCAGGTGAAATATCGCAGCTAAAAAGGTGTTTTTGCGGTTGTGTCGCAGTGAGGCAAATGCCATCAACAGCGATGCTTTCACCTTCTTCTATATCGGTAAATTGGCACTGAATTAATGCTTTTAAAGCGTTGGCAGTTTTACTGATTTCGATGATAGTTCCGCAATGGTCGATAATGCCGGTATACATAAGCCCTCGGAGGAGTTGGTTAAAGGGCTATTATAGCAAAATTATGGGGTTGGGGGGTAATATGCCTCTGTCACCACCTCATTTCACAGACCATATCTTCACCCAATATCTGCCAATTTTTTTGTTGTACTGTGGCAAAAATATCATGATCTTCGACAAAAGCATTTTGCGCTTGCGCGCCTAGCCATTTGGGTGCGATATAAATATAGGCTTTTTGTAAGAGTTGTTGTTTAAGAAAAGAACTAAAGCATTGGCCACCGGCTTCGATCCACAAATCATGAATACCATCATTGCCAATTTTTGCCAGCACGGCATCGAGATCTAAACCATGATGACCGCCTGGAACAACCACACAATGCGCACCTTGTGCTTTCAAGGCTTGCAATTTTTTGGGATTTACATTGTCTGTATGAAATAAAGTAATTGATTTTGTACTGCTAAAGATGTTGGCGCTTAATGGCGTTGCCAGTTGACTGTCTAAAATATAAAGTGGTTTTTTATATTCTATATTGGCTAAACGTACATTCAATAAGGGGTCATCTTTTTGAATGGTTTGTATAGTGGTTAAAATAGCATCGGATAATTTACGTTGTTGATGGGTAAACAATTGCGCATCTTTGTTGGTGATATTAACACGGGTGCCATTCGCACCGGCAATTTTTCCATCTAAACTCATTGCTAATTTAGCAGTAACAAAGGGTTTTTTGTGTTGCCACCAAAAAGCATAACTCTGATAAAATGTATCGATTTCTATGGCAGGAACATGTAAATATTCAATGCCTGCAGCGCGTAAAATCTTTTCACTTTTGCCAGTGACTTGTGGATTAGGATCGCGAAAACCAAAAACGACTTGTTTGATACCGCGTTGGATTAATAAATCAGTACACGGTGGCGTTTTGCCAAAATGGCAACAAGGCTCTAACGAAACATATAAGGTTGCGCCGTTAGCATTTTCACCTAAATTTTTTAATGCTTCTACTTCGGCATGAGGTTGACCACTGCCACGATGAAAACCTTGTGCTAAAATTTTGTTGTCTTTGACTACAAGTGCACCGACAGCGGGGTTAGGTGCGCAAAATCCTCGGCTAATAGTGGCAAGCTCTAGAGATTTTAAAAGAAATGACATGTGCATTTAGATAATGCCCTGATTAAAGAGGTAATGTTTAAACGGTCTACTGAATTGAATGATTATAACTTAAAATCTTACAACACGGAACTTAACATTTTTTAGGTAAATGCCCGCAGCAATTTTGCATGAATGCCGTCAAAACCGGTATTACTCATAATTAAAATATGATCGCCGCTGCGGCTTTCGGCGATTAACATTTTAATAATTTCATCAACGTTGTTGCCAACCTTAGCAAGTTGGCTGATTTTTTTGGCGACGTCAGCAACACCCCAATCTTCTTTGGGTTTGGCCAAAATTACCATATCGGCTTGGGCGAGTGCAGGCGCTAACGTTTCGCGATGTACGCCGGTACGCATGGTATAAGAACCACATTCTAACACCGCAATAATACGTTCTTTGCCCACTTTTTTTCGTAAACCATTTAATGTGGTTGCTACTGCGGTAGGGTGATGGGCAAAATCATCGTAGATCGTGATCCCGTTTACTTTGCCGTAAATTTCCATACGACGTTTAACATTGCGAAATTTTGCCAGCGCCGCGATGGCTTGTGCAGGTGTTACGCCAACATGTTGTGCCGCTGCTATTGCCGCCAGTGCGTTATTGACATTGTGCAAGCCTAATAATTCCCAGTTTAAATTTCCTTGTAATTTATTTTGGTAATAAATAGCAAATGCGCTGCCATCGGGTGTTACATCGCGTGCTTGCCAAGCACTAGTGTTTGATGCAAATGTTTCGGTCGGTGTCCAACAACCCATTTCTAAAACATCTTTTAACGCGCTATCATTTTGTGGATAAATAATTAAGCCATTACCAGGAATGGTGCGTACTAAATGATGGAATTGTGTCTTGATTGCAGCGAGATCAGGAAAAATATCGGCGTGGTCAAATTCTAAATTATTTAAAATAACGGTGCGTGGATGATATAAAATAAATTTAGAACGTTTATCGAAAAATGCGGTGTCGTATTCATCGGCTTCGATCACAAAAAATTTATTCCCCGATTTATCATGGCCAAGTCGCGCAGATACGCCAAAATTTTGTGGAATGCCACCGATCAAAAATCCCGGGTTTAAACCGGCATCTTCTAAAATCCAAGCTAACATGCTGCTCGTGGTAGTTTTGCCATGCGTACCTGCCACGGCTAGTACCCAGCGATCACGCAGAATGTTTTCCGCCAACCATTGCGGGCCAGAAATATAGGGCAGGTTGTTATTTAAAATAAATTCTACCAGTGGGTTGCCACGCTTCATGGCGTTGCCGACGACGATTAAATCGGGCATGGGGTCTAATTGCGCGGGGTCAAAACCTTCGCTGAGCACGATGCCTTGCTCACTCAATTGCGTGCTCATAGGCGGATAAACATTGGCATCAGAACCCGTTACATGATGCCCTTGTTGTTTGGCCAGCACCGCAATGCCTGCCATGAATGTACCGCAAATACCGAGGATGTGAATGTGCATAGTAGTGCTCTTCTGCTGAAATAAATATAATGAACAAAATAACTTCCCGTTCGCTAACTTGGGAAGTTGTCTTGTATTCTATTATAATACTTTATTTCAGCAAAAATGTGTGCTTATAGTTTAATAGTTCTTAGCTGAAGGTAGGTTTTTTTCTGCTATTTGCAGTGGAAATAAATGGGGGCAAACCGGCACTTGGTTCTGGTGGGGAATCAGGTGACATGTTTGAGTTACCGCCTGCCAATAACCAGAAAGAGGATGTGGTTCCCGGCGGAGTATCCGTTTCTTTTCCAAATTTGAAGTGCCCTCTACGTGCAGGTTGAATTGGTATAGTTGTTGCTTTTATTATAGCAATTTTTTGTACTTTATTATAGGCAGCGCTAAATTCGTCGGGAGTGGTTTGTTTATCAGTGGAGCTACCTTTAATGAAGCGTGATATCTCCCCAATCTCTGCATCATAGTAAGTGATCAGTTCGTTATTTACATCGCTTGGCGGCGCCCATATTTTTTTTGTATGCGTGTATTTACCATCCGTTTTGTTAAAACCTGCAGTAGGCATGAGAAAGTTTTTTCCCCCTTCAATCATTTGCCGGCAATTTTTTATTGCAACTGCCGCTTCTGCTTGCGTTGCTGTTTTATCAGTCGGCAACCAAACCACTGTTATTCCTTGTTCTTTTAAAGAAGCAATTTTTTCCTGTAAGTTCATTTGTAATATTATGCCCATGGATTCATCGGTATGCGGGTATTCTTTGTTGGCTAAAATAAGGTAGACATTATTAGGTTCTTTCTTCTCATCTTTAATGAGTGAGTCCAAGAATGTTTCTAGAGTGTGTTTAGGATTGATGGGTTTATAAACGAAAGTGCTATTTGGCATAAAAGGACCTTTGATTAATTATTTTGAAAAAAGCCCTCCTTGACCTTTACTTGCGGCCTTGCGTTAGAAATTAAAGCTAAAGTGGAGTTTAACAGAGAAACCTTAAGGTTTTCTTAAGAAAATAGCGAAAGGCTTACTTTTGTTCAGAAAAATACAACTATTGCTGGAATTTCTCCATCACTGTAACATTTCCCCAGATGGATGCCCGACCACCCCATTCGGGCATGACAACCTACTACTAACTATTAGATATCAGGAAAATTCTCATGCCAAAGCTAGCTAAAACAGCCAAACCCAACATTTTCTATGCACAATCTGGCGGAGTAACTGCGGTTATCAACGCTACCGCTTGCGGGGTGATTGAAACCGCGCGCAAACACAAAGCAAAAATCGGCACAGTCTATGCTGGGCGTAATGGCATTATTGGCGCACTCACCGAAGATTTAATCGACACCAGCAAAGAACCTGCCGCTGCGATTGCCGCATTGCGTTACACACCTGCGGGTGCTTTTGGTTCATGTCGTTATAAATTAAAAAGTTTGGAAGAAAACCGTGCGCAATATGAAAGATTGATCGAAGTTTTTGCCGCGCACAACATCGGTTATTTTTTATATAACGGCGGCGGTGATTCACAAGACACCGCGCACAAAGTTTCGCAACTGAGCCATCAGTTGGGTTATCCATTAAAATGTATTGGTATTCCTAAAACAGTAGACAACGATCTGCCAATTACCGATACCTGCCCAGGGTTTGGATCCGTGGCAAAATATGTGGCTGTTTCTATTCGCGAAGCTGGGTTAGATGTCGCATCGATGGCGGCAACATCCACCAAAGTTTTTATCATGGAAGTGATGGGCAGACACGCGGGTTGGATCGCCGCTGCAGGTGGTTTGGCAGCGGAAAAAGCGGATGAAGCGCCGCATATTATTTTGTTCCCTGAAATTCCATTCCACGAAGAAAATTTTTTAAAGCGCGTTGATGAATGCGTGAAAAAATTTGGTTATTGTGCCATCGTTGTTTCGGAAGGCGTGCGCAATGCTGATGGCCGATTTTTATCAGAAACCGGTCTAAAAGATGCGTTTGGTCATTCGCAATTAGGTGGTGTTGCGCCGACTATCGCACAATTAATTAAATCGAAATTAAATTATAAATATCATTGGGCAGTGGCAGATTATTTGCAACGTGCCGCGCGCCACATTGCTGCAAAAACCGATGTAGAACAAGCCTATGCCGTGGGCAAAGCTGCCGTTGAATTTGCCTTGGCCGGTAAAGATGCTGTGATGCCAGTTATCGTGCGTAAACCGGGTAAAAATTATCGTTGGTCGATTGGTGAAGTGGCGCTTGCTGACGTAGCCAATAAAGAAAAACATATGCCACGCAACTTTATTACAAAAGACGGTTTTCATATTACAACGGCGTGCCGAAATTATTTGCAACCATTAATAAGCGGGGAAGATTATCCGCCGTATAAAAATGGTTTGCCGCAATATGTAGTGTTAAAAAACGTCGCGGTACGCAAGAAGTTAAAGACCAAATTCAAGGTATAATGACCATATATGACCAATATAGTCAGTAATACTACCAATAATGACTTTAAATGACCAACTAGAACATTTACCAAAACAGTAAACTAGGTAAGATGACAAAGGAGACCACTATGCATTGAGAAAACTAAACTATGAACGTTAAAGATATCCGTAGAAAAAACTTACGCACCTTATCACGATCCGTTGGTGGCGTTACTCAGTTAGCCAATCGGCTAGAAAAATCACAAAGTCAAATCAGCCATCTGATTGGCACCCATCCCGTTAAAAATATCGGCGATAAATTTGCTGCGCATGTGGAGCGGGTATTCAATAAAGTTAATGGTTGGTTAGATCACGAGCATGAAGGCATTGAAGAAGAAAACGCGATTTATTCCGCACAATCAACCCGGCAAAATTTTTATCGCGTGCCAGTACTTACTTGGCAAGCAACCGCAGAATGGCTAGAAAAATCAGGCCAAGTGGATTCGTCCGCTAACCATTTAACTTATATTATCACCAGCACACATGTGAGTTTGTATGCGTTTGCATTACGCGTTGAAGGCGATAGTATGGAAGCGGCACATGGTGTGAGTTTTCCTCCCGGTTCGATTATTGTTATCGATCCAGAATACCAAGCCAATAATGGTGCTTTTGTATTAGCTAAACAATCTTCTACGGGTTCGTTAGTGTTTAAGCAATATGTTATTGACGGCAGCCGCCGCTATTTAAAACCGCTTAACCCACGTTATCCTATTGTTGAAATTACACCGCAGGCGATGATTTGTGGGGTGGTTAGGTTATTAATACACGAATTTAAATAGCATAGGTTTTTATAATTTCTGGTTTTCCCTTCACCGCTAATGCTGTCACATAATTCGCAATAGCGGGTAACTCATACAACGACCATTCTGTAATATTTTGGTTTTCATCATGTATGGCCAAAAAGGCCGCTGCATCTTCTGGCAGCAGAGTAACTTCGACATTAGCTAATGAATAAGAAAGGCCTTGCCCGATAGCTTTTAAAAAAGCTTCTTTACGTACCCAGGCATTATAAAAAGCTTGTTTTTGTCGTGCGGGCGCAAGATTTTTTAAAATAGTATATTCACTCGCAGAAAAAAACCGCTGTGCAATGGCAGCAATGTCATGGTCTTTTGCAGTGGCTTCAATATCGATACCTACCGAATATTGATTAGAGATCGCATATACAGCCATATCTTGAGAATGCGATAAATTAAATTGTAAAGTGTGGTCGAGCAATTCAGGTTTGCCATAAGCGTTATAATGAAAGTTAATTTCTTGCGGCGTAATTTTTAGATATTGCGCCAGGATCTTTCTTAAGTGTGCGCGTGCAACGATAAAGTGATGACGATCTTTGGCAAAATGAAAACGCAATGCGCGCGTTTGTTCATCGGGCGCTAACCCATTAAATAACTCGGCAATTTGTTGTTCTGTATAGCCACTTAATTGTTTACGATAAACATGAATCTTATGTGCATCAATTGTACAAGGTAAAACAGCGGGATTTTCCCAGGTTTGGATAGTATTCATATCATGGCTTGCCGCATTTTATTTGGTGTGTCTGCTATACTAAAAATAATGGAAAAATAATAGTGTCATTACATTATAAACAATCGGGGAAAAACAGGTAGCCAAGTTCAAAGCATTTGTTTATAATGTTTATACACATGCACAAGGTGGCTAAACATGACGACCCCTTCCAAACCGCCATTCCATAGCTTGGCCAATCGACTCATCGAAGACGGGCTGTTGGCGGAAAACATTGCGCGGGAAGCAATTGCACAATCGGTGTCAATGCGGGTTCCATTTATCACTTTTTTGGTACAACAAAAATTAGTGAACCCCACCCAGTTGGCGAGCGCGGTGGCGCATGATTTTGGTTTGCCATTGTTGGATCTCGATACCTTTGATGCTGAATTAATCCCCAGCAAATTAGTCAGTGAAAAATTAATTCGCAAACACCATGTTTTACCACTTTTGCAAAAAGGAAAATTATTACACTTAGCCGCCGCTGACCCTACCGATCAAAACGCACTTGATGAAATTAAATTTCATACCGGTTTGAATACACGCTGTGTTGTAGTTGAAGAAGATAAACTGAGCATTCTGATTGATCATATTTTAACAGCACAAGAAACAGCAGCGTTGGGTGATTTAAGCGACACCGCGCTCGACGAATTGGCGATTAGTTCTGAAGATGAAGATGATACGAATGTCAAACCAACAGGTAGTGAATCAGAAGATGCACCAATCGTGCGTTATGTGCATAAAATTGTGTTAGATGCTATAAAAAGAGGTGCATCCGATATTCATTTCGAGCCGTATGAAAAATCATTTCGCATCCGTTTTCGTGCCGATGGTATTCTTTATGAAATTGCTAGCCCACCTGCAAATTTAGCAACACGTATTACAGCGCGCATCAAAATTATGGCGCAGTTAGATATATCGGAACGTAGGATCCCGCAAGATGGCCGTTTTAAGATGGTGCTTTCTAAAAAACGTGCTATCGATTTTCGTGTGAGCTCTTGCCCCACTGTTAATGGTGAGAAAATTGTTATTCGTATTCTTGATCCTGGTTCTGCGGCAATTGGCATAGAGTCATTAGGTTTTGAACCGTGGCAGAAAGATATTTTTAACAAAGCGATCAGCAGACCGCAAGGCATGATATTAGTCACCGGGCCTACCGGAAGCGGAAAGACTATTACACTTTATACCGCGTTGAATTTGCTAAATACGACGGAAGTAAATATTTCTACCGTTGAAGACCCGGTTGAAATTTATTTGTCAGGGGTTAATCAAGTGAATATAAATGTCAAAGCGGGCCTTACTTTTGCGGCTGCATTACGCGCTTTTTTGCGGCAAGATCCTGATGTTATCATGGTGGGAGAAATGCGCGATCTAGAAACTGCAGAAATCGGTGTAAAAGCCGCACAAACCGGGCATTTAGTATTATCTACTTTACACACTAACAGCGCGCCGGAAACACTCACGCGTTTAGTCAATATGGGGGTTCCTGGTTATAATATAGCCACTTCGGTATCGTTAATCGTTGCGCAACGCTTAGGCAGAAGGTTATGCCCACATTGTAAAAAAGAAGTAACAATCCCTGAAGAAGAGTTGTTGCGCGAAGGTTTTAAACCTGAAGAATTAAGTACACTAAAAATTTTAGGCCCAGTGGGGTGTGACCTTTGTACCAATGGTTATAAAGGGCGAATAGGTTTGTTTGAATTATTACCTATGACGGAAGCAACCGGTGAAGTTATAATGCGTAATGGCGGAGCATTAGAGTTAACGCAGCAAGCACGTAAAGCGGGGATGCAGACCTTGCGGGAATCCGGTTTGAGTAAAGTAAAAATGGGTTTGACAAGTCTGGCAGAAATTAATAGGGTAACGAAAGACTAAGGAGTATTGCAACTAAGCCATGGCAAAGACAGCAAAATTAGAAACATACATCTGGGAAGGGACCAATCGTCGTGGTGAGCGTATGCGCGGCGAACAAAATGCGACTAATCCGGCAATAATAAAAGCCGATTTGCGTCGGCAAGGAATTATGCCGCGTAAAATACGCAAAAAATCAAAAGCTTTATTTTCCTCGGGTAAAATTAAGAGTGCAGAAGTCACTGCTTTTACTCGTCAGTTAGCGACCATGTTGACGGCAGGTATTCCTTTAATTCAATCGATAGATTTAATCGGCCGTGGCCATACCAAGCCTTCTATCCAAACTATGATTGGTTCCGTCAAGAGTACTATCGAAGGTGGCGGCACAGTGACGGAAGCATTGCGAAAACATCCTACCATTTTTAATGAACTCTTTTGTAATCTCGTTTCAGCCGGTGAACGATCAGGTTCGTTAGACGTGATGCTCGATCGAATTGCATCGTACAAAGAAAAAACTGATTCAATGAAAGGGAAAATTAAAAAAGCGTTATTTTATCCTACCGCTATTGTTATTGTCGCGGTATTAGTCTCAGTTTGTTTATTAATATTTGTGGTGCCACAGTTTGAGTCGTTATTTGCAGGGTTTGGTGCGCAGCTACCCGCACTCACGCGCATGGTAATTAATTTATCTAAATTTTTACAGCATTATTGGTTAATCATTTTTGGTTCAATTGCTATATTTGGTGTGATTGCAAGCAAGATGATAAAACGTTCGCCGACATTTTTACATAATCTCGATCGCGTCATGTTAAAGTTACCTATTCTGGGTGTGATTCTAGTAAAAGCATCGATAGCACGTTTTGCCCGTACCTTAGCCACCACTTTTGCGGCGGGGTTGCCTTTGGTAGAAGCGCTCGATGCAGTGGCGGGGGCGGCTGGCAACCGTGTTTATTCGACAGCCATAAAAAAAATAAAAGAAGATGTTTCAACCGGTCAAACACTGCAGCAGGCATTACTCGCGGTAAATTTATTCCCGCCGATGGTTGTGCAAATGATTGCTATTGGTGAAGAATCAGGAACACTCGAAACAATGTTAAGTAAAGTAGCCTCTATTTATGAAGAAGAAGTGGATAATGCAGTTGATAGCTTAAGTAGTTTGATTGAGCCGTTAATCATGGTGGTGTTAGGCGTTTTGGTGGGTGGTATGGTAATCGCTATGTATTTACCCATCTTTAAAATGGGTAGTGTGGTGTAAAGCCTGCCCAAAGTCTCTACTATGCTGGCCATAAATCATTGATTTTCTGCGCTTCGTTGCTCACATACGACCAAGTATGCTCCGCTACGATGCTCGAAAATCAATGATTTCTGTCTCAGCCTAGCGAGACTTTGAACAGGCTTAAGGAAAAATTTATTTATGATTAATTTATTAGTTACGCACTTGTGCGTTTTTGTTCTTTTAATCGGGATATTGGGTCTTCTGGTCGGTAGTTTTTTGAATATGGCGTGTTATCGATTGCCCATTATGTTGCAGCGGAGTTGGCGCAAAGAGTGTCTTGAATTTTTAGAATTACCGGCAGAAGCAGCTACCGAAACTTTTAATTTTTGTGTGCCGCGTTCGCATTGCCCACACTGTAAACAGTTAATTCGCTGGTGGCAAAATATTCCAGTCTTTAGTTATTTATTTCTCAGGGCTAAATGTGCGCATTGTCACCAAGCCATTTCTATACGTTATTTTTTATTAGAAATTAGTTGTGCATTTTTTTCGGTGATCGTGGCGTGGCATTTTGGGGTTAGTTGGCAAACTGCGCTGGGTTTGGTATTTACTTGGAGTTTGTTGGCGCTTATTTATATTGATATCGAGCAGCAATTGTTGCCTGATATTATAACTTTGCTGTTATTATGGTTGGGTTTATTGGTGAGTATAGTGCCATTGTTTAGCACGTGCCAAAGTGCGATTATTGGAGCAGCGGCGGGGTACGTGGCGCTTTGGTTGTTGTCATTTTTATTTACCAAAATAACCGGTAAGATTGGCATGGGGCACGGTGATTTTAAATTGTGCGCCGCATTGGGGGCTTGGTTAGGTTGGGAGTATTTGCCGTTTGTGTTGTTATTGAGTTCTTTGGTGGGGGCGGTGGTAGGTATTATTTTTTTATTGGTGAAAAAGAAAAATAAAAATACACCGATTCCATTTGGCCCCTTTCTTGCCTTAGCAGGTTGGGTGATGTTGTTGTGGGGAAGTAGTTGGGTCAGTAGTTATTGGGCGTTTATGGGTTGATTAAAATTATGAAAATTGCAGAACCAATCGCAGTAATAGGCGCAGGGTCGTGGGGAACGGCGCTGGCGCTTCATCTCGCGCGCAATAATCAAACCGTTAATTTGTGGGGGCGTGATAGCGCACAAATTAAATTGATGCAGCAATCGCGCAGCAATGAGCGTTATATTCCTGGCGTGTTGTTCCCAGAAAATTTACATTTGTTCACTGAATTAGATAAAACGTTAAATGGCGTGACGGATATTTTATTAGTTGTGCCCAGTCACGCTTTTCGTACTACTTTGCAAATGATAAAACCTTTGATGAAAACGGGTACACGCATTATTTGCGCGGCCAAAGGTTTAGATCCAACACATCATCAACTGTTACACGAAGTTGTTGCTGAAGAACTCGGTGAGTTACCGACGGCTATTTTATCCGGCCCCAGTTTTGCTAAAGAAGTGGCGCAAGGGTTGCCTACGGCAGTGACTGTTGCTACACGTTCAGCTGATTTTGCTGCTGATATAGTCAAACATTTTCACAGTAAAACATTTCGAGTGTACACCAGTACCGATCTAATTGGTGTGGAATTGGGCGGTGCGATGAAAAACGTGCTGGCTATTGCTGTGGGAATTGCCGACGGTCTTGGTTTTGGTGCGAATACCCGCAGCGCTTTAATCACGCGTGGGTTAGCGGAAATGGTGCGTTTAGGTTTGGTGCTGGGCGGCAAGCAAGAAACATTTATGGGTTTAGCAGGTTTAGGTGATTTAATTTTAACGTGTACCGATAATCAATCACGTAATCGTCGTTTAGGTTTAGCGCTTGGCAGCGGCAAAACCACGCAACAGGCGTTACAAGAAATTGGTCAAGTGGTTGAAGGCATTCAAACTGCATTAGAAATACATCACGTTGCAAAACAACATAAAGTCGATGCACCGATCAGCGCACAAGTGTACCGCGTGCTGCATGAAAATTTATCGCCACAACAAGCCGTCGAAGCACTGCTAACTCGCGAGCCCAAAACTGAGAATTGGGGCTTTGATATAAGTTAATTAAGATTACTTCGAGTAAACCGTCATCGTAGGCTGCGACACATTGCTCACTTGGGTCCACGGCCGTTTCCTCATGAAATTGAGTAGCCAAATATAGACTTGCTATATTTGGCTACTCAAAACCATTTTTGATCTGAGTAGCCAAATATAGTATACTTATATCCGGCTACTCAACTTAAAAGGAGCATCAATGAATATTCAAGCAAGGGTTGATGAGGTTAAAACACTGGATGCTTTTATTAAATCCAATAAAGCAGAATTTTTAGCTATTTATGGTAGACGTCGGGTTGGTAAGACTTACTTGATTAGCAATTACTTTGGTAAAAAGAAGTGTAAGTTTGTTTCTATAACCGGAATTGAAAAGGGTTCTTTTTTAAGACAGAGAACGGAATGCTGCAAACAAATAAGCAAAGCTTTCTATAATGGATCGTCGCTAGAAGTTCCAAAAGACTGGTTCAGAACATTTGAGTTAATTGATAATGCTATTAAAGGGTTGCCGAAGAATGAAAAAATTGTTTTGTTTTTTGATGAATTTCCTTGGATGGTGACCCCGCGTTCTAACCTATTGCAGGCCCTTGAATATTATTGGAATAATTCTTGGGGGAATGACAAGAGAATTAAATTAATTATATGCGGGTCATTGGCTTCTTGGATTATTAAAAATATCATTAACAATACAGGTGGCCTTTATAATCGTGTCACGTATCGCCTGAAATTAGAACCATTTACATTGCATGAAGCAAAAGGGTTTTTGAATAACAACGGTGTTAAGCTTGCTGATCACCAAATCCTAGCAATTTACATGGCGATTGGCGGTATCCCGCTTTATCTTGACCAAGTCAAAAAAGGATTATCTGCCAATCAAATAATCGACCAAGTTTGTTTTAGTAAAAATGGATTGTTAGTAGATGAAGCTGAAGAACTTTTCAAGTCACTCTTCATAGATTCTAAAAATTATTTTAAATTGACAAGGGAAATAGCTAAACATCGTTACGGCATTACAAAAGGTGAATTGGCTAAGCGCATGGGTGTATCTTTAAGTGGAAGATTAGTAGAACGGTTAAAAGAACTTGAAGACGCTGGTTTTATTATTTCGTTTTTACCTTATCAGCATCGCGAAAAAGGCGTGTACTTTCGTGTCATTGATGAATACACCATGTTTTATTTTCGTTGGGTGGAACCACATTTAGGGTCTATAAAGCGTTTCGCAAAAGCGACAGGGTTTTGGCTAGAACAAGCCCGCAGTAGTTCATATAAATCATGGTGTGGATATGCATTTGAATCTGTTTGTTACAAACACATAGCTCATATAATGAGTAAGTTATCACTAAAACCGTCAGTTTTGCCTGCTTGGAAACACATTCCAAATAAAGGGGATAAAGAAGCCGGTGCACAAATTGACCTATTATTTGACAGGGACGATCGTTGCATTACTTTGTGTGAAATAAAATATACGGAAGAGCCTTTTGTTATTGATAAACAATATGCGGAAATTTTAAATAGAAAGATGGATATATTTAAAGATATCACAAAAACTGAAAAGCAGCTTTTTTGGGCTATGATATCCGCCAATGGCGTTAAAAAAAATTTCTATTCAGAAGAAATGCTAAGTAATATTGTTACGCTAAAAGATTTATTTGAGAAAATAAAATAACATTGAATAAAGTTTTTGATAAGACCGTTGTATCGAAAAAATGGCGCAATAGAGGAAACGTGGTATGATAAGCGGGAATATGTGGGTATTATTGCTATAAAACCATAAACTAATATTACGAGGTATTTATGCGATCATTTGCTAGTGACAACAACTCAGGAATTGAACCAACCATTTTGCAGGCGATTATCGATGCGAATGCCGATCATGCCACGCCTTATGGCCATGATCCTTATACGGAAAAGGCCATTCTGCTGTTGAAAAAAAGTTTTGGTGAATCCGCCATTGCTTATCTTGTTAATAACGGTACGGCGGCGAATACATTGTCTGTGAAAGCAGTTACCCGCAGTCATCAGGCGATTATTTGCCCTGATACCTCACATATGGTAGTACATGAGGTTGGCGCAGTGGCTAATTTTACCGGTTGCTCGCTTTACACTATTCCTAATGTCAGCGGCAAAATTACTGCGGCTGCTATTGAAGAAAGATATATTGCTTCCATCAATGATCGCCACAATAATAAAGTGCATGTGGTTAGTATTGCGCAGACTACTGAGTTTGGTACGGTTTATACAGTGGAGGAATTGCAAGCAATTTCTGCGGTCTGTAAAAAACATAATTTAGTTTTTCATGTGGATGGTTGCAGGTTATCAAATGCGGCTGTTGCACTAAATAAATCTTTAAAAGAAATAACAGCCGATGTGGGCGTCGATGTGCTTACTTTTGGCGGTACAAAAAATGGTTTATTGTTTGGCGAGGCGATTATTTTCTTTCGTAAAGAATTGGCCGCTGAGTTTGAATATATTCAAAAACAAGGTTTGCAGCTCAACTCAAAAATGCGTTTTTTATCGGCGCAATTTATTCCGTATCTCGAAAAAAACATATGGCAGCGTAATGCGGCGCACGCGAATTTAATGTGTCAAAAACTGGCGCAAGGCTTGGCAAAACGGGCGGATATTAAATTGGCATACCCTGCGGATTCTAACTTGTTCTTTGCTTATTTCCCCAAATCAGTGATTGCGGCCACGCAAGCTAAATTTCCTTATTATCTTTTTAATGAAAAAACAGGCTTTATAAGAATAGTAACAAGTTTTGATACTACAGATAAAGATGTTGACGAGTTTCTGGCATTAGCGTTGGAGGCTAATTAGAACAACGATTGTTGCAAAAATGATTTAAGCGGTTTTTTATCTTGAAAATGCACGCCTAGCCCAAGTAGGCGAATAGGTTTTACTTCGCGCAGATAAGCATCACGAAACAAAGTTAAATAGCGATCTAAATTTATTTCTTGGCTGATTATTTCCGCACTGGTTTGTTTAAAGTCATTAAACTTTATTTTGATATATTGATTTTTAATAGCAAGATTAGGCGCAGATTCTTGCACGCGTTTAATTAATCTTTCACAAAGTTCATTAATGATATTTAAACAGTCATCTAGGTTTCTAATATCTTGCGCAAAAGTGCGTTCTACGCTTAGAGATTTGCGTACACGATTCGGCTCAACGTTGCGGTGATCCATACCGCGACACTGTTCATAAAGGTTTTGTCCTAATTTGCCAAATTGTTGGGTCAATTCTAACAGAGAAAACTTTTGTAGATCGGCACAGGTTTTCAAATTCATTTTATGTAATTTTTGTGCGGTAACTTTGCCGACACCGTATAAATTATCAACTGGCAACGTTTTAATAAAATTATCAATCTCATTAGGTTTAATAACAAATAAGCCATTCGGTTTTTTCCATCCGCTGGCAATTTTCGCCAGAAATTTATTCGGCGCGACACCAGCAGAGGCAGTTAATTTTTCTTCTTGCAAAATTTGTTGGCGAATAGCTTTGGCGATCAATGTGGCGCTGCCCGCATGATGATTCGAATCAGTCACATCGAGGTAGGCTTCATCTAATGCGAGTGGCTCAACTAAATCAGTATATTCACGAAATATAGCGTGAATTTGTTTGGCGACTTGCTTATATTTAGGCATATCGACCGGCAATAAAATTAAATCTTTGCAATGTCTAAAAGCAGTGGCGGTTGCCATGGCGGAATGCACGCCAAATTTACGCGCGGCATAATTGCAAGTGCAAATCACCCCGCGTTTGTCGGGTGATCCACCCACAGCGACCGGTTTACCCGTCAATGCTGGGTTATCGCGAATTTCAATGGCCGCGTAGAAGCAGTCCATGTCTACGTGAATGATTTTGCGTGAATTTTCCCTGGTTAGGGTGGGTTGGTGCATAGCAGTATTTTACCGTAACAACTTTTTTAATCTATCCCGGTATTTGCATACCTTTCTTTACTGCTGGGCGTTCGCCGATCATTTTAAACCAACGGCGCACGTGTGGGTAATTTTTTAAATTGATATTTTGTTTCTCGTGATAAACAATCCAAGGGTAGATGGCAATATCGGCAATTGAATAACTATCGGCAAAATATTTATTTTTTGCTAAATGTTTATTCATGACACCGTATAAACGTTTGGCTTCATTGGTGTACCGTTCAATGCCGTATGGCACTTTCTTGGGAGCGTAATGTAAAAAGTGATGTGCTTGACCCAGCATCGGGCCCACGCCGCTCATTTGAAACATCAGCCATTGCATGACTTTTGCGCGTTCGTGCAAATTTTTTGGTAGCAGTTTGCCGCTTTTTTCTGCCAAGTAATATAAAATAGCACCTGACTCAAAAAGCGTCAGCGCTTTGTGCCCAGGACCATCTTTATCAACAATAGCTGGAATTTTATTATTGGGATTGATTTTTAGATATTTTGGTTTAAATTGGTCGCGTAGACTGATGTCGATAGCATGTACTTTATAAGGCAATTTAATTTCTTCTAGCATGATTGGAATTTTGTAGCCGTTGGGTGTTTTCCAGGTGTAGAGGTCGATCATGTGAAGCTCCTTTGCAAAAGTTAGTTGTTAATATATCTGTTTAAATATAATATTTCAACATGAACAAAAATACGCACATTTGGGAAGCTGAAGTCAGAGACTACGAGGTTGACTTGCAAGGGATAGTCAACAATAGTGTTTATTTCAATTATTACGAACACGCGCGCCATATTTATATTAAAACATTGGGAATAGATTTTTACGAGTGGCATTTGAAAGGTTATGAACTTGTACTCATACATTCTGATGTTAGTTACAAAGGGTCGTTAAAAAGCGGCGATAGTTTTTGTGTTACCACAAACCTATCGCTCATAAGTCGGTTAAAGTTTGCATTTAATCAACAGATAACAAGAAAATCAGATAACAAGCTTATTAACGTAGCAATTAATACTGCTACTTGCATCAATAAAAACGGCCGCCCAGAAATTCCTGAAGAGTTGGCCGCACTGCTGCTCAAGATTGCGGTAGCTTAATTCTTTACTTATTGCCCATGCTTCACGGTATTAATCAACCCGCCGATTAACATCACTTTAATTTGGCGCGGGCTGAGATTGTGTTTCATCATGTAGTTTTCATTTTTAGTTTTATTAAATACTTTAATTTCATGGCCTTGTTGAATTGCTTGCCGCACATTGTCAATAACTAAAACATCCATTTGATCAATGCGATCATAATCTTTGGGATTACTAAATGTTAATGGCAAGATGCCAAAGTTAATTAAATTTTGCCAATGAATGCGTGCGAACTTTTTAACGATGACGGCTTTCACCCCTAAATACATCGGTGCGAGCGCGGCATGTTCGCGGCTGGAACCTTGGCCGTAATTATCACCACCTACAATTAATGATCCGGTTTTTTGATGCTGCAATGCACGTTGATAATAAGTTTCATCAATTTGTTTAAAAACAAATTGACTAATACCGGGAATATTACTGCGATATGGCAACACTTCTGCGCCTGCGGGTAAAATGGTATCCGTCGAAATATCATCGCCTACTTTAATTAACACCGGCCCTTCAATATGTTCTGCTAAGGGTGACATTGCTGGCAATGGTTTAATATTCGGGCCGATAGCTAATTCAGCTTTGGTTCCTGGTGCAGGCGGTGCTTCTAACATATCGATATTAAGCGCGACTTTTTTCGGTTCTTTAAAACGTGGATACGGCATTTCTAAAGTGCGTGGATCAGTAATCACACCAGTTAATGCTGAGGCTGCCGCAGTTTCGGGGCTGCATAAATAAACCAGATCATCTTTAGTGCCAGATCGCCCGGGGAAATTACGTGGCACGGTGCGCAAACTTATTTTGTGCGTTGCCGGTGCTTGTCCCATGCCAATGCAACCATTGCAGCCCGCTTGATGAATACGTCCGCCTGCGTGTACTAATTTACGTAACGCGCCCATAGTAATTAAATTTTCTAAAATTTGGCGCGAAGTGGGATTAATATCAAATGAAACTTGTGGACTAATTTGTTTGCCCGCGACAATTTCTGCGGCGATAGCAAAATCACGCAGCCCAGGGTTTGCTGATGAACCAACCATCGCTTGAAAAATTTCTTTACCTGCTACTTCGCGCACCGGAACTACTTTACCCGGGCTACTCGGTAGCGCAATCAACGGTTCTAAACTAGACAGATCAATTTCATCGTGCTCGTCATATTTTGCGCCTTTATCCGCCACAATTTCACGCCAATCATTTTCGCGATCTTGTGACTTAAGAAATGCTAAAGTAATTTTGTCGGATGGAAATACCGATGCCGTCGCGCCTAATTCTGCACCCATATTGGCGATCACATGACGATCCATCGCCGATAAATTTTTTAAGCCAGGGCCATAATATTCGATAATTTTACCAACGCCGCCATTTACATTGTGGCGACGTAATAATTCTAAAATTACATCTTTAGCGCTGACCCAATCAGGTAATTTGCCGATTAATTTTACCCCCCAAATTTTTGGCATGTTGATGTGAAGAGGTTTACCGGCCATTGCCATCGCAACTTCTAAACCGCCCGCACCGATCGCTAACATACCCATCGAACCGCCTGCGCAGGTGTGGCTGTCGGAACCTAATAATGTTTTGCCGGGAATGCCAAAGCGTTCCATGTGTACTGGATGGCTAACACCATTGCCGGGGCGGCTAAACCAGATGCCGAATTTTTTGCAGGCACTGGCTAAAAAAAGATGATCGTCGGCGTTTTTGAAATCAGTTTGCAATAGATTGTGATCGACGTATTGCACCGAAACTTCGGCGTGTGAGCGTTTTAACCCCATCGCCTCACATTCCAGCATTACCATCGTGCCAGTAGCATCTTGACATAAGGTTTGATCGATCTTTAACCCGATTTCTTCACCGAGTTGTAATTGCCCTTCAACGAG
>JABDBA010000010.1 GCA_013288885.1 Gammaproteobacteria bacterium | reverse complement strand
GGTGAAATGACTATGCTAAACCGCCTACTCAAACTTCGTTTTCGTGAAATCCCTGCCGATTATCAAAAGCGTATTGAACAAGCCGATGCTGAAACTTTATTAAAGTGGGGTGATCAGATTTTGACAGCAAATAGTTTAGAGGAAGTGTTTGTTTAATCTTCCTCCAACCCAGCCTGCATTCGGGTTATTTCAGTGATAGCGCTCCAGTCTTTGTTTTCCATGCCGCGTGCAACTGCGATATCAAATTTATTTTTAATGACGTTGGCGATATCGGGTATGACTTGCACCTCTTTAAATGCTTTTTGAAATAAATTGAGGTCTTTCGCACCGCCTTTTAGATCAAAATTGACGTCATCGAATGAGCGCTCTCTGATTTTATCGGCGTACAATTGGTAGGCGGGATGGGCGTAAACAGAATGAAAGAATTTGTTTAAACCATCGAGCTTCAATCCACTTTTTTCCGCAAAGGTGTAAAGCTCGCCAAAAGCCTCGATAGCCGTCGCCAATAAATAATTACTGCAAATTTTCATGACATTCGCCTGATAGGGTTCACTCCCCACAGAAACGATATTGCGCGAATAGCAATTAAAAAGTGGTAAACAGATCCCAATGGCGGCAGGATCACCCGCCACAAAAGTAGTCAGTTCACCTCTCTCGGCCACTTTTGGTACACCCAACACATTGGCGGCAAGATAAATACTCTGCTGATCGGCATGTAATTGGGTCAGTGCTTTTGAAGTCGCAGGTAAAATAGTCGAGGTCCCCACATGAATAGCACCCGGCTTCAGTGCGTTTAAAAAACCTTCAGCCCCATTCACGGTCTCGATGACTGCATTATCATCAAGTAAACAAGTCACTATAATATCGGCGTCATGCACAGCCTCTTTCAGGGTAGGCGCGCCATGCGCACCAGCGGCGATCAGTGGCTCCATTTTGCTGGCCGTGCGGTTATAAACCGTGAGCGGAAAATTGCCTTGTAAAATTCGGCCTGCTAAAGCTGAACCCATTTTCCCTAATCCGATCAAGGTAATTTTTGTGGTAAGGTTAGACATTTTTTGCTCCGTTCCATTTGATTAATATCTACCATACACCCTCCACTTAAAAAAAACAAAATACAAATTTGCCGAAATCATTTTGTTATAATATGATTAGTTTGACTCATCTCGACATCTGTCCTCGACAACTGTCTTGGTGGGGTTTTAACTTTCAATTAAGAACTGAGGAAACGTATTTATGCAGACAGGTACCGTAAAATTTTTCGATCCTAAAAAAGGCTATGGCTTCATTACTCCTGATGAAGGCGGCGAAGATCTTTTTGTTCATTTCAGCGAAATTCAGATGGAAGGCTATAAGGTTTTAAAAGATGGCCAACGCGTTAGCTTTGTAAAAGCCAAAGGTAACAAGGGCGATCAAGCTACCAACGTGCAAGCTATCGAAGAGTGATCTTGTAAGATATTAACTTACAACTCTTTGATGATACCTCTCATAGCTATTTTGCGTAACATCAACCATAATGGCTTCATGGGTGCAAGGAAGCACTGAGCCAAGGATGGCGAAGATGATGGGGGGCAGGATGCCTCCCTCCCACGGGGAGATTATTTATTAGTCCCAGCAGTCCATAAAGTGCGCTTTTTGGCACGTTACTTCCTTTTTCTCATTTTTTGCTCTTGGCAGCTTAACAAGATTCTGTTATCCTGCTTATACCAACAATGATAACTAGGACATACTTATATGGACACATCTATATCATCTGTTATTGTTTCTACACCGCTAGCAAGCTTTCTTAGCCCCTCAACGCGTACATTACTCGATGCCAAAACTGCTAAAGAAATAGTAGGTATGTTTCTTAACAATTTACGCAACGATAAACCCCGGCTAAATGGCGCCTTCATGTCTAGTGACTGGGAAGACATTAAATTCATCACCGAAAAACTGTTAGGCGTAGCCGCTTATTTTGATGTACCAGCCCTACAAAATTCGTTGGATGAAGTCATGCGTGCCGCTTGTAAGCAGACACTCACACAACCCATGTTGGATGATCTGAAGCTGCAAATGGATAGTGTGATTGCTTGGATGAGTAACGAAAAAAAGCTGAATAGCTAAGATTAATTGCCGCCCCCAAACATCGCCAATAATTCAGCCGCTTTATCGCGCTTTGAGCCTTTGCAACTAATATGGCGTTTGACGTCAAAGGTCTGCAACGTTGCATTTTGATAAGCCTGCTGGGTAAATTCCACATTGTGGTTCGAAATTAACACCGGTATCCCTTTGCCTGCTAACTGCTCTGCCAACTGTGCTAACTTAAGTTGCTGTTGCTGGTTAAAACCACCCACATTATAACTGGTGAAATTGGCGGTATTAGAAAGCGGCACATACGGTGGGTCGCAATACACCACATCCCCCAACTCGGCTGACTCCATCGTGACCACAAAATCGGCAATTTGCAGCTCAACCCCTTGCAATTTCGCATGAAAAAAAAGCATTTCTTCTTGCGGAAAATACGGCTTAGAATATTGCCCAAAAGGTGTATTGAACCCTCCCTTAGCATTGTAACGGCACAAACCATTAAAACAATGTTTATTCAGATAAACGAATAACGCCGATTTCAAGCGCATATCATCGGTGGTATTAAATAAAGATCGACACTGGTAAAATGCATCGGCAGTGTTATATTCAGCGTCAAAAAAGCTTTGGCAATAATCGATAAAGTGTTGACCTTCGGTTTGCAAGCAGCGGTAAAGATTGATGAGATCGGGGTTAGCTTCCGCCAGCAAATAATAGGGATAATCAGTATTCAGGAACACCGCGCCCGCCCCTACAAAAGGTTCGATTAAACGTTTACCCTTAGGCAGGGTGGCTTTAATGCGTTCAACGAGGGGATATTTATTGCCGGCCCACTTTAGGAAGGGTTTCATGGTATAATCTCGATGTTGAATTTAGATTTTCCCTCACCCTAACCCTCTCCCAGGGGGAGAGGGGATCGGAAAAACCAAAATATCATTCTATATTAAATTAACGAGCTGAGGAATCAATCATGTGGGCAATAATCGGCGGTTCAGGTTTTGAGCGGTTTGAAGGGTTTAGCAAACTCGATGAAATAAAAATGGATACTCCTTTTGGCGCGCCCTCCTCCGGCTTAAAAAAAGCCGTTATCGACGGCATTGAAATTATCTTTCTGCCACGCCATGGCCAACACCACGAACTATTGCCGTCTGAAATTAATTACCGCGCTAATATTTTTGCATTGAAAGCACTGGGCGTTACTAAAATACTTTCGGTTTCCGCTGTCGGTAGTTTGCGTGAAGAACTCAAACCTGGCGATATGGTCGTGCCGACGCAATATATCAATCGCGCTTCGTTCGCGCGCAAACATACTTTTTGTGGCGGCGGAGTTACCGGCCACGTTGCTTTAGCACATCCCGTCACACTAGAATTAGTTGAAGAAGTAGAAAAAATCCGCGCGGAATTTGATTTCGCCATTCACATCGGGAAAACGTACGTGTGCATCGAAGGCCCACAGTTTTCCACTAAAGCAGAATCGCATTCCTATCGCGATCAAGGTGCTGATATTATCGGCATGACCAATTTCCCAGAATACGCTTTAGCACGCGAAGCAGGCATCTGTTATTTGCCTTGTTCATTCGTCACGGATTACGACAGCTGGAACGATCTCATTCCACATGTGACGTTGCAACAAGTATTAGACATCATGCGCAAAAATAACAGCAAAGCATTTGCCTTGGCCAATTCATTGATTAAAAAAACCAATCATCTATTTAACAAAGGCTGCCCTGAACTCGGCTTAAAAAACGGCTTGATGTGCACACTCGACTCCATCGCCGCTGAAAAACGTGAATGGCTCTCGGTATTAATGGCGGAGTAATAACCATGAAAAAACTAGCATCACTCGCATTACGCTTTGATAATGGCAAACTTGAACTTCTCAACCAAAAAAAATTGCCACAAACCGAAGAATGGATCACCTGCAATACACCACAACAAATGTATGAGTGTATTCTCGATCTCAAAGTGCGCGGCGCACCCCTCATCGGCATTGCAGCCACTTTATTATTAGCAAAAATCACCGAAGAAAATACCCCTATCGATGAAATTAAAAATGCCGCCAGCTATTTGATCAGCGCGCGCCCCACTGCGGTCAACTTAATGATCTGCGTCACGCGCTTTTTAGCCAGCTTAGAAATCAACCGCGAAACCGCCATTGCCACCGCCGAAAAAATATTCATCGAAGACATACAACTCTGCGACAAAATGGCTGAACACGGCGCAGCTTTAGTGCACAAAAGCGAACGCATCATGACCTACTGCAATACCGGTGGTCTTGCCACAGCAGGCGTTGGTACAGCATTAGGCATCATAAAAAAAGCCCACCAACAAGGAAAAAATATCCACGCTTATGTCAACGAAACGCGCCCCTTACTGCAAGGCGGCAGACTCACAGCGTGGGAACTTGAACAAGCCAAAGTTCCCTATTCACTCATTTGCGATAATATGGCAGCTTATTTAATGCAACTCGGCAAAGTCGATCGCATCTTCGTAGGCTCTGATCGCATCACCGCTAACGGCGATTTTGCCAATAAAATCGGCACCTATAACCTGGCCGTATTAGCCCATCACCATAGTATTCCTTTTTATGTGGTTGCCCCCTACACCACCGTCGACACCCACTGCAAATCAGGCGCAGAAATTATTATCGAACAACGCCATGCCGATGAAGTGCGCGGCGTCTCTGGTGAATTTGGCAAGGTCATTTGGGCCCCGACCGAAAGCGCTGTTTTTAACCCCTCTTTTGATGTAACCCCCGCACATTTGGTCACCGCCTATATCTTAGATAAAGGCATATTAACGCAAGAAGCGGTATACAAGGGGGCACTTCTCTCTATATAATCAGCGCTTACTTTTAAAGGCGAGGCCCTTATGCTAAAAATCAGCGAAAAAACTCAACACCTAAAACAATCCGGCATCCGCAATGCTAGCACCCGCTGCAATGAAATTGGCGGCATCAATCTTGGTCAAGGTGTTTGTGATATTCCCATCGTTAAGTCGATAAAACAAAGTGCTTGCGATGCCATTAATAATGACAAAAGTCTTTATTCACCGTGTGAAGGGATTTTAGAATTACGTCAAGCGGTCGCCAAAAAACTTAAATCCTATAACAAAATTTCAGCAGATCCTGCCACTGAAGTGGTTATTACCCACGGCTCAACCGGTGCATTTATTTGTGCGATCATGACTTTATTTAATCCCGGTGATGAAGTTATCTTGTTCGAACCGTTTTATGGCTATCATAAAAATATTTTAAACCTGCACAATATTCAGGTTAAATCTGTGCCGATGAGCCTTGATGATTTGACGTTTGATCCCGAAGATGTGCGCAAAGCCATCACCCCTAAAACAAAAGGGATTGTGATCTGCACACCGTGTAACCCGAGCGGGAAAGTATTTACCCAGCAAGAATTACAAACCTTGGGTGAGATTGCTGAGAAACATGATCTCGCCGTGATCACCGATGAAATTTATGAATACATCACTTATCCTGGCTATACGCATGTTTCGCCTGCGAGTTTGCCTATCTTCAAACCACGCACGATTACTATTTCCGGTTTTTCTAAAACGTATAATATGACTGGTTGGCGTTTGGGTTATGCCACAGGCCCGCAGCATATCATTAGCAAAATGGCGTTGGTGCAAGATTTAGTCTACGTGTGCCCAAATACGCCATTGCAACATGCAGTGCTGGCAGCATTTGATCTGCCCGATAGTTATTTTGAAGAAATGAAAAAAACCTATCATGTCAAACGTGATTCGGTAGTAAACACGTTAATTGAATTAGGTTTTAAACCCACAGTGCCACAAGGCGCTTATTACATTATGGCGGATTTTTCAAAATTAAAATTTAAAGATGATGAACAAGCCGCGCAATCGTTGTTAGAAAATTCAAAAGTAGCGACCGTACCTGGCCGTTCGTTTTTTATTGATGCAAAGCGTGGTGAAAAATATATTCGGGTTTGTTACGCATTAAACGAACAGAAAATTAATTTGGCCATGCAACAATTGAAAGTGGCATTAGCATGAATATAATCGACAAAAAAATCGCGCAAGAAATTATCGAGGCGGGCAAAAAACTGCATCAAGCAGGGTTAGCACCAGCGACGGCAGGCAATTATTCGATGCGCTTAAGTGATGCCGCTGTCGCGATCACCGTTTCGGGTAAACACAAAGGCGAGCTGACGGAAGATGATATCATCCAAGTAGATTATCAAGGTCACGCCATCGATACCGACAAAAAACCATCGGCTGAAACACTGCTGCATACCTCGCTCTATCAACTTTATCCTGATGTTAACGCCGTGTTACATACACATTCGATCTGCTCCACCGTGCTTTCGCGTTTTTTTCAAGACGCCGGGGTATTGACCTTGCAAGATTATGAATTGCAAAAAGTGTTTCCTGATGTTGATACGCATGAAGGCAACGTTCCTGTTCCTATTTTTGAAAACAGTCAAGATATTGCCAAACTCGCAAAAATCGTTAGTAAAAGTCTGCATGAATTTGGCACACCACCTGGTTATCTTATTGCAGGTCATGGTCTTTATACCTGGGGCAATACCATGCAAGATGCATTACGTCATGTAGAAGGCTTGGAATTTTTATTTGGCTGCGAATTAGAACTGTTAAAATTAAAAATGTAATAACGGGAATATTCTGATGAGTCAATTAACTATTTATTCACAAGAAGAACCGCAGCAGCCTTTAATGGTTCTAAATGAGTTGAGCGATATCGCGCGCAAACTAGCCGCTATCAATATTCGTTTTGAACGCTGGGAAGCGAATAAAAAAATTTCCGCGAATGCTGATCAAGCAGAAATCATTGCCATGTATCAAGACTCCATTGATCGCATCATGCAAGAATATAATTTTGGATCGGTGGATGTCGTACACATGACGCCAAACCACCCTGACAAAGTACCACTACGAAAAAAATTTTTATGCGAACATGTGCATAGTGAAGATGAAGTACGGTTTTTTGTAAAAGGCGGTGGTTTATTTTGTTTACACGTAGATGAAAAAATCTATGCCGTCAATTGCCAACAACGTGATTTCATTAGCGTTCCCACGGGTATCAAACATTGGTTTGATGCGGGTGAAGATCCTAGCTTCTCGGTAATCCGTTTTTTTACCCACAAAGAAGGTTGGATCGCCCATTACACTGGCGATACGCTGGCCGAAAAATTTCCTGAATATACGCCACCACCCGGAACAACTGATGATTAAAGCGATCGTAACAGACATCGAAGGCACGACCAGTTCAATATCTTTTGTACATGATGTTTTATTTCCTTATGCGGCAAAAAATCTAGCCGCTTATTTAGAACAACATGCACAAGAAAAAGAAGTTATCGCTATCTTGCAACAAGTACGTGAAATTGCTAACGCACCTACGGCTGATCTGCCGCAATTAATTACTATTTTGCTAAACTGGATTAAAGAAGATCAAAAAATCACCCCACTCAAAGCATTGCAAGGGCATATTTGGCAGCAAGGTTTTCAGCAAGGGGCTTTTAAGGGTCATCTGTATGAAGATGCTTATCGTCATTTAAAACAATGGAAAAACGAAGGTTTTAAAATTTATATTTATTCATCGGGTTCAGAACAAGCGCAACGTTTATTATTTAAATACAGCGACTTTGGTGATCTTTCTGCTTTGATCGATGGTTATTTTGACACACGCATTGGCGGCAAAAAAGAAAGTGCTTCTTATCAAAAAATTAGCGCGAACATCGGCTACCCACCGCATGAAATTTTATTTTTATCCGACATCACCGCAGAATTAGACGCGGCACAACAAGTGGGAATCAAAACCATTTGTTTAGCGCGCGATGAAAACACCACCACCCACCACCCACATATAACCGTCAAAGATTTTAGCGGCATTACCCCGTAAACAAGCAAGAGTAAATCGCTGCCAGGTTATTGCTTGCCTTCGGGCGAAGGTTGCGCCGCACCCTCTACTCGGCGCTTGCACAACTCGATCCAACCAATAACCTGGCAGCGATTTACGCTTCATATATTTGTGTGCGGGCAGGTCGGCTTATGTCGTAGGTCGGATCAAGTCGCGTAGCGACGGATCCGACATTCGATGCTAAATCATTATCGCTGTCGGTTCCGCTTCGCTTGAACCGACCTACGCAGAAAAAACATGAAATAACTTCTGTACGCAAGTGGATTGGCTGAGTGTCAAAAGCAGACCGTCGATTACATGGACGTAATCAACGATCGCATGGACGCAGTTTCGTCTGCGTTGACATCAGGCAAGCCGATTGCGAACAGCAGTTATTTCGTTGGCAGTTCGGCAGCTATTTACTCTTCTAATTGCGATGGTGGCTGGGTAACGCGGCGGGTATCAAACTTGAAAAGATTTCTTTCTTGATTATTAAACTGCGCGATCGGGCGCGTGTGTTCGGTAAAATTATCATCGGTATATTGCCGTAAAATCGCGCGCCAAAATCGATAAGCGCCTTCATTGCCCGGCATTACCATCACTTCCCATCTACCTGGAAACTGTTCAAAACATTTATAGGCTACAAAACGACCTAATCCCTTATGTTTAAACTTCGATAAAATAAAAAATTGCGCCATGTTGAAATCCACTTCATCATCGCTGCCAATTTTATTCACAATCACAAAACCGGCGATCTCAGTTCCATGTTTAATTATAAATGGAAAACAATTGGGGACCTGCCAATATTTTTTAAAATCGATACACTCGAACATACCATTTTTAGGGATCTCCCACCCTTTGGCAGCACCCAAAAATTCACTCATGTCATACACGTAAAAACGCGCCATATTTTGGATGATGTGATAATCACCGCGTGGGGCAGGCACTAATTTCACTTGCGAAAAATCAACAAAGTTGCGCTGGATTTCATACAACGCAACAACCAAGCCCTGATAAATACTATATTTAAGATAGTGCATACCCGCTTTTTCAAGCACATGGCGTGACGCATGGTTGGGCGGGCGAATAACCGCTAACACACGCGGTACATCTAAATTTTTGAATGCCCAATCGATAATGCCTTTACTCAACTCAGTGCCATAGCCTTTGCCCCAATATTCCCTGAATAAGGCATAACCAAATTCCAAATCAGGTTGGCTGTCATCAAAACAAAAATGAATTAAACCCGCGCGCCCAACAAAAGCACCGGTTTCTTTTTCAAATACCGTACCCAAACTAAAGCCATATTTATCATAATGCTCAATCGCTTTTTCTAAGCCCCAAATCACGTCATCGGGGGTACGCGCGCCCGACCCCACATAACGCATGACCGTCTCGTCGCCCTGCAAAATAAGCTGGCCTTCAAGATCAGAAAGTTCAGGAGCTTTAATAATCAGCCGTTTGGTTTCGAGGAAAATATTCATAGGTGCGGATTATGCATCAGTACGACGACTACTGCAAACTTTCAACTCCGAACAGGCTCTCAGTATTTACTTAAAACATAGGTGATTAATGCTCTTTTCGGCGAATTATAGCAATGGAAAATTTATCGTCTGGAAATGAAACGTCAGGTAAACCACACCTAGATTGAACGCTATAAGAAATGAGATAAGTAGTGTATTATTTATCTTTCCGCGCATGGTAGCCTCCTAAAATCCTTGTTAAAATGTATTGCTCCGTTAAGATACCAGTGTAGTTTAAAAGTTGAAAAAGGTCTGTGAGCAGACCACACTACGCGGTGTAAGTGTTTACTGATAATTAAGGTAAAAGTATATGTACAATCTATTCAATGTTATTGGTCTGGCTGGCGTCGCCAAAGATGAAAATCCCCATGCATTTAAATATGAAAAAATTTTTCAATATGGTATTAGCTTAGTCGCTATCTGGTTACCTATTCAATGGTATTGCCAACAACGAGCCATATTTACCCCTTTGGACATCACTATATCCAATTGGTTCATTTGGGGCATTTTATTCCTTGAAATCGTTACCCTCACTTGTTTGGTAGAAAACAAAAAAAAGTTCTTAGCCAATAACTGGTTAGGCCTGGTCATTGTGCTGGTATGCTTTCCCCCACTTTGGTGGTATCCCTCATTAATTACTGCGGCACGGTTTGCTCGTTTATTAATTTTTTTACGTATACTCGTTCCTAGCTCCAAAACTTTAATTGAAATTTTATCCACCAACAAACTGGGCACAACATTACTGGTCGCGATTGTGGTTACTATTTTTTGCGGATTATCGATCACATTTTTTGACCCCGCGATACGCACCCCCTGGGATGGCGTATGGTGGGCATGGGAAACAGTGACGACTGTCGGTTATGGCGATGAAGCACCTAGCACCGTGGCCGGTCGTTTAATCGCGATCGCGCTGATGATTTTTGGCGCCGGGTTATTTTCATTATTCACCGCGAATTTATCGGCTTATTTCGTTAGCAAAGGTAACCTCAATAAAAGCATGATAGGAATTAAGAAAGAAGAAGATGAACTTATGCAGCGTTTGCGAAGTATCGAAAAGCAATTGGAAGATGTACAAAAACATTTGAAAAAGTTAGATACTAAAAAGTAGGTCGGTTCAAGCGAAGCGGAACCGACAGCAATAATGATTTAAGCACTGCATGTCGGCTCCGTCGCTAACGCTCCTTGAGCCGACCTACATAATAGATACTCAATCAAGGAACATATCATGAGCTTCAAAATACTCCCCATCTCTGCCTTCAAAGATAATTATATTTGGCTCATCACCATTGAAGGTAAAAAAAATGGCATCGTCGTTGATCCAGGTGATGCTACACCGGTATTAAATGCACTTAAAACTAAACAAATTACCTTAAGCGCGATTTTATTAACGCACCATCATGGGGATCACACCGATGGCGTAAAAGAACTATTAAAACATTATCCAGTTCCCGTTTACGGCCCTGCGCACGATAACATTCCAACAGTGACGCACTTATTAAATGATAATGATCAAATAAATTTCCCAGAATTAAATTTAAGCTTGCGTGCAATTGATATTCCCGGTCACACGCGCGGTCATATTGCTCTTGCTAATGATGAAATGCTATTTTGTGGCGACACTTTATTTACCGGTGGTTGCGGTCGCTTGTTTGAAGGTACCGCCGAACAACTTTTTACCTCATTAAATAAACTAGCTGCATTGCCTGACAACACAGCCGTTTATTGTGGCCACGAATACACGCAAAATAATTTGCGTTTTGCCCATGCGGTTGAACCGAATAATGTTGATTTACAACAACGGATGATAACAACCAAAGAACTGCGTGATGCTAATCTACCTACCGTGCCATCGACTATTCTGCTAGAAAAAAAAACCAACCCTTTTTTGCGATGCCATGTTCCTGCGGTAATCAAAGCGGCGGAACAATATGCAGGGCATCCACTCAAAGATGCCGTGTCAGTATTTGCTTGCCTACGACGTTGGAAAGACAGTTTTTAAAACGTAAGAAAAGACACCGAACCATAACTAGCGGTCATGTAGACTGCCATAATGTTAAGGGATACTACTGCGGTGGTAATAACGGCCATTTGAATTTTCTGAATCATGATTTGCTCCTTGCAATAAAAGTTTCCATTAGTATGCGGTTTCGCTGGTTTTATCATAAAACCAGGTTGGCTACTCTACCAGGTGCAGAATTAAAAACTATCAGCCGATGCCACCAGAGGTTGTAGGAGATTGACTCAAGCAAGGGGTTGTGGTTAGCCAACAGTGGGGATAAGATATCACTACTACCCTCAAACTATAAAAGAAATCACCATGACAACAATAACCCTCTCAAACCGCGTACAAACCATCAAACCTTCCGCCACTCTGGCCTTATCGACCCGGGCAAACCAGCTTAAAGCGGCGGGCAAAGACATTATCAATTTAACCGTGGGTGAACCTGATTTTGATACCCCTGAACACATTAAAGAAGCCGCACGGCAAGCATTACGCGATGGCTTTACCAAATATACGGCCGTGGATGGTATTCCTAAACTCAAACAAGCCATCATTGCTAAATTTGCTCGTGAAAACCAATTAAATTACGAACCAGCACAAGTGATGGTTTCCACCGGCGCCAAGCAATGTATCTATAATCTCATGCAAGCTTTACTCAACCCGGGTGACGAAGTGATTATCCCCGCTCCGTATTGGGTGTCGTATCCTGATATGGTGTTATTGGCTGAAGGCAAACCAGTTTTTATCGAAACCACAGTTGCGCAAAAATTTAAAATCACTGCAGAGCAATTAGAAAAAGCCATTACGCCGCGCACTAAATTATTAATCCTCAATAGCCCTTCAAACCCTTCTGGTATGGTATATGACAAAAATGAATTGACGGCACTGGCAAAAGTTTTATTGCGTCATCCACAAGTATTAATTATTTCCGATGATATGTATGAACATATTTATTGGGGCAAAGAACCGTTCGTTAATATTTTAAATGCTTGCCCCGAATTATATGATCGAACCTTAGTCACTAACGGCATGTCGAAAGCCTATGCGATGACTGGCTGGCGCATGGGTTATATCGCTGGTGCAAAAAATTTAATCATCGCGATGACTAATATTCAATCACAAAGTACTTCTAACCCGAATTCAATTGCCCAAGTGGCCGCTACTGCAGCGTTAGAAGGTGATCAACAATGTGTGCGTGATATGAATAAAGCCTATCACCAACGCCACGAATTAGTTTTGGCTAAATTGCAAAAAATGCCCGGCGTACATTGTTTACCAGCTGATGGGGCGTTTTATATGTTTCCTTCTTTACAAAAATTTATTAATGCCAATGGCGCTATTAATTCAGATGTTGCACTCGCCGAACATTTATTAAATCACGCAGAAATTGCGCTGGTGCCTGGTTCGGCATTTGGCACACCGGGTTGTATGCGTATTTCATTTGCGACTAGTGTAGAAATATTAGACAAGGCGATGGAGCGAATGAAAATTGCGCTCGAAAAAATATAATTATACTCAATAGGAAAAAAAAATATGTCTACCCAACCACCTATTGCCGTCAATCCTAAATTACTGCCTTGGTTGGCTGTTATCGGGCCTGGCCTGGTCGTCATGTTGGCCGACACCGATGCAGGTAGTGTCATCACCGCCGCACAAAGTGGTGCTGTGTGGGGTTATAAATTATTAGCACTGCAATTTATTTTGATACCTATTCTTTACATCGTACAAGAGCTGACACTGCGTTTAGGATTGGTAACGCGCATGGGTCATGGTGAATTAATAAAAGCACGCTTTGGCAAAGCATGGGCGTGGCTTTCGGTTTCTACGTTAGTGGTTTCGTGCATCGGCGCTATTCTTTCTGAATTTAGCGGGCTAGCAGGTGTGGGATCATTATTTGGAATTCCCGTTTGGCAAACGATGTTGATCACCGTAATATTTTTAACTTTTATCGCGTGGCGTGGCTCTTACCGTACCGTTGAAGGCATTGCGATTATGATCGGTTTATTTGAATTAGTATTTTTATGGGTCGCTTGGCAAGCACACCCTTCGCTGCATGAAATGGCGCAAGGAATCATGAGCGCACCATGGCACAACAGTTCATATCTTTATTTGGCTGCCGGAAACGTCGGCGCAGTGATCATGCCATGGATGATTTTTTATCAACAATCGGCTGTGCTCGACAAAGGGCTTGATACCACACATTTACGCCCTGCGCGTTGGGACACGGCTATTGGGGCGATCATCACCCAATTAGTGATGGCAGCCGTTTTAATTGCCGTCGCAGCGACGATTGGTAAAACCAACCCGAACGCTCCGCTCGATACCGTGCATCAAATCAGCGATGCACTCACACCAAGTTTAGGAATGGTTGTCGGCAAAACTGTATTTGCACTCGGCATGTGCGGTGCAGCATTAGTAGCAACGATTGTGGTTTCTTTAACCGCCGCGTGGGGATTAGGTGAAGTCATGGGCTTTAAACGCTCATTGCAAGATCACCCTAAAGACGCACCCTGGTTTTATGGTATTTACACCGTTATCTTAATTATTGGCGGTATTGTTGTCGCCTCGCATATTATTAACCTGGTTAATTTAAGTGTGGCTGTTAATGTGATGAATGCCCTCCTCTTACCGATTGTACTCGGCTTTTTATTTTTATTAGCCCACAAAACTTTACCCGAACCATATCGCCCCCGTGGTTGGTATGCGATTGTCGTCGGTGTGGTTTTATTAGTGACATCAGCATTTGGTTTAATGGCGGGGCTGTGGGGGAGTTTTCAGTAATATGAAAAATAATTACCAACGCACTACAATAGAGCATAGAGCCTATCTATATAGGCGCCTACATGCAATTGAACCATTTCTTCATAAAAATAATTTACTCACTAAAACAGACCTGCAAAAATCATATAAAGGCTTAAAAGATTTAGCAGAAAATGAAGACACTCTGATTGCAGCAGCCAATATGTTCCAGGTTTGCGGTGAAAAACAAACATAAAAGGATATTAAAAATGGCGCTGGTAAGATTGTTGGTTTGGGTTAGAGATGTAGATTTACGTTCCTATTGGATGGAATTTAAAGGCACACATAATCTACATTATTTTCCTGATAGCAGCCAACTAACTGGTTATTTATTAACAGGTAAAGGCCAGGAGGAATGTCTGCAAAATAAAAGTTTAGCGAAACAAATACAAGCTAAAAAATCAGAAAAAAACGGCAGGACTCATTTAGTTTTTAATATTACAGTTGATTTAGATAAAAATGATAGGGGCTACCAAGCAGCAATAAAATCAGCAGGAAAAGATCCAGTCACTTTTTTACGCAGCAGTATTATAGATGTATCGAGTATAGGCATTAATGATGATGCCACAATCAATCATTATAAATTTCAATCCAAAGAATACCTAAAATACCTTACTGTTTATAAAGCCGCTTATCAAAAAAATGGCGCTGATGAAAAAAAAGCTATTGTAGCTGGATTGTTAGCCATGTGCGATGCTTATCTCAGTACAAAAGGATTACCCAAAAGGCACAGGGTATCAGTTGTGAAATTACAAACATTGCTTATACCTCAAAATGCGGCTAGCTTTGATTTAAATCTTATATTTAGACAATTAATTAATTACCAACTACTGAGCACTATAGAAATTCTTGGCCAACCTTCTTGGCGCGCCGCTATCTGCCCTATCGGAAAATGTGATTTTGCTGCTATCCTTGAAATAGGCATAGCACAAATTTCACCTCATCTGGAGCAAGCAGCGTTAGCAAAGAAAGAAACGGGGGAATTAGATCTAGAAAGGGCGAGGTCTCAAAGCAAAGGTTTTCTACACCGATTAAGATTTACAGGAAATCCTGGAACGGGCAGCTCTTTCACACCTTCCGATCCTATTAATATTCGTCTTCCAGGATCAAACGCTGGATCAGGGCCAACGAGTTTTCTTAGCAATTTAAATGCTAAATCACCGAACAAATCGCTTACACCTCCCGAACCAGTTACAACGCAAGATCCAGAATCAGTTGAATCAGAGTTACAATTTAATCCTAGCCCCACCTAAGGAGATAATTAACTAATGAACCGATTAAAACTGTTAATAGTTATATTTTCATTAATTATAAGCAATATTTGTTTTGCGAAT
This sequence comes from Gammaproteobacteria bacterium, assembly GCA_013288885.1. GTDB lineage: Bacteria > Pseudomonadota > Gammaproteobacteria > JABDBA01 > JABDBA01 > JABDBA01. Next base: position 73,185 of record JABDBA010000010.1, on the reverse strand, counting down.
TCGTTGCAAGCAATCACCGATTATCATCAAACCTTCATACCGCTCTATGATAAAAAATCGCAATTAAAAATTGCCATTCGTATGTATGAAATCAACACTACGCTGTATTATTTAGTCGTTGATCCAAATACTTTTACTACCGAAACTAGCCCGGCAACTGATTTTACACTGCGCAAAATACCTTCTTTGCAAACGGTAAACAAGCCAGGTCATTTTAGCTGGCAAGCAGTGCAACAAACGCCGTATATGCAAGCGTTAATGCACTACACCGCGCCACCGTATAAATTACAAAATTACGGAGTAATTCATGCTGATCATGTTGTGGATGGGATGTTCCTAACTGCAGACATGTGCCCATCGACTAAACCGTTTGAAAGTAAATTTTTTAATACCTTAGCGGAAGAAGCCAACAAAGTTAATCACCCTATTCCTATTGCGCTTAGTATCACGGGGCTTTGGATCATTAACCATCCGCATGATTTTGCGTGGTTAATGCAACAAGAGCAAGAAAATAAATTACAGATCACTTGGATCAACCATTCTTTTAGCCATCAATATTATCCCGACTTGCCGTTGGCAAATAATTTTTTGCTCACGCCACAAACCAATATGACCCATGAAATTTTAGACACTGAAAAGTTGTTGTTAGAAAATAACCAGATGCCTTCAGTATTCTTTCGTGCGCCGGGTTTAGTGACCGATGAAAAAATTATTTTGACATTACGCGAATTTGGCTTGATCCCCGTCGGCAGCGATGCTTGGTTAGCAAAAAATGAACAACCAAAACCAGGCAGTATTATTTTAGTGCACGGCAATTCAAACGAACCGCAAGGGATTAAAGCATTTTTACTATTGTTGCAACAATCTCCACCGCATCTATTGCCATTAAGCCAAACGCTTATACCGAACTGAGAGATTTGATGTAGGTCGGTTCAAGCGAAGCGGAACCGACAGCGATAATGAGGAAGCATCAAATGTCGGCTCCGTCGCTTACGCTCCTTGAGCCGACCTACGCAAACTATTCCCCCCTTTGAAAAAGGGGGGTTAGGGGGATTTAATCAATTACAACTCACACTTAACGGCACACGCACTAAATCCCTATTCTGCCATGGCGCATGACGCTCTTTCGGATTAAAACGTGTGTAATATAAATAAGGGCTGGCGCCGGAGAATTCAAAATTACGCCCGGTACTCGTAGGATCTAAAATACTCGGATACGTTTGCGCAGTAACACCTGAATTCATCGCTGATGCTCTAAATGTTCCTTGCCAATTAATGCGCTTCAAAAATTCTGGCTTAGACCAATGCAACATATCAGCGCTGGTGGAATAAACAAAGGCTTCGACCGCACCTTGATCCGTTTGGAAATGATTGCTGCGACAGATCGCTAAATATTTATGAAGTACGTTGTTGTAAGTCCAACCACTGCAGAAAAATCCGCTGAAAATCGGTGCACAAATTTGACTGCTCGGTGTGCTGCTATAAGGATTATTGTGCATTGCAGCAGAAAAATCTTTGCCATCCCATCCGCGCCATGCTTCGGGGTTGCTTATATCGGAGCTGCGAAACAAGCAAGTACCCACTTTATTGTCGTGACCAATTGATCGCACCACCATGACATAATAATACGTTTTGCCATCTGCCCCTTTGCTAGAAAGAATATTACTCTGCGATACCATGCCTTGTTGATTACCTGCTGTGTCTCCATCAGGCGTATAACGATACGGCGTGGTCATCGCTATTTTCACTTGACCTTGTGGCCCACGCATCGGCTGATAACTTTTACCCGTGTCCGTCGACATCACTTGAATAGCATTGGGATACCAACATTTGGTTTTATCACCGCTCTGACAAAATTGTTTGTCGGCATCAAACCAAGCATCGAATTCGTTATGGACTAAAGCGTAAATAGTTTGGCCGTCATTGGTCCACGGCGCGGTCAACCACATGCGGTTATCAAATGCTTGCGGCGGCGCGTTCTTGTTTGGATTGCTGCTTAATACAGGGCGTTCGCAATCACGCTTTACATCACCTAATGAACTGCCGATCATACGATAATTGCCATTGGCATTACTGGCCAATAATTGCACTTTGCCATCTTTATCAACGAATGCATAAGCAGGCACATCGGGGAAATCCATCTTGCTACAATGATCAGCGTGCCAATTAAAAACCGTCTGCTCCCCGCCCGTAATAGTAATCTTAGGCTGAGCACAGACCACATCGGCAGCGTGGGCTTGCAACATACACAAGCAGAGACTCAAGGCTAATAAGAGCGCCAGCGCTGCGGTTTTAACGGTTGGTTTGATATATAGCATGGTAGATGGCCCCTGAAGTAATCAAGTTGAATTGGACATTAAGGAAGCATTATAACGAAAATTGTGAAAATAGAAACCAAACGATATTGACCTCAACCGCTCAAGCCATTACCATAAGCCCTCTCCTATTCCCTGATAGCTCAGTTGGTAGAGCAAATGACTGTTAATCATTAGGTCACTGGTTCGAGTCCAGTTCAGGGAGCCATATTTGGTGCGGGTTTTGGCCTGATCAGGCGATTCACATAGACTACCATGGGGCACTGGTGGGGCAGTTCAAGGCGACAAATCAGTTCTTTCATTTTAATCATCAACTCACATTGGAGAAAATGGATGACTCCCAGTAAACCAACCAAAAAACAGAAAGACCTATTTGACAAAGTTAATTCTTATATTTCTGAAAAAAACCAAACAGCCAAAAAAACTAAATTTGATGAAATTAAAAGCCTAATTGAGGGCACTTCTCTCAATTTCAAAGATGAGAAAACTGAACACACTATTTTGCATGTTGCGGTGATCGAAGAAGACCTTGAGTTATTAAAGGTAATACTTGATGACAGTGGTATAAATAGCATAATTAATTTAAAAACTAAAGAAGGTGATACTGCTATTGATCTTGCTATATCAAAAGGCAGCCTAAAAATGTTTAAAGCATTACATGAAAAAGATGCCGCTTATTCCCCCAAAATTCTGCTGACGAAATTAAAACAAAAAATCGCGGGGCAACCCGCAAATGCCGATCAACTTCAGAAAATCGCAGATTTTATTAAAAACAATATACCAAAACGCATAAAAGATGAAAATGGCGAAGCGCTAGCCTTGCGCGCCTTTCCTGAATCTCTTAAACAAAAAGCACAGGAAAAAGAATTTTCAAAACAAGCAACAGTTACAGAACGTTTTTTTCGTGTAGGCAAACCACTTGAACAAAAGAAAAATTCAACAAAACTGTACGGTGAAATATTAACAGCGATAGATATGGATTGGCTAGTAGAACTTGATGATTATAGCAGCAGAGCGGTTATTATTGCTGTAACTAAACTAATGCAAAAATTTAAAATGTTTCCTAAAGTTGTTTTTAAAATAGGAAATACCGTATTGAGTTGTAGCCCAAGCGATAAAAGAGATCGACAAGTCGGTAACTTACTCGTCACAATAGAAAATTTAAATGTTTCCCCAAGTTATGGGAATGATATCATGGGTAAACTTAATCCCGTGCTCGGTGCAGAATCTCTTGAACGTGAACTACGTGAGATAAAACTAGCAAAATTACTACGACTCAAAAGTAAAATAATTCAAAGTTTTAAACCGGCGAATTTTAATCAAACAGGTCTAATTAAAATAGATGGCGAAGCAGCATATAGCTCACAAAATGCAGGAAACAATAATAATCTGCCCGCTATCAGAAATGCTATACATATATTAAATTTTCTAAATTTCATGCATTCCATAGGAGAAATATGCCGCCGGTTATATCGTGATAAAGATGGCAATTTATTCCCTTATAGCTTTCCTCAACCCGCAAAAACCAGTGATCGATTCCCTGTTGCAGCCTTCCATACACGCGTTCTAAATTTAATGCAAAGTGGAACAATTCGATTGGATGAAGTATATGGCAGCGGGGGTAAACCGCCCTATGGTTTGGTCGGAGGAAAAAGCTCTATATTCAATATTGATGAAGTAACACAAAAAAGTGCGAAATTTGTGAATCAACATTTATTAGATGATAAGAAAATCGAAATAGATGACGTAACGGCTAAACAAAAGGGGTTTTCTATAAACGAGTTAATGTCAAACTATCATAAAACAAAACATGCCTCAAATTATAAACTGAGACACCCAAATGATTATTTGCAAGCCACTCCATTTTGGTTGCGTTGGGAACTGGGTAGGCAGTTTGGCGGTGACTCTGAAAGCGATGGAAGCGATTATGAAGATGCTAAAAGTGACACTGAATATCTCTCTGAAGATGAAGCGCCCCCTCAGCCTAAAGCAAAACTAAAAAAGTAACTGCAAAAAGCTTAAGCCTAGATTCGACACCCTGAACGGCTAATCATTTTTTAAATAATAAACTATTTTTTTGTTACTCAATGCCCCTCAAAAGCCCCTTATATAAAGGCGAATTCTAGCTCCAAGTGAGACAATCATTTTTAGCTTGTTGAATAAAAACCTCATTGGGTGTTTTAAAACCTAAACATTTCCTCGGGCAATGGTTCATTTTTATAGCCAATTGATCCAGGGCTTCTTGGGTTATTAGAGCAATTTCTTTTACCGCGTAAAGTAGCGATACTTCGATGATCAAAGTAGTTTGCAGCATCTTCTCAGCCGCCGACCGACCACCCTCCTCGCTTTGTGGGTCATAGTCTTGAAAAGCTCTATCAAGATGACAACCAATGCACGCAAAGCTAGCACATCAAAATTACTTAAGAATGGCTGTCAGTTATTTACTGAAAATAACGCACAACGTTTGATCTTATCTCATAGAATACGCTAAGCTCCTAACGTAATAGTCTTAACAAGACCTGGAAATTATTGTGTCTGCCCTGGAAAACTTGCCCCATGCCTATCTTCAACACTGAAACCATTCTCAAAGAACTGAACGCCAGTAAAGCCACAACGCTGGATTTATCAACTTACTACGCCGAAGAAAAAGACGTAGCAAAAGGCCACTGCGTCGCTACTACATGGGATAAGGAATATCAAGATATGGTGTGTGCACTAGCGCTGTTGCCAACGGGGGAGGTGGTAAGTGGCTCAACGCAAAAAAACATCAAAGTGTGGGATACGAAAACAGGCGAGTGCCGTGCCACCTTGCCCATCAAAAAACACCTGAGGTTATATCCTATATTAGCACTCGCGGTGCTACCGACGGGAGAGGTGGCAAGTGTGTCATCTGATTATACGCTCGCAATATGGGATGCAAAAACGGGTGAGTGTCGTGACTCCTGGCGGATACCTGTAAAACAACCACTGGCGGTACTGCCGACGGGGGAAGTGGTGAGTGGGGCTCCTGATAAAACGATCAAAGTGTGGGATACGAAAACGGGTGAATGCCGTGCCACTTGGGAGGGGCATAAGGATAATGTAAATGCGCTTGCGGTACTACCGACGGGGGAGGTGGTGAGTGGATCTTCTGATAAAACGATCAAAGTGTGGGATGCGAAAACAGGTAAGTGTCGTGTTACCTGCCAGGAGCATGAAGAGCGTGTAAATGCGCTTGCGGTACTACCGACGGGGGAAGTGGTGAGTGGATCTTCTGATAAAACGATCAAAGTGTGGGATGCGAAAACGGGTAAGTGCCGTGCTACCTGGCAGGGGCATACGAGTGCTTTAAGTGCGCTCGCAGTGCTACCGACGGGGGAAGTGGTGAGCGGGTCGTATGATATCAAAGTGTGGGATGCGAAAACAGGCGAGTGCCGTGCCACCTGGCTGGATACAGGTGGTGCTGTACTTGCGCTCGCAGTGCTACCGACGGGGGAAGTGGTTCAGGGGTCAGAGCTCGGTATTAAAGTGTGGCAAGTAACGCGGGCATTGATACTCGGCGATGTAAAGACATTCCTGGGTAAATTGGCCAGTTACCCGTTGCACACGTTAAATTTACAAAACGCAGATTTAGGCGATAGCGATGCAGCGGAACTGGTGGGTTATTTGCAAGCCATGAAATCGCTCACAGATGTCGATGTGCGCAAAACGTCATTGACGGCAAAAGGGGCATGGCAAATTCAAGCAGCTTTGCCCAAAGTGCGCATTCAACATGAATCACTGGCTGCGTCCCAGAAGCCCGCAGAAGAAAAACACGCACCAAAATCAGATATCCCTATTCCAACTGCTTCCACTGTGGTGAACGTTAGTGCTTTAGCCGAGCAACGTCAGAAAGAAGAGCAGGAAACCATTGGAACAATAGAGCAATTGTTTCGCGAAGAACAAAATCTACCACCGCTGCGCATGTCTCAAGGGCCTGAAGTACAAGATGAAAGGCGTGAAATTCTCGGCAACGCCAGAAGCATGTTGCAACATAATCTACAACAGCGACGTGAATTAGCTAAAAAATTAAACGCTGTTCCTGATCATGCCATTAAACCTTTGGGTATTGATCGCAAAGAAGCAAAACAGCGTTTAAATGTGTTCCGTAAAATGCTATTAGTTAAGTTAGGTGATGTGTTTATTCGTGCACTGGCCATTACCAAAGGACTTGCACAACGCAAAGAAGATAAAATAGACAAAGGAATAAAAGCAGCTAGCAGTGCTGCCCATTGGGTGCCTTTACCTTTTGTGGGGGCAATAGCAAATGGCATTAGTAAAATCACTCGAAGTTATCGAAACTATTCTAAAAAACATGAGGAAGATATTATTGCCAGCACAGTCAATAAGGACTTAATCACTGCAGCTGAGTTGGTAAAGGATACCGCCAATCGATTGACCCATGATTATCAGGATCTCATCGCATTGTTATCTCGTTCTGATCTTGAAAGAGTTGCTGCGACCGCTTGTGCTCGTATTATTCACGCACTATCTGAAGAACATTTTCATTTTGAACAAGGCAGCCCGGGTGATCAATTGGCAGCTATGGTTCGTTCTGAATCGAACGAAAATATTCAACTAGATATGGGTGCTTCGAGCGACCATTTTTTCAAAAATTGCGGGTTACAAGTCTATGATACCAAAAGTACGAAATTTTACCGCAATCATTTATCGAACAATAAATTAGGATTTCGTTATGTTGATGCAGCAGAAGTGCGAGAATCTATATTGATGGATACTCATTCAAGCAAAGAGAAGAAAAAATATTTTGAGCTACCAGAAGCACGTTTGCAATTATTGACTACGAGTTTAAAAAAATCGCGTGAACAAGTTTCTTCTTTAAAACAAAAAGTAGGTTTATTAAAAGACATAATGAAAACAGTAGAAAAGACTGCAAAAGATTTAAAAAAAGAAAAAGAAGCGCGAGACAATTCATCGACCGGTTCCACCAGTTCTTTTTCCGCAATGCATTCATCATCGAGTTTTTGGTCAAACCCTGGGAGTTCTAATGATCAAAAAGCCGATGACGATCAACAGGATCAAGATAAGGAAAATGATGCACTCAATGACCTTGTGGGTGATCTAGGCCTTGATGCTGGCGATGAAGAAACAGTATCTATTGCATCGACTTTGTCTTTCCGTTGAAGCTCGTTATATCGTTACTTATAATAAAAAAGATTTTGTAAAAATAAAAAACTTCAATATTGAACTTTTAACCCCGAAAAAATTATTAGTATTATTAGGAGAACTACCATGACCACAATTAGCATCCGACTACCCAACTCGATACACGAAGCCGCCAAAGAACTGGCGAAAAAAGAACATATTTCCGTTAACCAATTTATTACACTGGCTGTATCTGAAAAGCTATCGGTATTAGGAACCGTAGACTTTTTGGAAAAAAGAGCGAAGCACGCCAGCAGAAAAAAATTTCTTGATGTATTGAAAGGTGCACCTGATGTTGAGCCTGAGGATCGAGATAAAATTTAAAACCCTGTGTAAATTGTGACTCTTTTTTAGCAAAGATTAACTCAATTGGTATCGAACAAAAAATCAAAAGCGTTTTTCTTTCTCCGGATATCGTTCTCATGTAACACGATAATATCGTGCCCCCAATAGTTCATTTTAAACCGCTGAAATTACGACACTACCACAGGTTTAGTAATATTAATCGAAATTAATATTACTGCATTCTATTTATTTACTTCCTCAGCTTATGCCCAACGGAATCTATTGATGGTTTTCTACCATATCCATTGGGAGTTCTTACTTGAGTAATATCATCGTTCATATTGTGCAATATAGTTTCAGCATTGCGTGAACCAACTCTATAAATTTTGGGTATATTTGATTGGTCTTGATCATCTCTTTTTGTTTCCTCTTGTAACAACTTAACATCTATTCCATGGCCTAAAACACTATGATATTGCAAAGATAAACTATTGCTCTGACCAAGTGGATTAGCTACAGGGAGAGCTATCTGTGACTGATTATTTTCTTTGGCAGCAACTGACGTTAGCTTCGCTTTTGTTTTTTCGTCTAAAATACTATAATTTGCACAATGTAATAATTCATATTTTTCTTCAAAAGTCAGGCTCTTGTAGTCAAACTCCTCTCCTATACTTTTTTTCCCATTAGCTATTTGTTTTTTTGTAAACTTATAATATACATAACAAGGCAGCTTTCTTAATCTGTGGACTACACCTAAACCGAATAATGTTTGAGTCAGCATTTTTGCTCCACCTGCTACAACACTTTCCGGCAACATACGAATAATTTCAGAACCGCCACCAGGCCAACACATTATTACTTTAAACCCAGGATTTCCTTTCTTTTTCAAATCAAATGCCATTAAAATAATTTGCATAGAATGCCGATCAAGCGAACGCTGTATCCAGCCGATATAATTCTCTTCCAATTTAATTTTTGGATAAATTCGACGCATTTCACCATAATGTTCATTACAAGTATTAACCGGATTTGGATCAGATAAATAATTAATAATTACAAAATTTTCTTCCTTCATGGGAATAAACTTCTCTAATCTCTTTATCAGTGGGCTTACACCAGGGCAATCAAATGTTATAACGCGCGTAGGCATATGCTGAGAAAAAAGGTATGCTGTATGTACCGCCAACCAACCACCTAGTGAATGCCCAGTGAAAGAGATAGAATAATCTTTAGATTCCTTTCTTAGTTTATCAATAACTTTAGTGGAAAATAAATCCGCTTGTATTTCATGTTGGCTAGGGCCAATAGGAATAAGCCCATCTAAAAATCCTTCATTATTACAAACTACTGATTGAAGATTTGTAACATGATCCCGCCAATCATCTGTTCCACGATGAGCAATAACAAGTTGTTGTTGGGGCCTGTTAATATAGGCAACAGCTTGATAGCCACGATTTCCTTTATTATTTTCATGGTATTCGTATACCTCCCACCCCTTTTCTTTTAGATAACGCCACAAACTAATGTCATAGTGGGGGTTTTCTGCAGATGATTGTTCATGCTCCTCTTGGGAGCGATAAGACATAGAACTTAAGAGGGCATGAACATAATCGGTAGGCCATGATTGCCCATCTTCATTTTTAAATACTATTTCAGCATTACGAATATCATCAACTAATGCAGATTCTTTCCGTATGCGGGATTCAAGTGCTCGACTAGCTTTCAGTACTGAAAATAAAATATAGAAAAATGATAAAATAATTGCAACAAATGCACCAGCAGCTACCTGGTTCTTGGTGGGAAGATATTCATCAACTATGTCGTACGCTGAATCTAAACATCTTAAACCCAGAAACATAAAAGAAGCGACAAAAGCAAAAGGCATCATAGTATCTATATCATGACTCATACTGCTCACAGTATATCCAACTACTGAAGTGCCTTCTAATTTTTCATCTAATACACGAATATCTTTATTGCTCATTCCCGTATTACGAACATCAAGCTGAGTTAAAGTAATACCCGTTGTCTTTAAAAATAATTCCAAATGTGGTAGATCAGTATGAGATAATTGTACATTCTGCAAGTTTAAGTGTTTTATGGTACTATTTTGCAAAACATGAAATATAGATGAAATATCTGTCAGTTGTAATCTCCTTAGACTCAACCAGAATTTAAAAGTAAATTTATTATCATTAGACAGACTTACCAAATTCCAATTATTAGATACACTCAGAGAAACAATAGTACTAATATGCCCCGACAATGTAGCATGACAATCGGTTGTCGTAGTATTCCAAAGTTTAATTTTTTTATCAGCTGAACCACTTGCCAAACGATTATCAGGTAATACTACAAAACAGGTAACTGCCTCAAGATGCCCTATTAATTTAGCTATGATTTTATTTTCATTTAGATCAAAAATATGAATTGTTCCATTTTTGCAACCAATAGCTAATGCTGGCTTATTTGGCAATGTAGCAAGTGAGCATATTTTATGTGCTGCTCCTATATCTATTCTTTTCACACACACTCTATTTCTTAGATCCCAAAATGAAATAATGCTATTAGAAGCAATAGCAATTGTTTTTCCGTCAGATAAAACAGTAACTGCTTGCGGTGGTAAATGATCTTTATCTTCTAATGTCATCAAGCAATTGCCAGTCATCTGATCCCAAACTTTAATGGTATTATCTTCAGATGCCGTGATCGGTTGCCCATTAGGCAATGTTGTATAACATTTAATAGGTTTAGTATGACCGATTAACCGGATAATGTGTTTCTGGCGTTTCAATTTTTGAATAATAATGTTACCTGAATGATTGCTAGATACCACCTTAGCTCCATCCATAACATGATATATAATTTTATGATCCTTTTTCAACATAGTAGTTTTTATACATCCACTCTCACTTTTATTTTCATACACCCAATAATTGGATAAATCTAAATGAGTAGATTGACTTTGCTTAATTTCATCACATAAATCACTAACATTTAAATATAATTTAGATTTTTGGTTGCTTGATAGAAAAGAATAATGCTTAAGTGTGTGATCAAATACCAAAAGTAATGTTGGATGGAATTCATCTCCAGTTACTCTTACATTATGATTATGCCGACTAAATTCTTCCAATTTTCCTTCTTGGTTTTTTCTATAGACAATAACTGCACAATTTAAGAAGTGACTAGCGGTTTCAACTTCGCGTTGGCCACCCCATACTTTAGGAGCACGCATACTTTCCATTTCTGTTGTAAAATTTCGACCTGCTTCTGTATATTGTATTGATGGATAATGCCCATAATTTTCTTGCATGTATCTAACAATACGGCCACGGAAATTTATATCAACTAATACTTCTAAAAATGCAGCATGGTCTTCAATAAATTCAGCAGTACCACCATATTGTTTTAAAATCCCTTTTAATTTTTTAGCTGCATCTGGTGCATTGTTATTTCCAAATAACTTAATAAAAGATTCATCAAACAATGATTCATTATCCATTATGGGTAAAAGAATACCAAGTGCAATACTATAGAATAAGCAACTGCCATCGTGAGGCACATCAGATATCTGTAAATCGTAATCGGAGGGTTCTAGACCTGTTGATATAGAATTAGGCTGCATAAATTTAATTCCTTATAAAATATTTAACAACATAAAATGTAATCATCATTACTAATTATCTTTTTATTTTTTTTAGACAGTACAAGTAATTCAGCGTCTTGTATAGTCAGCGGCTATCCTACAAATGAGATGATTATTAAAGTTCTATAAATACATAGCGTACTACCCCATGAATTTAGGTCGAAATTATTTGGAAGGCACATTAGGCGATAAGGTCAATGCTATTTTTAGAATGAAATGAAAACACAGCATTCAGATTGCCCTAAAAAAATGATATCATAATTAGCATTATTAGGAGAACCACCATGACCACAATTAACATTCGATTACCTAACATGAACACTAAAGTCGGATTTATAGGTTTAGGCTTATTAGTGGTAAATGATGGGATGGGAGAAAATTATATAACCGATCTTTTTAAAACATTTGAAAGGCTCTAACACTTTTAGTACAAATACAGGGGTCAAATTGAATTAATAAATTTAAGGAACTCAGCTTTTAACCAATAGACACAAACATTGGTTTTGATATAGTTTAGGCGAAACTATACTATTTATCCACGGAGCTAACCATGCAACCTGACGGCAAATCTGAATCACCTTTCGTCATTTTATACACCCCATCTTCATCGTCGTCGTCAGGAGCCACAGAACCAGAGCGATTGCCTTATCGCTACCGTGGCATTTATAGATATGAGGAAGAAACAAAAGAATCTACGCCTGAGGCCATCTCGTTAGATGCAATTGGTGGCGTAAAGAAGATACCTTCTAAGTTAATTAAATTGGGAGAATTTTTAGGGAACGGCGCATTTGGCAAAGTACATAAAGGTGATTATAACGGCAAGCCAGTGGCCATCAAATTTTTCAACGGCAAAGAAGCACAAAAGAAGTTAGATTTACGTGAAGAGGAAGCCGAACAAGCTTTTGATGCCGAAGTGAGTCGGTTGGCGACGTTGCAGCACCCTGATCTGCCGTGCTTTTATGGCTTATGCGAAGTAAACGGCCAGGTCGGTATTGTCATGGAATATTGCGATGGCGGCAATTTGGAAGAAGCGCTAAAAAGCCTAAAAGAACTATCGTGGGCCACACGCTTGCAGATCGCTTTAGAAGTCACGCAAGCATTGTCGTACATGCACAAACAAGGCGTATTACATCGTGATTTAAAAACTGAAAATGTCTTGCTCCACGCCAGCGGCAAAGCCATGCTTGCAGATTTTGGTGTTGCGCGTGTTGATCCGTTAGTACAAGCCGTTGAGGCCGTCGTGGTGACTAAATCTTTTAAAGATTACACCCGTGCTGCGCCCGAAGAATTTTCAACAAACACTTCCAGTGCCGCTTCCGATGTATTTTCATTAGGCATCTTCATTTGGCAGTTGGTGACGCGAAAACCCCTCCCTTATGAAGATTTAAGGGGCAAAGAACTGGCCGATGTCATCATGGCGAACAAGCCCCTTCCTCTTCCACCCGATTGCCCGCAAGAGTTTCGTGATCTCATTGCCCATTGTATGAAAACCAAACCGGAAGATCGGCATACCATGCAAGATGTACTGCAAAGTCTGGAAACGATGTTTAAAACAATTCATCCACAACCGGCAGCAGCATTATTAATGCAGCGTACTGATATGTTGCTGAATGAACATCGTCAGCAAATGGAGCATTATTTATCTCCTTATACAACGTCTTATCCAATTAATGAAGATCCCGATGTGTTTTGGCAACGATTGGAAAGAACAGTTGCTTTAGCAGCAACCGAAAGTAAAGAAGAGAAAAGGCCTGAAAAGGATGTGGTTGTAACTTCCAAACCCACTGAATTACAAGTACCAAAACCAGCCGAGCCAAAACCCAAGAAAAAAGGGCTTTTGGACATCTTTAAAAAATCCAAGGGAAGTGAGGAATCAAAAAAAGCAACAGAAGAATTAAAACAAGAAGCCCCTCAATCACAATATGCTCCACAACCCATCGAACAAACCTTTAAAGCTTTTTTAGAAAACCCCGACAAACCAGTGTTCGTTGCTTTAGGCGATGGCGGTTTAGGTAAATCACTCGCAACTTTCTGCTGGGCAGATGGGCTGTTAGCGCAATTCCGTATAGCACTTGCAAAAAAGATGGCTGCCCATCCTAATAGCCCGATCGAATTACCCGATTTAGTACTGCCCGTTATCTTGCGACCGGAAATTGTTCCTTGGACACACTCACAGTTGCGCAATGGACTTACCAAAGCACTTAAACCTATTGCGGATAAATTAGGCATTCCCATTGAAGCACTCAAAAAAGCGCGCCTCTTATTTATTTTAGATGGTTATGACGAATTACAGTTTGATGAAGAAGCGACAAACCTGCCAGAATTATTGGGGCTTGCCGAATGCCCTAATGCTAAATTAGCAGTCACCTGTCGCCCTAAAATCGTACCAGAAGGCAAAATGGCCGAGCGTTTCGGTTTCAATAAAAAATATGAAGTGCATTATCTCTTGCCCTCCAGTTTCGCACAAATGCTCATCGCTTTTGAACAACGCCTGCAATGGACGCCGGAAGAACGCCTGCAATACGAACAACGCCTCAATGAAGCACCTGAACTACGCGCTGTATTGCGTAACCCTTTTATTCGACATTTATTTATTCAAAGCTGGCCTGTGGTATCAAAGAAAGATTTCAAAAAATTAAAACGCGTTGATATTTATGAATGTTTCGTAGAACACTGGCTTGCCTCACAACAAGTATTGTTGGCAGATGAAGTGATAAAACAATTGCAAGGTGGCACACCACCCTTTGAAAAAGATTGGCAACCGAAGGTTTCATTATTTGAAAGCTTTCAAGCCTTTGCTAGCACCTTGGCACTCAATGGTTTCGAGCGTAATCAGCTTTCATTAGATGAAGCAACTTGTCACAGGATCTTTGCGAATAGCTTCTTAGACAACTGGCTAAAAATAACAGAATTAGTCACCAAAGCGAGTGAAACGCAGTTTCAATTAAGGCAACAACAACTAAAAAAGAGTGATCAAGGTGATCAGCAACGCATGGTATTAAAACAAGCTGAAGATTTTGTCCGCCTTCAGCAAACGAAAGCCGTCCAATTTATGAAGTCATGCTCCTTCAAACAAAGCGAAGGGCAAATCGGCCCCGTCCACAAAACTACCTGGGAAAATTATGTTGCTGGTTATCTACATGCTGTCACTCGAAAACAAGATACCGCATTAATAACCCCAGCATTAAACAACCGTGATGTTCAAGAGGAGCCTGGTGTTATGGATTTCTGGGTAGATTATCTTTTGCGCGATGCGGATGACGGCACCCGTGCTTTTCGTGATATTGATAAAACACCCAATTTTCCATTTCTTTTAGAACGAGTAAAAGTGTCAGCCACTGATCCTGATGTCGCACAAGCCTCCGCCAATGCATACACCATACTAAACCGAGCGCGGGCTTCGTTTAACTATTTGAATTTACCCGGTATTCGTATTCCGGGAGCAGATGCAAGCTATTCCATGTGTGAAGGTATCCGTGTTCCCGGTGGTGATTTTTCGGGAGTAACAATGTCAGGTGGATGGTTTAGAAATGGCGATTTTGAAAATACTAATATGCCTGGCGTAAAATTCGGTTGGTCGCAGATTAATCTCACTTATTTTATAGAATATCAGCCTTTAAAATTTCCGCACCACTATATTTGTTGCCATTACTCTCCAGATGGACAATCGATAGCGGTTGGTGGCGATGATTGCATTATGTTATTAGATAGCAAAACTAATAAAGTTATTTGGGAGAAATACTATCATCTTAAATTACTCAGCATATTTGGTGAAGATGGTAGAATTCAAAATCTAAACTTTAGTCGCGATGGCAAATATCTTGCTATTGCAACAGGAAGTCGTGGTATATTTTTAATGGATGTAAAAACGGGGAAATTAAAACGCCATTTACAAAATGAAATATACGTTTATGGAGTTACTTTTCATCCTGATAACCAATACGTTACTGCTGGTGGCTGGGAACCTAGGAAAAAGAAAATTGAAGCAGGTGGATTTCCACTTTGCACCTGGAAGACAAATTCGTTTTTTAGCTCTCTCAAGATAACAGAGGAGAGCCCGCGCAGTATTGTCAGAAGCATTGATATCAGTTCGGATGGGAAATGGATTGTTACTGGAAGCAGCACAATTTATTTTCGTTATGATTATATAGGTAGAAGAGATAATAAGTTATGGCGTGAAAGAGAAAATAGAGATTACCCACAACTAAAAGAAGAGTCGGAACATGTAGACAATGTCATACGATTATGGGAAGTAACAAGTGGCCGTGTTATTCATGTTTATCATGGGCATACCGACGGGGTGTGGAGTGTTAAATTTAGCCCTGATGGAAAGTTAATCGCTTCTGGCAGTGTTGATAAAACTATTGCTTTATGGTCTTTAGAAACAAAACAGCAAGAATATCTTTCTCAAGGTCATAGCGGTGCAGTAAGATGTGTAGCGTTTAATCACGACGGTCAATATCTTGCCTCGGGTAGTGATGATACCAGTATTTGTATCTGGGACGTACTCAGAAAACAGCTCGTTCGAGTTATTCAAGGGCATCAGGCAGAAGTTGAAAGCGTCGATTTTAACCCCAGCGAAAATTCTTTAGTTTCAGCAAGTAGAGATGGTACGCTTCGTATTTGGGGCATCAATAAAGAACAATGGCAGCCACAGAATATAGGGCACACGGGAAAAATAAACTGTGTAATTGTGAGCCCAAACAAAAAACAGATTATTACATGTGGCGCAGATAAATTAGTGTGTATATGGGAAGCGAAAACGGGACAGCTTTGGCAAACACTCCAAGAACATTCTGCCGCTGTTGAAAGTGTGGTATTGAGCAGCAGTGGGCGTTATTTTGCTTCAGTATCGGATAAAACAGCCTATATATGGGAGAATGTGCAAATAAGCGATACCTCACCGCCAAGTTGGAAATTGACCCACAGGTTACAACATCCAGCAAAAATAGACAAAACTGTTTTCAATGAAGAAGATACTTATTTAATTACCACTGATGTAGATTGTACTCTTCGATGGTGGAATATTATAACAGGTGAAATTTATTATTTTTCTGATAAGGGTTCTTTTTATTTAGACCGAGGGTTTGATAAGTCTGATAAAATAGTTATAAATTTCTTGAATTCAAAATATTATCTTGTAATATCTTATCCTTTTCATGGCACCGCGATTCTTATTTCTGTGTATGATTTATCGAATGGTTACAATGTTGTCAGGACGAGTAAGGACGGGGGTCTTTGTCATTCTGTTTTAAGTTCTGACTCTAAGTACTTTGCTATTGAATCGATATCTCAGCTACATAATGAAATGAGTTTTATGAGAGATAATCTTAAAGAACCTGTGGAATTAAGGAATGTCGATATTATGCAGCTTGTTGATGATTACGAATCCCAACCTCGTAAGTGTGCTCTTTTGAATCCTTGTGTATACCATAGCACACCAGATTCCACTCTTAATGGTTTGTTGGTTTTTAGTCCAAAAACAAAATGGTTTGCAACCGTTAGCGGGGAGGTAACTATAATACTATATGAACAAAGTGATAAGAAACATTTGGATGATGATAAACAGCGTTGGAGTAAAGTTGGGAGTTTGCAAGGGCATTCAAAAAAAATTCATGGCCTAGCTTTTAGCCCGGATGAAAAATTACTTGCTTCGTATGGAAAAAACCAGCATATCTATATTTGGGAGTTGGCAACAAAAAAACGATCATTAGAGTTAATAACAACAGGAGGTACTAACAATATAGTATGGCTAAGTGGTGATACTTTATTGGCTACTGGAGATGATAACGCATTACGCTGCTGGAAATGGAATGACTCTCATTTATCATTACGGTGGGTTACGCATCAAGGATCCTTAACAAGTTATTGGGCTGATTTTACTAACGCAAAGGGTTTGTCTGAATCTAATCGTAATATTTTAGAGACACAATACGCTACGGTTGAGAAATCTGAAGCTAAACCAGATGAAGAAAAACACTCTGCAGTGGCAGAAAAGCAAAATAAACCCACTCAAGTTTTTCCACCTGGCATAGCGCGCCAACTCACTTGCCGCCATAGCATCTATGCGCCATTACCAGTAGGTGCTGTTGCACATACTGCAATGCCTGTGTCTATACAGGATAGTAGCAGTTTGGCGAAACAAGACACAAAACCTGGTCAGACGTTGAAGCCAAACTAGGCAATGCCGCTAAAGCCGGACAAGTCGCAGGCAACTTAAACACCTTAGTGTGTTTACGCGTGATTGAAGAACGCACGGCACGTTTTCTTACGGATAAATTATCACAACGTGTACCCATTTACAGCTTACAACCTTACTCCTCCGTCAGTGATGCATCCAACTTAGGTCAAGAAGCTGATTTTACATCGAGCAATGAAGACAGAATCAGCACCAATGAAGTACCGATGCTCACACCCAACGATCTATTACAACTTCCCAAAGGACAAGCCTATTGCCTGATTGAAGGCGGACAATTATGGAAAATCAGGATGCCGCTGCCGCAAGATGAAATGCAGGACATTCCAATGACGGTTGAGGAAATAACATTTTTTATGAGATCATTTTAGCAATTATCTGACAGTAAATACATCATTTTTTCTGTAAGATTAATTTGTCATCTATAAATCTTTAATGTTTCAGATGATATTAAATATTTAGTAAAGATAATCCTATATACCTAACCTAATGGAACCATAAAGATGAGAATTTTTATTAAACGTACTTCAGTTAATTCCAATTCAATTACTGGTGAACTTTATGTTGATGATAACTTTGTATGCTATACCCTCGAACATTTATACCGTGATAATCAACGCTCGGTAAGCTCAATACCTGAAGGTACATACGGAGGTAAATTGCGTTACGATCACTCAGACAAATGGAGGGTAGAATTAACAGGCACGCAGCCACGCACTCACATTCAAATTCACATTGGAAATACCCCAGCTCATACTAAAGGCTGCATTTTAGTAGGAATGAAAGCTTTACCTAAACAAAATAAACTTGAAGATAGTAAAAAAGCATATAATGCTTTAAAAAAAGCATTCTATGGAACTGAAACACCAACACAAACACCAGATGGAGAAATTCAAGTAGTAATAACATCAAGCAGTTATGTTGTTAGTAATCCCGAACAAGAACAGCTAAATAGAAAGTTAGAACAAATTAATAGAGAAATTTTAGAATTAGAGCGATCACATGAACAACAGGCTAAGCTTCACGAAGCTAGAGGGCGCAAACTATTAGCGGATTTTGAAGAAAATCAAGAAGGATTTGACGAATATAATAAAGTTCTGGAAGGTTATAATAAACGACGCACTGCTTATAATACCAAAGCAGAATTGCATGATAAACGCCGTCTACAATATATTGAATTTGCAAAAGATTTGGGGCAAAAAGCTAAAGTCGCTAAAGACCTCACCTACGCTAGTCATCAAGCTAATGATGCCTATATGTATTCAGGGGTAAGTTGGTTTGATCCACAAGCAATTTCTTATGTAAATGACCTGAACCAAAAGATGTTAGCGGCGCAAGGAGATATTCGCGCCCGCGATAAGCTTTTAGATGAATATACCGCAAAATTTTTACAAGAAAGAGCGGCCTTAGAACAAGAGGTAAGGTTATTAAATGAGGAAAGTACAAAACTTACCCAATGGGAGAGTACATTGACTCAAAACTACAATAGAATTTTGGGAGAAGGTCCAAAATATCAAAATGATGCTAAGGCATTAGGATTAAGAATGGAGCAGGAAATGAATGAAAAAATTCGGCAACGAAATGAAATTAAAGAAAAATTAACAGTATCTATTTCTATTGATCCGCAGGGTACTCAAGCACTAGAATTCTCAACGAGAAGACATTTGCTTTCTATTGTAGATCCAGAGCAGTCACCCTCGCAAACTTCCAGTGCTGCTGCGACGACAGAACCACTGTTGCAATTAGGTTATTTTGTTAAGAAATTATCACAAACCAAAACCCCTGCATCTATGTTGTTTGATCAATATTACACGTATATTGACAACATCATTCTCGCTGCTAAAAGTTATATAATACAGGTTGTTCACGATTGCCCAAGCTACTTTCCACCTCATTCACCAGATTATTGGAAAAATGGTGGGTCACATACACCATTTTGGTCTAAACCATTAGCCAATATTCCTAATGATACAGCGCCTTTACTTACATCTACCCCTACTGTACCGGTGTTAGGAAGATAATTTCTTAGTAACCCACTTCGTACAGTATTTTAAATTAACCCCTTATCTCAAATAAATTCAACTTTTGAGAAAGGGGGCATTGATTACCGAGATACCCCAAAAAACTTATAGATATGATCCACAAAAAACCACCGATATTTACAATCTTTGGTTTTTGTTTCGGAATTATCATAAAAGGAACCAGTTGGATATTGTTAAGCTGAGCATTTGCAATATTGCCATTTATCATCATAACCAGTTTTATCGGCATATAATCGATCAATGTTTACCTCGATCAACTTATTCAACTAGCATTAAATCCATTTTCACCAACCAATATTGTAACGCTACCCAAGCCATTACAATCAATATTATCAATTGAATTAGATTGGATCCAACAACTAGGCGATCTTGCTCAAAGTCTGCTAGATCCATCACAACTATCAATATCGATAAAAGATATTTATCTGGCACGACTAACAGTGATATTTTATCCATTTGTATATGAAAGCACTAAATTACTGATTTTAATCACCCAATTAGTCCTCCTCAGAGAAACGATGGTTTTTTTATTTGCAATCGTACTAGCTTTACTCTGCATGGTAAGCTTAGTGAATGGATTAGTAAAACGTCACCTACGCAAATTACAAGGCGGACGAGAAAGCGCGTTGTTCTATCACACACTCAAAAAACGCATCATGCCGTTGTGGTATTGGGGCAGCTTGTTATATGTGGTACTACCATTTTACGTAGCACCGGATCTTTTCTTACTACCATTGGCCATCGCTAGTGTTGTTGCATTGTCCGCAACTGTTAGTTTATTTAAAAAATACCTATAAAACCTAACTGATGATAATTTTCTAAACGAGGCTTTTATGAAACTCTTCTATTACATAGTATTTAGTATATTGATGATTGGTTCAGTAACTATAACGCCCGTTCATGCAGATACCGAATCTGAAAATGCTGCTTTGGCAACGGTAGTTAATGTGCTTAATTCACTAACTACTATAATTAACGAGGCACAACGTCAGCAAGACAAAAACACACGCATCCAATTTCAATATGATGCACTCCGTACCGATATTAATAAAATTAAAAATGGTATTGGAGAAAGGTTACAATCTTCTACTTTAGAGCCACGAATAATCCTGCCTCTCAATGGGGATTACGTACAGTTGAAAAATAATTAAAAATTTTAATACACACAAACATCAATTTAATAATAATATTTTAAATAAGGCGACATGGATTTTTCTAAATCTTTAAGGAATTCTTGGAGAATAAATCCATTAGACGTATTTTTGTTATGTTCTTCATGGGTTATTAGTTTCCCATTCTCTTCATTTTCATGATAACTTTTTATCATAGAAGTAGTTTGCAAAATATTACCGATTAAGTTGTAAACCCCAGTATCTTCACTGAATAAGTACCGAGATTCTCGGTAAGCAAGGATGCAGCTATCTCGCTTACTTTCAAATTTAGGATCTTGTAATTTTTTCGATTCGATATAAAAATCAATGAATAATTTAAGGTTTTAGAGTAAATATCAAATCTTTTATTGTATAAATCTAAACGTAGTTTTTCCTTGTATATTTCTTGTGCTTTAAGCGAAACACATAAAGAGGCAAAAGATACAATGAAAGAAAGCGAGGAAACAACTATGGGCACAATGAATTCATATTGCATATTAATATCCAAAGGTTAATTTATAAATGAAAAATTGATTTTTTCAACAACGCATTTTATGTTTGCACCTGAAAAAAGTTATTTTCTATATTTATACCCTGGAGTATTTTTATTTTGATTTTCCGTTGTATCTTCTTGGCATAATAGATTTAATATACCTCTATTGCTACTAGTGATATTCAAAATTTTACCCACTAATGGAACGTCGGGTAACATTTTAGAAGAATTAGATGGCAATGCTGGTATCGGAAAAAATAATATCCGTTGAGACCTACCTAAAACATGATGCTCTCTATACGTTGGCCAGCTTGCCATAACTTTTCCATTTCCTGGTATACGATCATTCGATGGTTTAACTTGCCCTGTATGAGGGTCAAAACATTCTACAAGGTTATTTATAGTATGTTGAGTCTGCACCCATGTTAAATCTCTAATAAATCTTAAAGCTAATACTAAGAAAAAAATAAGTATAAACGTATTAAAATTTATTCCATCAAAAATTTCAGGCAGTTGTGGAATGATATGTGGAATAACCTTAAACCAAAAACTTATTCTTAGCGCATCATCACCAATATTAGAAGCTGCATATAATAACTTATGTGTCTTATCTGCAATACCTTGAGTATTTCTATGATCTACGTGGAGCCTGATTTTCGTACCAACATGTTTATGAAGTGTATTTATTGGGTTTGGGGCACTTAAGTAAGAGGTAATATTTGGTTCTACCCTCCACGGTGATAAATAGCACCGACTATTTCCATTACCCCATTCTATTTGAGGACGCTCCAAAAGAGCTTCACAACCAGGGCTATCAAAAGTAACAGCTTTTTTATTTTCGTGGCACGCACGAATCTCTGCCATACAACCACCTAATGAATGCCCAGTGTAAGAAACATTAGCGCCCGATCCAAAAGTTTTTATATATATTAAAATGCCTTCTAGTATTGTTCTCAGGTGCCCTGCTTCCCTACGATGATCAGCTATCATTTTATCATCAAAAGTACCCGGGGGTATTTGTCCAAAGAATAAGCCTATATCGGCTGCTGCATTCTTTAAAAGACTATGAGTTCCTCTGAATGCAATTACATATTCGCTTGCAATCCGACCCTTTTGATAAATTGCTACGCCTAATCCCCAGTAGTTCTTAGGATAATATGGTTTGCGTACTGTCCAACCGTCAGGAGGGGTTCCACCATCTTTATTATAAACTTCTCTGCTCATTACCGCATATTCATAATGTGTTGGCATTTATTTATGTCCTTTAATTAAGTTGATATGACCCACAGTCCACAAAAAAATTGTTAAGTATAAAAGAGTATGTTTATTGATTCCGTAATATCTTTAGTCAAAACATATTATGAATTGAATACGTTTACAATTAGTAAATTTCCTACATTTATTTCTACTGTTTAAAAATATACAAGTAAGTAAAAAAACCATGACCCCAACCCAACAAGACGCCTTTTTTGACGCCGCAGGCTTAAACCACGCGCGATAGAAAAAGAAGAAAAATTACCCAAGCAAACTCATAAGAGAAAAAATAGACCTGAAGAAGATCTATCAGAGTCCAAACGTTTAAGTGCAGATGCTAAAAAAGCTATAGGTAAATGGGGTGAACAATGTGTCTATTATGCGTTAAAAAAAGAATATACTGCAAAACCTGGCGCAACGAAACCGCAAGAGACTGATACAGGTTTTGAGTTAGAAGCAATAGACAAAAAAAACGATCGCATCAAAATATCTGTTAAATGGCATAATAAAGATAAGGAAAGCTATGAAGATAAAGATTTGACCGTTACGAAAACAAGACTTGAAAACTTAGATAAAACTAAAAAAACTACCTGGGAGCGGTGGATTGAAGTTAAGAGCACAAGATCAAAAGAACCACATAGTGCTTATTTTTCCGGCGATCAATTTAAAGCCATGCTCGATTGTAACAAAGACGGTCGCGGGTACTCCATTTACAGAGTATTTAATGCAGGCGACGCTAATGGGGCAACCATCGAAAAGATTAAGGATCCTTTTAATAAGATCATGGAAGGTGTTATACCATTACATTCAATAAAGCCTAAAATTTAAACCTTCAACTTCATTTTTGATTTTTTCATCATCCAAGCCACATTCATGTGGCTTTTTTATTTTTAGGAAACATCTATGTTAAATAAAATTATTCCGTGCACGGTGATAAGAACCAAGTTCTGCCGCAAGGTGCACATTTTGCAAACATGGATAGAGCGGGCGTTACTGAATAAACCTTCTGGCAAACCGGATGATACTATACCCCTACCCTCCCCTACTTCGGTAAGCCCTCAAGGCCTTAATAAATGAAAAATTGAGCATTTATAGACTTAAAAGTCCTTCTATGATAAAAATATCCTAGTATTAGCTTTCTATAAAGCATAAGGATACTCAGATGAAGTTAAACGAACTAAATGAAAAATTAAAAAGTTTAGGACCACGCGAACAGATAGATAAGTGCACGCTTGAAATAGTACCGGGAGAAGTAATTTCCAAAGATTTCTTAGAACTATTGAAAAAAAAAATTTCACAAATAAAACCACTTAAACTAAAATTTGAGGATTATCCTGAATTTATAATTAATGACTATCAATCTTTCTTATGGTTGATGACTATCTTTAACGCTGTTTCTTCAAATAGAATAGGATTACCAGCCATAAGCGATGACATCGATTCTTTTTTAAGACGTGCAAAACCACCCAACGCATTAGGGTACATAGATTATCATGTCATAGACATCAACAAGTATTTTGATGGTGAAGCTTGGTATAGTTTAAAAACAATGCAAGATCTTACTTGTATTCAATATAAAAGATCCTCATGTTTACGATATGTTTTCCAACCACAAAGCGTAAGTTCTTTTGCAATACAGTTTAAAAAACTTAGAGCACTTTCGCAAAGTTTAAAAGTACCTGCTTATTTCATTTTTCAAGAACCTGCTAGCTTTGATAACTACCATTATTGCTTTGGTGTGTTAAAAGATGATTTTTTACTTGTAGTTGACCCCATGAAAGAGATTTCTGCAAAAAAAAGAGATAACCAGGATAAGTTGCTAGAAGCAATAACACACGTTAGAAATGACACAAAGTTAAAGACAGTTTACTGGTCAGGTACTATGAAGAGTAGGAGATCACGCAATCATAGCGAATCAACAGGAATAGTTGTTGTAGAGTTTATGAAGTTTTTTTCAGAACGGCCCCCAGATGATTTGATGAGTATTTTAGATGGAGTAGAACGGCTTGAATTTGCAGACCCAAAAGAGTATGGAGTTGTACATTTTAATATTACTGCAACAATATTATTACCACCAAGTTTAGGTCAATTAAGCAATCCCAACGAAGATTATGATAGTCAGATTTTAACAGTAAGACAATTACATTCATTGGAGCTTCAGAATGCTGTAAAAGGTGATATAAAAGCTAAGGGTGATTTTGGAATTTATACACGACGATGGACTCGCTACAAGTCACAAGAAGAAATAGATAGAACTATCAATAAACTTGAAACAATGTTACTTCATAAAGAAGGGCTGGCAGAAATGAGTCTAGTGGATCAGTTTACTCCCGTTGATGAAAAAGAAGAAAAAACATCAATTGAAAGCCATTTGCAATCATTAACTGCCGATACACAAACAAGGGCCACACATAAAAAAGCAACCCATTGGAAATTACTTGAAATAATTATTAAAGCTGATTTTGCTGCGCTCAAAGATTTATTTTCTAAAGAATACGTAAGCTTTGACGAAGAATATTCATTTTCTTTTTACATGGACATTGATGATGCCAGCTCTTACTCTGGCCTATCAAGCTCTATGACTTCATATTCATTTTTTACTTATGCCGAAAGTAAAAATAGTACCGTACAATCTAAAATTAAAGATTATATAAATGAACAGTACACGCGAGTAAGAAAAAGCATAGCTGAAGGTTCTAGAACTGAACCACCCGGTAAAGACCCAAAGCTCATAACTTCTGACGAGAGGGATACGTATAGAAACAAAGTTAAACTAGATATGGAATGTAATTGGACAGATATTTATGGGTATTTTGCCAGGCCAATTGTTTGGTCAAGAAATTTAGATTTACATTTCAGCCCAAAACCGAGGAAAGATTCTGCACGCCGTAAACCCTGTAAAATACCAGATTATTTTTCTGACGTATTAACTTTACATGAAATTCAAGCGCTTGAAGAAGCGGTTTTTTTCGATAAATTCAAGACTATAAGGATGCTAAATGACTGTGCCGCAACAGAAGCCGCAGAAGATAAACGACAAGATGTTATTAATGCTTTTAATGCTTCAATAACACGAATTCAAGAAAAAACAGTCGTTGCTCAAGGTACAATAGGCCAATACAATCCCCAGGAAGCTACTAATTTTATAACCGCCAATATCGGCTTTGTTCTATCTCGTAAATATACCCCTGACAATAATACTTTTGGAGATTTTTGCACTTTTGCTGTAGAAGATGAAGCGTTAGCAGTTGTTTCAAAAGGTCAAGTAGAACGATTAGGGCGGAAAATAGATCAAGAAGACCCTCATAGTGAAGAGGTATTTTATTCTTATTTGAAGACAGAAAGATTTAGGGGTTGGCTGACAGAAAAATTAACAACCATACAACAAAATGAGAAATATAAGATTGCCAATCGGGGTACTAAGTATAATGGAAAAGTCCGGTGCTATAGCGTCGTATTAGATATACACTCATCTAACAACGTTTGCGATGGTACATTGCGTGCTGCACATAATTGCCAAAAGTTGGTCCTGCAAGCACAATCGCCTGGCATTAAAGGTAATGTGTTAGATATTATACAAGATTGCTTGACCCAGGTAGGCATTGAAATACCATCTCATCGCCTGCGCATGGTAACAAGAATAAGCTCTTTTAAAGGGGAGATATGGAATTCAGAAAGAGCGAGAGGTATATTTAAAGGTTTTTCATATGAGAGCTACAATAAAGATGTACGAAGATTAATTGATCCCACCGAGGAAATAGTAAATCATGCCTCTGAAGTTACAAGCGCTACATCCCATAGTTCGAGTAGTAGTAAAAAATCTGAACCAACACAACAATCCCCTGCAAGCGAAGAGAAACCTACTGGCCAAAAAATTAATGGCAATTTATTTATTTTACATAGAGAACACATTGATATCAAAGATTTGGCCTCAAAAGTATCTAATAAACGAGTTACATTACCACATACCACTTTTTTTAGAAATAGAACAGTGGATCAGCTCTGTTTAAAATCTGAACTTAAAATACAAAGTGAGATTTTCATCAAAACGACAATTATCCCACCTCCAGAGAAAGCAAAAATAGATGAACTTCCTGACAATGGAGACGCAGTAGAGCCTAGCCTAAAAAAACATAAACCCTCATGAAATACTTTATTGATTGTTTACCAACAATCGCTGCAATCTAAGCAGATTAAACTAAATGTAAAAATTGCCCAAAAAACACGGGTAAGCTCACCGCCCAACACGACTATAATCCGTTGAGTAAGACGCGAGATCCTGCCTGTTTTTCACTCATATATCTAAGAGTAAAATAGTATCGTGCGTAAGTTAGCAATAACTTTGGATCATTTTTGTAGTGTGGTACTTATGCTCTAGATTGGTTTTTTAATTTAGTAACATAGCCTTGCACTATTCGTACTGGAAAGAAAGAGGAGTTCTCTTTACTTTCTTTTTTTAAAACCACATCTGTCCTTGCGGGATAACACTATCCCACCAAGGATGGGGTTTTCTCTCGCGTGACAGTTTTTTACTTCACTTATAAGCCAGAAATTAGCACAAAAAAAAGCGTTGCCTCAGAGGTGGAAAATGGGTAATTTCTCCCCTTGTCTTTCATTATTGGGGTTTACCTATCTGCAAGGAATCCAAGTCGATGATGGCTTTGTTGCAAAGCTAGAACTTTTACCTATGCGAGATGCTAATGGCAAGGTAAAAGATGCTACTTTGCAAGCTCGGCTTTTTCGATTAATAGAGTGAGGCTGGCAATAACATAGAAAAAAGTTTAAGCTTAGATTTGTTATTTACATACTTAGATTATACGTATTAGGAGTAATAGATGAATCCCGAACAATTTACAGCCCTGTTGGAAGGAATTGAACACAATTCTTTAATGATTATTGATCTGCAAGGTACTGGCATTACTGCCGAACAATTACGTGTGTTAGGCCAAGCATTAAAAAATCCTGATAACGTATCCGTAGTACATGTTACACATGATTTAAGTTCACAAGAGCAAGAAAATTTTATCAAAGAGATAAGATCTGTTTTAGATCACAATGGGAAAATATTACAAAAAAACCTACAAGAAGATTTGCTTGATAATGCGGAAAAAGGTGATTTAGAAAAACTTAAAATTCATATAGCCACATTACGAGGGCTATTTAAAAATAACTGCCCAGCGTTTACAGATAAGGACGCAAACCTAAAATGCATAGGAGATGTTTTATATCAAGCGACCCGATACTGTCAACTAAATATAGTACAATTTATGCTTGAAGAACCCTTCGAATTTACTGGTGGCGGTATCTTTCCTGCGGGCAATGAGGCGCTACTGATAGCTACTGAAAAAGGTTATTTACCTATCGTTCAATATTTACTGGAAAATCAAAGAGCTCTTATTGATACTACCGATAATTCAGGAAATAATCCATTACTATTATCGATTGAATACGGTCATGCGCATATCGTTCGGTTCTTGTTGGAAAATATAGCGACGTTTTTATCTTTTGCTGGCCAAGGTAGAGATCCTTTAGGATTATTAGGACGTACAAATAACGTCTGTCAATCTCCGCTAGATTGTATCTTGGCTTCCGAAGTTTTAATGGAAAATACGGATGCTAGCCCTTGCTGTACAATTACCTCATTGCTTTTAGATGTACATATAAGGTGTTTACCGGATATTAAAAAATTGACTAGATGGATCGCCCCATTTTTTCTAGAAGTAAGTAAGGAGTATTTAAACTATCCACAATGTTCTGCTTTAATTGAGCTTGTTAATTTAATTTTTTCTTTACTGCAAAGAAATCCCCAATTATTTGCCGAAATTATATTAAAAACGTTTAATAAAAATAATTATGAATTTGGACAATTATTTATTCAACGCTTGGGTGATAGCAAATCATGGTTTTTATCAGTTAACACTGATTTTTTACCTAAATTGATGGACATGTATTTGACAGAATCTATTTTGGGTCAATGGGTTATTAAGGATAGAAACATAGAAGTTAGTCGTCATCCTGACCGCGATCTGGCTTTAGGGAGTGAATCAAGAGCCCAAGAAAAACAAAGAAGACTTGCAAATATATGGCGCCTTATCTCTTTTTTTAAACCTGAATATCAACAAATAGATAAACAATTAGAAATTGGATATACAAGCGCCGCTAAAGAATTAGAGCGCTATCCCGTTTATGATGAATCTGATGATTCGGATTCAGACGACGAAGAACTTTTAGAACATGGCTTGACGGAAAAAAGCAAACAGCATCGTTCTATTCGAAATTTACATAGCCCATCCTTTTGGAGAAGTACGCGCCGTAGTGATACAGGGGGTAGTGGTGCTCTAAATTTAAAAATGGATAAAATTAGAACTAATGCAACCACACCAACTTTAGAGAAGATTAAAGAATTAAGTGACGCTATTAAAGGCAGCGATTATTTGAAGGCACGTGGACAGCTTCAAGGCCAAGATAAGACAATAAAAAAGAAATATGTTGCTCAATTTCGTGGCATAAATTATATGCGTGATCGCTGGTCAACATCTGCAAGACGTTATCACTACAGTATGCAGGAAGTCGGGCGTCCTCAGTTCTGTGAATCTGTACTTAGAACTTTATATTATGACTTTTACACTGAACTGAGAGGAGATAACGATTTTTATCGTGATCTGACTGTATTGAGGAGATTAGAGGTAACCGCGTACAACTTGCGAGCTTCTTACCAAAGTTTACGAGAAACTGGAGCCTGCGTCGCTCGCACTGTAAAACCATCAACCGATCATTATGTATTTAATTCTGTGAGTGATTATTTACAGCATGATTTTAGTAATGGAATAAGTTCACACTTATTAAGAATAAAAAGATTTCGAGAAGCAAATAATTTTTGTGGAAGTAAGTTTATTAATGCATTTAATTATGCTATTGCAACGGGCGATAGGCCATATCATAGTTTAAAATATGCTTGTGGTCTTAAGGATTATTATGAATATGGCTTTGTAGCACGCTATAATCAAGATGGTAGCATTGGAAACTCTCATGCAGGAAAATTATATATTGTTTTGCATGAGATGGGAGAATTTATTAGTGAAGCCTCTATTAATCGCGTAACACAAATGAATTATGCGGGTCAAGTGCCTGTTGATCATAACATTGCACCCGAAGTTGAAACCTCCTTTATTGGTGACATCCCTGCAGATCATGTTGTATATCAGTTTAATATCAAATTTCCTTCTTTTAATAAACCGTATAAAAATATCTATGCGGTTAAATATGGAATGGATGAAACCTTATATGCTTGTTTTCGATACTTAATTATTAGAACGACAGTTGAAAGCGATGAACGAAAAAAAGTTGTCGAGTTACTTAAGGAATGGCTTTGTGCATATTATGAAGTACTTGCTCTTAATATGGCACAAAGAATTGTTCGCACCGAAAAACAAGGGGAACTTTTTTATCTTAGCTATGAAGATAAACCAACCGCTGAACCTGATTTACGACCATTCACAGCAGGTCATCATGATAGTCAAAATCAAGTTCATGTTTTACAAAACATACGATGGTTATTGGGTAGAAATTTGTCACATCAATTAGCAGGCGTCCATGAAATAAGATTTCTAGATATAAAGTTAGAAAATGAAGTAAGAAGAATATGTCAATCTACTGATGAGCTTGACAAAGTAGTCGCAGACAAAGGGAAAACAAAAACGATCAAAATAGGTGATGTTTCTGTTCTAAATGCATCAATATTTGGTGGAGATACAAACAAGCAAGCAGCAAAACGAGAAATTGCCAAGAATATTATCAATAGCAAAATGCAAAGCTTCTCTCAGCAAAAAAGAGGCCCAATTAGGCAAATACCTCCATCTGTTGATCCAGTACGCCTCCAACCTCGCCAGCCAACCGCAGGTCAGATAACCCTTCCGACTAGCAGTTCAACTAGTAGTCAGACTCAAGAAACAAATAAATTGGTTACTAGTCAACAAGGCAATCAACCTGGCTGGAATTATCAGGAAACAAAGGATGAAAAAAATATGTCCACCATAGTTGATCCTGTTTGCCAAGAACTCATCAATGCTATGGCCTTGTGGGGTAATGATATAGCAGAAGCCCACGCCATAGAAGCATCTATAAAAGATAATCCTAGAGGCAAAGAATTAGCCGCCAAAGCAAAAATTTTCGGTTTTACGTATAACGATGAAGATAGCAAACGTGATGGTAATTGTTTTCTACATGCTGTGGCTCATCAATTACAAACACATGGAACTCATTATGCAGCTTATACACATAGGGAACTTAGGGCATTAGCTGCCGAACACATCCTAAAAAATTGGGACGTCTACAAAGATTCGGCTGAAGGAGAAATAGATGCTTTTATTGCAAACCTCATACAAAAAAACAAATGGGCTGACCATCAAATGATTTTAGCGTTATCAAGGGCCTTGAATGTAACATTAGTGATTATTAGAAGCGACGAAGCAGATCCAGAAATATTTAGACGACCCAATCCTGTTGCAATTCTTTATTTAGGCTACGAGGTAGGGCAACACTACCAATCACTTATACGTGGCCCTGGCTTGATAGCAACTGAATCAATTCAAAATCGTATCGAAAGAGCAATAATTGATAATTTTACTGCTGCTCCACAAACAGCTATTTCAAGACCCAGTCCAACTCCATCTGTATCATCTAGCAGTAGTAGCCTATCAGGTAATAGTCCTTCAAATGATCACTCACGTTTTTCATCATCCTCTTCTACTTTGGTAATAACAGCAACCTCTAGCACATCTGCTAATATGCACTCGTTTTTTACATCAAGTGCATCTACCAGTGCTACTGCACCAAGCATCAATTTACCACAGCAAATAACTCCTTCATTTACAGCACCTTCTACGTTAAGCTTCTTAAATAGAAGTTTTTCTTAACTAACGATTAGTACACAACAAAATGCAAGAGACGCACAGTTACCAAATCAGAGGCAGCCTAGAGAAAATGAGCATCCACAAACTGTTTCTTCGGCATCATCATTAAATTCACCGAATCCTTAATATTGGATATTATATAGAAAAAATAAAATGGGAAAAAAGCTAAGCACATGGTAAATATCAAATTAAAGGTTAACATTGTGCGCACTGTTTCACGATCTGGCAGCCCATATTTTTTAGCTAATTTAGCCAATCCTATATTTTAAAAAAATAAGCACGTAAGAAGATACACCTATAACAACTACTTTTCAGTAAGACTTTATCTGACAACAAACCATTTCTTGATATTTACCATTAAGGTAATTGGTAATGTCATGGAAGGTCGCAACCACAGCTTAGCCATCTAATATCACCGAACCCGCGCAAAAATATCGGGGATAAACTGGCCGCTTTAATTGAGCAAACGTTTAATAAACCATCTGGTTGGTTAGAGAGCCTTTAACCATAAAAACTCAGATAAACTTGCTATTCATGTATGTTGAACTAAACTTATAATATAAGACTTAGTTCCAAGGAGGTACAACATGAGCATATTGACTAAGGCAATAACAACGATAATGATAAGCGTGATAGTTGGGTTAACGCCAATAGCAGCATCGGCGATTAGCTTCGATAACGGATTACTTGTGGGTCAATACCAAATATCTCAAGCTAAACATCATCATAATCATACCCCAGGGGGTCACAGACACCGAAACCATAAAGGTGAACCTTGGACTAGATAATGCAACAAGGAGCCACATTTGGCTATCCATATCATCACCAAATCGAAATATCCTCTTGCTCCAGTGCAAGAATCACGGCAGGGCGCTATAGAGAACGATTCTCACATTAATTACTCTTATTCTTTATTCCAGACGTGGCACTGTAATCTAGCTTGTAATAGGGTTGGCATGGGTTTTCATCACTCGTTTTGTTTGATTAATTTGTATTCTAATGCGTTAATACATTTACTCGCGAAGTTTCATCATCCAGCATTAAAATAGCGCTTATTTAACTTAGGTACAAGTTCGTTAGAAAAAAATGGCTCTTGCACATTCCAAAATAGGATCGACGCCCCTAAATAGTTCGTTGCAAACAAATAGAATTCTGAAAAACTATACGGACGACCCGTCTCAGAATTAATATAACTATAGTCTGGTGCTTGTATCGCCATACCCACTACATTTATCTTGCTTTTATATTTATAAAAAAACGGGTAACTATTTTTCATTTGACTTTTTCTATAAGGCACAACATCAGGGCCGCCCAAGCCAATATGATGCTTCATAGCGTAAGAAAACAACCTTTGCATGTAGTTGTGATCGTTGTTCCATTCACCTGGAAAAAAATTTACATATTGTATTACCACACTTTTTTTAAATTCTATTCGTAACACAGCCATGTTCTCTAATTCGGCATAAAAATACTTATCTGGGGTAAATGTCATAGGGGGTTGGGTAATATCAAAATCGGCTGCAGTTTCGGGCAGATTGATTCCATATATTTTTCCATTAAACTGCTCAGCCAATTTTTTAATGAGCAACTGAAAACGCACTCGTACTGCTGGATCCCATGTCCTTGCAACCCACCCGATAGTAATTGGTTTTCCTTCACCAGGAAAATCATGTTGCATCGCCACACCGCCTTGATAAGTTTTATCAAATCTTATGTAGTCAGGAACATAGAATACGTTGGGTTTGAATGATCGATCCTGCAATTGAATAAAAAGTTGCTTATGTATGCCATTAAGAAAAAGTAAATCTTTTTTGATTTTAGAGAAATCATATACACCCTTTTTAGGTTCTAACTCATTCCATGTGTAAACCACCTGCGCCCCACTTACTGAAGGATTGACAAGAATATTTTTATAGTGCTCAAGCTTTGATTCAAATGTTGGATCAAAAAATAAAAATAATTTGGGCTGCTGGGGGTCGGCGTAGACTGGATAACTTGCCGTAAGAAAAAAACATAAGAAAAAAATAAAAGCAGGCCAACAGTTTAGGGTTAAAATTTTCATTATTTTTTACACCGTAATAAACCCTTATTGAATTTGCTGTCCATCTCGCAGAATAGAGCATAGCACATTTTCGAAAGGCAGAAGCAATGACGATTAAGATGACGGCGATGGCGTCCTTGCCCTCACTGGCCCCGAGCCTGCTGAAGCACCAATAGGAATAAAAGCACTAGAGGCAGAAAAGTTAGTAATAACACGGAGGTTAAAGAAGCGTAGACGAGGCGCGGCAGTTTGTGACGGTGGTGACACTGGAGGGTTACCTGAAGCAGAGCTTGATTGTTTGGGTTCAGCTTGCCTGAAGATGGTATCAGTGATTTCTCCTTTAAATTCCTCTTGTTTATGTTCAACATCTTCAGAAGCAACTTCCTTACTATTGGCAGGATTACCATCTGCTGGAGCACTTGGGGGAGCTTTGTGTGCTATTTGATCAGCGGGCCCCATTAGCAGCACAAAATTGAGATACATACCTTTTTCATTTTTAACAAACTGTAAAATATCGCTAGCTACTCTCTGACAATCATCTCCTGTTGGACTTGTCATTTGACGATGTAAAAACAATAGAAAATTATTGACATGTTTATTTTTAATAAAATCCTTCTCATCCAAGATCGCCTGCTCTATCTTTTGATAATCGCCTGTTTTATTAAATGCAATATGCGGTGTGCGCTCTTCTGGTCGGCGCAATAAATTATGGAGGACCTCTTTAAAAGATATTAGTTGCTCTTGGTAAGCTTCATTTAGATATTTTCCATCAGTACCATTAACAACAAAATACCAATAGGCTTTTATAAGCTCACCACTAAATCCATTTTCTTTAACAATGGTAAATACCGATTTCTCAATGCCTGCAGGGCGGTACATTTTTAGCTGCGAGGTAGAATCTTTTTTGTTAGGCACAAAAGGCAGCACCATACTAACCGAATTTTCAAAGCCTATTTCTTTGATGATGGACGTTGCTACCTCTCTATTATAAAATTCATGAGTTATCGATAAAACATCTGAACCATAAAAAACCATGTCAGCACAACCCTTAATGGTAATAACGCCAGTAACGGTCGATAATAATTTCATTCTTGTGGAATGATCAGCAATATTTTTTTAATACTTTTAATAGCGCCATACATTCACCTTAAGGTAAGTAATTTTAAAGATTATCGTTATTCTATAGATTAATAAAAGATTAATCAACGAGGCAATCATTTCAACCAAAATAAGCTATACTTTAAGGTGATGGAGATGTGTTTCTTGAAATGGAGGGTACGTATATGAAATGCGCGAGCGAATGTGGTGGGTCGTGCGGTGGCGGACGATTATGCCCTGTTAGTTTTGGTCTAGCATTTGGTATTACCTGGGGATTAGCTATGTTTATCTTAAGTTTGGTTGCATGGCTAGCTCATTGGGGAGCCAACACGGTGCATGTCATCAGCGAATTATATCTCGGTTATGCCCCAAGTTTAGTAGGCGCATTTATCGGCGCTGGCTGGGGATTTGTCGACTTATTCGTTGTGGGTGTGCTGGTTGCTTTCTTCTATAATTGCATTTCTTGTTGCTGCAAATGCGGCAAGAAAAAAGAAGAGAAGAAAGAATGATTGACCAATGCTGTGTGTTTGACAATCTCAAAAACCTCTACTATACCTAAAGTGGAGACAGAATTTGCTGCGCTTCATGCGAAGGAGGATAAAATGTCTACTACTATAGATTTAACTCAACTCAATACAGCCATGGAACTGGTGGAAAAACATTATGGCGAAAGTGATACAAAGTTACTCACTAATCTAACCATCACTATGCAGGAATTATTACATGGCGCAGAAACTTCGGTTAAACACGCTAATACCAAAACCCCAGAAGCCCAACGCATACAATCGAACGGATCTGATATCATTAAATTTGATGATAATAAATTAGCAACGCAGATGGACAATAAAATGAAAATCCTGCTACAGAAAGTATCTACATTATCAGAGCCTAAAACACGGCAAGAAATTAAAGATGCCATTCTAAAAATTAACCCTAAATTGAGTGTAAAAACTGCCAGCAATGACCCAAAATTGCCGCCTTCATCAAAACACCAGCACGGTTAGATGTAAGCAATAATCTGACATGATTTATGGTTAATAACCTATTGTTTTCGCAATGTGTAGTATGCTAACCTTGCTTTCAACTAACGATATAGCAGCACGGAGGCAATATGACACACGAAACCCACGATACAAATAATCATAATCAAATGGACATGGCCCAAAAAGAGCATCATTTCTCATACACCGTACATAAGAACAGCTACGATAAAATTTATAGCTTTCTTTCACAAAAAAACCTTGATCCGGCGTCACTTAAACGGGAAGAAAACGTGATTTTTCCTGATATTGACACGTCTTCGCAGTAACTCATACCCTCATCTTGCTTCGATGCATTAAACAAGGGTTTAACCTCATGGTATAATTGGGGTGTAATATCTCACTTGTATCCAAAGCATCGCTTTGAAGAGGGCTAGCTATGAGTTTCGAAACAGTGACGGGAAGTTTGACCAAAGTACTGAGTAAACTACAAACAGATAAGGCTATTAAATTAGGATTAGTTGCTGCCCCCAAAGATGCCACACCAGAAATTCAGCAATTGTTCGGTGTCGCGGGACAACTAATTATCGCTCTACAAGCATCAAAAGCTACAGCTGCACGTACTGAGCTAGGTATAATAGATAAGATAGCAAAAGCCAGTGTAAAACCAGGTGCTTCATCTAAACAAACTGATGCCTTCAAAACAAAACTGCTAGAAATTGTCATCATACCGTTTTATTTTTCTTTACTCAGCAGCATTAATCAACGTTGTAACTCCAAAGAATCTCAAACTGCTCAACAAACTTCGTTAGAACAATTACGTGTATGGATAAAAAATAATTTAGCGCTTGAGTTACCTGCATTAACAACCTTTAATCCGTTAGAAAGTATAACGTTATCTCAGATAGAAGCTAATACAAACCCACTCATTGTAGAATCTTGGCATTGGGCTTCTACTAGCGGTGCTGTGCATCAAAAAGCCAGTGGTGAAAAATCCAGGCCACATAGCGCCTTATTGACCGATGCTTATTCTGCGGCAAGCCCTCGAAAAGCTATTGCGCCCTCTGCTGCTGAAATAAAAAGCCAACCTCGTAAACTACTTCCAAAAGGCCAGCCGCAAGTAAAATTACAAACAAGCCTAAAGCCTGCAGAAATTAAAACCACACCACGAAGTCGCTTGCAAGAAGTTATTGACGGAAGAACTGCTCCACCTACTCCTAGAAAAAGAAAAACTCCAAGTGATAACATATCACCAGCAATGGTAACAACAATGGTGAGTGATTTTAATCACTCAATTACCAAACCTAAACCAGTTACTATTCCCGCGCCGCAAGATGCACTTTTGGCAATAGATTTCACTGCCTTAGAAAAAAACACTCCTGCTAAAATGAGTCAACTCGTAGCACAAAGCTGGCTTGATTTAATAACAGCGACAACCACAGGTAACACGAGTGCCGTTTGTAATTACACAGGAAAAATAGTAAATAAACAAGCACAGTTATTATTGACACTGGTTCAATATAAAGAAAAACATGGTTCATTCCCTACGCGCAATGTTTTTATTGATGCGGATCCTAATTTTATAAAAGCACTGCAACAAAAACAATTTGATCGATTAGCGCCCGATGCTGCTTTAGAACTGCTAATGATAAAAGAGTATAATAAAATTAATGAATATAATCCTGATAGAAAACCAATCAATCAAGATGCGATTAATCATTTCATTGAATCGAGTGGTCAACCTAAAAATGCCAAACGACATGCGGAATTTCAAAAAACAGTAGCTGACGCATATAAGTATCTGCAAAATCCCAATACAAATATTACTGTGATTACCCCCTCTAATAGTAATAATGCCGAAGCTTGTCTTGCCCAAGCACGCGCAGTGTTATATCCCCCACCTGCAGCAACCACCAAACTCAAAGCGTTTGGATTTTAGGCTAGGCGCTGAGACCTGAGCAAGCGGAGCATATGGGTTATATGTGAGCATTGCGAGAGGTCGAAAGCAACAACGCCTAAGATTCAAACGCGAAGAGTTATCGCATCCACAATTTACTTTGACCTAATACAAGCTCTTTAAATGATTTTGTTTCTTGAAAAGTAGCGCGGATCCATTTTGTATCATTCGCTTTTACCACTACATCGCGTTGTATCTCCGCCATAAAATCGTTGCTGTTGAGTGTTGTCGTAAAAGGCCAGATAGTAGTGATAGTCGATACAATATCATCAGCAATTGAACAAGGTTGTTCTGTATAAGGGTCAATAAAATTCCCCTCAAACCCATAACGGCTGGCTTGAAAACGATTATAGTTATACAACATAGCATCGTAAGCAATGGGTTTTAGCGGTCTTTTCTGCAAAAGATAACAAGCCACAGCTTGCACATAAACCGCTATCTTCACTGCTTTTTTTATTGTTAAAGGCGTATCAAAAACACGCACTTCAACTGTGCCGGTTTCAGATTTAGGGCGAATGTCCCAATAAACATCTTTGATGCTTTCTATAATTTTTAAATCACACAATTTGTCATAATACGCCGAATATTCTTGCCAGTTTTGAAAAAATGGCATATGCCCACAAGTTGAGAAAGCACTTACCACGTTTGATCGTGCAGAATCAAAAGCTGTATCTGCCCCCTGATAAAAAGGTGAAGAAGCACTTAATGCAATAAATTGCGGAATGTAGCGCGCTAATGTTTGCGATAAATAAATCGCATCATCGGCACTGTTACAACCAATATGCACATGTTGCCCGAACACCGTAAAGCGTCGCGCTAAATATCCTTGTTTGCGTGCTAACATCCGATAACGTGGCGCAGGGAATATTTTGCGGTTCTTCCATAGTTGAAAAGGATGCGTACCACCCCCGGCAATTCCTATATCGAGTTTATCGGCAAGCGCCACTAAAAAACTTTTTACATTTAATAATTCTGCCAATAAATCATGCGGGTCTTTGTGCACCGCAGAGTTAATTTCAATCATACTCTGAGTGACTTCGGGTTTAATTTGCTGCGAATATTCGCCGTATCTGATATTGCGAATCAGATCTTTAGCACGCGAAATCAGATGACCATTACGTGGATTGATAAGTTGTAATTCAAGCTCAATACCAAGCGAGCATTCCGTCGAATTGTTAAATGGAGATAGTGGCATAGTACGTACCTCCTTAAAGCTTTATGCTACTTACAAATTATACACCATAATAAGGAGTGCTAGCCCCCTACCTACTCATCCGCACCAGTCCACGAAAAATGCCTTGCACTTTAATGCGGTGTGCTTCATAGCGCTGTGGTTTTAGGGCGATATTGGCGGGTACTAGCATAACGCTGCCTTTGCTGTGATAAAGACGCTTGAGGGTGGCTTCTTGATCGTCGATGAGGGCGACCACGATATCGCCGTTAAAGGCGGTATTAGCCGGTTCGCACAGAATGACATCACCGTCGAGGATGCCTTCATCCACCATCGAATCGCCTTTGACCTTTAAGGCAAAAGGCTTAAAACGCATACTCGTAGTCAGCATGTCGATAACATCGGGGGCATCTGCCTCGGCGATCGCTTCAATCGGCTTACCGGCTGCAATACAGCCTAAAAGGGGGATCTGGGGTTCATGAGAAGGTTGCTCAACAAGGCGTATTTGCCGCTTACCGGGGCTCAACTCAAGCAGACCGGCCTGGGCCAGGGCATGTACATAGCGGCTAATTAAGCTCTTCGCCCGCAGCCCTATGCCCTCAGCAATCTCCTGTAGCGTGGGCGCGCAGTGCTGGCTCTTGATATAAGACTTGATGAAATCGTAGACTTTGTAATGGTTGGGGGTCAACATAGTAAGTGCTCCTGAATATTCCCTAATATTTTATTATAGGGAACATTCAGAGAACTTACAAGTATTTTTTGCAGGTCTTAAAAAACTACCTTAAATGCAAATTCAGCGGTAGGTTTAAGATGCCAAAAATCTGCAATAACCAGACAATAACAGCAAGTACCACAATAACATTGATGATGGTTTTTATCGGGGCAGCCATCGGGATTTGATTAATCAACCCTAGCACCACGCCAATGATAATGAGTATTACTAAAATATAAATTAAAGACATACACGCTCCTTTGTGATGGATAATTATTCAATAGAAATTCCCAGTCCTTTAGCGATCCCTTTCCCGTATTCAGGGTCAGCCTTAAAGAAGTGGCCGACTTGACGTTGTTGAATAGCTTTAGGCACTGGTTTCATCGCACGCACGATATTATCTACTAATTGCGCTTTTTGATCTACACTCATCAAGCGAAAAAGATCGCCCGGTTGCATGTAGTCGTCGTTGCCGATGCGGTGATCATAACGATCGGCATCGCCGTTAATTTTCAACGGCGGCTCTCTAAATTGTTGATCATCGATCGGGCCATTGAAACTATTAGGTTGATAATTCACTTGCCCACCTTCATTACCATCGAAACGCATGTGGCCATCACGATGATAAGTATTTACCGGGCAATGCGGTTTATTCACCGGCAACAACGCGTAGTTAATACCAATACGATAACGGTGCGCATCAGGGTAAGATAACAGCCGCGCTTGCAACATTTTATCGGGCGATGCACTCATACCCGGTGGCATGTTAGCCGGTTCAAATGCCGCTTGTTCTACTTCCGCAAAATAATTTTGCGGATTGCGATTTAATTCCAGCACCCCCACATCGATCATCGGGTAATCTTTATGCGGCCAAACTTTGGTTAAATCAAAAGGATGGATGCGATAAGTTTCTGCATCTTTTTCTGGCATGATCTGAATTTGCACACGCCATTTTGGATGTTCACCGCGCTCGATAGCAGCAAATAAATCACGACGATGATAATCTAAATCTTCACCGGCAATTTTACTGGCTTCCGCATCGGTCAAACATTTAATGCCTTGCATTGTTTTAAAATGCCACTTCACCCAAAAGCGCTCGCCTTTTTTATTCCACAAACTATAGGTGTGCGACGAAAAACCATGCATGTGCCGATACGATGCAGGAATACCGCGATCAGAAAATAACGTGGTAACTTGATGTAATGATTCTGGCGACAAACTCCAAAAATCCCATTGCATGGTGTTATCACGCATACCGGTTTTAGGATCACGTTTTTGCGAATGAATAAAATCTTGAAACTTCAGCGGATCACGCACAAAAAATACCGGCGTGTTGTTACCCACCAGATCCCAATTGCCTTCTTCGGTATAAAATTTACAAGCAAAACCACGCGGATCACGCGCCGTATCCGCCGACCCCTGCTCACCCGCCACGGTCGAAAAACGCACGAATGCTTCGCACTTATTACCTATTTTAGAAAATAATTTCGCGCAGGTGTATTTTGTAATATCACCGGTAATCGTCAGCGTGCCATACGCGCCCGCACCTTTGGCGTGCACCACACGTTCGGGCACACGCTCACGGTTGAAATGCGCCATGCGTTCCATTAATTGATGATCAGACATCAACACTGGGCCACGCGGGCCTGCCGTCAAACTATTTTGATTATCGGCGATTGGCTCACCCGCAGCGGTTGTCATGTAGGGGCATTTAGTCATAATACATTCTCCAGATATAATTTAATTATTCACACAAATTTGGCTAAAGCCTAAACCTTTTTTCTTAATCCCTTCAATAATTAATGGTAACGCAGCCACGGTTTGTTCGCGACTGAAAAAACCATCATGCAATAAAATCACTTGGCCAGAATACGCATTTTTTAAAACCCAGCTTACAATTTTATCCACGCCCGGGCGATCATAATCGAATGAATTAAAACCCATCGGCACGGGAACAATACCTTGTGCACGAATCGCCGCACGTACATGTGAGTTTGATGCTCCAAAAGGATAACGTAAGCAAACCGGAGTTACGCCGGTAGCATTAGCAATAATTTTTTGCGGCGCAGTGATTTCTTTATATAACTGCGCATCACTGATTTTGGTTAATAGAGGGTGTGTCAAAGTATGATTATTGATCGCGTGACCAGCGGCCAGCACCTCACGTGCTACTTGCGGGTATAACTTCACACTATCGCCCACCATAAAAAAAGTCGCTTTAATATTATATTTTTTTAAAATCGCCAAGATCTGTGGTGTATATTCGGCAGTTGGGCCATCATCAAAGGTCAGCGCGACGGTG
The DNA here is from genome assembly GCA_013288885.1 of Gammaproteobacteria bacterium. Taxonomy (GTDB): domain Bacteria; phylum Pseudomonadota; class Gammaproteobacteria; order JABDBA01; family JABDBA01; genus JABDBA01. The sequence continues at coordinate 31,443 of JABDBA010000010.1, read as the reverse complement.
CCTTTGGCCGCCACCTTGTGGACGGTATTATCGATTGAATCGTCAGCAGCATATACCGTGAATGGTAATAAACAAAAAATAGCAGCAAGAATAAATCGAAATAGCTTCATAAAAATCCTTTTACTAGAGTGATTAAGAGGTTAAACTTAAACAACGCGCGTATTTTACATGTTTTTTGTTGAATAGGAAATATATTTGAATGACGGTGTCACATCCTTTATTCCCTATTCCAGACGTGGCGCCATTACCCAAATACACTACAACTCCCTGGAGGGACCACCTATGTCAAAACGTGAAATCGGTTTACAACGTATGCGTGAAGTGTTAGGCACTAACGCAGAAGAAATTATCAAAAATTTTGAACAAATCTCGCCGGATTTTGCCAATTACATCGCAGAATTTGGTTATGGTGATCTTTATGCGCGCAAAGGTATTTCGGATAAAACGCGTGAAGTGGTTGCAGTGACCGCCATCATCACGCAAGGTAACCCTGCCGTACCCTTACGCGCCCATCTTCGCGGAATGCTCAATGTGGGTTGGACGCAGCAAGAAATCATCGAAGTGATTATTTTTCTGGTGGGTTTCATCGGCTTCCCTCCCTGCGTCGAAGCCATCAAAGTAGCGCACGAAGTTTTTGGTGAATGACGACTGACCACGGTGCCACGTCTGGAATAAGGAATAAGGAGTTATAGATTATTCTTATTCCTTATTCCAGACGTGGCACCATTACCCTAAGTCGTGGTGTAGATGCAGACATAGATGCTCTATCACCATCTTGTGGCGCCAAGTAATCTTGTTGGTAGTTTTTATATCCCCGGTAAGGCATCACTACGTTAGGAAATGCGTCTCCATGTGATTCCTTATAAAGATCAGGAATTAATATTTTTTTGCCATTTGTTAATATGACTTGTCGACAAAAGATACGGTTATCACCATATTGCCCTAAACGTTTTAACTCATGTCGATACAGATGAGCATTACCTTCAGTATCAAAAAGAATGACTGGGTCAGAATAATTTTTAATTCCTTGTTCGCCTTTACTATCTGCCGGAAGCATTTTCCCGCGCTGCGCTGTATTGGTAAATGCATGCCTAAGCTCTTTATCCTCTGAAAACCCGGCTTGAGTTATTGCATGGGGTATGGCTTTAGTATCAATCCAACCAAAGGGCGGTAAAGGCACCAACCAACTCGCATGGGCGCTTCCTTGGTTAGTTAGTTGCTCGTAAACTTCCGCTTCAGTTTGTACTGTTTGTTTTACATCGGCTTGCTGAGTATTTCTACGCGGCTGCTCCTTGTAATGAGGATTACGATTCGGAAAAGTTGGCTGTTGTGCTTGGGTAGTAGTTGTTGCAGCTGTTGATTGTGATGGAATTTTTCTAGATTCAGCATTATAAATAATATCAAACGTCATTTGCGCGGATATAGCAAGTATAGTGGTTGGTTGTGCTTGAGCCTCATTTTGAACAAGAGGCATTTGTTCAGCAACCGGGGGTCGTTTTTCTTCTGCGGAACGAGAATAAGTTCCTTTAGTATATTGATGACTTGGTTCAGGTTTACTTGGTATAAATTTATCTGCATTCTGCTCAAAATGCTGATCAATTGCAGTTGTTAAGTTGCTATGACATTTACCCAGCATTTCGGAGCTTAAAGCAGGTTGCTGCATGCGATTATACAGAACAAATTTCACTAATGTTATGATACCCAAAAGAATCAAGGAATGTATCAAGAAATTAAATGACATTCGTGCATTAGTATCGTTACTTAAATTTAAATTTGCCAATATATTGAATAAGAAAAATAAAAATATAGCTGCTCCGAGACTGAGAGAAAGAGTATCTTTGGTGCTAGCAGTCCAATATTCTTCAATTCTCCCTTTTTTACCACCAACACTCTCAGTTATTTGTTTCCAAGAGTGTGCTATTTCATCATTCTGACTATTACCAAGCTTAAGTGTTTTTGTAAATTCAAATGCTTTTAAGTTAAAATTTTCTAATAATTTGAGAACCGGGGTAACTCCACCGGCAAAATAATGTCGGCGGTTAGATTGATCTGTAATTGCAATAAAAATTTCTTCAATTCTCTCATCGGTCGTTTCAACAATAAAATTTTCGAATATTCTAACCAGTTTATCTGCGAGGGTGTTAAGGCTGTTGTGCAAAGCACGATATTGGTGTTTTTTATCGTGGCGAAAAACCTCTCTTAAGCGTGCTCTTAATTCATTGGTAGCTTGGAGTTTAAACTGTCCCATTTGCTGTGCTTTTTGGCCATCATTGAGCCCAACCAAATTCATACGAAAGCTAAATGCAATGTCTTGATAGGTTTCTAAAAACCAATTGAATATTTCTGTGCGGATTTGATGTGGGGTCATGTTTAAACCTCTTGGCTGATTAAGTGATGACGGTGCCACGTCTGGAATAAGGAATAAGGAGTTATAGATTATTCTTATTTCTTATTCCTTATTCCAGACGTGGCACCACCATCCTATTAACTATGGAACCACGTGACGGAGCGGAGAACCGCTAACTGGAGCAGTAGCGACACCAACAGCAGAATTCGCTTCAACTCTTGCAGAAGCAACAGCAGTGCCAATCCCTGTTGTCATACTAGCACCCAACACGGCTGCTGAGGGTTGACTCGGGGATGCTGGGCGTTGTTTAGAACGTGCACTTAATATTTCTAGCTCGCCGAGGAACTTGAGCATTTCCGCCCGTGCATCAGTCTGTGGGAGTTTCCGCATAAATTCAATAACAGTAAGCCCATCTTTATTTTTTTTAGCTATATCTATTTTACGTTCCACTACTAAATATCTAGCAACTTCCACATGCCCTTTTGCTACAGCTATCGCCAGTAAAGTGTGCGATGAACGATTTCTTTGATTAACGTCACCACCTTGTCCATTCAAATATTTGACTATCTCTAAAGTACCATCGAACACTGCTTTCTGAAATGCACTCAATATAATAATAGGCTTTTCCCCTGGCTTGGATACTAAAAACGGTTGATTAATAAAATCCCTGCGTTGAAAGGGATCTTCAACCGCTGATACGCATCGTTGAACTTCATCAAGAGATTTATCGTTCAGCGCTGTTAATAATTCATCCTTAGGGGGTGTTTTATCTTCAAATCTCGCAACTAAATTTGGATCTGCAGTAGCGCCTGCTTTAGCTCTATACAAATCAACAGCAAGTTCACCCTTCTCATTTCTTAAATAAGTCACTGCACCTTGATCCAATAAAAAACTCATTACAGCAACGTGCCCATTTTTTGCTGCCAACATTAAAGGCGTCCAATCTTGCTGGTCTAATCCATTAAGAAAACTTTTGGCTTTCGCTGAGTCATTGACAAAAAAATCTTTAAGATCATCTAGTCTTCCATTTTCTGCCGCTGCCCTGAAATTTTCTTCAGTTAATTCGAGAGCTATTGATTTGCTTTCTTGCACAGCTAGTTTGGCATTTGTGGCATTCGTTTCCGCTGCTGGGGATGGTGCTTGTACTTGTACTTGTTCGGAGAGTACTTGCGGCGTTGCTTCGGGCATTACCACTGCAGATGCAGTTGTATCTACCTGCAATTCTGTTTCAGCAGCATCAATCGGCACACCTTTTTCATCGACTAAAGGTGAGTCAGGTTGAACAATCGTAATTGGTTCAGGTTTCTCATTTTGTAAGCGCTCATATTTTCGCCACTCCTCTACTGTTAATTTTAGAGGCTTCCCTACGCCAAAGTGGAAAAGTAATTTAACAAATTCATCATGCCCTTTGTTTAAGGCAGTCTGCAATACTGATAAGCCTGTTTTAGTGTCCTTCCCATCAATGATTTTATAGCGACTACGAGAGCGAGGATCAAGTCTTGGCTTTTGCCATAGCTCCTGTGATAGGAGAGTATTAGCTAGTGCTCTGTCATCATTTTCTGCCGCCGCGAGTAGTAGATCAACATATCGACTCATTACATCAGTGGTTCCTAGTTCGTGCTGTTTAATTCTTTGCACCAGCCCTGGCGAAAGCATCTCGTATAAATCATCCATGAAATAAAGGTGTTGATCATAGATTGCCTGCAGTTTTTCTGCGCCAATTTCTTGCTTAATTTCTTCCTCAAAGCATTGTACTTTTGTCTCAAGTACTATGTTCCCTACTATCGCTTTCCATTCCTCTTCTTTAATATAAGGCCACAATATGCTGGGCTGGTTCTTAGGAAGCTCCGGTGGTTTAACCTGAGGAGGCGTAGGAGCCGTAGATGGATTAGCTCTAACTGGCAGTTGCATTCCATGAGAAAATGAAGAACCCTCTGTAAAAAATCTATTGATTTTCTTACTGAACATATATTCACCTTAATATTAATATAAAAATATGGATGAAGGGGTCAGATCTTGACTTGCTACTTGCTAAAGAAATACCTACCAAACCCTAATAGTTTTTAAGCAAGTAGCAAGTCAAGATCTGACCCCTTCACTTGTCATCCTCTTATTCTATCAGACAAACCTTAAGGAAACCTTAAGCGAAGTGAAGAGGCCCAGGCTACGACGACGAGTTTGGTCATATTTTGCTCAAATACGCAGATCGTAGACTGGGCCCATGCCTATACATTAAATTAAACTTTAATTATGATGTAATTTGTCATACTATTGTCATAATGGGTAGTTATGCTATCCCTTATATTTCATTTAATCGTTTTTAAGGTATTCAAATATGTTTGCAGATGCAGAAGATGGTGATGAAGATCCAAATGGAGATCCAGCAGGTCACAAAGAAGATGGCCTTGTTCCATCTGATACAGATGCAAATGATACATCAGAAAAAACCCGACTGCTTGGCGCGCCAATGGCCCCATTGGCAGCGCAAATTAGAGCAGCCATTGATGATGTATGTTATGGAATACCCAATACCGCTTTATATGCCCTGGGTGTTGAGGCGATCCTAACCAATATAGTACTCTGGGCTACTAGCCAAGAAGAACTCGATGAATTTCAAAGCAATCTAATCTATGTGGCAATAGCTGTTACCTATTTACCACTGCTGTTAAAAACGCTACAAAGGTATTTTGCACCAAGCTTGGCCTATATCAGCGGCAGACATGATGAAGCACATTGGTTTCAATTTCTGCGTTGCCCTCGTTTTAGTCTGGCTTTATTTCCCGTGGCTTCTCTCGATAAGACATTGGGTGTTAGCTCTTCCATATATAGTGCTGTGAGTGGTTTTGATAATTCTCTGACCACAAAAATAATCGGCGCAACAACTGCCATCATTCTTTTTCCGACTAACGCCTATACGCAAGCCGCTACTTTTGCGCAATCCGATAACGCGCGCTTTTGTAATACGCGATTAATTATTTTTGATCCTAAATTCGGTGCCATTATCTATGCAGGTTCTAATACTATATTAACAGTACTACCCCCAGTTAAATTTTTCATGCTCTTAGCCGCGCTCCCTCTATGGGCAAGAACACTATTCTCAATAGCATTGGCAATACCAGGACTAATGGGAATGCTGGAACCATTCTTCAACGAAAGCTACAAATGGAATTTACAATTCACAGGACAAACAGACAATGTTAATACTGCAAATAAGAATCGCGCTCGTTTTGCCGGTGCTTATAAAACATTTATCTCGCAATTTTTTACTTTGCTGAGCTTTCTACGCAGCAAGACTACCGATCCACTTATAACAGCATTAGTAGGTGTTTTATTAAATTTATTCATCGCATATCGCGGATACACAACACAAGCTGCGTTATTTTCTGGCGATTCTAATCCCCATTTCAACAAGCATGCCTTGCTTAGGCGTACTAGTTCACCTTTACATACATCTTCAGCCCCAAGTTCACCAACATCCCTCCCCGCCATCACAGGGGAAAATGGTCATTCAGATATAAGCAATGGAAATAATTCCACGCCGCCCTCTTTTCAGCCCCCACGAAAAGGGTTATCCTGTATAATACTATGAACAAAAACACCATCATCCGTCAGTTGTACGCTATCGAAGCGGTTAAATTGGGGAACTTCACCCTAAAAAGTGGGCTTACCTCCCCTATTTATATCGATCTGCGCCCGATTATTTCTTACCCTGCCCTGTTGCAGGCGATTTCTGATTTAATCTGGGAAAAAGTGAAACATATCAAAGCCGATTTGCTATGCGGTGTGCCTTATACCGCCTTGCCGATTGCCACTTGTTTGTCGCTTAAACACGATAAGCCGATGGTGATGGCACGCAAAGAAGCTAAAAATTACGGCACTAAAAAATTGGTCGAAGGCCATTTTAAACCGGATCAAAATTGCTTAATTATCGAAGATATCGTCACCACGGGTGCTAGCATCATTGAAACGATTGTTAAGCTTAAAGATGTCGGCCTCAAAACGCCTTATGCCGGTGCGTTGGTCGATCGTCAACAAGGTGGCACGGAAAATTTAGCGAAAGAGGGTTGCAAGCTGATTACTGTGTTCACGTTGTCAGAGTTGCTGGAAGAATTAAAAGAATGTGGTTTTAGTATGGCGGGATGAAGGGTGTCACTCATACAATTAGAACTATTTGTAGGTCGGATCAAGGAGCGATAGCGACGGATCCGACATGGGATGCATAAATAAGCTTCATTGTCGGCTCCGCTTCGCTTGAGCCGACCTACATAAATTAGAAGAATTAGGAATATGCTATGCCCCTTCCTACCCCAACTTATCAAGATCGCATCAAACACACTACACATCCACTTTCGCGTCGTTTATTCGAGTTGATGGAGAAGAAAAAAACCAATCTCTCACTCTCTGCTGATGTCACTAAAAAAGCTGACTTATTGCGCTTGGCCGATCAATTAGGCCCCGACATTTGCGTGTTAAAAACCCATATCGATATCGTCGAAGATTTTGATCAAGATTTGATCACCCAACTCAAACAGTTAGCGACACAACATCAATTTTTAATTTTTGAAGATCGCAAGTTTGCTGACATCGGCCACACCGTGCAGATGCAATATCGCGCTGGTATTTATCATATCGCCGATTGGGCAGATATTGTAAATGCGCACAGTTTGCCCGGGCCGGGTATCGTGCAAGGTTTAAAACCGGCAGACAATGCAAAACCGCGCGGTTTGTTATTGCTGGCGCAAATGAGTTCTATCGGCAATCTTTGTAACAAAGAATACACCGCCGAAACTGTTGCGATGGCATTGGAGCATAAAGATTTTGTGATGGGTTTTATCGCGCAGCAAAAATTAACCGATGATCTGGCGTTTATCACCATGACACCTGGTATCGGCATTGCCACTAAAGGTGATCATTTAGGTCAAAATTATATTCATCCCACCACCGCGATTGTTGAGCGTGGTTGTGATGTGATTATCGTCGGCCGTCATATCTATCAGAGCAGTGATCCCAAAGCCGCCGCGCAAGAATGCCGTTTATTAGGTTGGAGTGCGTATTTGCAAAGATGTGGGTTGTAAAAAAAACTCTTGCACTCAGTGGTAAATGCAGTTAGATTATCCGCCTAAGATGACTAAAATTAAAAACACACAAAATTCCTCCATTTCTCCAAAAGCAAACACAATTCCCGGTCAATTAATTCTCAAAAGTGGCGAATCATTTGCCGGTTTTATCCCCGCTGATCAACAAGACATTCATTATGGTGAAGTTGTGTTCAATACCGGCATGGTCGGTTATGTAGAAGCATTGACCGATCCCTCTTACGCCGGTCAAATTTTAGTGTTCACCTATCCTTTAATCGGCAACTACGGCGTTTCGGAACCCAGCACCTGGGAATCAAAAAAAATTCATGCCAAAGGTGTGGTGATGTCCGAGTTAGCACCTTTTTATTCCAACCATGCCAGCCACCTCGAGTTTGCAAATTGGCTAAAAGCACAACATATCCCGTATATTTTTGGTGTCGATACGCGCGCACTCACTAAAAGATTGCGCAGCAAAGGCGTAACGCCCGGCGCAATTTGCACCGCTGCGCAAAAACCGAAAAAATTTCCTGAGATAGCACAAACCGATTGGGTGCAAGAAGTTTCAGTCAGTACAGCAACAACCATCGGCAAAGGCAAAAAAACCATTATCGCCATTGATTGCGGCATGAAAGAAAATATTTTGCGCTGTTTAACACGCTACCCGATGCAAGTGAAACGCGTGCCGTATAATTATGATTTCACCAAAGAACACTTCGACGGTGTTTTTATTTCCAACGGCCCGGGTGATCCCGAAGTGTGTGTTGAGACTATAGAGCTGATTAAAAAAGCCTTCGCCATGAAAAAACCTATTTTTGGCATTTGTTTAGGCACGCAGTTGATGGCGTTAGCCGCTGGCGCGCGAACGTTCAAATTACCGTTTGGTCATCGCTCGCAAAATCAACCTTGTATTGAAATCGCTAGTCAAAAATGTTTTTTGACTTCGCAAAATCATGGTTATGCGGTGGATGAAAAAACTTTAGGCAAAGATTGGCGTGTGTCTTTTCGTAATTTGAATGATGATACGGTCGCGGGCATAGAACATAAAACCTTGCCGTTTTTTTCGGTGCAGTTTCATCCGGAATCAGCGCCAGGGCCTTTAGACACACAATGGTTGTTTGAAAAATTTTATAAATTATTATGAAACCTAAAATAAAAAAAATCTTGCTGTTAGGATCCGGAGGCCTACGCATTGGCCAAGCGGGCGAATTTGATTATTCTGGATCACAAGCCTTAAAAGCGCTAAAAGAAGAAAAAATCAAAACTGTTTTGATCAACCCCAATATCGCCACCGTGCAAACCGACCCAGGCATGGCCGATGAAATTTATTTGCAGCCACTCAATCTTGCTACCGTTAGCAAAATAATCGCCAAAGAAAAACCCGATGGCATCTTACTTGGTTTCGGCGGCCAAACCGCCCTCAATTTAGGTTTAGCCTTAGAAAAAACCGGCGTGTTAAAAAAACACGGCGTGACAGTGCTCGGCACATCGGTGAAATCCATTTTAAAAACCGAAGATCGCAATCTCTTTAAAACTGAACTAGAAAACATCGGCATCAAAACGCCCAAAAGTTTTTCCGCCACCACTGTACCACAAGCATTAGAAGCCGCAGAAAAAATCGGTTATCCGATCATGTTACGAGCAGGTTTTTCATTAGGCGGTTTAGGCTCTGGTAAAATCGAAAATGCCAAACAATTGAAACAACGTGCGCAAGAATGTTTTTCTGGCGCTTCACAAGTGTTAATCGAAGAATATTTATTTGGCTGGAAAGAATTTGAATACGAAATCGTGCGCGATAGCGCAGGCAGCGCGTTAACGATTTGTAATATGGAAAATTTAGACCCGATGGGTGTGCACACCGGCGAAAGCATTGTGATCGCTCCGGCACAAACCTTAACTAATCGTGAGCACCAATTTCTGCGCACCACGGCATTAAAAATTGCTGAACATTTTAAAATCTTGGGCGAGTGCAATGTACAGTTTTCCATTAATCCACTCAATGGCGATTACCGCGTTATCGAACTTAACGCACGTTTATCGCGTTCTAGCGCATTAGCTTCTAAAGTTACCGGTTATCCGCTGGCTTATGTCGCAGCAAAATTAGCATTGGGCCATCAACTGCATGAATTAAAAAACAGCATCACGCAAAAAACCAGTGCGTTTTTTGAACCGGCGTTGGATTATGTGGTGGTAAAAATTCCGCGCTGGGATACGCACAAACTCAGGGCGGCTGATCGCACCATCGGCACTGAAATGAAAAGCGTGGGCGAAGTGATGGCGATCGGTCGATCGTTCCCAGAAAGTCTGCAAAAAGCTGTGGCGTCACTCAATATTGGCGCGAGTTGTTTGACCGATTATCCGCATGTAATCCCGCAACCCGAAAATGAAATTGAACGCCCTACTGATCGGCGTTTATTTGCACTGTATCAATATTTTAAACAAGGTCACAGTGTTGAAGAAGCGCATAATTTATCGAAGATTGATGCGTGGTTCTTATCGCATATTAAAGCTATTGCTGATTTAGAAAAAACCATTCAGCAACAAAAATTAACGCTCGATTTATTACGCACTGCCAAACAATTTGGGTTTTCCGATGCCGCACTCGGTTTATTGAAAAAAACCACAGAGCGTAAAATTCGTGAACTGCGCTTAAAAAACAAAATTATGCCAGCGATTAAACAAATCGATACCCTGGCCGGCGAATTTGAAGCACAAACCAATTATTTATATCTTAGCTATCATGGCATTGAACACGATGTTAAACCCGCCGACAAAAATACCATTATTGTTTTAGGATCGGGGCCGTATACCATTGGATCTTCGGTTGAGTTTGACTGGTGCGCGGTGAATACTGTGCGCGCGTTACGCAAGCTACACGTGAGCAATATTATTATTAATTCTAATCCTGAAACCGTGTCAACTGATTATGATGAATCTGATCGACTGTACTTTGAACCCTTGACGTTAGAACGCGTCGAAGATATCGCTGATTTTGAACAACCACGCGGCATCATTGTCTCTGTCGGCGGCCAGATCGCCAATAACCTGGCACTGCCGTTGGCTAACCATGGTTATAAATTATTAGGTACGGATCCTAACTCCATCGACAATGCCGAAAACCGGCAAAAATTTTCCGCGCTGCTCAATACACTGGATATCAAACAACCCGCTTGGCATACCGCTACGAGCATTTTAGATGCACGCGCTTTTGCTACGCGCGTGGGTTATCCAGTATTAATTCGGCCATCGTATATTTTATCGGGCTCGGCGATGAATGTGGTGCACGATGAAAGTAGTTTAGAAGGTTATCTGCAAGACGCCCTACTTATCTCGCGCGAATTCCCCGTGGTGATCACCAAATTTATTCAAGATGCGAAAGAACTGGAAGTGGATGGCGTAGCGAACAAAGGCGAAATTGTGATTCAAGCGATTTCCGAACATATCGAAAACGCGGGCATTCACTCTGGCGATGCCACCATCGTTTTACCGCCGCAAAAACTTTATTTAGAAACCATACGCCGCACTAAAAAAATTACCCGACAAATTGTCAGTGCATTAAAGATCACCGGGCCATTTAACATTCAATTCCTCGCTAAAAATAATTCGATTCAAGTGATTGAATGCAATTTACGCGCAGCGCGCTCGTTCCCGTTTGTTTCCAAACTCACGCGCCATAATTTTATTGAAATCGCCACTGAGATTATGTTAGGCAAATACAAACCACGCACTTATGAAACCTTAGAACTCGATTATGTAGGCGTCAAAGTGCCGCAATTTTCTTATCAACGTTTAAAAGGCGCGAACCCTGTTGCGCATGTAGAAATGGCTTCCACTGGCGAAGTGGCTTGTTTGGGTGATGATCTCAAAGAAGCTTTTTTCAGCGCTTGGTTGGCGACCGATCAAACCATTACCAATAAAAAATTATTAGTGAGCATTGCCGATACGCAAAAAGAAAAATTATTGCCATTATTAAGAAAACTGGATGAAAAGCATTGGGAGATTTACAGCACTGGCGGCACGCACGATTATTTAGCTAAAAATGGCATCGCCTCGTATTTTGTGTATAAAGTCAGCGAGCAACGCGAGCCAAACATTGCTACGTTAATCGCTGATCACAACGTTGATCTTATTATCAATATACCCAACAATAATAACACCGCACACAAGACTGATGGTTTTACCATGCGCCGCATTGCGATCGATCATCATGTCGCGTTGGTGACCAATGCGCAATTAGCGCAGGTGGTATTACAATGTTTAGTGGAAAACCATATGCACCCGGAAAACCCGAAATCGTTAAGGGAGTTTACTGAGAGAAAATGAAAAACACACTCTATCAAAAAGACATCGTTTCAATCAAAGATCTCACGCGCGATCAAATTTTAACGATCTTAAAATTAGCCGAAAAATTAAAAAAGAAACCGGCCAGCAATTTACTCAATAATAAAATCATTGCGCATTGTTTTTTTGAAGCCTCTACCCGCACCCGCTTATCGTTTGAAACAGCCACTATAAAATTAGGCGGCAAAGTGATTGGTTTTGCCGATCCAGAAAATATTTCCACTAAAAAAGGCGAAAGCTTGGCCGATACCATTCAGGTGATCAATAGCTATTCCGATTTAATCGTTATCCGCCACCCTAAAGACGGTGCCGCGCGCTTGGCAGCAGAAATTTCTGACAAACCGGTTATTAACGCTGGCGATGGCGCTAACCAACACCCTACGCAAGCGTTGCTTGATTTATTTACCATTCAAGAATGCCAAAAGAAATTAGCAGGTATTAACATCGCTTTAGTCGGCGATCTCAAATATGGTCGTACGGTACATTCATTAGTTGAAGCTTGCGCCTTATTTGATATCCGCTTTTTCTTGGTCGCGCCGGAATCTTTAACATTGCCACCGCAATTGTGGAATTTATTGAAAGCCAACAATATCAAATTTTCGTTCCACCAATCATTAGACGAAATCATCAGTAAAATCGATATTCTGTATATGACACGCCTGCAACGCGAAAGGCTGGATAAAACCGAACAACAAGCACAAAATTCGCAACATATTTTAGTGCCCGCATTGTTAACCAAAGCAAAAGCGAATTTAAAAATATTACATCCATTACCGCGTGTCGACGAAATTGATCCCACTATTGATAAATCGCCGTTTGCTTATTATTTTCAACAGGCGGCCAATGCGGTTTGGTTGCGACAAGCGTTGCTGACACTATTATTAAATAGGAGCCTTTCGTGAGCAAAACACTTTCTGTCTCGGCTATTAACAATGGCACGGTTATTGATCATATCCCTGCCGGGCAAGCATTACGCATCATTAAATTGCTCAAATTTTCTAATTATAAAAATTGCGTGACTATTGGCTTGAATTTAACCAGCAAAGGTCTGGGCTTTAAAGATCTGATTAAAATTGAAGATCGTTTTTTATCGGCGGAAGAAGCCAATGAAATAACTTTATTTGCACCGTTAGCCACGATTAACATTATTAAAAATTTTGAGGTGATTAAAAAAGTAACCACCGAATTACCCAAAACCATCAGCAACATCATTACCTGCCCGAATGAAAAATGTATTACGCATTCAGAACCGGTGGCCAGTTGTTTTAACGTCGAACAATTTGCCAAACATGTGATGTTGATCTGCAACTACTGTGAAAAACGCTTCGATAGGGATGTATACACAAACTTATGATCAATATACTCAACATTAATACTATTGATGGTACAAAAAAGAACTTGCAAATCGCGAGTGCGCAAGATCATACCATTCACGCTGAAAATCTTACTTTGTTGCCTGCGCTCACTGATCCGCATGTGCATTTTCGTATTCCGGGTATGGATTATAAAGAAGATTGGCGTACTGCGGCACGCGCTAGCATCGCGGGTGGCGTAACCACCGTTTTTGATATGCCCAACACCTTGCCGCCCACTACTACCGTTGCACTGTTGCAAGAAAAAAAGAAAATCATCGATGCGCAACTCAAAGAAGCGGGCATTCCTTTGCACTATCAACTTTTTTTTGGTGCTGACAAAGATCATCTGGCTGAACTATCAAAGATTAAACATGACGCCGTCGGCATAAAAATATTCATGGGCTGTAGCACCGGCAATCTGGTAGTCGATAGCGATGAAACACTGAGTGCGATTTTTGAAATCGCCGCCGCGCACGATATTTTGGTCGCGGTACATGCCGAAGACGAACATATTTTAAATGCGAATAAAGCTAAATATCAGGGCGAAAAAGATTATGCGGTGCATTCCAAAATTCGCGACACTCATGCGGCGGTGGCTGCCGTTGAAAAAGCAATTTCACTCACGCGCCGTTTTGGCACGCGTTTATATATTTTGCACATGAGCACCGCCGAAGAAGTCGCCTTAATACAACAAGCTAAACAACAAAATTTGCCAGTGTATGCTGAAACCACGCCGCACCATTTATTTTTAAACACCCATTCTTATGCCACATTAGCGGGTAAAGCGGTAATGAACCCGCCGCTGCGCAGTGAAAAAGATCAAACTGCGTTATTCGCGGCGATTCGCGACAATATCATCGACACTATCGGCTCTGATCATGCTCCACACACTTTAAGTGAAAAAGAAAAACCGTATGGTCAATGCCCTTCGGGTGTGCCAGGTATCGAAACACTGCTGCCGTTATTATTAAACGCGCACCAACAAGGGTTGTTGTCATTACAAAATATTGTGTCGTTGACTTCCACCCGCGCGCGCGAAATTTTTCGCTTACCCGCCAATAATGATTGGGTATTGGTTGATCTCAATAAAAAAATGCGCGTGGATGAAAAAAAATTAAAAACCAAATGTGCGTGGTCACCGTATGCAGGCATGGAGTTAACGGGTTGGCCGCGATATGTAGTTTTAGGTGATAAATTATTTGATTTAGAAAAATTGTAACGCTGGAACAACTATGCCATACATTTTAGTTTTATATTACAGCCGCTACGGCGCAACCGCAGAAATGGCAAACCACATCGCGCGTGGCGTTGGTGAAATTGATGGCTTGGAAGCACGCATTCGCACTGTGCCAACCGTCTCTACGGTATGTGAAGCAGTAGAAGATGATATCCCAGCACAAGGGCCGCCATATGCGACGTTAGATGATGTGCGCGAATGTGCAGGTTTGATTCTCGGTTCACCGACGCGCTTTGGTAACATGGCAGCGCCGTTAAAATATTTTATCGACGGCATGGGCACGCTGTGGTTATCGGGCAGCTTAGCGGGCAAACCTGCGGCAGTCTTTTCATCCAGTTCGAGTTTACACGGCGGCCAAGAAACAACATTACTCAGCATGATGCTGCCATTGTTGCATCATGGCGCTTTGATCGTGGGCTTGCCGTATACCGAAACGGAATTATTAACTACAGATTCGGGTGGCACACCGTATGGACCTACACATGTGGCCGGTGATGATAGTAAAAATCCGCTGACGGATGAAGAGAAGCGTTTGTGTAAGGCGTTAGGAAAGCGGGTTGGTGATATTGCAAAGCGACTACTAAAATAAACCCCTACAACCTCAGAACTGTTTTCACAAACGGGATCGTCAACTTGCGCTGCGCGCTTAACGAAACCTGATCTAATTTTTCTAATGCGGTAAATAAACTCGCGCCGTCGCGCGCAATGCGGTGCAGTAAAAACTCCCCGACTTCATCTGATAATTCCATGCCACGAATTTTCGCGCGCAATTGCAATGCGGCTAATTGATCGACATCATTTAACACATGTACTTGAAAAATCAAACCGCTGGCTAAACGTGATTTCAAATCAGGCAATAAAAAATTTAATTGCGACGGCACGTTATTGCCCGCCAACAACAAATGTGCGCCGCTCATTTTACTGCGATTATAAAAATTAAATAACGCTTCTTCCCATGTTGGTTTGCCCAGCACGGTTTGAATGTCATCGATGCAAATTAAATCGGCGTGTTCTAAACCTTCTAAAATGGTTGCGTCAGCATTGGTTAATTCAGCCAAGGGCAAATACATGGTACGCAAACCTTTTTGATCGGCCCGTTGACAACAAGCTTGCAACAGATGACTGCAGCCTGCACCGGCGTGCCCCCACAAATAAATATAAGGATCAACCGTTGTTTCGGCTTGCACAAACTCCGTTAACACAGCGAGTAACTGTGTATTATCACCCGGATAAAAATTAGCGAACAGCGCATCATCGCGCAAGCGAACGGGAAGTGTTAATTGCGTTGCCATTATCGATATAAACCACTATTCAAATAATCCTGCTTCAAATGACGCAGCAGCACCATGATCACCGCTGCCGCTGGTAATGCTAATAAGATCCCCACAAAACCAAATAAATGACCACCCGCCAAGATCGCAAAAATAACCGCGACCGGATGCAAGCCAATACGATCACCCACCAACCACGGCGTCAGCACCATGCTTTCTAACAAATGACCGACACCAAAAACGATCAGCACATACACAACATGAATACCATCGTGGAATTGCATAAATGCCGAAATGCTGGCAGCTAACACACCGACAATTAATCCTAAATACGGTACGACCGCTAAAATACCCGCGAGCACGCCCAACAACAGTGCTAAATCTAAACCCACGATCGCCAACCCTAACGAATAAACAATCGCCAAACCCACCATCACAAAAAATTGTCCGCGTAGAAATGCGCCTAGCACCTCATCACATTCGCTAAATAATTTTACTATCACAGGTTCAATGTGGCGCGGTAACAAACGGCGAATGCCATCGACTACGTTGTTCCAATCACGCAACAAATAAAAAGTCACCATCGGGATTAAAATTAAATTGGTTAAAAATTCGAGCAGCACCAAACCCGATCGCGACAGCGTAGTCCACACCACCGCAGCCACACTGCCCGCTTGGCGCCAGTGTTGTGCCAATTCGGCTTTGAGCGTAGGTATATCTAACGAAAAACTAATGCCAAAATGTTGTTGCAACCACGGCAACACAAATTGTTGCGCCCACAAAATAGTTTGCGGCAAGCGATCAATTAACAACGAAACTTGACGCCCCAACAACGGCACTAAAAATAAAAATAACAGCAGCACCACCGACATGATCAATATAAATACCAAACTGGCCGCCCAAGTGCGCGATAATTTGCAATGTCTTAAACTATTGACTAAAGGATCACCTAGATAAGCCAGCAACGCAGCAATTAAGAACGGTTGCCAAACAGGTGTGAGTAAATAAATTAAATAGAGTACGGCAGCAATAGCCAAAGCAGTGGCTATTTTTTGTGGGTTGGTCACGTTTGATTCTCAACTTTAGCGGGATAATTGGCAATCGCCCGTTGGCCCCATACCCAGGTATAATGCAACATGCTGGCAACGGTAGTGATCAACACCGCTAACATCAGACTGTGCAATAACCATGGCCACAACTGCACAACGCCTAAATCGCCTAACATCAGCGTGATTAATAATATTTGTAAAAAAGTATTTATCTTGCTGATCATGCTCGGTAAAAAATCAAGCCGCCCGATCACCAATCGATAGGCAATGCCACCGCAGACGATCCACACATCGCGCGCGATCACAATCGCCACTAACCAAAGAGGAATTTGCTTCACCCAACCCAGTGCAATAAAACTGGTCATCAATAATAATTTATCGGCCAGGGGATCGGCCGCAGCACCGAACCGGCTGGTCCAGTTATAAACCCGCGCCAGCAAACCATCGAAAGCATCGGTAAGCCCAGATAACAGAAACAGGGTAAACGCCAAGGTATAGTGCTCGCTCAGTATTGCCAACAATACAGGCACGACCAAGAGCAATCTGATGCTGGTTAATATGTTAGGTATATATCGCAGTTTCATGGGTGTGTAGTGTAGCAAATTTTTTTCAAAAAATGTAGGATAGATACCTTACATTTTATGGCAGAATTAATATGCTCAAGTCAGAACTCATTACCCGCATAGCCGATGAATTGACTCAGTTGCCAGTGCATGAAATCGTGCATCATAGCAATAAAATCGTGGCTGTACTTTGTGAGACGCTAGCCAAGGGTGGTCGCATCGAAATCCGCGGTTTTGGCAGCTTTAGCCTGCATTACCGCCCCCCTCATAAAGCACGTAACCCAAAGACCGGCAAACAGCTCATGACCCAAGCTAAACATCGCCCTCATTTTAAACCGGGCAAGGAATTGCGCGAAAGGGTCAAAAACTCCATCAATTCATAGCAAAGCTCTTGTGTTCCTTCTTTCTTGATCGCCGAAATCCTAAAAACGGGGCCTTTCCAACGCAAGCGCTTGATTACATCTTGGCAGCGTGATTTCACTTCATCGGCGGGCAATAAATCGATTTTATTCAACACCAGCCAGCGTGGTTTATTGGCTAAATCAGCACTGAACTTTTTTAACTCGGCAGCGATCGCTTTCACTGAAATTACTGGATCAACGTCATCAGTCGGGGCCATATCGACCAAATGCAATAACACCCCGGTGCGTTCTAAATGTTTGAGGAAGCGAATGCCTAAACCGGCGCCCTCTGCAGCCCCTTCGATAAGGCCTGGCACATCGGCGACCACAAAACTGCGATCGGTGTCCACGCGCACCACCCCCAAATGGGGATGTAACGTGGTAAAAGGATAATCCGCCACTTTAGGAGTAGCGGCTGATACAGCACGAATGAAGGTCGATTTACCGGCATTCGGCAAACCTAATAATCCCACATCGGCGAGCACTTTTAGTTCTAAACGCAGATTGCGGATCTCACCGGGCATTCCCTTGGTAGTTTGGCGCGGCGCGCGATTGGTGCTGCTCTTAAAACGCGTGTTACCCAAACCATGCACACCGCCTTGCGCGACTAATAATTTCATATGGGTGGTGGCCAAATCGCCAATCGCTTCGCCAGTATCTTTATCAAAAATGCTGGTCCCCACCGGCACGCGCAAAACCAAATCTTTGCCGGATTTACCGGTGCAATCTGCGCCCATGCCCCCTTCACCATTTTCGGCGCGGTGCGTGCGCTGAAAGCGAAATTCGACCAACGTATTAATATTATTATCGGCTTCTAAATAAATACTGCCACCATCACCGCCGTCGCCACCATTGGGCCCACCAAACGGTACAAATTTTTCGCGTCGAAAACTTAGGCAGCCATTGCCACCTTTGCCTGCTTCAACACGGATTGTTGCTTCATCGATAAATTTCATTTCTTGGTCCTAAAAAAAACCCCGCTAGTGCGGGGCTTTGTGTGGAATAATCCATCCATCAAGCTGCTTCTTTCATTGGTTCAATATTAACATAAGTACGCATCTTAGCGCCTTTATTCACAAACTTAACATGCCCATCTTTCAAGGCAAACAACGTATGATCACGACCCAACCCAACATTAATACCAGGATGGAATTTAGTGCCGCGTTGGCGAATAATGATATTGCCCGCTTTTGCCACTTGCCCACCAAATAATTTAACGCCAAGTCGCTTTGATTGTGAATCGCGACCGTTGCGGGTGCTGCCGCCTGCTTTTTTATGTGCCATTTTAAATCCTCACTTGTTTTTGTGTCATTGTGAAATCACCAAACATCCCCCCTTTGAAAAAGGGGGGCTAGGGGGGATTTGAAGAAGGCTGCACGATCTTTAAATCCCCTCGCCTCGCAATGACACCATCTAGATTTTAGTAATTTGAATTTCTGTAAAATACTGCCGATGCCCCATTTCTCTATGATAGTGCTTGCGACGGCGGTGCTTGACGATTCTAATCTTCTCGCCGCGGCCATGGCCAACGACTTCAGCACTCACTTTGCCCGCTAGGAACGGCGCTCCGATTTGCACCTGTTCGCCATTCGAGATCATTAAAGCTGGGAATTCAACCGACGCGCCCACTTCGGCGGTCATTAATTCGATCTTAACGCGCTGCCCTTCGGCAACTCTATATTGTTTACCACCTGCTGCTATTACCGCGTACATAAGCCAACTCCGCTAGAAATATGTCAAAAGAGGAGGAATTCTACGGCATCTGAAGATACTGTGCAAGAGTGTTTTGCAGGAAATTCCCCACTATCACTATTGACGCATAATCATATACATTATATGCTTGGATTTCTGTTAACCTTTTCCAAGGAGGAGTACCGATGGTAAAAAGAGCAAAAAGTAGTAAAGCAGCAAAAGCTAAACCAGTAAAACGCAGAAAAAAAGCTAAAGGCTTAGCGGCTGTTAAAAAAGCTGTGAAAAAAACCGTTAGAAAAGTAAAGCGCAAAGTAAAAGCAATTGCTGCGCCTAAAAAGAAAAGAAGAAAGAGCAAAAAGCGTGCGAAAGCGTAATTAGCTTTCTTTTTGCTTTAAGCGAGCGACAGTTTTATATCCTTCCCTCTGTCGCTCGCTTGTCATCCCCGCGCAGGCGGGGATCCATTTAATGGTTATTTTCGCCTAAGAGCAGCAAAATTAGCTGCATTTGCGCTCCCTATACGTGATTCATCTGCTGTTAAAACCTTAGGATTTTCTTTATATATTTTCTTAATATCCTCCAACAATTTAGAAACTTCATTACTAGTCATATACCCACTCATTAAATCAGGATATTTTGTATCAGCTAAAGTCAGGATAACTGCCTTATCCAAAGTTTGCATTAAACACCCTTCACCTTTATAGGATTTTAATATCTCTTGCAATCCTTTTATTTGTTTTTGCAATTTGTCTTTTTTAAAATCAAAAGTATAGTGGCTAGCAAGTTCCTTTTTAAAAGTACTTACCATAAGCGTAATTTGTTGCACTAGATAACTTGTTACGGCTTCAGGTGGGTTTCCGGGTTTTACTAGATCAGCTAACTTAGCACCACGCACTTTACTATCATCAGGTTTTGCATTTTTTTGATCAATAGGTTGTTGTACACTTCTTGGAGGGGGCAGCAATGTATGAGAGCTACTACTTAGCGTTTCACCACTTAATCTTTGATCACTCACTTGACTTGTTCTTTTTATCTCGTCCATTTCACCACTATGCGTATGTTGATCAGCAGGTTGTGCATCATCAAAAGTACGGGAATTTTGGGAATGAGGGCCACTGCTTGGATCATCAAAGTCTCTTTGTTGTTGAGGAATAGAATCAATATTTCTGCGCCTGGAAGATGCAGCAGCTTCAGCATCCCTATCTTGAGGGTCACTTTGTTGTCGTGAACTAAAACCTCGTGGGGATGGTTGTTGATATTGCCTACTCTGCTGTGCTCGCTGTTGTAGCAAGTGAGATCGTAATAACGCTTGAGGTTCTGCTTGTTCATCACCCGTCTCTGATGCTGTTGGTCTTTGTCTTGCAGGGCTTGAGCCAGGACTTGAATCAGGGCTTGGCTCACCTTGTTTTGTCGTTTGCACTTGAACCCGATGACCTGCGGCTGTTCGTGTCTGAGTAAGAACACTGCGTTCATCCCAGCCCAAAGCTCCAAGATCAGCATTAGTCAAAACAACATAGGACTTCGAAGCATGTAGACCTCCTTGCTGCCCTAATGCTGCATGAAAATCAGTTGCAGCTTGGCTACTAGTAAATTTTATTTTCTTGCCTAGTATCTTATGTTTACTATCCAGAGCATCTTTAACCTCACTAACCTCTGTTGATCTATCCTCACCCAACATTGCAATAACCTGTGTCTTGATAAATTCATCGTGACTTTGTGAGGGTCTCGCTGCCAACTGGGTAGCAGATGTAGATGTGGTCCGTGGAAGTGGAACAGTCGCTGGAGTAGGAGTAAACGATGCAAAAGGAGATGGTTTTCCGGGTCGTGTACTACTTCTAGAAAAAGTTGCGGGTTGTACTGCTTGCCTCGGTAATTGTGTTTGTGGGTGCCTGTACTGTTGTGATGGCTGTGTTGTTCGAGCAGGTTGCGCCGCAGCAGCACTTGAACTAGATTGCTGCTGGCTAGTGAATCTCGCTATTAATTGCTGAATTCGTGTGTTGGGTATTTGTACGTAATAGCATTTAGAACCACTATCCAAGTGACTTTCAAATATCTGCCCCCTTAATAAACCATTAAGGCTAAGAGCAAACTCACTAGCATTGTCCGAGTTGCTGAACCACACAAGCTTGTGATCAGCATCGCCGTCGTTAACTCCCAAGAATGTACCATCGTTCTTAACCAAATTATAATCTATAAATCCTTGTGCTATCTTTTTATCAGTTGGTAGTGTTACTACCGATGGAGATGAGACAGATCTAGCGCTTGAACTATTCGAAGAAAATGAGCTGGATGAAGCGTGAGCGGGAGGTCTTTGCTGTAATGCAATTCTAATATGAGTTTGCTCACCAAGATCCAAAGCCGCAATGCTAGCCTCACTCTCCCCAACAGTACTTTGAACATCTTCATCTTCGAGGTCAGAGTCTTCAGCGAGTAGACTGAGTCCACGAGCTGGCCTAGCGGTTGATCCACCTGTATGAGGTAGGGATGCAGCTGATCTTGATGTATCTGTTAAGCTATTATTTGAATTGCTTTGGTCATCATCTTCGCTTTCATCTCCATCTTGGCTACCCACATCATGAGCTGAAAGTGTATTTTGGAGCAAAAAATTTAATGTATTTGAATTATCGACATCTCTGCTAGCCCCCATTGAGTGTGTTAGCAAATTAAGGAACTGTAATAGAGGAATCTGCTGCTGACGCTGCGCATGCTGTGCTAGATAGGTTGCGCCAGGTGCGGCTTCTCTTAATGGAACAAATGAAATAGCACTTGAACTGCTTGATGATGAAGAACTACTGGTACTAGGAGCAGGAAGTGGTTCCTCTTGTGGTTCCATCCGCATTAATTGCTCGACTTCACCAGCAGACAAAGACACTCTGTAAGTAGCAGCCCGCCCAGTAATTTTAGCAGGAATTTCAGTGAATTTTGTTCCGTTAATCAGCCCGATAAACTCTTGGGCATCAGATTTTGCTTCAAAGAATATAAGTTTTCCTCCTCTGATCAGATTGGTATCATCCTTAATATCAAAAGGAGCACCATCTCCTATCAAAGCGTTAATTTTTTCTTTGATCTCTTCATCAGTTGCTGGTTCTTGCAACGCTATATGATGCATCTGACTGCCAGCCTTTGCTGAGCGACTACTTGTAGTACTCGAAGAAGCTGCTTGTAGAGGCTGTTGTGGCTGTGCTGCTGGTGGCTGCTGTGGTTGCGCCTTAATCTCCGCTGCAGCGGGTGCTGAAGTTAGACGCATTAATGTTGCAACTTGCTGCGCTGATAATTCTACGACGTGTTTTTTCTCACTCTCTTTTTTAACACTAACACTAGTGCCTGTAAGTTTTTGGTTACAATTTTTAGCAAACGCAGTTGCTCCCGTGTCTGATTTAAATACTACTTTCACCCCACCATTAGTGCCAGCTTCCTCTGCTGGGTGAAACCCCCGAGGAATCAAGCTTAACTGTCGTAATGCAGTAAGTACACTATTCTTTGAATTACCTGGTTGCATAACCCACACCTCTCTTTAAAAAGTGAATTTTAGTATCTCTTATTCATATTATAGCCGCTAAAGCTTAAGGAAACATTAAATGCAAGGGGGGAATTAAGATATTTTTTGGTGTTTGTGATCAGAAAAATCTACGTTTGCATTGATGGGAATCTCACCTTTACATTGACCACGCCAATGGTTCGCATCATGGAAGGTCTATCAAGGCTCGAATTTTATTAAAATTCTGTTAAAATATGTGGTAGATGGCGTAGAAGCCAACAATGAAACGGTGTTTATTGAAAAAGCAGAACAATATTTATCTGATGAATTAAGGAGCGAAACAATGACATTAGCACAATTATTTGAGAAAAAAGGTATGGAGAAAGGATCTGAAGCAAGCCTCATTGAAATTCAACAACAAACAGTATAAATAGCGCGAGCTAATACAGGAGTTCACCCCCATGTCGCGCAAAACCATTTATCGCCTTATTAGCATTCCCCTCTTTTTAATTGTTGCCATTTTTATCATTTGCAAAATACTTTGGGGGGCGAGTTATGTTATCGGTGATTACCCGGGCCCGGCGATTTTAAAAAATGTGACTGCGCAAAAAACCGGTAAGATAGATTGGTTATTGATTCATGGTGCGAGTGTAGATGCGCGCGTGTGGGATGCATTTATTAATTCGCATTGCGATGATTCACTCGTCGCTATTAGTTTAGGCGATCAACAATACGGTAGTGCGCAAGCACAGCCGGGGGTGATGGCAGGGCAACAGTTGACAAACTTTTTGCAAAACTTCGCGATCCAAAAAGGCATCATCACCCACTCCACCGGATCTTTGTGGTTAGCGCAGGCGTATCATCAATGCCCGCAGTGCTTGCAACATTTAAAAATTATTTTATTAGCGCCGAATGCTGGTGACAATGCGCTGGGGGTAAGCAGCGGCATCCGCAGCACGTTAAAATGGGGCAGCATTTTTGCGCCTGACCCTTATTTAAATGTTCCACTAACATTTGAGTTAACTCCGATTCAAGCCTGCGAAGGGGGCAATAGTTATTATTATGCGACTTGCCGTTCTTATTATATGTGTGGCACGCACATGTCTTTTACCAGCATTAATTATTATCGCAAATTAGTAAAATACATGAGTGATTTCACCCAACAAAAATATTTTATCGATTTTCTTAAAAACGATGCAAAAAATATTACTATTTATATTCCGGGTGACGATAAGATATTGCAATATCAAAATATCATACCCCTCGCACAACAAGATGGCATTCCCATTGTTACCATACCCAACATTTCACATGTTGGGTTATTAGTGCTGTCGCAAGATTGGTTTGCCGATGATAAGCAAGCGTGTGTGCGCTAACTATTTTAGATAGCGAGTTTGTTGAACGGGTAATGGCGCGGCTTCGCGCGCAGATTGTTTTACATAACTAACTACTTCGCCTGCTAAGCTACTGTAAAATAAATGTGGGATATTATCTTTATAAATTTGGCTTGCCAGCATATCATTTACAATGTCAAATTTGGATTTAATCGGCTTTTCAAAAAGTTCTAATAATCTGTTTATCATCGCTGACACTAGATCTAATTCAGTATGCTCTTGTGCACTCACTCCTGTGGTTAATGCTAGATCAATTTGACGTACATATTCTTGCAACTGACTTTCAAAGAATGCTTCTTTAACTAGTAACTGTCCATCTCCATTTACGGCAGGAGTAGCGTGCTTTTGTTCACCAGGACCACGCGCGCTTTGAGTAAAACGATGTGAACTATTAGAAGTGCCCTTTCCGGTATAAGCAGCACTGCTCACAGGACTCACAACAACTTGTTGATCCCAACCAAGTTGTTGAAGTTGTTTGATCTCTTCATTTGTTAAAGCTACATAAGGACCGCTTTTAGAGTTTCTGTGATCGTGCGTTAAAATTAGCCCACATTGATTCTTTAATGCGTCCACAAAATTATCTGCATCTTGGCGTTCTGTAAACTTTATTTTCTTCATGTCTAGTGGTTTCCGATGCTCATTTAGAGCATCTTTGACTTCAATAGACCCCTGCAAAGATTTACCTGTTGATTTTATTAAAGCGCATACGTTATTTTTTATCACTGTATCTGGATCCAGTTCAGCGGGTGGCGCAGATGGCGCTATACCCACCGCCTCATCGTATGATGGGGGAGGTTGATGACTGGGGCTGATGGGTGCAGACAAGCTCCTGGAAGGTTGCATTGTTCGAGTTGCTGGGCCGTAGGAACTAGTGTTATAAGGTATAATTACTTTAGCAGTCTGCAGTACCGGATTATAATCAATCGATTGCACAAACAGTGCATCAGTTTGGTTAAATAATTGTTCTTCAAAAGTGGTGGGCAGCGCTTCGCATTTGCCACCGATGGTTCTATCAGAACCGGCATTTAAAATACCCACATTATAACTTTTGTCTGCAGCATTTTTTGCGGCGGCAAACACATCAATGTTACCGACAGTTAATTCAACATTACCAAGATTTTGTCCGCTAACTGCAGAAGTGACAGCATTTAATACAAGGTTCTGCCCCCCATCTTTTTCATTCGGTAATGAACAAATTACTTTTTGCACATGGGTAAAATGAGTCTCAGCTAATGCTTCTTGCAAAGCAGACGCAAACATATTTCTTGCAGCATTTTGTTCGCCGGGTGTTAAAGCAGCGATATAAACTCCCACACCAATAGCAGGTAAAATAACTACTTGTACTCTTGCATCGTCTTGCGCTACTAATGCCTGCTTTAAAATATTTTTTAATGCTTTTTGATAAGTTTGCTGCTTAAGTGAACCATCTTGTTGTGTATAATCTTTGAAATCTTGCAGGCCTGGTTTACTAAAATTAGGCGCAGCAACGGTAGTCATGGTAAATCGAAAATTGATAACAACTTTACCCTGCGAATCTAATCGATAAGCAGTAATTGGTGAAGTGACGATACGATGTTTAGTTAAACGACGTTGTTGCTCTATGACCGGTGCTACCTGAGATGCCCATTTATTAAGCGCTTCATGCGTATGTAAAGTGTTTGCTACATCTTGCGGAGTTAAAATTTGGGAATCGTAATTAACTCGCACATTTTGTTGATTATTAGTTGTTTCTTTTGGGTAACTTGCGGAATACATATGCTGCTGTTTAATAGCATCGTATAAAGCCGCCCGTCTTTGGAAACCACCATTGGCATTGATATCGCTAATACTAAATCCTTTAATATTTTGGAGAAAATCTGGCAGTTGCATTTTCCCTTTTGTAAATGGGTAAACAGACAACTGTGCTTGTACAGGTTTTGTTGGCGAAGAATGAGTTGCATGTTTTTCTTCTGTCGCAGCTTGTAGTGCTTTTACATCGTCAGGTGTTAACCAAATTGCCCGACAAGCATAGTTAATTAAAATTTCTTTATGTACCCATTTTTTAGTAGGTTGTCCTGATTTATCCGTTTTAGTTTTGCTTACTATACCCAACGTTTCAAGATAAGCGCTGCAACTTTTTGCTGCATTAAGATTTCTAATATGAAAAGTCACGTGAGTATTCCCATCAGTAGTTTTATAAACTTGCAATGGGAGCTTAAATAATTGTTGCCATTGTGCTTCGAGCGCACTATCTCTTATTCCTGTAAATTTAGGTAATCTTTTGGATGATAGCATGGGTGATGCGAAAGCGGATGCAGAAGCAGTGCTTTGTCTTGTGCCTTGGCTTGTAGCAGGTTGCGGTGGTTGATAATTTGCTAAACCTTGGCAATACACCAGCACTTCGCGCATTTCTGGTGGAGATAAAACCACAGCCCAACATTGAAGTTTGGTATCCCCTTGCTGCCCTATTAATTGTGGAACCGGAGCTCGTAATACACCCTCGTTTTGAAGTTTTTGACAAAAATCATCTGCTGCTTTTTTGTTATTAGGGTCAAAAGTAATGAGATAAACGCTAGGGGATTCCTCACCAGGCTTGGACTGAATGTTTGAATTATCATAAACACAGGGAACTTCCGCACCCCTGGTGATAAAACTTTTAATGCTGGCTTCTGCATTTTTGTTTCTATTACCAAACATAACAGACCCTCCCCGGATCAGAGTTTATTAGATTCTATAATTATAGCCATAAAACCTTAAGGAATTATTAAACTCCTTAAAAAATTCCTATGTTTTTTTGTATTATGATAAAATATACGCATGACCAATAATGACCTCCTCCCCCTTGCCGCCCGTATGCGCCCTACTCGCCTGGAGCAATTCGTCGGCCAAACGCACCTATTAGCTGATGGCAAACCGCTGCGCAATGCGATTTTGCAGGGGCGTTTACATTCTATGATTTTATGGGGGCCTCCGGGTAGTGGTAAAACTACCTTGGCGCGCTTAATCGCACAATATTCTAACGCGCGGGTCGAAAGCCTTTCCGCTGTGTTGGCGGGTGTTAAAGATATTCGCGCGGCGATCGAACGTGCGCAAACAGCACGCGCTGATGATAAACAAGCGACGATTTTATTTGTCGATGAAGTGCATCGTTTTAATAAAGCACAGCAAGATGTTTTATTGCCACACGTAGAAGAAGGTGTGATTACTTTAATTGGCGCTACTACTGAGAATCCATCATTTGAATTAAATAATGCGTTGCTATCGCGAACTCGTGTGTATGTATTGCAACGCTTGCAAGAAGAAGAAATTTTGTTAGCGCTTGATCGCGCTTTGCACGATAAAGAAAATGGTTTAGGTAATCGTCCGTTAGAATTTGCGCTGGAATTACGTAAACAGTTAGTTGTAGCAGCCGATGGTGATGTGCGCCAAGCGTTAAATTTGCTGGAAATTGCAGCAGATTTAGCAGTGCCTGATAGCAATAGCAAGCAAGAACATATCACCGCTGAAGTTTTATCTGAAGTATTAACCAACGGCGTGCGGCGTTTTGATAAAGGCGGCGAAATGTTCTATGACCAGATCTCCGCGTTACATAAATCGGTGCGCGGTTCGTCACCTGATGCGGCGCTTTATTGGTTAGCACGTATGTTGGATGGTGGATGCGATCCGCGTTATCTTGCGCGGCGGGTTATTCGCATGGCGAGTGAAGATATTGGTAATGCTGATCCACGTGCTTTAGAAATTGCGTTGAATGCTTGGCAAGTGCAAGAATTATTAGGCAGCCCTGAAGGTGAATTGACGTTAGCGCAGGCGGTAATTTATATGGCATGTGCACCGAAGAGCAATGCCGTTTACACCGCTTTGAGCGCGGTGATGAAAGATGTCAAAAGCAGCGGTTCGTTAGAAGTTCCCTTGCATTTGCGCAATGCACCCACCAAGTTGATGAAGGCGTTGGATTATGGCAAAGCTTATCGTTATGCTCACGACGAACCGGGGGCTTATGCGGCGGGCGAGCATTATTTCCCCGAAGCCATGGGTGAACGTAAGTATTACCACCCCGTCGACCGTGGTTTGGAGATCAAAATCGCCGAAAAGTTGGCAAAATTGGCGGAGTTGGATAAAAAAGCACAAGGATAATTACGGTTCTGTGTTGATTTAAACTCGCACGACGAGTATTATCGCACGTTCTGTGGTCAACATCGGGGTATAGCGCAGCCTGGTAGCGCACCTGCTTTGGGAGCAGGGTGTCGAGAGTTCAAATCCCTCTACCCCGACCATTTTTTGAGAAGCGCCCGTAGCTCATTTGGATAGAGCATCGGCCTTCTAAGCCGAGGGTAACAGGTTCGAATCCTGTCGGGCGCGCCAATTTTTTTTGAATTTTTGTCATTTTACTATGGTGGACGTAGCTCAGTTGGTAGAGCCCCGGATTGTGATTCCGGCCGTCGTGGGTTCGAGCCCCATCGTTCACCCCATCACCTTCGGGCCGTTAGCTCAGTTGGTAGAGCAGCTGACTCTTAATCAGCGGGTCGCTGGTTCGATCCCAGCACGGCCCACCACTAAAACCCCTTATATTTCAATAGCTTATCGCATGTGATCAATTTTTAGAATCTCTCGGATTTTGGGCGTCTGTGTAGTTTTGGTGTAATTGTGCGTGGAAAAATACAAAAAATTAACCTATTTATTACACCGCCTACTTCAGACCAAACGCACTCGCCACACTTCCCACTTCAGCTAGAACAGCGCTCGGATTATCAATCGCTTGTTGAATCCCCCCTAGTATGGCTTCACTGGCTTTTTCCTTACCTGCTTCAACAGCCGCTTCTCCAACAGGCTTTACGGCCGACATGACAAATGACAAACGTCGTGGCGGTGCTTTTTGTACAACGATGGTCTCTACGCTAAACACATAGCTGCCTGCAGGTAAGGTATCGCTTTGCAACTTAAACCCTTGTTTGTTGGCTTCACGTTGCGCTACTTCATCATCGTCAATTTGACGAAAACCATATTTTATATAACGACATAGCCCCTTACTCTTATCATCATCTTGGATGTAAAAAAAGTGATGTTTACTGCGGATACCGCTGCGGCGGAAAACACCATCTTCATTCCATGCACCTGGTTTTTTTGTAGTTTTTCCAGCTTTGGGAGTAGGCATTGCTTCTTTTTCCAGATCTTTGCTTTGTTCGAGCCCGACTTGATGGAGATAATTCACCATCTTTAAGGTAAAACTTTCTTTTACCTCTGGCACTTGGTTAGTAGATTTTGCATCTGCAGCTTTAGGTTTTTGTTGAATACCTGCAGAAATTCGAGCTACAGCACAGGTTGCTAAAGTTGATATCCCTTTATCCGTCAGTTCCTTTATGTGTAGCTCATAACGGTGGATAGTTTCTTGTGTGACAACTTCAACCACTTCTTCTTTATCAGCTAATGAAACAGGGGCAACTGTCAATGCCTGCTCGCGCCCCTCAGCAGCGCATTTTTCTTTATGACAATCTATCATCGCATTTATGAACGACGCCACTCCATTAGCACCAGGCAGCGGAATTAAACCTAGCGCGCCTATCAGTTTTTGAAAGACCTTTTCTTTAAAACTTACCTCTAATTTTGGATCAATTAAACCCGTTGCGGCTATCGTACACACTAAAAAGAACCCATATAACTTGGTGTACATCACACGATAGAATTTTTCTAATTTTGGATCTTGCAAAAGTTTTTGACGCTGCGCTAAAATTTGCTGGTTTTTATCACATATCTGCGATAACTCGTCCTGCCGCTGTTGAAGTTTTATTATTTCTTCAGCATTGTGTGTATCCGTTGCTTTAAGCGCCGCCAACTCTTCTTGGGCCTTTGCCAAACTTTTTTCTAATTCTTTTTGCTTTTCTTGTAAATCTTCATATTGTTTAGCATAAGTTTTTTCATTTTTAGCTTCTTGCTGATCGAAATTTTCCACCCATGCAGTAAACTGGGCCGCTAATTGGTCAAATTTCTTTAATTGCTCTTTATGATCAGCTAACGTTATGCACGTTTCTTCAATCATTTTTTCCATTCTATGAGCATTTTCTTTTAAAGATTTAATAAGTTCATCATGTCGGCTAATTGCGACATCGTGTGCATCGACACGGTTTTGAAGTTTTTGTAAAGATATTTCGATTTGATGCAAGCGTGAAGTGACTTCAGTTTTTATTTCAGCGACTTCTTCTTTGACTTTTGCTACTTCCTTCTTTACCTCGTAAATTTCGGATTCCAATTTGGTTTCATTTGATGGTAATGCTACAGGAGATGGCTTTTGTGCTTGGGGTAGTGGTAATGGAGTTTCCTTGTCAGTCGTTGGTATAGGTAAAGCAAATTGTTGAGCTTGGGCAGCAAATGCAACTCGCAAATTCTGTAAAAGTTGTTTCTGATTAATATTTGCTGGCGCAGATACAGAAAGAGGTCCGCGATAATTGACGCTATATAACAAAAGTTTAGTGCCAGTCAATATTACAGTATTTCCTTCCCGTGCAGCACGCCTGACAACAAATTGTAACCATAAATCGCGACGTGGGGATGTTTTACCATTATTGGCCGTGTCATTAAAATACATTTCAAAGAGTTGGGCCCAGGGAGTTGCCTGTAACAAATCATTATCAGTTTGATCGCTGAGTAAGTACTTCAATATTGAATAGCTTATTTCGTAAGTACATTCGAATAATTCTTTACTTGACCAAGGCATTTTATTTAAAATATCAATCACTCCATTGTTACTTTTTGCTGCTGCGACTAACTCCCTCAGCAGTAGGCAGCGTTCTGTTGCGCTGAACTGGCCTGCCTGTTTGGCGTATGATGCCAGTGCCGCCCATAATCCTCGTAATGCTTGTTCCTGAACTTTGGTATTTTCATCCTTTGCAGATGCTAATAACCGACTCAGCAGTTGGCTGCGTTCCATTGCGCTGAACTGTCCTGCCCGATAAGCGCATGATAACAGTGCACTGAATGCTTTTTTCTGCACTTGCCAATTTTTATGCTTTTCTAATACTAATAATTTACTCAGCAGTTGGCTGCGTTCTGTTGCACTGAACTGCCCTGCTTGCCAGACGCATAATTCCAGTGCCCCGAATGCTCCTTTCAGCACTTCCACATTTTCATCCTTTGCAAATGCCAATAACCCGCTCAACAGTTGGTTGCGTTCCGTTGCACTGAACTGTGCTGCCCGATCGGCGCATGATTCCAGTGCCTTGAATGCTCCTTCTCGCACTTCCTCATATTTGTTCTTTGCGAATACCAATAA
>JABDBA010000009.1:76149-90527 GCA_013288885.1 Gammaproteobacteria bacterium | reverse complement strand
TATTGCTGAAGCCGATGCAGAAACATTATTAAAATGGGGCGAACGATTGTTTTCTGCGAATAATTTAGATGAGGTATTTGCATAATCAAACAAAATATTAAAGGACTAATCATGAAACATTACCTTTTGTCGGCATTAGCGGGGTTAACTTTAACGGCTTGCACCAATAATGTGACGCCACCCCCATTGGGCAGCTACTCGCTTTCGAATCCAATCCAAGCGCCAGTGTTATCGTACTGCGAGAAAATTGGTAGTGTGAGCACGGACGAAAGTAATGTGATTCAAGCCACCGTGGCAAATTTTTTCCACAAAATGGACTACCAAGCAAACCCTACTTGTTTGTTGAAATGGGGCGATTATAGCGTTACTCAATATTCTATCGTTTGGGCCACCGCTAACCATCCTGAATGCCCTCCTTTTGTATGCCAGCACTTTGCGCAGGGCAGAGTATGTTGTTGGCCGGTAGGGTATGGCGGCTATACGATTTGTAATAAATAATTGGCGCATCCTATGTCGGATCCGTCACTAACGTGACTTGATCCGATCTACTATTCTTTGAATTAGCATCATAAAATCACTATCCACTGTCACCACGCTGACCAGTCATTTTTGGCCATTAAAGGTAATTTGCTTTGATATAAAATCCTGGTATATATTTATACCTTCTATTTCACTTTAAGGGGGAGAATCAATGTCACTTCCAGACAAAATAGTTGAAGAAAAGCCAGATGGTACTATAACAGGCACTAAAGCCACAATTTCTGCTTATGGACTAAAATGTATGCAGGAAGGGAATTTTGAGTTGGGTATGGCATGTTTTAAAGCAGTTAGGACACAAGACGATCTATCTGCAGGCTTATTAATAAAATTTTTTCAATCACGCAAGGCGTTAGTAGTAACTAAACAGTTGAGTGATAAAGATAATGGGGCTATTGAACAATTAAAAACAATGTTAACATCAGAAGTCGAACCAGCTAAACTAAAACAAGATAAATCAACAGCAGTTTCTGCCCCACCTACCGCCCCACCTACCGCTTCACAACCAAAGCGACCTAGTTAGCATTAGGGTCTACTAAATTCTAACTCAATACGGGCATGGACGCCTTGGCCAATCCTATCCAGTAACACTAGCCCCTATTATCCGTTAAATAACCTATTTTTCGCACAACACGATTACCTATAAATCGCACAACGTGATTTACTATAAATAAGACGGCAAGTTATAAATAATATGCTAAAACTAGAATATTTTCTAAAATTGTTTTATACTATAGATGAAGTAAAGGGTATGCTTATTAAACGTCGGCTCAAGACAGCTAAAGAAATTGCACGAGATGAACCATGACTACACAACGCTTTCACAGAACGGATGATACTTGGGAAATGGGGTCGGCAAACGTATTTGCAGATTTAGAAATGCCGGATGCAGAAGAGAAATTAGCAAAAGCAGAACTTGCACTAAAAATAAACCAAATTATCAAGCAAAAAAAAATAAAACAAGCACAAGCCGCAGAGTTGCTGGGTGTTGATCAATCTAAAATATCCCTACTTAATAGTGGTCGTTTATCTGCTTTTTCTATTGAACGATTAGTGAAATACCTTAATTTGCTCGATCAAGATGTAGAAATCGTAGTTAAAAAAATGAAGCGTCGCTCGGGACATGGCAGATTAATTGTAGTTTATGCTTAATAGATTTTATGTGTGGCATCAAGAATTAGTTCCAGAATGTTTTACACCGCTTCCAACTTCGCATACGAAGCAACTAACCATTTAGCGCCATGGTCGCTAAATTTCACTTGAATGCGGGCATGGACGCCTTGGCCTTCGTAATTCAAGATTACGCCTTCGCCGAACGCCGGGTGACGCACGCGTTGGCCTAAGCTTAAACCGGTTTCAGCGATTTTTTGATAATCACGTTTAGTTTGGAACACAGGGTTCACCGGGCGCACAATCTGTGTTTTAAGTCGTATCTCTTGTATGAGATCAGCGGGAATTTCTTTAATAAAACGCGAAGGGCGGTGATAACTTTCACTGCCATGCAAACGGCGAATTTCAGCATAAGTGATATACAATTTTTGCATCGCGCGTGTCATGCCGACATAACATAAACGCCGTTCTTCTTCTAAACGGCCGGGTTCTTCTGCCGACATATGGTGCGGAAATAAACCTTCTTCTACGCCACATAAAAACACCAGCGGAAATTCTAAACCTTTGGCCGAATGCAGTGTCATTAATTGAATGCAATCTTGCGTAGCATCGGCTTGATGTTCGCCTGCTTCTAATGCCACGTGAGCTAAAAATGATTCTAACGGCGAAAGATTATCTTCATTATTCGGTATAAACTGCCGCGCAGCGCTCACTAATTCTTCTAAGTTTTCAATACGTGCTTGGCCTTTTTCGCCTTTCTCTTTTTGATAATGGGCAAATAAACCGCTGACTTGAATCGTATGATCGGCTTGTTCGCTCAGCGTTAGATCTTTGGTATCAGCAGCGAGTTTATCGATCAATTGTATAAACTGTGCTAGCGCATTAGCAGCGCGTGATGTTAATAATTTTTTATCGAGCAATTGCAGCGCCGCACGCCACAATGAAATATTATAAGTGCGTGCTTCTTCGCGCAGTGTGGTAATGGTTTGTTCACCAATGCCGCGCGTGGGTGTATTTACTACGCGTTCAAAACTAGCATCGTCATCACGATTGGTTGTTAAACGCAAATAAGCCAGCGCATCTTTAATTTCTGCCCGATCAAAAAAGCGTAAGCCACCGTAAATGCGATAGGGAATGCCCATTTGGATTAACGCTTCTTCTAATAAGCGCGATTGAGCGTTAGAACGATAGAGCAGGGCGATTTCACTGCGATTTAATCCGCGTGCTAACCATTGTTGAATGTGATCGACAATAAAGCGCGCTTCATCGAGATCATTAAACGCAGCGTATAATGAAATCGCATCACCTTTGTTACCTTCGGTCCATAAATTTTTGCCGAGACGGCCATCGTTATGATCGATCAGTGCATTGGCTGCTGCCAGAATCGTTCCGGTGGAGCGATAATTTTGTTCAAGCCGAATAATTTGTGTGCCAGTAAAATCTTTTTGAAAACGTTGAATGTTTTCAATTTTTGCACCACGCCAACCGTAAATTGATTGATCATCGTCACCGACAATCATCAAATAATTTTGATCACCGGCTAATAAACGCAGCCACGCATATTGAATGGTATTGGTATCTTGAAACTCGTCCACCAATAAATGTTTAAAACGTTGTTGATAATGCGCCAGTAATTGCGGATTTTTTTGTAGTAGTTCATAACTGCGTAACAGAATTTCAGCAAAATCGATCACGCCACTGCGTTGACAGGCTTCTTCATACGCTTGGTAAACGCGAATCATGGTTTTGAGGTGCGCATCGTTGCCATGGTCATGGAGATCAGCCGGGCGACGGCCTTCATCTTTTTTGCCATTGATGAACCATTGCACTTGTTTGGGCGGCCAGTGCGTGTCATCTAAATTCATCGCATTAAGAATGCGTTTTATAAAGCGGTATTGGTCATCGGAATCGAGAATTTGAAACGCTTGTGGCAGACCGGCTTCTTGCCAGTGGGTGCGCAATAAGCGGTGCGCTAAGCCGTGAAACGTGCCGACCCACATTGCTCGCACCGGTATGTTGAGCAGGGATTCAATCCGCCCGCGCATTTCGGCAGCAGCTTTATTGGTGAAGGTAACAGCCAAGATGCTAAAAGGCGAGATATTGGCGGCTTGAATCAGATAAGCGATGCGGTGCACCAGCACGCGGGTCTTACCGCTGCCCGCACCGGCCAGCACCAGCAAATGCCCAGGTGGGGCGGCCACGGCCTGGCGTTGAGCGTCATTAAGGTCATTTAGTATTGTTGAGATATCCATAGGCGCATTGTAGCGGATTTTTGCGAAGGTTGCATTGAAAAGTGGCGATTTAGCTTGCAAAATTTGGATATTAGATATAATATATATTATATAGGATAACCAAGGTGAGCACCATGAAAAAAATTCTCATATCATTACCAGACCATGTGGCAGCACGCTTGCAAACCCTCATCGCGGCACGCCAGCGTAGCGCGATCATTACCCATTTAATAGAAGATGAAATTGCTAGACGTGAGAAAAAACTAAGGGATTGTGCTTTGGCTGTTGAAAAAGATGAGGCCTTACATAAGGAAATGGCCGAATGGGATATTACTTTACAGGATGGCCTAACAAATGAATCGTGGTGATATCTATTGGGTAAATTTAGAACCTACACGTGGCTCAGAAATTAATAAACAACGGCCATGTGTAGTTGTGAGTGCGACCGTCATCAACGAAGTTAGGCGGACCGTAGTAGTTGTTCCACTGTCAACTTCTGCCAAACCGAGACTCCCTATTGTGTTAAATGTACATTGTTTGGATCGGGCATGTACGGCGGTTTGCGATCAAATTCGTACTGTTGACAAAAGCCGCTTAATAAAAGCCGCCGGGCAACTCTCATTAAAAGATTTAAATCTTTTGGATGATTGTTTACGGCAAGTTTTAGCGTTGTAATTTATGCAGCCACCCCCGTTGCAGCAAGAAGACCTTGAAAACCAATTAATGGCACCCCAAATTTTACAGCAATTAAATCATTCGCAGTGGGATACCTTGTATAGATTTAGTCTCCTAACTTTACCGCATAATCCCCCACCTTTGGCACCGTTTTAATCAACCCCTGCTGCTGCAAAAATAGTGCGAGGTTTTGATAGCGTGTTTGATCAAACGCTGCGGGTTGTGATGCAAAATAAGGCAGCGTGGCAAACCAGGCGCGATGATTAAGCTCATTGTTTAATTCAGGATGATTTTTTGCAAACAATTGCCAGCTTTCTTCGGGGTGTTTTTCTAAATATTGTGTGCCTAACGTCAGTGCCGTTAAAAAGCGCGGTAGGCGTGGGTCATTGACTTCCGCTTTATTGGTAACGATGACTAATTCATCGTATGACGGCATACCGTTTTCTTCCGCTAAAAAAGCCCGGGCCGGGTGACCTGCGAGTTGCATTTCGATCAATTCAAAATTACGCATGACACCCGTGACTGCATCAACGTTTCCAGACAGTAATGCTTGTACTAAATCATAATTTACATTAATTAATGTGACATCTTTAGGTGTTAAGTGATGTTGCGCTAACATGGCGGTTAGCATGGCGGTATCGACGCCGTCGGTGCTGTAGCCAATGCGTTTGCCTTTGAGATCAGCAATGGTTTTTATATTGCTATCGGCTTTAACAGCCAAACAATTTAACGGTGTATTAATTAAGGTAGCAATGCGCACCAACGGCAAACCTTGCGCTACTTGCATCACAAGTTGTGGTTGATAAGTGATCGCTAAATCCGCTTTACCAGCAGCAACTAATTTGGGCGGATCAGAAGGACCAGCCGGTGCAATAAATTTAACATCTAACCCTTGTTGTTTAAAATATCCTTGTTGTTGCGCAACAAATAATGGCGCGTGATTAGGGTTGGCAAACCAATCAAGAATGAGGGTAAGCGGTTGTTGCTGTATAGTTGTTGCAGCATTACAAGTACCATAAAAAAATATTAAAAATAATATCACTAGAATTTTTTTTAACATACAAATTTCCTATTAATTTTTTTCCGCTTGCCACCAGATTACCCGGCGTAATAATTTATCGACACTAAAATATAATGAAATTCCAAATACCACAATCACTAACAGCACGGCAAACATTAAATCGATTTCCATACGCGCGTTGGCATTGAGCATTAAAAATCCTAAACCGCTGCTGGAGCCGACCCATTCGCCAATGATAGCACCTATCGGTGCTGCAGCAGTAGCAACACGTAGACCAGAAGCGAGCGAGGGTAGGGCTGCTGGTACGCGAATCTGCCAGAGAATGTTCCAACGCGAAGCATTCATGGTTTGCGCGAGATCAAGCCAAGCATGTTCGGTGCGTTTGAGTCCGTCGAAAAAGCTGCTGGCGATCGGGAAAAATAGCATTAAAAGTGTAGTGGCAATTTTTGAAGCCATGCCATAGCCGAACCAGATGACTAATAAAGGTGCGATGGCAAATGTGGGCAGTGCTTGGCTGATAATTAAGATCGGTAATAACCATAAGCGTAGTGGTTGGAAAAAAGCCATCGTCAACGCGAGTGTGCAGCCGAATAAGGTTGCTAAAAATAATCCCAGGAGTGTTTCTAAAATAGTTATCCAAGCTTGTGAGGCAATCAGTGGCGCTTGCAGAATGAGTGTTTTTAAAACTAACAGTGGCCCGGGTAAAATAAAGATCGGTAATTGCAAAATTCCAACCAATAATTGCCAGATAAGTAGCAAGCTCAATGTAACAATTATGCCGCGTGTGTAGATCATGTTAATCTCTCCATCAATTCTCCTTGCCATCGCAATAATTTCTCATCGGTGAGTGAGCGGGGTGGCGTGCCAGATAATTCTAATTTTTCTAATTTTGCGGGTTGGCCCGACATTATCAAAATTTGGTGGCCTAAGCGTAATGCTTCTAGTGGATCATGCGTGATTAATAACACAGTGCGATTTGCCAATAATTCAGCCGCTAATTTTTGCAATTTTAATCGTGTAATCGTATCTAAGGCAGAAAATGGTTCGTCCATTAAGACAACGGGGCGCTCTTCCATTAAGGTACGTACCAGTGCTACGCGTTGGCGCATTCCGCCAGAAAGTTGTGCGGGATATTTTTTTATAGCATTGCCCAAACCAACTTGATTGAGCAACTCATGTGCTCTTGTTTCCGGTGAAGATTCTTTGCGCAGGCGATACCCCAATAAAACATTATCCAAAACCGATAACCACGGCATTAATAAATCGGTTTGTGCCATATAAGCGATTAATGAGGGGTCATGCTGATCTATTTGAATTTTTTCTTTGGCTGTCCTATTTCCAGATGTGACCCCTAAACCAGCGATCAGTCGCAATAAGCTAGATTTGCCTACGCCGCTAGGGCCTAATAAACAAGTGGTTTTACCGGCGGGTAGGTGACAGGTTAAATCGTCAAATAAAACTTGCTCACCATAACGCAGGTGAGCGTTTTGAATAGAAATTGCAGGTGCGGTAGATAAGGTCATTTGCACTTTTCCTACGCTGGTACTAGCCAGTTCAGGTTCTAAGGGTCGTTTTGGAAACATTCCAAAACCTCTCAGCCAAAATGGCCCCCCTAAGTGATGGGAAAAACTATACCTGGTTTTTTTGCTTTTTAAAATAGGTGTATATCCTTTAAAGTGGTGCATTGGCTTAATTTTTGGTAACTTTTAAGGTATAATTAGTTGTTTACCAATTCAAAGGTGCTTTTAATGCTATTTGTTAGAACTATTCTATCCCTACGGGCACTCTGCCTTCTATTATTAATAGCATTGGCCGGTTGCTCGCAGCAGCCTGTTTTTCATGATAGTGATGGTAATGCTATTCGCTTTGCTGATTACAAAGGCCAGTGGATTGTCATCAACTATTGGGCGACGTGGTGCAAACCTTGTTTTAAAGAAATGCCTGAGTTAAATAAATTTTATGCGGCGCATAACAAAAATGTGGTGATGTTTGGTGTCAATTATGATTACGTGTCAAATGATCAATTACCAGCGCTGATTAAACGTATCGATGCAAAATTTCCCACGTTGACCAGTGATCCTGCAAAAGCGTTGGGGGTTGCTCATGTTTCGGGTTTGCCAGCGACAGTGATTATTGATCCCGCTGGTCGCAATCAAGAAATATTGTTAGGTGAACAAACCCAAGTGAGTTTAGAAAAAGCGCTAGGGCTGAAGAAAAAATGAATAAGTTAGGTATACATTGTTTTGTGGTGGGGCGTGTGCATGGCGTTTGTTTTCGTGCGAGTACACAGCGCAAAGCGCTTGCACTGGAACTTAGTGGTTGGGTGCGTAATATCGAAGATGGTCGCGTTGAAGTAATGGCGTTTGGCGGTGCGCAACAATTAGAATTATTAAAAGAGTGGTTATGGCAAGGGCCACCTGCCGCAAAAGTAACTGCAGTTGAATGTATAGAAGTTGTTTGGGAAGAGGTTATAGGGTTTGTGATAAAATGATTTATAACACTTGGGGATTTCAATGCTAAAAACCATCATCTATCCAGGAACTTTTGATCCGATCACCAAAGGCCATACTGATTTGATCGAACGTGCTGCGTTGTTGTTTGATAAAGTTATTATTGGCGTCTCGGCCAATCCGGGTAAAACACCGGCGTTTTCGCATAAAGAGCGGATTGCCCTAGCCAAACAAGTATTGGCACCGATTAAAAATGTAGAAGTCATTGGTTTTGATGGTTTGCTAGCCGATTTTGCTAAACAACAAAACACCCGTGTAATGTTGCGTGGTTTGCGCGCTGTCTCTGATTTTGAATATGAATTACAGTTAGCAAGTATGAACCGGCATTTAGGCGAAGGCCTAGAAACTTTATTTTTAATGCCAGGCGAAAAATATTATTTCGTCGCCGCGAAATTAGTGCGTGAGATTGCCGCACTCGGTGGCGATGTCTCGAAGTTTGTGCATGAAGTAGTTTTAAAAGCTTTACAGAAGAAATATAAGGTGTAGCAATGGCATTATTAATAACTGACGAATGTATCAATTGCGACGTATGCGAACCCGAATGCCCCAACCAGGCTATTTCACAGGGCGAGTGGACATACATTATTAACCCCAATAAATGCACTGAATGCGTAGGCCATTTCGATACCCCGCAATGCATTGCCGTCTGCCCCGTGGCCTGTATTTTAGTAGATCCCTCCCATACTGAGTCTAAAGAACAATTGCTGGATAAGTATAAACAATTAACTAATACGTAGGGTCAGATTCATAAGGATGGAGGTTGAAACCGACAAATGTCGATTTACAACTCCAAATCTATAGTCTATAATGGAGGTTGAAATCGACATTTGTCGGTTTCAACCTCCGGAATATTTTATGGCAAAAAGAGCGTTATTTAAAGGCAGGCAAAATGAAATAACAAGGTTGCTTAATGTAACCAAGAAAAATGTTGCTTCATTTGTTGTGGTGAAAGGACGCCGACGCGTTGGTAAAAGTCGATTAATTGATGAATATAGCAAATATTTTGAGAAATACTATAAATTTGAAGGGTTAGCGCCGGAAAAAAACATTACTGCCATGCAGCAGCTTGAAGAATTTTCCAGCCAAATTAGCAGGCAATTTAAAACGGCAAATGCGAGTTATAATAATTGGAGTGATGCGCTTTGGGCGATAGGAGAAAGGGTGCAAACGGGTAAGTGTTTGTTGTTTTTTGATGAGCTTTCATGGATGGGGAATAAAGATACTACATTTTTAGCAAAAATAAAAAGCTTTTGGGATAATCAACTCAGCAAAAATCATGAACTTGTTTTTATTGTTTGTAGTTCTGCGTCGGCGTGGATAGAAAAAAATTTATTAAGTAGTACAGCCTTTGTAGGGCGAGTTTCATTTACTATCACTTTAGAAGAATTACCGTTAGTGGATTGTAATAAGTTTTGGCCTGATAATATTTCTGCTTATGAAAAATTTAAAATTCTTTCAGTAACCGGTGGAATACCTAAATATCTTGAGGAAATTAACCCTAAGGAATGCGCCGAGGAAAATATAAAACAATTATGTTTTACAGATGGTGGGTTTTTAGTGATGGAATTCAAACGCATCTTTTCTGATCTGTTTTTGAGAAATAGTGAGTTTTATAAAAAAATAATTGCCGTACTTGCTGCAGGTTCAAAAGAACAATCGGAAATTCAAGCAGAAATTTGTAAAAAAGACGATCAACAGCATTATGGTCGCATTCCTGAATATCTGTGGGAGCTGGAAGAGGCTGGATTTATCAGGCGAGATTATAGCTGGGATATAAGAACGGGAAAAGACTCTCGCATAAGCCAATATCGTTTGCAGGATAACTATTTAAGGTTTTATATAAAATACATAGAAAAAAACTTGGGAAAAATAAAGCGTAGCGCGTTTAATTTTAAATCATTAACTTCTTTGCTGGAATGGAATGCGATAATGGGATATCAATTTGAAAATTTAATATTAAATAACCGTCAGGTTATTCATAAAATATTAGGATTAACCGCCGATGAAATTATTTGTGAAAATCCTTATTTTCAAAAACCAAATAAACGCCTGCCGGGATGCCAGATAGACTATATGATCCAAACAAAATTTAGTTGTTTGTATATTTGTGAAATTAAATTTTCTAAAAATAAAATTGACGGAACCGTTATAAAAGAACTAAAAGAAAAAATTAATGCACTTAAATTTCCTAGAGGGTTTTCATATCGTCCGGTCCTTATTCATGTTAACGGCGTTAGTGATGATGTCATTGATGATGATTATTTTTATGCAATCATTGATATGGCGCAATTGCTTGAACCATTTTAACCCTGCGCGACGCAGTGCCTCACTTGTTATTAGGTGTATTTGCTCGAGCTATATATCCACCAATGCATTGCTGTATGCCCCATGGCCTATATTCTAGTCGATCCCAACTTCTTTCTTTACAATTTTTGCCCGTTTTAAGGTTTCCTTAATGTTTGCCTGTTAGAATGCTAGGAAGACGTTAATCCTTAACCTATTAAACAGAGGTGAGTTCATGGTTCCTGAAGCCCCATCAAATAATTCAGCTGGTTCACCTAATATTACAGAAAGTGGTTCTGTCGTTGCATCAAATGGCCCCGTTCCTATGTCAGAGGGTTCGGCAAATACTGCTACTGAACGTCCTGATGAGGAGACTAAAGCAGACAGAGATAAACGAAAAGCAAAAGAGAAAAAGAAAAGACAAAAAGCAAATCAGAAAAAGAATCAAGGAGTAGGAGATAGCGAAAGCAAATCTGCATCAGGTTCTGCTTTAGTAACAGCCTCGACTTCAGCTTTACCCAGTGTACCAAATTCTCAAGTGCAACAATTTAGTCCCCAATCTGTTGGTAATCTTGATGCGGCTCGTGCTAATCTGAAAATAAACAAAATGAATCGTAAGGCTATGCAAGCCGCAGCAAGAAATGGTGGTGTTTATAATACATCAATAAACTTACCATCACAGGCTCCGGTAGGAGCCGTCTCAATACAGCCGGTGCGAGGTGGATTCTTGGCAACTCTTACCAGGGAAATGTCTATCGAAGAAGAACCTGGTTTTGCACAAAATAGTATTTTTTCTGCGGCGTACCATGGCAGGGAAGAAGACGTAAGATCTCATCTTAAGCGCCGACCGGGAAGTGTCAATGCGGAAACAGCGACAGGAATTCCACTCATTACAGTAGCGGCAATGAGTGGTCAAGTTAAAGTAATAAAAATTTTGTTGGAGGCAAAGGCCAATATTCTCGCAAAGCCCGTAGGTGGTTTGACAGCTTTAAGCTGGGCGGTAGATAAGGATAAGAAAAATGTGGTTGAGTTTATACTTGGCTATTATCTACAGAAAATCGAATCACGTGATAATAACTGTGAAGAATATATTAGTGATATTAAAATGGCTTTTTTTATGGCTATCCGGAAGACTAAACATAATTTAGTGGCTTTTTTTATTAGTAAACTGGAATCTTTTTATTTGGTACATGCAATAAACATTATTCCTGCTCTGTTTAGTCGGTATGACAATTTAACCGAACAGCAAAAAGTTGAGAAAATAGCTGCTGCGGAAAACATGAAAACTCTACTTATATCAGAGCTAGAAAATAAGTTAGCAACAGAACCCTTCCAAGATGCAACTTTTATCCGACTGCTTGGGTATGCCGCTGATGCTTCAGATGAAAAAGTGATTAATCTATTTCAAGTCCATTTACAAAAATTGGATCCCATCGTTAAGGAAGAATTATTACATTTAGCCGCTTCCAGCAGAAGGGTGAAGACAGTTGAATGCTTAATCAGGTTAGATAAATCTTTAAATGTAGACACTCCTTCTATCGCTCTAGCTGACGCGAATGGTGATTCTGCAGATGCGGTAACACCATTATTAATCGCAGCATTTTTAAGTGGGCTACCCACTCACCCCACTGATAAAGAACCACAAAAATCTCGGGATATTGGTAAAATATTAATTGCTAATGGCGCAGATGTAAATTGTGCTTGGTTACCTGCTGAAATAGTAGACGCAAAGCGCGAAGAAAGCACTATTGTTCCAAAAAGTGAAGTATTAGATTTTAAAAACGATACCCCAGTAATAGTAGATGCAAAGCGCGAAGAAAGCCCTATTGCTCCAGAGCACGAAGAAAGCGTTATTGTTCCAAAACGAGAAGTGTTGGATTTTAAAAACGATAAAACAGTTACAGAAGATAAACGGTCAACTGTGAGAAATGAAACGGGTTCGACCGCATTAATTTTAGCTGTAAAAAATAATGATATTGAATTTGCAAAGATGTTATTAGCAGCCGGAGCTGATCCCAATGCGCAAACATTAGTTGGAAACACGGCGCTCACTTTTGCAACAAGAAATCAAAATGTTGCGATGGTTAAATTATTATTAGAAGCTGGGGCAGATGCCTACATGCGTAACA
Organism: Gammaproteobacteria bacterium; assembly: GCA_013288885.1. Taxonomy (GTDB): domain Bacteria; phylum Pseudomonadota; class Gammaproteobacteria; order JABDBA01; family JABDBA01; genus JABDBA01. The sequence continues at coordinate 78,031 of JABDBA010000009.1, read as the reverse complement.
GCGCGGATGAAGTTGTTTTTGCCAAATCGGAAGAGGAAGTAAGCTTCCATCTAGGAGAATGGATACTTAAAGATCAAATTATGGATGAAATTGATGCAATTGAAGCTTCTTTAATTCCTGAATTTAAATTACTTGTAAATGAAGTTATGTCGAAAATAATACGCTTTTATTTTTTTAGCATATGTATGGGAGATCGCGTAGCTATATATCTTGATGATAGAAGGGGAATAAAAAAATTATTTCCCGAGGAGAGGTATGAAAGTTCAGGTCGCGCTGTAATATTCACTAAAGATATATTCGGGTTTGTGGATGAAGCTTTAACAAACATGAGTGGCCGCCGGCAGCAAGAGCAAGTGGATTTTATTATTAATAAAGTTAGAGAAAAATTACGTAGTTTTAACGCAGTTCCAACACCAGCTAGTGAGCCACAGCAACCAACACTACCTATTGTACCCGCTGCTCCTATAGTCGAGATCAATATAAGAGGTTACAAAACCCAACCGCCAAAAGTTGTTAAAGATAAACGTTTAGAAAATATTAGCGATGAGTTGGATTTTTTAGAAAATTTTCTTGATTATCGTATTGATGAAAGCTCGCTTTCTCAAATAGTTACCTTGCGCTGGGCGATATTAGGCACATTTTCGCAGATGATGGAAAAAATTAGGAAAATGGCGCTAGAAAATGGACATCTTATTAATTTTCCAGAGTCGTTAGCAGAGCATTTTAGGAACATACATTTTCATAATCATAAACTGCCAGCCTCTTTACTAGATGGAAATATTGACCGAAATCTTGCTGTCAATAAAAGTATAAAAGATGCAATTAAAGTGGTATATGGTTTTATTAAGGGACAAGAAAAAGCACCGCAAGTTGATGAAAAAGATTTTGCAAACACTGCCAGCAATAAACAAGCGCAGAAAGGTTCAAAAAAACTTTCAGACCAAGAAAGAGCGGTTTTAGCCAAGTTGGATTCTGCGAAATTAATCACTTGGGCAACGCATGCAATTCCTCCTTTAGCAGATAACTCTTCGATACGCTTCACACAAGTTAACAGCGCACGAAAAGCTTTGAAATTAGTTGGTGAATTATTTTTAAAAGCTGAGGGTGGTTATTTTTTTTCAGGCGAGATTATTGATCAAGCGCGAGGAAATATTTACGCTCATCTAGCGACATATCTTAACCAGCGAATACTTGATAGCTTAAATCATGAGCCTAGCTGTTCTTCTGGGGAATTCGCTTTACTTCAACACATATATGAGCACAGAAAATATTATGCGGTTTATAGACATCCGCCACTCGGTAAGAATGATAGCGAAACTGCCCAGCTATCTCCGGCTAGCAATGTTGATGATATTAGTGCAGCCGCAACTGCACTTATGCGACGAGGCAGCGGAGTTTATGGGGGTACACCTTCTACAGCTTCGACGAGTAGTATGGGGGAACCTGCTACACCAAGCAGTGCATCATCGAATAGTGGTACCTTTGCTGATGACTTGGCTAGTGAACTTTCTGATACAGCAAGCACATCAAGCAATCCATCTTCAGCAAGTTCTGCTAGTGGTCCAATGAGTGGGGCTTCGAATAGACCTGGTTAAATAGCGATATTAGCTAGGGTCGTGCAATTTGAGGTATGGATTCCCGCCTACGCGGGGATGATGGGTTTTGGCTACAGTAGTTTCAGTTAAAATGCGTAAACTGCCCGACATAAGTGGCCCCCAGCTGCAATAGGTAACTAAGCTGACGTAGACCTACATGTATATCCGGTAGTTATAAATTTTCTTCCAAGTTGTTAACAATAATGTTAATATAACTGTTGTTAGGGTGAGTAGTTACCATTTCTAAAAATACCAAGGGGATACTATGAAAATTATTATTGCGTTAA
>JABDBA010000009.1:329-76049 GCA_013288885.1 Gammaproteobacteria bacterium | reverse complement strand
TGTTAACAATAATGTTAATATAACTGTTGTTAGGGTGAGTAGTTACCATTTCTAAAAATACCAAGGGGATACTATGAAAATTATTATTGCGTTAAATAAGATTGATAAAAATGATTTAACACTCGCTTTCGATGTGGTTTTGTGTTCGGAGAGCGATTTTACCGCTTATAACAATGAAGAAAAATTAATTGCTGATGTTGTGCCGCTTGATTTTGATGAAACTCCACTCTCACGCTATGAAGGAAATGCCGCTTTATTTAATGGCAAAGCGGCGCAGCGGCAAAAATTTTTCGATACTGTACTTGACCCAGCATACGAAGAATTACTTCTAAAACCACTCCCAGGGGATAGATTTTGTAACATCCAACTATTAACTGACAACGAAGATGTTACTAATGGGTTTCTATTAACCCCATTTATCTCTCCTTCTAATATTCAACTATTATGGACAACTTATGATAAAACTGCTGTGGATGATGAAGAAGACATTGTATCTGAACTGCAGGTGAAATATGAGAGTATTCATCAGGCCATAGATAGTCGTCTTCCTGAAATAAGGAAGTTAATAGCATCTACACGATCCATACCACTTGCTCCCACTGTACAACCACAACAAGAGGTAACTGTACAACCACAACAAGAGGTAAAGGAAGAAGTACCGACTCCGATCCCGACTCTAGATAAATATAATTTAGCCCAAAACTATTGGAATGATTATGATAACTACACAAAAAATATGGAACAGCGTTTGCGTTTTGTTTTGCAAGAATTAAAAGATATTTATTCTTATGAAAAGGATTTTTATATTAAATATCACGCTATGGACTATGCTACTAAGGCGATGGAGTATCGGGAGGTGTTTACCTATTCACTCAACAAATTAATATTTAAAGCTCTTAAAGAAGAATTGTGTACAGCAGCTACGATTACATCGCTTATTGAGGAATACGCAGTTAATAGATTTGATAAAGTGATTTTTACTGGATATTTAACTGAGGCGTCAAGACACCAGAAGAGTGCTGAAGCATTTCAAGCAAGGAAACGAGTGGAGAGTAATGGTCAAGGAAGAGCTGCGGGTAGTGTAGGAGAACCTACGCATGCTGAGGCTGGATTAGTACCACCAAGCTCTGCTGATGAGCAGTCAAGCCTCGGCAAGAGAAAGAACCCTAGTTAAAACATTCTTGGAGTTACCCAATGGAATTCCCTCTCACGATATAATTGCTAGGGTATTTGCTTGAGCTATATATAGGCACGTCAAGCAGTTCGTCATCGAGTACTGCACTCGGTAAGTTTTGCTCGTGGTGCAATGAGTGGGGTTTCAGTTAAAATGCGTAAACTGCTCGACATAAGTGGCCCCCAGCTGCAATAGGTAACTAAGCTGACATAGATCGACCTGCATATCCGGTAGTTATAAATTTTCTTCCAAGATGTTAACAATAATGTTAATATAACTGTTGTTAGGGTGAGTAGTTACCATTTCTAAAAATACCAAGGGGATACTATGAAAATTATTATTGCGTTAAATGATAAAGATAAATTAAAACTCGCTTTCGATGTAATTTTGTGTTCGGAGAGCGATTTTACCGCTTATAACGATAAAGAAAAATTAATTGCTGATGTTGAGCCGCTTGATTTTGATGAAACTCCACTCTCACAGTATAAAGGAAATGCCGATTTATTTAATGACAAAGCGGTGCAGCGGAAAAGTTTTTTCGATACTGTCCTTGACCCAGCATACGAAGAATTACTTCTAAAACCACTCCCACAGGATAGATTTTGTAACATCCAACTATTAACTAAGAACGTAGATGGTACTAATGGGTTTCGATTAACCCCATTTATCTCTCCTTCTGATATTCAACTATTATGGACAACTTATTATAATACTGCTGTGGATGATGAAGAAGATACCCTATCTCAACTGCAACGGAAATATCAGAAAATTCATGAAGCCATCGGTAATCGCCTTCCTGAAATAACGGAGTTAATAGCATCAACACCTAGATCCACACCTAGATCCATACCACTTGCTCCCACTGTACAACCACAACAAGAGGTAAAGGAAGAAGTAACGACTCCGACTGAAGATAAATATGATTTAGCCAAAAAATATTGGGCTGATTATGATAAATACACAAAAAATATGGAACAGCGTTTGCGTTTTGTTTTGCAAGAATTAAAAGATATATATTCTTATGTATGGGAATTTCGTATTCCAGATGATGGCAGCAATCCTATTCAAGCGAATGCGGTGCAGTATCGAGATTGGTTTACCCATTCATTCAGCAACCTAATATTTAAAGCTCTTAAAGAAGAATTGTGTACAGTAGATAAGATTACATCGCTTATTGAGGAATACGCAGTTAATAGATTTGATAAAGTGATTTTTACTGGATATTTAACTGAGGTCTTAAAACAGCAGAAGGCTGTTGGAGCACTTCAAGCAAGGAAACGAGGGGAGAGTAATGGTCAAGGAAGAGCTGCAGAAGAACCTACGCAGGCTGTGGCTGGATTAGATGACTCGGCTAGTCATCAAATACCTGTTCCTTCATCAGCTAGACCTAGTTAAATAGCGATATAAATTAGGATCGTGCAATTTGAGGTATGGATTCCCGCCTGCGCGGGAATGACAGCTACTTCTGACAACTCGGGCAATACACCGTTGTGCGCTGGCCTTGACGGATCTCGCGTAGCGGTGTGCTGCATTTAACGCAGGGTAGTTTCCCGCGTCCATATACTTTCAATTTTTGTTTGAAATAACCAGGCTTGCCGTCGCTTTGGCTAAAGTTGCGTAGAGTAGTGCCGCCTTGTTTAATCGCTTGCGCCAATATTTTTTTAATCGCATGCACGAGTTTCTTATAACTTGCTAAATTAATTTTCCCGGCCTGGCGTTTAGGGTGAATACCAGCTAAAAATAATGCTTCGTTGGCGTAGATATTGCCGACGCCCACGACAATTTGTCCGTCCATGATAAATGTTTTAATCGGGGTTTTGCGCGCTTGTGCTTGTTGGTATAAGTAATCGCCATTAAATTCAGCAGTCAAAGGTTCTGGCCCGAGCTTTTCTAATAAAGGATGTTGTGCAAGCGCTTCATTGGTCCACAATACACAACCAAACCGGCGTGGGTCGGTATAGCGTAGGCATACCTTATTAGTAAAAATAATATCAACATGGTCGTGGGTTTTGGCTGCAGTGGTTTCCGTTAAAATGCGTAAACTGCCCGACATGCCGAGGTGTACTATTAGCGTTCCTTGGGTGTAATGAAGTAATAGGTATTTGCCACGGCGTGATGATGCCAACATTTTTTGCCCGGGTAATTCTTGAGTCAAGCTGAGGGGAACAGGCCAGCGCAAGCGGGGTTGGCGAATAATAATTTGTGCCACCGTCTGTTGGTGGATGTGTGGCGTAATCCCGCGTAATGTGGTTTCAACTTCGGGTAGTTCGGGCATGGTTATTTATCATTAATTTGGTAAAAACATATGAAAACAGGCTATAATTTATCACAGAATAACCTATCAAAAGGGGTACGCCATGAATTTCTTTTCCAAACGCAAACTGCAATCACTACGTAAAAAGGTCCAAAAAGCTCATGATCAGCGCGAGCGGGGTGGTCAAAATATCGATATAAAAAATGAAATCACGGCGCAATACGAGCTAGCTAGGTTTTATGAGCAGCATTTTTTTGATAAAGAACTGCCCAAAGCAGATATTTATGCATTAGAGTGTTATAGGGCTGCAGGCGTGTTAGGCGATGCCCGTTCGCAATATATCTGTGGGCAGCGCTTGTTAGATCAAGCCAAGTTTTGGGATGCTTGGTCGCGTGGCCCGCTGTATGGCGCTGAAGTCCATAAGAAATATGCTACCGCTTTATATGAAGAAGCTTTTTCATTTTTACATACCTCTGAAGCCAGTGACTACGCACTGGCTAAGCGTTTGTTGGGGCTTGCGCACATCCATGGCTGGGGTATGCCGAAGAATTTAGACAAAGGTTATCAGTTAATTCTCGATAGTATCGATCTTGAAAAATCATGGGATCGCGCCACCAAAATCTTTGATGAGCTCAAGCTAAATTCCCCCGAATTCTTTGCTGCATTACAATCGCGCAAGCGATAAGTAATTATTTAATTATGCGCCAGGTAATTTTTGCTGGTTTTTTAGGCAAAACCATGTTAGTCTGCACCCTTTCCATTAACTAACCTCTATAGTTCTTCAGAAAAATACTTTGCCAAGGAAGGCCGTTTTTGCGGCAAAGGATTTTTCATGCCTATCGTTTTTCTAAAAATCTATAGTTTAAAAATAGATAGGTGAACACATGTTTAAACGACTATTACAAGTTGGTATCTTAGGTGTTGTGAGTTTATTTTCAAATTTTGCTTTTGCCGATAATTCCGGAATTGTCGATGTCAATGCCGAAGCAAAGCAATTAAGTGCTAAAGCCCCCAATCTTGCCCCTAAAGCGATTAAGCTAGGGCTCGAGGCTTATAATAAAGCGCATCAAGAAGGCTATGATTCGCGCCAATTATTGACCATCGTAGATTACTCCAAGCCTTCTACCGAAACGCGTTTTTGGGTATTTGACTTGAAAAATAACAGTGTTATTTATCAGACCCTAGTTGCGCATGGCCAGAACAGTGGCGATAACTACACTACTTCTTTCTCGAATGATCCGCGTAGCCTTAAATCCAGCTTAGGTTTATATGTGACTGAACAACCTTATGAAGGTCACAATGGCTATTCTTTAAGATTACAAGGCCTAGACAAGGGCTTTAATGACATGGCCAAAGCGCGTGATATCGTGGTGCACGGCGGTGCTTATGTGAGCCAAGCTTTTGCGGATGCGCATGGCCGATTGGGGCGTAGCTGGGGTTGTTTTGCATTGAATCCTACTATTGCACATTCTGTCATTAATACCATTAAAGATGGTACGTTGATTTTTGCTTATTATCCGGATCACAAATATTTAGCCCATTCGGATTGGATCCCTCATTCCTCAGGCTTTTGGCTTTAATAGGTTAAATAAAGAGTTCTTCGAGTAATTGTCTATAGACTTTTGCTAAGCGTTCTAAATCTTCGACGGCAACACATTCATCAATCTGATGAATGGTGTTGTTGCGGGGGCCGAATTCAACAATTTGCGCACCTAAAGGTGCTATGAAGCGCCCATCCGATGTGCCACCGTGTGTAGTCAATTGAGGTGTAGCACCCGTTTCAGTATGAATTATCTTTTTTAATTTATCGATTAATATTCCCTGGGTGGTTAAAAATGGCTGCGCCGAATGGTGCCAAGTGATGGTATATTGCAAACGATATTTCTGTAATAGTTTTTCGACTCTGCTCTGCAAAGTTTGCGCGGTGTTCGCCGGTGAATAACGAAAATTAAACTGGATTTCAAGATCACCCGGAATCACATTGCCAGCACCGGTGCCCGCATGAATGTTGGAAATTTGAAAACTCGTCGGCGGAAAAAATTCATTACCGTTATCCCAGTATGTTTGTACCAAATCCTCGATCAATGGCGATGCTTTATGGATGGGATTAACAGCCAAATCGGGGTAGGCGATGTGCCCTTGTTTACCATGGACAATCAATTTGCCCGACAGCGACCCGCGGCGACCAACTTTTACAATATCACCAAAATAAGCTTCGCAACTGGGTTCGCCCACCACACACCAATCGATTTTTTCACCGCGTTGTTTGAGTACTTCGACCACTTTGGCAGTGCCATCCACGCTGGGGCCTTCTTCATCGCTGGTGATGAGCCAGGCTATCGAGCCTGAATGTTTAGGCCGCTTGGCTACAAAGGTTTCACAGGCAATTAACATGGCTGCAATGCTGCCTTTCATGTCAGCAGACCCACGGCCATATAAATAACCATTACGTATTTCAGGTTGGAAGGGGGGGGAAGACCATTTTTCCAACGGGCCGGTAGGGACCACATCGGTATGCCCGATAAATACCAATAAAGGCGCCGCAGTGCCATGCCGCGCCCAGAAATTTTTGACCGCGCCAAACGGGTGTTGTTCAATCGTGAACCTGGCTTGCGCTAGCCGTTTGGTTAATATTGCTTGGCAACCGGCATCTTCCGGTGTTATAGAGGGGCAGCTGATTAATTCTTGTGCGAGTTCGATGACATTTGACATTTTTTTCACATCTATGTAATAAACTTGTAATAATTTCTGTTTATCCTAAACTGATACGACTTAGATTACCAGGTAGGAATACTCATGACCAGCGCTCTGTTATTTGTGATTTTTGTTATCGCCATCGCTTTTATTTTCGACTTCATCAATGGTTTTCACGATGCGGCGAACTCGATTGCGACCATGGTGGCTACCGGCATTATTAAACCACGTTGGGCGGTGCTCTGGGCGGCATTTTTTAACTTTATCGCGTTTTTATTTTTTCATATGTCGGTGGCGAGCACGGTGGGCACCGGCCTTGTTCACCCCAGTATTATCGATACTTATTTAATTTTCGCTGCATTGGTCGGTGCCATTATTTGGAATTTAATCACCTGGTATTTCGGTTTACCATCAAGTTCTTCTCATGCCTTGATTGGTGGCCTGGTTGGCGCGGCGTTATTTAAAGGCGGCATCTCGTCGTTAGAATTTTTGGGTTTAAGCAAAGTCATTATTGCCATTGTTTTATCACCCTTAATAGGTTTAATACTGGGGCTTACATTGATGCGTTTAGTGAGCATGGTTACACATCACTTCACCCAATCAGGTGTGCAGTTTTGGTTCGGTAAATTGCAGTTTGTATCGGCAGCGATGTTGAGTTTAGCGCACGGCGGTAATGATGCGCAAAAAACCATGGGTATTATCGCGGTATTATTATTCTCATCGCATCTATTGACCGGTGATTTTTATGTGCCGTTTTGGGTGAAAATTTCTTGTAACTTGGTCATGGCGTTAGGCACATTAGCGGGTGGTTGGCGTATTGTGCACACCCTCGGCGAAAAAATTACCAAATTAAATACCGTGAGTGGCGCGTGCGCAGAAACCAGTGCGGCGATAACTTTATTCACCGCCACCCATTTTGGTATTCCCGTTTCAACTACACATACCATCACCGGTTCTATTGCAGGCGTTGGTATGACCAATCGCTTATTAACCACCAATTGGAGCACCCTGCGCCGCATCGTTTGGGCGTGGATTTTCACTTTGCCTATCGCTGCTTTATTTGCTGCAGGCTTGATGTTTATCGAGCCGTGGATAAAAGCGCTATGGGGGATTGTCTAAAGTTGGTAGATAAAAGATTTTATTTAAGGATTCCTTAAGGATTCCTTAAGGAATTTTAGGTATACTAGTGACCTTTAGAATAACTTTAATGGGTCTCACTATATGCCTAAAAATGGTCCTCAAAAAAGCCAATCTATTGCTGACAAGCGGCAAAATAACTATGAACGTCGTTTGGCACATGCCAATGCAGCTTTAGGCGCATATCCTATTTTTGATATTCCGTTGGAAGTTACCAATGCCGGTTTGTTTTGGCTGAGCGCAGCCATGCTGATGACCAGCGCTTATGCGGGGCAAGGGCAATTTTCTGCCGAATTTTCCAATGAGCCTGGCTCTTCCGGTACTGTGTCAGAAAGCGAAACGGTAGCCGTCGTTGCACCATCACAACCTAATTCAGGTACGCTTAAAACAGCCAGTGTATCGCCTAAAACTGTTTCAGTGCCAGCGTCACAACAAACTGCTACTAAAAAAAGTGGTTCCGCTACCGCTCAATCTACTACCCCTGCGACGGCAAGAAAAGTCTATCAGAAAAAAAAGAATAAAAAATCTGAGCCGGTTAGTTCCTTTAAATTGTTAGATCAATATAACGCTGCCGTGATGGGGCAGCGCTATACAAGTGCAAAGGATATTATTGAAGAGTTAATTGAGCGTGGAGAGAATTTAAATACACTTGAGATGCCAGATGGACGCAGAAAATTCAAGAGTTTTGTTATTCACGTTGCAATAGAGAAGGGCAATCTTGATTTTATTGAATATTTGGTTGGGCGTGGTGCTGATATAAATATTCCTATAAATATATTTGATGGGACGAAGGAAAGTTCTTTAAATAGCTTAATACGTGCATTGCAATTGCGTTATTCGGCAGATGACATGAGGCGCTTATTTAAGTTGGGTGGGAGTTTGGACGATATTGAGCTAGGTGCGATTGAGTCTATGATTGATCAAATTTATAGTGTTTCTTATAATAAAGCGAAAAATTCTAAAGCTATATTTATTGATGAAAAAAGCCTTAAGCAAAGAGCTGGAGAAGTTAAAAGAGTTCTAAGAGAAAATCATAGAGTATCAAACAAAGGCTTTAAGGTAGGTGAGCCTTTACAAACTTTGGAAATAGAAAAATCTTTAAAAGATATTACTAAAAAAACTTTATCACCAAAAAAAAAGCAAAATATACTTGATAGTTTTATTGCTAATATAAAGAAAAATAATATTAAAGCAGCCAAAAGTAATATTGACGAATTAATTGATTATGGAGAAAGGCTTAATAAAATTACTTTTGAAAATAAATCCGACGATCACACTGTTCAGAGTGGATTGATTGATGTGGCGCTAGTATCTAAAAACTTAGAATTAATTCAGTACCTTTGCGAGCGTGGAATTGATATTAATTCGCCTAGGGTGGTGACAACTGTTGATGGGAATCGCATGGAACGTCCCAGCCTCTCATCGGTAATAGATTATCAATATTCTGCTGATGAATTAAGAAAGTTATTTGAGTTAGGTTTACGGGTGGATTTCAGTCTTGATGATATATCTAAAATATTTTCTTATATTGATCGTACCTATAAATTATCAACAGTAAAAGCAACAGAACTAAAAGATGTAATACGTCAATATTGGTATATACATAAAAAAATTAATGGTGAAGTGAATGTATTTGCAAATCTAATGGCGATGGGAAAGTCAGTTTATCATGCTATTGATGACAAAACGGGGGATTTGTTTGTTTCAGTGTTTGGAGGGAGAAATGGTGTATTAGATATAGTTAAGGTTAAATGGGAGTTTAGAGCTAATTTAGTTCTTATAGGAGATTTGGAAGTATTTTCCGAGTGGGTGGGTAGAAAAAAATCTGTGCGTTTTTCAGATAAGGATGGAAACACTTTTTTACATTATATTGCGGGACGTGGTACGCCAGAATTTGCCCAGAAATTAATTGATTTAGGCGGAGATATTAATCGCTCCAATATTTTTGGCATGCAACCTGTACATATGGCGATTATTGCCGGTAACGTACGGCTGGTAGAATTTTATTTAGATAAAAATGTGGAATTTATTAGCCCCGTATCAAAAAAATTAAGTAAGGTTATTGTATCTGCAGTCAGTAGTAATCCTCAAATGATGAAGTTGCTACATGAACGGCATATAGATTTTAATGCATGGTATCTACCTAGAGTGGGTGATGGCGAAATGGATGTTTCTGCGCCTGCTCATAGTACCTTAGATTCATTATCACCGTCTTATTCTGATGAGCATTATACTTTATGGGGGTTGGGCGTTGCCGGTATTACAACGGCTATCTACACGTTTGCCGACCGTGAATCTTCTTGGCAAAAGACATTAAAATCGTTATGTGAAGCGATTAATGCTTATTTTAAAGAATCCATTTCAAACCTATCATGTGAATTAGTGGGTAATCGAATGGTTATTGAGCTTATTGAAAATAAGGATGGTTATATTCGATGTTGCTCTAATGAGAGTTTTGTGGATATTAAAAGCTTAGATATATTGAGCGAATTAAAGAAAATATTTACTGCTAATAAGGTACTGGAAGTGCTTGTTGATCCTGATATATTAATTTTAACAAGTGATATTAATGCTAATCATGAAGATATTAATCCAGAGCAATATATTGCTGAAATTAAAGAATTCGTAGATAAAAAATATAAAGCAGAGGAATCAAGAAAAACGACTGAAGAGAAACAAGAGCGCGAGCGTTTTGAGAATTTCAAAGCAATCATTGAAGATCCAAAAAAATTCTCATCACTTTTTAAGTTAGTATGCCAGCCAGAAAAAGAAGATAAGGCCGAAGATAAACGGCAGAATACCCGAGTAATAATTAGTTTTTCCAATGACGCACCTGCTGAAAAAGAAATAAAATCTGAAATGCCGCCGAGCCTTATAACTTTGACGAGAAATGAATATTTAGAAATTGTGTGGGATACCATTTATGATGGTACTTCAGCTAATGTATTAACTAAGACAGGAGATACTATTGTTATTTCCGATTTTACTAAATTTTTAGCGCCAACTAACGCGGTCATTTTTGAAAGTAAACTGAATAAAAAAATAAAAGAGAAGCAAGCAGAAAAGTGGCAAAAAGATACTGATGAACAGTTAAGCTTAATATTGGGTAAGGAGGTTATTAACAGAAATAGGCAATATGGGAATTTAAAAGACACTGATCCAACGTGTAGGCCTAGAAATTTTAGCGATGTTAGTATGCCACCTGTAGAGAGCATGCGCCTTCACGCATTCTTTCCAGCAGCTTTTTCTGGTACTTCGAACCATAGCTCGTCGACTCCAAGTAGTGTTCGGTCTATGGAGTTAGCTTCAAAAACTAGTAGTGAGAGGCACGAAGATTCTAAAGAAGAAGCGCCTGCAGTTGTAATAACAAGGTCACCACAGATCGAAGTGGTATTTGTTGGGAATATAAAAAGTAGTGAAGAAATAGCTAAACAAAATGCGCTTAACCGCTTGGCGAATATAATATGTGAAGCTTTGAGTAATTTATGTGATGCCAATTTAACAAGCGATGATTCAGTAGAGCTAAAAGCTGAATTATTTAGTAGTACTTACGATATTACACAAATACTACAAGCCGCTCGCGAGTTTGGTATTTTAGTCCCCGATAGAGAATTAGATAAGACAGATTTTATTAATGGGATATTCAATAATGGCTCTGCTCGTTTCGTTAGAAATAGTATTATGCATGGTGGTACCGAAGCAGCCGATATCCAAAAGGTTAGTGGATTCATTGAAAAAATTAAAACAGCAATTCCAAATATACTTACTTATTTATCTCAACGCGGCGCCGAGCTTAATCGGGCTGTAGATAGTACTATTCTTCGTAAATTAACTTCACGTGCAACTTCTTCATCTCCATTCGTGGGTGTTCCAATAATTACAATCAATGAGGATGAGTTTTTAGCTTATGCTGAAAGCAGAAGCGATGAAAAACATACCGGCGGTGTAGTGATGTCTGATCTACTGCCTCTGATAGAAGCCTTTATGACAAGGGCCGGTGACGATTTATCTGATAAGAATTCTAAATATCGACGTGCGATAATAGTGCTACTAGGTATTTGTAAAGAAAAACAAGTAAAAATTACCCAAGAAGGTGGATTTTTAGCCGAAGGACTGGAAGAATTTTTAAGATCATGCGAGCCCGCACGCTCAGAAGTGGGTAAACTTGCTCAACCATCAGTGACTAACGATAGCTTAACGCTTCTAATACAACAAGCTCAAAAAATTTTAGGGAAACCAGAATTTTTAATTAATACGGCATTGGCGTTGCCAAGGCTAAATCCAAGGGTTGCCGAGCTTAATTATGCTAATAAATTTATTAATGATTTAGATGTTTCGCGTTTAATTCAGCTTATTAATCGTAACCCAACTATTACTCATATTAATCTGAGTAATAATCAAATTACAGAGGTAGGTGCTCAGCAATTGTTGGATATGCTGCGCACTAACCCGCAGGTGCAACTATTGAATCTTGCAGGTAATTCTCAAATATCAGTAGCAACATTAACACAAATTAATAGAGAATTGGCTAAACCGCCATATATTCGCGATACTGCATTGCCATTTCCAGTACCCATTTCCGATTGTAAAGAACTGGATTATTCAAACCAAGATTTAACTGATGCACATATAACAAATTTAATACATTCGCTTAAATTTAATCGTACTATTGCGAAAATTAATCTGAGTAACAATAAAATCAGTAGAGCAGGGGCGCAGGAGTTACTGGGATTAGTACTAATAAAAGGCGATATTGTCGAATTGAACACCGATGGAAATGCTGATTTTCCTGCATCTACTAGAGAGTCTATCGAAGCAGAGCTTACACGACATCGAGAAGAGGCTGGCAACGATGGTAGTAGGTCATCTACTACTCCTAGAGCAGTATTATGAGTTTAAATGCATGGTCATAAATCAAAGATAACTGGTTTCTCGCAGCAACTCATTAATCCCCACTTTGCTGCGTGTTTTTGCATCCACTTGTTTTACGATCACGGCGCAATATAAACTGTATTTGCCATTTTTGCCGGGTAAATTGCCGGGTACAACCACAGCACCAGCAGGTACGCGGCCATAAGTCACCATGTCATTGGCGCGATCATAAATCGGCGTACTTTGGCCGATGAAAACGCCCATCGAAATAACGGCGTTTTCTTCGACGATTACGCCTTCGACAATTTCTGAGCGTGCACCGATGAAGCAGTTATCTTCGATGATGGTGGGGTTCGCTTGTAACGGTTCTAATACGCCGCCGATGCCGACGCCGCCCGACAGATGCACATTTTTACCGATTTGCGCGCAAGAGCCAACAGTCGCCCAGGTGTCGACCATCACGCCGCTGTCGATATAAGCTCCGATATTAACGTAGGAGGGCATCAGCACCGTATTGGCTGCAATATAAGCGCCTTTACGCACGGTGGCGGGTGGCACAATACGCACACCGCCGTTTTGGAATGCGGCCAAATTAGTTTCGGCATATTTCAACGGTACTTTATCGAAGAATTGCGTAAAACCACCTTGCAGCGCACAATTTTCTTCAATACGAAAAAATAATAATACCGCTTGTTTCAACCACTGATGTACCACCCACTGGCCATTTTGTTTTTCGGCAATACGTGCTTTGCCGCTGTCGAGTAAATCAATGACTTCTAAAATAGCTTGTTTAGTTTTTGCATCTACATTTTTAGGAGTGATATCAGCACGGCGTTCGAACGCGGCTTCGATGATGGGTTGGAGAGTGTTCATGGGGCCCCTTGTATATTTTCTTCAACGTGTTTTTGTTTGCGCGACGCTAAATACATATAAACTACGGGAATCACGAACAACGTAAACAGCGTTCCGAACGACATACCGCCGAGAATCACATAACCTAATTGCTTGCGCGCAGCAGCGCCTGCGCCACTAGCGAGCGCTAGCGGCAGTGCACCAAATAACATTGCGCCAGTGGTCATTAAAATGGGTCGCAAGCGTAATGTGGATGCTTCAATCACTGCTTCGCGCATTTCCAGGCCTTTGAGTTGCATTTTATTCGAAAATTCCACAATCAAAATTCCGTGTTTGCTGATTAAGCCAACTAAGGTGACTAAACCAATTTGGGTATAAATATTTAATGTGCCGCCGATCAAATGAATGGCGAGTAAAGCGCCGGTTAACGATAATGGCACACTCATCATGACGATAAGTGGATCTCTAAAACTTTCAAATTGCGCCGCTAATACTAAGAAAATAAAGATGATAGCGAATAAAAATACTTCTTCCATCGAGCCAGAAGCTTGGATAAATTGACGCGATTGATTGGAATAATCCACTTGAATATTACCGGGTAGGGTGCTGGCCAGATTGCGTAAATAATCCAATGCTTGCCCCATGGTGTAACCGGGTGCAAGTGCCGCACTGAGTGTGGCTGAGCGCATTTGCTGAAAGTGATTTAAACTTTGCGGCGAAGCAATTTCTTTAATCGTTACGAGATTGGAAATTGGCATCAAGTTGCCACTGGCGGTGCGCACATTGATATTATCTAATTGCTGTGAGTTATTCATAAACTGCGCGTAGAGTTGCGGAATTACATAATAGCTGCGCCCGTTCATTTCAAAACGACTGCTGGTCGGTTGCCCTAACAATGTATTCAGTGCTGTGCTGATATCCATCATCGATACACCTAACACACTGGCTTTGTTGCGATCAATCGAAATATCAGCCAGTGGTTTGTCGAGTTTAAGATCACTATCTAAATTGGCTAAGCGTGGGTTTTCTTTGTTAGCTGTGGCAATTAATTTTTGAATACCGTTATTTAAGTCTTCGTAACTACCCGTGGTTTTCAATACAAAACCAACTGGCATACCAAAGTTGGTGCCGGGTAGGGGTGGTATATTCATTGGGAATGCTTTTATCCCAGCTATTCCCCAGAATGAAGGGAATAATGAACCGATAATTTCGCTGACACTACGGCTTCTTTTTTCCCAAGGCTTTAACACTAAGAAAGAAATAGCAGAATTTTCGCCATTGGGGATACCGTTAAGAATGCCGTAGCCTTCCATTTCAGGCACCGTTTTATAAATACTTTCTAATTGTTGGGTATATTGTTGTGTGTAACCGATGTTAGCGGAACTGGGGCCAGTGACAAAAGCAATCACCACACCTTGATCTTCATCGGGTGCTAATTCGCGGTGTAGTGTCATAAATAAGATAATACACAAAGCGTAAATCACGGCGGCGACGATCAATACTCTTTTACGGTTGTCTAATGCTTTGATCAAATAGATTCTATATTTTTCCATCAACCAATGAAAAATTTCTTCGATCTTCGCAACAAAACCTTTTTTGTCGATTTCTGCATTCAAAAATTTAGAACACATCATCGGTGATAGTGTTAATGCCACAAAACCAGAAACAAGCACAGCACCTGCCAGCGTAAATGCAAATTCTCTAAATAATTGACCCGTTAAATCGGTTAGAAAACCGATAGGTGCATACACCGCCGCTAAGGTGAGTGTCATTGCAATAACTGCAAAACCAATTTCGCGTGCCCCGAGTATGGCGGCATCCAATGGTTTTTCACCATTCTCAATATGCCGGTGAATATTTTCGACGACCACAATCGCATCGTCGACCACTAAACCGATCGCCAACACCCACGCTAACATGGTTAATATATTCACGGAATAACCGAGTGCCGACATCAAACTACAAACACCGATCACCGAAAGCGGAATAGTGACGATGGGGATAAATGTTGTGCGTATTGAGCCGAGAAATAAAAAGATAACGATCACGACCATGATAGTGGCATCAAGAATGGTGTGACGAACTTCTTTCAACGATTGCGCAATGAATTTTGACCAATCCCAGATAACATGAATTTGTAATTCAGGGGGTGCACTGGCAATAATTTTTGGCAAAACGTTATTAATTTCACGCGAGATTTCTAAGGGATTAGCAGTTGATTGTGGAATGACACCGACTACGACTGCTTTAGTATCGCCATTAATATTGACCGAAGTGGTTGTGTCATAAGCGCCAAGTTCTGCGTGGCCGACATCGCTTAAGCGTACTAAATAATTATTTTGGTTGCTGATGACTAAATTATTAAATTGTTGTGCGGAAGTGATATCGGTTTTTGCATTCACGTCAATTTTTTGATTGGCTGATCGTAGTGATCCGGGTGCTGCTTGCACGTTACTGTTAGTGAGCCCCTGTATCACATCGGTGGCAGTAATATTGTGCGAGGCCATTTTGTTAGGGTCGAGCCATACGCGCATGGCATATTGACGTGGGCCTAGAATTTTGGCTTGGCTCACGCCCGATAACGTTCCCATTTGTGGTTGCACCACGCGCGTGATGTAATCGCTGATCGCTTCTGGCGTCATGGTTTTGCTGGTGAATGCAATGTATATCGATGGATTCGCGCTTGGATCTTCTTTGGTGATAATAGGATCGTTAATGTCTTTTGGTAATTGCCAGCGCGCAGAAGCGACAGCGTTGCTGACATCGGCAATAGCTTTGTTTACATCGTAACCAAGTTTAAATTGGATGGTGATCGAGCTTTGCCCTTGGGTGCTGGCGGAGTTGATGAAGTCGATGCCATCGATGCCGCTGAGGGAGTTTTCCATCGGGGTAGTGACAAAGCCTTCCATGAGTTTAGCGCCGGCGCCTGGGTATGCGGTTTGTACGTTGATGACGGAGGCTTCGATATTAGGAAATTCGCGTGTAGGCATCGACATAAATGCGCGCAAGCCAACCAGCAGTACAATTAAGCTGAGCACGGTGGCGAAAACTGGGCGGCGAATAAATAGGTCGGTGAAGTGCATGATCGTTATTTCTTCTCCGGCGGAACAACCATCACGGGTGCACCATCGGTGAGTTTAAATGCGCCGCTGGTGACGATTACATCGCCGGGTTTAAGGCCAGTCAATGCAGCAGCGATACCATTTTTGCGCGGGCCCACAGTCAATGCAGTTTTGACTGCAGCGTTATTAATAACGCGAAAAACATAGGGGCCTTGCGCGTCGAATAAGATAGCAGCATCCGGCACGCCGATCCAATTTTGTGGCGCGCCGGTTTTCACATCAACTTCAACCGAGCCGCCGGGCAGCAATTTATAATTTTTGTTAGGAATGCTGGCGCGAATGCCTAAACTACGTGTGCTGGGGTCAATTTGTGAATCCATGGCATAAATTTTGCCTTGAAAAACATCTTTAGGATAAGCGCTGGAGTGGATTACCACAGCTTGCCCTAATGCCAAACGCCCTAAATAAACTTCGGGTACGCGAAAATCAACACGTAAAGTATCGATAGCATTCAAGGTAGTAATCGAATCACCCGATTTTACAAAATCACCGAGGTCAACCATACGTAACCCCAATCGACCGGTAAATGGGGCGCGAATAAAAGTTTGATCGAGCAAAGCTTGCGCATTGGCCACATTGGCTACATCTGATTGATAAGCCGACCGCGCGTTATCCAAATCCGCTTGCGCAAATACTCGTTTAGTAAATAATTGTTGCGCGCGATCATAATTGGCTTTGCTCAATACCAACTTTGCTTTCGCCGACCCTAATTGCGCTTGCAAAATAGAAGGGTTCATTTGCACTAATGGTGCACCGGCTTTTACATCATCACCCGATCTAAAATACAACCCGGTGATACGGCCATCGACTTCTGTTTTAATGGTGACACCCTGATTGGGTGATAATGAACCCACAGCAGAAACCTCCGACTGCCATGGCTGCATTTGCACAGTTGTTGTTTCCACTGCCGCAGGTGGCATTCCGCCTTCTTTCTTTTTAGCGTAGCTTGTGGTTGTGGTTAAGCAGATGATTATGCTTAATAAAATAGCAGTTATTTGGGTTTTTCTTTGCATATGTTTTCTTGTCATCACTTGATGAGTTTTTTTGTAGTAACTGTAAGAAATTAGTAAGCCAAAAACTATAGTCTATTTTAGGTATTAGCTCAAGCGTAAAATGCTATGATCTTGCCCCAAGCATCTTACGCCAGCGATATAACACAGCGGCAGAGCCGATGATCATGCCGATTAATGATCCTACCGCGATGCCACCGATGTTCCAATGAAACGTAAAGGCAAATAAATAACCCAGTGGAATGCCAATCAACCAAATTCCGGCAAGCCCTGTGTACATCGGAAATTTAGTATCATAAAGTCCACGCAACGCACCCGTACCTACGTTTCTCACGGTGTCAAAAATTTGTGATACGGCAAAGACGGCAAACAATATCACCACAAAATGTAAAGTTTGTGCGTTTGCTGGGTTATGTACATCCATATAAAGCGATGCTAATAGACGTGGGCAAGCAATAAATAAAATAGAAGAAATGGCCGACAACACTAAACCAATGCCAATACAAATATTGCCGAGTCTTTTTATTTCGTGGAATTGTTTAGCGCCACAAGCTTGCCCGATTAAAATGCCGCTGGCTTGTGATATGGCGAATATCGGTACGATGATCAATACGATGTATTGCGCGATCACTTGAAATGCGGCTAATTGATTGATACCCAACCAACCAGCCATCGCTGAAACTACAAAAAAAGATGAAACTTCGCCACTCATTTGCAAACTGATTGGCCAGCCGATTTTAAACATTTGTTTGATACTGCCCCAATCTTTATGGGCGCGATAATGGAATAAATCGAAATCTTTAAAATGACTGTCGGTATAAAAACAAACGGTGGTAAAAATAAAAGCAAACCACATTTGAATCACCATGGCGTAACCTAACCCAGCGACCTCTAAGCGTGGCATATGAAATTTGCCAAAAATTAACGCGTAAGCAAAAAATAAAAATACGAGCACACTTAATAGGCTGCTTACGGTCACCAAATTTTGTTTATGAGTGCCATAGCAAAGTTGTTGGTTACAAGCCAAAAACATGAGCGGAACAATGCCCCATACATACGCATGAAAAAACGATTGCACGATTTGGACAATAGCAACTGATTGCCCAAAAAATAATAAAAATGAACTGATGTGCCAAAATAAAATAATAATGGGGATGCTAATAACTAATGCTAACGTCCAACCTTGCTGCAAATAATTACCGATAAGTTTAAATTGACCAGCACCGAATGCGCGCCCGATAAAAATACTGAGCGTCATCAATATAGACATGCCAATAACCACGATGGTGACTTGGGTAGAAAAAATTAATCCACTGGCAGCCAGCACTTGATGCCCGAGTTGCGCGAGCATGGTCATGCTTAAAAAACCACCAGCAATGCTAATGAATTGCGTACCTGCCATCGGTAATGCTAACGAAAATATTTTGCGCGTAGTTTGCCAGAGAGTGGCAGTGAGTTCAGTACTCATATTTATACCTTTTAATTATATTGATAATTATTCCATCACTAACATTGCTGCTATAACCGGGTTAATGATTTTATAGTGCCCGCTACCATCTATTTCAATGTAGTCTTTTTCGATTAAAGCCTCTAGGGCAGAGGTGGTGGTACTGGTGGCCATCATCAATTCTCGGCTAGTTTCTTGGCTCGTTAGATTAACTGCTGCATGGGTTGCAATATATTTTAGCATTTTTCTTTGGTTTAAAGATAATAAAGACACTTCTTTTGAGGCATCACTCCATTCTTCTTCCACCACAATAGCCCATGCTTTTTTCACATCATTAGCGGTGGGTAATTTATCGCATTCTTGCCAGAGAATATCACATAAATAATTAACATAATAAGGGTGCGTGCTAGAATAATGCATAATTTCATTAAAAGATTGTTCTGCTAATTCTTTATCCCACGTTTCTAAAGAGATTTTGTTAAGATGTTTTTTATAATCATTAGCCGCAATGCGTTCTAATTTAAGTTTTCTGCATAGCTTATAAAGCGGTCTGCTTTCATCTTCAAACATTCTCAATAGTAATGAGCGGATACTGCCCGAGAAAATAATCGATAAATTTTGCATTTCTTGTGCGGCTGTTCTGATGGCCCCTTCTATATTCGATTGCTTACTAATTTTTGCGATTTCTTGAAATTCATCAAAGAATATAACAGCTTTTTTATCTTTTTCATGTAATAGTTTATCGAGTAGCAATAATGCTTCTGAAATTACTATCGCTTGATTAATATGTTGTTTAGGGATGAGTTCAAGCGTGGCTATATCATCACCAAACGATAATTTGGGGCTTAAATTTAAAACATTTTTCTTAATCGCAGTAATTATTTTATCGACTTGCCCTACGGCATTGCCAATCAGTTTAATGACCTTGTTGACGATAATTTGCGCTACTTCTTCCTCGGTCGCACAAAGATGAAAATTAATTTTTACAAACGGTAGTTTTGCATTGGTTATTGCTTTTTCAGCTAAGCTGGATTTGCCATAACGCCGAGGCGCAACTAACAAGGTATGTTTCACACTCAGCAAATTGCCGGTTAACCAGTCAACTTCTTTGACGCGATTACAAAACGCAGTGCCGTAAGCCTTGCCGAGGGGGAAATATTTTCTTGGTTTCATGGGATACTAGCCTCCTAAATTCAAGTATAGCTTACCACGAACTGGTTCGTAACGCAATGGTTCGTGACGAACTGTTTCGTAACGAACTGTTTCGTAACGATCCTAGGGGTCAGATCTTGACTTGCTACTTGCTTAGAAATTATAGGGCTCAATAACTGTCTCTTTAGCATGTAGCAAGTCAAGATCTGACCCCTAGGATCTAGGATCAAACCGTCAACTCCCCACACAAATCTTGCTGGAATTGTTGTTTAATTTTGGTGATGGATTTTTCTTTGCTGAAGAGATAATAAAGTTTGGTGAGGGTAGCTTCGGGGGTCATGTCATAGCTGCTGATGAGGCCTGCTTCTGCTAAAGCGCTGCCGGTGGCGTATTGTGTCATGTCTACGCTGCCGTATAAACATTGCGATAAATTAACAATTACAACTCCGCGCGCACAAGCTTGTTTTAATAGTTTTATTAATTCAGGATTGTTGTCTGGTGCGTTGCCACTGCCGAATGTTTCTAACACAATCGCTTGCACCGGTGTTTGTAAAATTTGCCGCAAAATATCGCACGACATACCAGGAAAAAGGCGCAACCAAACTAACATCGGTTCGTTTATTTTTTGTAATTTTAATTTTTTACGACTGGGTTTTCGCCACAGAGTTTCATTGCTATCAAAATTGGTTCCGGCAGCCACCAGCGGTGGAAAATTCGGTGAAGCAAAAGCCGTGAAACTAAATACACTCATTTTGCGCGCGCGATTACCGCGAAATAATTGATGACCGAAATAAAGACAAACTTCAGGGATCGCATAATTATTAATGATTAATAAGGAAGTAATAATGGTTTGACGTGCATCAGTGCGAATTTCAAATAAAGGTAATTGCGAGCCGGTGACGATCACTGGTTTAGTTAAATTTTCGAGCATGAAAGAGAGGGCAGAGGTGGTATACGCCATGGTGTCTGTGCCATGCAGCACAATAAAACCATCGTATTCATGATAAACTTCCATAATATCATTAGCGATTTTGTTCCATTGTTGCGGCGTCATATTCGCAGAATCGATCAGCGTTGCATATTCTTTAATGGTATACAACGGCATGTCGGGGTATTGCAACTCAGGAATTTTAGCGAGTTGCTGCGTAAGAAACCCCGCCGCAGGTGTATACCCGCGTTTGGACGGTTGCATACCGATGGTGCCGCCAGTGTAAATAATAAATATTTTTTTGCGCTTATTCATCCGATCGCTTCGTCAAAATCTCACAGCCGGTTTCGGTGACCACCAACGTATGTTCCCATTGCGCCGATAAGCTATGATCTTTGGTGACTACCGTCCAGCCGTCGGGTAGTAATTTCACGAAACGTTTACCGGCATTGATCATTGGTTCTACGGTAAAAGTCATGTTGGGAACAATCTTTAAGCCGCTGCCGTGGCTGCCGAAGTGCAGGATTTGTAAATCTTCGTGGAATTCGCGGCCAATACCATGGCCACAATATTCGCGTACTACCGAAAAACCGCTGCTTTCAGCATGTTTTTGGATCACCGCGCCAATATCACCCAAATGCGCACCCGGTTTGACTTGCTGAATACCCAACATCATGCATTCATAGGCGGTTTTAGTCAGGCGTTCGGCCAATACCGAGGGTTTGCCAATAAAAAAGGTTTTATTGGTATCACCATGGAATTCGTCTTTTATCACCGTGACATCAATATTCAGCAGGTCGCCATTAACCAGCTTACGCTTGCCGGGGATGCCATGGCAGACCTGGTGGTTGACCGAAGTACAGATGGACTTAGGGAAGCCATGGTAATTCAGCGGGGCAGGGATGGCTTTTTGCACATTGACGATGTAGTCATGGCAAATCTTGTCCAGTTCGTCGGTGGTGATGCCCTCTTTCACGTAGGGGGCTATCATTTCCAGTACTTCTGCCGCCAACCGACCGGCTACCCGCATTTTGGCAATCTCTTCGGGGGTCTTAATGATAATGTTCATATAAAGTACCGTTGTCGTAAATAACTATCTATGGTATAAAGCATGGCGCATAAACGCAAATAAATCCACACATCTACCGACACATATCTCTAGGGTGGCCCTTAAAAGCTTGAGATATGGAGTAGATGGAGGCCCAACCCACAATACAATCGGAGATTATTATGACTATTACCATGAGACAAATGTTAGAAGCAGGTGTGCATTTTGGACACCGTACCCGTCATTGGAACCCTAAAATGGCACCTTTTATTTACGGTGCACGTGATAAGGTCCATATCATTAATTTAGAAAAAACGCTGCCGTTGTTCAACGATGCCTTAAATTATCTAGGCAGTTTGGCGGCTAAACACTGCAAAATCCTTTTTGTAGGAACCAAGCGCGCTGCGCATAACATTATTAAAGAACAAGCGATTCGCTGTGGAATGCCCTATGTGGATCACCGTTGGTTGGGTGGCATGTTAACCAACTATCGTACCGTGCGCCAATCGATCAAGCGTTTGAAAGATATTGAAGCGATGGAAGCTGATGGCACAGTTAATGCTTTAACCAAAAAAGAAGCGTTAAATCTAACACGTGAAAAAATTAAATTAGAACGCAGCTTGGGTGGTATTAAAGAAATGGGCGGTTTACCCGATGCTTTATTTGTGGTGGATATTGGCCATGAGAAAATTGCGATCTCAGAAGCCAAAAAATTAGGCATCCCAGTGATTGCAATCGTTGATACCAATCATAACCCAGAAGGTATCGACTATATTATTCCGGGCAATGACGATGCGATTCGTGCCGTGGAATTTTATGTGACCAGCGTTGCTGATGCTATTCTTGAAGCGCGCGCAGTGGCTGATACCAAAGAACTTGCGACAAAATCTGCTGAAGAACCTAAAGCGCAAGAAAAAATCCCAGAAGCACCTAGTGCAGAAGACGATGGAGTATAAAAACAATGACAATTACAGCAGAACAAGTACGTGAATTACGTGAGCGCACCGGCGCAGGCATGATGGAATGTAAAAAAGCACTAGTAGCAGCCGGTGGTAGCATTGATGCTGCCATCGATGCTATGCGCAAATCAGGCACTGCTAAAGCCGATAAAAAAGCAGGGCGCGTAGCAGCCGAAGGTGCAGTGATTGCGAAAACAAGTCATGATCACCACACCGGTGTTATTGTAGAAATTAATTGCGAAACTGATTTTGTGGGTCGCGATGATAATTTCAAACACTTTGCTGAGCGTGTGGCCGAAGTGGCGTTGGCTAGCAAGTTGAGTGATGTGGCTGTTTTATCCGCACAACCGATTGAGCCAAACAGTGCGACGACGATAGAACAAGCGCGCGCCGCTTTGATTGCGAAAGTGGGTGAAAATGTGCAGATCCGTCGTGTCGAATTATTCACTACCGATGGCAAATTAGTTTCTTATATTCACGGTGGTCGCATTGGTGTGATGGTGCAATTAACAGGTGGTGATATTCAATTAGGCCGTGATTTAGCGATGCACATTGCAGCGAATAATCCGTTAGTCGTGAGCAGCGATAAAGTGCCAGCAGAGTTGGTGAATAAAGAGAAAGAAATTTTTAGTGCGCAAGCAGCAACCAGCGGCAAACCACCCGCGATCATTGAAAAAATGGTCGAAGGGCGCATCAAGAAATTTTTGGATGAAGTCAGTCTGCTAGGGCAACCGTTTGTTAAAAATCCCGATATCAGCGTCGCGCAATTGTTAAAACAAAACAATGCACAGGTACAGCATTTTGTGCGTTTTGCGGTAGGCGAAGGGATCGAGAAACAAACTGAAAATTTTGCCGAGGCAGTGATGGCGCAAGTACGCGGTGGTTAATGCTCGTCGCACTTGGACTTTCGGCGTTGTTGTCTGCGTCGCTCGCAATGCTCACATATAACCCATATGCTCCGCTTGCTCGCGACTTGACGCCTAGCCGAAAATCCAATTGCTTAGAGCATATGAGATAACTGTATTTTTAAGAGTGGGAACTAAGTTATGTCGAGTAATAATACTAAAGCGATTTATAAACGTGTGTTATTAAAACTCAGTGGCGAAGCGTTATTGGGTCAAGCCACTTTAGGTATTGATCCAGTGGTGTTAGAGCGTTTAGTGAAAGAAATCGTGGCAGTAGCGCGTTTAAATGTACAGGTAGGTGTTGTGGTCGGCGGTGGTAATCTATTCCGCGGTGCTGCATTAACTACCATTGGCATTAATCGTGTTACCGGCGATCAAATGGGTATGTTGGCGACGGTGATGAATGCGTTGGCGATGCGTGATGCGGTAGAAAATTCTGGTGTTCACTGTCGAGTGATGTCGGCCATTCCGGTTAATGGTTGGGCCGAGCATTATAGTCGGCACAATGCTATTGAACAGTTGCAACAACAGCACATAGTGATTTTTGCTGGTGGCACCGGTAACCCGTTAGTCACTACCGATTCAGCAGCCAGTTTGCGCGGCATTGAAATTGGCGCGGATATTTTGTTGAAAGCCACTGATGTCGATGGCATTTATTCGGCTGATCCAGAACACAATCCTAAAGCAACATTATATAAACATTTGAGTTATCAAGAGGCGCTTGAAAAAGAATTGGGCGTGATGGATTTAACCGCTTTTTGTCAGTGCCGTGATCATAAGTTACCGATTCGGGTGTTTAATATTAATAAGCCCGGTATTTTAATGCGAATTGTGACTGGCAGTGATGAAGGCACATTGGTGGATTAAGTTTAGATTGAGTAAAACAAAAATGTAGACATGGGGTGCTATAAATTAATAATCAAGTGGAGGCAACATGAGCGATGCAATAAAAAGTACCACTGAAAGTAAAATGAAAAAAGCGATTGAAGCTTTGCAAAATGAATTAGCAAAGTTACGCACCGGGCGCGCGCATCCGAGCTTGCTCGATCATATCCGCGTTCCTTATTATGGCAATGACGTGCCACTTAGCCAAGTGGCGAGCATTACCATTTCTGATTCGCGTACCTTAATGGTTGCGCCGTGGGAAAAATCATTGGTGCAAGCAATCGAAAAAGCGATCGTCACTTCTGATCTCGGTTTGAACCCCGCAGCGACTGGCAACAATATACGTGTGCCGTTGCCACCCTTAAGTGAAGAACGTCGTAAAGAAATGGCGAAGTTAGTAAAAGGCGAAGCAGAAAATGCGCGGGTTTCATTGCGTAATATTCGTCGTGATGCCAATAACCAACTTAAAGAACAACTGAAGAAAAAAGAATTGAGCGAAGATGCAGAGCGCGGTTTGCAAGATGCGATTCAAAAACTCACCGATAAATTCGTGGCGGAAGTGGATCGGCTTTGTGCGATCAAAGAAAAAGAATTGATGGAAGTTTAAATTAAACTATGCAACCCAAACTTCCTAAACACATCGCCATTGTAATGGACGGTAATGGTCGTTGGGCAAAACAACGTCATCTTCCACGCATGGCTGGCCATTACGAAGGTTTAAAAACCGTCAAACGCGTAGTGCGTGCTTGTGCCGAAGCTAACATCGAAGTATTAACACTCTTCGCTTTTAGCAGTGAAAATTGGCAGCGACCGTTGCCCGAAGTCAAAGGTTTAATGGGGTTGTTTTTATCGGCTTTGCAAAATGAAGTGGAAGAACTCCATAAAAATAATATTCAAATGCGAATAGTGGGTGACTGCTCACGCTTTAGCCCTGAGTTACTCAATAGCATTACCAAAGCACAACAACTGACGGCTAATAATACTGGTTTAAAATTAATTATTGCTGCCGATTACGGTGGGCGTTGGGACATCGTACAAGCGGCACGCAAATTTGCGCAACAGGTTGAACAAGGTAAAACCACAGCTGATACGCTGACGCAGGAACTTTTTGCTTCATTGTTAGAAATGGCTGATTTACCCGAACCCGATTTATTTATTCGCACCAGTGGTGAGCGCCGCATCAGTAATTTTATGTTATGGCAATTAGCTTATACCGAATTTTATTTTACTGATATTTTTTGGCCTGATGTGGATAGCAAAATTTTAGCCGATGCTTTATCTTTTTACGCCAGCCGCCAACGCCGTTTTGGCCATACTGGCGAACAAATCGAGCAACTTGCCAATGCTTAAATACCGTATTTTAACCGCGTGTGTTTTAATTCCTCTGGTCTTGGCGGCGATTTTTTATTTACCGCAAACTTATTTTACGCCTGTGTGTGCAATCGTCACATTGCTAGCGGCTTGGGAGTGGGCGCAGTTAATTGGTTGGACTAAAACCCAATGGCGTTTGTTGTATGTGGCTTATGTGCTGGTGGCGATTATCTTAGCCTTGTTTTTACCGCCCGTGTTTATTATTGGCGTGAGTTCAATTATTTGGTTTGCGCTGTTTATATTTATTGCTATCGTGCGTAAAAAAGCACAACTGATTAAATTTCCACGTTGGTTAATTGGTATCGGTGGGGTTTTATTGCTGGTTCCTTTTTTCGAAGCAATATTATTATTGCATCTTAAACCGATATTATTATTTTATTTATTGGTGGTGGTTTGCATGGCCGATACGGCTGCGTATTTTGGCGGACGTGCTTTAGGTAAACGAAAATTAGCGCCGGTGATTAGCCCGAATAAAACCATGGAAGGCACATTTGTGGCATTGCTAGTTATTATTCTGATTGCAATATTAGGACAATGGTTTTTGGGCACACCAGAGCAATCATCATTCGGTTGGATCAAAGCGACTATACCTGCTTTTATTGCGGCAGTTATCGGTGATTTATTAGAGAGTTATCTCAAGCGGCAAGTTAATATCAAAGACAGTGGTAATTTACTACCAGGGCATGGTGGGATTTTAGATCGGCTTGATAGTGTTATCGCTGCTGCACCGGTGTTTGCCTGTGGTGTTTTTTCAATGGGGCTGTTATGAAAAATATTGTTATTTTAGGTGCAACAGGATCAATTGGTTTAAGCACGTTAGATATTATTGCCCGTCATCGTGAAAATTTTCGGGTGCTGGCATTGACTGCGCATAAAAATATTGATCGTTTATATGATCTGTGCGCATTGCATCGCCCTGAATATGCTGTGGTGGCGGATGAAGCGAGTGCTAAATTATTGCAACAACGCTTACAAAAAATTAATTTAACAATTGAAGTGTTAATAGGCAATGCTGGTTTAGAAACAGTAGCTAGCCTGCCGCAAGCCGATATCGTGATGGCTGCTATTGTCGGAGCGGTAGGTTTGTTGCCGACATTAGCGGCAGCAAAAGCAGGCAAGCGTGTTTTATTAGCTAATAAAGAAGCGTTAGTGATGGCGGGTGCATTGTTTATGAAAGAAGTGCGTGATCACAATGCAACGTTATTGCCAATTGATAGCGAACACAATGCTATTTTTCAGTGCCTGCCGACTGATTTTAAAATGGGTGAACGCAATGCTAAAATTGCCCGAATTTTATTGACCGCTTCGGGTGGTGCATTTCGTGAGTTGCCGTTAACGGATTTGCCCAATGTGACACCGGCGCAAGCAATTACTCATCCGAATTGGAACATGGGCCCAAAGATTACTGTCGATTGCGCTACCATGATGAATAAAGGTTTAGAAGTGATCGAAGCGCATTGGTTATTTGGTTTACCTGCGGATCAAATTAAAGTTTTATTGCATCCACAAAGCACGGTGCATTCATTAGTGGAATATAAAGATGGTTCTACCTTAGCGCATTTGGGTTGTTCCGATATGCGCGTGCCGATCGCCCATGCCTTGGCTTGGCCCGAACGCATCGCCAGTGGGGTGAATAATTTGGATTTATTGACTTTAGGCAAGTTAGATTTTGCGGTGTTAGATACTGAACGTTACCCGTGTTTAAATTTAGCGTATCAAGCACTGCAAACAGGCGGTACTGCACCAACCATTTTAAATGCCGCTAACGAAATTGCCGTGCAAGCATTTTTAGACGGCAAAATGGCATTCACCGATATCGCCATCACCGTCGATAAAGTGTTAAACAAACTTCCATCACGACCCGCCACGAACTTAGACATCATCCTGCAAGACAACGCCGCTGCACGAGAATGTGCGCAACTCTTAAATCGCCACCCGTAAAATGTGTAAATAGCTGCCAGATGACTTGCTTGTCTTTCGTGTGCAAGCTTGCTCCTCGTATTCGGGGCGTGCTCACTTGCTCGCTAGACAAACATCCCTGTCTACTAGCGAGCGGCGTCATCCATGACGCCGCCCTACGGGCGAAGGTTGCGCCGCACCCTCTACTCGGCGCTTGCACAACTCAAGCCAAGCAAGTCATCTGGCAGCTATTTACGCTTTATATCTGAGTGCAGGTAGGTCGGATCAAGGAGCGCCAGCGACGGATCCGACATTCGATGCTAAATCATTATCGCTGTCGGCTCCGTCGCTACGCTCCTTGAGCCGCGGAGAAAAAGGCGATGTGGTCAAGTCTACGATCTATGTATTTGACAATATTTTGCGCAAAATATTGTCAAATACATAGATCGTAGACTTGACCACATGATCTCTTATAGGCGAATATAGGATTATCTATCGATTTGAACCTGAAAAAGACATAGTAAATAGTAACGATAGTCTTGGTTGGTAAACGAAATGACGGAGAAATTTATCGAATTGCTAAGAGAGTTTTGAAATAGAGCAACTCGAAAGGCAATCCTACCATCTATACAAAGGTGAGAATAACCAGGTATTGAAAACCAATTAAATATAAACTGTTGGAAATTTTGCAATAGGTATAGTCTTGAGGAGTATGTCATGCTTTTTGAATCGTTTAGCCAAATTAAGTTCTCGGATATTACAGGCTTAGTGGAGAATAAAGTTCCGGAATCAAAATATATTGATTACAAAAGTAAATTACCAAATTTTTCTAATGATAAAGAAAAAGAAGGTTTTATTAATGATGTGTGTGCATTTGCAAATGCATCTGGTGGGTATATTGTTTACGGTATGGAAGAAAAGGATGGATTTCCTACCGCTATATCTGGTATAGAGATAAGTAACTCAGATGGTGAAATACGAAAGATTACTGAAGTCATTAGAACTAATACTGAACCTAGTTTTTATGGATCTGATATTAAAATAGTTGAGGATAGTACAAAGAAAGTTTTAATTCTAAAAATAATACAAAGTTTAAATAAGCCGCATGCTGCTAAAAAATCGAATCGTTTTTATATTCGTGCTTCAGCATGCAATCAGCCTATGGATGTTTTTGAAGTCAGAAATGCTGTTTTAACAACGGAAGGGTTTCAAGAAAAAATTAAAAACTTTCGAGCTAAAAGAATAAGTGAATTACTCTATGATAATTCCCCTATTCCATTGCAACCATATCCTAAATTAGTTTTTCATTTAATACCTGTCTATTCGTTTTTACAAAATTCACTAATAGATATAAATAAATATTTGGATAGTTTGGATTCAGCTTATCAGCTGCCTTTAATGCGTAGTGCGGATGGTTCAGATTGTATTAACATTGACGGTGTATTTCGCCATAGAGGTTTGGTTGAGGGTGGATCGCACGGTTATACAATGTTATTTCGTAATGGTTCCATCGAATCTGTAAACAGTATACCTCCTTGTAATGGTAAAACGATACTCCAACAAGATTTTGAACAACAGATACTAAGTTTTTACAACAAATGTGAAGGGATATTTCGTGAATTGCAAATTACACCGCCCATTGTTATTTTTTTAACACTTATTGGTGTAAAAAATGTAGTACTGATCTATGGAAATAATTCCCCTTTTGATCGCGATGAGAAAAGGTTTGATCGCGATATTATTCAAACCCCTGATATTTTGATAAACGAGTTTTTGCTGGAGGATAGTTTAGGTTTAGATAAAGTATTTAAACCATTATTTGACATGATATGGAATGGTGCTGGTTATCCGAGTTCTTTTAATTATGATAAAAGTGGGGTGCGGAAAGATAAAACATCCCTCTGCACAGAAGGGTAAATAGCTGCCAGGTTCTCAGGTGTCTTTTCGTGGGATAGCGTAGCTTTCCGGCAGCGATGTTAATGAGCATTACTAATGTCGGCTCCGTCGCTACGCTCCTTGAGCCGACCTACTCGCACACAAATATATGAAGCGTAAATAGCTGCCTGGTTATTGATTGGCTCGATTTGTGCGAGCGCCGAGTAGAGAGCGCGCGCGCAACCTTCGCCCGAAAGGGCGGCGTCATGGATGACGCCGCTCGCTAGTAAACAGGGATGTTTGTCTAGCGAGCAAGTGAGCACGCCTCGATACGAGGGTTACGCTCGCATATGAGAGACAAGCAATAACCAGGCAGCTATTTACTCTTCCGCTCAAAATTTGCACTATTTTGGTTGTTTCGCAGGAAATAAATAAAAAACTGTATTTTACCGATCTAGGCTATAGCTTTGGGGTGGAATAATGATATGATGCCTCGGCAAAATTTTTGGTCAAAGCTTAAGGTAATCATTAAAATAACAATTATGCGCGTCCTAGTCAAAATCAGCATTGCATTATTCCTCGCGGGGGTTTTAATCACCACCACTTACGCGAGCACGTTTATTGTAACCAACATCCAAGTCGAAGGCCTGCAAGGGCTTAGTAGCGATACCGTGTTGAGTTATTTGCCTGTGCACGTCGGCCAAAAATTCGACACCGCACAATCCGGGCAGGTTATTAAGACCATGTACGCTACTGGCTTATTTAACGATGTAGCTTTATCACAGCAAGGTAGCACACTAATTGTCAGGGTCAATGAACGCCCAATTATTAGCAATATCGATGTGACCGGCAACAAAGTCGTACCTAAAGATAAACTAGACGATGTCTTGAAAAAAACCGGCTTAGTCCAAGGCGCGGTATTTGATAACTCCACCTTAGAAGCCTTTAGAACCAGTTTAGAAAATGAATACGACAATCAAGGCAAATATAATTCCAAAGTAACAACAACAGTAACACCAGAACCACGCAATCGCGTTGCTATCAAAATTGTAATTTCAGAAGGACGTTCAGTACAAGTGCGCGCAATCAGCATTGTCGGCAATCATGTATTCAGTAGCAGAAAATTAATTAATAGCTTACCGTTGACAGAACCACATATGTGGTCGTTCTTCACGCACGGTGATCTTTATACTTCTGACAAACTACATAAGTCATTAGATGCACTGACCTCTTATTATCAAGATCGTGGTTACCTCAAATTTAAGATCGATACTGTGCAAGCTACATTAACGCCCGATCGCAATTTTGTTTATATCATTATTTCAGTAACCGAAGGCCCGGTGTATACCGTTAGTGGGTATCAAATCATCGGCAATATTGTTTTATCGCAAACCAAGCTGCAAAAAGCGATCAATATACAAAAAGGGGATGTTTATTCTAAAGGCAAAAATGATGCACTGACAAAAGCTATTACTACTGCCTATGGTGATATGGGTTATGCGTTTGCCAATGTTAATGTTGTGCCGAAAGTCGATGACGCCAATCACCAAGTATTTTTAACGTTTTATATTGAACCGGGTAATCGGGTTTACGTGCGCCATGTTAATTTTATCGGTAATACAAAAACAGAAGATGTGGTATTGCGACGCGCAACCACGCAAATGGAAAGCGGTTTAATTTCCACCAGTGCCGTGAAAGAATCAGAACGTCAACTTAATTTGTTGGGTTATTTGCAAAATGTAAGTTCAACCACCGATCCTGTTGCAGGTTCACCTGATCAAGTCGATATTAATTACAAAGTGGAAGAAGCCCCTTCAGCACAAGCCATGGCATCGGTGGGTTACGGTACGGATGGGTGGGTGTTAGGCGCTGGTGTTAACCAAACTAATTTTATGGGAACGGGCAAAACAGTAGGTGTAAACTTTAATCAAAGCGAATACGAAAGAATATACAGTATTAATTATAATGATCCGTATTACACCCAAAGCGGTATTCAACGTGGGTTTACTCTGTATGCACAACGCGTTACACCGGGTAACGTGAATATTGCTTCTTACACCACCAATATGTACGGCGGTACGGTTAATTACAGCATCCCGATCAGTGCCAATGGCGATTTTCTTCAGTTAGGTTATGGTTATCAGGTAACCTTTTTATCGGTGGGGTCAGACCCCTCGACCCAGGTAACTAACTTTGTTAATTCAAATGGCAGACATTTTAATCAAACATTGTGGAATGCCGGTTGGTCGCATAACGGTTTAGATCGCGCTATTTTCCCGACCAAAGGTATTTATGAAGATTTGGGCATACAACTTTCAGCACCGGGTGGTGGTACTTCGTTAGATTATTATAAAACTAACTACGATATGAATTTTTACCAGCCCATCTACGGAAATTATATCTTTACCGGGCGCGCCGGATTAGGGTATGGTGCGGGTATAGGGCCTACCCATGGGTTGCCGTTCTTTGCTAACTATTATGCCGGTGGCATAGGGTATGACGGGGCAGTGCGCGGTTATGAATCAAACACCTTAGGGCCGCTCGATTCACAACAGAACCCACTGGGTGGTAATAAATTGGCCACAGGATCATTAGGGATCATCTTCCCAAATTACATCAGTGAAGATAAACTACGCACTACGCTTTTTGTGGATGGTGGTAACGTGTACACTAGCCAGGCTGCAGTAAGGGGTGGTATGAGTGGGGGTGGGCCGCGGTATTCAGCCGGTTTATCTGTGGATTGGCGTGTACCGGTATTAAATGTATTATTAGACGTGAGTTTAGCGAAGGCACTTAACAAACATGCTGGTGATCAGCTTGAACCATTCCAATTTAACGTTGGAACAAACTTTTAGTTAACTTAAATGGGAGATTAGTATGCGTAAAATTTTATTATCGGTTGTTTCTGCAGTAATGTTGATGGGCGTAGCTGGTAGTGCCGCAGCGGCTGACGCTAGCCTTAAAATTGGTATAGTCGACATGCAACAAATTATTCAAAAATCACCGCAATTAGCGACTATCAATGATCAATTGAATAAGCAATTTAAAGCGCGTCAAGATAAAGTAATTGCCGCACAAAAGAATTTGCAAGCTGAAACAGATAAGTACAATCGTAACAGTGCCACGATGAGCTCTGCTGATCGTACTAAAGCACAAGATCAAATCACGGCTGACCATGCTAGCACACAAAGTATGATGGTTGATTTTCAACGTGATTTGAATACAGCGCAAAATCAAGCAATGCAAACTTTGATTGGGCAGGTTACTGGGGTGGTTAGTAAAATAGCAAAAGCGGGTAATTACGATTTGATTTTACAGCGCGCTGCAGCACCTTATGCTAACAACGATATGGATATTACCGATCAAGTTCTAGCGGGTATGAAATAACTTAAAGTCGCAGGTAGTAGGGTGGATTGGATCATAGGTCTAATCCACCTGCTTGCTACTTGATAACGACTGGTGTGGTTACTTATGTCACTAAATCAAATTCATTATACTTTAGCAAAAATATCGACCCTGATTGGCGCCCAGTTGCAAGGTGATCCTGAGTGCGTTATCACGGGGGTTGCAAGCCTGGATGAAGCCACCACAGGTCAACTCAGTTTCTTAGATAATCCACGTTATCGTAAACATTTGGCAACCACTAATGCGGCCGCGATTATTTTGTCGCCGAGCGAATTGGCCGGTTGCGCAATAAATGCGTTGGTAATGGAAAACCCTTATTTTGGCTACGCAAAAGCGGCGGCATTATTTGAACAACGACCTGCGGTTGTTCCTGGTATTCATCCTTCTGCCGTTATAGGTGCAGATTGCAAAATTGATGCTAGTGTTAGTATCGGTCCTTTTTGTTCGATTGGTGCAGGTGTAGTGATTGAAAAAGGTGCGGTAATCGGTCCGCATTGTGTGATTGGCGATCGTGTGCATATTGGTAGCGATAGCCATTTATGGGCTAATGTGACGTTGTATCATGCGGTTATTATCGGTGCACGAGCGATTATTCACAGTGGCGTAGTGATTGGCAGCGATGGCTTTGGTTTTGCCAATGATAAAGGTGTTTGGCATAAAATCCCACAATTAGGCACAGTGCGCATCGGGAATGATGTGGAAATTGGTGCTAATACCACTATCGATCGTGGGGCGTTGAACGACACGGTAATCGGCAACAATGTTAAGTTGGATAACCAAGTGCAAATCGGGCATAATGTGCGAATTGGTGATCATACAGCGGTAGCGGGATGTGTGGGGATAGCGGGTAGCACCACAGTAGGTAAATATTGTTTAATCGGTGGTGGTTCTTGTATTAACGGGCATATAGATATAACGGATCAGGTTATTATTACCGGTATGACAGGCATCTCTCATTCCATTAGTGAACCGGGTGTTTATTCTTCAGCAGCGCCGATGCAGCTTAATCGAGAATGGCGCAAAAATAGTGTACGTATGCGACATTTAGATGACATGGCGCGTCGTCTACAAAAGTTAGAAAAATTAATACTAAATAAAGACAAGTCGGATTGATAAATATGAAAAATACTATGGACATCCAAGAAATATTAAAATGTCTGCCACACCGTTTTCCTTTTTTAATGGTTGATCGCGTGATTGAGATCAACGAAGGTAAATCTTTGGTTGCGATTAAGAATGTCACTTTTAATGAACCTTTTTTTACCGGCCACTTTCCACAAATGGCAGTTATGCCCGGCGTTTTGTTACTCGAAGCACTGGCACAAGCGGGTGGAATTCTAGTCCATACCTTTAATAAAAAAGGCATTGAAGATGGTACGGTGCACCTTCTAGCTGGTATTGATAATGCGCGTTTCAAACGGATTGTAAAACCGGGTGATCAATTGCGACTTGAAGTGACTTTTATTCGTGCTAAAAGTGATATTTGGAAAATGAGTGGTGTTGCTACCGTAGATGGTCAGGTTGCTTGTACCGCCGATATTATGAGTGCACAGAGGAAAATTCAACGTGATTGATAAACAAGCAATTATAGATCCCAGCGCTAAGATCGCAGAAAATGTGACGATTGGTCCATGGACCATCGTTGGCGCTAATGTTGAAATCGGTGAAGGCAGTTGGATCGGCTCCCATGTAGTGATTAAAGGGCCTACCCGCATTGGTCGCCATAATAAAATTTATCAATTTGCTTCTGTTGGTGAAGATCCGCAAGATAAAAAATATCAAGGCGAAGATACTTTATTAGAAATTGGCGATAACAATGTTTTTCGTGAATGTTGCACCATTAATCGCGGCACAGTGCAAGCTGGTGGCGTAACACGCATCGGTAACGATAATTTATTTATGGCCTATGTACATATCGCCCACGATTGTATTATTGGCGATCACACTATATTTGCTGTTCATGCTTCATTGGCCGGTCATGTTATTGTACAAGATTATGCTATTTTTAGCGGTTTTTCTGGCGTTCACCAATTTTGTACCATTGGCGCGCACAGTTTCTTAGGCGGTGGCACGCTCGTTGGTAAAGATATTTTGCCTTATATTATTGCGCATGGTGGCCACGAAGCAAAAGCGTCGGGTTTAAACACCGAAGGTTTAAAACGTCGAGGTTTTAGTAATGAAACCATTAATCATTTACGCCGTGCTTATAAAATTATTTTCCGTTCTAATTTAACCGTTGCACAAGCGCTTGAGCAGCTCAATGAAATGCTTGTTGAATGCCCCGAAGTGAAGCTGATGATTGATGTATTACAACAATCTAGCCGTGGCATTTTGCGTTAATTATGCCACAATCATTACGTATTGGAATCCTGGCTGGTGAACCCTCCGGCGATATCTTAGGTAGTGAACTTATACGTTCGCTGCGCCAGTTATATCCTGATAATTTACAAGTAGAAGGCATCGGTGGCCCTAAGATGATCGCCGCTGGTTGTCGTTCTTTATTTCCCATTGAACGATTATCGGTGATGGGCATTACCGGCGTTATTACCCGTCTGCCTGAATTATTAAAAATCCGCAAAAAGATTATCCAGCATTTTATAGCAAATCCGCCTGATGTTTTTATCGGTATTGATTATTCTGATTTTAATTTAACGGTAGAAGAAACACTAAAAAAAGCCGGCATTAAAACTGTGCATTATGTCAGCCCTAAAGTATGGGCATGGCGACGTGGGCGGCTTAAAAAAATAGTGCGAGCGGTTGATCTGATGTTAACTTTATTTCCGTTCGAGGCGGATTTTTATCAACAAAATAGCACATTGCCTGTGACGTGTATTGGGCATCCGTTAGCCGATTTAATTCCTTTAGAAATGGATCAACAAAAAGCACGCACGCAATTAGGCTTGCCTTTGCATGAAACGATCGTTGCGCTTTTGCCGGGCAGCCGTAGCAATGAAATTCATTATCTGGGTGAATTATTTTTGCGTACTGCAGTATGGTGCTCAGCGCGTATGCCGCAGTTAAAATTTGTGGTGCCATTAATTAATGCGCAGCGGCGAACACAATTTGAAGCCATCTTGCAAAAGCTTGCCCCGCAAATTTCAATACAGTTGATCGATGGTCATTCGCAAGAAGTGATGGCAGCTGCCGATGCAATTTTGTTGGCATCGGGTACGGCAACCTTAGAGGCAATGTTGATTAAACGACCGATGGCAGTGGCTTATCGTATGTCTTCACTCAATTATTCGATTGCAAAATTGTTGGTTAAAAAAACACTAATCGCTTTACCTAATTTATTAGCGAAGAAAGAATTAGTGCCAGAGTTTATTCAAGAACGTGCAACCATAGAAAATTTAGGCAATGTTTTATTAGGTTATTTACAAAACCCAGATTCAGTAACAGCATTGAAAACAGAATTTTTGCAAATCCACCAAGATTTACGCCGCAATGCCAGCGACGCCGCTGCGCGTGCGATAGTGGGTATAGTTAGTAAATAATTGTCCATAAAAACTCTATTGGTTATTTTTTAAAGGCGGGGGGTGAGGGGCTAGTATCTCTTGGTTTGTTCCAAGGTGCGGATCCGGCATCGCTCGCTGATGATTGTGAAGATGCAGCAGAGCTGGACGATGTGCTTGCTGTTGTTTGTGAAGATGCAGTGGAACTAGTCGGTGTACTCGTTGAAGATAAGAACCTAACAGAAGGAGGTGGAACAACAGATACACCTTTGCTTTTATCGACTCGCAGTGCATTTGATGCGATCGTGCGAAGCTCTTTTAGCAGTCGATCTTTATCAACCTGCGGCCATTCCTGCATTTGTGTTATCAGAAAATCTACCTGACAATTTCCAGTTTCTTGTAATTTCTTAATGACTGCAGGAACCATTCGTACTAATATTTGTGCTTGTTTTGGCGAAATTGTAAATCCATAGGATTTTTCAACCACAACTACTTGTGCAACAAAACTTTCTGCTTTCACATTCCACCCCACATGCAAGCTAATACTAGCGCTTAAATAAGCGCCCATAACTAAATAAGAGAGTTTTTCAAAAGAGGCAGTAAGAGCTTCAGGGCTTGATGGTAAAGATGGTTCTAAGCACCATAGCCAAAAATGAGTAACAAATATTGAAGGAGCTAAGTATGCCAACGCCTTGATTAAGGCTGATCGAACTTCATCATCCTCATGTTTGCTCAGTATTTGAAATAAGCGTTTTAAAAAGCTAGGCGAAATTAGAACATGGAGTTCATCGGTTGCACAGCATTTTTCTAATAAACTGCTAAGTTGTATCGCGGCAACGCGTCTAAGGCTTTGATTTGAGCTCATTAGAAGTCCGCATAATTTCTCTCGAATATCGTCTGTGACTGCTGCTGGGCCTATCGCACCAATGGCATCTATTGCTCCGCATTGGATGCCTATATCTTTATCTGCCATCAGTTGAATTAATGTAGCAAGAAATTCTGGTGTGGCTGCTGCTTTTCCGAATTTATTAAGCGTTTTGAAGAGTTCACGCTTGATATTTATATTTATTCTCTCGCTGTGCGCTGAGATTTTCAGTAGATTGCCTATGCTCTCTAAAACAACTGTTGTGGCTGCGGTTGGGCCTTGCGTGGTAATAATCTGCATCGCATATGAGCATCCAGAATCAGAATGTCTTGGTGGTGTAAACGTCTGTAATAATGTTTCTAAGACATCGCTTCTAACTACCACGTCACCCAACTCCGCGATTATACTTCGAGCAGAAAAATGAGCTTCAATATCTTCATCTAACAGTAAATTTTTTAAAACATCGAAAAATTTGGTTGTTAAGCCATCAGGAAGCTTTCTGCCTGTTTTCATTATGTTTGCGATTGCCCATGCTGCATATTTTCTAATATCTTGCTTTTCATGTGATAATGATTTTTCTAAGTTTTCCATAATATCTTTAGAATCAGCCACATCAACCGCTCTATCTAAATATCTTATTGCTTTCAGGCCGATAGCTTGAATAGCTTCATTTTCATCAACAAGCCATCTATTTAAAATTTCAAAAAATTTTAATGTAGTTTCTTTATCTAATTGACCGATGGCTTTAATTGCGACATATAAAAGAGGTGTTTCTACTACATCGTCATCTGATCCAGAAAGAAGTTTTTCGTATGGTGGTTTACATTCATTACGCACCAGCTCAAGTAAACTGTGTCTGCTGCTTTCATCTAATTTGGTTGATCTAAGATCGATTTTGCAAATTTTTTCTAATACCTGGCGTTGAATTTTTTCATTTTTTAATAAATTAAACAGTTGCAATTTTTTCATGACATCGAGGTTAACCATTGTTTCTGGGTTGATTTTGCTGATTGTTTCTAATGCTTGGCATCTAACTTCCCAATCGCTGTGATCCAACAATTCATATAATTTTTTCAACGTATCAGGCTCATCGGCAAATTTACCCAGCTCGCCGATTGCCTGTAATAGTGTAACGAGGCTATCGCGAGAAAGTTTACCATCAAGCCATTCTTCTAAAAGATCTTTTAAGAAGTTAAGAAGTCTTGTTCTTATCTTCGGTGAGTTTATTCTGATAATTTCAGAGGCGATTAATGGTGTATGATAGTAGAGCACTTGTTTTCGATCATCCGAAGAACGACGAGTTAGATGTCTAAAGAGTTCGTCTGTAGTTTCTTCTGAGTCTAAAACTATGATTGCTTGTTGTATGTTAGAATCATTGAGGTAATCGTTAAGCAATTTTCTTAAAAAAACAACGACTTTAGGTGTTTCTATTCGCAGGTGTTTGATGAATTCTACAAGTTGACTAAGTTCTTCATCTTCACTATCACTTCCACTTTCATATTTTGTCTCAGTATTTTTGATTTTGATGATTTTTACATAAAGATCACTGAGACGACCGACGTTACAGAAACGTGGGCTTATGCCAAGAAAAGGAGAGGTGAAATTAGCAGGCAATAATCCTTTACAATGTAATTGGTATAGATTGAATAGGGCAGTTTGAATTTCTTGCCGGATCGCTTGAGCAGTGGTTTTCGGCATTTTATCTATCTCACGCGCGCGTAAACCTAAACTATGAAGTTGTAATAAATCGTTACCGGCTGGGTTTTCTACGTTGGTCGATGTGCTTGCTGTTGTTTGTGAAGATGCAGTGGAACTAGTCGGTGTACTCGTTGAAGATGAGAAACTAGCAAAAGGAGGTGGAACAACAGATACGCCTTCGCTTTTATCGACTCGCAGTGCATTTGATGCGATCGTG
Organism: Gammaproteobacteria bacterium; assembly: GCA_013288885.1. Classification (GTDB taxonomy): domain Bacteria; phylum Pseudomonadota; class Gammaproteobacteria; order JABDBA01; family JABDBA01; genus JABDBA01. The sequence continues at coordinate 36,828 of JABDBA010000009.1, read as the reverse complement.
CGAAGCTCTTTTAGCAGTTGATCTTTATCAACCCGCGGCCATTCCTGCATTTGTATTATCAGAAAATCTACCTGACAATCTCCAATTTTCTGTAATTGCTTAATGACTGCAGGAACCATTCGTACTAATATTTGGGCTTGTTTTGGCGAAATTGTAAATTCATAGGATTTTTCAACCACAACTACTTGTGCAACAAAACTTTCTTCTTTCACATTCCACCCCACTTGCAAGCTAATACTAGCGCTTAAATAAGCGCCCATAACTAAATAAGAGAGTTTTTCAAAAGAGGCAGTAAGAGCTTCAGGGCTTGATGGTAATAAAGGTGAATGTATCCATTTCTCAAAATGAGTAACAAATACCGAAGGAGCTAAGTGTGCAAATGTGCTGATTAAAGTTGATCGAACTTTATCATCTTTATGTTTGCTTAGTATTTGAAATAAGCCTTGTAAAAAACTAGGCGAAATTAGAACATGGGATTCATCGGTTGCACAGCATTTTTCTAATAAACTGCTAAGTTGTATCGCGGCAACGCGTCTAAGTCTTTGATTTGAGCTCATTAGGAGTCCACATAATTTCTCTCGAATATCATCTGTGACTGCTGCTGGGCCTATGCTTTCGATCGCACGTATTGCTTGGATTTGAACATCTTCGTTTTTATCCATCAGCAACTGAGCTAATGTAGCAAGAAATTCTGGTGTGACTGCTGCTTTTTCAGGCCGACTAAGTATTTCGTAAATCTTAAAGTTAAGCAGCGAGGTTTTACCCGTTGGAATTTTTAAATAATTGCTTATTAAGCCGATTAACGTACCAGAGGGCACGATTTGATCTGCCTCTAACACATGGATGATGGATAATATGGTTGAGTATTGATTATTACTTGCACTTTGAGTATCAGTTTTTGAAGTGAAATGACATAATGTTTCTAAGACATCGCCTCTGATTGGCTTCTTCTTCTTGACCAGCTTCTCAATTGTTTCAAGAGCGCTAGAGCAGATCTCATCATCTTCATCTAGCAACAAATTCTCTAAAGTGTCAAAAAATTTGGTAGTTAAAGATTCAGAAAGCTCGGTGGTATTCATCAAAGCACCGATTGCTGCTACGGCATATTTTTTAACATGCTTATCTTCGTCTGATAATAATTTTTCTAAGCTACCCATAAGGTCTTTAGAGTCGGCTTCTGTTCCATCTATATAAGCGATTAGCTTCAAGGCTGTAACTTGAGTTTCTTTATCAGCCAGGTATTTATTTAAGATTTTTAAAAGTTTTATTATGGCATCTTTACCTAATTTACAAATCGCCTTTATGATTATAGCTGCGATAGACTCTCTTTCGTAGTCGTCAAAAAGATCCCATGGCGATAGAATTTTCTCGTTCAATAATTCAAATAATATTTCAATGACGCTTGAATCTAACCTGACAAGCGTGAGATCGAGTCTGCAAACTATTTCTACTGCCATGTATTGAGTGTTTTCATCTGACAGAAACTCAGGCAGCTTTTTCATGGCATTGGGAACAGCCATTTCTTCTGGGGCGATCTGGCTGATTGTTGCTAGGGCTTGGCATTGAATGCGTGCGTCTTTGTGATCCAATAATTTAAATAATCCATTCACAATAGCAGGTTCGGCAACAAGTTTGCTCATTCTACCGATTTGTTTTAACAAGCCGGTTTCATTTAACGAGCTGAAGTGATCATCAACATTGGAAGAGTTATCTTCTGAGACATCTTCATTGGAAGGGTTATCTTTTGAGGCATCTTTATTTGACAGCCATTTTTCTAAAACCTTTTTTAAAAAGCTGACGAATTGTTTCTTGATTTCCACCGAATCTATTTTATCAATTTCCTCGGCGGCTCTTAACATTTCATAATAGTTAAAGTTTTCTATATGATAAAAAGAGAGTAATTTATCAAGGAATTTTTTTATAACTATCGTTGAATCTAGGGCTATAATTATTGGCCATCTTTCGTAATATGGAATATTTTTTAAGCAATCAATAGCTTTAGGCGTTGCTATACGTAGGCGTTTGATGAACTTTATAAATAGATCATCATATACTTTACTTTCACCTTCTTTAGTAGCTTTGAGCAGAGCCATAATTGCTTTTGCATCTTCATCATCTTCTTCATGCGCATCTTTTTCATCAGTGTTTTTAGTTGGTATTCTTACATAAAGATCATTTGCACCACTGCCGTCACATAAACGTGGGCTTATGCCAAGAAAAGGAGAGGTGAAATTAGCAGACAATAATCCTTTACAATGTAATTGGTATAGATTGAATAGGGCAGTTTGAATTTCTTGCCGGATAGCTTCAACAGTTGCTTCTGGTGTATTTTCATCAACCGTATGCGCGCGTAAACCTAAGCTATGAAGTTGTAATAAATCGTTATCAACGAGATTTTCTGCTGTTTTTTTTATGCCTAACATAGTACTTTCTCCATCTAAAAAGTTAACACTAGCTGCCTTTGAGATTATATCCGATAAAAATTTGACCATGTTAATTTTTTAGCGATTAATATTAAAAATTGCTATATTTATGAATTAGTTCATTATATTATAATGTAAGTTAAACTGTGTTATCTCGTAGAAAACTTTTGCCTTGAATAATTTGTGCAATGGTCTATAATGTCTAATATAGACAAATTAGCTATTTTAGACATTTATTTCCTTAAGGGTATCTTTATGCACGTAACAGCAACTGAACTAAAAAATAAGCTTGGTCAATATCTTGAAGCCTCGCAACGAGAGCCTGTCTCTGTCGACAAAAATGGTCGCACGGCTTATGTTATTGTTTCCTATCATGATTACCAAAAGTTTTTAGAACTAGAAGATTTAGTCTGGGGACTTAAAGCAATAGAAGCCAGCAAAACAGGTTCTTTAGGTCCTGAAGAATCCGCCGCTTTATTAAAACAATTAGAAGCCCGTCATAAACATGCTCAAGATTGACTTATCAAAACACGCAGGTGATTTTTTAATGGATTTACCTGCCAAACAATATAAACAAATTGTCACCACTGTTTTGTGCCTTATAAAAAATCTAAGACCTCATGATTCATCTAAATTACAGGGTTTTGATGACATGTATCGTGTCGATATTGGCGAATACCGTATTATCTATAGCTTCGACGATTCTATTGTTTACATTAAATTAATTGGCAAACGTAACGGTGGTGAAGTCTATAAGAAATTAAAACGGTAGAAGAAATCTACAACCCTATATTTTTAATCGGCGCAAACGATTGGCGGTGAATGGCGCAGGGGCCTAATTTTTTTAACGCGGCGAGATGTTGGGCAGTGCCATAGCCTTTGTGTTTCGCGAAGCCATATCCGGGATATTGTTCGTCGATCAATATCATTTCTTGATCGCGCATTACTTTAGCGATAATAGAAGCGGCACTGATGGCGGGAATTAATTGGTCGCCTTTGATGATTGCTTTTGCTCTGCAAACTACTTTGGGGCAAAAATTACCATCGACTAAAACCAATTCGGGTTGAATTGCCAACGCAGCAATAGCACGTGACATTGCCAATAAACTTGCTTGCAAAATATTAATATTATCAATCTCGTGTGCTTCTGCACGACCGACAGCATAAGCTTTCGCGTGTTTACAAATTAATTTAACCAGCGCTTCGCGTTGTTTAGGCGACAACATTTTGGAATCTGCTAAACCTGCAATAGGTTGAGCGGGATCTAAAATAACCGCAGCTGCAAATACCGGCCCCGCCAACGGACCGCGCCCCGCTTCATCAACTCCGGCAATTAGTTGAGTTTCGCTCATTTTCTAGTAGGTACTCACATGCAAGCGTTCTTTTTCTAGATAAATATGGACGTTTTCTTTCATTGCGCTGTTGTGTAAATCTTCGCTGATCCAATAATGCCCGGCGATAGAAACCAGTTCCGCTTCTAATGTTTGACAAAAAATACGTGCGCTTTGATTACCGCTAACACCGGCCAGCGCACGACCCCGTAGAGCGCCATAAATATGAATGTTGCCATCAGCAATTAACTCCGCACCCGGGCTCACCGGCCCTAATACCACCAGATCACTGTTACGTGCATAGATCTGCTGGCCCGAACGAATGGGTTGCGTAATGATTTTGGTCAACACAACAGCAGGAGCGGCCGGAGCAGCATCAGTTGCCACGGTAGGTTTAATAGTAGCGGGTTCAGCAGTCGCTTCTGTTTTAGTATTAGGCATAATCGCCAAACCAATACTTGCGGCGGCTTCGTGCTGTAGCGCATTACCACTACGCACCCCAATAGGTATTAAGCCATGCTCACGCAAACACTGAATTAGACTAGTAAAATCAAGCGTTGCACTCGGCGGCTGCAATTTATGCAGATCAATAACCACCGGCATATTCTGAAAAAATTTCGGTGTTTGCTTCACCAGCTTAGCGAGTTGTTCACCCAAAACGGTAAGTTCAGGATTAAACAAATAAATCACCGTCAAGGTAAATAACCCACCTTTGAGCTGGAAACTCGTATTAGAAGTATCGCGCGTTGTTTTGGTCATAAAATTATCACCTTGCCTACTTGTGTTTTCCCTAGGGTGAAGATATTGTGCTGGTAGACTTCTGTCAAGTAAGGTTAACAAAATGGAAAAGATCTGGCTAAAAAATTACCCGGAAGGAGTACCTGCGGAAATTAATCCTGACGCTTATTCTTCTTTGGTTGAATTGCTGGAGCAAAGTTGCGACAAATATAAAGACCAACCTGCCCTACGTAATCTCGGTTGCCAATTAACCTACCGGCAAGTGACGCAACTCAGCCGTGCTTTTGCCGCTTATTTGCAACAAACACTCAAACTTAAAAAAGGCGATCGTATCGCGCTGATGATGCCTAATATTTTGCAATATCCCATTGCATTATTTGGTGCGCTGCAAGCAGGTTTAGTTATCGTCAATGTTAATCCTTTGTATACAACACCCGAATTGGTGCATCAGATCAATGATGCAAAAACAGACACTATTGTTGTATTAGCAAATTTTACCGCAGTAGTGCAACGCGCGTTGTCGCAGACCCAACTAAAAAATATTATCGTCACTGAGATAGCTGATTTATGCTCTTGGCCTAAATCGATGCTGATTAATTTCGTGGTAAAATATATCAAGCACCTCGTTCCATTGCGTGCCATACCGCGTGCGCTTTCTTTTAAAAAAATATTGGCAGAAGGCAGCAAATTATCTTTTACCCCTGTAGTAGTGAATGGATCAGATATTGCTTTTCTGCAATATACCGGTGGTACTACTGGTATTGTCAAAGGTGCAATGCTGACACACCGAAATATGGTTGCCAATGTCGAACAAGTTTTAGCGTGGATCAGACCTGTATTAACCGAAGGCAAAGAAGTGGTTATCACTGCCATACCGATGTATCACATTTTTTCATTGACTTCGAGTTGCCTAACTTTTTTACGCTTTGGCGGTTTAAATGTTTTAATCACCAATCCGCGTGATATCCCTGGCATGGTAGCTGAATTAGCAAAAGTGCCATTTACTGTAATTCCGGCAGTTAACACTTTATTTAATGCGCTGGCCAATAATTTGAATTTTTCTAAATTAGATTTTAGTACTTTAAAAATTGCCTTGGGTGGTGGCGCGGCGGTACAACATGCGGTGGCTGATCAGTGGAAAAAAATCACTGGCAAATCTTTATTAGAAGGTTATGGCTTGACCGAGGCCTCACCCGTAGTTTGTGCTGCACCGCTCAATTTACCGGCTTATAACGGTAGCATTGGCTTGCCGTTTCCTTCCACTGATATTTCAATTCGTAATGAAGAGGGAGAAGAATTGGCCTTAGGTGAAGTAGGGGAGCTTTGTGTTAAAGGCCCACAAGTAATGTTGGGTTATTGGAACAACCCCGAAGAAACGAAAAATGTGTTATCAGCAGATGGTTGGTTGCGCACGGGTGATATTGTGCGTATGGATGAAGATGGTTTTATTTATATTATTGATCGCAAAAAAGATATGATTTTAGTTTCTGGGTTCAACGTTTATCCAAATGAAGTTGAAGATGTGATTGCCAGTCACCCAGGAGTATTTGAAGTGGCAGTGATTGGTGTCGCTGATGCTGCTACCGGTGAAGCAGTAAAAGCATTTGTGGTGAAGAAAGATCCGAACCTGACGTCCGAAGAGTTAAAAGCTTTTTGCCGCGAACGTTTAACCGGCTATAAGAGACCGAAATATATCGAATTCCGCTCCTCGCTACCCAAAACTAATGTGGGCAAGATATTGCGCCGGGCGTTGCGGGAGTAGAGCAAGGGATCAAACAGGTAGGTCGGTTCAAGCGAAGCGGAACCGACAGCGATAATTGCTAGCATTGTATGTCGGATCCGTCGCTGCGCTCCTTGATCCGACCTACAATTTCCTGTTCCCCCCTTTGAAAAAGGGGGGCTAGGGGGGATTTAGTAACTCACAGCACTTGCATCAGTGCCATCGGTGGTATCACAACCCAAACAGCGCTTAAAAGTAGCATTAGCGGGAACGCCTACTAATGCTTCCCCAGCTTGATGCACATTTCCGCCCATAGCGGAAAAGGGAAGTGTTGCAATAAATACCACAGCTCCCCCGATAGTAGCAGCCAATAACAATGGTCGCATTAGAACAGCATCAGCAGTCATCGCAATAGCGCCAGGGTGTTGTCCGGGTGGTATAGAAGGAGGTGGGTCTGCAAAAGCGCTTAAATTCACGGCAAAGAACAATAATGCACAAAAATAACTCAATGCTTTTTTCATTTTGTTTACTCCTTGTAAATAAAACATCAATTAGATTGTATAATATAGCAGAATAATGACTTAATTATTTTGTTTTGGCAAAAGTTTTGTTATTCTATGCGGGCTTTGCAAAGGCACAGTACTTTGCCTCTGTTTCTTTAGTAGGTAAAAGGCTGCGAGTATTATCTTGAACTTCACATTTTATAGGGGAATTCCTCATGTACAAAAAGTTACTATTGACCGCTTTGGTTGCTGCTTCCTTAACCGGTTGCTCACAATCAGGAAGCTCTACACCTGCTCCTACTGCAGCGCCAACAAATAACACAGCGACAGCGACCCAGCCTGCTACAACAACTCCGGCTGATAATTCGCAAGTTCAACCTGCAGCACCTGCAACAGGCCCATCTAGTCAGGCTGCTCCTAGCACCACTGATCAATCGGCAATGCAACAAAGCCAACCGATGCAACCAACCACACCAAGCATGACTGATCAATCAGCTATGCAAGGTCAACAACCTATGCAGTCAACAGCTCCTAACACGGCTGACCAATCGGCTATGCAAGACCAGTCAGCGGCTCCAAGTCCTTCTGATCAAACTCAGCAAACGACTACGACGACAACGACTACTGCACCTGCTAGCCCATCTACCATGCAAGGTCAACCTGCGGCTCCCACAGGGCAAGATCAGTCGATGATGGCTCCTTCAACACCGGCGCAAGATCAGTCTGGTGCTCCAGCAGCAACGTCGATGACACCTGATAATTCCAACCCAGGTGCATCACAGGCTGAACCAACGCAAACACCAGATAGCAGCATTCCTTCTACAACGCCTGCTGGTGGTAGTTCCGATAGTTCAACCAACAGTAATAACTAAAAGTGATGAAAGTAGAGGAGTAACCGTAGGTCGGCTCAAGCGTAGCGGAGCCGACAACGGTGTTTTTCTTAAACTGCATTGAGTGTGGTTTGCAAATCCCTTCCAAAATTGACTAAGATTGCCGCTGTTAATCCCCAGATTCTGTGTTCGCCATATTGAATGACCATGATATTGCGTTGTTGCCCTTTATAAGCAATTACTTGCTGTTGTTGATGCACGGGATCTAACACAAAATTGAGTGGGGCGGTAAATACACTGGCCACTTCGCGTGGATCAATTTTAAGTTGTAAAGGTGGCGTGATAATACCTACAAAAGGCGTAACTAAAAAACCCGTGCTGCTACCTGCAGGATTGCAAGTGCCTAATAATTTTATCGCATTAGGTGCAAGACCAATTTCTTCAGCTGTTTCGCGCAATGCTGTTTCTTCTAAACTCTGATCAATGGCTTCCATTTTGCCACCGGGAAAACTAATTTGCCCGGCATGATTGCTTAATTGCTCGGTACGTTGTGTAAATAGCACCAGTAATTCGTGTTCATCATCAATGATGGGGATCAAAACAGCTGCAGGTGTTAAGGTAGTTTCTGCCGATGTCTTAACAGCAGGCGCAGCAGATTGAGTTTTATTTTTTTCTGCAAAATAAGCTAACAATTTTGTTTTGGTTATTTTAATCATGGCGTTAATACATTGAGTATGGTGGCTATTTTAGTCATCGTTTCTGCATATTCATTTTCAACGTTGGAATCGATAGTGATCGCACCACCCGCATAACAATACAAATTTTCTTCTAACCAAAGCAGGGTGCGGATAGCAATATTACAATCCATACTGCCGTTAAAATCAACATAACCAATGCTGCCGCAATAAATATTACGTCGATGCGGTTCTAGTGATTCAATAATTTCCATCGCGCGTAATTTAGGTGCGCCGGTGACCGAGCCACCGGGAAAACAACTGCGCAATAAATCTAAACTGGTTTTTCCGCGTGCCAGTTTGCCAGTGACCGTGCTCACTAAATGATGAACAGAGGCTAAACTTTCTAGATCAAATAATTTAGGTACTTGAATGGATCCTGGCTCGCAACTTTTGCTTAAATCATTGCGCAGTAGATCCACAATCATTAAATTTTCCGCCAACTCTTTGGGATCATTGCGTAACTCATTAGCCAGCTGTTGATCGTGTTGCTCATTATTGCCACGTGGCCGTGTACCTTTGATGGGTTTTGTTTCGACCTGGTCGTGGCAAACTTTTAAAAAACGTTCGGGCGACAAACTTAAAATAGCGCCATGAGTGATTTTTATAAACGCTGCAAAGGTAGAAGGATTATGTTGGCGTAATATTTTATAAGTTTGCCAAGGAGAACCGCGCACAGTACTGCTAAAACGTTGTGCAAGATTCACTTGATAACAATCACCCTTGCGTAGATGTTGTTGAATTTTATGGAATGCTTGCGCATAGCCAGCCTGATCGAAATTGGAATGAAATGGTTGCAATAACGCAAAAGGAGTAGTCGTCGATGGTATTAGCGGTTGCTGCAAACGTTCCAAAATAGGTTGGCAAATAGTATCTGCTAAGTTGCCTTGATGGTGTGTAGTTAGCCAAGCCCGCTGCTGTTGATGATCCACCATGATTGCCCAATCATAAATGCCCACCGCCATTTCTGGCAGATGTATATCTTGTTGACTGAGGGTGGGCAACACCTCTAAACGCCGTGCCAAATCATACGAAAAATAGCCCAACGCACCACCAGCAAAGGGCAAATCGTCAAGCCTGCCGGTTGGGTGGTTTTTCAATTCTGCTTGCAGCAGGTCAAAGGGATCGGCACTGCTGGTAGTTACACCATCTTTGCGCTGAATTTCGGTGATTTGGCTAACAGTGGTCAAGCGCGTGGAAGGGCCAGCGCTGATAATGTCAAAACGCCCCTGGGCATTATAAGGCTTGCAACTATCTAAAAACACCGGCCAGGGCAAATCCGCGATTTTTTCGAACAAAGAACTGCTGTCTTGTGAGTAAGGGATTTCTAGCGGGTATTTTGTTGACATACTATTATTATTCTCACTGCTTTATGGTAAAATTCCAACTCTTAATTTACCCATACAATTTTACACCCATGATAAACCAACCTGCTAACGAAATTATCCCAGTTACCATCGAATCTGAACTAAAACAATCGTATCTCGACTACGCGATGAGCGTAATCATCGGGCGAGCGCTGCCCGATGTCCGCGATGGCTTAAAACCCGTCCATCGGCGCGTATTATACGCCATGGTCGAACTTGGCAACGACTGGAACAAAGCCTATAAAAAATCCGCCCGCGTAGTCGGTGACGTGATCGGTAAATATCACCCCCACGGTGACACCGCAGTTTACGATACCATTGTTCGCATGGCACAACCATTTTCGCTGCGCTACCCACTCATCGATGGCCAGGGAAACTTCGGCTCCGTCGACGGCGATGCCCCAGCAGCAATGCGTTATACCGAAGTCCGCATGGCACGACTCGCCCATGCCCTAATGGCCGATTTAGACAAAGAAACCGTCGACTTTGCACCTAACTACGATGGCACCGAACATGCCCCTGTGGTATTTCCGACCCAAATACCTAATCTACTCATTAATGGTTCTTCCGGTATTGCCGTGGGTATGGCGACCAACATTCCGCCGCATAATTTAACCGAAGTGATCAATGCCTGTATTGCACTAATCGATAACCCTGAACTCGATTTAGAACAACTCATGCAACATGTTCCTGGCCCTGATTTCCCCACTGCCGCGACTATTCAAGGGCGTGCGGGCATTCTCGAAGCGTATCGCACCGGCCGTGGCCGCATTTTTATACGCTCAAAAACACATATTGAAACCGATGCGAAAAATGGTAAGCAATCGATTATCGTCACGGAACTGCCTTATCAAGTCAACAAAGCGCGCTTGATCGAACGCATCGCCGAATTGGTGAAAGATAAAAAAATTGAAGGCATTACTGCACTGCGCGATGAATCCGATAAAGAAGGCATGCGCATCTATATCGAATTACGCCGTGGCGAAATAGTCGATGTAGTATTAAATAATTTATATGTACAAACCCAATTGCAGACCGTGTTTGGTATCAATATGGTAGCGTTAGTTGACAATCAACCGCGCATCTTAAATTTAAAAGAAATTATCGAAGCTTTTATTCGTCATCGACGCGAAGTAGTAACGCGTAGAACATTGTTTGATTTGCGCAAAGCGCGTGATCGCGCCCATATTTTAGAAGGTCTTGGCATCGCGCTGGTCAACATTGATCCGATTATTGCGTTAATTAAAGCCGCTAAAGATCCTGCCGAAGCTAAAACAAAATTAGTTGAAAAAACTTGGCAGCCCGGTGCTGTGGTGCAGATGTTAGAACGTGCAGGGAGTGTGATTACTAAACCCGAAGAACTCGGCGTTGAATTTGGGGTAACCGCAGCAGGTTATCGTTTATCAATAGTGCAAGCGCAAGCGATCTTAGATTTACGTTTACATCGTTTGACCGGTTTAGAACAAGATAAGATCATCGCTGAATATCAACAACAACTCGATGCGATAAAAGAATTGCTTGAAATTTTATCCAGCGGCGATCGCTTAATGCAAGTGATTCGTGCGGAATTATTAGCGATTCAAAAAGATTTTGGCGATGCGCGCCGCACCGAAATTACCAGCAATGACGCTGATTTTAACCACGAAGATTTAATACCATCACAAGATGTGGTAGTCACTTTTTCGCGCGAAGGTTATGCTAAAACGCAAGCTATGGATGCGTATCAAGCGCAACGTCGTGGTGGCAAAGGTAAAGCCGCGACCAGCGTGAAAGATGAAGACGTAGTAGAACATCTGTTGATTGCGAATACTCATGATACGTTATTGTGCTTCTCCAGTTTAGGCAAAGTTTATTGGCTCAAAGTGTATAAATTACCCGAAGGCAGCCGTATTTCACGCGGTAAACCGATCGTTAATTTATTGCCGTTGGCAGAGAACGAAAATATTCATGCCATTTTACCGGTGCGTGAATATCAAGAAGATAAATATATTTTTATGGCGACGGCGAATGGTACGGTGAAAAAAACCAGTCTTTCTGATTTTTCACGGCCGCGTGCTGATGGCATTATCGCACTAGGTTTAGATGACACCGATCGCTTAGTCGGCGTGGCGTTGACCGATGGCCAACGTGATGTATTATTGTTTACAAACTCCGGTAAAGCGATTCGTTTTGCCGAAAGCAAAGTGCGTAGCATGGGCCGTGTAGCACGCGGTGTGCGCGGAGTGAGACTTAAAGAAGGCCAACGCCTGATTTCGTTAATTATTGCTGAGCCGCAAGGTGAAATTCTTACCGCGACTGAAAATGGTTATGGCAAACGCACACCCATCGATGAACATCGTGTTACAGGGCGTGGCGGTCAAGGTGTAGTGGCCATTAAAGTAACTGAACGCAACGGGCAAGTGGTGGGCGCTATTCAAGTCGTGCCGACCGATGAAATTATGTTGATCAGCGATCGCGGTACGTTGGTACGCACCCGTGTCGATGAAATTCGTAGCGCTGGCCGCAATTCGCAAGGCGTGCGTTTAATCCGCCTTAACGAAGGCGAAAAATTAGTCGGCTTGCAGCGCGTAGAAGAAGTGGTTGATGATGGGGCTGGTGTAGGCCAAGTTGATGATGGGGGTATAGTGGAGCCTGGCTTGTAAATTGCCCCCTTTGAAAAAGGGGGCCGCCGAGCGCTAAGCGAGGCGGGGGGATTTTGGGTTTTGTTTTAGAGATTGTGCAGCTACCCTCAAATCCCCCCTAGCCCCCCTTTTTCAAAGGGGGGAACAGGAAATTCAGAGTTTTTTCTGGTTTCCCACTACCGCTTCGGCCACGGAAATAAACTTAACCCCTCTAGCGAATGCTCGATGGGGTCTTCAGTAGAGGAAGTTTTTGGTGAAACGATCCAAGCAATAACAACGGTCACCAGCAAAGCTGCAACAATGCAAGCAACACTGAAGATCAAGAAAAAATGGAATATCATGGTTTACTGCTCCTTTGTTAAAAAGTTCCTTTTTGGGTGGTAGGCTGTAGCGGAGGTGATTCAAGCACCTATAACTATATTACAATGTGCAAAATAATATAAGCTCTTAAAACTGATAAAGACGTGAGATATATCCTCAAAAACTATGACCATTGCCAAGACCATAACCATTCCTGTGATCACCATCGATGGGCCTAGCGGCACTGGCAAAGGCACTATTGGCCAATTATTAGCCCTGGAGCTCGGCTGGCATTATTTAGACAGTGGTAGTCTATACCGAGTGCTTGCCTTAGCGGCGGAACATCACCAAGTGGCGCTTGACGATGAAACCGGTTTGGCGCATCTCGCCTCCAACATGGATATTCAATTCAAGATTAATGGTCATGATTTATTGCCGCGAGTCATCTTAGATCATCTGGATGTAACAGAGGCTATTCGCAGTGAAAATTGCGGTAATAATGCTTCAAAAGTAGGGGTATTGCCAAAAGTACGGCAAGCACTACTTGAATTACAACGCGCGTTTCGCACCGTGCCAGGTTTGGTCACGGATGGTCGCGATATGGGCAGTGTGGTGTTTCCCGATGCCCCAATTAAGCTTTTTTTAGATGCCAGCCCACAAGAACGTGCCGAACGTCGCTATAATCAGTTGAAGAAAAAAGGGATAAATGTTAGTCTAGACGCGCTTTGTACAGAACTTGTCGAACGAGATCGCAGAGATCGGGAGCGTGTCGTAGCACCGCTAAAACCAGCCCCCGATGCTATTATCATCGATACGACCCATATGGGCATCGAAGAAGAACTGCAAAAAATTCGAGAAATCGTGCGAAGTGTGTTCCCGGAATCAACTTAACCGTGTTTATAAGGAATCCTCCTAAAACACATAACCAAGTGGTCTTATAACCAAAAAGCCTACTGTAAATAAAAGTGAAAATATGAGTAAAAATGAAAGTTTTGCCCAGTTATTTGAAGAAAGTTTAAGTAAAAAACAACTACGTCCTGGTTCTATCGTATCTGGAAAAGTTATCCATATTAATACCGATTTTGTGGTGGTGAACGCCGGTTTGAAATCAGAAGGCGTTATCCCCATTGAGCAATTTTATAATGAACAAGGTGAACTAGAGGTTGCGATTGGCGACGAAGTCGATGTTGCGATTGAATCTTTAGAAGACGGTTTTGGCGAAACACGATTATCCCGTGAAAAAGCCAAACGCGCTGAAGCTTGGACTGACCTGGCTAAAGCATATGAAGGCGGTTCCACCATTAAGGGTTTGGTAACCGGCAAAGTCAAAGGTGGCTTTACAGTGGAATTAGGCACTATCCGTGCGTTCTTACCGGGTTCGTTAGTCGATGTGCGACCGGTGCGCGATACTTCCTTCATTGAAGGCAAAGAACTCGAATTTAAAGTGATTAAACTTGATCCTAAGCGCAATAACATCGTGCTTTCACGCCGTGCGGTCATCGAATCAGAAGGCAGTGCTGAACGTGAAGCGTTATTAGGTAACTTAGAAGAAGGTCAAGTTATCAAAGGTGTGGTGAAAAACCTCACTGATTACGGTGCATTCGTCGATCTCGGTGGTGTTGACGGCTTGTTACACGTAACCGATATGTCATGGAAACGCATTAAACATCCCAATGAAATTGTCGGGATTGGTGAAGAAATTAAAGTGGTTATTCTTAAGTTTGATCGTGAACGCGGGCGCGTTTCACTCGGCCTCAAACAGTTGGCGGATGATCCGTGGACTGATCTGATTCGTCGTTACCCAGTAGGCACAAGATTATTTGGTAAAGTCACCAATGTGACCGACTACGGTTGCTTTGTAGAAATCGAAGCGGGCGTGGAAGGCTTAGTGCACGTTTCAGAAATGGACTGGACCAATAAGAATGTTAGCCCAAGCAAAGTGGTGCAAGTGGGTGATGAAGTCGAAGTGATGGTGTTAGATATCGACACTGATCGTCGTCGTATTTCACTCGGCGTTAAACAATGCCAAGCGAACCCATGGGAAGCATTTGCCGGTGGTCATAGCAAAGGCGAAAAAGTTTCGGGCAAAATTAAATCCATCACTGATTTTGGTTTGTTCATCGGGCTTGATGGTGGCATCGATGGCTTGATTCATTTATCCGATATTTCTTGGAACGTAGCTGGTGAAGAAGCGGTACGCGATTACAAAAAAGGCGACGATGTAACAGCCGTTATTTTGTCGATTGATCCAGAACGCGAACGCATTTCATTGGGCATCAAACAGCTTGAACAAGATGCACCTACCGTTTTTTTAACCGAGCACCCTAAAGGTACTTTGGTGAAAGGAACAGTGCGTGAAGTAGAAGCGAAAGGTGCTAAAGTTGATTTAGCCGAAGGCGTTGAAGGTTATTTGAAGGCCGCAGAAATTTCGCATGAAAAAGTGGAAGATGCGCGTACTCATTTGAATGCAGGCGATGAAATTGAAGCTAGCGTGGTCGGTGTTGATCGTAAATCACGCCACATCAATTTGTCGATGAAGTCAAAAGAAACGCAGTCCACCGAAACGACTTCTACGGAGTCTTCGGAATAAAAGTGAGGGCCCAACATTTTGCGTATTTTTACCTACATAATCTTGCTTATACTCGTTTTGTTGGGTATCAGCTTTGCTGGTCTTAATGCTGGGCCCGTTGCACTCAATTACTACGTAGGCAACTTAAAATTACCATTGTCCCTCCTATTGGCCACCTCATTGGTCATCGGAGGAATGCTGGGTCTGTTAGCGTGTCTTTTCCTCACCATTAAATATAAAAGCGCTAACCATCGTCTTAAACAACGCCTAAAAATGGTAGAACAAGAGGTGGCCAATTTACGCGCCATACCTATAAAAAATGATCGTTGATGCCTTATTGTTATTATTGCCTCTCGCAGCTGTATCCGGATGGTACGCGGCTAAGCGCAATAGCCACGATTTATTAATCACCCCTCCGAAAGAAAATACGCATTTCACCCGCGATTATTTAGCGGGATTAAATTATTTATTAAACGAACAACCCGATAAAGCGATCGATGTTTTTATCAAGATGCTAGAAATTGATAGCGAAACAGTAGAAACACATCTCGCATTAGGCGCATTATTTCGCCGTCGTGGTGAAGTAGAACGTGCTATTCGCATTCACCAAAATGTGATTGCGCGTCCACAATTGCCGGGTTATCAACGCATTGAAGCCTTATTAGCATTAGGTAAAGATTATTTACGTGCCGGTCTTTTTGATCGTGCCGAGCGCGTTTTTTTAGAAGTGAGCGACGGCAACAAATCACAAATTATGATTGCCAAACGCCATTTGCTCGATATTTATCAACAACAAAAACAATGGGATCAAGCGATAGCTATCGCCAATACCTTAGAAGATGCCAACCAAGAAATTGCGGTGCGCGTGGCGCATTATCATTGTGAATTAGTAGAAGCAGCGATCGCATCAGGCCAACTCGCGCCCGCGCGTGCATTGCTGAAGCAAGCGTTAAATGCCCACCCGAAGTGTGTGCGCGCTAGTTTATTGCAAGGTGATATTGAAGCGAAAGCGGGGGATTTTAAAACCAGTTTACAAGCTTACCAGCGTGTGCGTGAGCAAGACCCTGATTACCTGAATGAAGTTGTAGCGCCCTTAGCTACCGCCCATGTACAATTAGAGGACAAAGACGGTTTGTTGGCTTATTTGCAAGATAGTTTACAAATATTTCCGCGTACCTCCCTTACCTTGACCTTGATGGAAAGTATACAATACCGTGAGGGTGATGCAGCGGCGATAGATTTTATGACCGGGCAATTGCATCAGCGGCCTTCATTGCGTGGGTTACAGAGTTTAATCGCCTTGCAAATTAAGGCGGCGGCAGGCCAAGCTGGCGAAAATTTATTAATTTTAAAAGAGCTGATTGATCGGCTATTAAAAAACAAGTCGGTTTACCGCTGCGGCCAATGTGGTTATGCAGGCAAGGTGCTGCACTGGCTATGCCCAGGCTGTAAAACCTGGGAAACCACCAAACCCATTTTGGGGGTGGAGGGGGAGTAGTGATATACTTGACCTTTTGCGGATTACGACTTAATTTTGCTTATTACTTTTATCAACGTAGAGAACAACCATGACCACTAAATCGCAATTACTCGAAAAACTCAATAACAAAACCGCCATCATCGGCATTGTCGGTCTCGGCTACGTGGGTTTACCACTCATGCTGCGTTATGCCAATGTGGGTTATAAAGTGATGGGTATCGATATTGACCAAGACAAAGTCACCAAATTAAATAAAGGTCAAAGCTATATTAAACATATCAAAAGCGATCGCATTTCTGCGGTACAAAAAAACCTGCAAGCCACGACTGATTTTTCTAAAGCACAAGAAGCCGACGCTTTAATTTTATGCGTACCAACGCCGTTGAATAAATATCGTGAACCGGATTTAAGTTTTGTGTTGGAAACGACCGATGCGCTTTTACCGTATATACGTAAAGGCCAAGTGATTTCATTAGAGAGCACGACTTATCCTGGCACCACCGATGAAGAATTAAAACCGCGTATTGAAAAGAATGGTCTGAAAGTGGGTGAAGATATTTTCCTGGTATTTTCTCCTGAGCGCGAAGATCCTGGTAACCCAGAATTTGTGACAGCAACTATTCCTAAAGTGTGTGGTGGCGACACGGCTAATTGTTTGGAAGCAGGTTTGGCTCTGTATAATCAAGTGATTACGCGCGTAGTGCCGGTGAGTTCTACCCGTGCTGCTGAAATGACAAAACTATTAGAAAATATCCATCGCGCCGTTAACATTGGTTTAGTGAATGAGATGAAAGTAGTCGCTGATAAAATGGGCATCGATATTTTTGAAGTGATCAATGCGGCGGCAACTAAACCGTTTGGTTTTGTGCCTTATTATCCAGGCCCTGGTATCGGCGGTCATTGTATTCCGATCGATCCTTTTTATTTAACGTGGAAAGCGCGTGAATTTGGCGTGCATACCCGTTTCATCGAATTGGCGGGTGAAATTAATAGCAATATGCCGAAGTGGGTGATTCATAAAGTCACCGATGCGTTGAATGATCGCGGCAAAGCGTTGAAAGACAGCAATATTTTAGTATTGGGAATTGCCTATAAGAAAAATGTGGATGATATGCGTGAGTCGCCTTCGGTGACGTTGATGGAGTTACTCGTTAGTAAAGGCGCAAAAGTAGATTATACCGATCCGCATGTTCCGGTATTTCCGCCGACACGTGAACATCATTTTGATTTAAGCAGTGTGCCGATTACACCCGCGAACTTGAAAAAATATGATTGTGTGGTATTAGCAACGGCCCATGATGAGTTTGATTTTGAAATGATCAAACAAAATGCGCAGTTAATTGTAGATACGCGCGGTGTTTATCATAGTGTGAATGAGAAGAACATTATTAAAGCGTAGTTTCCGTTCTCATTCGGGTCGCCTGATGTCAACGCAGACGAAACTGCGTCCATGCGATCGTTGATTACGTCCATGTAATCGACGGTCTGCTTTTGACACTCAGTCAACCCTAATGAGAACTTATTTACTAGACATGGTAATCATATGAAAAATATAAATATTTCAAAAAACAGAAAAGTACGAATTGCTCTAGTGGGTTGCGGTAAAATTGCTACTAATCATTTAAATGCGATTGCAAAATTATCTGATCAATTAGAATTGGTTGGCGTGTGTGATGGTCATGCCGAAACTTTGCAAAAAGCAGTGGAGCAAACCGGTGCGCCAGGCTATGCTGAAATTGCTGAGCTGAGTGCAAAAACCGACCCCGATATTATTACGCTATGTACACCCAGTGGCGTACATGCACAACAAACCATCGCGATTGCTAATTTAGGCAAACATGTAATTACGGAAAAACCAATGGCCACGCGTTGGAAAGATGGCATAGCGATGATCGATGCTTGCGATAAAGCCGGTGTGCGTTTATTTGTGGTTAAACAAAATCGTCTCAATGCAACATTACAACTCGTTAAGCAAGCCATGCAAAAAAATCGTTTTGGTCGGCTTTATATGATCAATCTCAATGTTTTTTGGACGCGTCCACAAGCATATTATGATCAAGCAAAATGGCGTGGTACTTGGGAGTTTGACGGTGGTGCGTTTATGAATCAAGCCAGCCATTATGTAGATTTATTAGATTGGTTGTGCGGCCCGGTGCAAAGCGTGCAAGCGATGATGGGTACGTTAGGGCGCAATGTCGAAGTTGAAGACACCGGTGTATTAAATCTTCGCTGGCGTTCGGGCGCGATGGGTTCGATGAATGTGACGATGTTAACCTATCCTAAAAATCTCGAAGGTTCCTTAACTATTTTAGGTGAAAAAGGCTCGGTAAAATTAGGTGGTTTAGCGGTGAACGAAATTCAACATTGGGAATTTGCCGATAAACAACCTGAAGATGAACAAATTGTCCAAGCCACACAAGAAACCACTTCGTTATTAGGCAGCGGCCATATTGCGTATTATCAAAATGTGGTGGATGTGTTGCGCGGCCAAGCTGAACCAGAAACCGATGGTCGCGAAGGTCTTAAATCATTAGAAATTCTCACGGCGGCTTATTTAGCTGCACGTGATGATAAAACGATAACATTACCACTTGAGATTTAATTATGACTTATAAAGCTCACCCCACAGCTATCGTCGACGACGGTGCACAAATCGGTGCTGATACGCGCATTTGGCATTGGGTACACATTTCTGGCAATGCAAAAATTGGTGCACGCTGTAGTTTCGGACAAAATGTTTATGTCGGCAATAAAGTAATCATTGGCGATAATGTCAAAGTACAAAACAATGTTTCTGTCTACGACAATGTGACTATCGAAGACGATGTATTCTGCGGGCCCAGCATGGTGTTCACCAATGTTTATAATCCACGTTCGGCAGTAAGCCGCAAAGATGAATATCGCGATACACTCATCAAAAAAGGCGCGACATTAGGCGCAAACTGCACCATCGTTTGCGGTAACACAGTTGGCCAATATGCGTTTATCGGCGCGGGCAGTGTAGTGAACCGCGATGTGCCCGATTACGCATTAATCGTCGGCGTGCCCGGCAAACAAATCGGTTGGATGAGCCAATACGGCGAACGTTTAGAACTACCACTGCACGGCAAAGGCGAATCAGTGGTTTGCCCGCATACGGGGATGAAATATACTGTGGTGGGCAATGAGTGTAGGGTTGATTAGGAATTGTTTACACTCTTAAAGACGTTGCTGCAGAATTAAGGCTGTCGCCCCCTTTGAAAAAGGGGGCCGACGAGCGCTAAGCGAGGCGGGGGGATTTTGCGATGTCAAATACACTGTACCAATACTCCACTTTCATCGCCGTGCAAAACGGCTTGTACGACGGCGATCTTTCACTCCCCAACCTACAACAACGCGGTGATTTTGGTTTAGGTTCTTTCAATGCACTCGAAGGTGAATTAATTGCACTGCACGGAAAATTTTTCCACTGCACTAACGGCAAAGCACAATTAGCTTCTGCAAGTTCACGCCTTTGTTGGGCAGCAGTTTGCAAATTTAATAATGATTTGAATATTAATATCACTACTAATACTCGTCTAGAAAACCTCAAAGCAAGCATTGAAAAACAAATTGGCAGCAAAAATTTTTTATTAGCAATTCATATCAGCGGAAAATTTTCTAAGCTAAAAATAGCCAGCGTGCCTAAACAAACAAAGCCCTATAAAACTATCAAAGAAATTATCGATGAAAGCAGGGAATTTGATTTACATAACATCCAAGGCGACGCCATCGGATTCTTCGCACCCGATTACATGGAACATATTAAAATGCCCGGCTATCATTTTCATTTCATTGATAACACCCAAACGATCGGCGGCCACGTGCTTGATTTTGAATTGGCAGAAGGTTTGATATCGTTACAGAAATTATCTCACTTTACGTTTGAGTTGCCCAACAGCAATGAATTTTCTCGCTTAGAAATGCCCACCCCGCAACAAGATGAACATGTGCCGGTGTTGGCGGATATCCTGTTCCCCCCTTTGAAAAAGGGGGGCTAGGGGGGATTTGAGCATCATAGGTAGATTGCGGCAAAAAACATGCCTAATCTACATGCTCTTGTAGTTTTACAATATTTTCTTCCGACAAGCCCGTTAGTTTAGTAATCAAATCCATGCCTAACCCTTCTTTTAGCATACGCAGCGCCACTTCTTGCCGGCCTTCTTGCAAGCCCTGTTCCAATCCTTTCTCCATACCTTTTTTCTCAAATAATTGTGCTAATGTCATTGTTTCACTCCTTAATTCATCTGATAAATATTGTTCTGCTTTTTCAATAAACACCGTTTCATTGTTGGCTTCTACCCCATCTACCACATATTTTAACAGAATTTTAATAAAATTCGAGCCTTCCTGAATTTCAATGACATTGAGCCATGGAAACAGCTTGACTAGAAATTTCTCATTAAGATTTATAGAAGAAACTTATTTTGGATTTTGTTTATGGCAGCAATGCTGCTTTAGGAGAAGAATTGAATGACTAATTTTCAACTGTTATAAAAAAGCCCCTTTTTTCGATCAAGAAAAAAGGGGCTGGAAAAATAAATAAATCTTTTAATGCTATTTGGCAGCAGGTTTAGATATATTAGTTATCGTAATAGTGAAGCCATTTGTTGGATTGCCAGAAAGAGAAAGATTATAGTTCTTATCTAAACACGAGGGGGTAGCACCCAAGAATAAACCATTACTGTTGTAACTGACAGCACAGTTGGTCTTATTACCAAAGATAAATAAGAAGGCGCCATTGGCATCATATTCTGAAGGGTATAGAGTAAAAGGAACGGTCTGACCGGAGTGAACAGGTAGGCTTATTAAAAGTTTAGCGCCAAGATCACCCAGCATAATTTGCTTAATATTATCACCTGTTAAGTTATTTAAATTTCCATAAAATGATACACTCTGGCTAGCCATAGCATAACTGCTAATCAACAACAGTGATAAACAAGCTAGTTTAGAAAAATTTTTTAAAATTTGCATAAAAACCCCTTCTGTTAAAAATTAATTTAAAGTGAAATTTTCTTTCTGGTTGCGGAAATCAAAGAAAGCATGGGCAATATAACAGGTTGTTATCTATAAGTAAACCTTAGGGATAGCGGGTGAGTTTGCACGCTTTAAATTAAATTTTGTCAGCTTTTATAGGGTGGTTGCTGGAATTGCTATAACCATTCCAGCAGGTTTTTTAGTGATTATTCTTTCCTGCGATACTAGATTTACTCTGTCCACCCGCCCTAATTTAGGGTAAAATACTGACCCAATAACCCTAAAAACTACCCAATGAGGCTCTAAACTATGCAATTTATTGACCTGAAGACCCAATATCGACGCATTGAAGAAAAAGTTAACAAACGCATTAAAACCGTATTGGAACATGGCCAATTCATTATGGGGCCGGAAGTTCAGGAATTGGAAGAGAAACTAGCCAATTACGTAGGGGCTAAACACTGTATCACTATGGCCAATGGTACTGATAGTTTAATGGTATCAATGATGGCGTTGGGCATTAAAGCTGGGGATGAAGTCATTACTACGCCTTTTACCTTTATTGCCACGGGTGAAATGATTGCCTTAATGGGCGCTAAGCCTGTTTTTGTCGATATTGACCCCAAAACCTTTAACATCGACCCTAAAAAAATCGAACAAGCTATTACACCTAAAACCAAAGCCATTATGCCGGTTTCTTTATATGGTCAATGTGCGGATATGGATGCGATTAACGCGATTGCTAACAAACACAAAATTCCTGTTATCGAAGATGCTGCGCAAAGTTTTGGAGCAATGTATAAAGGCAAAAAATCCTGCAATCTTTCTACCATTGGTAGCACCAGCTTTTTCCCCTCTAAACCTTTGGGTTGTTACGGCGATGGTGGTGCATGTTTTACCAATGACGATCAACTCGCTACTGATATGCGGCAAATTCGTGTGCATGGCCAAGACAAACGTTATCATCATCGTTTGCTCGGAATGAACAGTCGTTTAGATACTTTACAAGCGGCGATTCTATTGGCGAAATTAGAAATCTTCCCCGAAGAGGTTATCGACCGTGCGCGTATTGGTGCGCGTTACAGCGATTTACTCAAAGATTATGTGACTGTGCCTCATGTTGCAGAAGGCAACACCAGTGTCTATGCGCAATATACCGTGCAAGTGGATAACCGCGAAAAAGTGCAAGAAAAACTTAAAACAGTAGGTGTTCCTACGGCTGTGCATTATCCAATCCCATTGCATATGCAACAAGTGTTTGCCCCGCTAAATCTAAAAGAAGGCAGCTTTCCTGTTTCCGAGCAAGCAGCAAAACGCGTGATGAGTTTGCCGATGGATCCGTATGTGAGTGAGAAGCAAATGCAAGAAATAATCACTGCTTTGCGCGAAGCAATTTAACTTTACTTAACTTAACTAACTCAAAAAAACTATGGATATCAATGGTAAGCGTTTATTATTAATCGGTGGTGCTGGTCTTATCGGATCACACACTGTCGATGCCTTGTTAAAAGAAGATGTCAAAGAAATTCGTATCTACGATAATTTCACCCGTGGTAGTCGCGAAAATATAATCGATGCTTTGAAAGATCCTCGCGTTACTATTTTCCCAGCAGGTGGGGACATTTTACATCGAGATATTTTAAACGCTGCGATGAAAGATATCGATGGTGTTTTTCACTTCGCAGCACTCTGGTTGCTGCATTGCTATGATTATCCCCGTTCGGCTTTTGAAGTGAATATTGGCGGCACTTTTAATGTGTTAGAAGCGGTGGTCAATAATGGGGTTAAGCGTTTGGTTTATTCTTCTTCAGCCTCTGTCTATGGTGATGCCGTCGAAGAACCGATGACCGAAGATCATCCTTACAATAATAATAATTTTTATGGCGCTACTAAGATTGCGGGCGAACATATGTGTCGTGCGTTATATCATCGTTATAAAAAAACCGATCAACATTTTGATTACGCTGGTTTGCGCTACATGAATGTATACGGCGCGCGGCAAGATTATCGTGGCGCATATATTGCAGTCATCATGAAAATTTTAGATCGCCTCGATCAAAATTTACCACCGCAAGTTTATGGCGACGGATCACAAGCATATGATTTTGTTTATGTGGGTGATTGTGGTAGTGCAAACGTTTGCGCCATGAAAGCAGAAGCGACTGATAATTTTTATAACGTAGGCACGGGCATTCGAACTACGATAAAGCAATTGACTGAGTTGATTTTAGAAATCACCGGCTCTAGTCAAAAAATTCAATACGAACCAGCTGGCATGACCTTTGTTAAAAATAGAATCGGTAGCCCAGTGAAATCAGAGAAAGAAATAAATTTTAAGGCCATGGTTACTTTGCGCGAAGGATTAAAAAAATTAATTGAATGGCGTAATACTCATAAAAAAGAAGTGGCAGAACGGCGTGCCGCTGTAGGAATTGAATAATGGCAACTATCCGCAATATATCGATATCAACCCCAGCCACGGGCGAAGAAGAATGGCAAGCCGTACGCGAACCCATCATGAACGGGTGGTTGACGCAAGGCCCCAAAGTGGCTGCTTTTGAAAAAGCATTTGCGCAACGGCATCAAGTAAAACATGCACTTGCCGTTACCAGTTGCACGACAGGTTTACATTTGATGTTGGCGGCACTTGATATTGGCCCTGGTGACGAAGTGATCGTGCCTGCTTTTACCTGGGTGGCAACCGCCAATGTAGTGATGTTTTGTGGTGCGACACCAGTGTTTGTAGATGTGGATCCGCTTACTTATAATCTGGATATTAAACAAGTTAAAGCTAAAATTACACCGCGCACCAAAGCGATTATTCCTGTTCATTTATTTGGTTTGTGTGCTGATATGGATGCTTTAACAAAAGTAGCACCGGGTATTCCATTGCTCGAAGATGCGGCTTGCGCATCGGGTAGTTTTTATAAAAAACGATCAGCCGGTGCACTAGGGTTAGCAGCAGCATTTTCCTTTCATCCGCGTAAATCAGTGACTACGGGTGAAGGGGGCATGGTAACTACTAATGATGATGCCTTAGCAGAAAAAATGAATATGTTACGTAATCATGGCGCAAGTATTTCTGAAGAGCAAAGACATCATGGTCCTAGACCTTATATTTTAGCTGATTTTAATTTGCTGGGTTTTAACTATCGTATGACTGATCTTCAAGGTGCAATAGGTCTTGTGCAATTTAAAAAACTAGATCAATTTATTGCAGAACGTCAACGTTGGGCTGATTATTACAGCAAAGAATTAGCGGGTGTTGAATGGCTGCGTACACCTGTTACGCCCGAAGATTATCAGCATGGTTGGCAGTCTTTTGTCTGTTTCATAGATGAAAGCAAAGCGCCGTTACCGCGCAACGCAATTATGGAATATTTACAAAATAAAGGCATTAGTACGCGCCCTGGCACACACGCTGTGCACATGCTAGGTTTGTATCAACAAAAATTTGGTTTAGCGCCAGATGATTTCCCCGGTGCGCGTGATTGTGATCGTTATTCAATGGCTATTCCACTGCACAACAAAATGACCAAGGAAGATTATGAATATGTGGTTGCAACCATTAAAGGTGTCCGGTGTGCGGCATAACCGGAATAGTTAATTTCAATAAACAACCTGCTTCTCCGGTTATTCTAAAACGGATGATGGATGCTATTGCGCATCGTGGTCCTGATGGCGAAGGTGTTTTCATCGATGGCTCGGTAGGGCTTGGGCATCGACGTTTAGCGATTATCGATCTTTCTGCTTCCGGTCATCAACCGATGGTTACATCCGATAATCAATATGTGATTACCTATAATGGCGAAATATATAATTTTCAAGAACTACGTGCAGAGTTAGAAAGTTTAGGTCATCGTTTTCATTCCAAAACAGATTCAGAAGTGGTGCTCAATGCTTATATGGCATGGGGCGCTGAATGTGTTAATCGTTTTAATGGTATGTTTGCTTTTGCGATTTGGGATAAAACACAGCAAGAATTATTTTTAGCGCGTGATCGTTATGGTATCAAGCCACTCTATTATACGTTTATGGGTGGAACATTTTTATTTGGTTCAGAACAAAAAGCGTTGTTGGCCCACCCTGATCTGCGTCGCAATATTGATGTTGAAGCATTATTAGAATATTTTACTTTTCAAAATATTTTTACCGATAAAACGCTGTTACAAGGTATTCATCTTTTCCCCGCCGGTTGTTGGGCTAAATTAGCGTTAAAAAAAGAAACGAATAAATTGGACCCGTATCGCTATTGGGATTTTAACTTTGCTGAACCTAAGCACCCACTGCATGAAACCGAATATGCCAACGAGTTGGATCGATTATTTAGCCAGGCAGTTAATCGCCAGTTAGTGAGTGACGTGGATGTGGGCTGTTATTTAAGTGGCGGTATGGATTCCGGTTCTATCACCGCACTGGCAGCGCGCCAACACCCTTTTATGAAAACGTTTACCTGTGGTTTTGATCTACGATCGGCTTCGGGTTTAGAGCTTGGCTTTGATGAGCGTGAACATGCCGAATATATGTCTTATCTTTTTAAGACTGAACATTATGAAATGGTATTAAAGTCAGGTGATATGGAGCGGGTGCTGCCCAAATTGGCTTATCATTTAGAAGAGCCAAGAGTAGGGCAGAGTTATCCTAATTATTATATAGCCAAATTAGCCTCGAAATTTGTTAAAGTAGTGCTATCAGGGGCAGGCGGCGATGAGTTATTTGCCGGCTACCCGTGGCGCTATTATCGAGCAGTCGCCAATGATGATTTTGACCATTATATCGATAAATATTATAAGTTTTGGCAGCGATTAATACCCAATTCAGCTTTACAAGGGGTATTTGCACCGATTTGGGATCAAGTAAAACATGTTCAAACCAGTGATATTTTTCGGGGGGTGTTCCACGAACATGCCGCTAAATTGACGCAGCCGGAAGATTACGTGAACCATTCTTTATATTTTGAAGCCAAAACTTTTTTACATGGGCTATTGGTGGTAGAAGACAAGTTGAGCATGGCGCATGGCCTAGAAACCCGAGTGCCGTTTTTAGATAACGATTTGGTTGATTTTGCCATGCAAGTGCCGGTAAGAATGAAATTAAAAAATGTTGCCGAAGTAGTATGCTTAAATGAAAATGAACCGGGACCAAAATCGGCCAAGTATTTCGAAAAAAACCAGGATGGTAAAATATTATTACGCGATGTGATGCAAAGATACATTCCAGAAAAAATCACCTCTGCAGAGAAAAAAGGGTTTTCGGCACCGGATGCCTCTTGGTTTAAAGGCGAAAGTATTGACTATGTTAGGCGCATTGTGTTCGATAATCATGCTAGAATATACGACTTTATGAATCCGGTGGCGGTACGGGCATTGGTTAATGAGCATTTGGAAGGTAAACAAAATCGGCGTTTGTTTATCTGGTCGTTGTTGAATTTTGAGGAGTGGTTGAAAAATAATGGAGTTTAATTTTTTTAATAGGGTGAGACATGTCAGCATTGGCAAGACTAGGGGTTAATGAAGCTGAATTCAAAGTAGATTCTGCGTACAGTGATGCGCAATCACAAACAGAGCAAACGTTTGGCTTTAAATGGGCTAAACGTGATACCTATGAATCTGAAGCGGTCAAAGAATCTACCAAGAAATGGTTATATGAGCGTTATTGTGATAATGATCCAACACGATTGGAAAAATGGTTAGCAGGCGATCGAAAAATAATTTTAGATGCGGGTTGTGGTTCCGGTCACTCCGCGTTACTTTTTTTTGATAAATATTTAACTAACCATGATTATCTCGGTGTTGATATTTCTGACGCAGTTAATGTGGCAAGAGAACGATTTGCTGAAGCGGGATATCAAGGTGATTTTATTAAAACCAGTTTACTTGATATTCCAATCCCAGATAACTCTACCGATATAATTTTTTCAGAGGGTGTGCTACATCATACGGATAACACAGAACAATCAATTAAAGTGCTCGCGAAAAAATTGCGAGTAGGTGGCCGTTTTCTATTTTATGTTTATCGAAAAAAAGCAACAGTCCGTGAATTTACTGATGATCATATTCGCCAGCAACTACAGGTCATGTCAGATGAGCAAGCATGGAGGGCGTTAGAACCTTTAACAAAATTGGGTATTGCATTGGGTGAACTTAATATCGATGTAGATGTACCAGAAGATATTCCTTATTTGGGTATCAACAAAGGAAAACTTGATATTCAACGTTTTTTCTATTGGAATATTTGCAAGTTATATTATCGCCCAGAATATTCGTTTGATGAAATGAACCATGTTAATTTTGATTGGTTTAGACCTCTTAACTGTCAGAGGCATACTCCAGAAGAGATTAAAAAATGGTGTAGTGAAGCTGGTTTGAAAATTGAGCATATTAATGTTCAAGATGCTGGTATTACTGTGGTTGCTAATAAAACTTAAAGTTAATCGTTTTTAATAAAATCTTTACTAAATATAGATGGGAGAAAAATATGAGACAGAATTTTAAGAGATGGTTGAAAGGGTTAATGGGATCGCCGAGTAATAATCAGCCCAATGCTGAAGAAACACAAATGTCTAACCAGGCTGAAAATCTAAGTCAGGTTGATGCAGTTCAGGAAAAAATTGCAGCTCAGGAAAAAATTGATGCCGCCCAAGAGGCAGAAATCAGAGATTTTGGTTTGCTGGGTAAGATTGCTCCATTTAGAACAGCTGAGGAAAAACTTAATTACGCCAAAGTAGTTATCGGTGAAACGAAATTGCCGACTAATTTTTCTGTAACTTTAGGTGTAGCGCCCTGTAATCACTCTTGCATTTTCTGTCCGCAATCGGTACAGAAACCAGAAAAAGCAGGGTGGCTTGATATGGATATTTTGCGGAAAGCACTTTCTGAAATGCCAGAAGAAAATCTTATGCTAAATATCTCATCTTACTCTGAGACATTATCTGCTCCTAATCTAGTACCTGCGATTAAATTAATGAAACAAGTTAGACCTAAACTCCCTATCGTAATGGCAACAAATGGTTCTCTTTTTAAAGAGGATAAAATTCGTGAGCTAATGGATGAGGGCTTAGATCACTATTCTTATAGTTTTGATGCGCCGACTCGACAAGCCTATGAAAAAATGATGCAAGTTGATCATTTTGATCGCGTTTGGAGAAATTTAGAACGGATTTGTGAAATCCGTGAAGAGAAAAAATCAAAAATGAAAATCACAAGTCATATCTTGGGCTTTCAAGAGCTTAAAGAGGATTTTAAAAAATTTCGTGAACATTGGATGAAAAAAATAGATGGTGTTGCGTTTAGACCAGTAGGCAATTGGGGTGGTGACAATTGGAATCTCAAACAACAGTGGGAAAAAGCTGGTTTTACGCCTATCCACCAAGCACCTGAAAAACGCTATCCTTGTGGTTCTATTTTTATGCATTTTAAATTGCAGTGGACAGGACAATATGCTCCCTGTGTAGCAAGTGTTCCCGATTATGTTCCAGAGAAAGAGAATCATCGTGTGCCTTACTTAGGGCATGTCCGAGATATAACTTTTATAGAAGCATGGGAACGTTTAAGTGCAATGCGTAGGGCGCATTTAGAGGGCAAGTGGGATAAGTATGAGGCATGTAAAACCTGTAATATTTGGAGTTTATTCGGCGATATGTGGGAAGAAAAGGTTAATGAACGGGAAAACAGCAGGCAATTCGTAATAGAGGGCGTTGATCATATTGACAAAAACTGGAGTGCTTGATTATTTAAATCATTGGCTTCATAAACTATTTTAGAGAAATTTAAATGATTGAATTAACGAATTATATGGCATGTTGTGTTGATCATGTTGATAATTTAAATATCAAAATTCTTAATACATCATCTGATGGTAAGTCAATCGATGCTGTTGTTCAATGTGGTAAATGTGGTAATAAAAAAGCTGTTGTTGACTCTGTTTTAATTAATTGTGTTACTGTAATAAATAAAGAAAAAATAGCAAATTTTAATCAAAAGTATGCAGAAACTATACATCTGGGTGAAATTACTGCACCCATGGTTGCCTATATTGAGAACGTTCAATGGAAGCCCGGTTTGCAGGGTTTTATTTCAATTATCAAGAAAAGTTTGAATGCATGTTTTTATTTTATTTTTTATATTTATATATTTTTCTATTGCTATTGTTGGCTCTTTTTCAAAAGACGTCAATCGTATTCTAATGCGGCTATCTCTAAAATTATACATCAGTTAGCGAGTAGCTATTGTTATGTTCCTGAAATGGCGATTCATAAATTATTGGAAATAAAAGTTTTGAAAGAGAGTCTTCCAGAAAAGAGATTGGGAGTGGTGTTAGATATTGGTGGTGGTGGTGGGGATGTTTTTAATGTTTTATTCGAAGGATATGAAGCAATAAAAAAAATAAATATAGATCTATATGCTAGTCGGACAGATTATTATGATTTTCATTTAAGCGAGGATGTAACATCCTCTTGTTTGGGTTCCAAAACAATCGATAAGATAGTGAGTATATCTGTCTTAGAGCATATACCTAATATAAAGGGCGTATTCGAATTTGCAAATCGTGTGTTGAAAGATGATGGCGTGCTGTTATTTACAACACCTCGGGAAGACTATTATAAATCACTGGTGCTCGTTCGTTTCCTTAAGATTTTTTCAAAAAAAGCAGCAATGAAATATGCTAATTATGATATTAAACATGCGTTCCATTGTTCTTTATATTCAAAAGAAATTATGATTGGTAAATTGAAGGAAGCTGGTTTCAATACAGTGGAAGCTATCCCTTTTTTTTCTAATAAATCACTTGGTTTTTTTGATTTACTCAATATCACAGCAAAATTGCCTGTTTCTTGGCATTTTTGGGGTGGACTAAATAGTTTTCTGAACAAACATTCCTGGTTAAAACGAAAATCGATAAAAATACTAGAACGGTTTTTAATTCAGATATCTACTGTAGATGATTATACGAAGCATGTTAACGCTGCTGATGATGCATATACTCAATACTTATATGTTGCAAAAAAATAACTTATGAAAATAGAATTGCTTAGTCCTGCACTAGAAGATATTTATCAAGATTATTTGTTAAGTAATCCCCAGTCTCTTTTTTACTATAGTATTAAATATAAAAGATTTCTTAAGGAGTTGTTGGGCTGTGAGGAGCAATATTTACTTGCATTACAAGATGGGGAAGTGAAGGGTGTTTTACCTTTGATGTATTATCAACAATCCGATTCGCGCCTCTATAATTCGTTACCTTACTATGGAAGTAATGGGGGTATTTTAACTACTATACCGGAAGCTGAAAAAGCACTTGTGAACGTCTATAATGAAGTTATCAGAGCTGCGAATGTGCTTGCCGCAACGGTAGTTACCAATCCTTTGCTTTTACAAAAGGAAAATAACTTCCTTTATAATTATACAGATTCCCGTATTGGTCAGTGGACTAATATATCTATAGCAGTTGAGGAAAATATTCAACAAAAACTTTTAGATGGAATAGATGGTAGTGCAAGAAGAAATATTAAAAAAGCTCTATCAAGTGAAATTGAAGTTAGCATAGACCATTCAGCATTTCCTCGTCTTAAAGAGCTTCATCAGACTAATATTAGTTCGATTGGAGGTTCTTTTAAAACTGAAAAATTCTTTTCACTGGTCCCTAAGCATTTTAAACCAGGTGAGGATTATGACTTGTTTGTTGCAAAAAAAGATGGGTTAGTAATTGCCGCATTATTACTTTTTTATTTTAATAAGACCGTTGAGTATTTTACGCCTGCTCTCCAAGAAGAATATCGCTCCTTACAAGCTATACCGTTGATTATTATCACGGCAATGGAAAATGCCGCACAGCGTGGTTTTAAATGGTGGAATTGGGGGGGGACATGGCAAAGTCAGGAGGGTGTTTATCGCTTTAAAAAGAAGTGGGGTGCGATTGATAAAAGATACTATTATTATACTCAAGTAAACGATCTTTCGCTCCTTTCGCGTACTCCAAGCGATTTATTATCCTTATTTCCAAATTTTTACGTACTTCCATTTTCAGAGTTGCATTCAAATGCAACGAATTAACTGTTTACTTGACGTAAGGTTTTTATGTTGGAGGTTGAGTTGAATATTCTATTTATGACCGGTGGTGCGAGAGAGAATACACTTCGCTTTTTGTTGGAAAAAAAAAGACAAGTTATAGCTGTTGTTACACCCTATTTAACTGAAAAAAATAAGCGGTTTGAAAATGTAATTGCTATGGCAATAGAATTTGGTGTGCCTGTCTTACAAGTAGATCGGAGTAATATTACTGAGACGCTATTAAAGCTTGATTATAAAATATTGGTATCTTGCGGTTTTTCTTATTTGATACCTAAAGAAGCTATCAATAAAGCAAAATATGCAATTAATGTTCACCCTACATTATTGCCAAAATATAGAGGTTACCGAAGTGGCCCATACATTATAATCAATGGGGAAAAAAAAACAGGTGTTACGATACATTTTATTTCAGATGAATTTGATAAAGGTGATATAATTGAACAGTGTGAGATTGAAGTTTCTCCATTTGATACAACAAAGAGTCTTTTTAGAAGATGCCAAAAAGTTGAAGGGCCATTGTTACATTCAGTTATTAAACAATTGGAAAATAAGGTATTTAAAGCAAGTGCTCAAGATGAGAGTCAGGCTACAGTTTATAATTATTTGCGAACTCCTAAAGACTCTGAAGTTGATCCTTCAAAATCCTTGATGGAATTATATAATCATATTCGTGCTTGTGATCCTAATGAATACCCAGCATTTTTTTATGTGGCTGGTCAAAAAGTATGCATAAAGCTTTGGCGTCCAGATAAACCTTATGAAGAATTTGATCTGATATAGAATAGTATGAGAGACGTGCTTATGAATAATTATACATATAAAGCAGATGATTTTTTACTGTCTGAATATAAGCATCTTATTAGTATTGCTAAAAAAAAATATTTATTTAGAGATTATGCCAATTTTGATAAAAAAGAAAAATTTATTCTTTGGCGCCACGATATAGATTTTTCCCCTAAGTTATCATTGAAAATGGCTGAAATTGAGAAAAATGAAAATGTTGTAGCCACTTATTTTTTGCTATTGCGAAGTGAGTTTTATAATTTATTTTCAGCAAGTGCTGTAGTTGCAGTGCGTAAACTTATTGACCTCGGTCATCAAATAGGATTGCATTTTGATACGCAAGCTTATGGAATAAACAGCGAAGCTATATTAGAACAAATGTTATTAAAGGAAAAAAAAGTTTTCGAAGATATTTTTGATTATGAAGTTAAAGTTTTTTCTTTTCATAATACAACTCCATTTACAATGAACTGTCAAAAATATCAATATGCAGGAATGGTAAATACATATGCAGAATATTTTCAAAAAGAAGTTAATTATTGTTCGGATTCTAACGGTTATTGGCGCTATGATCATCTTAGGGATGTACTTTCGGCAGGCATCGTTAAGCCATGCCAGGTGTTAACTCACCCTGTTTGGTGGACTGATCTGCCGTTAATGCCGAGAGAAAAAATTACTCAGCTTATTTCTCAGCATTCAAATTGGCTTAGTGATTACTATGATGGATTGTTAGGGCAAGCTAATCGGTTAAACCTAAAATGAAAAGTATCAATTGTTTCAGTGTTGGATGAGGCCCCGTAATGCTAGCAGTTTGGTTTGATATATAGTAAGTGGATGAAATTAACTACAAAATTGATACAAATTGTACTCAATTGTTTTATAATGATTTCCGGCGATATTGCCCTGTATTGCTCGAGGGTACTAAAACCTATGTTTTTTGGGATAAGAACGATGCCAGTAATTGATAACATTAACAAAGCTTACTTAATTAATAATATTATGAATTCATTCATTAAAAAGTTACCAGGTGGGATTCTTAGGCTAATTAGGAAAAAGCGCAGCGTTATTTTTTTTCGTCATAGCTACTATCATTTTTATTACTTGGCTCAAGCTTTGCGCAAGCGCGGATGGAATGCAATTTTAGTTAATCTTGAGGATCCAGAAGGTCCGAATGCAAATTATTTTCATGGGGAAGATATCAATTTATTTTCCCATGATCATGTTCAATTTCGAAAAAACATAGAAGATTTTTTTATAAAAGCAAAAAAGGAGTTCGAATTATTCCATTTTGCGGGTGATGGGTATTTATGTTTTTTCCCTGAGTATACCCAGCATAATGAGCCGCCTGATATTGTAGAGTGGAAAAAGCTTAATAAAATGGTGGCTTATACTGTGAGTGGATGCAATAGCGGCATTTCACAAACTTCACTTAGTAGATGGTCAGCATTGGATAATGGGAAGAGTGTTTGTAATACATGTATTTGGCAATCAGATTCTAAGGTATGTAGCGACCAAAAAAATTTGGATTGGGGGAAAAAAGTTGAAAAATATTGTGATTTGATTTGTGCTGAAGTTTTGCCGGCGATAGATTATATGGATTTACCCAATAAAATTATTCGTGAACCATTATCAATGTGTTTAGATCCCACTTTTTGGCATCCAGATTTGAAAATTCCTACTAAATATTATGTAAAGCGCCAACCAGGAGAACTGCTGGTTTATCATGCAATGGGTAACTACGATTCACGCAATAAGAATGGTCGTAATATTAAAGGAACATCAGCGGTGATTGCCGCAATCGAACAACTTAAATTAGAAGGAATGCCAATAAAATTGATTTTTTTAACTAATATAAAAAATACAGAAATACGTTTTATGCAAGCACAAGCTGATGTTATTGTTGATCAATTAAACTTTGGACGATATGGTGCTACAGCACGCGAAGGCATGATGTTAGGTAAACCAGTGATTTGCTATATTGATCAAAAAGAAATTGACCCTAAAAATGAGTTAAGTTGTTTAAAAGAAGTTCCTTTGGTTTCTGCTACCGAAGAAACAGTATACGAAGTGCTCAAAGATTTATTGTTAAATCGAAACAAACGTGAACGAATTGGGAAGTTAGCAAGAGAGTATGCTTTAAAATGGCATAGTGCTGATCGTTGTGCAGAGCGATATGAAGTGGTTTATGATGCGCTAATGGCTGGTTTACCATTCAATAATTTTAATTCTTAATATGAAAAAAGATTATCCATTACTTAAATCTGAGCGGGTTTTTTTAGCGCCATTAACCGAAAGTGATTCTCCTTTACTATTTAAATGGATAAATGATCGTGAGTTGGTTCAGCTTAATGCACCTTATAGGCCAATATCCGATGCACAACATCAAGCATGGTTTGAGTCTATTCGGAAGCGTAACGACGTTTCTATATTTGGTATCCGTAAATATAACCCAGATACTTTAATAGGTTCTTGTCAATTATTAAATATAAATTCGATAAGTCGTAATGCGGAATTACAAATAAGGATTGGAGAAGCTAGTTGCCGTGGTCAAGGGTTAGGGCACGAATCATTACGATTATTATTAAGTTTTGGTTTTAATGATCTCAATTTAGCGAGAATTTATCTACATGTTTTCTCTAGTAATTTAGTAGCGTGTAAGGTATATAAAAAATTGGGGTTTGTTTGTGAAGGAACGTTGAGAAAGGCCGTGTTAATTAATGGAGAGTATGAAGATGTAATTGTGATGGGTTTATTATCTGAAGAGTATAAAAATGAATAATACACAAGAAAAAATGCCCCATGGTCTTATTGTCTTAAGTTGTACAGGAATCAGTAAAGTATTTCCTATTTGTGATGTAGGGGCATCTTGGCGTGTTTTGTTTGGTAAAACCAAAGGAAAAATGTTTACGGCGTTAAATAATATTTCTCTCTCGGTACCGAAAGGTAAGTTCGTTGGTATACTTGGTCGAAATGGTGCTGGTAAGAGTACACTATTACGTACACTGGGTGGGGTTTACACACCCACATCAGGAAAAGTAAAAGTCAATGGCCAACTATCTGGATTGTTTGAGATGGGCGGATTCGGCAATCGTTATATAACTGGTAGAGAATTTGCAAAACGCACATTGGAATTGCAGGGTGCAAAACGGAGCCAACTGGATAAGCTTATTGCCGAAATTCAAGATTTTTCTGAATTAGAAGAAAGTTTTGATCAGCAAGTCTATACTTATTCAACAGGTATGGCCGCCCGTCTTTATTTTGCTACTGCGACGGCATTACAACATGATATTTATTTGGTCGATGAAATTTTATCAGTGGGTGATGAACATTTTCAAGCGAAGTGTTGGCAAAGATTACGTGAACGGTTTACACAAGGTGCATCGGGTATTTTAGTTACACATGATTGGTCTGCAATTCTTAAGCTTTGTGAAGAGGCGCATATTCTTGAACATGGAACAATTGTACAATCAGGAAGATCAGATAAAATTGTACAAATGTATCTGAAGCTGCCTTTCCCCGAAAGGGGTATTGCCCGATTTTGTTCTACTAATCCTGAACGCTACGTGCTACAGTCAGGAAAAGATGCTGAATTAATTTTTGATGTTGAGCTAGATAAAAATGTTCCAATTGACTTTGGTTATTCTATTGAATTATTACAGATTGGTATTGGATGGGAAATATTATTAATCCAAAACCCTACGCCATTAATAAATAGTAAAGGTACACACCAGGTTTGTATAAAAATTGGTAAATTACCCTTGGCACCCGGTCGCTTTTTTCTAAATATGTTTCTTGCAACTCCTAGGGAGCCGGGATCATCTAGTGCGTATAAAGTATATGATTCACTAACATGGACTTTAGGTAATGGCATTGAGCTTATTGTGGAAGGAAAGAAAAGAAGTTCCGCGCTTGTAATTCCAATGACTTGGCAGGCTGTAAATTAATATGCAACCAAAAATTGAAGTTTGTAATTTAACTAAAGTTTTTTATTTGGGGGGGGGCTAATTTACTTAATGCTTTTTCATTGTCTAGCGC
>JABDBA010000009.1:0-319 GCA_013288885.1 Gammaproteobacteria bacterium | reverse complement strand
TCTAGCGCATTGAAAAAAGAACATGTGGCAGTAGCTTTTACCCCAAAAAAAGCGTCACCGACTGAAAGCGCTTCATCAATAATTAAAATTTCAGGTTCAATAGTTACGATCATAGAAAACGCAAGTCGTGCTTTCATGCCTGTGGAATAAGTACGCATTGGGTAATCTATAAATTCACCCAATTCAGAAAATGCAATAACTTGATCAATAATTTTATCAACCTCGTCTCGACTTTTTCCTTGAATTTCACCATCAATATAGATATTTTCACGGCCAGAAAGTTCTTCTCGTAAACCCAACCCAAGTGTCATAATGGCTG
>JABDBA010000008.1:27500-98817 GCA_013288885.1 Gammaproteobacteria bacterium | reverse complement strand
TGACCTAGGCCTCTTCTGGTAGGTCTGTTTTTTATAGTAATTTCTACATCCTGATGTAGCCTATTCAGCAAATAAATTAATTTTTCCATTGAGAATCCTGATAGCTGGCCTCTAGTCAGCAAAGATATTTTTGACTGACTAATTTTAAGTGTATCGGCAGATTTTTCTTGTGTCCATCTCTTATGTTCGAGTATTGACACAATTCGTGATGCTAAAACGGCTTTAGCTTGCATTTCTTCGGCATCGGGAAAGCCAAGATCTTTATAGACGTTTCCAGAGCCTCGATGGCATGTTTCATTGGTGTTCATAGTGTTTAACCCTTTCTATTTGGCATTTTCTTTTGCTACGGTAAGTCGGCGTTTAATTAAATTGATTTCTTGTTGCGGTGTTTTAATGCCAGATTTTGATTTTTTTTGGAATACATGTAAGACATAAATATCATCACCTAATTTCACTGTATAAACAGCCCGATATGTATTAGTGTTATAGTTGCTTATAATTTCCATTACACTGGGGTGGAATCCTTTTAATGGTTTTACGTTGGAAGGAGTATCGCCTTCCTGTATTCTATGCAAAGAAAAACCAATTTCTTTTTGTACTTCTTCAGGAAAAGATTTTAAGTCTTCTTTCGAGCTTCCTACCCAAGTAATATTTCGTAATGTATGCATAAATTCCCCTTATAATTATTATGAGGTTGGGGTAAAATGTTAATTATATCAGTTTAGGTATAATTGTCAAGGGTTTAATGGCATCAATCTAAAAGATATTTATTAAGAATTGGGTTTGCCATTTAGATTTGCACATAGATGTAGCAATTCGTTTTTTGCACACGGAAAAATCTTAATAATATCCATTTTGGATTTAAAAAATTTTGGATTGTAT
Source organism: Gammaproteobacteria bacterium (assembly GCA_013288885.1). Taxonomy (GTDB): domain Bacteria; phylum Pseudomonadota; class Gammaproteobacteria; order JABDBA01; family JABDBA01; genus JABDBA01. The sequence goes on along the minus strand of JABDBA010000008.1, from coordinate 97,935 downwards.
AAAAAATATATATTATTTATTAGTTCTTGTTCGGCGTAATGTTTTTCATGTACAAACCCCAATACATGTATTTTATCACGTATATATTGGCTCCTGTTATCTGGATGTAGATCATCAAATAATCCTTTTATTAGTGAAGTTTTTCCGTCTGGTGTGCACCAGTTTCTGCAATAGATGCCATGATTATAATTTATTAGACTTGTGCTCCCATATGCAATATTCCAGTAATCATATAGGTCAGACATTCCAGCATTGAAACTACGCATGTCAATCAAAAGCATGTGGTATGAATTTTCTTTTATTTCGGGAAATTTAATTGGGTTTCCCTTTTCTTTAAAATTGCAACTATCCGATACTTTGCGGCAAATCGCTTCTTGCGATTTAATGATATCTCTGACCTCAGGTGCATTGCTATTGTCTCCAGTTATCGACAGATATTCTGAGATATTACCTTTTGTTACTGTATGTTCTTTTACTGCGGCGCTAATACGGAAGCTTGTGAGTTCAACAAGCCATCCGGGAACATTAATAATTTTGAAATCAACAGAACTATTGCCAATACCACTAGAACATTCATACTGAGCATTTAACCCGGCTTCGTAGATAGCATGTGCGAATCGCACTTCAAATAATGCAGATTTTATTTCATTTAATTCAGCGTCGGTTAGTTTAGAGGGTATGATTGCTAGTGCTTAAGCTATTTTAGCTTCATGTAGCATTTTGTGTGCCCAGGAAGTATTCTTTGTTAGTATTTCGGCCGCTTGTTTGCTGAAATTAACCTCATCAGTAGTTAAATAATCCGAAAAGGGTCCTCTAATATTTTCATTATTCATATTTGTTCCGATAGTATTTTGGTCAATACAATTGATTTCTCTTCTCAGTTTGACAGAGGGTGCATTCCGTTCTCGCAGGAGGTTAGGTGCAGATAGTTATGTTATAATTATAACATGCAAAAACAGCTTCTGCTGTGCTTGTTTATTTCCTTTAAGTAATGTTAAAAGTCGGCGGAGATTAATTAATGATACAATTGGTAGCAAAACCCCAACTAATTGCATTGGCACAACGCTATGTGTGGTGGGAAAACTCTGATTGGGCGCTGCAACACCCCCATTTAAAATTGGGTGTTACACCCATCCCTCCATTACCACAGCGGAAATTCGATTGACCCCCAACCTCTACAAAAAAACCTTATCACATTTCATCGAAGCCTTTACCAATCTGGCGGCGACGAAATTGCGTACGGTATTAGCGATGCTGGGGATTTTGGTGGGCACGGCATCGGTGGTGGCGATGGTTTCTACCGGCGAATTAGCAACACAAGCAGCATTAGAGCAATTCAAAAGTTTAGGTACAGATATGTTAGCGGTTTCTGTGTTTAGTGAAACGGCGAGTACTGATTCATCGTCCAGTAATGATTTTGATTTATCAGCCGCTTTAGGTTTACAAACTGTCAGCTCAGCGATTACGACATTAGCGCCGTATACCATGCTCTACGTGCCGATGAGTTATTTGGGCAACTCTATCGATGGCACCATTATTGGCGCTACACAAAATTTAGCACCTGCAATAAAAATCGATATGGTGCAAGGGCGTTTTATTTCTGATCTCGATAATTATTCAGAATATTGTGTGGTGGGCGATACTATCGCACAAAAAATTCAACCTTACGCAAGCAAAATTATTGGTACGCAAATAAAACTCGGCAATGATTTTTTTACTATCATCGGTGTCGCTAAAAATTGGCCTGAAAATCAATTTTTTAGCCAAGATATTAATAATTCAGTTATCGTGCCGATTAAAGCTTCTAAATTAATCAGTAAATATGCCAACATTGATAATATCGTGATGCGCTTAGATCCCAATGCCAATATCGAAACTATTAAAACTAATATTACTCAATACATGAGTGCTAAAGTTCCTAATAAAAAACTTTATTTTCGTAGCGCGAAAGAATTGATAAAAAGCATGGCGGCGCAGCATAAGATTTTTACCATATTATTAGGGCTTATTGGCAGTATTTCCTTATTAGTGGGCGGTATTGGTGTGATGAATATCATGCTGGTTTCAGTGTTGGAACGCCGCCGTGAAATTGGCATTCGCCTAGCTTTGGGGGCTAAACGGCATGATATTCAATGGATGTTTTTGAGCGAAGCGATTGTTTTAGCATTAAGTGGTGGAATTATCGGTATAATTATAGGTATAATGTGTGCGTTTATCATAGCGGAGTTTGCCCATTGGCATTTCACCGTATTTCTATGGCCCCCCTTAGTTGGATTTACCGTCTCAGCGTTAGTGGGTATTTTTTTCGGGTTTTACCCCGCAAGACAAGCCGCACGTTTAGATCCTATTGAAACGTTGCGCACCGAGTAATATATGAAATATCTAATTATTATTGTCGTTTCTTTAACCGTTTTATTAAGTGGATGCGCCACCCATGTGCCTACATGGCAAGAATCTATGGCTGATGCAGTGCATCAATATGGGCCTGCTGCAGAAGCGCGCGTGATGCCTGCTTTTCGTAAAGCAGGTGTAGCTTATCCGCCGCAACAAGTGGCTTTCTTAATTTTTAAACATGAGAGGCGTTTGGAGTTATGGGCGAGTGATGGCACAGGTTGGCACTTTATTAAAAAATATAATGTGTTAGCAGCGAGCGGTGGCCCTGGACCCAAATTACACGAGGGTGATGATCAAGTGCCGGAAGGTGTCTATCGATTAATCGGCATGAACCCACAAAGTCATTTTCATCTTTCTTTGAATGTGAATTATCCGAATGAGTTTGATCGTACTCACGCGGCGATTGATCATCGTCATCAATTAGGCGATGATATTTTTATTCATGGTAATGATGTTTCAATTGGTTGTGTGGCGATCGGTGATAAAGCCATTGAAGAATTATTTATGGTGGTGTATAGAGTAGGCGTAGAGAATGTGCAAGTGGTCATTGCACCGGATGATTTACGCCATAAGCGACCATTGACGGTGAATAATGCACCCGTTTGGCTGCCGCAACTTTATCAGCAGATTCAAATGGCATTATCGCAGTTTGGTAGTGGTACAACGGGATAATGGTTCAGAAAATATTTTTCCGATCCCCTCTCCCCCTGGGAGAGGGTTAGGGTGAGGGATTGGGTGAGGGTCTTTCGCATTTACGGAGCATCACATGAAATATAAATACCTCGTATTCGGCACACCCATTGAACACAGCAAATCGCCATTCATCCATACGCAATTTGCTGACCAATTTAATATCGATCAAAATAATGATCGCAAAAATCCTGCCAAAGATCTAAAAACCAAAGACGCAGCAGCATTTAAAGAAGATGTAGAAAATTTTTTCACAAATAGTGGTACGTATTGCAATGTTACTTTACCGTACAAATCAGATGCTTGTGATCTAGTGTTAGCGAAAAAAGGTAAATTATCAGAACGCGCGCAATTAGCGCAAGCGGTTAATACCATCTTCATGAAAGACGGTAAGTGGCACGGTGATAACACCGATGGCGTAGGTTTATTGAGAGATTTAGAAATTAATCATAAACTACCACTTAAAGGCAAAAATATTTTAATCATCAGTGCGGGTGGTGCTACTCAAGGCATTTTACAACCACTTTTAAAAGCACAACCCCAAAGTTTAGTGTTGGCAAATCGCACCCCTGAAACCCCACAAAAATTGGCACAACATTTTTCTACAATTGGCAAAATTACGCCAAGCACTTTAGATGATTTTGGCGATCAAAAGTTCGATGTGATTATTCATGCTAGCTCTGTAGGTACAAAAGGAAGCGACGCCGACAAGGCAAAATTTAAACAACAATTGCTGAAATTGAAAGGATTGATTGATCCCAAGACAACTATTGCTTATGATCTTTCTTACGGTAAAAGTGCCGATTTCTTTTTGCAAATAGCGGCAGAAATCGGCATTCAAAAATCCAAATGCTTTGATGGCTTAGGTATGTTGGTAGAACAAGCGGCGGAGGCTTTTTGGCTTGCGCATGGTGAGCGACCCAATACCGCAGCGGTTATTGCTGATGCGCGCGCGGGTAAATAAATTATAAACTCAATACAAAAGGATTTTATGCAACTACCCTCAAAACGAATTATTAGTTTTCTTGCCTTTCTTGCCAGTGTGGCACTTATCGCATTTGCATTGTATTTAGAAATGTATATCAAATTAGATCCATGCCCGCTGTGCATTATTCAACGGGTTTTTATAATGCTAGTTGGCGTATTATTTTTAATTGCGCTTGTTTTAAAACAACACACTCACTTTACGCGTTATTACTATTATTTTATCGCATTTGTTGCCGTATTAGGTGGCATGGTATCGGCGCGCCATATTTGGATCCAATCATTACCACCCGATCAATTACCTTCCTGCGGCGCTGGCTTGCGTTATATGTTAGAAATATTGCCGGTGAACCAAGTTGCAACTATGTTATTTCAAGGTACCGGTGAATGCGCAAAAGTGACTTGGCGCTTTTTAACATTGAGCATCCCTGAATGGACATTGATCTGTTTTGTGGGGTTTGCATTAGTTGCAGTTTGGCAGGCGTTGCGGAAGAATTAGTTAATTAATGCCCCAACTGCCCCGACACAATTTGTGTCAGCTGGCCGTTATCAAAATCTAAAATGATTTGTGGTTTGTACGGGCCAAAATTATAAGTCCATTCTAAAAGATATTTTGTGACATTCACTGTCGTTTGTTGGCTGTTGGTGAAGTTTGGTGGGCCGCAAGCGGCCATGACAGTGTTCATGCTATCACCGATGTTAATCGTATGATTGATGGTACAAGGGACGCTGATATTAATTGGGGCGCCACCGCGCGTAATAGTTACGACTCTTTGGTTGGCATCAAAATTCACCATTAAAGTTGGCAAAGAAACGATGGTATTTTTTGAGGTTAAAAAACCTAAGGAATAAACCCATTGCACAGTAGTTGCGGGCATGGAAATTTGTTGTTGTCGCATAGTAGTGGCAGAAGGTGTGCCACAAGCGGCTTGTACTGCATCGGTGCTGTCACCTACGCGAATGCTTTTAAATGTATTTGCACAATAATAACTGGGGTAACCTATCGCATAAGCATGAATGCAAAATAATAAACACGGAACAAGAATTAAAAACTTAATGAACTTCAATTGGCAACTCCCATTAATCTAAAACTTATCTGCGTTAACGGTTGCACGATAACAATAGTAAATAATTTTAAAATAATCATCGCAAAAATAGGGGTAATATCTAAACCCGCGATAATGGGAATAACACGACGCATCGGTCGTAATAAAGGTTCCGTCAGGCGCGTTAACACTTCGACAAATGGTCCATGTGCAAACGGGCTGACCCAACTTAAAATGGCACTGGCTAAAATCGCGTAAAAGAAAATGTTAATCAACTGATTTAATAATTCCGCAAACGCTAAAACCACTAAGCCTGAAAAATTAGCCACGGCATTAATTTGCAGCCAAACTAATAAAGTTAATTTAATCACTTCCAGCGCTAACAACAGCGCACAGGCGGCAAAATCAAAACCATGAATAGTAGGGATAATGCGCCGTATCGGTTTTAGCGGCGGGTTAGTTAATTTGGCGACGATTTCAAATAAAGGATTATGAAAATCCGCATTCACCCATTGCAATACAATGCGCAGCATGACGATAAAAATATAAAGATCAAAAATTGACTGCACTAAAAATAAACCAGCATTGCTAAAAGGATTCATTATAATTACTCCGTGATAATTGTTATTTCGTTGCTATTCTTTGCCGAACATCTCGCCTAACTCATGCGCGCGTTGTTCTGCTGCGTGCAACGCACTCTCAAATAATTTATTAATACCACCTGCTTCTAACACTTCTAAGGCGCGTTCAGTAGTGCCTGCTGGCGAAGTAACTTGCTCGCGCAAAACTTTGACTGGCTGTGCGCTTTCTAATGCCATGCGCGCGGCGCCCAATGCGGTTTGCAATGTTAATAGATGCGCAGTTTCTACGGGCAAACCTGCGGCAACAGCAGCTTGTTCTAGGGCTTCGATCATCCGAAAAAAATAAGCTGGGCCGCTGCCCGATAAAGCTGTTACCGTTTCTAATTGTTTCTCATCGCTCAGCCAAACCGTTAAACCCACCGCACGCATGATCGATTCGGCTAAATTTTTTTGCTCTGCACTGACTTGTGCATTCGCAAACAGGGCAGTTGCGCCAGAGCGGATTAAAGCAGGTGTGTTAGGCATACAGCGGACAATGGCCGCATTGCCACCAAGCCAACGCTGGATATCAGTCGTTCTGACGCCCGCGGCGATAGAGATGACGAGGGGGCGGCGTTTTTGGATGACCGGGGCAGTTTCTAACACGACTTTGTGCAGGACCTGCGGTTTTACCGCAAAGATGACCACATCGGCGGCTGCCGCCCCCTCCTGATTATCAATTGTGGTATAAACACCATATTGCGCGGCTAATTGGGCGAGTTTCTCCGCTTCAGGGCAGGTCGCCCACATATGTTTAGGGTCATAACCATCAGCAATCAGCCCGCCAATCAAACTATGGCCCATATTGCCCGCGCCGATAAACGCAATTGTTGTGTTTTGCATGGGGTTTTATATATCCATTTTGGTGCTATTACCTAAATATTATATGCCCCCTTTGAAAAAGGGGGGTCGCCGAGCGCTAAGCGAGGCGGGGGGATTTAGAGATGTTACAAGTAGCCCTAGATCCCTAAGCTATCGCTATTTTTCATTATTGACTCAATCCTAGCGCAATTTGGCTGTCATTGCGAGGCAGTCCTGAAACCCCGCAGGATTACCCCTAATAACATTTATTTCATTCTCTTAATAAAACCTTAAGGTTTGTTCGGTATAATAATTAGATAATCAGTAACATTAAATATCACCAACGAGAGAATATAGCATGTCAAAAGAATTATTAATCAAAGAATTCGGAATTCCAACGGAATTGTTGGAAGATAAATTATGGGCTGACTTTCCGCTTAATTTTGAAAAGATTTATTTAAATTTACAACAGCACAAAGAATTAAGCATTTCAATAAATAATTTGGAAAGTAAAGAACCTAAATTATTGTGGCTCGCTCTTCTATCGGGTAATTTCGCTGCTTACGAACGTATTTTATCTCGGGATCCCATAAAAGCAGATGTAATTCTCAACAACACTTTAGCTGCTGCAATTCGTCATGATCTTTTTGATGTAATGCAATATCTAATAGGAAAATATAATCTTGCTGAAATGAAATGGGTATTAAAAGGTGAATATAATGCATTACAATATGCTGCGTTATATGGTAAAACTGAGGTGGTCAAGTTTTTAATACGCAAAGGGTTTAATCCGTTACATGTAAATATACATGAAAAAAACGCACAGATTTGTGCTTTTAATGGTTTGCATGATCGAAAGCATTCTAATGCTGAATGTAAACAATTCATTGAAAAATACGGCTATGCTTACTATCTTCTTTTTAATTTAAATAATGCTCGTCATTATTTGGCTTCAGAAAACGAAGTGTTTAAAGATATTGTTAAACACAGAACTGCAATTTTTGCGTGGCTAAAACAAGAATATGTAACTACCAAACGTGCTTATTTAGCAGCTAATGACCCAGTAGCAATCCAAGCTGCATTCGATAATTTTCAGCGAGTAGTTGACCAATTAAAATCAATAGTTAGTTGTGACCGAAATGGCTATTTTACCAATTTTGCACGCGCATTTCATGTTAAAGTTGGTTTGTTTAGTGTTACAGTGTTTGATAAACCTCCAGAAGGTAAAGAATTACCGCAAGTTGTAAAAGACATCCGACAATTAATTGCCGACGGAAATAAAACCATTAGAGATAAAAAAACGCCAGCAGATGAAAAATCACTTTCTGGTAGTGATAGTGCGCCAAGTTCCGGCAGATCAAGCCCAGCATCACAAACGTCTTCTGAGTCTAGATCAAGTACATCAGATTCCGGCAGGTCAAGCCCAATGTCACAAACGTTTTCTGATTCTAAATCAAGTACATCAGATTCTGGCCGGGAAAGTCCTGTATCACAAATATCTTCTGGTTCTCAGGTATTTAGTGTTTTTTTTACAAAGCCAGGTAGCAAGATACAAAATTTTATGACACCCAAGTCAGAGATTATGGTAGATGGTGGGGTTGTTTCTCCAGAAACCAATGATGCTGTTAACACGGCTGGGGTTATTGCTAATCACACAGATCAAAGGACTTTCATCATCAGTCACAGGTTATAAACTTTTCCCCCGCACATCTTAACTGTCATTGCGGCGACCAAAGATACACCCTGGTCGCTTGGCAATGACATTTATTATATTCTCTTAATAAATCCTTAAGGTTTCTTCGGTATAATGCTTAGGTAATAGGTAATATTAAATATCATTTACAGAGAATTATAGTATGGCAAAAGAATTATTAATCAATGAATTCAAGGTTCCAACAGAGTTATTAGAAAATGAATTATGGAGTAAATTTCCGCTTGATTTTGGAAAAATCTGTTCGGAGTTTGAGCGCCAAAAAAGCTTGGTAGATGTATTTTTAAAATTAAAAAAAATAACCTCTAAATTGTTGTTTCTTGCTGTTCTAGCAGGAAATTTTACTGCATTTGAACATCTGTTGTCTAAAAAAGAAAGGAAAGAAGCAGACAAAACCCCTAAAATTATTTTAGGGCTTGCAATTGAGCGCGATCTTATTGATGTAGTGGAATATCTAGCAACCCGTTATGATCTTACTGAAGATAAATGGATATTAGGTGGTGAATATAACGCACTACAATATGCAGCCCTATACGGCAACACGGGGATTGTTAAACTTTTAATGCGCAATGGATTTAATCCATTAAATGAAAATAAATACGGAGAAAACGCAGAATTTTGTGCTAGAAATGGAAGATTTGAGGGGTATCATAACAATATTGATTGCGTTGAGTTCATCAAAAAGCACGGTTTTTCTTACTTTCTTCTTTTTAATATTAATAAACTTCTACTAGGAGACAGTAAGAATTCTTTGTTTAAAGATGCTGTTAAATACAGGGATGCAATATTTTCAACTCTGAAAGCAGAATATAGCACAGCCAAAGTTGCTTATCTAGCAGCCAAATCAAACTCTGAAAGTTCCCAAGAAACCCGAGTTGCATTAGCTAATTTTAAACAGATAATACATCAATTAGAATCATTGGTGAGTTGCAATCAGGAAGGTTATTTTGCTAATAATTTAGCATTAGTGTTTCATGCTGAATACCATCTTTTTTTTACGGATAAGATTTTTAAAAAACCGTCAGAAGTCAAAGAGCTACCACAAGTTGTAAAAGATATTCAAGAATTAATTGCTGATGGAAATAGAACCATTTGCGATACAAAAATGTTAGCAGATGAGAAGTCATTTGCAGGCAGAGGCAGAGATGGAAATAGAACCATTTGCGATACAAAAATGTTAGCAGATGAGAAGTCATTTGCAGGCAGAGGCAGTGATGGTTCTTCATCAAGTACATCGATGAGTTCTGATAGATCAAGCCAAGAATCGCAGACATCTTCTGGTTCTAATGATAGTGGGCCGCCTTTGTCAGAAGCATCTTTATCATCAACAACCAGTAGTACTTATTCTCAGGTATATACTGTTCTTGAAAGCGCGCCAAGAAAAACAAGAGCTCAAATGAAACGAGAGGTTGAGCAAGAAATTTTAAAAGATATGCGAGATCCAGGTGATCAAAAGAGATTGGAATCCGCAGGCTTTATTAAGCCAGATCGAGGAACAATAATGCAATTGCTGAAATCAGATATTGAAGACGAATTGCAAGTGCGGATGGAGTCTCGAAATGAAACACCAGACGATGAGCTTTCTCCAGAAACTGAAGATACTGTTAACACAGCTGAAGTTTTTGCTAATAATCACAACGAACCTAACCGCTGCATCACCAACCGCATGTTATAAACTTTTCCTCCGCTCACCAAAAATCGCCGTGCCGATGCGTATGATAGTTGCGCCTTCGGCGATGGCAGCGGTGAAATCTTGCGACATGCCCATCGATAATGTATCCACAGTAAAACCTTGTTGTTGTAAATTTTCTAATGCTAATCGCAATTGCCGAAACGGTTTTCTTTGTGCGGTAAAATCTTGTCGCGCTTGAGGAATAGTCATCAAACCACGCAATTTTAAATGCGGTAATTGAGCAAGCGCTTGTGCTAATTCTGGCAGCGTTTGCAAGCGAGTTCCCGCTTTGCTGGTTTCATCATCTATATTCACTTGAATACAAACATTGAGTGGTGGCAAAGTCGCGGGGCGCTGATCATTCAAACGTTGTGCAATCGATAAGCGATCAACACTGTGCACCCAGGCAAAATTTTCGGCAATGGCGCGGGTTTTGTTGGCTTGAATTGCGCCGATGTAATGCCATGCTAAATTTGCCTGAGTTAAAGCCTCAATTTTAGATAAAGCTTCCTGCAAATAGTTTTCCCCAAACGCACGTTGCCCACTCGCCACCGCTTGTAAGATTTTTTCTAGGGCTTGCCCCTTACTCACTGCCAATATCCGCACAGATCCAGGCTTTCTGCCAAAAGATAGTTCGGCTTTGGTGACCTGTTCCTGTAATTTTTTGAGATTTAGGTCTATAGTATTCATAAGGAACCCTCACCCTAACCCTCTCACAGGGGGAGAGGGGATCGGAAAAACATAATTGCGCAAGGAGTTTTATCATGGATCTTACCGAATTAGCTACCATCAGCGTTAAAAAAGGCGCTTCTGACCTTCACATCTCAACCGGTTTGCCACCCATGCTGCGCATCGATGGTGAGTTGCAGCGCTTAGATTTTCCGCCGCTGGATTCTGATGGCGCACGCAAACTTTTTTATGCCGCGATGACAGAAGAACAACGCAAAGAATTTGAAACCGTGATGGAACTCGATTTTGCCATGCAAGTGCCCGGCTTAGCGCGTTTTCGTATTAACGTATTTAATCAAAACCGTGGTGTAGGCGGCGTTATGCGAACTATTCCTACTCGTATTGCAACCTTAGAAGAACTCAACATGCCCAAAGTGTTGCATGATATTTCAATGTTGCCGAATGGTTTAGTGTTAGTGACCGGCCCAACGGGTAGCGGCAAAAGTACAACCTTAGCGGCAATGATGGATCTGATTAATTGTAATCTGACCGATCACATTCTCACCATCGAAGACCCTATCGAATTTTTACACGAAAGTAAAAAATGTTTAGTCAACCAACGCGAAGTACATCGCGATACTTTAAGTTTTAGTGCGGCACTGCGCGCTGCGTTACGTGAAGACCCTGATATCATTCTGGTAGGCGAAATGCGCGATTTAGAAACTATTCGTTTAGCATTAACCGCTGCAGAAACGGGGCATTTAGTGTTTGCGACGCTGCATACTACTTCAGCAGCAAAAACCATCAACCGCGTGGTCGATGCATTCCCCGGCGAAGAAAAAGCCATGGTGCGCACGATTCTTTCGGAATCTTTGCAAGCGGTTATTTGCCAATCGTTACTCAAAAAAATCGGCGGTGGTCGTGTGGCGGCGCTCGAAGTGATGTTGTGTACACCGGCGATTCGCAATTTGATCCGCGAAGATAAAGTGGCACAAATGTATTCCACCATTCAAACCAACTCCGGTATTGGTATGCAAACATTAGACCAACACTTAAAAGAATTGGTCACTCATAACCTGATAACCCGTCAAGCAGCGAGAGAATTGGCAGTTAATAAAGAAGCATTCAGCTAATTGCTGCATTCTTGTTAAAAATGATTTATTATTCTCACTGGAGTGGAGTTTTTCTCCCTAACTGTGTGAGAAAATTTTAACAAGGCGGGCTGCAATGGGCAAAATTAAAAAACCAAGAAACGAAGAGCTGGCACAAGGGCGTGCAAAGCGCGCACGTGGCGTAAGAGAATTTCTACGTTACTCGCGGCGTAAATTATGTGAAAAGTACGATATGAAAGCGAGTACCCTGCAATCGTGGGAAAAAGTGCGTTGGAACGGTTTGTCAGAAGGTGGCGCTATCAACTTGGCCAGGGCGTATCAGGCCGAAGGCTTGAATGTGACGGTAGAGTGGTTATTGTTTGGCATTGGCGAAGATCCGTTAAAAGATGCTTATACCAAAAGAATCGCAAAAGTCGCACCTGCACTTGCACCTGAGTTTGAAACAATAGCAGTAGCAGTAAAAGCTCCAAAAAATGCTGAACGAGAAAAAATTCCTGAAGACGAAACCGTCGCGCAAGAATTACGTTATTTTCATCAATTGCACCCCACCTCAGTCGATGCGCTAATTGTCGACGATGGATTAGCCCCTTGGCTAGTGCCCGGCGATCGCGTTGCTGGCAAACGTTTGTTTGAAGAAGATATCGAAAAAGCCGTTGATCATATTTGCATCGTGCAAACCCTGACCGGCAAAGTTTTAATACGACAAGTGAAACGCAGCCATGAAGCCGATCGTTACACCTTAATTTGCACCAACCCCAACACCACTGTGAGCGAACGTATTTTAGATAATATAAAATTATTCAGCGTCGCGCCGGTATTGTGGATTCGAAAGGCGGAACTAAGCTAAAAAATATTTTTTGCGAGGGTCTTGGGGGCTGGAACCTATTTCAGAATGTAGGTCGGATCAAGTTGCGCAAGCAACGGATCCGACATCTGTACTCTGCATTCTATTCTGAAGCAAATTGCTTCAGAGTAGGTTCAGAGTAAAATGCAGAATAAACAAAACCCCGCTGTGTGCGGGGTTTTTTGTTTAGCTTGCTGGGCGTGGTGGCGCGAACCGTCTTGGAGAAGCTGGTGTAGCCGGTTCTTGTTGCCCACTCTGCGGTGCGCCTTGTGGTGAAACCGTTGCAGCACCGCTTCCAGCAGGTGGTCGCGGAGGTGGTGGTCTGCGTCCAGGCGAAGCCGGTGATGAAGCGCTAGTATTCGATGATACTGAAGCTGTTGCAGCAATTCTTAAAGAAGTTGAGCCAAAAGCTGGGTTCCCTGTATTACCTGCTGCGAGGGCTGTTGCACTGCTTATAGTTGACGGAGCTGGTCTTACTCTTCCTGGACTAAGTGCAGACGAAGCAGTTGAAGCTGTACTTGGTGCTGCTGCCCGTTTTAACGTATTTGAAGGTGAAGCACTTGATGAAGACGAACTACTCGTTGGGTTAATAGACCTTGGCTTTCCTGTATTATTCATCTCACTTCTTCTTGCTGCTGCTATTTTTACCGTTATACTTCCAACCGCAAGTCTGGAATGAATAGATGGTGGCGGACTAGCAGGAGGTTGAGGTACTACCATTGGTCCAGCAGGCGGTCTTGGTATTACATGGCTCGGACTAACAGCACGACGAGCAGGTGATCTTACACCGTCGTGGTTTGCGGGTTGTTGTGCTTGAAATGGTGTGCTTAAGACTTTAATAGCTTGGCTTATTCCCCGACTGCGACCATCGATAATGGGAACAGCCGAAGAGCTTGGAACCGAAACGGCCGCAGCTTGAACAGCGACATTCTGCTCTAGCGCTACACTTGGTGTAACAGCTTTTTCCTCTTTGGGATTATATTCTTGTTCAAATAGCACATTTGCTTTACTTCTAATCTTATCCAGTCGTGGAAAAATTGTGGTATTAATTCTTTGCACAAAAATAACTGACGCAGTAAATATGCCCCTGTTATCAGCACGTGTATTTTTGGGTTCGGGCAATGCTAATTGTAGAGCATCGTGTTTTAAGCCATTTGTGATTTTCGCGAGATAATCGCTGCCTTTACCGTCTTTAAATTGCGATCTTTTAAAATATATGATCAGCGTATCAGTAATAATTTGATCGATTAATTCAGCAATTTTTTTTGGGTCATTTTTATCGTCAGATTGATTAAACGCTCTTATTTTTTCATTACAGCGTGCTGCATACACAGCCAGGGCATTATATTTATCCCTATCCATGGGTTTATTTTTGGTAAATTTAGCAATTATAAACTCATTCAGAGAATCAATAAGTTCATTTATTGCTGTTAATTGTTTTTGTGTTTCTTTAGCGTCATCAGGAAAACGTACCGGGACATCTATTTTGGTAATAATTAAATGCGGCGCTAATATTTTCTGCGCTTGTGGCAATAAACGCTTAATATTGTCAGTAGATGGCAGGGCGTAAGTTTTTACTAAAGCGGTAAAAGTTTTTTCATCGCCATTGATTAAATCCCTGAGTTGTTCTATTTCTGCGATTTCTTTAAGTAATTTTTGGTTGTGCTCGGATGCAGCAACATTTTTTGCTTTGTCTTTTTCTCTTATTCCAAGCGTAGGTTGTTCGTCAACCATCTTAGCAGCGAGTTCAAGAATGACTTTATTAATATCAATAAGGAGTTGGGTTTTTTCAGCAGAATTAACTTCAGTTTTTTCATCTCTGGATTTCGGGGAAGTGGTTTTTCTAGCTGTTGAATTTGCATTAATTAAGCCATTATAAGCCGTATATGCTTTATGAAGAAAAGAATGCTGTGCAGTCAAACCAGGGATGTTAATAGCAGGTAGACTGAAGCGTTCTTTAGTTGATGCAACGCTTAATTCTTTTAATAAAAGTACCGTCAATCGAAGTTGTTCTGATGTTGTTGCAACGGTGATCGCGCCAAGGTTGACTGAATCAAGATTTCTGGAGTGTTCTTTTTGCAGTGTGACTAATGCTGTTTTAACGTGGGCTTTATGTACTTCTGTTTCTATAGGGCAAAGATTTAAAGTTATTTCTGCCTCAGAATTAAATTTCAGCGCATCTTTAAATTGAGTCGTAATATTTGACTCGTTGAGCTTGTCGGCTGTTATGTTGATGGTTTTTTTGTTGTGGGTTGGCTGCATGAGGTGCTCCAAAAAAAGGGTTTCAGGTGGCTTAATTAATAAGCCTCTTTATCATTATATACGTCCAACCTTAAGGAAATATTAAGAGATTATTAAGGAAACCTTAAATGCAGGGGGGATTATGGAGCGAAGTGACGTGGAGTCTAAACGCGACGGCTAATTTTCACCCAAGCTTTGAGTTGTTGCGTGGTGATGCCAAGACCGGCAATCGAGTGTTCATCCATTTCTTTTAAGTCTTCTAATATGTCCTCTGTAAATGCAGTTTGATGATTTTTTTCAACGAGTTTTTTAGTTTGTAGGGTAATATATTTTTTAAGTGCAGTACCTGTTAGTTTGTTTAAAATAATGTGGCGCACTAAGTTGCGACGTTGTTGTCGATAACGCACACGTATTTCATCAAAATTTATTGATTTAATGGTTGAGTCATATAGCGTGCAAGTGCGCATATAAGAGAATATATATAAATCGAGTAACGGGCGTATCTCTTGTAATTCATATACCGCGATCATTGCAGCGGTATAATCATTTTTTTCGACATCATTAAATGATAAGGGTACTAAGTTGTTTTTAATCAATGGAATATTGGTGCTAAGACGCGCTGTACGTTTGTTAACATCGATAAATGCTTGTAAATAAGAGATATGTATCAGCAAAAAAAGACTTTGTTCGTAGGGGTCAGTAATTAATGCAGCTTTTTCAGTAATAAGTTTAAGCCTAATTTGTAGTTGTTTTTTATCTTCAAAAGGAACATAGGTCGAACCACCTATACGGACGCCATGGTCTCGCAGTTTGCCTGCATAGCGAGTTTCAACCAATCCTTCGGAGAGAAGAAAATGTATAGTACAAATAGTTTGCTGCGTAATGCTTAAACGAGGTGCGTTATCGACCAGATAACGAATAGCCTCTTTATGGTTGAGGATCATTATTTTTTCTTCATCCAGTTTGCCTGCGGCACTTGCTCCTTCGAGTACAAGCCGTTGTGTGTCTAATAATGAATAAGTATTGCCTTCTAATCTGGAAGAATTATAAGAAAGATCAATCAGTAAACGATTAAAAATTTGGTGTGCATAAGTGCCTGCGGGATCAGCATGATTAGAACGTTTACCCGCTTTATGTAATTGCACCCGCAAATCAGATGGGATATAGAAGGTTTTGTTAGGTTGATAAACTTTAAACCAACGATCGTCGTAGACAGCAGGGCTGCGTTCGTAGAGTGGTTGTTGTACCTGTGCAATAATTTTCGCACTTTTTGTGCTAAAACAAGAATTGGGGCGAGCAACAACTTTATACTGGGTGCTACGTTTGGATCCCGTTTTCTCGAGCCGTCCTTCGGTGTACATCTCGGTTAGCCAGCGCCGCACGCTACGTTCGCTATAATCCGCACCTAATTTTTTAAGTAATACTGGCAGGCTGATAGGCTCTTCTTCTTGACCTAATTGATGTAATACGGCCAGTTTTTTCTCGTGAAAACCCATTATTGACACCGATTTGTTATTTATACGGCCAATAATAGCCCAAATACGGCCATTTTTCAATATTTTTGGCCGTATAAATTATCGTTAAATCTAAACCTCCGCCCTATCTCCCTTCGCCTCTAACCAATTTTTGCGATCACCGGCGCGTTTTTTGGCGAGTAGCATGTCCATCAGTGCGTCGGTTTCGAGATCGGAGTCAATGGTGAGTTGTACTAAACGACGAGTGTCGGGCGACATGGTGGTTTCGCGTAATTGCAGTGGGTTCATTTCGCCTAATCCTTTGAAGCGTTGCACGCTGACTTTGCCTTTTTTATGTTCGGCTTGAATGCGATCTAAAATGCCTTGTTTTTCTGAATCATCGAGCGCGTAATATACTTCTTTGGCGATGTCAATACGATACAACGGCGGCATCGCTACATGTACGTGACCATTGGCCACCAGCGGGCGAAAATGTTTGAGGAATAATCCGCATAACAAAGTAGCGATATGCAAACCATCGGAATCGGCATCGGCCAAGATACAAATTTTGCTGTAACGCAAACCACTGAGGTCATGTGAAGCGGGATCAACACCAATCGCCGTCGCAATATCGTGAATTTCTTGCGAGCCTAAAATTTCAGTGGCATCTACTTCCCAGGTATTTAATATTTTTCCGCGTAATGGCATAACAGCTTGGAAATCACGATCGCGTGCTTGTTTGGCAGAACCACCGGCAGAATCTCCTTCCACTAAAAATAATTCGCCGCGCGAAGGATCTTGACTCACGCAATCGGCTAATTTGCCGGGCAATGCTGGGCCAGAAGTAATTTTTTTGCGTTCAATTTTTTTGCTGGCACGCAAACGTTTTTGCGCATTGTCAATGGCAAATTGCACGAGCGCTTCACCACTCGTTACATTTTGATTGAGCCATAAACTAAAGGCATCTTTAACCACGCCCGAAACAAACGCCGCGCATTGGCGTGAGGTTAAGCGCTCTTTGGTTTGTCCCGAAAATTGCGGATCTTGCAATTTAACCGAAAGCACATAATTGCAACCATTCCACAAATCTTCGGGGGTTAATTTAATGCCGCGTGGCAATAAATTACGTAATTCACAAAATTCACGCATCGCTTCAAGCAAGCCGCTGCGCAAACCATTCACGTGTGTGCCACCTTGAATGGTGGGAATTAAATTCACATAACTTTCAATGATGCCTTCTTCGTTTTCCGGCAACCATACTACCGCCCAGTCGACTTCTTCGGTTTCTGCGGCAAAATGCCCCATAAATGGTTCTTCCGGCAAGCGTTCAAAATTAGCCAACGCTTCCAACAAATATGTTTTAAGACCAT
Organism: Gammaproteobacteria bacterium; assembly: GCA_013288885.1. Classification (GTDB taxonomy): domain Bacteria; phylum Pseudomonadota; class Gammaproteobacteria; order JABDBA01; family JABDBA01; genus JABDBA01. The sequence continues at coordinate 80,327 of JABDBA010000008.1, read as the reverse complement.
TTTCATAAAACCAAGTATCTGTGCCGCCACTTTGCAAATCCGTGAAACTGGTTTTTAAACCAGGGCATAAAACTGCTTTCGCCCGTAAGATGTGCTTCAAACGAGAAACAGAAAATTTAGGTGTATCAAAATATTCGGCGGCTGGCCAAAAGCGTATAGCAGTACCGGTATCTTTTTTATCGGCTTGACCGATATTTTTAAGTGCGGATTTTACATCGCCGTGAGCAAATTGCATTTGATAAATCGCAGCGGCGCGTTTAATAGTGACGATTAATTTGCTCGACAAGGCATTGACTACCGAAACACCGACGCCGTGTAATCCGCCGGAAAAGCGATAACTTTTTTGGCTGAATTTTGCACCCGCATGTAAGCGCGTTAAAATTAATTCGACGCCAGTCACTTTTTCTTCCGGATGAATATCTACCGGCATTCCGCGCCCGTTGTCGGTCACTTCTAAAGAATTATCGGGATGTAAGATCACATCAATAGCCGTAGTAAAACCGGCGATAGCTTCATCCACACTATTGTCGATAACTTCTTGTGCCAAATGATTAGGCCGTGAAGTGTCGGTATACATACCAGGCCGACGTTTGACGGGGTCAAGACCACTGAGTACTTCAATGGCTTCTGCGTTATAAGTTTTGCTGTTCATAGATTTTTTCGTTTCGTTTTAGCCACTGATTGGTAGGGAGTGGTCATGAAAATACTAAACCATCAAAGGTTGTGCTTGTCAACTGACCGTTATATTTTGAACTAGCTTGCTATTTTTGCCCAAAATCCTTAATCTTGAGTTCTATAAAGTTATTAACCCGAGCGCCTATGAACATCGAACAAGCACGCACTAATATGATTACCCAGCAACTCCATACCTGGGGGGTGTTGGATCCCACGGTTCTAGAGCTTTTTGCTAAAGTTCCGCGCGAGCTTTTTGTGCCTATCGAATATAAAAATTTGGCATTTGCGGATACCAGCATTCCCATTGGGCACGATCAAATGATGCTGACGCCGACCGAAGAGGCGCGCATCATGCAAGCAGTGGCTGTGCAGCCAGAAGAACACGTGTTAGAAATTGGCACGGGCAGTGGCTATATGACCGCACTATTAGCAAAATTGGCTAAGCATGTGGATAGTGTCGATATCTTTGCTGAGTTTACCGCAGCCGCGCAAGCGAAGTTTACCTCTTTAAAAATTCGTAATGTGACTTTGGATACCGCCGATGCGGCGAGTGGTTGGAGTATGCAGCCAGAATATGATGTGATCGTGATTACCGGGTCGCTGCCTTTTTTGCCGGAATATTTTCGTAAAATTTTAAAACGTGGCGGACGCTTGTTTGCTATTTTAGGCGCAGCACCGGCAATGGAAGCAATGTTGTTCAAACAAGATGAAAGAGGATTTTGGCAAGAACAAAAAATTTTTGAAACCGTGGTGCAACCATTAATTAACGCACAACAAAATACAGGATTTGTTTTTTGAAAATGATGGATAAATTAACTATACGCTTAATATTTGGTTTGTTATTGATGTTGGGTGCGGTTTTCCCTGCCTACGCTGACGATGCGCAGTTGTTTGATAAAAAAACTCCCAGTGCACCGTTTCTTGCGGTTTCTGATATTCATTTTAATCCGTTCTTTAGTTGTTCTAAATTGGTTGTTCCGTGTCCGCTTATCAAGCAGTTAAACGCCGCGAGTGCTGCGCAATGGGAAAATATTCTCGCCAAATATGATGCGCAGAAATTACCGACTTATGGTGATGATGCTAATTATGCGTTATTAAAGTTGGCGTTGTTGGCGATACAGCATGAGAGCAAAGAATATTCACCCAAATTTATTATTATTCCCGGCGATTTTTTGGCTCACAATTTGCAATTAAATTATAAATATTATTCGGGTGATCTATCCTCGGCGGGTTATCAAAATTTTGTTAAAAAAGAATATCAATTTTTAGCGTTTGAAATGCAGCACTACTGGGGCAATGTGCCTATTTACTCTGCTATTGGTAATAATGATTCTTATCGGGGTAATTATAATGTTGTGGCGAATGGCCAATTTTTTACTGATCTCGCACAAATTTGGTCGCCGTTAATACATAATCATTTTGATAGCGGCAAGCTATTTTTAACTACTTTTTCTACGGCAGGTTATTATGAAGTCACTGTGCCGGGCGAAGTTCACCATCAGATTATCGTGTTGAATTCGGTATTATTTTCCAAAAAAGCGCAAGGTGCAGCTGTAGATGCTATGGCACAAAAGCAATTAGTTTGGTTAAATGAAAGATTGCATTATGCTGAGTCACATCAACAGAAAGTTTGGTTAGTGTTCCATATTCCTGCGGGCATTGATGCCTATAAAGTTGCAAAAGATCCACTGCATCGTGTAGTGAGTTTTTGGTTGCCTGCTTATACTAAAACATTTCAGGATATCATCAATAATTATCCATCTGTCGTCGAAGCAGTGATTGTGTCACATACGCACATGGATAGTTTTTATTTAATGCATCAAGCTACGCAAAAATTGCCGGAGATATTTATTCCTTCGATTAGTTTAAGTAATGGCAATAATCCTGGTTTTAAAATATTTAGTTATAATCCGCGTACTTTTCAGTTGCAGAATTATATTGTTTATTATTTGCCGTTAGATAAACAATCTTTACAAGTTAATTTTTCTCCTTGGCCATTAGAATATAATTTCAATTCTATTTATCAGCTTAATTGCAAAAATTGTTTATTAAGCACTGGGATGCAAATTATCACCAAAGAAGGAACTGCCGCAACAGCGTATCAACACTATTTTGATCTGAGCAGCCCAACCCCGCAACCCATTAACCAAGGTAAGTGGTCGCCTTATTATTGGTGCGCGATTAATAACATCACCGTCGACACTTATGCGGCCTGCTTGAAACAAAATAAAGCGTAAATAGCTGCCAGGTTATTGCTTGTCTCTCGTGTGCAGGTTGCCACGGAAAAACAAGAAATAACTTCCGGCCGCAAGTGGATTGCCTATAACAGCATAAAGAACCCTCACCCTAACCCTCTCCCAGGGGGAGAGGGAATCGGAAAATATCTGCGTTGACACTCAGGCAAGCCGATTGAGGCCGGAAGTTATTTTGGGTGGTTTTTGCGCTCTTTCCACTTGCTATCGTGCCGCAAGCCCATTATCTTATATGTTCTTTGGGTTTGAGTTTTAAGGGTTATACAGAGCGGAATTTATGAATAAGAAAATTAGCCAAATTTTGCTAACAATGGGCTTGCTAACGCTGGCGGCACCGGCGTTTGCCACCGATTTAATGGATATTTACAATCAATCGGCAGAAAGTGATCAGGTTTTTCAAGCCGCCAAATACACACGGTTGGCTAATCGCGAAGCTTTGCCACAAAGTATTGCAAATTTATTACCCAATTTATCGGCAACCGCTAATACTACTTATACCAAATATGACACTGTATCGGAAAGGGGGTTTTCGCCCAACAGCCCTTTCATCGGTAGTTTAACTCCGCTTGGATATTTAGATTATAACTCTAATGGCTACACGATCACTTTGTCGCAACCAATAATAGCGCCGATTAATTGGATGCAGGTCAGCGCAGCTTCATCTACCGCCAAGCAAGCCGATGCCACTTTGGGCGCAGCGGCACAAGATCTGATGATTCGCGTGGCGACGGCCTATTTCACTGTATTACAATCGCAAGATAATTTGCGTTATACCCAAGCAGAAAAAGCCGCTTACGGCAAACAATTAGATCAAGAACAACAACGCTTTAAAGTGGGCTTAGATGCCATTACCTCGGTATATAACGCACAAGCTTCGTATGACGGTGCGGTAGCCAGTGAAATTGCTGCTGAAAATAGTCTCCGAGATAGTTTAGAAGCTTTACGCCAATTGACGGGTGCGTTCTATCCTAATATCGAAGGTTTCAAAATGGGATTGCCTTTATTGACCCCGATGCCAGCTGATGTCGAACGTTGGGTAGCCGCGAGCGATGAACAAAACTTAACATTAATGGCGCAGCGCTTCGCGGTTTTGGCAGCGCGTGCTCAAGTGAAAGTAAATTTTTCGGGGCACTTACCCACATTAAATGCAGTGGGAACTTACAGCAACAATGCGGGTCAGAACTTTGGTACAACCACGACTCACGTTACTACGGGAGCGTTGCAACTTAATGTTCCTATCTTTCAAGGTGGCTTAATTACTTCCCAAACACGTGAGGCAGAAGACAAATATGGAACTGCTGCAGCGAATATGGAAAACACGCGTCGGCAAGTAGAAGTAGCCACGCGGCAACAATTTAATAATGTATTGTCAGGTATCAGTCAGGTCAAAGCTGATCTGCAAGCGATTGTATCCGCACAAAGCTCTATGGATAGCACCGAAGAGTCATTTAAAGTGGGGACACGAACCATTGTTGATGTGTTGTTAGCGCAAAATACTTTTTATCAAGCGAAGTTTAATTATGCGCGCGATGAATATACTTATCTGCTTTCTACGCTCCAGTTGAAACAAGCTGCGGGTACTTTAACAACTTCTGACTTGCAGATTATTAACTCTTGGTTGCATGCGCCAGCGCCGCAAAAGAAACGGCACAAAGAACCTTCACCCAATCCCTCACCCTAACCCTCTCCCAGAGGGAGAGGGGATCGGAAAATGTCTTCGTCAAACCGCAAATCGAACAATCTCAATTTCTTTATTATGAAAATCACGCAATGTGTGACGATGCCCAACACTCACGATGGTTGCAGTGGGTAAAGCGGCATGTATTTTATTGTACATTTGCGCTTCCGAAGTTTCATCCAAAGCTGAAGTCGCTTCATCTAAAAAGATCCAATTCGGTTTTTGAATCAATACACGGGCAAAACCAATCAACTGCTGTTCGCCTAACGACAACTCATGTGCCCAGTTGCGCACGGTGTCTAATTCGTTTTGTAATTTTTCTAAGCCACACAACGATAAAATTTGTTTTAACTCATCAGTGCTGATGTCTTTATTGTGATTAGGATACAGCATCGCCTCACGCAATGAACCTAACGGCAGATAAGGTTTTTGCGGCAAAAACATCACAATGCTATTTAAGGGTAAACGAATGGAACCACTACCAAAAGGCCAGATTCCAGCCAATGTTCGTAGCAGTGTGCTTTTGCCGCTGCCAGAAATGCCATTAATTAAAATTTTATCACCTGCTTGAATATTAAGCTGAAAATTATTTAGCAGTACATCACCATTAGGTAACGATAAACTGAGTTGATCAATTAATAAATGTTCGTTAGTGCGTTCAGCTAATTTAATTTGATTGCTGTAAGAAAGTGTTTTTACTTCCGCCATTGAATTATTAAATTCAGCCAATCGGTGAATCACCGAACGCCAATTAGCAATCGTAGTGAATGCGCTGATCAAAACCGAGAGCGCTCCGATCACTTGGCCAAATGCAGTATTAATTTGGATAATGCCGCCGATTTGAATTTTTTTAGCGAAATATAATGGCAAGCCAATGGCCAAACTAAACATATAAGAAATGGTATTATAGCCAAATGAAAAGAACATCAGGTTTTTTTGAATTTTAATCATGCGGATGGTGTTATCAAAAATCTGCGCAAATTGACCGCTAAATTTGCTGTGCTCGACATGCTCACCGCGATATAGCGCGATTTGTTCGCTCGCTTCGCGTAAGCGCATCATGCCAAAACGAAAATCTGCATTGAATCGCTGTTGCAAGTAATTTAACTTCGAAAATATACGCCCGATAAAAAATGTGAGGGGTGTGCCGATGGCGGCATAAATAATCGCTGCCCACAATAAATAACCGGGAATGACCCAAGTGCCGAGTGTTCCCAGCGGTAAAGTTAGATTGCCAGACAATTGCCACAAGACAATACCGAAATAAAATAAGGTGAGTATAGAAGTTAGCAAACTAGTAAACAAACTTACTGCAGTAGATGGAAAAACATCTAAATCTTCGCTGATACGTTGGTCAGGGTTATCGACATTTTTATTCAACACTTGCATTCGATAATAAGTGTGATTTTCTAACCATGATTTTAAATAATGTTTGGTGAGCCAGCGCCGCCAACGAATAGAAAGTAAACCACCCAAATAAATGTTATAACCGACCGCTAAAATGAGTGCTAAGGCTAAGCCGGAAAACTTCCAAATAGAATGGATTAAAAAAGGTTTATTATAATTTTGTAACGCATCAAAAAAATCACGATAAAAATCCATGAAGGCAATATTGAGGCAAACTTGCGCGACAATTAAAGCAATGATGGCGGCCAACAGACCATACGCACTCCATTTTTCTTCTGAACTCCAATAAGGAGTCAAAAGCTGCCAGAGGTCACGGTAAAATTTTCGGTCGAATTTGAGGTTTTGGGTCATAGTATTTTTTAGTTAAATGACATCAGGCAAGCCGGTGGATAGCCTTTGGATGTTTTTTATGTAATAACTTGCCGTTAGAGCTAGCTTAAGGCACAATTTGGCCTTCATTTGCCCTCGCATTATATACAAGCGGATAAAAAAATGTCGGTTTTACTCAAAAAAATACAGCTTTTAGGCCGAAGTGGCCTGAGTTATTGCCAGGAAATCGGCAAAGCAGGCATATTTTTGACTAATACCCTGGTGCGTAAGCCGCGTTTTGGCAAAAGTTTCCCATTATTAATCGAGCAACTTTTCTCGGTGGGGGTGCTGTCGGTTATTATTATTATTGTTTCGGCCTTATTTATTGGCATGGTGCTGGGTTTGCAAGGCTATAATACGCTGACGCAATATGCTTCTAGCCAGCAATTGGGTGTATTAGTCGCAAAAAGTGTAGTGCGCGAGTTAGGCCCAGTCATCTGTGCGCTCTTATTTGCCGGGCGCGCCGGCTCGGCATTGACTGCTGAAATCGGGCTGATGAAGGCAACAGAACAGCTCGATAGTATGGAAATGATGGGGGTCGACCCATTGTGGCGTGTTATTGCCCCGCGTTTTTGGGCGGGATTCATCGCCATGCCAGTGTTGGAGATTATTTTTAGCGCCGTCGCCATTTTTGGTGGTTATTTGGTGGGGGTAGAGTGGTTAGGCGTCGATGGTGGTTCGTTTTGGGGGAATATGCAGGCTTCGGTCGCTTTTCATGAAGATATCGTTAATGGCATTATTAAGAGTATTGTCTTTGGGTTTGTGGTGACCTGGATTGCCGTTTACCAGGGGTATGCCACCGTTCCAACGGCAGAAGGAATTGGGCGAGCAACAACACGAACTGTGGTATATTCGTCGCTCGCAGTTTTAGGGTTAGATTTCGTATTAACAGCAGTGATGATGGGAGGGTGGTAAGGTGCGTGCAAGATCAATAGAAACACTCGTTGGCCTATTCATGTTGGCGGGAATTGTGGCCTTATTAGTGTTGGCCTTGAAAGTAAGTGGACTCAGCTCTTATGTAGGTGGCACTGGCTATATAGTCACCGCCAATTTTGATAATGTCGGCGATCTAAAAATTCGTGCGCCGGTTACTATTTCGGGTGTGCGTGTTGGTGCAATTACAAAAATTCAATTAGATAAGACAACGTTTAAAGCGGTTGTGACGATGAAAATTAATGCCGATCAAAATGAGATTCCGGCAGATACTTCGGCAAGTATTTATACGCAAGGTTTATTAGGTTCCAATTACATTAGTTTGAACCCAGGCTATGATCAAACCGTGCTTAAAAATGGCAGTGTCATTGGTAATACGCACCCGGCATTGATCTTAGAAGATTTAATCGGGCAATTATTATTTAGTTTAAAAAATCCAAGTAAATAAAAGGGGTATTAGTATGAGAATTAAAATCGCAGTAATTACGTTATTCACAGTATTATTTAGCGTGCTGACATGGGCGGCGTCATCACCGTTGACGATGTTGCAAAATACTTCGGATCAAATGTTGGCGGCATTGCAACAAAACAAAGCGTCATTAAAAAGTGATCCGCAAGTCGTTTACGGCATCATTAATCGTATTTTATTGCCTCATATGGACATTGAAGGCATGTCACGCTCAGTGCTAGGAAGAGATGCCTGGGCACAAGCAACACCTGCACAACGCCAACAATTTACGCAACAATTTACCACACTATTAATTCACACTTATTCTTCGGCATTTGCTCAATATAACAATCAGACTGTTAAGTTTTTCCCAATCCGTGGTGATGTGAGTGGCCAATCACGTGTGCAGGTGAATAGTTCGATCGTGCGCCCCGACGGCCCTGCTATTGCAGTGAATTATCGTTTGATATTGTTGGGCGGCGAATGGAAAGTTTACGATTTTAGTGTAGAAGGCGTTAGCATGTTGCAAAGTTTTAGTAGCCAATTTGCGCAACAGCTTAGCCAAGGCGGTATTGCAGGAGTGATCCAACAGTTGACACGCCATAATGCTAATTCAACGAGTAGATAATACGCGATGAGCACATTTTTAATTAAAGCAAATGCGGATGGCAGTGTACTATTTTCCGGTGAATTAGTTTACAGCGCCATCACGCCTGGGTTGTGGGAGCAAAGTAAAGAAATTTTGACAAAAGCTGCTGCAGCAATTGCTATTAATTTAAATGATGTTACCCAATGCGATAGCACGGGTGTAGCGTTCATTGTCAGTTGGGTACGCCTTGCGGGTAAACAAAATAAAAAACTTTCGTTGCTGAATGTGCCAGCACAAATGCGCACTATCATTCATGTGAGTGGATTAGAAAAATTGTTGCCAATTTTATAGACTAATTATATAGAGGTAAAGATGGATAAATTAATGATAACCGGTGGTGTGCCACTGCAAGGTGAGATACGCATTTCAGGCGCAAAAAATGCGACGCTACCTATTTTGGCAGCTACGTTGTTGGCGAGTGAGCCAGTGGCGATTAGTAATATTCCACATTTGCATGATGTGACAACAACACTGGAATTGTTGAGTGGTATGGGCGCGCAGTTCACCGTGGGTGAACGCATGACGCTAGAAGTTGATACACGCGATGTCACGCAATGTTATGCCCCTTATGAATTAGTGCGCACCATGCGCGCTTCCATTTTAGTATTAGGGCCTTTGTTAGCACGTTATGGCGAAGCAACGGTTTCGTTGCCAGGTGGTTGCGCTATTGGTGCACGTCCAGTGAATTTACACATTGCTGGAATGCAGGCATTGGGTGCTGAAGTGCAAGTTGAAAATGGTTACATCAAAGCGAAAGTAAAAAATCGTTTGCAAGGAACAACGGTTGTACTTGAAACAGTCACAGTAACCTGCACCGAAAATCTTATGATGGCCGCGACTTTAGCGAAAGGTACTACGGTAATAAAAAATGCGGCACGTGAGCCGGAAGTAGAAGATTTGGCCAATTTTTTAAATACCTTAGGTGCAAAAATTTCAGGTGCGGGGACAGATACGATTGTTATTGAAGGTGTAGAAAGATTAAGTGGTGGTGAATATCGTATTTTACCTGATCGCATCGAAGCAGGTACCTATCTCGCGGCAGCGGCGTGTACGCGTGGACGTATTCGTATTAAAGATATTTCACCTAATATTTTGGAATCTGTGCTATTAAAATTAGAAGAGGCCGGAGCATCCATTAGCACGGGAGAAAATTGGATCGAATTAAATATGCATGGTAATCGCCCACGTGCCGTCGATGTACGCACCGCGCCTTATCCGGCCTTCCCTACCGACATGCAAGCACAAATGATGGCGGTGAATATCGGCGCCGAAGGTACTAGCACCATCATTGAAACTGTTTTTGAAAATCGTTTTATGCACGTGCAAGAAATGCAACGCATGGGCGCTAATATTAAATTAGAAGGTAATACAGCTATTTGCACCGGAATAGAAACATTGTCAGGCGCACCGGTCATGGCCACTGATTTGCGCGCTTCTGCCAGTTTAGTATTAGCCGGGTTGGTCGCAAAAGGCGATACTATCGTTGATCGCATATATCACATCGATCGTGGTTATGAGTGCATCGAAGAAAAATTAAGGCAGTTAGGTGCGCTTATTCAGCGAATTTCCAGTTGATAGATTTTTTTCAGATCTTCAATACATTTTTTCACCGTTTCAAACCGCAACGCTTGTATACCAACCGCTTGTGCGCCGTCGATATTGGGTTGATGATCATCGATGAACAACGTTTCTTGTGCGGTCAACTGATAAGTATTCAGCAAATATTCATAAATCGCTGGATTAGGTTTTAGCACGCCGATTTCAGCCGAAACCACCACACCTCTAAACATCCGCCAAAAATCATATTCTGCTTTTAAAAATGCCATGATTTCTTTGGTGTTGTCGGTCAACGCATATAGCGGGTATTGCGCCTGATAAAGTTGCGCTACCAATTCTGCGCTGCCAGTTATCGGCGTTAATGACCTTTTTACTGCGGGCATTAACTGCTCTAGTTGTTTTGGGTCAATCCCTAAATTTTGTTGGTATTGTTGCAGTGCTTGCTGGTCGGTAATTTTCCCTAAATTTAAGTCAAACCAAGTTGCCGATTTAAAAAGCTGCTGGTTTAATTGGGCTATATTAGGGTGCTCAGGAAATAGCTCCGTGGTAATGGAGAGCGGATCCCATCGCACCATAACGTTACCGATATCAAAAATGATGTTTTTTATCGTCATACTTGATATTATAGGTTAAGTTCATGCTGAGAGATAGGGGTTAGCTCTGGGGGATTATCATGTTAAAACGTTCGTTTGCTCTGAGTGCTATTGATATTAGGCAACTGGGAGATCAGCTTGAAGCAAAGAATTGTAAAAACAAAATAGATGCTGCTTTAACGAAGCTAGATGCAAACCCTGAAGACTTAAAAGAATTTGAGGTTTATATTGGTTATGTAATTACCATTAATGAGTATGAAACGTATAAAGAAGCAATTAGACGAATTGCTCGACTAGAAGTCCATAACGGTAACCAAGCTGGTTTCTATTATCATTCAGCACGATGTAAATTTGCATATGGAAAATTTTTAGGTACTGCGGCTATGGGTGCTTTTGAAGAAGCCGATTGGCGTTTTAAATCTGCCATAGCTGATTTAGCTAAAGTGGGTCAAAAATTAGCTAGTAAGGATTATGTTGAACTTGCCAATAAATTAAAAAATGAGGTAGAAGCGGTTATAGAACCAAATATAAAACTTAAGGATATTGCAAAAGAAAAGTTTTTTGAAAAACATCCACGAAATAAAATGAGGTGAATTATGGATCCTAATAGTGAAGATCAGAGTGGTAGTGAAGACGATGAAAAAGGAAATCCATTAATCAGGACTGATGCTCATACTGCTTCGCCACCAACACAACCACCTTCTGATCATGAATCACCACCTGCCAGCCCACATTCCGAAGATCAAAGCGGATCGCAAGATTCCCAGGATGCTGATCCGCCTGCTGATCCTGCACCTGAAACTGATCACGAAGATGCTTCACAAATTGATTCACAGTCATCGCAAACTGGGGGGCAGTGTGTAAGACGATTTAGCAGGTAGATTGCCACAGCGACCCAAATAACATGGATCGCTTCGCAATGACACATTCTACTTGATAACTACATACGCCGAGCCATTAAAGCCGCGCATCACGCTTAACAATAATTGATCTTTGCTTTGCTGCGCGATGTCTAGCAGTTGTTTAGTAGCAGAGACCGGAGTTTTATTGGCTGATAAAATTACATCGCCTGGTCGTAAACCAGCGTGCCATGCCATACTATTTTCAGAAATATTTAAGATTTGTACACCAACTATATGACCTTGTGTAGGCACAACTTCGGCAAAGTCACGTAATTCTAATCCATACAAGAAAGGATTATTGCGTTCGCTCATTTCAGCATATTGTTTAGGATCCGCTGTTGTTAATTGAATGGATAATGGTTTGCCATCGCGCAATAATTTTAAACTCACTTTAGCGCCGACGCGTAATAAGCCCACATAATTTCTAACTTGGCCTGCGTTAATCACTTTTTTATCATCGATTTGTTGAATCAAATCACCCGCCTTAAGCCCCGCATTCGCTGCTGGTGAATTCGGTGAAACTTGCGAAATTAAAGCACCGGTTTCTTTGGGTGAACGAAAAGCATCTGCCAACATCGGTGTAAAATCTTGTACCACTACACCCATCAAACCACGGCTGACTTCACCGTATTTAATTAACTGTGCCATCACGCTGCGTGCCATGTCGATCGGAATTGCAAAACCAATACCGATATTGCCGCCAGAAGGGGCGAAAATTGCGGTGTTAATACCGATTACTTCACCTTGCATATTTACTAATGCACCACCAGAGTTGCCCGGGTTAATCGATGCGTCGGTTTGAATAAAGTTTTCATAACCTTCGATATGAAGATCAGTGCGTTGCAATGCGCTAACGATACCGGAAGTGACTGTTTGCGTAAGCCCGAATGGATTACCGATCGCCGCCACAAAATCGCCAACCTTTAAGAGATCAGAATCACCTAAAGGCGCTTGCGTTAAATTGTCAGCTTTAATTTGGATGACGGCCACGTCGGAAGGAGAATCAAGGCCAATGACTTTCGCGCGAAACACGCGGCCATCGCCGAGAGTAATAGTGATTCTCTTTGCTTCGCGCAGCACGTGTGCGTTCGTAAGAATATAACCGTTCTTGGCATCAATGATAACGCCCGAGCCAAGCGCTTCAAATTTGCTTGGTTTCTGTTGATTGCTCGATTCAGAAAACGGATTTTGTGGTTTGGGGATTTCGCCTTGAGCTGCCACATTGACTACGGTGGGCATAATTTTTTGTAACATCCCCGACAAAGAGGCGTTGGGTTGGTTGTTAGAATTCAGGGGGCCAGTGGCGGCATGGCTGGTCATTGCCAGGGTGCTGGCTAAACTTGCTAAGATGATACTGCCAAGGATAAGCGATTTTTTCATGGGGTTCTCGGTCGGTTACGTGGACTGGGTTGGAATAATAGCCTATATCACTTCAATTTTGAAGTATCAATTCCAATTCGCTGATGCAAAGCAGTAGGGAAATCTTCGCGCATCTGATGTTGTTTATCATGGTCAATAGTGGCGGTGATAACGTCTACCTGGGTGGTTAAACGGGTTAAAGTTTCACCCCAGGGGTTAACAATCAGGGCATGGCCATAGGTTTGACGTCCATTGGTATGTGTGCCGGTTTGGCAAGCGCCGATAATATAACAAAAGTTTTCAATAGCACGCGCCCGCATCAATACTTCCCAATGCGCTTCACCGGTTTTTACCGTAAAAGCAGCGGGAACCGCAATAATATCCACTTTTTCGACCAACATGGCACGAAATAGTTCTGGAAAGCGGATATCGTAACAAACCGCAACGCCAAGACGACCAAATGGGGTATCGACCACGGTGAGGTGATCGCCGTATTCCGTGGTGTTCGATTCTTCATACACTTCGACATCGCGTTTGACCTGAGCATCAAATAAATGAATTTTATCGTAGCGTGCTACGCGATCGCCGTGAGCGTTATAAATGAGGCAGGCTGCATAAACTTTTTGCGGGTTTTCGGAGGTGATCGGAATAGTGCCACCGACCAACCATATCTTGTTCTTAGCCGCTTGTTTGGCTAAAAAATCTTGGATCGGCCCCTCGCCGAAAGTCTCGCTGATTTTGAGTTTATCTTGCTCGGTTTTACCCATGAGCGCAAAATTTTCTGGTAACACCACTAATTGTGCCCCCAGCGCAGCCGCTTTCAAGATTAAACGTTCGGCTTCTTGCAGGTTTTTTGCGACATCTTCGCTCGATGTCATTTGAATAGCGGCAATGCGTTTCATAGAATGTTTCCACAAAAAAGAAAGAATATTTTTTCTATATTATAGCTTTACTGCCGTACAGTAAATAATTGCTTCAATGAATTTGGCAACAACCCCATTGGCCTAATTTTGCACGGTTGCAATGCGTGCTAGCGTTGTTAATGAAGCCGTGTGTATTTCTTGCGTAGTTGCACCACAAGCATCGCTGAGCACAATAACTTGATAATCGCGGTCGTGTAATTCGCGGGTTGTAGTTTCGACAGTCATATTGGTAGAAACACCGCAGATAATTACTTTTTCAATTCTTTGGGCGGTTAAAATCGTGGCAAGTGACGTTGCATACAACGCGCTGACGCGATGTTTCATAATAATAGTGTCATTGGGTTGTACATCAAGTTCTTCGTGAAGTTCAGTGCCCCACGTGCCTAGTTGCAAAGCGCCTAATTCTTTCGCTTTAGCAAACACCGGCGAATGCGCTGGACATTCAATATAATTTGGGCTGAATCCCACTTTCACAAACACGATAGGAATATTTTTTACGCGCGCCGTTGCGATGGCTGCATTTGCGTGTTGTATCACTTGATGTTCCGCCACAAATTTAGCCGAAGCCGCAATTTTGCCTTTGGGGTGGATGATATCGTTGATGAAATCGATGCAGAGTAGGAGAGTGTTCATGGTTTTATTTCCTCGTGAATAAATTATAGAAAAATCGTGTCTTGCCAGAGTTTATCTAAGAAATCCTGCCAATAAATTACTTCAATTTGCCCATATTTTCGGTTCACGCGATCATGGCTGATGAGAAAATATTTTTTGCAAATATTTTCTTCTTGTAAACTCTTTAGGTTTTTAAGATGTTTTTCATTTACGTTATTGGTTGTTTTTACTTCGATAGCAAATTCATCCCCAACTATAAAATCAACTTCACAACCTTGTTGAGAGCGCCAGTGTGATAAAGGCAAAGAGAGCCGTCGGTAACTCAGATAAGCACGTAATTCTAAGGCGATGAAATGTTCAAAAGCTTGGCCATATAAATCAGATTGGGGTTCTATGTTTTTAATAGTTGCTAAAGTATTTTTTACACCGAGATCAAAGAAATAAAATTTTGCTGTACTGGCCGGTTTGCGTTTTATTGTTTTGACCCAGGCAGGAAGCATAAAGCCGATAAATGTATCTTCGAGTATTTGATAATATTCGCGGATTGTTGAAACAGGAATGCCAGCATCATTGGCAATTTTTGAGAAGTTCATTATCTCACCGCTGGTTAATGCTGATAATTGTAAAAAACGCGAAAAAGCAGGAATTTTACGTACTAAAGATTCTGCTTGAATTTCTTCTTGTAGATAAGTATGAACGTAAGCGCCCAGTTCTTCAGCAGGTTCCTCGCTTAAATAAACGGGCGGTAAACCACCAAAATGTAAATATCGGTTTAAATCAAAATTAGGAATTTCATGACGCGTGAGGGGGAACAGTTGTGCTTCCCAAGCACGACCTGCTAATAAATTTACATTTTTTTCTCGTAACTTTCTGGCGCTGCTGCCCGTTAACAAAAAACGTATGCCTCGTTCCTCAATAAGTCTATGTATCTCATGCAATAGCATGGGAACACGCTGAACTTCATCAATCACCACTAAACCCTGTTGTTCATAAGAGTTAATGATAGGTTCTAATTCGTAAGGTCGACTACTCAGCAATAAATACAGTTCGCTTTTTAGTAAGTTGAGTACAGGAACATTGATTGGAAATTGTTCTCGAATTAAGAAAGATTTGCCTGTAGCTCGTGGTCCAAACAAGAAAAAGGACTTTTTTTGCAATAAGCCAGGTAAATCGAGTAGTCGTTTAAGGTTCATAGTTGAGCACAAATTCTAGAATATTGACGGCAATTATACCAAATATCCTTATAATTGACAACTCTACCGTCGATTTTTCAGTAAAATTGACGGTAGAGTTGTCAATTTTTCAGATTTTACGGGATTTTCTTCAGCCCTAAAGCTGGTAATAGGGGTGAGCGGGAATCATACGGTGTATCAGCATCCATTGGATGCCCGACAACCCCATTCGGGCATGACAACTCTACTATGATATCGAACAACGAGTACTAGCAGCATTATAAACTGCACCAACTACAGCCGTTACAGCAACTGCTGCCGCCGTTGCAGCAACAACTGATGGTGAGCAAGTACTACTATGAATCGGACTTCCGGTAGCGCGAGCTCTCACTCCTATTCTGAAGGATATCGGTGGAAGGCTTCGAGATTCCTCCAGAGGCGCTGCTACAGGACCAGGAAATGCTCGTTGCATGTCCTCATTTACTTCCTGCTTTTCTTTTTCGGTCTGCGCCATCATTAGCCGTCTCATGAACCCTTTTCTGATAGGATCTCCAAGGTATGTTGCTTCTAGTGCATCATCTATTTTTTTTTCCCGCTTTTTTTTATCTGTATATTCACACGGAATTCCGCCGTCATTAGGATAGGGTCTCATTTCGTCTAATGCCTGTTTAAATCTAGGATTATTTATTTGGCGTTGAGCTTCCATAACAACATGGTTTTCAATTGCGACGCCCCCTTCTATTTTGATTATTTTTTCTTTATCAGATATTTTAAATTCTTTAACTCGTGCTGTATCTGCAGCTTTATCTTTCTTTGGAGATCCTCTTACTACGATTCTATATTCACCATATGTCGCTTCAGATTTCTCTTCTTTCGGAAAAGGTATTACTATATATGCATTCCGCGCCGCATCCTTTAATTTTCTTTGAGCTTCTTCAAGGGTAATGTCAAAGAAAAATGGCAGTTCTCTCACTTCTCCCCAATATTCATGTTTTGCTGCTTCTGAAAGCTCAGGATAGCCGACAACGGAAGCGCCGACAGTTCTAGCGCGTGGAGCGGGGGCTGGTGCTTGTTTTTGTTCTGCGACTTGTTTAGGGTTATTAAACGGTGTGAATTCGGCGTTATAACCGGCGGAGGCTCTAATCAAAGGTAGTATTTGAGCAGGGTCAGAATTGGTTGTTTTATATAATTTAGAGTGGCCTTTTACATATACTACAAAAGCTCTATTGACCGCTTTTTTAACATGATGGTATGCAACGATGTAAGAGTTATCCGGCGCTCCCCCTAATATTTTTTTTGCTTGGCCGATATCCTTCACCGCTCCATGATAAAAAGGAAGTGCTCTGATTGCAGTGTAATCTGGATGAGTTTCTAAAATCATAGTTTTTACCTCGTGGGATAATTATAAAAATGAGTTGTTTATTACTCAAGGCAGCAAGTTGGCGCGCTAGCCAAGTTTTACCCACCTGTCGTGCGGGTGCTACCAGCCAATTTGTTAGATAGGTAGTTGCTGCTCTTTCTATCTGTTTCTCCTAAATTATTAATTATAGGGGGTATTTTTAATGAAAGGCAATAAAAGAGACGGCTCTTTTTGATATTCTCATACTAAAAGAGACGGTTCTTTTTGTCGGCGGGGGCAACGGTTAAATATATTGAATACTTATATATATTCATTAGTTAGAAGAGTTGGGCATTCCATGGCGCTGGAAGAACAGGCAGTAGGTGCAATTCAAACAGAAGACCAAATTAATGCATTAGCTGAAACCATGCTAGCTGGGCCATTAAAACATTTGTGGGAGGACTAATTAGCCCTCAATCCAAATCAAGCTCACCATTCTGCCGGTTTTGCCATCACGGCGATAAGAGTAAAAGCGTTCTTTATCTGTATAAGTGCAAAGATCGCCGCCGTAAATTGCATCTGCTTTAATGCCGCAGTCATCTAAACGTTGGCGCGCCAGCGCATACATATCCCCTAACCATTTATTGTTAGCGATGGGCTTAAAGGCTAAACACGCTTTCTCATCATGTTGTGCAAATAAATCAAATACATCTGCGCCGACTTCAAATGCGCTGGGCCCAATTGCAGGCCCTAGCCAGATTAATAAATTTTCCCGCGCCACGGGAATTTTTTCGATCGTGCGTTCAATTACACCTGTTGCTAAACCACGCCAGCCCGCATGAATAGCGGCGACCCAGCTTGCATTTTGATCGCAGACTAATACCGGCAAACAATCGGCAGTCATCACTGCGCAAACAACATTAGGTTTATCGGTAAAAGAAGCATCGGCATTAACGCCTCTTGCTACACTATCAGCTGGTACGGCAATGACGCTATGGGTTTGTTTGATCCACACTGGTTCGCTGGGTAATTGTAATATTTGTTGCAACAACGCCCGGTTTTTTTGCACATTAGTTATATCATCTTCGGTGCTGGTGGCTAAATTAAAACTATCAAACGGCGCTTTGCTCACGCCACCAAGACGCGTGGTGCAAAATGCTCTAATGCGAGTCGGTGACGGCCAGTTGGGTTGGATAATTCGGTTCATCGTTTTAGGTTCCTTAAATCCCCCCGCCTCGCTTAGCGCTCGGCGGCCCCCTTTTTCAAAGGGGGCGTATTAAATTTGATCTTTATCTCTGCGCAATACTTCAATTAACTCCTTCATATCGGCGGGTACACCAACGCTCCACTCCATATATTGTTGTGTAACGGGGTGCACCAAACCCAAACGCGCGGCATGTAAAGCTTGTCGTTTAAAACTTCGTAACATCTGAATTAATTCCTCGCTTGCTTGTTTAGGCAATTGCAAACGGCCACCATAAGTGACATCGCCCAAAATAGGATGATGGATATACGCCATGTGCACGCGGATTTGATGCGTGCGCCCTGTTTCCAGTTTTACCTTAAGCCGCGTATGTGCACGAAACTGTTCGGTGACCCGATAATGCGTCACCGCCGGTTTGCCCAACTCAATCACACACATTTTTTTGCGCTGCATGGTGTGACGGCCGATCGGCGCATCGATAGTACCACCGGCAATCAAAATACCATTGACCACCGCTTCGTATTCACGTTGTACAGTGCGGGCTTGCAGTTGCCGTACCAACTGCGTATGTGCATTCAGCGTTTTAGCGACCACTAATAAGCCCGAAGTATCTTTGTCCAAGCGATGTACCACCCCGGCGCGCGGAATTTGATCCAAGGCTGGGCAATGATGTAGTAAGGCATTTACCATCGTTTTATCGGGATTGCCCACTGCCGGATGCACCACCAGACCAATCGGCTTATTGATAATAATCAGGCTGTCATCCTCAAAAATGATGTCCAACGCGATATCTTGCGCAAGCCACGCTTCTTGTTTGGGCAGAGTTGCGCTTATAGTGACCACTTCGCCACCATAAACTGGGTCACGTGGCCGTTTCTGGCGGCCGCCGACTAAAACCTCACCCGCACGGATCCAATCTTGTAAGCGGGCACGCGAATAAGCTGGGAAAAGTTCAACCAGGGCTTTATCCAAGCGGCTGCCGTCTAAATGTTCAGGAACGGAGGCTGTTAAATCAAGTATTTCGTGTTGCAATGAGGGACCTCGTGGCTTATAGTCTGTCTAATTGTATAAATATATAGCAAAATGGATGGAAATAGGAATTATTCTATCAGTTTATTGAGAACCGTTTGTGTTTTATATTTTAATACAGCTATAATGTGCGGGTTTACAAAGGGCGGGCGGAAACGCCATGGGTTATTATTTCACAGAGGATAGTCATTATGTTAAATCTCCCTAACAACATCGAAGGTAATGAGCGTATTAGTCGTTTGGTCATCGGTGCTATTTTGTTTATCATCGCATTGCTGGGCGGCGGTCGGGTGTTTATGTTTTTAATTGGTTTGATTTTGATTGTAGAAGGCATTATCGGTTGGTGCGGTATTCCGATCATTGCTGAAAAATTAAAATTAAATGATTTGTTTAAGAAAAAAGAAGGCCCATAATTAAGTAATACCAATAATAATTGGGGGCAATATAATAATTGCCCCCCACAATTTTATGTTTAAAAATCCATCGTGAAATTTCCTAAACTATATATCTATATTGGCGTTGCCAGCATTATTGGCGCTTTCTTAGGCGGTTGCGCTTCTACTAAGGATCCTACCGAGCCTTATAAAAAATATACTGCGCAACAGATATTTCAACAAGGTGAAGTTAGTTTAGCGAAAGGCAGTTACAGTACCGCAACCAAACAATTTGAAGCGCTTGATGCGTTGTACCCGTTTAGCGATGATGCCGAGCAAGCTGAACTTGATTTGATGTATGCCTATTATCAAAATGACGATGTGCCTTCTTCGGCGGCAACTGCCGATCGTTTTATTCGCATTTATCCGCGCAGTCCAAACGTCGACTATGCTTATTACATGAAAGGTTTAGCAGATTTTTCACAAGACCGCGGTTGGTTGCAGCGTTTCTTCCCTTCTGATCTTTCAGAGCGTGATCCCGGTACAACCACTCAATCGTTCGCTGATTTTGCGCAATTAGTGCGCTTTTTCCCGGATAGTAATTATGCGGCTGATGCGCACCAACACATGATCTATTTGCGTAACTTATTTGCTAGCTACGAGTTGAATGTCGCACAATTTTATTTGAATAAACACGCTTATGTCGCTGCCGCTAACCGAGCAAGTAGTGTATTACAACGTTTTGATGGCTCACCACAAACCGAAAGAGCACTCGGCATTATGGTGCAATCCTACCGTGCTTTAGGTTTAAACACGCTTGCCGATCAATCTCTACAAACCTTGCAATTGAATTTCCCCAATGGGCCCGTGTTGCAAAGCCTACAAAAGAACGGGAAGGTTGCCTGATCTCTTAAGGAAACCTTAAGGATTATCTGTTATAATAATTTCTTTGCTGGTTTATTATAGCGAGGAAAACATGCTACCCCAACGGAACACGAATCCATTAAACTCTTTTTTAGCTGGTTTGTTTAAAGTTTTAATCGCAATACTGAGTATTGCTATTAAATATCCTATTGCTTCTTTTGTGTTGGTAATGGCTAGTTTGTTTGGGGCGAGGTTTGTGAATGTCAGACCAAAAGTAGACCCGGTAGAGGAGGATTTTTCTGTTCGTCCTTCCAGCTTCGCTGAAATCACTTTTAAACTGGCTGATCGCCAACCAGAAACTTGTGCGGCGATTTCTGATGAATTTATCTTTGGACAAATTATGATCGCTAAAGATTTCGCTAAACAATTAACGCCACAACAACAGCTTGCAAAACGCCAGCTTGCTTGGGCTTACGTAAAAGAAATTATGCAAGAGCCAGAAACACATGAAAAAGTGGTCAGGGCTTTTGCCAGCAAAGATTTTAAATTAATTATTGAGTCAGAGTTAATAAATAATGATCTTGCACAAGCTGGAGTGACTAAAGATCCTACTAATGGTAAGCAAATTAATTGTATAAAGGTACGTGTAGATAACTTAGGATGCCATAAAATTTCTAGGCATCTGCGGCATGAATTTCATCATAAGGATATCCACGTTGTGAAGTCAAATAATGATCCAATTGGCGATCGAATGAAATCTTTCTTTGAAGGTAAAGATGCGCTCATGTCCGTTGATCCTTATGATACGCCAGAAGAGCAAGCTGAATTAGAAGATGCATTAAAAAAATGTGATCAATACATCACGCAAGAATTTGCAGCACTTCGAATAAAGGCATTAGAAGGTGCGCTTACGCCGCTTGAGATAGAACACCATAATAGTTTAGTCAAATTGATAGAAGAAAAATATCAACCGATATGTGTTAGAGTGCCTCAATATGCACTCTCTTATATGCCGATCGCAAAGATGGAAAAGGAATTGGCTGAAGGTTTTCCTTTTGTACGTGTGGGTAGTTCTTATGATATCTATGTAACGCATGTCGTACATCACCAAAATAGAACAGCGATCTATGGTTATTTAGTTAACGAACCGCAAACTACAAACGGTAAAGTCGCTGCTTTTATAGCAGATAATGAATATAGGAAAACACAGGAAGGAATTGAGTTTTATAATCATGGCTATCAAAAAGATGGCAAAAGAACCATGCTGATGGAAAAAGACGCACAACGGCATGAAGATGACCCGGAAATTATTAAAACTTTTTGCCCTGAATTTTATCGGTTTCACCAAAAAAGATTGGCGAAATTCGATAAATTTAGCCATCAGCGGGTCGATGCACCGACACCGCGACTGAGGTGATAAATCTCATATCACAAATATAAGTGATATCACACTTTTTTGTGATATCACAATAAATTTTTCTACCGTATGATCTGATGTTTAATAGGGTCAGTAAGGCGTCAAAACAACTTCTCACCATCAGCCACTTTTGGGTCTACGGTTGCTAGACATACTGCATTGTTAGCATCTGCAAAGCCAACCAGCAAAAATTCTGAAGTGAAGCCGCCGATGTTTTTACTGCCGAGATTTACACAGCCTATCACTTGGCGGCCGATCAAAGATTCGGGGGTGTAGTGAACAGTTACTTGCGCAGAAGTTTGTTTAACACCAACTTCATTGCCAAAATCAACCCAAACTTTATAAGATGGTTTTTTCGCACGCGGGAAAACTTCCGTTTTAACCACAGTGCCTGATCGTAACTCTACCTTTTCAAAATCTTCATAAGTGATTTGCATAAATCAACGCCTTTTCATTCATAATGTCATCGCTATCTTATAACTTAATATTGACGCTCAATAAAGTCAAGCGAGTGTCAATATTAAGTTAAGTGTTGCAAAGCCTACAAAAGACCGGGAAGGTTGCCTAGGCGAATGTTTATGCGATTAAAGCATAAATCGCTGAATGATATTAGCCATCTCATCTATCTCATTCGTGGTGAGTTCAGAAAAATAATCTTTACGTTTTTTTTCTGCTAGTTTACCATCGTTCTGTATAACCAATTTAATAAGAAGATTGATTTTTTTATCGGGCATATCCACAACATTTTGGATAGCACGTTTTGTCTTATCGAAGTTAAGCACAAATTTCAATTCATTTTTAAAATCCGTTGCTATGGTTTCTTCAATGCAAGCAAAAACGTATTCAACCTGTGCCGTGTAATCTATAAACTGGTAATAATTTTTGGTGTCTTGTGCTACGTTCATCGTGCCTTTTTCATCTAGCGTGTAATTTGATATCAGCGTAAGTAGTGGTGCTGAAAATAATTCAAGGATTTGGTCGTAATTTTTTATATTTTTAAGCATTACGGCAGACACCGGAAAAATAAAACCCTCGGGGGTAAAAGCTTGTTTTGATAAAATATAATGAATTAAAAATCGATGTAGTCTGCCGTTACCATCTTCAAATGGGTGAATAAAAACAAAGCCAAAAGAGATTGCTGCCGCAATAACAATAGGATGTGATTTTGATGCCATCATTCTTTCAAGTGCCGCAAGCAACCCAGCCATCAGATCAGTAACGTCTTCTGGTTTGGGGGAGATATAATGAATTTTTTGTCGATAGTGCTCAATATTTTCACCAACGTAATTTTGTGTATGTCGATAATCGGCATCTCTATAACGCGGGTCAACAATAGTATTTTGCAGTTCGATTAACTTGTCTTTCGTTAATTTATTTATCGCGCTCGCTTCTTTTAAAATAGTCACGAATTTCGCTAAACGTTTTTGCTCAGGGTATTCGTGCTCAATTTCGTAGGAAGATTTTGTTTCTTTGGTATATAAATAATTACCCGCGCGCGCAATAATTACAGGATCATATTGCTCTAATAATTCATGTGCTTTTTGGTCAAGCGCTAGGTTTTCGTATTTTTGTAATGCTGCCGTTTTTCTCACTATTGGGCAAAATGTACGATTGCCCAATAAGTTATCATTAACACGATAGCGGCGTTTTTTTAATGGAACAGAAGTATAGTATTCATTAGTGTCTAGCAGGTTGACATAATTACTGGATTGGCAATCTTCAATATTTAATTTTGTTTCAGTTAGCCATTCGTATAAATACCAAATGATACGTGCATATTTGCTAGTAGGCTGGTCTTGAATAAATTTTTCGATGGTTTGTACGCCAATATGCAAAAACGTTTGGTATAAAATATGTAAGTTTATCCCATCGTGCTTTAAAGCAAATTCAATATGGAGTAAAGGGTCATCAAAATTTTTAATAGCATAATTTTTAGGGTAGATGTGTATTTCTTCGTGGGTGTTGGCTATAGTTTTGCCTCTACCACTCATGGCGATATAGGAACTTCGATAATGGGGTAATACATTAAGTTTTAGGTTTTTAATTAATGCGCTATACCCTACGGGAACCCCGGCATCCTCTGATATATCCATTTGACTGGCCTCAACCTGTGGTTATAAATCAATTATTTGCGTGCAATAATGATTATTTTACACGATTTTGGTAAAATTTCATGTTTTTTTGTCTAAAAACGATTATTTTTATCTGATCTGGTAATAAAACAGATTTTTTGAGTTTAGAACAACTTTTCCCCATCAGCCACTTTTGAGTCTACGGTTGCTAGACATACTGCAGCTTCCAAAATCTTCATAAGTGATTTGCCTAAGATTAAAACGCGAAGAGTATAAATCAAGTCGTTTTAAACTTCGAGGTAATTGGGTACATGCGTTCACGCGCAAAAGCACGAGGGGTAACGCGTGGGCCAGGGGGTGCTTGGCGGCGTTTATATTCATTACGGGTGACCATATCGATTACGCGTTGCGCTGTTTTTTTATTGAAACCTGCGGCAACAAGATCACTCAAGCTATTATCGTGTTCAATATACAGCTTTAAAATTTCATCGAGCACATCATAGGGTGGCAGTGAATCTTGATCTTTTTGATTAGGCGCTAACTCAGCAGAGGGTGCACGTGTAATGACTTCAGTGGGAATGACCGGCGCAATAGCATTGCGATAAGCCGCTAATTTATAAACCATGGTTTTATAAACATCTTTTAATGGGGCGTAACCACCCGCCATGTCGCCGTAGAGCGTAGCATAACCAACCGCCATTTCGCTTTTATTGCCGGTGATTAATACCAGCTTGCCCGTTTTATTAGAGAGCGCCATTAAAATAACGCCGCGACAACGTGCTTGAATATTTTCTTCGGTTTGGTCAGCGGGTAGCCCAGCAAATTCTGTCGCCAGTGATTTAGTAAAAGCCGCCACCGTAGGTTCAATGGATATAGTGCTGATTTTTACATTTAATGTTTTGGCTTGTTCTTTAGCTAATTTTAAACTTAATTCCGAAGTATATTGCGATGGCATCAAAACACCGTGCACGCGATCGCTGCCAATCGCATCGACCGCCACTGCTAAAGTAAGCGCAGAATCAATACCACCTGAAAGACCAATTAATACACCAGGAAAATTATTTTTAGCCACATAATCGCGCACGCTTAAAACTAAAGCGCGATAAACAAATTCTTCTTCACTGGGGAGTGGTGGCACAGGTTGTGGAATAAAAGCAATGGGTTTGGTTGTGCTCACGTCAACGGGCCACAATTGTTCGGCAAAAAATTCTGCTTGCGCGACGATTTCTTTTTTGACGTTCATCGCCATTGAGCCACCATCAAAAATTAAATCATCTTGGCCACTGACACGGTGGGTATAAAGTATCGGGATTTTATTTTTTTGAATACGCGCGCGAATCATATTTTTACGGCGTTCCAGTTTATGAATATCAAATGGCGAAGCATTAATACAAACGATTATTTCTGCGCCTGCTTGTGCCGATTGTTTGCTGGGCATGGGGTGCCAAATATCTTCACAAATTATAAGCCCAACGTTGACATTTTTTTCTTTGAACACACAAGGTTTGCTCACATCATTGGAAAAATAACGCTTCTCATTAAAAACACCGGTATTAGGTAAACATTGTTTATAATAACGTTTCACAATTTTTTTATTGCGAATAACGCTTGCCGCATTATAAATTTTCCCCTTGGTGGGATAAATATGACCGAGGATCACGGTAATGCCTGTGGTTTTATGTTTGATGGTGATAATGGCATCGTGCACTTGTTTTTGAAAATCAGCACGTAATAATAAATCACCGGGTGGATAATCAGATACTGCCAATTCAGGGAATACTACAATATCGCTGTTTAGTTTATCGCGCGCTTCTTCAATGGCAGTAATAATTTTTTTAGTGTTACCAGCAATATCGCCTACACAAAAATTAAGTTGGGCGACAGTAATACGTAAAGGAGATTTTTTGTTCATGTTTTTTCGCTGAGTGGTTGAATAGTCAGAAGTGTTTCGGCTTGTTCACGTCGTAATAATATCTCTAGCAATAGAGTGCGGTTGGCAGTGAATATTTCATTTATCTTTGTTTTCGCGATAGCTATCGCGCCTATGTCTTTGTCGGTAAAAGTCCGGTAACCCACATTACCATTACGCTTAAATTCCGGCAAGGCGGTTAAGCTAATATTGAGGGTTTGCCAGTCTTTAGTCAACTCTTGTTGTAATAAAGTACAGTCCATATAAAGGCTGCGGAAGCTAGTATCACCAATATAGGCATGAGTAGTAGTAATAATGCCGCCATGAAACAGCTGTGCCAGCCAGTGCAGGTTTTCCTCATCGCCATAAAATTCAAGAAAATAGTCTTGTATGTGCTGGTCAAACTGGTCATGGACAAAACTCACGGTATTTTGAAAACCATGGGTGGCCGACTTGGTTGTGCCTTGTTGCATAAGTTGGCTGGTTTTATCAGTCAGCGTTTTGCACCATGCTGGAAAATCTTTATCCGTCACGGTTAAGGCTTGATAAATATAGTTCAATGTATCAGGGTTTTGCGCGCTATTATCTTTATTGGTGATAGTGCTGTGGTTTTCTTTGTCGAGCACAGCGAACGCAGTAGTGCCTTTTGAACGCGCCAGTGTATAGGTCGGGTTTAGTGGGTCTTGGCTAAAATCCGCTTTAATATAGGCACAATTCAGGTTGGCGCAAGCAATGCGCACTGTGCCATCACTGCCGTCTTCATTTGCGGCGGCTGAAATTCCTTTGTAGCCGGTATTACCGATTAATACCGTGCAAAGAATATTATCGGGGCCGTAAAAATTTTTAGTGCCGAAACGATCGCGCTGCGCTAATTGCCAAGAATAAGGGCTGGCCAGCTCCAAACCTTTTAATAATTTAGCGCCGACTTGCAATAATTTTTGGCTGTTAAATCCTTTGATAATGCGCCCGTAAAAGGCGTTACCTTTATGAGCGAGGGCCGACCCAAAATTAGCCGGAGCAAGCATTACAAGATGTTTAATCGGTACAGTTTGTGGGGTGAAATTGCGGCTAATCCAATCACGGATAATCAAGCCGCCAGTGCTGTGCACAATGACATCCACGCTGCTGGGGGTGTTAGGCAATTTGTTAACCTGCCAGGCAAATGATAGTGCAGTGACCAAGTCATCGTAAGTGACTTCATCGTCCATCGAGACATAATCCGCCAGATTAATCAACCGCGCTGCCCGCTTTAAACGTGTTTGCAACGCTATGGCAAGCTGCTTGAATGACGCTGAATTATCACTCCAGCCATGGATGATGACGAGGGGGTTGGGCATGGGTTAAGTATAGCGATCATGGGGAGGTTGGTCAAAGCGCAATGGGAGTGGTCTAACCCCACCCCCTAATCAGTAATTTTAACTCATAGTCAGCAATCTTCCTACAACCTAAACGACCCTCATTTATGTTATAGTAAACACAATGAATTATAGGCTAGAGGCCTTTTGATTAATTAGCATTCTACTAGATGCTCTGAACAAATACTTTTAAAATTCCTATCGTTAAAATTGAGAAAATATATGATTCAATTCCAGTACTAATCAGTTGTAACTATTTCGAGGATAAATATTATGGAAAAACCTACTACGGGCGAAATAACCCCGTTGGTTGAAAATTCGATAGATTTTCATTGTCACGGTGTAGGGCGTTTTGATTTTACCGAAATTGCAGCATTAGATTTGCAAGAGATCGAGAGTATTCTTGCGAGAAGGAAACAGCGAACGGTATTAACGCTATATTTACCAAAACCTAATTTTAAAGGTTTTATTAATTTGATAGAAACATTTAACACTGGAAGAAAAATGGGGAAATTCAAATATTTACTGGGGTTCGGATTAGAGGGCCCCTTATTGGCTAGTCATGGTGGAACACCAGAAACTGGAATATGGATGCCAGAACTACAGCACTGGAAAGAATTAGCTGCCTGCGGTGAAAAAGGGTTGATATATGTTATTTTATCTCCTGATGCACTATTAGCGCATGGAAGCAATTTTAGTTCGTGTGCAACGTCTTCTCCGAGTATTGCATGGATTACTGAGACCTTGTTAGAAGGTGGCGTCCTACCAGCTCCAGGCCACTTTACCAAAGTCGATCCAGAAGCGAGTGCAAAATTGCTGCAAACTATGTTTGATATAGTCGCTGTATCGAAATTAGGTTCAACAATTACCGATCATTTGATCAACGATATGCCACATAATTTTAAACATGCTTGGAGGACGCCTTCGGAAAAAATGAAACGCAACCAAGAAATAAAATTATTAAATCTTGAGTCATGGAATTTAGATGTGCTCGAAGAAAAAGTGGGTGTTGTACCCGCAGTAATGATCAGGAACGCTCGTAAAGGCTATGTCAAGATATGTCAAAACTTTGACGGTGAGCATGTAGATTTAGTGATTGTTAAAAAATTAGTAGAAATTATTGGTGCAGAAAACATAATCATGATGACAGATTCCATAGAAAGCAAGCGTTTAGCAGGACGCCAATTGCATATGGTTGAGGACTCCACATTGTTGTATCAAGATCAAGGGATAGTGGCGGCAGGAAGCCAAAATGTTGCTCACCAGATTAAAAGCATGTTTTCGATAGGGTTAAATAGCAATCAGGTTAAATTAATTAGTGGTACAGTTCCAGCAAATATTATCCAACAACGTAACCGTTATTTTACTGAATATCACCATGCTCAAGCTAATTGTATTTGATTGGGATGGTACGCTGGTAAATTCCGTCGATAAGATTATTGAATGTAAAAATTTTCTTGCTAACAAGTATAGTTTACCTTTACCCAGTGAAGTAATAATTAAAAAGGTGCTTGGTACAAAATTTGAAGACGCATTAATAAAATGTTTTCCTAGCGCGGATAGTATCACCCTAAGTAAATTAAGTAAGGAATTCCATCTATTAATGCAAACTAGCCACTACCAAGCACCGCTTTTTCCTATGGTAAAAGAAGTATTAGAGATGCTTAAAAAGCGAGGAATAAAACTAGCGATTGCTACTGCTAAAAATAGAAAAGAACTTGATAGAGCTATTTTATATAATAAATTATCGAATATTTTTGATATTATTTGTTGTGGTGACGAATATCAGAGTAAACCTGATCCAATTATGTTGAAGTATATAATGGAAAAATTTAATGTTAACCACGATGAATGTATAATGATTGGGGATACCAAAACAGATTTACTGTTTGCAACTAATGCAAAAGTTAAAGCGATTGGTGTAACATTTGGAGCACATTCAATAACAGAATTGCAAGCTGCGCATCCTATAGCGTTGATAAGCGAATGGGCGCAATTGCCGGAGGTCATTGACAAACTATGTTGCGAGAAACAAGTATTTTAACGTTTATAATTGCTGGCTTGATGAATGGGTCGTTTGTCATTCCTGCAAAGTATATTAATAATTTTATTAAAGAAAAAATCTGGTGCTACCATAGTATTATTGGGCTTGCAGTAATGCCCTGGGTAATCCTCACTATAATGCTTCCTGGTACGATCGGTAATTATCTATCATTACAACCAAGTATCTTAACGTTTCTCATATTGAGTGGCGTCATCTTCGGATTAGGGCAAGTCTTTTTTGCCTATGCCATTGATTTTATAGGCGTGGCATTAAGTTTTACTATTAATTTAGGGCTTGGGGTTACGATTGGTTCGCTGTTTGTTGTTTTTTATAAGAATACTTTTTTTACCTTGCAAGATAGCCTCGTTGTACTCGCCATCTTTTTTATTTTATGTAGCTTGTTTATTTATTACCACTCTGGCAAACACAACAACGTAGGAAAGGATGTTCCTCTAGCTAATATTTCTCGTTACCATAAGGGTTGGTTACTTGCTTCTTTAACAGGGCTTACCAGTGGCCTGCAAAATATCACATTTGTCATTGTAGCTTTTTATTCTCAAGCCCACTTTCAAACCAGCAATTCGTTTTGGGTATGGCCGCCTTTTCTTCTTGCTGCATCCATACCAATGTTCATAGGGTTTTTATATAAAATTAGAAAAAATACTACACCAACATTACCTACTAAAAAAATATTGTTTGCTAAAAATATATTGCTAATAACATTAATGGGATTATTTTTTACGGGGTCACTGGCACTTTACAGCAAAGGAATGAGCCAATTAAGCAAAGTGCAACAAATTATTGGTTGGCCTGCATTTATGGTATCCATTATTCTTGCTTCTCAATTGTGGGGATGGATATATAGAGAAAGTGGAGATGTGAGCAGAAAAAATAGGTTTAAAATACTTGGCGGCATCATATTGCTTGTCGCAGCTATCATTATATTAGCTATTAAAGCCTAACAATCATTTTATAGAGGCAATCTTATTTTGTGTAAATAAAAGTACTTCAACTTAAGCTTTTATATCTTTAAAAGGTGAAACTTAATGATTCCAATTTGGAGTAAATCGCTAAATGCAGTTTATAAATGTAAGAATGCTCATGGTTTAGATGAGAAATACGTTAAAGAAAAAACAGTAGATACAACGTATTTGTATGAAAACAAACAGGATATCCATTTGAAATTAGCTATGACTGTTCGGTATGCTACTAAAAAATATCCTCACTATGCCCAATTAACAGCAACGGAAGATAGTCCATCTTCATGTTATGCTTTCCATGGTCCAAAATCTAGTTACCCTCACGGAAATTATTTAGCCGCCAATATAGGTTTCATCGTTTCAAAAGAAGTTTGGAAAACGGAACATACTCATGGAAGGAAATTTCTTACTTGGCCTATATCACCGTTGCAAAAAGGCATATATGGTTTTCCAAAACTCTCAGCAACAAAACTGAAGAAAGAGCTTGAAAGGAGGCATGGTGCGTTAAAAAAGAAATCAACTACATATTTTCACAGTGAAGAAGCTTTAGTTCATTGCATGGAAAGTGATGATTTTATTAATTCTCTCAAGGTACAACTGGAAAATAGTGGAATACAAAAAGGCTATAAAATATATGCGATTATTTTAGATATACATTCATCCCAATATCCTTGTAATGATTGTAAAGAAGCAATGAATTATTTGTTGGAAAAAAGCGCGGAAGATAAAGAAGGGTTCTTATATAAACTTAAAGTAACATTAGGTGATTATAAATTTTCAGAAAAAAGAAAACGCCCTTACATGCTCATCAGGGTAAGTGCTGACATGCCTTATCAAGGAAATTCTACACAAGAGCAAAAAGATGAATCGGTTGTAGCTTATGACCCTTGTGAACGCTATTTACTAAAAGATCACCAGGAAGAAAATGATAGAGCTATTCAGGAATTAAGTCAAAATAAAAATTTTCTTATCCGACATCTTTATAAAACAATTGTTCCAGATAGTTTTTTTAATAAACCGATTAGAACCCGTGATCTTATGCAAACTATTTTTAGTAGTGGCCAAAAAACATTAGAAGATGCTGGGGTGGAAGCTGGTGAAGATAATGAAAATAGAAGAAGACTTTCCGAAAATAGAAGCTTACCCGTATCGGATGATGAAACAATTACCCTTAGGAAGTTATGGGGTGAACAAGTTAGCTTATCTACCACTAAACCAATCCACACTGCGGAGGAAGAAGACCGTGAGCCAAAGATAAAGAAACAAAAAATCGCTGAAGTTGAGGATGAATCTACCCCAAGCGATCTGGATTCGAGGTCTACAGTAAGGAATACAAAATAAATTGTGCTTAAACGTTTTCTATCCCATGTTGCGCTAAAAACTCACTTGTAATTGGTTGGCCTGCATTTATGATATCCATTATTCATGCTTCTCAAAAGAAAGTGAGAATATGGATAGAAAAATAAATTTATGGGCAATAAACTGTAAGCCATTAACTGATTGACGGGCTAGAGATTAGTATATTAGCATTCTCTACCGGCGGAGGTTCACGGCATAACCTAAATGCTCTTGTTGTGGGGTTGATGTGGGTATTACAAAAAACTTTTATAGGAGGAAGTATTATGCTTGCTTATACTGGAACTGATACTGTTCTTCAAAATTATGTACAACTTTACAATAATTTAATCAAAGGGTTTTCCACTATACCTGTTGCTAGCCCAACTAAATATTTAGGTTTTCGTGCAATAGTAACTCAGCTTATTAAAATTATTGATTTTAGTAAAGCTAAGGACGGGTGTGACTTCCATTTAATGTCAGATTTTCCAGAAATTTCAGACCAGTATAAAAATAGCTATATTTTGGTCAAACAAAATCTTCGGTATATTAAATCTGACGGGACATACGACACGGTTAAAATTGATGATTTTGATAAATTCTCAAAAATGCTTAAGGATATTAATAAGGATAACGCTAAGAAAATACATCTATCTACCGAACAAGTGCACCAATTAATAACATCAAATGGAAGCCACACTCCTAATGACAACAGTTGGTATACAGAGAACAAGCAGAACATCCTGGATGAATTTGATGAAATAATAAATAAGGGGGAAGATCTGAATTTTACATTAACTCCTGCTGATGAAGATAATTATGATAATCTTTTGCGAGAAACGCGCTATGCTCGGTATATGGCTAAGGATATAAAAAAAGGGGTCAGTTTAACTTTATTAGCAACCGTAAATTTAGTTTTCCATCCACAAAAAACATATGATAAATTTAAGCTTGCATGTAGCAATCCTGGAGAGGTTGGTAAGGCAATGTACACCGAAGCCACACAGCATCCTTGGCGTTTTTGTAGTAGTTTCTTAACTAGTGCAGGAATAAACTGGGGGATAGGTAAAGCGGTAGGTAACATAAGTATCCCGTTTGGGCGTGGGAATCCTGCACCCCCTACTTTTCCTGATATGAGTACTTCATTTAATGAAATAGGCAGACAAGTGCCAAGATATGTTACTCCAGACCAGATAGCTAACTTGCCAAAACTTGTTCCTCCAACAAGCATATCTTTAGCGCCAGTTGCGCAAACTGCCGTATTGGGGAATCAAGTAGTTAATACTGATAAGGAAAAATTCATGGTAGAAGAGGAAAAAGAGACCAAAATAGAATTTGGCGACGTAGAACTAAGTATTCAGGAAAAAGAATATTTGATCCTCATAAATAAAGCATTAGATAATTGCGATAAGCCACTCGATGATCGCAGAAAAGAATTTATGGAAAATGTTTCTCGAGTAGCAAATAGTATGTAATTAGATATTATTCAATTATTTATATGAGACATTATATTCAATGACCCCTAATGATCCAAATGAAGTAGCTTATCTCGTATTAATAAGTCAAGTGTATGCTACACCTGATAGCAAAATTAATAATGCTCAAAATAAACAGAATACAAATGAAGTAGTATCACCAACATCTCAGCCTGTTTCATCAGTTACTGAACAACCTGTAGCAGCGGTTGCCCAAACTACATCAACGTCTTCACAACCTGTTCCACATGGTCAAAATGATAATATTTATGATAAAGGCAAAATACAGGCTTCTGAAGAAAAATATTCTTTACAAGAACAGGGATTTCTGGATGCTTTTGAAGAATGCATGCGAGCAAAATATTACGTTTGTGAAGCTTTGTTTAATAATGAGGTAGATAGAAAAAAAGATGGCTGGGATAAAGCAGATAAGATAGTTAAAGATTTAGAACCAGCTATTATTGCTAAAACGCAACCATCCATGTGGGCTTTATTAGGCATAACAGCAGCTAATCTTATTACATCTTATATTACAGAAATCCGTGATAGTAATGCCCAAACCCAAGCAGGAAATTTTATTGAAGTATTTAAAGGCTCGAGTTTTATTGATAAAAAACTCGTACAAGAAATCGCTCAGCGAATGATTATACGGTTTAGAGATCAAATTAACCAATTAACAGTAAGCACGCGCGATAGGCAGGAAATCATTTTAGATGCGAAAGACGGAGTTGTTATCTTAGCTAGACGCATTACTGCAAGAATTACGCTACATGTTATGCGCGATCAAGATAAAACGTATCGTGCTGGAAAAGAAGATAAGCTCTTATCACCTGTAGAACGATGCTTAAACGCTTTGTATAAATGTTCTAATGATGGTCTCAGTAAAAAAGAATATTTGCCCCGTTTAAAAAAATTCGAGCAGCGGGATGAAGAACGGGATCGTTGGGATGTTGTTTCATTATTGGAACGTACAGGCTTAAAATCTCATGCAGATTCTAGGCTCTATACTTGCCAAGGTTTAGTAGATGATGCTAGAAGATTCGTAGGAAGAAAAGAAATAACGTCACTTCATGAAAGCTATGGTTTTTGCTATACAAGCCATCTAGAAATAACAGATAGAAGCTTTATCTATGATCCTGCCGCAGTTGATCCGTTTACTAATATAAACCGTAGAAAGCAGCTGAAAGTAAAAGCTTCCTCTTTCTCTTCCGCTGTTACTCCAAATCCATCTAGAGCAGTTTTAACCGCAACAACTTCGTTTAATACATTTCATCCTCCGTCTCAATTACCGGCTGCCCGACAAGAACCACAACCAGAAGTTCATGTCAGGGTAGAGGATGTTCCAATACCTGAATCTAACAAGCATGATGATCATCAACCACTACTACAGAAAAACAAACGGAGTAAATGTTGCGTGATTTCATAAAAGTTTTTCTAAATGACAAAGTATAAAGGAGTTCTACTTATACATTCTCTATCCCATGCTGCGCTAAAAACTCACCCGTGATGTCAGCCAGTAATCCCACTTTATCAGCATCGCTAGGAGGCGTAACTAAACGGTTTTTAGGAAAATAACTTTTATAAATATCTGCTAGCGAACCATTGATGGCAATTTTGAGTTTATTCCCTAAAATACTATCTACTTTTTCTATAGACCGATAAACTTGATAGTAGCCGTTCTCTAATATAGTTCTTGCGGCATTATCATTAGCAGAATAACTGCGCAGTAATAATTCAGTAAACACGCAATAGATATCCGGGTTTTTTTCACCTTTAAAACATGTTTCAGTAATTTTTTCTATTTTACCATTATATTTAGCTAATACATTGCTAGCTAATTTAGAC
Source organism: Gammaproteobacteria bacterium (assembly GCA_013288885.1). GTDB lineage: Bacteria > Pseudomonadota > Gammaproteobacteria > JABDBA01 > JABDBA01 > JABDBA01. The sequence goes on along the minus strand of JABDBA010000008.1, from coordinate 45,556 downwards.
ATCGGTATATAGCCTTCGGTAGCCTCAATCGTATGTCTTATAGTTTCAACACCGAGCCAATTTTCACCGCCTAAGTCGTAAACAGGAAATTTCCAGCCGCCAAGTTTTTTTAATTTGCCCGAATGCATATAAGAAAGTGAAACGCCTTTATCTGTAATCAGTGATATGCCGGGGCTTTTTTCAAAACTTGCCAAATAAGTGATTTGCCAATCAGACATGAGAACAACATCTTTAAAAAATCGTTTAGCAAAAAATGCAAATTTACTTCGGGTGTCTTCAAATTCATAAGACTGTGTTACCAGATTAAGTTTTGCATCTTTTAATTTGTTGGAATCAGCATTACCGCCAGGTAAAGCCGCGTAAATAGATTCTTGTATTAACTGAATTAAATTGCTGGAAGTTTCAGCAAGGTCAAGCCCACCTTCTAACTCTGATGTGCCAATAATCACGCCCGTGTGATTTTTAACACAAGTAATTCTTTTGTTATTGATAGATAAAACGCCGATAGAAAGTTGTTCGTTTTTGCTGGATTGTACTTTTTTGTTGGGTTCTTCTTTTATTTTTTTACCTGACAACCCACTTAAAACATCGTTGACACTTACACCTAATCCTTCAGCAAGGTTAAACGCCATCGGAATAGTAATGCTCATATTACCGTTAATAATTTTACTGATAGTGCCAGACGATACATGACATTTTTTTGAAAGCTCAGTGCTAGATAACCCCTGCTGAATTAAAAGGTTTCTAATATTGTCTGCTACTATTTTAAGGATTTGTCTTTTTTCCATGTCTTTTTGTAAGCTATATCTTAGGCGGTTTCGAGCGTTAATCTTACTTTTGCCTGTGTCTGATAAATTTTTCATGCATTCTACCCCGTGTAGCTGCCCGTGATCTACACCTTTAAGTCATTGGGGATTGACATTTAATTCTGAAACCCGTAATATTTCCTTACAGTAACTTCCTATAGGAAGATATTGCGAGGTGAAACAGTAAAGAATTTGGAGAAACAGGATTTTAAACGGGGTATAGCCCCATTGTTAAAGGAGCAAGGAAAATGTTAAACAATGTCACTGCTTATCAACCAAGTGTAATTTCTCAGATCAGCCATGAACTGCGTATACCCATTACAGGCATTGTGGGTATGGCGCATTTTCTAGAAGAAACCCCTCTTAATTCCGAACAGCAAAGTTATTTACAGGTCATTTTGGCTTCTGCTAATCGTTTGCTGAGTTTGGAAAATAAATTGTACGCATTATTAAAAGGGAACCAAAACAATGCCCAATAAAACATTTCATTAACACATGGAGGTTTTCTATATGAACAACACTGAAGTTAAACAGTTAAAAATTTTGCTTGTGGAAGACGAACCAATTGCAAGGGTGGTTTTGCACAAAATGCTAACAGGTTTAGGTTATAGCATTGACGTTGCTAGTGATGGTAAGCAGGCACTTGCTCTATCTAAAGCAGAGTACGATGTGATTTTTATGGATATTGGTTTACCAGATATGAGTGGCACAGATGTTGCAGCAGAAATACGTTGCGCCGAGCGTAAAGAAGAGAAAAAATCTGCTTATATTGTTGCCTTAACTGCATATATTCCAGAGGAAATTCAAGATAAATGCAATGCAGCGGGGATGGATAAGTTAGCAACTAAACCCATCACTGCGCAACAATTACAAACTATTTTAATGGAAAGAAGTTAGTCCAGGAGGAAAAATTAGTAATGTTAATTTTATATAGAGAGGTAGGTGAAACACTTGTGATAGGAGAAAACGGTGATATTACAATTACAGTATTAAACATGATTAAGGGAAATCGAGCACGTTTTGGCATTAACGCACCTAAAGAAGTTTCAGTACATCGAGCGGAAATTTATCAGCGTATTCAAAGCAAGAAACAGAACCCATCTAATGATAAGGATCAAAAAGATGAAAAGAGAAGAAAATAATGTTTTTATTTTTAACCAGAAAGCCGATACGGGTAGCTTACTGACTGCATTAGCATCTCGCGTAAATAAGCTGACAGCGATGATTATTGTCATTAGCTCAGATGATTTTATAGATTACGATGCTCATCAAATACATAATTACTTTTGGTCACTGCAAGGTTTTGCTGAGGAAATCTCACAAATCAACCAAGTGCTTCAAGAACGGTATTTAGAAAATCGTTTAGAGAAGAATTTAATTAGTGAACCTTAAAAAGGTAATCTATGGTTTTACCAAAATTGGCTACCTGCATTAAATTAACTAACCATATTATCGTGGAAAGCAATAAAATAAGGTGCAATAGGTAATGACATTCGCAAAAAGAATAAAATCAGCCAGATTAATGGCTAACCTCAGTCAAGAGAAATTAGCGCGAGCCATTAGTAACTTTGAAAACAATCAAACTATTACCCGGACTGCCATCGCACAATGGGAATCAGGAGCGACAAAAGAACTTACTGCTACCAATCTCCTAAAAGTTGCCAGAGTTTTAAAAACTAATCCTGAATGGCTATGTTTTGGCACTGGTATTAGGAAGCTGGATGACATTCAAAGAGCAAATTTGTTGGTAGACTCCGCCATCAAAATTCTACCTCTATTAAATCCGCAGCAAGCAATTGATTATTTAGATTATATGAAAAGCAGTAACCCTGATCCCCCCATGACCGGCCTTGACCTCGCTTTTGCTGCTGCAACAAGCGATCATATTTTTGCAATAAAAATTTACGATCAAAGTATGTTGCCTGAATTTAATATAGGGGATATTGTGGTGATTGACCCTAATATAAAGCCTCAACCCGGCGAAATTGTGTTAGCACTGGTGAAAGATAATAACGGGGTATCATTGAGAAAATACCAACCGCTTAGCAAAAATGCCGATGGATTTGATATTTTCGATCTAGTTCCTCTTAATGGAGATTGGCCAACAATCACTGTCGATAGCCACGATTCGGCCAAGATTATGGGTACTTTGGTAGAACATCGCTGCCGAAGGCGGCTTACATCAAGCGTACTTTAAGCTAAGTAAAAATTATAGAGCCATTTTTTTTCAAAGCCGTGACCATATATTTTTGTAAGTATTTTAACTACGCCTTGCGACAATAGACATTATGTATTGCTCGGGCAGTTCATTATTTAACACTTAAATCACTCTACTAATGATCACAAATTGACTAGACCCCAAAGGAGGAAGATAATAGCTCGCATGTATATCGTTTACGAGGATTGCACGTAATTTGGAGTCAATAAAATATAATGCAGTGTCGATTTAAAAATTTCAGTGCTCGATAACTTATGAATAGCTCTATACTCTATGATAGTAGTTTGTTTAAGTGAATTGTTTAAGATGTAAAATAAGTTAATTTAGATGGCACGAAAAAATTATCATTTTCTAATATACGAGGGATACTTATGTCTTTTACCTTGCAAGATGCTAAAAGTTATGAAGAAAGATCTGATTTTTTATCCGCTGCAAAAGCTTATCAATGGATACTTGATGTATATCCGGTTGTATTATTTCAAAGTGTGCGTAACCTTTGGTGGCTTTCAATACAACAAATAAGGAGCGACAATCAAGGAGCAAGAGAGGGCATAAGCAATTTATTTGCTAATCCAAACGTCACTGCTGATGCTATGAATGCGATTGGTGAGATGTATCATACGCCAGGTACTGGGGTAATAACCAACTTTGATAGTGCTTTAAAATGGCATCAAAAAGCTTCAACAAAAGGAAACGCTCGTGCGGATTGGAATTTAGGTGTTTTTTATGAAAAAGGCTATGCCGTTACAAAAAGTATTGTTACCGCTGTTAAATATTATCAGCAGTCTTTAGAAAAAGGTTATGCTGAGGCTCAAACCGACTTGAAACGTTTATTTAAGGGGGATATTGCTGCAAATGATTTGACATGGATTGGCTATATGTACGATGAAGGTAAAGGCGTAGCTCAGAATTATACAGATGCCAGGCAATGGTATGAAAAAGCCAAAGAAAAAGGTAGTGGTTATGCTTATAAAAGAATGGGAATTTTTTACGAAAAAGGTTTGGGTGGTGTTACAAAAAACCTTGTAACTGCTGCTAAAAACTATCGACAGGCCATAGAGATGGGTCATGCAGGAGCTCAAGCTGATTTAGACCAGCTATTTGCTAGTGAGGAAATCAGTGCTAATGATTTAAACTCGGTAGGTGTAATCTATCATAATGGCGATGGGGTTAAAAAAGATTTTGCCAAAGCTAAACTCTGGTATGAAAAAGCTAAAGAAAGAGGTAGCGGTGCTGCTTATCGAAATTTAGGTTTTCTTCATGAAAATGGTTTGGGTGGTTTCTCCCCAAACTTTGTGATTGCTGCTAAATATTATCAACAGGCCAGAGAAAAAGGTCATACCGAAGCACGAACTGATTTGGATCGACTGCTTGCTAAAGATGAGATAAAAGCTGATGATTTAAATCAAATAGGCGTAATGTATCATAATGGTGATGGTGTTATACGAGCTTTTACCAAAGCTAAGTTATGGCATGAGAAAGCCAAAGAAAAAGGTAGCGCAGTTGCTTATCGAAACATAGGTTTTCTCTATGAAAATGGTTTTAGCGTGGAGAAAAACTTTGTAACTGCTGCTAAATATTATCAACAAGCTATAGAAAAAGGTCACCCAGAAGCACAAGCTGATTTGGAACGTTTATTTAATAACGCGGATATTAGTGCAAATGATTTGGAAAAGGTTGCCTATATGTATCATAACGGAGATGGTGTAGCTCAAAATTATGGAAAAGCCAGACAGTGGCATGAAAAAGCTAGAGATAAAGGCAGTGCAGTCGCTTATCGAAATTTAGGCATACTTTATGAATACGGAAGGGGTATTGAAAGAAATTTTGTTATTGCAGCCAAACATTATCAGCAAGCCATAGAAAAAGGCTATTTGGCAGCGCAAGAAGATCTGGATCGTTTGTTTAATGATGTTGATCTCACCGCAAGTAATTTATTCCATATTGCTATCATGTATAGTGGTGGAGATAATGTGACTCAGAGTTACGTAAAAGCTAGGAAATGGTATGAAAAAGCAATCACTAGAGATGATAAATTCCCGTATCCTTACGCATGTTTAGGTAACCTTTATCAACATGGTCTTGGTGACGTTGAGAAAAATTTTGTAATCGCTGCTAAACATTATCAGCAGGCCATAGAAAGAGGATATGCAACATCTCAAACTGATTTAGATCAATTGTTTGCTAATGGCGAGATAAAGGCTGATGATTTAAATCAAATAGGTGCAATGTATCATAAAGGCGAAGGAGTTCAGCAAGATTTTAATAAAGCTAGAAAATGGTATGAAGGACCAGTAGGAAGAAATATTCCCAATGCTAAAGCGCAATTAAAAAAATTAGAGAAAGATAGAGTTGTTGGATTGGTGAGAGATGAAAAAGGGATATTACCTATAGATACAAAGGATGATAAGAACAATACCGCACTGCACAGAGCGGCAAAAGATGGTCGACTAAAAAGCTGTGCGCGTCTCTTATTTTTGGGTGCTAGTAAAGATGTATATAACTTGGCAAACAAAAAACCATTTGCAGATTTAGTACAACCTAATCTGGATAAAATAGGGAGATTACAAACCCAACTTGCTGCTCTTGTAACTCAGCTAGAAGAAAAAGCTCCTTCAATCTTAGTTGGTAAAGTGATTACTGATCAGGCTAGGCTTAATAAAGCACCGACAGAACAAGCATTAGATGCTTTATATGAAATAGAACAAATCAAGCCTTTAATGGACTTGGCGAAATTAGCTGGATTAGGGTTGCATGATTTATCTAAACGACCCAAGTTTTCCCAAGCTGATTACGATAGTGATAATGATGATGAAGAAAAGGTAAGTGCAAATAGTGAAGAGTATTTAAAAATAAGACTAGATGCTAGAAATGATACGGTGCAAGGGATATGTCATCATGGTCAGGATGGGCAAGCAGGAAAAGATTGGCTAGGGGTTTATACACACAAAAACACTGTATTTGTCGGCGGTGGTATTAGGACAAAACTAGAAGTTAGAGGTACTTTGATCCATGAACTAACTCATTTTATTGCCTATGAGGTTTTCAAAAATAACAGTAAGCCTTATGGTGAAAATGATGATGTTAATAAAAGAAAATTCGAGACAATAGCCAATAACTTGAATAACAGAAGAAATCAACTTCATCCTATTTTGCAAGGAGCATTTAGTCAGTCCTATCAAAGCTCTAATCAGGTTGATGGTGAGTTAATTGTTAGGGCTGCTCAGATGATAGTACAATGTGATAATGGTTTAGTACTTTTGCGAGCACAAGCTCCTGAATTATTGGATTATTACGAGAATGTCTTTTTGGCGGCTGTTAAAGAGCATACCAATAAACTTGAAGCGCGTGCATTAAGCGATTGGCCAAAAGATTTATTTACACAAAGTCGTCAAAATCAATATTCTCTTTCGCTTCGCATATGATCAATGATGTGAATCTCAATTTTAACGAGATCTACTGAGGTGAAATTAAGTATATCCGCACAATCGTAATGAAAGTAATAAGTTAAATACAGGTGAGAGAACGTATGAAAACTATTTTTGAACTCTACGACGAAGTATCAACAACAATTAATACGACGTTAGATAAATTATCTAGTATGGTTGATGTAGCCGATTTGGCTTCCATCGATAAACCGGTTTGGTTAGGTAAGGTTGACGAAGCACTGCAGTTAGTGAAACAGCACTTGGCAGACGTAGATCTTTATTGTTCTCATCATAAACTGGAGTTCGATAAGTATGCTAAATATCGCATTGACGATGTAATAAATGATTTAGAACTTGCTTTGAAACTTATAAAATCTGAAAAATTAACAGAACGTATATTAAAAGCTTTGCAAGATAAAGTTCATTCGGCTGCTTGTATTTGGGATGAACGTTATATGGAATATTTTGAAGATTGGAAAGCAAGTAGCATACCGGCACATTTTGAAGAATATTTCACTAGACCAATGCTTGATGCCTCTATTTCGATTTCTTATAGAGAAGATGCAGGTAAAACCATGAATGGTGCGTTTTATGATCATTATACTGTGAGAAGAATAACCGGTCATAATACCCAAGTAATATTAGCTCCGCGAAAAACGGTAACTAAACTATATGAGTTTACATATAACACTGTTTTATCGCTTGGTATTGGCCATGAACTAGGAATAAAAGTATACCCTGCTGTCAAAGACGAGAAAAATAATGAAGAAGGGCTACTATTTATTCCAGGTCATTCCAGCGGTGGAGAAGATTGGGAGCGTGCTGCGCATGAGAAAGTTTTAATTAACGATGCTCGAAAACGTGGTCAACCGATATTAGCCATCTGCGGCGGAGCATGGAAGTTATGGGAAAATTTTGGAGGCAAGAAAAGACCTGTTACAGGTCATAATTACTCATCAATGCCGCGAATTTTGACTGGTAGCGAAACTTTCGGCTACATGGGGTTCAATAAACAAATCCATAGGATCGGTTTTAAACTAGGCGAACAGAAGCTGGACTCAACAGAGCCTCCAGCAGTAGCAACTACAATTGTAGCCAGCATAATGTATGGGGCAAATGGTTTGACTCTTCCAGCAACACCCACATTATTACCCAAGGTAAACAGTGTTCATGCTTTTGTTCCCGATGAAAAAAATATCCCTCAAGATTTAGAAGTAAGTGCTATGGCGCTGCGCGACGATACGCTTGCGCCAGCCAACCGTGGGGGCGTGATGTATCCCGAACAGACAATAGAGGCATTTGAAGCCAAGCATGGCGTACCTATGGTTGGCATTCAATGGCATCCAGAAGCTTATTTCGAGCCGAATGTAACGCATTCCCCAGAATATAAGCAACATCTTGATATATTAAGATATATGGCTAAAGCGGGAGACGCTTATAACGCAAAACAGAAAATGTTGAGAGAGTACAAAAAAGAATATGCCTCGTTAGCAAATCCATCAGCTTTTTTTAAACGTGTCGGCATACAAACTAATTTACATGCTTTGCCAAGAGAAGAAAAACAAATGCATTCAGACCAAAACAATAGTAAATATCCTGATAAGCAAAATTCTAATATTCAACCACTACAAATTGTTACTGCTAATGATACAGATGGTTTACAACCACAAAACGCTTCAGGGCAGTTACACTCTTTTTCCAAAAAATAAGCTTTATCCACGGCGCGGCATGCTTTTATACTTGCAAGCGCGGTGGATAAATATCCACAGATTGGTTTTCATTCGCCAAAGGATGATATCTTTAACATAAAATGATAGAGTCCGGCGCTTGACATCCCCATCTTTTTGTCATAATGTATTAGCACGCTAATACATTAGCACAAGGGAATCCATGAAAGCGCGATTATCGGCCATAGGCAAAAACGAAGACTCTGATCATGGCCTTTATGCGGCCATTGGTGCGATAACTACGCCCGAGGAAGCAAAACGGTTTTTTGAAGATTTATGTACACCGACTGAAATACAAGCTATGGTCGACCGTTGGCGCGTTGTGGCCTTTATTAAAGCAGGTATACCGTATCGGCAAATTTATGATGAAACAGGAGTGAGTGTTACTACCATAGGTCGCGTTGCGCGCTGCTTGATGCTGGGTGAAGGCGGTTACAATTTAATTTACCAACGATTAGAGAAGAAACATGAAAACGTCAACAAGGTTAAGAATAGCCATTCAAAAAAACGGTCGTCTAAATAGTGATTCAATGGATCTATTGTTTCATTGCGGCTTAAAAATAAGAGCAACGCAAAAAGCGCTGTATTGCCATGCGGAAAATCTCCCTATCGATATTTTATTTGTGCGTGATGACGATATTCCAACCTTGGTGATGGACGGCGTCTGTGATCTGGGTATTGTGGGTGAAAATGTTTTATTAGAACAAGCGCTTGAACATAAAGAAAACGGATCTAAAAAAGAATTCGATACCATTAAAAAATTAGGTTTTAGCCGTTGTCGGCTTTCCATCGCTATGCCGAATGATAAAACATTTACTGATGCTAACACTTTGCAAAATTGCCGCATTGCAACCAGTTATCCCAATTTATTGCGTGATTATTTAAAGCGTCATCATGTAAAAGCAGAAGTGATGACGATTGCAGGTTCGGTCGAAGTTGCTCCACGTTTAGATATGGCCGATGCGATTTGTGATTTGGTGTCAACCGGCGCGACGTTAGAAGAAAACAACTTAAAAGAAGTAGATACGGTGATCCATAGCCAAGCTGTGTTGATTAAAACTAAAAATACATTGACTCCTGAAAAAACCGAAACACTAGAATTACTAATTCGACGCATCGAAGGTGTATTAAAAGCGCAAGAGAGTAAATATATTATGTTTCATGCACCTAAATCTTCATTGGCGTCAATTAAGTCAATTTTACCGGGTTGTGAAACGCCGACGATTATGTTTTTAGAGGGGGTAGATGATAAAGTAGCCGTGCATGTGGTGTCGAGTGAAGGGGTATTTTGGAGTACCTTAGAAAAATTAAAACAAGCAGGCGCGAGTTCGATATTGGTATTGCCGATTGAGAAAATGCTGAGTTAATAAAAAATGAAAATATATAACTGGAACCAACTTTCTAAAGACGAACAGCGACAAGTGCTGGCACGCCCATTATTAAAAGACAAAGAAAATATTCGTGTTAAAACGCAAGAAATCATTGACTCGGTTAAAGTGCATGGCGATCAAACGCTAAGAGAATTAACCGCAAAATATGATGGTGCGCAGATCGCGCAGTTGCAAGTGACAGCAGAAGAATTTCAGCAAGCGGCTGAGCAGATTGACCCAGCAGCACGAACTGCCATAGAATTTGCGAAAAAACAAATTGAAACCAATCATCAAGCACAATTGCCATACATACAAAAAATAGAAACTTGTACAGGTGTGTTGTGTGAGCGACAAGCGCGACCCATAGAGCGCGTGGGTTTGTATATTCCTGGAGGATCTGCGCCATTAGTTTCAGCCGTTTTAATGCAAGCTGTTCCTGCGCAAATTGCAAATTGTCCATTACGAATATTGTGCACACCACCTGATGCGAGCGGTACTATTAATCCTTATATTTTGTTGGCGGCGGAATTGTGTGGAATCAAACAGGTTTATAAAGTAGGTGGCGCACAAGCGATTGCTGCGATGGCATATGGTACGGAATCTATTCCTAAAGTGGATAAAATTTTTGGCCCCGGTAATGCATGGGTTACCCAAGCTAAAATATTGGTTTCACAAGACGCGAAAGGAGCGAGCATTGACATGCCCGCAGGCCCTTCAGAGGTAATGGTGATTGCTGATGCACAAGCTAACCCTATTTTTGTTGCAGCAGATTTGTTATCACAGGCAGAGCATGGTGTTGATTCGCAAGTTATGTTGATCACTTTATCGGCAGCATTTGCGCAACAGGTTGAGCGTTGTTTACAAACCCAATTAGAAAAATTACCCCGTCGAGCAATTGCGCAACAAGCATTATTAAATAGTCGCACAATTATTGCCGATGATATTAAACAGGCGATTATGATTAATAATTATTACGCACCTGAGCACTTAATTTTACAGGTGGAAAATCCTGAGCAATTTATATCCTCAATTCAAAATGCAGGCGCCGTATTTTTAGGGCCGTGGTCACCAGAAACAGTAGGTGATTATGTGACTGGTTCCAATCATGTATTACCAACGTATGGTTATGCAAAAACTTTCAGTGGCTTGTCGGTTACCGATTTTATGAAGTTTATTAATTTTCAAACAGTAACTAGAGCTGGTTTAGAAATAATTGGACCATTTGCTGAGAAATTAGCAGAGATTGAAGGGCTGGATGCCCATAAAAATGCGGTTTCGTTGCGACTAACTTAAAATCCCCCCCTAACCTCCCTTTTTCAAAGGGGGGGATTTTTACAATAATGGTGATTGAACATGAGCAAACTAATAAATTTAATACGGCCTGATTTACGAGAATTTAACCCTTATAGCTCCGCACGAGACGAGGCTTTTAAAGGACGGATATGGTTAAATGCCAATGAATCACCTTATCCGTGCCCATTGCCGAATGAAAGCAAAATAAACCGTTATCCTGAAAAACAACCAGCAGAATTAAAAAAATTATTGGCGTCTATTTATAAGGTAAATGATAATCAAATAGTGTTATCGCGTGGCAGTGATGAGGTGATTGATCTCTTAACCCGTTTATTTTGTCGGGCAGAGCAAGAAGCTATAATGATATGTCCGCCTACCTTCGGCATGTATGCTGTGTGTGCACATATACAAGGCGCTAAAGTATTAGAAGTTCCTTTAAAAAAAGCGAAAGGTTTTACATTAGATCGCGCAGCAATAATGTCTGCGTGGACACCAGCGGTTAAAATTATTTTTTTGTGTTCGCCGAATAACCCCACTGGGAATTTATTAGATCAAGCAGATATCGTTTATTTATGTCAGCAACTGCAGGATAAATGTATCGTTGTAGTGGACGAAGCTTATGTAGAGTTTTCTGATCTACCTAGCTTGGCAGCTTTAATCAATGATCATGATAATTTAGTGGTGTTGCGTACTTTGTCTAAGGCCTATGGTTTGGCGGGCGCGCGCTGTGGTGTTTTGTTAGCGCAAGCAGAATTAGTGCAGTGGATTTTAAAAATTATTCCACCTTATCCATTCCCTTTACCTGCGGTACAAACTATTGTACAGGCATTGACAATCAACCGAGCGGCGCTGCAACAACAGGTGGCTGTGATAAAGTCGGAGCGTGCACGGCTATTTGATATTTTGCATACATTGCCATTTGTGGTTAAAGTGTGGCCGAGCGAGGGTAATTTTTTGTTATTGGAGACCACAAATGCGCAGAAGGTGATGAATCATTGTGGTGAGAGTGGCATTATTATTCGTAATATGGATAATAAGCCAGGTTTAAAAAATTGTGTGCGGATTAGCATTGGTTTGCCCGCAGAAAATGAGCAGTTGCTACGTGTATTAAATGAAATAGGCTAGATATGACTCAAAAAAAATTATTGTTCATTGATAGAGATGGCACGTTGATCGAAGAGCCGGAAGATAAGCAAATTGACAGCATTGCCAAGTTGGATTTTATTCCAGGGGTCATCCCTGCTTTGTTGGAGCTTAAAAATGCCGGTTATATTTTTGTGATGATCAGCAATCAAGATGGTTTAGGTACGGCGTCATTGCCGTATGAAGATTTTACGCCGCCGCATGAATTAATGTTGAAGATATTTGCTTCACAAGGCATTACTTTTGAGAACATCTGTATTTGCCCGCATTTACCTGACGCAGGTTGTGAATGTCGAAAACCTAAAGTCGGTTTAGTGCTGGATTATTTAGTCAAGCAAACGATCGACCGTGATCACTCTTTTGTGATTGGTGATCGTGAAACCGATATGCAGTTGGCAGAAAATATGGGGATTAAGGGGATCCATTTTGGCTGCAAAAATAGCGCCACTTGGCAAGCCGTAGTGGCGCAGATATTAATGCAAGCGCGTTGTGCAACGGAGTTGCGTAAAACTAACGAAACTGAAATTAGCGCTAGCGTGAATTTAGATCGTCAAAATGAAATTAAAATACAAACGGGTATTGGTTTTTTAGATCATATGATCGAGCAATTAGCCAAACATGGGGGTTTTAGTTTATCATTATCGGTAAAAGGAGATTTAGAAATTGATGAACATCATACTGTCGAAGACACAGCGATTGTTCTCGGTGAAGTGATTCGCAAAGCACTCGGTGATAAACGCGGAATAGGCCGTTATGGATTTTTATTACCGATGGATGAAGCATTAGCGCAAATCGCGCTCGATTTAAGTGGACGGCCTTATTTTGTTTTTAACGGTGAGTTGAAGCGCGAGCGAGTGGGTGATTTAGCAACAGAATTAGTGCCACATTTTTTTCGTTCATTCGCTGATGCACTGAAAGCAAATCTGCATATCGAAGTAAAAGGTGAAAATGAGCATCACATGATTGAATCAATTTATAAAGGGGTGGGGCGTGCATTGCGCCAGGCAATTACAAAAACAGATAACATTCTCCCAAGTACCAAAGGTGTATTATGATCGTAATAATAAAAGGTTGTGGTTCCAATATTGCATCGATAGAAATGGCGTTCGCGCGTTTGGGAAAAGAACCAGTGTTGACGACCGATGTTAAATTAATTCAAGCTGCCAGTCATGTGATTTTGCCAGGAGTGGGAACCGCCAAACACGCGATGTTGGAATTGCAAAACCTTAATCTCATCGAAGTCATTCGTCAGTTAAAACAACCGGTATTAGGTATTTGTTTGGGAATGCAATTATTGCATGAATTTTCTGAAGAAGGGGACGTGGAATGCTTAGGAATATTGCCGGGTAAAGTAGCACTATTGCCACAAAAGCCTGGGTTCACACGCCCGCATATGGGTTGGAACCAATTACGTGCTGAAAAACCCCAATCACCTTTGTTGCAAGGTGTTGCCGACAAAAGCCATGTGTATTTTGTTCATAGCTACGCTGTGCCAGTTAATGCTAATACTATCGCCAGTACAACACATAGCGCGCCATTTTCTGCCATGGTGCAATACAACAATTTTTTTGGGGCACAATTTCATCCTGAACGATCAGGCACTGTCGGCGAATTGATTTTAAAAAACTTTTGTGATTATTCAAAATGAACATCTATCCAGCCATCGATTTAAAAGCAGGCCAATGTGTACGGTTGCTGCAAGGTGATTATGATCAAGTCACTATTTATCAAAATGATCCTATCCTAGTCGCACAAGAATTTGCTGCACAAGGTGCAACACATTTACATGTGGTAGATTTAGATGGCGCTAAACAAGGCCAATCGGAAAATTTTAGTATCATAGAAAAAATTGCCCATGAGTCGCCACTACAAATACAAACCGGTGGCGGTATTCGCACCAAACAACAAGTTGAAAATATTTTGCAAAAAGGGATTCAGCGCGTTGTCATCGGTAGCATCGCAGTATTGCAACCAAAAGAAGTTAAAAGTTGGTTGCGAGAATTTACCGGTGAAAAAATCGTGCTAGCATTAGATGTGCGTATTAATGATGATAATATTCCTATCGCCGCTTTACATGGGTGGCAAACGCCGAGTGAAAAAACGTTATGGGAATTGTTAGATGATTATCAAGACTCTGGGCTCAAGCATGTTTTGTGCACCGATATTCTATGCGATGGTATGCTGCAAGGTCCGAACATCGATTTGTATCAACAATGTGTAAAACGTTACCCGACGCTTAGTTTTCAAGCATCGGGTGGGGTGAGTTCATTGCACGATCTGCAAGCATTAGTTAAGATACCCGTTGCCGGTGTCATTATCGGCAAAGCGCTGTATGAAAATAAATTTACTTTAAAAGAAGCATTAACATGTTAACGAAACGCATTATACCGTGCCTAGACGTTCGCGACGGTAAAGTAGTTAAAGGAGTGCAATTTGCCAATCATCGCATTATTGGCGATATTCTTGAATTAGCTGAACTTTATTCGCAAGCAGGTGCGGATGAACTAGTATTTTATGACATCACCGCAAGCAGTGATAATCGCACGGTGAGTAAAGAGTGGGTTAAAAAAATTGCCCAACGGATTAATATTCCTTTTTGTGTTGCGGGTGGCATTCGCACGCTGGCAGACGCTGAGGCTATTTTAAATGCAGGCGCTGATAAATTGTCGCTGAATAGCCCCGCACTAGAAAACCCTGACCTCATCGGTCAATTTGCTGCGAAATTTGGCCAACAATGCGTGGTCGTGGGCATCGATAGTTTAAAAGTCTCAGACGATTATAAAGTTTGTCAATATACCGGCGATGCAAAAAAAATGCTGCAAACCGAGCGCTCCACAGTTGATTGGATCAAAGAAGTGCAACAGCGTGGCGCGGGCGAAGTGGTGTTGAATTGCATGAATCAAGATGGAATGCGTAAAGGCTATGATATAGAACAATTAAAATTCATGCGATCGCAGACAACATTACCGTTGATTGCTTCCGGCGGTGCTGGTTCTATGCAAGATTTTCTGACAGTTTTTAAAGATGCACAAGTCGATGGTGCTTTAGCCGCGACAATATTTCATTCGGGAATAATTACAATTCCTGAGTTGAAAAAATTTCTCAAAGAAAATAATTTGGAAATAAGATGATAATTTAAAAAAACACTGAGCCTCCTGTTCCCCCCTTTGAAAAAGGGGGGCTAGGGGGGATTTAGGGAAAATTGCACAATCGGAAACATACAATGAACATTAAAAATCTCGCCTGGGAAAAAATGGATGGTTTACTACCAGCCATCGTACAAGATGCAAAAACCAACGCCGTATTAATGTTGGGGTATATGAATCAAGAAGCCCTGCAAAAAACCATTGACACAAAATGGGTAACTTTTTTTAGTCGCTCCAAAAATCAGCTGTGGGTCAAAGGCGAAACATCGGGCAATAAATTAAAACTAGTCACTATTAAGCCGGATTGCGATCAAGATACTTTATTGATTACGGTCGATCCCATAGGCCCTACTTGTCATAAAGGTTCTACCACATGTTTTGGTGATGTTGATCAGTCAACGCAAACCGATTGGCAATTTCTGCAAAGTTTAGAAACCACCATCGCTGAACGGCAACAATCTGCTAGCGAAAAAAGTTATACAGCCAAATTATTTGCTGCCGGTGTTAGCCGCATTGCGCAGAAAGTCGGTGAGGAAGGAGTGGAAGTAGCGATGGCAGCGATTGAAAAAGATGCCGATGGTCTGTGTAACGAAATAGCCGATTTATGGTTTCACGTTTTAATTTTATTACGCGCAAGAGATTTAAGCATGTCGCATGTGGTTGCAGTTTTAAAGCATCGTGCACTGTTCTCTCATGTCAAAACACTGTGATTTTAATTTATCAATCAGTGTGTGCGGTTTCATGATACCGCATAAAGCGCGCACGCGACCCCCTTTCAATAGCCGCAGCGTGAAGGCGATTGATATTTAACTTGTGTCGCAACATTTCTAACCAGACCAATTCTTCTTGCGCCGCATCACCATCCACAGCCACGATATCGCAGGCGAGAGCATAAGCGGTTTCATGTAGTTTTTCCGGCAATGCTTGTTGGACTAAACCCAAAGCGGCATCGATGCCGTCTTCCTGATCCAACAACGCAGTACAATCGCCAATGCACACAGAGAGCTTTTGGCTGTAATTGTGGAAAATGGGCAATACCCGCACCATTTCTTTGATGTTGTTCAGTTCGGAGTCTTTGAGCTTACCGTCTGCCACCGCAGCGATAACCATGACGTAAATTAATGCGGTTTGATAGCTAATTATTGAGCCCATAAATTTTCCTTTGATAAAAAACCATTATATACGATACTTGAATACATTCTACCGCACTCTACGCTGTAATATCCAGGCGGTAAGCGCAAATAAAAATAATGGGCAAGAAGCGGCCAAGATCGGCGGAAACTGATAAACCGTACTCAGCGGCCCAAAAAATTGATTGAGCGTGATAAAACAAAAACCAAAGGTTGCGCCTAATAAAACGCGTAAGCCCATGGTGGAACTACGCAGCGGCCCAAAAATAAAAGGGATGGCTAACCAAACCATAATGATGGTGGCTAACGGTTGTAATAAACGTTGCCAAAAAGACAATAAATAATTAGTAGCATTGAGATTATTTTTTTTAAGATAAGACAAATAAGAATTCAATTGCAATAGTGACATCTCTTCTGGGTCAACCACAGAAATGCGCAGCAAATTAGGGCTTAACGATAATTGCCAATCCGCTTGCGGCATTTTAGTGATCGTAACTTTAGTGGAGTTAATATTGCTTTCTACCACATTTTGCATAATCCAATGACCGTGAATATAAGCCCCGGTTGCTGCATAACTGGCATTTAATAAATTGTGCTGATTATCAAATTGGTAGCGACTAATACCACGTAAATCTTTATTATCAACAATCGTATGAATGTAAAGAAAATTTTCTCCGTCACGGATCCAAGTGCCTTGATTGGTTTTTAATGCTTGACCGCTGCTGGTGAGTAGTGCTTTATGAACTTCGGCGGTATGTTGTGCCATCGGGCCTAGTCCTTCGCCGATCAATGTTGCGACTACCAACATCAGTAATGTGGCTTTTATCACGATCCAAATAATACGACCTACCGAAACACCACTCGCGCGCAAAATAATTAATTCACTATTACTCGCAAGCGCACCTAGGCCTAATAACGTTCCCAATAAACAAGCCATCGGGAAAAACGCATAAATTTGCTGTGGCAAATCCAGCGCAATATATTCCAGCACAGCAAGAATGCCGTAATCACCCGTGCCGATATCGCCGATTTCTTTAACTAAAGAAATAAAAACAGAAAGTCCCATTAACATTAACAATACTAACATAGTGCCGCGAATAGCGGTGATTCCAAGATATCGATCGATGATTTTCATGATTTTTTATACTGCGCTAAAATAGTTTGCCAACCCGTTTGATATAACCAGATAAACCCAATCAGTATGAACAAACAAATATGGATCCACCACAAACCAATATAAGGAGGGATGCTGCCTTGTTCAATCCAACTGCGCCCGACCATGAGCAGGTTCGCATAAATAATATAAACTAAAATTGCTGGAAATAATTGTGAATATTTACCATGACGCGGGTTCACACGACTTAAGGGAATCGCCAGCAATGCCAGTAATAATACCGATAACGGGCTGGAAATACGCCATTGTATTTCGGAAGCGGCAAACAATTTATTTTTAGTAGCATGCCAAAGATCACGAGTGGGCAGCGCATCTTCCTGCGCTGCTAAATCACCGACATGGCTTTCCATCCGCACACCGTATTCATCAAACGAAGCAATTTGAAAATTTTTATGGCCCGGTGTTCCGCCATAACGGCGCCCTTGTGTCGCCACAAAAAATCGATCGCCGGTTTTAGGGTCAACCATTTGATAACCACCTTGTGCGGTTAAGATAATCCAAGGTGCAATATTGGGGTCGTCATTTTTTTTGTCTAACTCGGCCATGAATATATTGTGCATATGTTGGCGATCGACCGACATGCTTTCTACATAAAAAACTTTTTGCCCGCCATCTGCGGCT
>JABDBA010000008.1:0-22500 GCA_013288885.1 Gammaproteobacteria bacterium | reverse complement strand
GGAGAGGGGAGTGAAATAGACCCTGAAACCGTCTGCGTACAAGCTGTAGGAGCAAGAGAAATCTTGTGACTGCGTACCTTTTGTATAATGGGTCAGCGAGTGACTTTTAGTGGCGAGCCTAACCGAATAGGGGAGGCATAGGGAAACCGAGTCTGAATAGGGCGCGGGGACGAAAGTCCCCTGAGTCGCTAGGAGTCGACCCGAAACCGGGCGATCTAGCCATGGGCAGGGTGAAGGTACGGTAACACGTACTGGAGGCCCGAACGCACTACTGTTGCAAAAGTAGGCGATGACCTGTGGCTAGGAGTGAAAGGCTAAACAAGCCCGGAGATAGCTGGTTCTCCTCGAAAGCTATTGAGGTAGCGCCTCGTGTATGCGACAGGGGGGTAGAGCACTGTTTCGGTAAGGGGGCCATCCCGGCTTACTAAGCCGATGCAAACTCCGAATACCCTGATCGTTAGAGCACGGGAGACACACGGCGGGTGCTAACGTCCGTCGTGAAGAGGGAAACAACCCAGACCAACCGCTAAGGCCCCCAATTCTGGGCTAAGTGGTAAACGTGGTGGAAAGGCAAAAACAGCCAGGAGGTTGGCTTAGAAGCAGCCATCCTTTAAAGAAAGCGTAATAGCTCACTGGTCGAGTCGGTCTGCGCGGAAGAATGAACGGGGCTCAAGCCCAGAGCCGAAGCGTTGGATCCATTGTTGAAATACACAGTGGGTGGTAGAGGAGCGTTCTGTAGGCCTGCGAAGGTGACTTGAAAAGGTTGCTGGAGGTATCAGAAGTGCGAATGCTGACATGAGTAACGATAATGCGGGTGAAAACCCCGCACGCCGAAAGTCCCAGGATTCCTGCGCAACGGTAATCGGCGCAGGGTGAGTCGGCCCCTAAGGCGAGGCAGAAATGCGTAGTCGATGGGAAACAGGTTAATATTCCTGTACCGATGTAGACTGCGAAGGGGGGACGGAGAAAGCTATGCTGGCCGGGTGTTGGTAGTCCCGGTTTAAGCGCGTAGGAAGGTGTTTTAGGCAAATCCGGAACATTAATTCTGAGGCGTAATGACGAGGCTCCCCTGGAAGGGGGAGCTGAAGCAGTAAATGCTAAGCTTCCAGGAAAATCCCCTAAGCGATAGGTATACATTGACCGTACCGCAAACCGACACAGGTGGACAAGTAGAAGATACTAAGGCGTTGAGATAACTTGGGTGAAGGAACTAGGCAAATTGGCACCGTAACTTCGGGAGAAGGTGCGCCCAGCGTTGTGAGTGGAGAAACACCACAAAGCAACATTGGGTCGAAGAGAAATGGTGGTTGCGACTGTTTAACAAAAACACAGCACTCTGCAAACTCGCAAGAGGAAGTATAGGGTGTGACGCCTGCCCGGTGCTGGAAGGTTAATTGATGGTGTGCAAGCACTTGATCGAAGCCCCAGTAAACGGCGGCCGTAACTATAACGGTCCTAAGGTAGCGAAATTCCTTGTCGGGTAAGTTCCGACCTGCACGAATGGCGTAACGACAGCCACACTGTCTCCACCCAAGGCTCAGTGAAGTTGAAATCGCTGTGAAGATGCGGCGTACCCGCGGCAAGACGGAAAGACCCCGTGCACCTTTACTACAGCTTTACATGGGACTTTGAGTTAATCTGTGTAGGATAGGTGGGAGGCTATGAAACTTCATCGCTAGATGGGGTGGAGCCGACCTTGAAATACCACCCTGGTTGACTTGAGGTTCTAACCCACGCCCGTAAACCGGGCGGGGGACAATGTATGGCGGGTAGTTTGACTGGGGCGGTCTCCTCCTAAAGAGTAACGGAGGAGCACGAAGGTACCCTCAGCGCGGTCGGACATCGCGCGATGCGTGTAAGAGCAGAAGGGTGCTTGACTGTGAGACAGACAAGTCAAACAGGTACGAAAGTAGGTTCTAGTGATCCGGTGGTTCTGAATGGAAGGGCCATCGCTCAACGAATAAAAGGTACGCCGGGGATAACAGGCTGATACCGCCCAAGAGTTCATATCGACGGCGGTGTTTGGCACCTCGATGTCGGCTCATCACATCCTGGGGCTGAAGCCGGTCCCAAGGGTATGGCTGTTCGCCATTTAAAGTGGTACGCGAGCTGGGTTCAGAACGTCGTGAGACAGTTCGGTCCCTATCTGCCGTGGGCGCTGGAGGTTTGAGAGGAGTTGCTCCTAGTACGAGAGGACCGGAGTGAAGGTACCACTGGTGTACCGGTTGTCATGCCAATGGCATAGCCGGGTAGCTACGTACCGACGGGATAACTGCTGAAAGCATCTAAGCGGGAAGCCCCCCTCAAGATAAGACCTCCCGAGACTATAAGTCTCCTAAAGGTCCGTTGAAGACGACGACGTAGATAGGTCCTGTGTGTAAGTGCTGTAAGGCATTGAGCTAAAGGATACTAATTGACCGTGCGGCTTGGCACGAGGGCCCTGTGAGAGGTTTAGCAGGGCAAGCGACAAGCGCGACATACCAAGAAACACAAACAACGCCTTTATTTTGCAAAAATCACCCACCCGTTTTCTTGGCGACCATAGCGAATAGGCCCCACCTGACCCCATTCCGAACTCAGCAGTGAAACTATTCAGCGCCGATGATAGTGTGAGGTCTCCTCATGTGAAAGTAGGACATTGCCAAGTTTTTATTCCTAAAACCCCTGTTATCAACTGATGACAGGGGTTTTTTTATGGCTCGAAAAATCCCCCCTAACCCCCCTTTTTCAAAGGGGGGAATTGGGGAGGTTGTGATTTCCAATCCCCTCTCCCCCTGGGAGAGAGTTAGGGTGAGGGATTGGGTGAGGGGATTTGCTATACTTTAATTATGAGCAAACTCCACAATCGCACCGATGCTGGTCAAAAACTAGCAGAGAAATTAGCCGCCTACACCAACCACCCCAACGCCATCGTGTTGGCACTCCCGCGCGGCGGCGTGCCGGTGGGTTATGAAATCAGCAAAGCGTTGCAAATTCCCTTAGATGCATTTCTCGTCCGCAAATTAGGCACACCTGGGCAAGAAGAATTAGCGATGGGTGCGATTGCGATGGGGAATATCTGTGTTTTTAACGATTTTGTGGTCGCCAGCCAAAACATTTCTAAAACGACTATTAATCTCATCATTGATCGCGAACAAAAAGAATTAGCACGACGTAATCAAGTTTATCGCGCAGGTAGGCCTGCACCTAATCTTAAAGATAAGATGATTATTTTAGTGGATGATGGTCTTGCCACTGGCGCGACTATGCGCGCGGCGGTGCTGGCGATCAAACAAATGCAGCCAGCTCAAATTATTGTCGCCGTGCCAGTGTCGGCTTATGACACCTATCTGGAATTTACCCAATTAGTCGATGAAGTTATTTGTCTGCAAACGCCCGAACCATTTTCTGCGATTGGTCTTTGGTATGATGACTTTAGCCAAACTTCAGATTCCGAAGTGCAAACATTATTAGCGCGCGCTAAACGTATGCTAGAAAAATGATGTTTTTGAATAAATTTGCCAGCTTTTTATTTTTTTGCTATAGTGCGCCATGAACCAGACTGCTTTTGCTGAATCCAGCGCTTTTTTTATTAACTCCCAAGAAAATACCTACGTCGCGGCCAGAAAATGGTTCGTCATTTTTTGCGCATTTCATTTTATTTTATGGCTGCTGATTCCTTCCTTACTTTATGGTAACCCACCTACAGATTCAGTCGAAGGGGTAGCTTGGGGTAATCTTTGGTTATGGGGTTATGAAAAGCACCCGTTTTTAGCGCCTTGGCTCACCGCTTTTTTTGCTGATATTACCGGAATGGTCGGTTGGTCAATTTATTTTTTAAGCCAATTATCCGTCATTGTTTGTTTTTGGGCGGTGTGGCGTTTGGCCAACAAGGTTTTAGCACCTTGGCACGCATTGATAGCGGTGGTGTTGCTAGAAGGGGTGAGCTATTACAACTTTCAATCTACTTCGTTTAACCCTAACGTTTTAATGTTACCGATGTGGGCGCTCACCAGTTTGGTTTTTTATAATGCATTAACTCAAGGTAAGCTGAAGTGGTGGATTTTATTAGGTATCAGCGCTGGTTTGGCACTGTTAACCAAATATGAATCAGGAATGTTGTTTTTTATTATGTTGTTAGTGATGTTAATCACCGAACAAGGGCGCGCGGCATTTAAACACTATGGTATTTATCTCTCAGCTATTATTGCAATAATAGTTTTCTTGCCGAATTTAATCTGGTTAGCAAAACACAATTTTGTGGCAGTCGCTTATGCGACCCATGAATTGGGAACTGAAAAAATAAAACATTTACCCAAGATTATTGCGATTTTTTTACACCCGTTAAAATTTTTGGCAGAACAGCTGGGTACTATTGCCGCAGCGTTTCTGCTTTACTGGCCATTTTATCAGCGTGGCAAAGCTACAAATAATGGATTTAAAACATTTGATCAACGGTTTTTTATGTTAATGGGTTTAGGCCCATTAGTGTTAATTTTATTGATCTCATTGTTTAGTGGCGCAACCTTGGTAAGCCGTTGGGCGTTTCCATTTTTCTCGTTGACCGGTATTTTTTTAGTGGCTTGGCTGCAACCGGTGATTACTGCAGCAAGACTAAAAACATTTGCCGTTTTAGTCGTGGCGTTAAATTTCCTGATGTTATTAGGCAGCATTTATATCTTTGTCGTAGCGCCACATATTACGCATAAAGCGGATCATTATGAATTTTTCCCCGGCAAGGTTATTGCCAATTCACTAACGCAGCAATGGCAAGATTATTATCATACGCCATTACCTTATGCAGCGGGAATGCATGATGTAGTAGTTAATATCAGCGCTTTTTCCAAAGATCGTCCAGTTCCCTATTTTAATTGGAACAAGATGGAAAGCCCGTGGATAGATGAGGCTAAAATGAAAAAACAAGGTGCCGTATTTGTATTGCTGCTGACTAATCGCTTACCATTTCAGCAAGTAAAAGATACTATTCAGCAACGTTATCCGCAATTGACGCATGAATCTATTGAATCGTTCCCGCGTTTGACCCGTGCACAAGTGCCACCGGTTAAATTATGGGTTGCGTTTTTGCCACCGAATTCTCAATAAAACATGAGGTGATTTATGTTACGTATAACACAACAAGCTTTTACATTTGATGATGTTTTGCTGCTGCCTGGGCATTCGAAAGTATTGCCTAAAGATGTGGCGCTCAGCACGCAACTGACGCGCACCATTCAACTGAATATTCCACTTATGTCGGCGGCGATGGACACCGTCACCGAAGCGCGTTTGGCAATTGCCTTGGCGCAAGAAGGTGGCATTGGTATTATCCATAAAAGTATGACGCTCGAAGAACAAGCGCGACAAGTGCGCAAAGTTAAAAAGTTTGAAAGTGGTGTGGTTAAAGATCCAATTACCGTATCGCCCAAAATCACCGTGCGTGAATTATTACAAATTACCCAAACCTATAATATTTCTGGTGTGCCAGTGGTGGAAGGCGATCGTTTAGTGGGCATTGTAACGCACCGTGATATTCGTTTTGAAAAAGATCTTGATCAAATTGTTGCACATATCATGACGCCCAAAGAACGCTTGGTAACCGTGGAAGAAGGCGCAGGCCGTGAAGAAGTGATTAATTTATTACACAAACATCGTATTGAAAAAATATTATTAGTGGATAAAAAATTCCATCTGCGTGGGTTAATGACTGCCAAAGATATTCAAAAAGCTAAAGAAAAACCACTGGCGAGTAAAGATGATCAAGGCCGCTTGCGTGCAGGTGCAGCGGTGGGCATTGGCGCAGGCACAGATGATCGTGTGGCTGCCTTAATCGATGCGGGTGTGGATGTGCTGGTGGTCGACACCGCACACGGACATTCGCAAGGTGTATTAGATCGCGTGCATTGGATCAAAAAGAATTTTCCGCACATGCAAGTGATCGGTGGCAATATCGCTACCGCCAAAGGTGCTACAGCATTAGTAGAAGCAGGAGCGGATGCGGTGAAAGTAGGCATTGGCCCTGGATCCATTTGCACTACGCGTATTGTGACTGGCGTGGGCGTGCCGCAAATCTCGGCGATCTCTAATGTAGCTGAAGCATTAGCAGGTCTTAATATTCCGCTTATTTCCGATGGCGGCATTCGTTTTTCAGGCGATGTGTGCAAAGCACTCGCTGCAGGTGCGCATGTTGTTATGTTAGGAAGTTTGTTTGCAGGCACCGATGAAGCGCCGGGTGAAGTGGAATTATATCACGGGCGTACTTATAAATCGTATCGCGGTATGGGTTCACTAGGTGCAATGACACAAGGATCCAGCGATCGTTATTTTCAAGAGAACACTAAAATGTCAGATAAATTAGTGCCAGAAGGTATCGAAGGACGAGTGCCGTATAAAGGCAGTTTGCAAGCAGTGATTCATCAATTATTAGGTGGGCTGCGTTCCGGCATGGGGTATACCGGTTGTGCGACGATTGATGAGTTGCGTACGAAAGCGGAATTTGTGCAAGTGACAGCAGCGGGAATGCGCGAGAGTCATGTGCATGATGTTGATATTATTAAAGAATCACCGAATTATCAGGTGGATAAAGAATAGGATCATAAAAATGAAAACACTCAAAGAACGAATTTTAATCATTGATTTTGGATCACAATACACACAACTCATTGCACGCCGCGTGCGTGAATGCGGTGTTTACTGCGAAATTTACTCAACCGATCACAGCGAGCAAGAAATAAAAGCATTTAATGCGAGCGGTATTATTTTGTCAGGCAGCCCTGAATCGACGACTGAAACCCATACACCACGTGCGGCTGAAATCATTTTTAAATTAGGTTGCCCGGTATTAGGTATTTGTTATGGTATGCAAACCATGGCGATGCAGTTGGGTGGTAAAGTAGAAAATTGCACTAAAAAAGAATTTGGTTACGCACAATTAAAGATCCATGGCCACAGTCAATTATTAAATGGCATCGAAGATCATGTGGATGCAAATGGCAACGCGTTATTAGATGTGTGGATGAGCCACGGCGATCAAGTCAGTGCACTGCCCGATGGTTTTCGCGTTATTGCTGACACCAGTAATACACCAATTGCAGCGATGGCCGATGATAAACGGCATTTTTATGGTATACAATTTCACCCCGAAGTGACACATACATTACAAGGAATGCGCATATTAGAACGTTTTGTGCATGATATTTGTGGCTGCAAAAAAGATTGGACAGCCAACAAGATTTTAGAAAATACCTTAGCAGAATTGCGCGAGCAAGTGGGCAGCGACGAAGTTATTTTAGGGTTGTCGGGTGGGGTGGATTCTTCCGTGGTCGCTGCGTTATTGCATAAGGTGATCGGCAAACAATTAACGTGTGTGTTTGTTGATCATGGTTTATTACGAAAAAATGAATCCGCTGAAGTGATGCGTATTCTCGGTGAACATTTTGGCATTACTATTATTCAGGTCGATGCTGCCGATCGCTTTTTAGCTGCCTTAAAAGGTGTGAATGATCCTGAACAAAAACGCAAAGTTGTCGGCAAATTATTTATTGATGAATTCGAAACCGTGGCCAACCAGCGTAAAAATGTTAAATGGTTGGCGCAAGGCACTATTTATCCGGATGTCATTGAATCCGCACGCACGCATTCTGGCAAAGCGCATGTGATCAAATCGCATCATAATGTGGGTGGTTTACCCGAAAATATGAAGTTGAAATTACTCGAACCATTACGTTTATTGTTTAAAGACGAAGTGCGCAAATTAGGTTTGGAATTAGGGTTACCCTATGATTCCATCCATCGCCATCCGTTTCCTGGCCCTGGTTTGGCGGTGCGTATTCTCGGCGAAGTGCGTGCAGATTATGTGAAAACGCTGCAAAAAGCCGACGCGATTTTTATAGAAGAATTGCGTGCGCACGATTTATATCACAAAGTCAGCCAAGCATTTGCAGTATTCCTTCCGATTAAATCGGTGGGCGTGGTGGGTGACGCACGCCAATATGCACACGTGATCGCACTGCGTGCGGTAGAAACCACTGATTTCATGACCGCACATTGGGCACATTTACCGCACGACTTTTTAGGTAAGGTTTCTAACCGTATCGTCAACGAAGTTCCTGATGTCTCCCGCGTGGTTTATGACATTTCGGGTAAGCCCCCTGCGACTATTGAGTGGGAGTAAGGATCGATTAGCTGCCCGACAACCCCGCTCGGGCATGACAACCATAACGTGCTTCTTTAATATTTCCTTAAGGTTTTCTTAAGGTTTCTGTGTTAGGATAACATTCGTTTTTTTGCCAATGGCTCTGAATTCACCAATGGTGGGGTTATCCCATCCTTAATATAAGGAGAAACTGTTTTATGTTTAGTTCGCCGAAACCTATCGAAAAATTTATAAAATTAAAATATCCATCATCGGAGCAAAAAAGCAGCGATATTTTGAGCGCTTTGGGACTTCGCAGTCCTAATGAAGCCATCAAACAACTATTAGCACGACCACTAAGAGATAATAAGGGTAAAGTGATAGATCTTGCTCATGCTGCTAAATTAGTAGCTCCCGAAATTATGGCAAATCTGCAATCCGGGCAATGGCAAGACCAGGAAGGGCAACGATTATGGGGAATAGTAAAAGGTCTGCAAGCTAAAACGCCAATAGCGCTATCTTTCGAACAAGCACGTGCCTTATTGGCTGCAAAAGTTGCACTGAATAAATATTGTCATCAACCCGCGACCTTCGAGCGCTTTATCAAAGAACGTTTTGGTAAAAGTGATTGGAGTCCTTTTATTCACAAAGGAATGGTAGATGAATATCCCACTTCTTCTATTGATCTTTTAGCTGAAATCGTAAGAAAAGAAATTTTTGTTTGGGACACAGAATTTATTGGCGGCAAGCAATTGGAATTACAACATCGTTATTTTAAACCCGGCAAAGTAGACGGAGTTATTCATCTTTTGCGCCAAGGTGTTTCTTTTTTTCTCCCACTTGATGTGGATTTATCTGCAGAAGTTATAAGAGATGATAGTAGCCACCAGTTGAAGCGAGTAGGCAGTCGTTCTAAATTCATAGCCAATACCGGCATAGATATTGAGGATAATGATAAATTATTACAGTTATATCGCAGTAACTCTACCTATGGAGTTATGCGTCCTGGTACTGATGAGGCGGCAAAAAAACGTTCAGAGAAAAATAAACACGGCAAGCGTACGCATGCGCCCAAAGGCATGAACGTTCATGGCAAATCAGATTGCAATTCACTGATCCCTAAAAATGCAAAACGCAGTAAAGCTGCTTTTGCGTCGTATGCTAGTGAGGTTGATCGCATAAAAAAACTTGCCCAATTACAGGCGGAGAATGCAGAGGCTTTACGTATTGGAGAAGTGTCAATTCAAGCTGCTAATAAAGATATCGCCACAGCACTGCGAGAGATAAAATCGTTATCCTCTCCGCCGCAAAAAAATGACAAAGAAAAGAAAATTATTGCATTGGAAGCAAAAATCCAACGGGATAATGATAAGCAATATTCCGTCGAACAAAAGGTAATAATTGGTGAAAATGTAGTTTTTGGTTTTAATGATAAGAACGGCGATCCCATTTGCGCTGGTAATCAGCCAATTTATGCAATACAGAAGGACAACCATTGGTATAAATGTAATGTGGTGACGCAGGAAGTAGAAGATAAAATTTATATGCCCCCTGCAGATGCAACCCAAGAAGAGTATGTCGTTATGGGATGCCAAGAATGGGAATATAACAATCATGATTGTGTTGTTGAGTCGAGACAACTTTGTTTAACAGGCGACAACGATAAGCTTTTTGAAGCAACCGCGCGCGAATATCCGATGTTGATCAACCATGAAGGGATCAGTATCGGTGGTCAAATATATGTGATGTCAGCTATGCCAACGGATTTTACCGGCTATCAAAATTGTTATATTTTTATTAAATCACCAGCACGCTTAGTTCACATACAAGAGAGTAAAGAAGTCCCACTTAATCTAGATGACGCTAGCTTTGATGTTTTAGCGGCAGGATTAGAAAACGCTGATATTGTCAGCGAATTTATTCCATTGCAAGCCGTATTCCCTGAGGACTCTTCTACTTTAGCGAAATTTTGGGCGCTGATTGCAAACAATAATCCAGCACATCAGACTAAAGTAGCTGGAAAAAAATATTTAACGCAAGACGAGTATAAAGATTTAGTATTGCAAGATAAAAAACAAGAAGCGGCTCGGTTTATCGCAGAACATTTAATTCAATTTTGCAAAGAAAAGCGTAACAAATTTAAAACTTCTAATTTAGGTTATGTTGATGCACTAGGGATGGCGTTAACAATTTGTCAAAAATTGGAGACACAACGTTCAATATGTCATGGTAGTGAAGACAATAACCGTTGGGCGCAACCATTCGGGCCTGGGATGATGCGTATCATCTCGCCGGAACTGCAATCTGCAGATCTCACGGGCGCAGTTGTTTCCCGGCCTATTACTCCACGCGAGTCGAAAGCTGAAGCGATAGAAGGAGAAATGGCAACAATAGATTATATGAACAAACTGGATGCCAAAGGGTATGAATGTGCTCCTAACCCAGAGTGGGGTTGGCAGCGGGATAAAACCGGAAAATTATATAAACCTTCTTATCAATTCGACTACAAAGCTCTCCACGACAATATTTTGAAATTAAAAGGTAAACTGGCGGATCTGGAGCAGGAGCCGGATGAGGTATTGGCTGATCTGAGTGAAGCAATAACAGATGATGAAAATAAGCCTTTATTAGCTGGAGATCAAAAAGTTGATCCGATTGAAAAAGTTAGCAATGCAACTAAATTGTTTGCCGAGATGCAAGCAGCCGCGTCGACAGCATCCTTGGATGCAGACGAAATACAGAAAGTTACTCGTCAGCTTAAGGCCGCTGAAATGTTTTTGGAACAAAAATTTGCTTTGGATGGTTTGGAATTAGCGCCACAATTTGTTTTTGTAGAAGATAGAAACATGTGTCTTTTTAGACGTAATTTTATCGGCGAAAACCAGCAAGAGTCACACAGTGACTACTACGTGGATGATACTGAAGATCCTATCGAACAAGCATTTTGGGAGCTTGAAAGGAATCATTTCAGACCAGATGTCATGCAGCTTATAAGAGAAATAGCGGTTGACTGGCAAACGCGGTTAGAAATACCAAGATGTGAAGAAGAGTTAAGGCGCAAAGTAGATGCCTACAGCGAACTTACTTATAGCGACCAACAATCTCCGGCGATAGCCCAGCCTTTACTGAACTATGAGAATACTAAATTAGCAGCGCAGAGAGCAGCGCGGGCAAAGCCCAAGCAGGAGAATCAGGATCAGCTTTCAGCACAAAGTGAACCACAAGCCAGTGAGGTTTCGTCGGTTTCTAATGTAGTAACTAGCCCGCTTACTAGCCCCACCACCCAACCTAAGAGAGTAATCTTTAAGGCGGTTTTGGTTATTGATCCAGCATCCGGCTTATCTCAGGTAGCTGAAGAGGGAGGTGAATCGGTTCATTTATTGTCGCCTGGTGGTCATTCATCAAGCCAGCCTGCAAGTCGCCAAGGCAGCCGAAGAGGTAGTGTTAATGTTGAGTTATCAGGTAACCCAAATGCTTTGACATCCCACATCGGTACTAGCGGCGGAGCTAATAGGCGTCCGCCAGCCACTAATACGGCGGCTAGCACGGCTACTCCGCCGTCTGCACCAACTCACTCGAGTAAGTGTTGTGTTCTCTTGTAGGACTATTGGGACTTGAAGTGAGGCATTGCAAAGAGTAGTATGATTAAAGTTACTTTTAAGGTGGATAAATTATGCCTGATTTTTTTTACAACGATGCCAAGCTTACCGGGTTCAAAGAAAGCTATAAAGGCAAGCATGAGGGTATTTTAGCCTCCAACGAAGGCTATTTACATCAGATAGTAGATACTTCTGTTGCAATTATCCAAAGCGTGTATGACTATTACTGGAAGAAAAACCATAATTTTGCAGAGGCTGTTCAAATTGTTGATTTACTGATCGGTATTAATAAACGAAATGAAGCACCAGAAGGTTTGTCAAAGGAACTTCATGGCGTTAGAAAGGCATTAAGCACTCGATTTCCAGGTGACGCACTTACTGCTCCGCAAGCGGAGTTAACTTTGCATCAGGAAGGAAACCAACTTGCACTTGACGTTGCAAAACTTCATACATTGAGTGCTGCTAAATCTGTAGGTAGTTTAGATGAGCTTAATCTTGCTAGTGTCGGCGGTGAATTAAAAGGCGCTGCAAAAAAACAACAATTAATCAAAGAAATTCATGATTTTTTTGGGCTTATTTTGCAGCAAATCAAAGCACAAGATTTGGAAGTGTTAAGAAGTACTTATCTTTCTGATGCCGTATCTGTGGCATCAAGCAGTTTAAGTAGAGCATCCGTTGGGTCAACTGATGACGACGCATCAAGAAGTATGAGTAGGGCGAGCTGGGTGTCTACCAGTTCGATAAGCCAGGCGTCTGAAGGCGCAAGTAGTTTAAGTAGATCATCTAGTAGATTGTCAATCGGTTCAGCGAGTCAGAATTCTTCTAATAGTTCTGATGATGCTGCAGATAAAAAATTAAGTAGAATATCTAGCGAGTCAGAGATAGAAGTATCTAAAACTTCGAAACCAGTAACACTGAAAGCAGCGGCTGTTGTAGTTGTCTCAGCAACTGATAGCCCAGTTAATAACGTAGCCTACAGCGATCCGGTTCCATCATTGTCTCAACGCTTTAAGGACAAATGGGACAGGTTTAAGCACTTATTCGATCATTCTACTCCTACCCAAGTTAATACTCATGCCACAGCTCCAACTTCCAAGCCGGCGCCCCGGGTAACCCACTAGCCCGTTGCCTTTGAAGACCTATCAGGTAATGATTCAGCAACAATTCAAAGCCAATAAAATACCGATGATTTATGGTTTCCGACATAAGTCATTCAACTGACACCGCTATTTACAAATTTGTACTACAATGAATAAAAGGCCCTCGGAGAGGGCAAGTCATTGGCTGTATGGTTCGTAAGGAAAATATGAAAAAGGCCACCTCAATCATATTAACAGGAAGCCTGCCCCTCATCTTGGGGGCAGCGGTTATTCTTGGGTGGTATGGGCATATCTCAATGTTGATACCTGTTATGCCTGGCGGCGTGAATATGGTGTTCAATACGGCACTATGTTTTGTGTTGGCAGGTTTTGCCGTGTTGATGGCGCAACTGCCTGCACAGCCCAGTAAATACAGTAATATCATCATCGGTGTTGCACTTATCCTTATCGCGGGTTTGACGATCTGCCAAGATATATTTCATTTCTCACTTGGCATCGATGAATTGTTTATGAAAGTTTGGTTACACGATCAAAGTTCATTTCAAGGTCGTATGGGTGGCGACACTTCTACCGCATTTATTTTAGCCGGGGTCACGTTCATTTTATTGCCCTTCAGCAAAAAAAAATGGATTGCTACATTGGTGCAAGCACTTATTTTTTGTGTTTTCTTATTAGGCATATCCGCCTTGTTGGGTTATTTGTTGAAGATTGAATTTCTTTATCGTTGGTCGCGGTATACATGGATGTCGGTGCACACGGCCGTTGGTCTTACGGTGTTAGCGCTGGGTTTATGGTCTTTATGGAGCCGTAGCGAAGGTTATGAAATTTTATATAACGGCAAAGAAGATAAAAAGATTTTACTCTTTAGTTGTATTATTTTATTTTCAATTGCGTTGTTGGCGGGGTTATCGGGTTTTGCTATTGCCGTGCAATACGAAAATATGAGTGTTAATGATTCTTTCAACCAACAATTAGCCATTGTGTTGCCAATCATGTTGTTGGCGATCATCATGGGTATGGTATTGCTTTATAAACAAATGACGCACTTGATTCATAAAGCGATACATTCAGAGCGCCATGCTAAAATCACCGATGTATTGCTGCAAGCCAATGAAGAACGGTTAAATGCGATCATTGATCATGCAACAGTAGGTATGGCGATTGCCTCACGCGATGGCAAATGGATAAAAGTAAACCCGGCTTTATGCAAATTATTAGCTTATAAACACGATGAACTTTTGAAGGTAGGTTTTCAAGCGATTGCCAGCAATGAAAACACGAGCGGCGATTTAGAAATCATTCAACAAATGTTAGCTAATGAAATCACCGATCATCAAAGTGAACGATTGCATCTGCAAAAAAATGGCGCCGCCATTTGGTTATCGGTACATTTTTCTATTTTGCACAGCGCTAATAAAGAGCCGCTCTGCTTTATTGTGCAAGTTCAAAATATTACTTCGCAAAAAGCAGCTGAAAATAAGCTGAATTATATTGCTTATCATGATCAACTCACGGGCTTACCTAACCGTGCGCAATTAGAACCTGTATTTAATAAAGCCATTGCTACTGCACAGCGTCATCGACAAAAATTAGGGGTACTGTTATTAAATTTAGATCACTTTAAAGAAATTAATGATAGGTTAGGCCAAGACAATGGTGATTTGTTATTAAAGGCAGTAGCAGAGCGCTTGAGTACTTGTGTGCGTGGTGCCGATATTATCGCCCGCTTAGGCGGTGATGAGTTTGTATTAATACTCACAGAAGTTATTACCTTTGAAAATATTGTGACGGTGGTAGATAGGATTTATTTGGCCCTATCTGAGCCCATTGTCATTAAAGGCAAAAAAGCCACTGTTACTGCAAGTATTGGTATTAGTTGTTATCCTTTCGATGGTGAAGATGCGCCAATGCTGTTAAAAAATGCCGGTTTAGCATTAAAATATGCTAAGGCGAATGGGCGCAAAACGCACCAGTTTTATAGTGCGATGGCTTAGGGTATAATGTTTAAATCATGCTTAATACACACATCTTAGAAATATTATTACTCGCCGGTTTTGCCGCTGGTTTTGTCGATAGCATCGCCGGTGGTGGTGGCTTGATCTCATTGCCAGTTTTATTAGCACTGGGTGTGCCGCCACATTATGCGTTGGGCACGGGCAAATTGGCGAGTACGATGGGTTCCCTCACTGCTACACGTGCTTTTATCAAAAAACGAATTTTTAATCCCGTGTTGTGGAAAGCAACCATTGTTGCCACTTTGATGGGTGCAATTTTAGGCGTTGCGCTTTCGCAATTAGTTTCGGCAGAACATTTGAAACAAATCATTCCTTTTGTCATCGTGATGGTGGCTGTTTATATGTTATTTTTTGCGCCGCGAAAAACAGCGCAATTGTCGACACCCTATACGTTTAAACCCGCTGTTAAATCAGGCTCGATAATTGGGATCATTTTGGGTTGCTACGATGGTTTTATGGGCGCAGGTGTTGGTAGCTTTTGGACAACGACAGTGATGGCGATATATAAACTAGATTTATTGACCGCAAGCGCCGTGGCGCGTGTGATGAATTTTGTCAGCAATATTACCGCGTTAATTGTTTTTGCGTTATTTCACAAAGTGCATTACATCATCGGTTTATCGATGGGCATTGGCTTCATTATCGGCACACAAATCGGCGCGCATATGGCCATCCGCTTTGGCGCAAAATTTATCAAACCGATTTTCCTGACCGTGGTGCTCATGGTCGCTGGGCATTTAATGTGGGCGCAGATCTAAATAATAATCCCTATCGGTATCTTTTTATCAAAAACCTGCTATAATATCATAAAGCATCCTTATCGGGATCATTGTGATTATTAAAACTATGGCCATTAAAACCGCAAAAGATTTTGGCAAATTAATTAGAACTATGCGCAAGAAAAGTGGTTTAACACAAGTAGATTTAGCTGCTGCTTCGGGTGTTGGCACGCGCTTTGTGCGTGAATTGGAAAAAGGCAAACCCAGTTGCCAGCTTGAAAAAGCGTTATTAGTTGCGCAAATGCTCGGCATTAAACTAGAGGCAACTCTTCCCACGATCGAAGAGTAAAATGCATGAATAAAAAACAACTTTCAGTGCGCTTAAATGGAAAACCCATCGGCATTCTTGAGCAATTGCTCGATGGTAAATTGACATTTAATTATAACAACATAGCGCAACAAGCTATTTCTATCAGTATGCCGATCCGTGAACAGCCGTATGGTCAAATTGCCTGCCAAGCTTTTTTTGGCGGTTTGTTACCTGAAAGTGAATCTGCTAAAAAAATGATTGGAAAAATTTATGGTGTAAGTCCTAATAATATTTTTTCATTATTAAATTTGATAGGTGCTGACTGCGCTGGTGCTATTTCTTTTCACGCAATGGATGAACCAATTCAAACACAGAATTTTTTTCCACTCGAAGGTAAAATTATTAGTGAAGATAATCTTTATGAGCATATTCGCGCACTGCCTAAAAAACCACTTTTTATTGGTGTAGAAGGTTTGCGTTTATCGCTTGCAGGGGTGCATGATAAAGCGGCTGTTTGTTTGATTGATAATAAAATTGCGCTTGCTACGCATGGTTGCCCAACCACACATATTCTAAAACCTGCAGTGCCAGAGTTTGAAGGTATTGTAGAGAATGAATATTTTTGTCTTAAAGTAGCAGCGCGCGTTGGTTTACCAGTTCCAGCTGTTGAAATCAGACAGATAAAAGATATTTCTTTTTTGCTTATTGAAAGATTTGATCGAAAAATTCAGCAACAACAGATTGAACGTATTCATCAAGAAGATTTCTGTCAAGCACTTGGTGTTGTTTCCACCAAAAAATATCAAAATGAAGGTGGCCCAAATTTCAAACAATGCTTTTCTCTGTTAGATAATACCACTCAACCCGCAGTTGATCGTAATTTGTTGGCAGCAGGATTGGTATTTAATTTTTTAATAGGCAATATGGACGCACATGGAAAGAATTTTTCTTTGTTATATAAAACGCCGTCTCAAATAAGTTTAGCTCCTTTCTATGATCTAATTTGCACACGTGTTTACCCTGCATTAGCCGCTAAAATGGCCATGAAAATCGGTAGTCAGTATAGTGCAGAAAATATTCTCCCCAGGCATTGGCAACAACTTTGCCAAGAGGTTAATTATAGCTACCCTGCGTTAGTGCGATTAA
This sequence comes from Gammaproteobacteria bacterium, assembly GCA_013288885.1. Classification (GTDB taxonomy): domain Bacteria; phylum Pseudomonadota; class Gammaproteobacteria; order JABDBA01; family JABDBA01; genus JABDBA01. The sequence continues at coordinate 5,501 of JABDBA010000008.1, read as the reverse complement.
TCAAAAAACAGGCGGAATTGATACTGCAAGCCGCAGAAACGGAAAGAGATAGCTTCATTCAAGCCAGCCAAAAAACTCAGTTTATAGACAAAATCATAAAGATTTTGGAGCGAAATATTTCGAGGGTTGTAGCTACAGTTCCATAATTACGTCAATCGTTTTCTCAGCCAGAAGCATAGGGGTCAAGTCTCTACCATAGCAATGCCGATTAATATCTCATGTCGGATCCGCTCAGCCAGTTCCTCAAAAAACATGGGTGTTAATCTGCCAACAAAAACTGGAAATCATGAACTATAATAGCTGAGCTTGATCCGACCTACTTATGGGTAATGATATGGTAGAGACTTGACCCCTTTCCTCTTCCCAAAATCCCGTTATAATCATCCCTTTTCACGGGAGTATTTTATGGGTCAACACACACCGTTTTACGACCAACATTTGTTGGCTAATGCCAAAATCGTCGATTTTGCTGGTTGGGATATGCCGTTGCATTACGGCTCGCAGATCGATGAGCATAACAAAGTGCGGCAAGATGCCGGTATGTTCGATGTTTCCCATATGGCGGTGGTCGATGTGCACGGTCAGCAAGCGCAGGCCTATCTTGAGCATTTATTGGCCAACAATGTTGCGCGGTTACAGCCTGGCAAAGCGCTATATAGCTGTATGCTCAATGAACAAGGGGGTGTGATCGATGATTTAATCGTTTATTATATCGCGCCTGGTTCTTACCGTTTGGTGGTCAATGCGGGTACGCGTACTAAAGATTTGGCGTGGTTGAATAAACAAGCGGCCAACTATGCGGTAACGATTAAAGAGCGCACTGATTTAGCGATGTTGGCGATTCAAGGTCCACAAGCACGTGAAAAAACCTTAAAAGTACTCGATAAAGCCGTGCAAGAAGCCGCCAGCCAGCTAAAACCTTTTAATTTTGTTGAGCACCAAGGTTGGTTTATTGCGCGAACCGGTTATACTGGCGAAGATGGTTTTGAGATCATCTTGCCTGCGCAAGCAGCAGTAAAGTTTTGGCAAGCGCTGGTTTTGGTGGGGGTGCACCCCGCTGGTCTAGGCGCACGCGATACCCTGCGTTTAGAAGCAGGCTTGAATCTGTATGGCGCGGACATGGATGAAACCGTCACACCGTTAGAATCGAATTTAACCTGGACAGTGGCGTTTGAACCTAAAGAGCGTCAATTTATCGGCCGTGCGGCATTAGAAAAACAGCAACAAAATGCTACGCGACAAATGGTTGGTTTAGTGTTAGAAGAACGTGGTGTGCTACGTGGGCACCAAAAAGTGATTTTGGAAGGGAAGGGCGAAGGCGAAATTACCAGTGGTACTTTTTCCCCCACATTAGGACATGCCGTGGCGTTGGCGCGTATTCCTGCTGGCGATCACACGCATTGTGATGTAGTGATCCGCGATAAATTAGTGCCAGTGCGCATTGTGAAACCGCCGTTTGTGCGCAATGGCAAAAAAGTTTTTAAATAGTTATTTAAGAGGAATTTATATGAGCCAAATACCAACCGATTTAAAATACACCGAAACCCACGAATGGGTGCGCATCGATGACGAAGGCGTAGCCACCGTCGGCATTACTGATCATGCACAAGGATTATTGGGCGATGTAGTGTATATCGAACTACCCGAAATCGACAGCGAAATTAATTCTGAAGATGAAATCGGTGTGGTTGAATCTGTTAAAGCCGCAGCTGATGTTTATAGCCCGCTCGGCGGCACCGTCGTTGAAATTAACGAAGCGTTAGCCGGTGCACCGCAATTAATTAACACCGACCCTTACGGCGAAGGTTGGTTATTTCGCATTCAAGTCGATGATGAAGATGAATTAAAAGAATTATTAGATGCCGATCATTACGCAGAAACCGTTGCCGCTGAGGAACACTAATGCCATTTATTCCGCACACCGAAAAAGACATCAAAGAAATGTTAGCAGCGATCGGCACGGATTCGATACGTAATCTATTTGATGAAATTCCCGCTAATTTATTGGCCAAAGAATTAAAAAACATTCCGCATGGCATGAGCGAAATGGATTTAGGACGTTTGCTGCAAACGCTCGCCGATCAAAATAAAAATGGTTTAAATTTTATTGGTGCAGGTGCATATGAACATCATATTCCTGCGGCGGTGTGGGACATCACCAGTCGCGGCGAATTTTTAACCGCGTATACACCCTATCAAGCGGAAGCGAGCCAAGGCACATTACAATTGTTGTATGAATATCAAACCATGATCGCTAGTTTATGCGGCATGGAAGTGGCTAACGCTTCTTTATACGATGGCGCAACTGCATTGGCGGAAGCGGTTTTAATGGCGGCACGTTCTAATAAAAATTCTAAATCACATCGTGTATTAATGCCAATGACAGTGCACCCAGCCTATCGCGCAGTAGTGAAAGCGATTGCCGGTACACAAAATATTGAATTAATCGAATTACCGTATTGCACGGAAGGCGGGCATATTTTGCCAGCGTCGTTGCAACGTTTTGCTGATCAAGACATTACCGCATTAATTATTCCGCAACCGAATTTTTTTGGTGTGCTAGAAGAAGTAGATGCGCTAACCGATTGGGCAAAGAAAAAAAACGCCTTAGTGATTGCCGTAGTTAACCCGATGTCATTAGCGTTATTAAAAGAACCTGGGCAATGGGGTGAAAGTGGCGCAGATATCGTGTGTGGCGAAGGCCAACCGTTGGGCGTGCCGTTAGCATCCGGTGGTCCGTATTTCGGATTTTTATGTTGTAAACAAGAATTTGTGCGTCAAATGCCAGGGCGTATCGTCGGCCGCACCGTTGATCTCGATGGCAAAGAAGGTTTTGCTTTAACGTTGCAAGCGCGCGAACAACATATTCGCCGCGCCAAAGCGACTTCTAATATTTGCACTAACCAAGGTTTGTTAGTCACCGCAGCGACTATTTATATGAGCTTGCTGGGGCCAGAAGGCTTAAAACGCGTCGCCGCGATGTGCCATGAAAATACCCAACTTTTAGTGGAAAAACTCACCAAAGTCGCTGGCGTTGAATTAGTTTTTAACCGGCCTTATTTCCACGAAGCGGTGTTGCGTTTCACCAAACCTGTGCAAGCCGTATTAAAAGAATTAGCACACGCGGGTATTCAAGGTGGTTACGCATTAGCGGATGATTATCCTGAATTGGGTGAAACGTTATTAGTGTGTGCGACCGAAACTAAAACGGCGGAAGATTTGGATGCGTATCAGAAACATTTGAAAGAGTGTCATTGCGAGGAGCGAAGCGACGTGGAGGCTTTAAGTATATGATCAAACATATCGTCTTACTAAAATTTAAAAAAGATTCTTCGCAGCAAAAAATCGATGCTGTTTTTAAAGCCATCGAAGATTTGCGTAAAACAATCCCAGAAATTCAATCATTTGCTTGCGGCGCTTATAACAGCCCAGAAGGGTTAAACAGAGATTATAGCCACGGATTTATTATGGAGTTTCGTAATGCTGCGGAGCGTGATAAATATTTAGTACACCCAGAACATGTGCGTGTGGCTTCCGATATTGTGATGCCCGCGGTCACTGATGGTATTAACTCAGCACTTGCTTTTGATTTTTAAACAATTAATTCAGAAAATTTACTATGCTAATCTTCAATCTTAGTCAATCAACACGTAAAGCTGGCGCCATAGTGCCACAGCAAATGCCTGCACTCAAAGGTATTCCGGCACAACTGATGCGCAAAACCAAACCGCTGCTGCCAGAAGTTTCTGAGCTGCAAGTGGTGCGGCATTACACGCAACTATCACAAAAGAATTTTTCTATCGACACGCATTTTTATCCGCTGGGTTCGTGCAGCATGAAATACAATCCACGTGCTGCGCATCGTTTGGCATCGTTGCCAGGATTTTTAAATCGGCATCCGTTGTTGCCAGAAGAATATAGCCAAGGTTATTTATATTGTGTGTACGAATTGCAAGAAATCTTAAAAGAAATTACCGGAATGCAAGGGGTATCGCTGACGCCAATGGCGGGCGCACAAGGTGAATTTGCTGGCGTGGCGATGATTCGTGCCTATCATTTAGCGCGTGGCGATAACAATCGTACCGAATTTTTAGTGCCTGATGCGGCACACGGGACTAACCCAGCATCTGCCGTGATGTGTGGTTATAAAGTGCGGGAAATTCCCACTAATGCGGAAGGCGATGTGGATATTGCTGCTTTAAAAGCTGCAGTAGGCCCACAAACCGCAGGCATTATGTTGACGAACCCATCGACATTGGGTGTGTTTGAAAGAAACATCGAAGAAATTGCACGCATCGTGCATCAAGCCGGTGGTTTGTTATATTACGATGGTGCAAATTTAAATGCGATTCTTGGTAAAGTAAAACCCGGTGCGATGGGTTTTGATGTGATGCATATTAATTTACACAAAACATTTGCCACACCACACGGTGGTGGTGGACCAGGCGCAGGCCCCGTTGCTGTGGGTGCGCGTTTAGTGCCGTATTTGCCAATACCAACGGTGGCTAAAGAAAAAAATCATTACCGCTGGTTGACGCAAAAAGATTGTCCACAAAGCATCGGGCGGTTGTCTGCATTTATGGGTAATGGCGGTATTATTTTGCGTGCATTTCTTTACGCGCGTTTGTTGGGGCGCGAGGGTTTAGTGCGTGTCGCAGAATTTGCGACGTTAAATGCCAATTATTTATTAGCACGTTTGCGGGCGGTGGGCTTCCAACCAGCATTTGCTAAACGTCGTGCTTCGCATGAATTTATTTTGACATTAAGTAAATTAGCGAAAGAGCAAAAAGTAAATGCAATGGATGTTGCCAAACGCTTACTCGATTATGGTTTTCATGCGCCTACCACTTATTTCCCGTTGTTAGTACCAGAATGTTTGTTGATTGAGCCGACAGAAACAGAAAGCAAAGAAGAGCTCGATGCATTTGTAGCTGCGATGCAAAAAATTCTGGCCGAAGCGATGACTGATCCTGCTAAAGTGCAGGGCGCACCCTATACTTTACCCGTGCGGCGTTTAGATGATGTGAAAGCAGCACGTGAATTGGATTTGGTGTGGCGCGAGAAATAACAAACCGGTTATATTTTTTTTGATCCCCTCTCCCCCTGGGAGAGGGTTAGGGTGAGGGAATATGCTCAGCTTACCAACACGACTCTGGCGCGTTACTTTATATTCCATGGCAGGATTTAAAGCCGCGTTTCGCTATGAATGGGCGTTCCGCTTAGAGCTTGCTATTTGTGTTATCGCGATTCCATTAGGGTTATATCTAGGCGCAACACTCATCCAAAAAATCTTATTAGTCAGCTCACTCTTATTAATTTTGATCGTTGAACTAATCAACTCAGCCATAGAAACGGTGATAGATCGTATTAGCCTCGATCATCACGAATTATCAGGGCAAGCCAAAGATATTGGCTCCGCCGCCGTTTTTATGAGTGTGATAAATGCTTTATTTATTTGGATTACAATATTAGTGTTTAAGTAGCCACCTCAGCCTGCTTGT
>JABDBA010000007.1 GCA_013288885.1 Gammaproteobacteria bacterium | reverse complement strand
CGTTCTTTTCTTTATATTATCGAAACAACCGGTTATCAAGCATTGCCAATAATTGCGGTGTTAGCTTTTCTCATTGGTGTGGTTGTGGCTTATCAGATGGGCGTGCAACTACGCTCCTATGGTGCAAATATTTTTATCGTCGAATTATTAGGTATGTCGGTATTGCGTGAATTCGGCCCATTGTTAACAGCTATCATGGTGGCAGGCCGCACTGGTTCAGCATTCACGGCACAACTGGGCACGATGAAATTAAACGAAGAAATTGACGCATTAAACACCATGGGCGTTACGCCAGCGGAACTGTTGATTTTACCACGCATTGCCGGATTATTTATCGCACTGCCATTGCTGACAGTTTGGGCAGATATTTTTGGTATTTTTGGCGGTATGGTGATGGCAAAGAGTATGTTGCATATCAGCTGGTATGATTTTTTAATGCGTTTTCAGCAACAAATAACCGTGAAAACTTTATTGGTTGGCTTAGGTAAAACGCCTGCTTTTGCCTTATTAATTGCTGCCATTGGTTGTTATCAAGGTATGCAAGTGCAAGGTGGGGCTGATAGCGTGGGTAAACAAACCACAAAGAGCGTGGTGCAGGCCATCTTTTTTATTCTGGCGGCTGATGCCATTTTCTCTGTGTTATTCAGCGAGCTAGGCATATGACCGCAGCAGACGAAAACATCATTGAATTAAAAGATTTAAAAATCTGCTTAGCCGGTGCTTGGGTACATAATGGATTAAATTTAACGGTAAAGCGGGGAGAAATATTAGCGATCGTCGGGGGTAGTGGCGCAGGTAAGTCGGTACTATTGCGTGAAATATTAATGCTACAACCGCCAACATCGGGATCAGTGCGTATTTTTGGTGAAGAAATCATGAAGCTAGACCTTAAACAATTAATAGCCATACAACGACGTTGGGGCGTTTTGTTTCAACAGTGTGCTTTATTTAGTTCCTTAACTACACTAGAAAATATCGCTTTTCCTTTGCGTGAATTAACCCATCTTCGCCCTAAAGATATTCAAGAATTAGCAATGTTAAAATTATTAGCTGTTGGTCTTTCTGCCGATAGTGCTCCTAAATATCCCAATGAATTAAGCGGTGGTATGCAAAAAAGAGCGGCATTGGCGCGTGCTTGTGTGCTTGATCCTGAATTACTTTTTTTGGATGAGCCTAGCTCTGGCTTAGACCCTGAAAGCGCTGCGGCATTTGACGAACTCGTGTTAAACTTACATGCCACTTTAGGCCTGACTATAGTAATGGTCACCCATGATTTAGATAGTTTATGGCAAGTTACTGATCGGGTGGCATTTTTAGGTGAAGGGCGTATTCTTGAGGTTGCGCCGATGGAAGAGTTAGTAAAATCATCGCAACCCATGATAAAAGAATATTTTACCGGCCCTCGTGGGCGCGTAACAGCAAAGATATACGAAAATAAATCGACGGAATAAAGTTTATGGAAACAAAAATTAATTACGCAGTAGTGGGCGCTTTTGTTATCATTCTTATTGCTGCTTTAATGCTTGGTATTATTTGGCTTTCAGCCGGATTCTCGACCGAAAAATATTCATTTTATGTAGTGCATATGGAAGAAGCAGTCACCGGTTTAAGTTTAGATTCACCGGTAAAATATAATGGTGTAGATGTAGGGACTATCGGTAAAATTCGCTTAAATCCACGCAACCCGAATCAAGTGGATTTGCTCCTCAAAATTAAAGATGGCACTCCTATTACTGAAGGCACACGTGCGATGCTTAATACGCAGGGTTTAACCGGAATAGCCTATCTTAACTTACGCGGTGATGCAGTTAATACTAAACCATTGTTGGCAAAACCAGGGCATCGTTTTCCGGTTATTCCAACTGCACCTTCATTAATGATGCGTTTAGATACCACGCTGAGTGCATTAAGCAACAATATTCAGAGTGTCAGCGACCGCGTTAACCAACTGCTTGATCCCGATAACCAACGTGCCTTTAAAGAAATATTACTTAATTTAAACCAATTCGCCATTACGTTATCGGCTAACGATAAGCAATTAAATATGATTTTACAAAATACCGCAAAAGCAAGCCAACAATTTCCTGAATTATTAGCATCGAGTAAAAACTTGATGCAAACATTCAACGAACAAACATTGCCTGCCGCTAATCAAGCGGTTAATAATTTTAATAGCGCTGCCAATAATTTATTACAAACATCGGCTGCGCTTAAACAAAATCCAGCGATATTAATTCGTGGTCAAACAACCGGTACTTTGGGCCCTGGTGAACAATAAATAAAGGACAAAAAATGTTAACTTTAAAAAGAAAATTATTGTTAAGTATGGTAGTGATGTTAAGTAGTTTACTCTATGGTTGTTCGATGTTTGCGCCAGTGCCGCCAGTGCCAACCAGTAATTATTTGTTGAATGCTACGCCAGCGCCAGTGTCTGCCGCAAAAAATACTCAACAAACTTTGTTGGTTGCGTCACCGCAAACCATGCAGGCTTATAACACCACGCATATGGTTTATACCACGCAACCTTATCAATTAGCTTATTTTGCTAAGAGTGAATGGGCCGATACACCAACACAGATGTTACAACCTTTAATTGTACAAACGTTGCAAAATACCCATTCTTTTCGTGCGGTAGTATCAACTCCTTTTGTCGGCCCGTATGATGTGATGCTTAATACGCAGTTATTGCAGTTGCAACAAGAGTTTTTGCAGAAGCCAAGCCAAGTGCGTATGACTTTACGCGCGCAATTAATCAGTGGCAAAGATAATCATGTGATCGCGACAAAAGAATTTTCTGCCTTAGTAACCGCACCGCAAGAAACACCCTATGGTGGCGTGATCGCCGCCAACCGCGCAACGCAGGAAATTTTGCGACAATTGGCGCTGTTTTGTCTCGCAGCTACCCAGAAATAGAATGTGTAAATCGCCCCCTCACACCTCAAACAACTTCTGCAATTGCAGTAGCAATTCATTTTGATCGCTTGCAGCGGCTTTGCGTAATTGTATGCTCGGTGCGTGTAACAACTTATTGGTTAAATTGTTTGCTAAGCGGTTTAATACTTCTTCGGGTGAAATACCTAATTGCAATAAACGTTTGGCTTTTGCCAATTCATCGTCACGTGCTGATTCAGCTTGTGCGCGATAAGCGCGAATCAGTGGCGTTGCCTCAACAATTTTCAAGGTTTGCATATAACGATGTGTTTGCAAATCAATGATCGATTCTGCTTCGTGCGCAGCATGTTCACGATGCTGAAGATTTTTAGAAATAATCGAATGCAAATCATCTAATGAATAAAGATAAACATCTTCAAGATTAGCGACTTCGGGTTCAATATCACGCGGCATGGCAAGATCAGCCATAAAAATCACCCGTCGTTTACGAATTTTTAATGCACGTTCAACCGCACCCTTACCTAAAATAGGCACAGGGCTTGCTGTGGCCGCGATAACAATATCCGCTTCTGGTAAATAAGTAGCAATTTGGCTTAACTCTAAACTGCGGCCACCTAAAACTTTAGCTAACTCAACAGCAGGGGTTAGCGAACGATTAGCTACCGCAAAACGTGTGACACCAGCTGCTTGCAAATGGCGCGCGGCTAGATTAATGGTCTCCCCTGCTCCAATCAACAACACACTTACTTGCGAAATATCGGCAAAAATATGTTTGGCTAAATCAACCGCTGCAAAAGCCAGCGACACCGGGTGCGAACCGATCGCAGTTTGCGTGCGCACTTGTTTTGCCGAAGAAAACACATATTGAAACAAACGGCGTAATTGCTGGCCTAACGTACCGGCTTTTTTTGCCAAAGAAACCGCTGCTTTCACTTGGCCTAAAATTTGCGTTTCACCCACTACCATCGAATCTAAACCACTGGCCACCCGTAAAATATGACGCACAGCAGCTTGTTCGCGGTGCACATAAATATGCGGTGTTAGATCAGTAGTTGCAATTTGTTGATGTGCTTGCAACCAACGAATGATTTGCTGCGGATCCTGCGCATCGCAATAAATTTCGGTACGATGACAGGTGGATAAAATGGCTGCTTCGCCGATTTGGGTCTTTTCAATTAAATTTAATAACGGCCCTGGCATTTGCTCATGCGGGAACACCACCTTTTCACGAATTGAAATAGGCGCAGTTTTATGGTTGATTCCGCAAGCAAGTAATGGCATAAGTGCTATCAAATAACTTTAATATAGTTTAAAATATTACCATGAAAACATTAAAACTGTTATTTCTAATTGTCATTTTGCCCACATTATACGCTTGTAGCACGTTAAATACAGGTACTACTGAGTATGGGATGTCGCTCGACACGCACCATTTAAGCTGGCCAGAACGGCAAAAACAGCTGATGGCGCTACAAACGTGGAGCGCACAAGGCGATGCTGCTGCTCATTCTGATACCAAGGGCTGGAATGCTTCTTTCAGCTGGCAACAAACAAAAAATGACTACGCGATGCAGTTATTTGGCCCGCTCGGCTTAAACCGAATGCAGTTGACGGGTGATCCAAGCCAATCTACCCTCAAGACTGGCAGCCAAACTTTTACCGCCCCTAACGCTGAGCTTTTGTTGCAACAACAAACCGGCTGGCAACTTCCTGTTGCTGACCTTAATTATTGGCTGCGTGGCTTGCCAGCACCGCAAGGATCTAAATTTAAACGATCATTTGACCTCAATAACCATATCGTGCACCTCAATCAGCAAGGTTGGGATATCTTGTATTTACGCTATGTTTCGGTCAAAGGCATTGATTTGCCCGATCGCATCCTATTGAGCAACCCACAATGGCAAGTGCATTTGGTAGTTCGGCGTTGGCAGTTGGATCAATGAAAACATTGACATACCTATCACCAGCAAAAATAAATTTATTTTTGCATATCACCGGGCGTCGCCCCGATGGCTATCATAATTTGCAAACGGTATTTCAGTTTTTAGATTATTGCGATGAATTAAGTTTTACACGGCGCGAAGATGCGCAAATCATGCTGAATTGTAATGATAAAGCACTGGCAACAGCTGATAATCTAGTAGTGCGAGCGGCTAATTTATTACAGAAAATAAGCGGCACTACGCTCGGTGTTGATATTCATCTGCAAAAAAAAATTCCCGTCGGTGGCGGTTTGGGCGGGGGCAGTTCTAATACCGCAACCACTTTGGTTGCCTTAAATCGACTGTGGCAATTACAATTGACGCCAGGTGAGCTTGCCCGTTTAGGTTTGCAATTAGGGGCTGATGTGCCTATCTTTCTGTATGGCAAGGCAGCCTGGGCCGAGGGGGTCGGTGAGAAGCTAGAGCCTGTTGTCGTGGATGAACCTTGGTATGTGGTGGTTGTTCCACCCTGTGCGGTGGCCACGGCAGAAATATTTTCTGCAGTTGAATTGACACGCAACACGCCAGCAATCACAATACAACAGTTTTTGACGGAGCCAGAAACCACCCAAAATGATTGCGGGCCGGTAGTCAGGAAGCGCTATCCCATTGTCGCTGAGGCATTAGACTGGCTAGACCAGTTTGCTACAGCGCGTTTAACAGGTACGGGTGGGTGTATTTTTGCGGCTGTTGATACGTTAGACTATGCAAAAAGTATTTTGCAGCACATTCCAAAGCCGCTGGATGGCTTTGTAGCTAAAGGACTGAATATTTCTCCGCTTTTTTAATATTGGGGTGTAGCCAAGCGGTAAGGCACCGGGTTTTGATCCCGGCATTCCTAGGTTCGAATCCTAGCACCCCAGCCAATTTTGCTTAAAACAAAACCGTAAGGTGGATTATCACGCAGTGCGTAATCCACCAAACTAAATACCAAAGTGAGGTCACCGTGTCAGGTTTAATGATATTTAGTGGTAATGCAAATCTTCCCCTCGCCGAAAAAATTTCTCAAAATATAGGTATTCCGCTCGGCAAAGCATTAGTTGGGCGCTTTAGCGATGGCGAAATCATGGTAGAAATTTTAGAAAACGTGCGCGGCCGCGATGTTTTTATCATTCAACCGACCTGCGCCCCTACCAACGATAATTTGCTGGAATTAATTATTCTGGCCGATGCCTTACGACGTGCCTCTGCTGGGCGCATCACCGCAGTGATGCCCTACTTTGGTTATGCGCGTCAAGATCGCCGTGTGCGCTCGGCACGTGTGCCGATTACTGCCAAAGTCATTGCCGACATGATCGCTAAAGTAGGTGTTAGTCGTGTGCTGACCGTTGATTTACATGCGGATCAAATTCAAGGGTTCTTCTATATTCCGGTTGATAATGTGTATGGCACGCCCATTTTATTAGAAGACCTTAAAAATAAAGATTATTGCAATAATATTATGGTTGTTTCGCCTGATGTGGGCGGTGTCATTCGCGCACGCGCGATTACCAAACGTATTCCAGGTTCTGATATGGCGATTATCGATAAACGCCGCAGTGGCCCGAATCAAACAGAAGTAATGCACCTTATTGGTGATGTCAAAGGCCGTAATTGTTTGATTGTTGACGATATCGTCGATACTGGCGGCACGATGTGCTTAGCGGCGCAAGCGTTACGAGATCATGGTGCATTAAAAGTTATCGCGCATTGTACCCACCCTGTTCTTTCTGGCGCGGCGATTGAAAATATCGAAAAATCAGTGATCGATGAAGTAGTCGTTACCGATACCATCCCACTGCAAGCTAACGCACAAAAATGCAAAAAAATACGCCAACTCAGCCTAGGGCCGATGTTAGCGCAAACCATCCGCCGCATTTATGAAGAAGAATCCGTGAGCTCGATGTTTTTGGATTAGTATTTAAAGCGCTGGAGGTTTAACACTCGCTGACTTGGGAGCCTCAGGTTTCTTCCCCCCACCAAATGCTTTTGCTAAAGCATGCTTGTTAAGTCCGCCAAACATGTCCGAAGGTTTTTTTGCTGGAGTTTGAGCGGGTGCTGATGGAGGTTTTGGGGTTGCTGTTGGGCTAGGCTTATTTTTCCAGAAACCACCTTGCAATCCCGCGAACATACCAGCACCGGCTTTAGCAGCAGGCTTTGCGGGTGGGGCATTATTGGGTTTTGGTTTATCTGTATCGGGTATTACCTGAGCTGGTTTGAGGAATGTTGCTAAACTACTCGCAGCTTTAGCAGTGGGTTTTGCTGGTGGGGCATTATCCTTGGTTGTTTGTTTTTTTTGAGTTTCTGATGAGGGAAAAGAAAGCTCCCCACACAGTATTTTTTTTATATTCGATATTTTTTCGTGTTGATAAATTAATCCGTAATCTGCAAAACATTGAATCGTTTTTTCCACCATATCAAGCATACTCCTTCTGTATTCGAGAAGATCAATAGATTGATCAATATAAAACTTATTGTCTATAAGTTCATATTGACGATAAAAATCCATATCGGCTTCCTTCCTAGCTTTTGTTAATAAAAGAGAGGCTGCATAAAAAAATATTCCACAAGGAATAATGGTCATAACATCTCCCCAAGTATACTTTTGGGCACCTTTGAAAGATTCATTGGTTTTTGTGGATAATAATTTACCTAGATAAGTTTTACTTAATCCATCTTCTAATTCGCTCGATTGGCTTGGTCTTACTACTTTTTTACCAACTACCCATAGAGGTCTTAATTTTTCTTGTAAATCGTCTGGAACGGTAAGTTTGTCATTTACTATAGGTGTGTCAAGATAAAATTTCCCTAATACTCTATAAGTTTCTTCACTAAGTTTGTCTTCCCCAAAAGTCACATATTCTGTGATCTCTTTACCCTTATTTTCATGGCATTTTTTAATTTCTTTTGCTACACCTCGACCGATTGCTTCTTGTAATTCAGGGGAAATTTGTATGGTTCTTATTTCTATATTTATTGTCAGTGTTGACTTTAACTTTTTGACTAATTTACACAATGATGCAATGTGTTCATTTGCCTTAGGAATAGTTAATAAACTTATTCCTGCTGCTGAATCAGCTTTTTGAACTGGTATACCATTTTCTTTAAAAACAGAAAATAATTTATCAATAGATGCAGTATCACATTTGAATATTGCGGTATTGGCCTCATTTTTATCTTGTTCCCAAGTTCCTATTTGCTTACCAATAACCAATTCATTTATTTGATTTAATATTTTAAGAATAGGAGCGAATGGTGATACTGGCGCTATTGAAGGGGCAGGTTGTGGAAACACTAGGTTTTTAGATGACCGTGCAATTTTATCCATATGCTCACTAGTTTTTTTTGTTGTTGGAAATTTTGGATCTTGAGCTGCCTTAGTTTCATAAGGTGCAGGATTTCTGTACTGCAGAAGGGCATTTTGAGCGGCTAATAATTTAGGATGTTCTGGTGATAATCCTTTTGCTATAAGCAATTTGGCAGCATCATCTAATATTTGTGCCCGTTCAGCTTCATCTTTGGCATCCTGAAAACGCCTAAAAATGTTTTTAGATAAATGATCTTTATCCTCGTCCTGTAATAATTTAGCTGCATAACAAAATATATATATTGGATAATTTTTTACCGCATTATTATATTTTTGAATCAATTCAGCGGTAACAAAATTTTTGAGTGGCAATGGCAATGTATCATGAAGAAAATCTTGTGCCGTCTGTTGCTTTATGAAATCTATTGAACGTTTAATGCTTTCATGGGTAAGATCTTCTAATTTATCATCAATTGTTGCATCATAATCAATTACATTAGCTAATCCATCTTTTATAGTTTTTGGAATTTCACGTTGAGTATTGAGATACCACTCTCCTAATTTCTCACAAAACTCTTTTGTTATTTGCTTTTTCTTAATATGCGCATTTCCACGCCCCGCAATATTAATTGCTCTTAGCTGAGTGTCAAATAAATTAACAACACCCCTACCAACTGCCTCATGTAACGTCATAGCCATTTTATTCGCCCTCTTATTAAAGTTGATGTGTGGGTATTGTAACAGCAAAACCTTAACAAAACCTTAAGAGCGAGATTCCCGCCTACGTGGGAATGACGAAACAAATGTGGGAATGCTAGAAAAGTCAGAGAAAAGATAGGACAAGTTTAGAGTTTTATGATAGTCGCTAAAATAGTTATAATAAGGGCGGCAATAGTGCCCATACGAATGGTTAACTTATAGGTAAGTTTAAATGAAAGCTCTTCTAAATCTCTTTTAGTCGCCAGCTTCTCATCAATTATTTCTGCAATAGCTTCAGCCTGCACTTCGGCTTGCTGGTCAGTAAAACCAGCGTTTTTTAGTTTTTTAGAATAAGCTAAAGTATCAAATGTTACTGAGGTCATATTTTTATTACCTTTAATCAATGATTTCATTAATTAACTTAATTATAATGCATAACCCTATAAAGCGCAACCGAAAAATTAGCAAAATTTAATAGCGATCCGGCCAAAACCCAGGTAAAATGCCCAGTTCTTCCCCTTCTGGTCGCGGAGCGGGAAGGTTTTATTCATTCACCTAGAGGAAATATATTATGTCCGGTAAATTCGAACTCAATGCCGAACTTCGGCAAGATCAGGGGAAAGGTGCGAGCCGCCGCCTACGTCGTGAAGACAAAGTACCTGCTATTTTTTATGGCGGTGGTGAGGCAGCACAACCCTTAATTTTTGATCACAAAGAATTAAAAAAAGCGTTACAAAACGAAGCTTTTTATTCGCATATTTTAACAATTCATATTAACAAAGAAAAACATCAAGCTGTGCTTAAAGATCTACAACGTCACCCCTACAAAGCGCGTGTGACCCATTTGGATCTATTGCGCATTACCGGTAAAGAAAAAATTACCATGCAAATTCCGTTGCACTTTAAAGGTGGCGATGTGGCTCCTGGTGTTAAAGAAGGTAATGGTATTATTTCGCACCTTATCAGCACGGTCGAAGTACGTTGTTTACCAGCGAACTTGCCAGAATATATCGAAGTTGATTTGTCTGTACTGGAACTAGACCAATCAATCCATCTTTCTGATCTTAAATTGGGCGAAGGCGTAGAGTTAACTGCGCTACTGCACAATAACGATCAACCGATTGCAAGCGTACACATTCCACGCGCTGCATTACCAACTGAAGAAGAAGCAGCCGCAGCGGCAGCAGCTACACCAGCGGAAGTACCAACCACCGTGCAGAAAGCTCCTGAAAAAGGCGCTGCTCCTGCTGGTGATAAGGGTAAAGGAAAAGATAAAGACAAATAGCCTTGACGAACCAAATACACCTCATCGCTGGACTCGGCAACCCAGGCACCGAATATGCGCAAACACGGCATAATGCGGGAGCCTGGTTGGTGGAAATGTTGGCACACGAACAAAACCAATCGTTACGGCCCGAAACAAAATTTTTTGGTCTTTGCAGCAAAATACAATTGGCTGATGATGAATGTCGTTTAATTATTCCCACAACATTTATGAATTTAAGTGGGCAAGCCATTCAAGCGCTGGCAAACTTTTATCGCATTGAACCTGCGGCAATTTTAGTCGTGCACGACGAATTAGATTTGCCAGTGGGCACAGTGCGTTTTAAAGAAGGCGGCGGTGATGGCGGACACAATGGTTTGCGTAGCACCACCGCTTGTCTTAATACCAATAATTATTGGCGTTTACGTATTGGCATTGGTCACCCAGGTGATCGCAATCGCGTGCATGATTATGTATTAAACAAACCATCGCGTGATGATCACGAAAAAATAATTAATAGTATTCACGATGCATTAACGGTGTTGCCACAATTTGTCAGTGGCGCAATGCAAAAAGCGATTCAACAATTACATACCACAGAAAAAAAGGCGTAATATAATATGGGATTCAAATGCGGTATTGTCGGCCTACCTAATGTGGGCAAATCAACTTTATTTAATGCACTTACCAAAGCGGGCATCGCTGCGCAGAATTATCCTTTTTGCACGATTGAACCTAATGTTGGCATTGTGCCAGTGCCTGATCCACGTTTAGATAAATTAGCAGAAATTGTGAAACCCAAACAAATTCTTCCCACCACGATGGAGTTTGTCGATATCGCTGGTTTAGTCGCTGGCGCTTCTAAAGGCGAAGGCTTAGGCAATAAATTTCTCGCGCATATTCGTGAAACCGATGCGATTGCGCAAGTGGTTCGTTGTTTTGAAGAAGCCGATATTGTGCATGTTGCAGGTAAAATTGATCCACTCGCCGATATCGAAACCATTCAAACTGAACTTGCGTTGGCTGATCTCGATAGCGTCGATAAAGCCATTCTACGTTATACTAAGGCGGCTAAAGGCGGTGATAAAACGGCACAAGCAACGGTTGCTTTGCTACAACAAGTGAAACAAGATTTAGATAAAGGCAAACCCATTCGCACCCATGATCTGGCTAAAGATCAGACTGTTTTTTTACAATCATTACATTTGTTAACCGCCAAACCGACGCTTTATATAGCCAATGTCGATGAAAAAGGTTTTCACAATAATCCATTTTTAACACAGGTTGAAGAGTTGGCAAAAAAAGAAGGCGCGCAAGTTATTGCTATTTGCGCCAAATTAGAAGAAGACATTGCCGATTTAACCAGCATTGAGAAAAAAGAATTTTTGGACGAATTAGGTTTAACGCAAACTGGTTTAGATCGTGTTATTTTTTCTGGCCATAGTTTGCTGGGTTTACAAACCTACTTTACGGCAGGTGTTAAAGAAGTACGCGCTTGGACGATCCACCAAGGTGCTACGGCCCCAGAAGCGGCGGGCGTGATCCACACCGATTTTGAAAAAGGTTTTATCCGTGCCGAAGTGATCGCCTATGAAGATTTTGTAAAATACAATGGCGAACAAGGTGCAAAAGAAGCCGGTAAATTACGCTTAGAAGGCAAAGATTATATCGTAAAAGACGGCGACGTAATGCATTTTAGGTTTAATGTGTAATTAATTACCCCCTTTGAAAAAGGGGGTCGTGAGCGTTAGCGAACGGGGGGATTTATTAACTATGCCAGTCACAACTCTTAATTCCCCCACTCCCCTCTTCGACACTTTGGAAAATTTATCCAAAGGTGATGATCTTCCCGCCACCACCGATCAACAATTTAAAAATGATTATTTGCACGCTTGCCAATTTCTTTACAGTTATCGCGGTAGCGAGGCGACATTCAATGCTTATCGGCGCGAAATCGAACGTTGGCTGCATTGGTGCTGGTTGGTTGCAAAAAAATCAATAAAAGAAATTAAACGGCAGGATTTTGAAGCGTTTGTTGAGTTCTGCCAAAAACCGCCATTGACTTGGATAGGTGTTAAAAACGTACCGCGTTTTACCGATAAAGAAGGCACGCGTTTAGCTAATCCAGCATGGCGGCCGTTTGTGGTTTCGGTGAGTAAAGTAGCTCATGGCAAGGGCAATCAACCTAATCCTAAAAATTATTCACTCTCACAAAAAGCATTACAGGCTATTTTTGCGGTTATTGGTAGCTTTTATAATTATTTAATTCAAGAAGATTATATCGCTGCCAATCCAATTGCACAAATTCGCCAAAAAAGTAAATTTATTCGCAAGCATCAAGGCAAAGCAATTATCCGCCGCTTAAGCGAATTACAATGGGCGTATGTTATTGAAACTGCGGAAATTTTAGCAACACAAAACCCTGTTGAGCACGAGCGTTCATTATTTATAATGAATGCACTTTATGGCATGTATTTACGGGTATCAGAATTAGCAGCTAGTGATCGTTGGCAACCGCAAATGGGACATTTTCAAAAAGATAACGATGAAAATTGGTGGTTTACGACAGTGGGCAAAGGTAATAAAGAACGAAATATAACGGTCAGTGATGCCATGCTCGGTGCATTAAAACGTTACCGACAAAGTTTGGGCTTATCAGCTCTGCCCTACCCGGGTGAAAATACACCATTAATTATTAAAGCTCGTGGTAGTGGCGCAATTAGCAGCACACGCCAAATACGCGCGATCGTACAAAATTGTTTTGATAATGCCGTGCAACGTTTGCAAAAAGATAATTTTTCTGAAGAAGCAGAGCAACTCAAAGCCGCCACCGTCCACTGGTTGCGCCACACAGGTATTTCAGAAGATGTAAAAATCCGCCCACGCGAACACGTGCGCGATGACGCTGGTCATGGCTCAAGCGCTATCACTGATAAATACATTGACGTTGAACTACGCGCCCGCCACGCCTCGGCCAAGAAAAAGAAAATCAACCCTGACGCTTAGATTTTTCCGTCAAATAACTGACTAAAATCGATAATGTCAGAAAAATAACGGCTATCGATGACTTCGTTAGTTACACCGTTAACATGAATTAATACTGGGCGACGTGAAATATGGCGTGGTGCTTTAATACGGCGAATTTTTTCTTGTATCTCTGAAATGATATCTTTTTTTATAGGATATTTCGAAAATTTTATCTCACAAACATAAAGTGTATCGAATCGGGTTTGGATCATATAATCCACTTGACAGCCTTCCTGGCGAGCCGTTTTATTTTGAAAAAATGGGTTATCATAAACTACGTCGTCTGGATTAATTCGTAATATTTCTATGATTTTTTTGCGATTATTTAATACAAGATTTTCAAATTGTAATCCCATTGTACCTTCCCAACCAGGTAGAATAGATAAAGATTTTTCAATAAAGCTATCCCGTTCTATTTTTTCTTTATTAGGAGCAATATATTTCAAATAAAATCGCAAGTAGTTATCACTAATGCGATAGTGACTATATTTCGCCGTGCTGCCGCTTTTTATCTTCCAAGTAAAATCACGTCGAATGAAACCTGATTTTACTAAATCATCAAGATATTCGCTAATTAGACCACTTTTTTCTACTTTAATATTCTTATAAATTTCTTCATTATCATACCTCCCATTAGAAATAGCTTGAACAATGCGCTTATAAATTTCACTGCGCGTTAAAAAAATATCAGTGAATATTTGATCGAATTCATTAAATAATAATCCTGAACGATTGAAGCATAAACCTTTAATATTTTCTTCTGCGGATAAATCTGGTTGAATTTCTTCGAGATATTTTGGTATACCACCAGTTACTGAAAGAATTTTAAATTTTTCATATATAGAGATATTCTTACCCGTTTCCATCCAAAATTGGTTACAGTCATGCAAAGGCAATTCTTCTAGAGTTAAATTCAATGAAATCCGCCCTAAAAATCCTGCGCTGCTTAATATGTTTTTTTCGATCCACGCTGATACTGAGCCACATAGTACTAATATTAATTGTGGGTTTTTTTTAAATTCTAAATCCCAAGCATTCTTTAATTTACCAAGGAATTCGGGGTCTAGAGAGCCCATCCAGGAAATTTCATCTAATAAAATTATTACCCGCCCTTTACTGGTATGTCGTGCTAATCGCAAAAATAAATCATTCCAATTGTTATCATTAAATGCAGGTTGACCTAAAGCTTTCCCTAGCTGCCAGCCAAATTCTAATAATTGGCTTTCACAGGTGGTTTTTTCGGTTGGAAATACCCCAGAAAATGTATACAATTTCATAGGGATACCAAATTCTTCGATGAGACGGCTTTTACCAATACGACGCCTGCCCTTGATGACTACTAAACTAGCAGTTTTCTTTTTTAGCAATAAACTTAATTGCTTAAGTTCAGGTTTTCTGCCTACAAATGTGCCTAACACGATATTTACCTATGAATTAAATCATTATTCACTATTCACCAAAACGACAAATGTCTATTTGGTGATCCCTATATTAGTATAGCGTAAGATCACCAAATGAGCAAATGTCGTATTGGTGACCCGCAATGGAGTGCAGATTGGGATCACCAAATGAGCAAGTGTCATATTGGTGATCTAGCTTTTATCGAATTTTATAGTCGCTCGTTGGCTACCTGGGATGTCGGGATTGGGTGTAATATCTGCAGGTGGTTGGGCTTCTGATGAACTCACTGGAAGTGCAGGAGTTGGAGCTAAAGGGTTTCCTAGCGGGTGTGCGTGTAGAGCAACTAATGCCTTGTGTGGTTTTGGATTTTGTTGTCTATGTTGTTTGTACCAATCAAAGCCACCATAATAATTTACAGCACTTACACTATTATCTTGGGGTTCTGCACTTGTTCGCGGTTTGGGATCAGGAGTAGCTGCGGGTTCGGCGCCCATTGGAGGTAGTACAGTACTGCTTCTGGAGAAAAACGTAGCTGCGTTGGCATGGTTTATAGGAGAAACATTAGCAACGCTGGCCGCGATTGGACTGCTAGGTAATGCAGATTGTTCATCATCAGGTACGGAAGTTTGGTGGTCTTCCACAGTAGCTGTTTTTTGTTCATGTTCCGTTGCTGAATTACTATCTTCACTCCCATCACGACTTGGTGTTTCCATACCCACACTAGAAGTGGAAGAAAAGACACTAGAATCACTGTGGGATGTTGCACCGGGCGAAGGAATCGAAGTCAATGTGGAGATGCCACTACCGCTTGAGCTGGGGGAATCATAAAAAGCAGCGTTGTGCAAAGGATTTAAAACTGCTCCATTGGGAAGTTTCTTTGGTGTTGCTGACGGTGTTTCTTGGTATAAGCTAAAATCTAATTTAGTAACTTGCCCAAGTTCCTTAAGAAAATTGGCTTCGTCAATCTTGCTCAAGCCAAGCTCGCTCACTTGGCTTCTTATTGTTTCAAAAAAACAACGTAATGTTTCTAGTTTTGCAATCGCATTATCATCATTGGTAAAGTTCCATAAACTATCAAAAAATATTTCCGATGTAAAAAATTCAGGTCTATGTATAAAAATAAAATAAATGATTTCAGCGAAATTTTTTATAATATCATCACTAATAGATGGTTCAACTCTAGCACAAATAATTTTAAGTCTTTTTTGTAATTCTGCGTGAGCATATTTTCCTATAACTTGGTTAATATTATATAGCGCATATTCGCACCCCACTTCATGTTGATGTTTTTCGTCATGGATTTTTCTATTATCTGCTAAGCTCTGTAAGAGCCCCACCGCCAGCGTTACTCCATCAAAATCAACTTTTACGGTGCTAACACTAAATGATAATATTTGTTGCCTCCTATTAGGCCCGACAATAACAGAATTTTTTGAGAGAACAGGTGAAGAAGTAGGTTGGGTTTCTTTCATTGCAGCTTCATACAATAATTTTCCAATGGCGTCCTTCCCTTTGTCGCTTTTCTTCAGAAGCTCGGCCAACATATTTTTATAATGTGCTTCACCTTCTGGTGTATAAGTCAAAAACAGTTTCAACAAAAATAGGAAAAAAATAGGGTGTGTGCTTAAATTGAAGCCTAAACTCATTAGAGCGGATTCAAATACATCTTTACTTTCAACTTCTTCTCTCATTGTAGAATCACCACATTTTACAATTTCAACATTATGAAGCTTTAAAGTTGCTTTATAATGTAAGGGTTGTGGTGACTCGCTTTTTTTAACTTGATATTGCACAGGGGCACCTACCAATAAATTTTGAGCAATTGTTTCTAATTTTTTACTGGTGGGTTTTTTTGTTGCAAAAGATAAATTGCCAGATAACATTCCAAAATGCTCTAAAAAATCTTCTGGGTTCGTATCAATAATAGATCTATTTGTTTCTAATACTTGTTTAATATCTGGATCTTTGCTTTCTAGTAAACTTTTATTGGGTAAAAGTAATTCTTGCTTCTTTTTTTTCTCTAATTTTATTCTCGATACACTTGACATTTTTTGTAACAAATTAGCACTGGAAGCACTACTTTCCAAGACTCTTCTAGTAGCTGTTGATTTAGCTGTGTTTGCATGTTCTTTAGGTGTAGCTACATTTCCCTCTTTCTCTTTTTCTTCCTTTTCTTTTTTTGCTCGATCTAATTCTCTTAGGCGTACAGTGTTAAATATTAATCCCTGTCCCATAAAAATATCAGCAGATATCATCTTTAAAGAGATATTTTCTTTTTCTGGTGCTACAACATCCCAATATTTTTTGAAATTACGTTGCCCGATCAAATGATCGGGGGCCCTTGTAAAAACCTTATAGATCGCCCCTGCATATTCTTCTGTTTGTTGCGGTACGCGATCACCCGCATCTTTGGCTTTTTTGACCAGCGATTGCACCAATAATTCTAACCTTTTGATCGCATAATTTTTAGCACCTTCTCCAAGATTTCCATCAGAATCTTTTTGTGTTTCAGGAAGCCTCTTTAAGAAAAACAAAAAGAAAATAGGATGTTTTTTTATATTTTCTATGGCATCCCTCATTGTTTTATTACCAACTATTTTTCTTACTTCTGTTTCATCTTCTCTTAAAAGAGCTTCGCTTTTCGCTAATGTTACCCCACGAAATTCTATGATACATATTAGTTTTTGATTGGTAATATCCTTTGTGATTTTTAAGAAATTATTTATAAGAACTTCATCTTTAGATGCATCGAAAATATCTCGTAAAGTATCTTGTAAAAATTTACTTAGGCGTTGGGGAGTGCCCAATTGAGGGTGATAATTTTTAGGTTTAGAAGACCACGTTTCATAATTAAAATCGGCCAAAACTTTTTGAAAGCCTATTTGTTTTTCTAGGGCTGCAAGTTCTTGCGCTGGGTCTGGGTATTGAGGCTGCATAAACCATACTCCTTTTAGTTTAATGAAACAGCTAGCTAATATCTTTTAGCAGATTATTCTACTTGGTTAAAGTTAATGTGGCTACTGCATTATTGCGCTTTTTAAAAATGTTATTATTCTTACAAAAAAGCTTGTTTAATGTTAGTTTACTGACGGACATGAGAGGAGATTCCCGCCTGCGCGGGAATGACATGGGATGTTAATCAGCATTGTTATGTCGGATCCGTCGCTGCGCTCCTTGATCCGACCTACGTTTTAATTATCGGGTGTGAGGGGTGTAACTTATTCTGCCGTTGGTCGTAATAGCGGAAATAAAATCACATCGCGTATCGATGGTTGATCAGCGAACAACATAGTCAGCCTATCAATGCCGATGCCCTCGCCTGCGGTAGGCGGTAAACCATATTCAAGTGCGGCGATATAATCTGCATCGTATTCCATCGCTTCGTTGTCGCCCGCCGCTTTGGTTTTTGCTTGGGCGATAAAACGTTCTGCTTGATCTTCTGAATCATTTAATTCCGAAAAGCCATTGGCTAATTCACGCCCACCGACATAAAATTCAAAGCGATCGACAATGGTTGGATCTTGATCATTGCGGCGCGCAAGTGGTGAAACTTCGATCGGATAAGCAGTAATAAAAGTCGGTTCTTTTAATTGGTGTTCTACAGTTTTTTCAAATAATTCAAATTGCAATGCGCCGATACCTTCTTTGTTGGTAGTAACACCAGCACGTTGTACAATGTTGCGCAATTTCGTTAGATCAGTTAAATCGCTTTCTTTGATATCTTTATTAAAATGTAAAATAGATTCTTTAATCGTCATGCGTTTAAATGGTTTTGAAAAATCATAGCTTTCACCTTGATAGCTAACCATATGTGTACCTAAAACTTGTTGCGCTAAATCGCGTAACATTTCTTCGGTGAGATTCATTAAATCACGGTAATCTGCATAAGCTTGATAAAATTCTAACATCGTGAATTCGGGGTTATGACGTGTTGATAAACCTTCGTTACGAAAATTACGGTTAATCTCGTAAACTTTTTCGATGCCGCCAACGACTAAACGTTTGAGATATAATTCTGGTGCGACGCGTAGATATAATTCCATATCCAAAGTATTATGATGCGTGATAAATGGTCGTGCGATAGCACCACCCGGAATAGCGTGCATCATCGGTGTTTCTACTTCCATAAAACCCCGTTGGTTTAAAAAGCCACGTAACGCATCGGTTAATCGCGAACGAATTTGGAACACTTTACGCGTTTCTTCGTTCATGATCATATCGACATAACGTTGGCGATAGCGTGCTTCTTGATCTTGCAAGCCATGGAATTTATCGGGCAATGGACGCAATGATTTGGTAACCAGCTCAATATGATGTGCTTTTACTGATAACTCACCGGTTTTAGTTTTGAATAATGTGCCCGAAACACCGACGATATCACCGATATCCCAATGTTTGAATTCTTCATAAACGCCTGCAGGTACTTCGTTTTCGCGCAGATAAATTTGCATACGGCCACTGCTATCTTGAATGTGCACAAAACTAGCTTTACCCATTAAGCGGCGTAACATAACCCGTCCGGCAATTTTTACCTGCTTGTTGAGTTTTTCTAATTCTTCGTTTTCTTTTGCGCCATATTCTGCATGTAGTTCAGCTGCTAATGCATCACGTCGAAAATTATTGGGAAAAGCATTACCTTTTGCACGCAACTCCGCCAATTTTATTTTACGTTGTTCGAATTGATCGGTTTGATCGGTTGTTTCTGTGGTGTTTTCAGTCATAATTTATTTCTCTTAAATGTAGGTCGGTTCAAGCGAAGCGGAACCGACAACAGAGTTTATTCAAATATCACATGTCGGATCCGTCGCTAACGCTCCTTGATCCGACCTACTTTTAAAAATGACGCTTAGTTTGGGTTACAACCCACTCTTCAAGCTCGCATCCATAAACATATCTAAATCTCCATCCAGCACGCGTTGGGTATTACCAGTCTCAACGCCAGTGCGCAAATCTTTAATACGCGAATCATCTAATACATATGAACGAATTTGGCTGCCCCAACCAATATCTGATTTAGTTTCTTCTACCGATTTTTTCTCCGCATTGCGCTTTTGCAATTCTAATTCATAAAGTTTAGCGCGCAATTGATTCATCGCCTGCGCGCGATTTTTATGCTGCGAACGCTCAGCTTGGCATTGTACCACTATGTTGGTAGGAATGTGCGTAATACGAATCGCTGAATCTGTACGGTTAACATGCTGCCCCCCTGCCCCACTCGCCCGATAAGTATCGACACGCAAATCGGCGGGATTAATATCGATAGCTATATTTTCATCCACTTCGGGCGCAACAAAAACCGCCGCAAAAGAAGTATGTCGACGATTGCCCGAATCAAACGGTGATTTACGCACTAAACGATGCACACCGGTTTCGGTGCGTAGCCAACCATATGCATACGGCCCACTAAATTTAACAGTCGCACCTTTAATGCCCGCAACTTCACCGGGCGATGCTTCCAATAATTCCACGTGATAACCACGTCGTTCACCCCAACGCAAATACATACGCAATAGCATCTCGGCCCAATCTTGCGCCTCAGTTCCCCCTGAACCTGATTGAATATCTAAATAAGCGTTATTGGCATCGATATCGCGCGGAAACATACGTTTGAATTCAAGATGCGCCAATTGCTCAGCCAGTTTATCTAAATCAGCGATCAGATCAGCTAATAATGCCGCGTCATCTTCAGCGATGATTAAATCAAGAAAGCCTTGCGCGTCGGCCAAGCCTTTAATCAAATTTTCGATGGTTTCGGTGATATCTTGCAGTTGTGCACGTTCTTTGCTTAACGCTTGCGCGCGTTCAGCATTGTTCCAAAGCAAGGGATTTTCTAATTCGAGATTAACTTCTTGCAGGCGCTCAAACTTGGTTTGATAGTCAAAGATACCTCCGGATTTCTTGGGTACGCTCTCCGAGATCTTTTATGCGTTGTACTATAGCGTTGACTTCTAACATTAGAGTTCCTTAATTTCATGGGGCAATGCAGTATCCTAACATGAAAAATAGTGATGTCACCAGGACAATTTATGCACCTTTTAGGGCTAAATCGTGTACACTGAGCCTCTTTTTATGAGGCTATGAGAATGTTAGATATACGCAATATTGGAGTAGATGTCGGCCATAAGTCGTTATTCTATAATGTCGACTTGAATTTGCGTCCGAATGAGCGCTATGGCGTAGTCGGGGCGAATGGCGCGGGCAAATCTACTTTTTTAAAATTATTGGCCGGTGAAGAATCGCCTAACACGGGTAGCGTTGATAAGCCCAAAGGCGTTAGTGTCGGCATTTTGAAGCAAGATCACTTCCGCTATGAAAATGAACGGGTGATCGATGTAGTCATTCGTGGCAAACAAGATTTATGGAATGCCCTCGTCGAAAAAGATGCTTTATTACAAAAAGCAGATTTCACTGAGGCCGAAGGTTTTCATCTGGGTGCGCTCGAAGAAATTATTCAACACAATGATGGTTATAACGCCGAAGCTGTTGCGCAAACGCTATTACTTGGCGTTGGTATTGTAGCCAAATATCATTATGGCCCCTTAAAAGCGTTATCGGGTGGTTATAAACTGCGTGTATTATTAGCACAGGTTTTATTTCAAAACCCCGATGTCATGTTGCTCGATGAGCCAACCAACCATTTGGATATCGTATCGATCGATTGGTTGCAAGATTTTTTGATCAATCAATTTAAAGGCTTATTAATTTTTGCTTCACACGATCGTGAGTTTCTTAACAGCTTATCGACCCATATCCTCGATATTGATTATGGTACTATTACTAAATATTTTGGTAACTATGATTATTTTGAAACAGCAAAAGAAACCATTTTAGTCCAAAAACAAAGTGAATTAGAAGGCAAAGAAAAACAAATTGCCTCATTACAAAGTTTTGCTGACAAATTCCGCGCCAGCGCCAGCCGCTCTAAACAAGCAATGTCACGCTTAAAAATGATCGAACGTATCGAAATGGATTTGCCCGATATACAAGACAGCTCGGTGGTAAAACCTTATTTTAATTTTGTGCCAGAACGACCTTCGGGCAAAGCCGTGTTAAAAATAGAACAAATTAACAAACAATATGAAGAACGGACGGTATTAAACAATATCTCATTTAGCTTACGTCGCGGCGAAAAATGCGCGGTGATCGGCCCTAACGGTATCGGCAAATCAACGTTGCTGAAAATTTTGCTCAACCAAATTGCTGCAAATAAAGGCCATTACGAATGGAATGAAACTACAAAAATTGGTTATTTTGCGCAAGATTATGAAACAGGTTTACCCCATAATCTTTCGGTATGGCAGTGGATTGAAGATACCACCCATGCGCCATCACAAACAGCGAGAGCGGTATTGGGTCAAGTTTTATTTCGTGGTACCGATGTCGAAAAAAAAATCGCTAACCTCAGTGGTGGTGAATCTGCCCGCCTCATGTTAGCTAGCCTTATTTTGCAGCAGAATAATGTTTTAGTGCTAGATGAACCTACCAACCATCTTGATTTAGGTTCCATCGACGCGTTGGCAGAAGCGCTACATAAATTTCCAGGTACGGTATTGCTCGTTAGCCATAATCGTTATTTTATTGATAAAGTGGCCACTCATATTGTAGCATTGA
The DNA here is from genome assembly GCA_013288885.1 of Gammaproteobacteria bacterium. Taxonomy (GTDB): domain Bacteria; phylum Pseudomonadota; class Gammaproteobacteria; order JABDBA01; family JABDBA01; genus JABDBA01. The sequence continues at coordinate 83,262 of JABDBA010000007.1, read as the reverse complement.
CAGAACACCACGGTATTCAAAATTATCTAGGCAATTATCACGATTACCTGGCACAATATGGGAAAGACTATTTAGCAAGGGATTAATATGGAAGGATTAACCATTCCGAACACAGCGCTGTTTGCGTTTATTCAAGCTATTCCATTTAGCTTTGCCGCCCTCTTCCCGTTGTTAAACCCCTTGGGGTCGGCGGTTATTTTCCTTTCTTTGACGCAAGGCGTATCGCAAGCAGGGCTAAATTCACTTTCTGCAAAAATTGGTGTGAATACTTTTGTTTTACTAGTTGTTGTTCTACTGACTGGCTCATGGATATTACGTTTCTTTGGCATTTCTATTCCAATGGTACAAATTGGCGGCGGCTTAGTCGTCGCTTACATTGGTTGGACCATGCTCAATCAACCCGCCAGTTACCATAAGAATGATGCAGTTCCTGATAATAATAAAGACATTAAAGATATGGCATTTTTCCCACTCACCATGCCGATTACTGCAGGGCCAGGATGTATTGCAGTCACATTAACTATTGGTGCGCATCAGATGCAACCTGCATTGAGCACTACTGCGCTCGGTGAATTAGGGGCAATCATCGGCATAGCATTAGGCGCAATCAGCGTTTTTGTATGTTATCGTTATGCTAATTATTTAATCGAAAAGTTAGGTGCATCTGGCACACAAGTAATCATGCGTTTATCCGCGTTCATCAACTTGTGCATTGGTCTAACCATTATTTGGCACGGCGTGGAAGGACTATTTCCAAACTTGAGTGTTACACCATGATAAGTCCATTAGCTGGAAAAATTGCTCCGCATTCACTATTGGTTGATATAGATAAGCTTATAAAAGCCTACTACGCCGAAATACCCGATCCCGCAATTGCATCACAACGAGTCATGTTTGGAACTTCTGGACATCGTGGTTCTGCTTTTGAAAAAAGTTTTAATGAATGGCATATTCTGGCTATTACACAAGCAATTTGTCTTTATCGCTCAAAACAAAATATCAATGGCCCACTCTTTCTTGGTATGGATACTCATGCGCTTTCTAAACCTGCATTAGTGAGTGCGCTCGAAGTATTAGCGGCAAACAACGTAGAAGTTATGCTAGCAAAGGATGATGAATTTACGCCAACGCCGGTAATTTCTCATGCCATACTCACTTATAATCAAAATCGTGATAACGGCTTAGCAGATGGTATTGTGATCACACCCTCGCACAATCCACCGCAAGATGGCGGTTTCAAATATAATCCGCCCAATGGTGGGCCTGCGGATACTAACATCACTGATTGGATCCAAGCCAAAGCCAATGAATTACTTGCAGCAAAACTTAAGCAGGTAAAAAGAATAGCTTATGAACAAGCACTCAATGCTGCAACCACGCACTATCATGATTATCTTCATACTTATGTCAATGATCTGGGTAACGTGATCGATATGGATATAATTCGTTCCTCTAATATTCGCATGGGTGTTGATCCCTTGGGTGGCGCAGGCGTGCATTATTGGGAACCTATCGCCAAACGTTACGGATTAAATCTCACGGTTGTAAACAAAGTGGTTGACCCTACTTTTAGTTTTATGACTGTTGATTGGGATGGTCAGATTCGCATGGACCCGTCTTCACCTTATGCGATGGCCAAGTTAATTGAACTCAAAGATCGATTTGATATCGCGTTTGCCTGTGACACCGATCATGATCGACATGGCATCGTGACGCGTAGCGCAGGCCTAATGCCGCCTAATCATTATCTTGCCGTTGCTATATTTTATCTGTTTCAACATCGCTCACAATGGAGTAAATCAGCGGCAGTGGGTAAAACGTTAGTTAGCAGTCAAATGATTGATCGCGTTGCAAAAAAGCTGGGCCGCAAACTGTATGAAGTACCTGTTGGTTTTAAATGGTTTGTCGATGGTTTGCTCGATGGTTCGCTTGGTTTTGGTGGTGAAGAAAGTGCTGGGGCCTCTTTTTTACGGATAAATGGCAAGGTCTGGACTACCGATAAAGATGGTATCGTTCCTGCGTTGCTATCAGCAGAAATCATGGCGCGCTTGGAGCTTGATCCAGGTGAGATTTACCGTAACCTAGAAAAGGAATTTGGTAAATCTAACTATGAACGTGTTGATGCACCAGCAACGCCAGCACAAAAACAAATATTAGCGAAACTATCACCACAGCAAGTGCATTATACTGAACTGGCAGGCGAAAAAATCCAGAGCGTCATCACCCGTGCACCTGGCAATGATGCACCCATCGGCGGCGTAAAAGTGATTGCTGAGAGTGGTTGGTTTGCCGCGCGCCCTTCTGGCACAGAAGATATTTATAAAATTTATGCCGAAAGTTTTCAAAGTGTCGATCATTTGCATCGCATTCAAAAAGAAGCACAAACTATTGTTAACGCTACTTTAACCCAAAAAACCACAACATGAAAATAACAACCTTATTTGTCGACATTGGCGGTGTTTTATTAACCAACGGCTGGGATCACAACGCACGCAAGCTCGCCGCCAAAACATTTAACTTAGATTTCGATGAAATGGAAGAACGCCATCGTTTGATTTTTGATAGCGTTGAAATCGGCAAGACGACACTAGACGATTATCTGACACACGCGGTATTTTATAAAAAGCGCTCATTTACTCCGGCTCAGTTTCGTAAATTTATATTTGAACAATCGCAACCTTATCCTGAGATGATTGATCTCATCAAACAACTCAAAGCACACTATGAACTAAAGATCGTTGTTGTGAGCAATGAAGCACGTGAAATCAATGCTTATCGCATCCAAACATTTAAGCTAACAAGTTTTGTAGATGTTTTTATTTGTTCTTGCTTTGTGCACCTTCGCAAACCCGATGCTGATATTTTTAAATTGGCGCTTGATGTTGCACAAACACCGGTTGATCAAATAATTTATATTGATGATCGCGTCATGTTTGTCGAAGCCGCACAAGATTTAGGCATTTGTGGCATCCATCACATAGATTATCAATCAACCCGCACGCAGTTAGCATCGTTTGGATTAAAACTATGACCACACCCAAATTAACTACTGAACAAGAACTAGAAAAATTGCAGCAAGATGCCTTCCATTATTTTTTGCATGAGGCGAATCCCCATAATGGCTTGGTCGCGGATAAAACCGCACCCAATTGGCCTGCCAGCATTGCTGCCACCGGTGTTGCTCTAACAGCTTATATTGTAGCCGTAGAACGTGGACTAATGACACGTGCTGCCGCATTAGAGCGCACGCTCATTACGCTGCGTTTTTTTTGGAACAGTCCGCAAGGTCCAGAACCTGATGCCACCGGCTACAAAGGTTTTTATTATCATTTTCTGGATATGCAAAGCGGGCGACGTGTCTGGCAATGTGAATTATCAACTGTCGATAGTGCTTTTTTATTGGCAGGCGCTTTAGCCACTGCGATATATTTTAATGCCGATAACAATAACGAGCGTGAAGTTCGCACGCTCGTTGATATGCTTTATCGACGTGTAGATTGGCAGTGGGCACAAAACCAAGGTGCAACTCTCACGCACGGTTGGAAACCAGAAAGTGGTTTTCTCCCCTATCGCTGGGAAGGTTATGATGAAGCGTTATTATTGTATATGTTGGCCTTAGGTTCGCCTACTCATCCACTACCTGCCAGTAGTTACACGGCGTGGGCTTCCACATACGAATGGAAAAGCTGTTACGGTTATGAATATCTTTATATCGGCCCGTTGTTTGCGCATCAACTTTCGCATATTTGGATTGATTTTAAAGGCATTCAAGATGCCTTCATGCGCGAAAAAAATATTGATTATTTTGAAAATAGTCGCCGTGCGACTTATGTGCAACAACAATATGCAATCGATAATCCGCTGCAATTTGTGGGTTATAGTCATTGTAACTGGGGAATTACCGCGAGCGATGGCCCTGGCCCTGATACGGTGAAAATAAATGGCATTCAGCGCCAATTCTTCGATTATATCGGGCGTGGCGTACCATACGGGCCCGATGATGGAACTATTGCGCCTTGGGCGACCATCGCATCATTACCCTTTGCACCTGAGATCGTATTGCCGGTAATTGATCACTATATTTATAAACTAAAACTAAGAGGAGATCATCGCTACGGTTTCAAAGCCACCTTTAATCAAACGTTTCCTAATCAGGATTGTAATGCCTGCGGCTGGATATCACCATGGCATTTTGGCATCAATCAAGGCCCTATTACTTTGATGATCGAAAACTTCCGCACCGGTTTTTTATGGAAATTAATGCGCAATTGCACCTATATGGTTGCTGGTTTAAAACGTGCAGGATTTACTGGTGGGTGGTTAGATAAAATACCGTAATCCACCATCCTCTACCTATCTATAAGTTGCACAATAACTTGATTTTTTGATTTATTGTGCAACCTATAACGACGACATCGCTGAATAAATCTATTCAGTGATGTAAAGACCGCTTTTTTGGATATGGAAACAGTTGTTTAGCTAGAATTTAAACCCCACGAAATCGTGGGGTTTGATGCCACCCTATCTTGATGTACTAAAGTTAATAGCGGGTAAAATTATGCATTAACTTGTAAAAACTATTTGCATTTATAGATGCATCATTTACAATTGTGAGTAAATTTACTCAGTGGCGTAAAAATGGTTGGGAATTTTGGGAACAACTTAACAACTAGAATTTCAAACCCCACGAATTCGTGGGGTTTGAAAATAACGGTGGATTACGACCTACGGTCTAATCCACCCTACTAAGGAAAAACATTATGGAAAATAAACAAACATGTGAAATCGGGATGGTTGGTTTAGGTGTCATGGGGCGTAATTTATTGCTGAACATGGCGGATCATGGTTTCTCGGTAGCGGGTTATGATAATGATCCCAGCAAGGTTAAAAGTTTACAGGAAGAATCACAGGCACGTGCACATGGTACGACTGAGATAAAAGATTTTATTGCTAGTCTGCGCCAACCACGGGCAATTATGCTGCTTGTGCCTGCGGGTGCGCCAGTGGATGCCGTCATCAAAGATTTGTTGCCCCATTTGCAAGCAGATGATTTAATCATTGATGCAGGAAATTCTTATTTTAAAGATACGGATATTCGTGCACGTAATTTGGCCAGCAAAGGCATTCAATTTTTGGGCGTTGGTATTTCCGGTGGTGAAGAAGGTGCACGCCATGGCCCAAGCATTATGCCGGGCGGCCCAAAACCAGCTTATGAACGCATCCAAAAAATTATGGAAGCCGTTGCGGCAAAAGTAAACAATGAGCCGTGTGTCACTTATTTAGGGCCAGGGTCAGTCGGCCATTTTGTGAAGATGGTTCATAATGGAATTGAATATGGCATCATGCAACTTATTTCTGAAACTTATGATTTGATGAAACGTGGGCTTAATTTTAGTGATAATCAATTGCGCGATGTTTACACTGAATGGAACAAAGGCGAGTTAAACAGTTATTTGTTAGAAATCACCGGCAAGATATTTGGCAAAATGGATGACAAAACTGGCAAGCCGTTGATCGATATTATTTTAGCGATCGCCAAACAAAACGGCACTGGTATGTGGACTTCGCAAAGCGCGATGGAACTGCAAGTGCCTACACCGACTATCGATTTGGCTGTTTCGATGCGCGATCTGTCGGTATTAACAAAAGAACGTGAGCAAGCCAATGCAATTTATCAACGCTCATTGCGCGCTATCACTGCCGATCATAAAACATTTATTATGCAACTTGGCCATACACTTTTTGCCGGAATGGTTATTACCTATGCACAAGGCATGGCATTATTAAACATCGCTTCTGATCATTATAAATATCAACTTGATCTGGAAGCTGTTGCACGTATCTGGCGCGGTGGTTGTATTATTCGTGCGGCGTTGCTAGAAAATATTTGCGCGGCGTTTCGACGCAATAAAAAACTACCGAATTTATTGTTAGATGCTGATTTAGCACGCACACTGATGGAACGGCAAGAATATTTACGACATATTGTATGTGAAGCGATTGCATCAGGAATACCAACACCAGGATTGATCGCCTCGCTCAGTTATTTTGATGCGTATCGCAGCCAATGGTTACCCGCTAATCTTATTCAAGCGCAGCGCGATTATTTTGGCTCACACACTTACGAACGCATCGATAGTAAAGGCACTTTTCACACGGAATGGGAGAAAATATGAAACCAACACTCGATGAACTTTGTGTCAACACTCTGCGTATGTTATCCATCGATGCCGTGCAAAAAGCCAATAGCGGACACCCGGGTTTGCCCTTAGGTGCTGCGCCGATGGCTTATGTGCTATGGACGCATTTTCTTAAACACAGCCCTACTAATCCAGCATGGTATGATCGCGATCGTTTCGTGCTGTCAGCAGGGCACGGGTCGATGCTGCTATATAGTTTATTGCATGTGACCGGTTACCCCATATCCTTGGAACAAATTAAACAATTTCGGCAATGGGATAGCATCACACCAGGTCATCCTGAAAGCGAACTCACACCAGGTGTTGAAGTCACCACCGGGCCGCTCGGTCAAGGCTTTGCAAATGGGGTTGGCATGGCGATGGCCGAAGCTTATTTAGCAGCACGTTATAACAAGCCGGATTGCAAAATCATCGATCATTTTACTTATGGCATTGTGAGTGACGGTGATTTAATGGAAGGTGTTGCAGCGGAAGCAGCATCCCTTGCAGGACATTTAAAATTAGGCAAATTAATTTATTGTTATGATAACAATCACATCACGCTTTCTGCTTCGACGCAACTGGCCTTCACGGATAATACTGCAAAGCGTTTTGATGCTTATGGTTGGCATACACAAATCATTGAAGATGGTAATAATTTAGCAGATATTCAACGTGCGATTGAAACAGCGCGACAAGAAACACAACGTCCATCATTAATCTTGATTAGAACACACATAGGTTATGGTTCTCCGCACAAACACGATACTTTTGAAGCGCACGGTTCACCGTTGGGTGTGGAAGAAGTAAAATTAACCAAACAAAATTTAGGCTGGCCGATAGAACCTGATTTTTATATTCCTGCAGAAGCAGAAGAACATTTTCGCCAAGCAGTTACGCAAGGTAAAAAATTAGAATACGAGTGGAACAGCCAATTTAAAGTTTATGAAAAAAAATATTCTGATTTGGCAAAAGAACTTCAGCAACTGATCAGCAAAGAACTACCCAAGGGTTGGAATGAAAATATTCCAGTATGGAAAGCAGACCCTAAAGGCATCGCCACCCGTGATGCTTCGGGCAAAGTGATGCAAGCGATTAATCCTAATCTACCAGGTTTTATTGGTGGTTCGGCAGATTTGAATCCTTCTACCAAAACAGAGCTAATTAATTTTGGTAATTTTGGTAACCCCGCTATGGCAACCGGTGATTTGCAAGGTTCTATTGATGGAGGCTTGAATTACGCTGGCCGCAATATTTTTTACGGTGTACGCGAACATGCGATGGCTGCAATCTCCAATGGCTTAGCTACATTTGGTGGGATTATTCCTTTTGCGTCCACTTTCTTGATTTTTTCTGATTATATGCGGCCAGCTATGCGGCTGGCTGCATTAATGCAATTGCAAGTGATTTATGTTTTTACCCACGACAGTATCGCGGTAGGCGAAGACGGCCCTACACACCAACCCATCGAACAACTCGCCAGCCTGCGCGCTGTTCCGCAATTAATGGTTATTCGCCCTGCTGATGCCAATGAAACCGCTGTAGCATGGCAAGTCGCCATCGAATCGCGCCACTGCCCTGTCGCATTAGCGTTAACAAGACAAGCGGTGCCAACGTTGGATAGAACAAAATTTGCCTCAGCAGAAGGTCTGCGTAAAGGCGCTTATATTTTAGCCGATGCACTTGATGCTAAACCCACCCTTATTTTAATCGCTACGGGATCAGAAGTGGGTTTAATTGTCGCCGCACAGCAAGAATTACAAAAACAAAACATTTCCGTACGCATTGTATCAATGCCAAGTTGGGAATTATTTGAAGCACAACCAAAAGAATATCGCGATGCTGTATTACCGCCCGATGTTCCATTGCGACTTGCCGTTGAAGCGGGTGTGGCACAAGGCTGGCGACGCTATGTAGGCGATCACGGCGATATAATAAGTATCGAAAAATTTGGCGCCTCCGCTCCTGGCGCAACTGTAATGGAAAAATATGGGTTTACCGTGGCGGAAGTCTGCAAACGCGCCTTAAAACTTACTGTTCGATCCATTGCTTAGCAGGTCCTACTTGGTCATACGGGAAATGTTTTATCTGCGTCGAGATAAAACATCCGATGCCTTTTGCTAGCATTGCAAGCCCGCTATCAGTAACCAAAGCAATTTTTTGAATTTTCGCGTGATGATCTTTAATAAATTTTACATGCGCTTTGAAAGCATCCATGTTTTCCCAGCCCGGAAATTTTTTTGCTTCAATCACTAACCCTTTGAGGTTGCCATGATCTTTAACATAGGCATCAAAAATAGTGGTTAGCTGTGAGAAACTTTCTGCTTTAAGTGCATCAGTTGGTTTAATGTATAAAATTGAATTTTGCTCATCAAGATTAATGTCCATATTGCTATTCTCCTTAGAAGTAAATTAATGTAAGTGTAGCCTACTTTGCTAAAAAATTCCAGGGTTCTGTGCTATAGTTAACATCCATTTTATGGATAAAAAAGAGGATCAGCAAAATGCAGCGCATCCTGACAATCAACGGCGGCTCATCCAGCATCAAATATGCGTTATTTGCAGCAGGTGATTCACCCCAACAGATTATGAAGGACGAAATCGAGCGAGTTGGGAGCAACGATCATGCTGTGGCAGTTAAAACTCTGATGGATTGGACCGAAAAATCTAATACGCACGATAAACTAACTGCCATAGGGCATCGTGTGGTGCATGGTGGCCCGAAGTATTACAAACCACAGCTAATCACGGCAGAAATGCTATCAGAGCTGCGCCAGCTAACGCCATTTGATCCCGAACACTTGCCAGCAGAAATAATACTGATCGAAGAATTTCAGCGGCGCTTTCCTCATCTACCACAAATCGCCTGTTTTGACACCGCTTTTCATCATGACCTGCCGCGCGTAGCACAACAGTTACCGATTCCGCGCCGCTATGAAGCGCAAGGAGTACGTCGTTATGGCTTTCACGGTTTATCCTATGAATTTCTGATGGACGAACTAGCGCGCGTGGCGGGATCAAAAATAGCACAAGGTAAAATTATTCTTGCCCACCTCGGCAGTGGTGCAAGTCTTGCCGCAGTATGTGATGGAAAATCCCTAGACACCAGCATGAGTTTCACGCCAACTGCTGGTGTACCGATGGGTACGCGCTCTGGCGATCTTGATCCAGGATTAGTTGGATATCTGGCGCAAACAGAAAAAATGAGCGCGCAGCAATTTAATGAGATGGTTAATTTTAAATCTGGATTACTCGGTATCTCTGAAACCAGCTCCGATTTGCGTGATTTGCTTGCCCATGAATCACAAGACGTGCGCGCAGCAGAGGCAATCGCATTGTTTTGTTACCAGATTAAGAAATGGATCGGTGCATTTGCAGCAGCATTGAGCGGATTAGAAACACTGGTATTTTCTGGCGGCATCGGCGAAAATGCGCCCACCATTCGCGCGCGAATTTGTGCAGGATTAGAATTTCTTGGCATTAAACTCGATGAAAAACAAAATTCGGCAAATGCAGATGTAATTTCTGTAACGAACAGCAATGTTAGTGTTCGCGTTATTCACACCAATGAAGAACAGATGATCGCTAAAACAGTTTGCCGCGCTCTAAAACTCGGCAAATAAATATGAGTATAAAACAATGACAACACTTTCTGCAGAAAATCTTCACAATATAAATGCCTACTGGCGTGCGGCAAATTACTTGTCGGTCGGGCAAATTTATCTTTACGACAATCCGCTATTGAAGGAACCCCTTAAATTATCGCACATAAAGCCACTGGTAGTCGGTCATTGGGGCACTACGCCCGGCCAGAATTTTATTTATGTACATCTGAATCGCGTCATTAAAAAATATGATTTAGATATGTTTTACATTGCAGGCCCCGGCCATGGCGGCCCAGCAATTGTGAGCAATGTGTATCTCGAAGGCACTTGGAGTGAAGTTTATCCAAATGTTACGCAAGATGAAGCTGGATTGAAAAAGCTTTTCAAACAATTCTCTTTTCCTGGTGGTATTTCTAGCCATGTTGCACCGACAACACCAGGGTCGATACACGAAGGTGGCGAATTGGGTTATTCACTCAGTCATGCTTTTGGTGCGGTGTTTGATAATCCTGATTTGATTGTCGCTTGTGTGGTGGGCGATGGTGAAGCGGAAACGGGTCCGTTAGCGACGGGTTGGCATTCTAATAAATTTCTCAATCCTGTTACTGATGGGGTTGTACTGCCGATCTTGCATCTCAATGGTTTCAAGATTAGCAACCCTACTGTTTTGGCGCGCATCGAACACGATGAGTTAGAACAATTTTTTCGTGGTTGTGGTTGGACACCTTATTTTGTGGAAGGCAATGAACCGGAAAAAATGCACGAACTGATGGCGGCTACCTTAGACAAAGTCATCAACGATATTCAGGTAATGCAAAAGAAAACACGCAGCTTGAATGACAAAACACGGCAACGCTGGCCAATGATCATTCTCCGATCACCCAAGGGTTGGACAGGGCCAAAAATTGTTGATGGTTTGCAAAATGAAGGAACATTTCGATCACATCAAGTGCCACTAATCGTAGATGCTGATCATCCTGATCATCTTAAACAGCTGGAAAACTGGATGAAAAGTTACAAGCCAGAAGAACTGTTCGATGAAAATGGTCGACTTAAAGCGGAATTGGCTGAGTTGGCACCTAAAGGTATTCGGCGGATGGGTTCTAATCCTCACACTAATGGTGGCTGTATGCTGCGCGATCTGTGTATGCCTGATTTTCGTATACACGCTATCGATGTACCATCGCCCGGCGCAGTGGATGCACAAGATACACGCGTATTAGGCAAGTTTCTGCGTGATGTGACCAAGGCAAATCAGCAGCATAATAATTTTCGGATCTTTGGCCCCGATGAAACAGTGTCAAATCTTTTAGGCTCGGTATTTGAAGTGACGAACCGCCAGTGGGATCTGCGCGAAGAAAAAAATGATGAATTTCTTGCACCTGCTGGACGCGTGGTGGATTCAATGCTCAGTGAACACCAATGCGAAGGTTGGTTAGAAGGATACCTGCTGACCGGGCGACACGGAATATTTAACAGTTATGAAGCGTTCATCCGTATTGTCGATTCCATGTTTAGCCAACATGCAAAGTGGCTGAAGGTAACCTCAGAACTGCCCTGGCGTCGTAAAATCGCATCGTTAAATTATCTACTCGCCTCGCATGTTTGGCAACAAGATCACAATGGTTTTACCCATCAAGATCCTGGTTTTCTTGATCACGTGATCAATAAAAAAGCGGATATCGTGCGTATTTATTTGCCGCCCGATGCCAATTGTTTGTTGTCGACTTTTGATCACTGCCTGCGTAGTCGACATTACGTGAATGTGGTGGTCGCAGGAAAACATGCACTGCCTCAATGGCTGACCATGGATGAAGCTATCATACATTGCAATGAAGGCATAGGGATCTGGCAATGGGCCAGCAATGATCAAGACGGCGAACCAGACGTAGTGATGGCTTGCTGCGGCGACACCCCTACGCTGGAAATTTTAGCTGCTGTTTCCATTCTGCGTGAACATTTGCCTGATCTAAAAATCCGCGTGGTCAATGTTGTCGATTTGATGAAATTACAATCTGCCAGCGAGCACCCACACGGCTTAAGTGAAGCAGATTATGATTCGTTGTTCACTAAAAATAAACACATCATTTTTGGTTTTCATGGTTATCCAACGTTAATTCATCGGTTGACTTACCGTCGCGCCAATCAAAACCTTCATGTAAGAGGTTATAAAGAAGAAGGCACGATCACCACGGCTTTCGACATGAGGGTGCAGAATGATCTCGATCGTTTTCATCTGGTGCAAGATGTCATCGATCGTTTATCAAACTTGGGCACCAAAGGTGCTTATCTGAAGCAAATGATGAAAGACAAATTGATTGAGCACAAACAATATATTGAACAACATGGCCAAGATATGCCAGAAATCAGGAATTGGAAGTGGTTTTCATAAATCAATTAGAAACCCACTCTAAATTTTACTGCTTATTCTTTAATGCGCTATAAAGCGAGTAGATGATACCATCCACCAAGCCAACGTTCGGTACATACATGATATTGACTTTACTCCATTGCATGACAGAGAGATAAATCTCCAATGCTGGCACCACGACATCTGCGCGGTCATCACTTAATTTAAATTGTTTGATGCGCTCAGCCGTAGTGAGCCTGCTTAATTTGTGGTAGTACGATTTAAGCATATGATAGGTTAATGGTTTACCGTCTTTTAGTTTACTTAACGAAAATATTTTATTGATATTGCCACCAGTCCCAATGATGGCCTTGGGTGAATTTTTTTTGATTACTTCTTTTAATTCGCTCTTCAAGTCATCCCATTGCGTTTGTTTTACTGCATTTTTTAATATACGTATCGCACCAATTTCAAATGATAATTCTCGTGTCGCTTTACCTTTAGTAAATAAATTTAATTCCGTGCTGCCACCGCCAACGTTGACATAGAGATAGGTATTGTTTTTATCAATTTTTTCTGCGGCATGACTTTGATAGAGTAAATCAGCTTCTTTTCCACCCGAAATAATTTCGATTTTAATGGCGGTTTTTTTCTTTATTTCATTAACAATGCTATCGCTATTGCTGGCATCTCGCATAGCGCTAGTGGCGTAAGCTTTAACAGCATCAACTTTGTAGAGATCAAGCAACGCGCGGAAAGCACGCATCATATGTAAAATCATTATACGCTTTTCGTGGCCGATGTTACCTTTCGTAAAAACGTCAAAACCAAGTCGTAGAGGAATTCGCAGTAGAATTAATTTTTTGAATTCCGGTCGTGAGCGCTTCTGCTTCACTTCTACGATCAATAATCGCGCAGCGTTGCTACCAATATCAATTGCGGCCAGTCGCATGATTTATTTTCCTTGTCTTGATGTAAGTTTGACTTGCGCCAGATCGTGAAGATAGCGATAAATATCGAGCTGGGAGCGTACTTTTTTCTTGCCGTTTTTGACATAATGGTTAGATGATTGATTGTCTAGAATTCTCGCTTTAACATTGTCAGCAAACTTGATAGCTAAAATATCTAATAATTGCTTTTTGATGACTGGATCCAGAATACGAACAGCAATTTCAAGGCGATAGTCCAAATTTCTAACCATCCAATCAGCAGAAGATATAAACACTTCTTCTGCTCCATTATTCTCAAATACCAAGATGCGCCCATGCTCGAGGAACTCATCGACTATGCTGGTAGCACAAAGCGGTTTTTTAAATGACTTTTGGGTTGGAATGGCACACATAATACTGCGGACAACCATGCGGACCGCAACACCTGCGCGTGCAGCTTCATACAATTTTTCAATCATCTTGACATCGCTCAGGCCATTTAATTGCAATTTGATACCGGCTCTTTTACCGTTTAACTGATTTTTAATTTCACGGTCAATCATGGCGATTAATTCAGAACGCATCGTCAGGGGAGAGATCAACAGCGATTTACAAGGCTTTAATTTTTCCCAATTGATAAAAGGATCGTTAAGGGCTTTAAATACATGATTGATATCTTTCATTATTTTTCGATTAGACGTAAGAAAGAAATAATCAGCGTAGACCAATGCTGTTTCTTCATTTAAATTACCCGTGGCAATGAAACCATAGCGAATCGGTTTATTATCGATAACTTTTTTAATAATGCATATTTTGGCGTGAATTTTTAAATTGGGAACGCCTGCAAATACTTTGACACCCTCTTCTTCTAACTTATTTTTCCAATTTAAATTGGCTTCTTCATCGTAAGTTGCTTTAATTTCAATGACGACATACACTTTTTTGCCATTGCGCGCAGCATTGATTAATGCGTTGCAAACCATAGAGAACTTCGCAAGACGGTAAGCGGTTATTTTAATACTAGTCACACTCGAGTCCATTGCTGCTTCCCTTAGCATGTCAATGATCCCATTAAAAGAATGATAAGGTGTACAGAGCAATATATCTTTTTTCAATATGGCATCACTCACTCGCAAAGCACGCGCAAGATCTGGATGAGTAAATGGCTGATGATAGGTGTTGGATTCGGGTAGTTTGGCAGGGAAAGAGAGAAAATCACGAAAATTTCGAATTCTACCACGCGGGATAATGCTATCATTTTTGGATATATTTAGCCAGTTGATGAGATATTCTAGTAAATTCGCATCTATCTCTTTATCATATAAGAAATAAATTGGCTTAGATTTGCGGCGTTTTTTTACGCCGATTTCAATTCTTTCTATATAGTTTTCTGACATGTCGCTGTCCATGTCAATTTCAGCATCCTGGGTGATTTTGAATAAGTGTGCTTCAAAGCAATCGTAACTAAAAGAAGAAAAAATAACTGGTAAATGGAAACGAATAATGTCTTCGAGTAAAATGATATGTTGTTCACCAGCCTTACTGGGCAATAATAAAAATCGACCGATCTTTTTGGTCGGAATTTCGATAATAGCATATTTTTCTTTGCGCGATTTATCATGACTGCGCATAACTACGCCTAAAAAACTACTTTTTGCCCAAAGGGAAGTGAGGGAGGGCATCGATTCCAAAAAAAGCGGAATAATGTTAGGACTGATTTTCGAGTCATAAAATTGTCGGATAAAATTTATTTGCTTTTTTGTTAATTCATTTTCGTTGAGCAAAAATATTTTATGCTTATTTAATTCGATTAGTATATTTTGCCAAATCCGCGCAAATTCACTTTGTTGTTGAATGACAATAGCATGAATTTCATTAAGGATAGACTGGGTACTTGCAACTGCTTTATCGTCTTTATTCTTCGTTTCAAATTTGATTTTAGCTTTGAGTGCGGGCACGCGCACGCTGAAAAATTCGTCTAGATTACTAGAATGGATGGCCAGAAAGTTAATTCTATTTTTTAAGGATACCGTCGGGTCAGCTGCTTCTTGCAGGACTCTCGCATTGAAGCCAAGCCAGCTAATGTCGCGAGAAATGAATAGTGGTTTTTTCATCATATTTTACTTTTTCAGCTCTTTACGAATCGATTTCAATTCTTGCTTACGTTTCTTGGTGGGCTTAGGATATCCCATCTTGCGTCTTGGACAAAATTGAGGGGTTAGCCGGAAATGGTACGCGCTATCATTGCAATTGTAAATTGGGTTATTTGCAAACGACCATCGATATTTATTGGATTTTGATAAAGAACCAACGCTTAAAATGTGCTAAACTCTATAAACAATAAAGGACTATCAAGGAAGCTTATTTATGAAAATAAACCCGCTGAAAAAACTGACCACCTTTGGCCAATCTATCTGGCTCGATTATATCAAACGCGACCTCATCACCAGCGATAAACTTAAACAATTGATTACTGACGATGATTTACGCGGAATTACGTCAAACCCTTCCATTTTTGAAAAAGCCATCGCCGAAAGCGATGATTACGCTGACGCTATTGCAGCAATGATGAAAGAAGGCAAAGATGTTAATACTGTCTATGAAACCCTCACCCAGCGCGATGTTCGCGATGCTGCCGATGAATTTCGCCAGCTGTATAATCGCATGGAGGGCAAAGATGGTTATGTTAGCTTAGAGGTTAATCCCCATCTTGCTCATGATACTGAAGGCACGATTATCGAAGCACGCCGTTTATGGAAAGCACTCGATCGCCCCAATGTTTTTATTAAAGTTCCCGCTACGCTTGAAGGGCTGCCTGCGATTAAACAATTAATCAGCGAAGGCATTAATGTGAATGTCACTTTGCTGTTTGGCTTGGATCGTTATCGCGCAGTAGCAGAAGCTTATCAAACAGGCCTTGCAGCACGCATCACACAAAAACAACCGCCCCAACCTGTTGCTTCTGTAGCAAGCTTCTTCTTAAGCCGTATAGATACGTTAATCGACCCGATGTTAGAAAAAATCATTACGCAAGGTGGCGACAAAGCTCTCATTGCAAAAAAAATACACGGGCAAGTTGCTATTGCTTCAGCAAAAGTAGCTTATGAAATTTATCAAAAAGCCGCAAAGGAAACCCAAGCACAACGATTGCTGTGGGCAAGCACCAGCACTAAAAACCCCGCTTATAGTGATGTAAAATATGTAGAAGCATTAATCGGGCCCAACACTGTAAATACTCTTCCAGTTGAAACATTAGATGCTTATCGCGATCACGGTGATCCAAAAGCACGTTTACAAGACGATGCCGATAAAGCCCATTGGGTTTTTCAACACTTACCTGAACTAGGTATTGACATTAATAAAATTACGCAACAACTTGAAGATGAAGGGGTTGCTAAATTCATCCAGTCTTTTGATCAATTAATAACCACATTGGAAAAAAAATTGAAGGATAAAAAATGAACTCATTAAATGATGCCATCAGTGCAGAACTAAATGTTTGGCAAAAACAGGATAAAGTACAACGTTTGTGGGCGAGCGATGCATCACTTTGGACCAATAGCGACGAAGCGCAATGGACTGGGTGGTTAAATGTTATTACAGCAGAATTTGCTGAATTGCCAGCGATCGCCGCATTAGTCAGCGAACTTAAAACAGCTGAATTTAAGCATATTGTTCTATTAGGCATGGGTGGTTCAAGCCTCTGCCCTGCCCTGATGGCAAAAACGTTTGGTGAAATTAAAGGTTATCCACGCCTCCATATTTTAGATTCAACCGACCCTTTGCAAATTCGCCATTTAGAAAATAAGATTGATTTACAAAAAACTTTTTTTATTGTTTCCAGCAAATCTGGCACTACCTTAGAACCGAATATTTTTAAAGATTATTTTTATACGTTGCTACAAACCGTTTTAAAAAAATCCGCAGTGGGTGATCGCTTTCTTGCTATTACTGATCCAGATTCACCACTTGCCGTGATGGCTAAGAAAGAAAACTTCAAAGAAATTTTTTATGGTGTACCCTCAATTGGCGGCCGTTATTCGGCACTGTCTAATTTCGGCATAGCGCCTGCTGGGCTAATGGGTATTGATGTAAAAGAATTTTTACAACATGCCGCAACAATGATGAAAGCGTGTGCACCCACTGTATTACCAAAAAATAACCCCGGCGTTTTATTAGGAGTTATGTTAGGTGTTTATGCTAAGCACAATAAAGATAAAGTGACTCTTATAACATCACCTAGCATTTATAGCTTAGGAGGTTGGCTTGAACAATTAATCGCCGAATCCACTGGTAAAATTGGCAAAGGTTTAATTCCTGTGGATCAAGAACCACTAGGCCTGCCCGATGTTTATGGTAGCGATCGTGTGTTTGTTTATATTCGTTTAGAAAATGCCCCCGACATCGAACAAGATCGAGCCATTGACCTCATTGAACAATCAGGCCGTGTGGTGATACGCCTTAATTTGGCTGACAAAAAACATTTAGGCGCAGAATTTTTTCGCTGGGAGATGGCGATTGCTGTGGCCGGTAGCATCATCGGTGTTAACCCTTTTGATCAACCCGATGTTGAAGCCAGCAAAGTACGCGCAATGCAATTAACCACAGAATATGAAAAAACTAAAACAATCCCACAGCCTAAGCTTATTTTTGCAGCAGAAGGCATACAACTTTTTACCGATGAAATAAATGCACACGCTATCAAAGAACAAATGACTGCTACGCCTAGCTTGGTAGAATATCTGCGCGCACATTGTAGCCGGATCAAACCTGGCGATTATGTAGATCTTTCGGCTTTTATTGAAATGTCAGTTGAGCATACAGCGCTACTACAAAAAAGTAGAACAGCTATTCGTGATGCAAAAAAAGTAGCCACTTGTCTTGGATTTGGTCCGCGCTTTTTACACTCCACGGGGCAAGCCTATAAAGGTGGCCCCAACACGGGTGTTTTTTTACAAATTACCGCTGACCACGAAGTAGACATTCAAGTACCGAACCATCATTACACCTTTGGTTTAGTCATCGCAGCACAAGCGCAAGCTGATTTTGAAGTGCTGGCGCAACGTAAGCGACGGGTTTTACGCATTCATCTAGGAAACGATGTGCGCGCAGGTTTGGAAAAATTACATGAAATTTTACAACAAGCATTGCAAACTGAATAGGATAATTCATGCATCTAGAAGAAACTTTATCAGAGCCCGAAAGCAAAGAATCAACGCCAGCCCGCAAACCTGCGCAGCCTTGTGTTTTAGTGATTTTTGGCATTGCAGGTGATTTAACGAAGCGTCTACTCTACCCTGCTTTATGCAACTTAGGTAGTAAAGGTTTACTGGATGAAAATTTTTGCATTGTCGGTGTTGCAATGGAGAAATTCACCACAAAATCATTTCAAGCCCAATTAACAAAAGATGTGAAACAATTTATCACTGACCCTGCTGCAAAAAAATTTGGCCTTTCATTAGTACGTCAGGTGCAGTACATCTCTGGATCATTTTCAGATCATGCAGTTTATGTCGAATTAAAAAATACACTTGAAAAATTAACCA
Source organism: Gammaproteobacteria bacterium (assembly GCA_013288885.1). Classification (GTDB taxonomy): domain Bacteria; phylum Pseudomonadota; class Gammaproteobacteria; order JABDBA01; family JABDBA01; genus JABDBA01. The sequence continues at coordinate 64,653 of JABDBA010000007.1, read as the reverse complement.
CGAAAAAAGCCAGTAAAAATTACTTATTTTATTTTGCATCACCGCCGCAATTTATCGGGGTCATTGCTAGCCAACTCAACAGAGTAAAACTACTGACCGAAGAAAATGGTCAATATTTTCGCCGCATTGTTGTTGAAAAACCTTTTGGGCATGATTTGGCATCAGCAAAAGCTTTAAATCAAGAATTACTTACATTAGTCGATGAACAGCAGATATTTCGCATCGATCATTTTCTAGGTAAAGAGACAGTACAGAATTTACTGGCTTTTCGTTTTTCAAACGGTATCTTTGAACCGATCTGGAACCGTCGTTATATCGATCATGTGCAAATTACCGTGGCAGAAACCTTAGGTGTAGAATTAAGAGGCGCTTATTATGAACAGGCGGGTGCTTTGCGTGATATGGTCCCCAATCATTTACTGCAAATGTTAAGCTTGATCGCCATGGAGCCACCCATTTCCTTTTCATCTGATTACATTCGCGACGAAAAAGCCAAAGTATTGCATGGCATTCCTATTTTGACACCGGAACAAGTACTACAACAAGCAGTGCGTGGTCAATATGGCCCTGGCAAAATAGATGGCGTCGCGGTACCTGGTTATCGATCGGAAAAAAATGTGGCGCCGCAATCTTCTACTGAAACCTTTATAGCACTAAAATTATTTATTGATAATTGGCGTTGGTTGCATGTACCTTTTTATCTGCGCACCGGTAAACGCATGAAAAAGCGTACTTCTGAAATAATCATCCAGTTTAAATCTGGTCCTTCTAGTTTATTTGGTGGGTCAGAACTAAAAGAAATTCCTAATATATTACGTATCTACATTCAACCGGAAGAAGGTATATCTCTCTACTTTAATGCAAAAATCCCTGGGCCTACTATGCAATTGGGCCCCGTTATTATGAAGTTTAGATACAAAGATTATTTTGGCATTACCCCACAAACTGGTTATGAAACTATTTTATATGACTGCATGAATGGCGACCATTTGCTTTTTAACCGCGCCGAAATGGTAGAAACGGGTTGGGCTTTAGTACAACCTATTTTAGATGTCTGGGGTGCATTAACACCGCGTGATTTTCCCAACTATGTCGCAGGGAGTACCGGGCCTAAAGAAGCAGATGATTTAATACAACAGGACGGCAGAAAATGGTTGCTCTAAATAAAAATAGAGAAATCAAAATAATTGCTGATCCTAACGATTTATTTAACGCTGTCGCAGAAGATTTTACGCAACGCGCCATTGACTCTGTTAATAATCATGGTGTTTTTAACGTAGTGCTTGCTGGTGGCAATACCCCCAAATTATTTTTTGACGCTTTAGCCGCAAACGATTTTTGCCGCACAAAAACACCCTGGCAGCAAATTAAATTTTATTTTGGTGATGAACGCTATGTTCCTACAACGGATGTGGCAAGCAATTATCATATGGCATATGAACATCTATTTTCAAAAGTTTCCGTCCTCGTCGAAAATATTTTTCCGATTCCGACTAAATTTAAAGAGCCTAAAGATGCCGCAAAGCAATACGAATCTATTATAAAAAATGTAAAGTTTGATTTAATTTATCTAGGGCTGGGCGATGATGCACATACTGCTTCGTTGATGCCTTTCAGTGAGGTAGTGACCTCTTCTACTAACCAACTTGTTGCTGCATTATGGGTTCCACAGTTAAAAATGTACCGTATTACCCTCACGTCAACTGCCATTAATAATGCCGCTTGTGTTATTTTTTTGGTTGAAGGTGCTAATAAAGCTCCCGCCGTTTATTCAGTATTAGCGGGCCCTACAGAACCACAAAAATACCCCGCCCAGTTAATTCAACCTTCACAGGGCAAAACCATTTGGTATCTGGATCAAGCAGCGGCAGGAAAGCTGAAAATTGTCTAATCTTTGTGTTTTACCCAATCAGCAAATGCCTCGTCTTCAAATTGATAATTCCCATGGGTAATTTTAGTGACTATGTTCTTATCAGTTAAACGCCGTAGAGCATTATGCGTGGTATTCTTATCTACGCTATCACTAATTCCTAATTTAGCGCCTATATATTGCATAGCTGCAATGCCATGCAAATCAGAAATCCCATTAGCGATCATTGAGAGTATTACTTGATCAGCCGCTAATAACCCATCCCACTGACGCTTGAAACTCTCATCATTAAATACTTTACTTTTTGTGACATCAAGTGCAGAAAGAGAGCCATCCATCGGGTTAGTAATATAGTATTCAATATAGCGACGAAAAAATTCTGGGGTGTTTTTAAGTTCTGCAAAAGCTTCCAGTGCATCAGCTAATGATAATGGGTATTTTGAAATATGATTGACTCTTTCCACCATCGCAGCAACAAAATCTTTTCCAAGTAATTCGAAAGGTTCTAGGGGTGCCCAGTTATAAAAAGGCTCTGAAGGAATACCAAACATTTTGCGTAAAGTGGTTTCAGAACTGCCTGCAAAAATGACTTTAATACGATCTTTTCTTATATCTAACGCTGCGCGTAACGCATGGGCAAAATGTGCATTTTCTTCATAGGCTAACACCTGCGCTTCATCAATGACTAAAATCATCTGCATCTTAGTTTTATCAAAAGCGCTCATTGCTTCCATTAATAAAGTGCCGGTTACTTTTTTATTTTCCTGCAAATTTGCCTCAATGGAACCTTCACCTACTCCAGGAATTTTACCCGATGCTTTTACCTTAGATGGTTTGAAACGTGATAAAATTTTGTTAAAGCCTTTGGGTTCTATCGTTTTATAAAATTCGGAAATAAGCGCTGTAGCCGGGTCTATTTCTAAATCCCACAGATTGGCATAAACAACCACATAACCATGTAAAATTGCGGCAGGAATAAAGTCTTTCTTTAGAAATTCTGTTTTACCCATGCGCCGTCTAGCAAATAGCCCCCGCGCAGAGCTTAAACCAAGCTCGAATAAATCAAGGTAGGTTTTAGCTAAGGCTGGGCGAGCAAAATGCCAATTATTGGGTTTAGGCTTCATTGTCTTAAAAACTCTTAACGGGTTTAAGAATTCTTAATTATACTAAACCGCTAGTATTTATGCAACTTAAAATGGATGGGGTACATACTTATATTATCTGCTAAAATACTTATATTAGTTAATGGCCTCAATCAAACAAGGACAAAACTTGAAACGCAAAAGGAAAGATCTTATTACTCGCCTGCGCCGTTGGTGGCATCGTTTTAGCAAGAAAACGGTTGCTAGCACGCAGACTGAGCCGCCGTTTAGAGCGGAGTTATTTAATGCCGACCAAATGGAGCGATATGGCAAAACGCTGGCACTTTCGCATCGATTAGCACAAAAACCAGCAGCCGATCTTTTATTGGGACGATTGGCAAAAAACGAAGAAACATTAATTGAAACTTGCCAATTGTTGGCAAAGACAACCCTCGAAAAAAATCGTATCACCCTTGCCAGCGAATGGTTGCTCGATAATTTCTATTTAATCGAAGAACAAATCCGCATCACCAAACATCATTTACCAAAAGGCTATGGCAAAAGTTTACCGCAATTAGCAGAGGGCCTCTCACAAGGCCATCCACGCGTTTATGATATTGCACTGCAAAATATTGCTCATGGTGATGGGCACTGGGATCCAGAAACACTAAGTCGTTTCGTTTCAGCTTATCAAACGGTAGCAACCCTCACCTTAGGTGAATTATGGGCCATCCCTATTATGCTGCGGTTAGCATTGATCGAAAATTTACGTCGCGTTAGTGTGCGTATTGCTGCTGATCAGAACGATCGAAATCTCGCTGATGATTGGGCGGATCGTATGGCAGAAATGGCTGAATCGGATCCCAAAAATTTAATATTAGTGATTGCTGATATGGCACGTTCTGATCCACCGATGCAAGGTGCGTTTGTATCAGAGTTAGTACGACGGTTGCAAGGTCGCGGTGCAGCACTCGCATTACCATTGACCTGGATTGAACAACAATTATCAGAAAATGGCCTCACTACCGAACAACTGATTCAAACCGAAAACCAACAACAAGCCGCTAATCAAGTTTCCATAAGCAATAGCATTGCCGGTTTGCGCCGTTTAGGTACAACCGATTGGCGCGAATTTGTGGAAAACATGAGTGTGGTCGAACATATATTACGTAAAGACCCTGCTGGTGATTATAAAAAAATGAATTTTGCAACGCGCGACAATTATCGCCATGTAGTTGAACATTTAGCTCGCGCTAGTTCGCGGTCGGAAGAAGAAGTAACCCTGCAAGCAATACAACTCGCCGAATCAGCGACGACCGATCGACGCAAACACGTAGGTTTTTACTTAATCGGCGCAGGCTTACAGCAGTTAGAAAAAAATATAGTAGCACGCTGTTCTCTCTCTCAAAAACTGCACCGCTTGTGCAGACAACATCCGTTATCCTATTATCTAAGTTTTATTACATTAATCACTTTTGCTTTGACCTTCGCACTATTATCCAAAGCAGATAAATTAACAATGTCTCTTGCTTGGCTGATTTTTTTTGGATTTATCATTGCAGTGTGTAGTAGTCAACTTGCTGTGTCATTAGTTAATTGGTTCACAATGCTAATTGTGAAGCCACACCCACTACCTAAAATGGATTTTAGTGCAGGTGTTCCAGCTGAATATCGTACCTTAGTTGTAGTACCCGCCATGTTGAGTAACCCAGCAGTTATTGAATCGTTGGTTGAAGCGTTAGAAGTACGTTTTCTCGGTAATCGCGATGATTCACTGCACTTCGCCCTGTTGACTGATTTTAATGATGCGCCGCAAGAACATTGTGATAATGATACCACCCTCCTAGCCTTAGCACGAAAGAATATTGAAGCACTGAATAAAAGTTACCCGCGCGAATCTGGCGATATCTTTTTTTTATTCCATCGCCCACGACGCTGGAACGCTGGTGAACAAGCTTGGATGGGCCATGAGCGCAAACGTGGAAAACTAGCCGACCTGAATGCATTGCTGCGTGGTAATGCACAATCCTATTTTTCACTTATTGTAGGTAACACGCAAATATTAAATACCGTCAAGTATGTTATTACATTAGATGCTGACACCCAATTGCCACGCGATTCGGCACGCGAATTTATCGGCACTATGGCGCACCCATTAAATCGACCACGCTATGATACCGTATTACAGCGTGTAGTAGAAGGACACGGTATTTTGCAACCACGTGTTGCAGAAATATTACCTAGCCCAGGTGCAACACACTATGCCAGACTTTGTGGATCTGAGGCCGGTATTGACCCCTACACACGTACTGTTTCAAATGTTTATCAAGATCTATTTGATGAAGGATCTTTTATCGGCAAAGGTATTTATGATGTTGATATGTTCGAACAAACATTGGGACAACGTTTTCCTGAAAACCATATTCTTAGCCACGATTTATTAGAAGGCTGCTATTTAAGATCTGGGCTGCTAAGTGATGTACCATTGTACGAACAATCGCCTGGCAGTTATTTGGTAGATACCACCCGTCGCACCCGTTGGATTCGAGGCGATTGGCAATTAATGGGTTGGTTATTCTCACCTGGGTTGAATGGATTATCACGCTGGAAATTATTTGACAATTTACGGCGTAGCCTGGTTCCTATTGCACTAATAATTTTATTCAGTTTAAGTTGGATGTTATTGCCTGCAACCGGTTTCTGGATCGGTGTTATTCTCCTCATTGTGTTGTTGCCAACAACGTTCGCTACCATGCTTGAATTTGTACGTAAACCCAATGATATTTTATTCCACCAACACCTTAGCATCATCATGCGCGTTGTACGTTGGCGTGTTGCACAATTAATTTTATATCTCACCTGTTTACCACACGAGGCATGGTATAGCCTTTGTGCGATATTATGTACACTTTGGCGTGTTGTGCTTTCGCATCGTCATTTGCTGGAATGGGTCCCCTCTGATCAAGCAGGCCGTAAGTTTCGCGATACAGAATGGCAATGGGTAAATACTATGTGGATCGGCCCGGCCACAGCAATTGCGCTATTTGCAACTCTTGTTTTAGTTCGCCCCATATCATTATTTTTTGCAGCTCCGTTGCTGATACTATGGTTTGCATCACCGCTGATCGCGCGCTGGCTCAGTCGACCTTTTGTGCGTGCCGAAATAAAACTCACTGCAGCACAACTCAGTTTTTTACACGAGATTGCCCGTAAAACATGGAATTTTTTTGAAACGTTTGTAACCGCTGCAGATCATTGGTTACCACCCGATAATTATCAAGAAGCACCCCGAGAAATAGTGGCGCATCGTACTTCACCTACTAATATAGGTTTGACACTCTTATCCAATTTAACGGCTTATGATTTTAGTTATATTAATTTAGAGCAATTATTGGAACGCACGACTAATACCTTACAAACTATGTCACGGCTTGACCGTTATAAAGGACATTTTTATAACTGGTATGACACTCAATCTCTGCAACCGCTACTACCGCGTTATATCTCTACCGTCGATAGCGGAAACCTAGCTGGGCATTTATTAACCTTGCGCCAAGGTTTACTGGCACTACGTAATGGTTTTACAGTATCAGAAAAAATTCGCATTGAAGCGTTAGCAGCACAAGCTTTTGAATTATCGCAGATGGAATTTGATTTTCTGTATGATAAGGTCAGCCGTCTGTTGGCAATCGGTTATAACGTAGATGAGCAACGACGTGATCGTAGTTATTACGATCTGCTTTCATCTGAAGCACGTCTCACTAATTTCGTAGCAATTGCGCAAGGACAATTGCCGCAAGAAAGCTGGTTTGCACTAGGGCGAGTATTAACTTTAAGTCGCGGTGATCCTATTTTAGTTTCGTGGAGTGGGTCGATGTTCGAGTACTTGATGCCATTGCTGGTAATGCCCTCTTACGAAGACACGTTATTAGATCAAACCTGCCGCACCGCCGTTAACCGACAAATAGATTATGGTAAACAACGTGGTGTGCCATGGGGAATTTCTGAATCAGGTTATAATACAGTAGATGCCCATTTAAATTATCAATACCGTGCCTTTGGTGTGCCAGGATTAGGGCTAAAACGTGGTTTGGCGGAAGACTTAGTGATAGCACCTTATGCGAGCATTATGGCATTAATGATCGCACCTGAAGCAGCGTGTGAAAATCTACAGCGCTTGGCTAATGCAGGAGCTATAGGTCGATTTGGCTTTTATGAAGCCATTGATTATACCGCCGTGCGATTACCACGCAGTAAAACCAGTGCATTGGTGCGTTCGTTCATGACACATCACCAAGGGATGAGTTTCTTAGCATTGTCTTCGCTATTACACCAACAACCGATGCAAAAACGTTTTATGGCTGATCCGTTATTTCAAGCCACTCTTCTCTTGCTACAAGAGCGTGTTCCTAAACCGGTTGCCACTTACTCACAAATCACCCACTCTGTAATTGCCACCACTACCACGAACGATGTGGAATCATCGATACGCGTATTTAATAAACCTAATACAGCAACACCTGAAGTTCAACTACTTTCTAATGGACGTTATCAAGTGATGCTGACGCAAGCAGGTAGTGGTTATAGTCGTTGGAAAAACCTGGCTTTAACGCGTTGGCGGGAAGATGGCACTTGTGATAACCGAGGATTATACGGTTATCTGCGTGATATTAATATGGACACTTACTGGTCGACTAACTATCAACCGACGTTAGGCCATCCTGATCAATATAAAGTAGTTTTTTCAGAAGGACATGCTGAATTTAGTCGCAGTAATTATGAAATCGATACTCACACTGAAATCGTAATATCGCCGGAAGATGATATTGAATTACGCCGCATGCGCATTTACAACCACTCAGCGATTCATCGCATCATCGAATTTACTAGCTATGGTGAAATTGTTTTAGCACCACAAGCGGCTGATCAAGATCACCCTGCCTTCAGTAATTTGTTTGTAGAAACTGAAATCTTATTCCAGCAACAAGCTATTTTAGCCACCCGGCGACCGCTCACTGATCAAGAACACCCTCCTTGGATGTATCATTTACTGATGATACATAATGACGAAGTTTATCCTATTTCTTTTGAAACCAACCGCGAAAACTTTATTGGTCGTGGACAAACACTCGCCACGCCACAGGCGATGACAGAACCAGGGGCATTATCGAATACAGCCGGTGCCGTGTTAGATCCCATTATTGCGATTCGTTGTCAATTAAAACTAAAGCCAGGTGAATCGATCACACTCGATCTAGTAACTGGCGTGACAGAAACACGTGAACAGTGTATTGCCCTAATCGAAAAATACCGCGATCGACGCTTAGCAAACCGTGTCTTTGGATTATCTTGGACGCATGGGCAAGTGTTATTGCGTCAACTTAATATTTCTGAAACAGATGCACAGCTTTATACCAAACTCGCTGGCTCAATTCTTTATAGTAATCGCACTCATCGCGCCGCATCCGATATTATTGCTAGCAATCAACGTGGGCAATCTGGATTATGGGGTTATTCTATTTCGGGTGATTTACCCATCGTGTTGTTGTACCTTGAAGAACTAGCTAACATCGATCTGGTGCGACAATTAGTGCAAGCACATTCTTATTGGCGGCAAAAAGGTTTGGCCGTTGATCTGGTTATTTTAAATCAAGAAGCAGTTAGCTATCGACAAGCACTGCAAGATCAAATAATAAGCATGATGAGCAGCGGTATCACCATCAACGTGACCGATCGCGCTGGCGGAATTTTTTTACGGGTTGCCGATCAGATGCCAGCTGAAGATCGCATACTGTTACAATCCGTGGCACACGTGATTCTCTGCGATAAATTTGGCACGTTAGCAGAACAACTTGATCGGTCGCCGCCACGATTGCCGATCATACCGCGCTTGGTAGCATCACCGAGGCAGCATGTTTCTGCGCAATCATTGAATAAACCATTGCGTAATTTGCTTTTCTTTAATGGTTTAGGTGGTTTTACTGCTGATGGTAGTGAATATGTTATCGTACTCGGCAAAGGTAAAAACACACCAGCGCCATGGATTAATGTATTAGCTAATTCCACTTTTGGCACACTGGTATCTGAAAGCGGTCAAGCTTATACCTGGACTGAAAATGCGCACGAATTTCGGCTAACCCCATGGGAGAATGATCCCGTGCAAGATTCTGCCGGTGAAATGTTTTATTTGCGTGATGAAGAAACGGGGAAATATTGGTCGCCTACCCCACTCCCGTGCCGTGGTTATGGTGAATATGAAATCCGCCATGGTTTTGGTTATAGCGTATTTGAACATATTGAAGATGGCATTCATTCTGAACTTTGGATGTATGTTGCCATAGATGCTGCGGTTAAATTTGCTGTATTAAAAGTGCGTAACGATTCAAATCAACAACGTCATTTATCTGCTACTGGTTATATCGAATGGGTATTAGGTGATCTGCGTTCTAAAAACGCCATGCATGTTGTCACCGAAATTGCAGCCAGTGGTGCGCTGTTGGCACGCAATCGTTACAACACCGAATTTGGTGAACGAACTGCATTTTTTAATGCAACTACTTCAAGATTAAACCCAACCATGCGCAGCGTGACCTGTGATCGCGTCGAGTTTCTTGGTCGCAATGGCTCTTATCAACATCCCGCTGCAATGACGCGCAGCCGGTTATCTGGCCGTGTGGGTGCGGGATTAGATCCTTGCAGTGTCATTCAATTAACCTTTGAATTAGCACAAGGACAAACACGCGAACTCGTATTCACCCTCGGCGCGGGACACAATACCGAAGAAGCGGAAATGTTGATACATCGCTTTCGCGGCCCAGTTGCGGCACAAGATGCTTTAATCAATATTCGTCAATATTGGCAACGCACTCTGAGTACCGTACAAATAAAAACGCCTGATCTGGCTGTTAATGTGCTAGCTAATGGCTGGTTATTATATCAAACTTTATCGTGCCGCATATGGGGACGTAGCGGTTATTATCAATCGGGTGGTGCTTTTGGTTTTCGCGATCAACTGCAAGATGTAATGGCATTAGTACATGCAGAACCACAACTTTTTCGTGCGCATTTATTGTTGAGCGCCGCACATCAATTTACAGAAGGCGATGTGCAACATTGGTGGCATCCACCTTCGGGCCGTGGTTTACGCAGCCGCTGTTCTGATGATTATCTATGGTTACCGTTTGCTATTTGTCGTTATGTAGAATGTACCGGCGATATTAGCGTGCTTGATGAATCGGTCGTGTTTCTGCAAGGGCGCCCACTCAACGCAGATGAAGAATCTTATTATGATTTACCGACTATCGGTGAAAGTGCCAGTTTATATCAACATGGTGTGCGTGCCATTCTGCATGGTTTACAATTTGGCGAACACGGTTTGCCATTAATGGGATCCGGCGATTGGAATGACGGTATGAATTTAGTAGGTATTCATGGGCGTGGTGAAAGTATTTGGCTTGGATTTTTTCTCTACAATATACTTATTCGTTTTGCAAAACTAGCACAGCAATATGGTGATACAAAATTTGCCGATACATGTAATGACGCGAGTAAAACATTGCAACTACAACTCGAAAATAATGGCTGGGATGGTGCTTGGTATCGTCGGGCTTATTTCGATGATGGCACACCACTAGGATCAACCAGTAATGTAGAGTGTCAAATCGATTCCATTGCGCAAAGTTGGTCGGTGTTATCGGGCGCGGCGAAACCAGAGCGTGCAAAACAAGCGATGGGCGCACTGAATCATTATCTAGTACAAAATGATGATGCGTTGATCCAATTGCTCACTCCGCCTTTCGATCACTCTTCGCTTAATCCTGGCTATATCAAAGGTTATGTGCCGGGTGTGCGTGAAAACGGTGGTCAGTACACTCATGCGGCAGTTTGGGCAATTATGGCTTTTGCAACGTTGGGTGAAAATCAATTGGCATGGTCGCTTTTTAATTTGATTAATCCCATCAATCATGGGCGAACATCCGCTGAGATTGATATTTATAAAATCGAGCCTTATGTTATTGCAGCCGATGTTTATAGTGTTGCACCCCACGTCGGTCGTGGTGGTTGGAGTTGGTACACCGGTTCTGCCGGTTGGATGTATCGCCTGATTACTGAATCACTGCTCGGGTTACATTTACACGACAAGCAATTACATTTCACACCTTGCTTACCTAATGATTGGGAAGGCTTTAATCTAGATTACCATTTTGGCACAACCTTGTATCAGATAACTATTTCTCGAACACCTGAGCTAGCAAAAATTACTCTAGACGGCGTTGCGTTAGATGTGGATTATATTCCACTGGTAGATGATCAGCAGGTGCATCGGGTGGTTGTGGCTTTGATGACCTAGGTTTTTTGGTGGGCCGTGATGGATTCGAACCATCGACCAACGGATTAAAAGTCCGCTGCTCTACCAACTGAGCTAACGGCCCCTGGGAGACTGCATATAATACCTTTTTATAGCCGAAGTGCAAGCTGATCAATAAGGTTTAGTGACTACCCGATAAAACCACAGCCCCAACCCAAGTACACTAAGCGCACCCAGTAAGGTCGCTAGGCCTGACCAGCCTGCGGGCATGATGGCTAATACGTCGGGGTTATGCGCTAAAGACATAGGAATGGCTAATAGCACATCCATTAAGGCCGCGCCTGCTACCAAGCCACAAGCCAGCAATAAACCGCGTTGAAGCTTCTGGTTAGCTAGCGTCTTATCCAAAGATGCCCCTTCCTTTTTGCATAAGGCCATTTTGGTTATCAAAGCAAACAGGCCACCGATAAATAACGGCACTGAAGAAGTTAAGGGTAGATAAATACCAATGGCCAATGCCAGAATCGAAAGCTCATGCCCGTGCTTGCTAAATAAACGGTTGGCCAAAATACAAAGCACCACCACCCCAGCGCCGATGCCAACCATGGGCCAAGGAATATCGTGATTAAATACACCTTGCGTGATGCCCGCCATCGCCGCTGCCGGAGGCGCTGCTAAAGTTTGGCTAGCATCCATCCCCGCATGTGGAAATACCCCACCAATACCATAAGCGTTAAATAACATATTCATAATCGGAGGTATAACCGCAGCAGCAATAATTGCACCTAACATCAGCATTAGCTGCTGCTTCCAAGGCGTAGCGCCGATCAAATGCCCTACTTTAAGATCTTGGATATTATCATTGGCAATGCAGGCAGCGCCGGTTATCACACCGCCAACAATAATCGTAATGGCCGCTGCATGTAATAATATGGTTTCTGTCAGTGGGCTGGGGTGAAATGCCAATAAAGATCGAATAATTAATGCCGCTAACAACATACCGGCTATCACTACGGCAGAACCTGGGCTGGCAGTCACACCCACTAAGCCAGAAAAATAAGCACAGATCACCACCATCAAAAAACCAGCGACTAATACATATAATAATGCCAATAAAATTAGTGGTGGTTGCCATAAATTGGGAACGTTAAAAACTGAAAAATCAAAAGAATGCTGGAATACAAAATAGGTAATCACAAAGGTTACAATAATCCCTTTTAATACATAATTAATAGGAATATCGCGCTCAGTGCGTAATAGTTTATAACGATTATTTTTATCCAGCGCCGCCTGAAATGACAATTTTAAACTTTCGGCAAAGGGTTTGAATAAACCTAATAAGGTCCATAAGCCTGCCACTAACATTGCACCGACCCCGATGAAATGCATATCACCGCTATAAGCAGCAATAATGGTTTGGGTAGGGCTAATGCTATGAGCGGTAGAATTCATTAGTGTACTGAAAATCGGCAACCCGATGCCCCAAGCAAGCACTGCACCGATTAATAAACTCAATGCCACATTAAAACTCATCAGATAACCTGCACCGATTAACGTGGCTGAAAATCCACCACCAAAACCTAACACGGTACTGCCAACTGAAAACCAGGCTTGAAAACTATTGGCCATGATTTTTAAACCGGTTTGCGCTAATTCTAATAAAGCACCCACCGAACCACCCCACAACATTTCTTTAAAACCAAATTGCTGTTTCATGCCCATGTGCAATACTTCGGCGATCGCCCTGCCCTCTGGAAATTTTAAATGTTTTGCAGTCATTAACACCCGACGCAACGGGATAGAAAATAAAATACCGAGCATGCCCCCGCATAAGGCAATAAAAAAATTTTCCCAATATCTAAAATGATCCCAATAATGAATAATGATTAACGCAGGGATAGTATAAACAATACCACCTGCAACCGCTTCACCAGCAGATGCAGCGGTTTGGATTAAATTGTTTTCTAAAATATTCGATCGTTTAAATAAGCGTAAAATCCCCATCGATAATACGGCTGCGGGAATTGAAGCCGAAGTCAAAATACCGATCTTAAGTGCCAGATAAGTATTCGAAGCAGCTAAGATAATAGCGAGTAAAATGGCGATGATAATTACTTTAATAGTAATTTCTGGCAACGATTGTTCCGGCGCAATCAGCGGTTTATCATTTTCCATTATGACACGCTCATTTTATGATGAAAGGAGTGAAGTCTTTATGATATTTAACCGGATCAAATTCAATGACGTTATATTCAGCTATTTTATTTTTATAGAAGGGATCTTGCTCGATAATTTTCATTAATTCATTGCGATTATTCAATTGAGAAATAATCACCCCACCCGTGCGCGGGTTCTGTGGCCCAGAGACCACGAAATAATCTTTTTGATAACCTTCTTCGAGAAAGTTACGATGTGCTACCAGATGTTGTTCGACAACATCTATGGATTGTATGTAGGTTACAGTAATAAGAAACATAATTTTGCGCCCTTTTGTTAAATTTACTCGATTACCTTAAGCCCATTCATATACCCCCACAAAACCTCAGGAACAGTAATCTTGCCATTTTCATCTTGAAAATTTTCCATAATCGCCACCAAGGTACGGCCAACAGCCAATCCCGAACCATTTAACGTATGAATCAACTCTGGCTTACCCGTTTCTGGATTACGCCAACGCGCTTGCATCCGTCGTGCCTGAAAATCTTCCATATTACTGCACGAAGAAATTTCCCGATAACGCTTCTGGCTCGGCAACCAAACTTCTAAATCATAACCTTTGGCTGCGGAAAAACCCAGATCACCGGCACAATGCTCGACTACACGATAAGGCAATTTTAGCAACTGCAAAACTTTCTCGGCGTTGGTCGTTAACTCTTCTAAAATAGCATACGATTGATGTGGTTTTACCAAGTGCACTAATTCCACTTTTTCAAATTGATGTTGACGAATCATGCCACGCGTATCTTTACCATACGACCCGGCCTCACTACGAAAACACGGGGTATGACAAGCAAATTTTTGCGGTAATTGATCAGCCTCAAAAATCACATCGCGCGCCAAATTAGTGACGGGAACTTCAGCCGTAGGAATTAAAAAAAGCTCAGGGTCAGTTTTAAGTGCGAATTGATCTTCGGCAAACTTTGGCAATTGACTAGTACCATACAAACTTGCAGTGTTAACAATATAAGGTACATAAATTTCATTATAACCATGTTCTTGGGTATGCAGATCAAGCATGAATTGTATCAATGCTCGGTGCATCCGTGCCAAAGCACCGCGAATAACCACAAAGCGTGCCCCAGCAATTTTTGCCGCCATGGCAAAATCGAGTTGATTGCTTTTTTCACCTAAATCCACGTGATCTTTAGGGGTAAAAGTAAAATGTCGTAACTCACCCCATTTGCGTAGTTCGACGTTATCTTCTTCACGTGTTCCTTGTGGAACAGTAAGATGTGGCAGATTAGGAATATTATATTGAAAATCTTGCAGTTGTCTTAATACCTCATCGAGTTCGCGTGTTTTATCTTCCACTTTTTTACCTAGGCCTTCCATTTCAGCCATTAAAGCGCGTGTATCTTCGCCTTTGGCTTTGAGTTGTCCGATAAGTTTAGAATTTTTGTTGCGTAAATTTTGCAGTTCTTGTGATTCAATTTGTAATGCTTTACGCTTTTCTTCAAGCAAAGCAATAGCAGCCACATCGAGTGAGTAACCGCGTAAAGAGAGCCGTTCGGCCGTTTCTTGGATATCATTACGAAGATATTTGGGGTCGATCATAAATAACCTTTTTTGAAAGCAGTAAAAGCGTTAGTATAGAGATTATTTTCTTATTAGGGTAGGGGTAAATTTATGACCGCACAAATTCTGGATGGAAAAGCGCTGGCAGCGAATATTCGCGCTAAAATTAAAACTAAAATTGCCGATCGTTTGCAGCAAGGTTTGCGTGCACCGGGGCTGGCCGTTATTTTAATTGGCAATGACCCTGCTTCGGCGGTCTATGTAAAGCATAAGCGTCAAGCCTGCCAGGAGGTGGGAATAGTCTCATTTGCTTATGATTTGCCAGACACCACCACCCAAGAAGAGTTGCTGCAATTAATCGATAAGTTAAATGCTGATCCCACTATTGATGGAATTTTAGTACAACTACCACTGCCCTTTAATATTGATAAATCCATCATCTTAGAACATATTGCTCCACATAAAGATATTGATGGTTTTCACCCTTACAATCTAGGCCGTCTGGCGCAACGTAAACCACTGTTAAGGCCATGTACACCACACGGCATTATGACCTTATTACATCATTATAAACTTCATATTAAAGGGATGGATGCCGTAGTGGTCGGCGCATCAAATATAGTAGGCCGCCCGCTGGCATTAGAATTATTAATCGCTGGTGCTACTGTCACTGTTTGTCACCGTTTTACGCGTGACCTTGCCGCCCATGTTAAAAATGCCGACTTATTAATTGTGGCTATTGGTAAACCAGGAATCGTGCAAAGTGAATGGATAAAACCCGGTGCAATTGTAGTGGACGTAGGTATGAATAGACTACAAGACGGCCATCTTGTCGGCGATATAGAGTTTGCTAGTGCCAGTAAAAAAGCCAGCTGGATTACTCCCGTTCCGGGTGGTGTTGGCCCAATGACTGTCGCTACCCTTATGGAGAATACGCTTGCTGCACTTACTCTTCGCGTTTGAATCTTAGGTGGACTTCTTTTCCTAAAATTCAAACGCTTTAGAGTATATCGGTTAAGCTAGCGCTTCTTCTTCACGGCGAGTACGGCGTTGACGTCCAGCTTGCATCTGTTCAGACATAGCTGAAGCTTGCACACGTAAACTACCGCCTGTGGTAGCTGTTGTCTCTAGCATCTTCTGTACATTCTTCAACGCGATGATTTTTTCTTTAATCATATTAGCTTTTTCAAGCAATTGCGTTTTAGATGCATTAGATGTGGGTCGATTGCTATTGAGCAACGCAACCAGTTCACCAATTTCAGCTAAAGAAAAACCAGCTGTTTTAGTGCTCTTCAAAAAGTAGATATGTTCAATCACACTTTCTGGATAGAGCCTATAGCCTGCCGGGGTACGGGTGGCTTTAGGAATCAAACCGCATTGTTCATAATAACGGATTGTCACTGTGCTGACACCTGTCCGTTTAGCTAATTTACCGATTGTTAAATAATTCATAATTACTCCCTGTGTTATCCGTTTGGTTAAAGGTTACAACAATTGAATATACCCTATTCCCGACAAACTTTCAAGCTTACGTAAGATATCACTTACATTAAACCTGTTTACTTTGAAAAGAATACAGTGTTCAATTGCCGGATATGATAAACCCTTTTTAGGATGAAAGTCCAATGTTTACTAAAATTTTAATCGCTAACCGTGGTGAGATCGCATGTCGCGTTATCCGAACCGCACAACGTATGGGCATTCAGTGCGTTGCTGTTTACTCCGCAGCAGACAGTAATGCATTGCACGTCAAACGTGCTGACGAGGCTTATTTTATAGGGCCTGCGCGCAGTCAAGAAAGTTATTTATGCAATGATAAAATCATCAAGATCGCTTTAGAAACTAACGCGCAGGCGATTCATCCGGGCTATGGTTTTTTATCTGAAAATCCTGTTTTTGCGGAGCAATGTGCCAAAGCCGGTTTATGTTTTATTGGCCCTTCACCGGCGGCAATGAAAGCCATGGCATCTAAAAGCGCTGCCAAAAAAATCATGGCTAAAACAAAAGTTCCACTCGTACCGGGTTACCACGAAGACGCGCAAGATCTTAAAACATTAGCTGCCGCTGCGGCGCAAGTTGGTTTCCCGGTGCTATTAAAAGCAGTAGCAGGCGGTGGTGGCAAAGGTATGCGCGTTGTTACGCAAGCCAACGAATTTGCAACGGCTTTGGCAGCGGTAAAACGCGAAGCATTGGCCAGTTTTGCCGATGATAAAATTTTAATCGAAAAATATATTACCCAACCCAGACATGTCGAAATCCAAATATTTGCTGATAATCATGGCAATTGTATTTATCTTTCTGAACGCGATTGCTCGATTCAACGTCGCCATCAAAAAATTATCGAAGAAGCCCCTGCCCCCCAGTTAAGCAAACAATTGCGACAACAAATGGGTGAATGTGCCGTCGCAGCCGCACGCGCGATTAATTATAGTGGCGCTGGCACAGTGGAGTTTTTAGTTGATGAAAATCATGACTTTTATTTCATGGAAATGAATACCCGCTTGCAGGTGGAGCACCCGGTTACGGAAATGATTATTGGCCAAGATCTGGTGGAATGGCAACTAAAAGTAGCCAGCGGTTTAGAATTACCATTGACTCAAAAGCAGGTGAAAGTCCATGGCCATGCATTTGAAGCGCGTATTTACGCCGAAGATCCTAATAATGATTTTATGCCATCGATTGGTACTATTAAATTCCTTAAAACACCAAGTGAAAATCAGCAAGTACGCATCGATACCGGCATTGAACAAGACGATATTATCTCACAATATTACGATCCCATGATCAGCAAGCTGATTGTTTGGGGTGAAGACCGTACCAGCGCATTGCAGCATTTGACAAAAGCCCTGGGCGATTATCAAGTTGTCGGCGTTACGACAAATTTAGATTTGCTATCTACGCTTTCACAACACCCTGCTTTTATGAAAGCTAAATTTGCCACCGATTTTATTAAAAAATATTCGGCTGATTTGTTTTTAACCAAAAATGTAAATTCCTCAGTAGTGGTAATAGCAACACTTTATATTTTACTGAAACAAAAGACCAGTACTGAATTAAATACTATGCATTCTTTGGATTCTTCATCTCCTTGGCATAATGTCGATGGTTGGCGTTTAAACCTTCCCGCGCAACAACGTTTACGTTTTATAGTCCAAGATAATATTGAAAAAACAGTTCGGGTTTCTTTACAAGAAAATGATTATCAAATTTATGTTGATGATGAACTACACACCATTAATGGCGTGATTGAACAAGAAACACAATTAGTAGCTAACTTAAATGGGCAAAAATGCCACGCAGTTATTTATCAAGAAGCAAACTCACTCTATATATTGTTAAACGGTGAGCGCCATCAAGTTACTTTAATCAGCGAAGATACACTTGGGGAACATACACACCATGCCGATACAAAAGCGCATTTAACCGCACCAATGCCAAGCCGAATAGTAGCCTTGTTAGCAAAAACAGGCGAAAAAGTACCACGCGGTGCAAGTTTGGCCATCGTCGAAGCGATGAAAATGGAACATACCATTTATGCGCCTGACAATGGTATTGTTAAAGAGTGGTATTTTAAAGAAGGTGATTTAGTCGATGAAGGTGTAGAATTATTAGCATTTGAGGAAACCAAGGAATAATTTTTATGACACAACCTATATGGAAACCCACGGTTGAAGCAGTGAGCAAAGCCAACCTGAGTCAGTTTATCAACTACTGCAATATTATTTATAAAACCAATTTCCGTCATTATACTGACCTTTATCAATGGTCTATTGATTTTCCTGAGCAATTTTGGCCTACCCTGGCCACTTTTTGCAAAGTTAATTTTCACGCATTTTGTGAAGAGGTTTTAATTGACCGTCAAAAAATGCCCGGCGCGCAATGGTTTGTAGGTGCAAAACTCAATTTTGCCGAAAACTTACTGGCACATCGCACTGATCAATTAGCTTTAATTTTTCGCGGAGAAAATAGTGCACGCAAGACCATCACTTATAATGAGCTTTATCTGCAAGTAGCGCAGCTAGCGCAAGCTTTGCGTAATAAAGGCGTAACCAGTGGCGATCGCGTAGGTGGCTGGCTGCCTAACTGTATCGAAACTGTAGTAGCCATGTTAGCCACCACCAGTATTGGCGCGATATGGTCATCGTGCCCCACCGATTTTGGTTTTAATGGTGTGTTAGATCGCTTTGGGCAAATTGCCCCCAAAATATTATTCGCTAGCAATGGCCATTTCTATAACGGAAAAACCTTTGATAACTTAGCAAAAGTTCAAGAGTTACAACAAAGCTTACCCTCTTTAGAACACACGATTATTATTCCGTTTACCCAACCTACGCCTGCTATACAGGCATTAAAACAAGCTAGTTTATACCCGGAGTTTCTCGATAAAAACGCCAAAACGATTAATTTTGCATCATTGCCGTTCGATCATCCGGTGTATATCTTATATTCGTCTGGCACTACCGGTGTACCTAAATGTATCGTGCATGGCGCGGGTGGTACTTTATTACAGCATTGCAAAGAATTAGTGCTGCATACTGATTTAACCGCGCAAGACACCATTTTTTATTTTACCACCTGCGGTTGGATGATGTGGAATTGGATGATCAGCAGTTTAGCCGTTGGAGCAACCGTGGTGCTTTATGATGGTGCACCGTTTTATCCTGATACCAAAGCGTTATTTGATATTATCGATCAAGAAAGGATTACGGTATTTGGTACGGGCGCAAAATATATTGCCTCAGTAGAAAAAAATGGCCTTAAACCTATTCATACACACAGTTTAAAATCATTACGCACTATTCTTTCCACTGGTTCACCCTTAGCACCAGAAAGTTTTGATTTTGTTTATCGCGATGTTAAACATGATCTATGCCTTTCTTCTATCTCAGGCGGCACTGATATTGTTTCGTGTTTTGCTTTGGGCAACCCTATTTTGCCGGTCTATCGTGGCGAATTACAATGCCGTGGTTTGGGCATGAAAGTAGAAATCTTTAATGAACAAGGTCAACCCGTATTACATGAAAAAGGCGAATTAGTTTGTACTGCACCATTTCCTTGTATGCCTATTTATTTTTGGAACGATCCTACCGGTGAAAAATATCATAAAGCGTATTTTGAAAAATATCCTGGTATTTGGGCGCATGGTGATTATGCTGAGATTACTGAACATGATGGTGTGATTATTTACGGGCGATCGGATGCCGTATTAAACCCGGGCGGCACACGCATTGGCACGGCAGAAATTTATCGCCAAGTAGAAAAAGTCGACGAAGTATTAGAAAGTTTAGCCATTGGGCAAGATTGGGAAAATGATGTACGGGTTATTTTATTTGTAAAATTACGCCATGAAATTATCTTAGACGAGAAATTAAAAAATCGCATTAACAAAATTATTCGCGATAATGCCTCACCACGTCATGTACCGGCGAAGATAATTCAAGTCGCCGATTTACCGAAAACCAACAGTGGCAAATTAGTGGAATTGGCGGTGCGCAATATTGTAGAAGGCTTGCCCGTTAAAAATATAGATGCGTTGGCAAACCCCGAAAGTTTGGAGTATTTTAAGAATATTCCGGAGTTGCAGATTTAATTCTTTATTCCCCCCTTTGAAAAAGGGGGGGCTAGGGGGGATTTGAAGAAGGCTGCACGATCTTTAAATCCCCCCGCCTCGCTTGGCGCTCGGCGACCCCCTTTTTCAAAGGGGGTAAAGATTACTTATACGTTGTCGCCAAATAACTAAACACAGCACGGATACTCATTGCCTCACCACCTTCGGGGCGGCCGGGGCGTGCGGAGATATTCCAGCCCATAAAATCAAGATGGACCCATGGGATCTCGGCTGGCACAAATTCCTTCAAAAACAAACCGGCAGTGATTGCACCTGCATAAGGCGAATTACCGGAGTTGTTCATATCCGCGTAAGGTGTATCGATCAGTTTGCGATAAGGCGCATAGAGCGGTAAACGCCAAACAGGATCTTGCTCTTGCACACCGTGCTGCTGCAACTGCTGTGCTAATTCTTCATGATCGGTAAACATCGCACTGATTTCAGTGCCTACTGCAACCCGCGCTGCGCCCGTCAAGGTAGTAAAATCAATAATCAATTTGGGATTTTCACTTGCTGCTTCTGTTAATGCATCACATACAATCATGCGCCCTTCCGCATCGGTATTACCTACTTCAACAGTAATTCCTTTACGCGTGCGAATAATATCACCTGGTTTATACGCATTACCTGCCACAACATTTTCAACAGCAGGAATTAACACGCGTAAACGCACTGGCAAATTAGCTTGCATGATCATCTGTGCTAAACCTAAGGCATGTGCCGCACCCGCCATATCTTTTTTCATCAACAACATGCCAGAAGCCGTTTTAAGATCAAGGCCACCTGAATCAAAACAAACGCCCTTCCCCACTAAGGTAATTTTAGGGTGGCTCATATCACCCCAGCGCAAATCAATTAAGCGCGGCACACGTGGGCTGGCCCTGCCCACTGCATGAATGGTGGGATAATTATTCTTCAATAAATCATCCCCAATAATTTGTACAATAGCTGCATTGTGATGCTTTGCTAGTTCCACTGCCGCATGCGCCAGCTCCGCAGGCCCCATATCTTCTGTCGGGGTATTCGTTAAATTACGCACTAAATAAACAGCGTTTACCGTATTTTCAATAAATGCTTGATTATGATTATCGGATAAAAATAATTCTGCTATGGTTTTGCTGGGTTGTTTATAGCGTGTAAATTGATACGCACCCAAACCCCAAGCAATCGCTGCGCGGTTTAAAATATTTTTATCGGTAATATTTTCAATACGATAAATATTTTTCGGTAACGCAGTAGGCAACATGCCAAACGGCCAAAAATCTTCGGCGTTTTTAATGCCGATTAATACTTGTGCTAAACCACCTGTTGCATCTGGGATCAAGCAATAAGTTTCAGGTTTGGCAATGAAATTAGTTACGGTAATCCAATTTTTTATGTTGATTGATTGGGAACTTAACCAAGTATTAAATTGATCTGCGATGATGGATATAATTGGAATGGTTTGGTTGCTGGAAGTTTTAGTATAACAATTTAGCATAATATAAATCCTGAAATAATTGGATTATTCACCCTTTGAAAAAGACACTTCCTGTTCCCCCCTTTGAAAAAGGGGGGCTAGGGGGGATTTGAGGAAGGCTGCACAATCTTTAAATCCCCCCGCCTCGCTTAGCGCTCGGCGGCCCCCTTTTTCAAAGGGGGCAACCCATTCAAAAATACCCGGCAGATATTTACCTCATTGTGCGAGGTTTCATCCCAACACACTGGCGGGTGCTACACTGTCACGCTTCAACGCAGTAGCAACGGCTGCGTGAGTTAAATGGCCATTGTGCACATTCAAGCCATTCATCAAATGTTTATCTTCTAACAAAGCCCGTTTAGCTCCTTTATTAGCAAGCGCAATAATAAACGGCAACGTCGCATTGTTAAGTGCAAAGGTTGCAGTACGTGGCACAGCACCTGGCATATTGGTGACACAATAATGCACTACACCATCCTGAATATAAGTGGGTTGCGTATGTGTGGTCGGCCGACTGGTTTCAAAGCAACCACCTTGATCGATCGCCACATCCACTATCACAGAACCCGGTCGCATTTTCTTTAGCATCTCTTCTGTTACTAATTTAGGCGCAGCAGCCCCAGGCACTAACACCGCACCAATCACCAAATCGGCAGACAATACATATTCTTCGATCGAATCGCGTGTCGCATAAATCGTCGTTAACTTCGAACCAAATTGAAAATCTAATTCTTTTAAACGATTCAATGATTTATCCAATACTGTTACGTGCGCTTCCATTCCCATTGCCATGCGTGCCGCATTCGTACCCACCACACCACCGCCAATAACAGTCACACTACCGGGAACTACCCCAGGTACACCGCTTAATAAAATACCACTACCACCTTGTGCTTTCTCTAAACAATGTGCACCCGCTTGGATCGACATACGACCCGCCACTTCACTCATCGGTGCTAATAGCGGCAAACCACCGCGATCATCAGTCACAGTTTCATAAGCAATCGCTGTACATTTTGAAGTAAGCAATAATTCGGTTTGCTCAGGGTCTGGCGCTAAATGCAAATAAGTAAAAAGAATTTGACCGGAGCGTAACCGTTTACATTCTTGCGGTTGCGGTTCTTTCACTTTGACAATAAGTTCTGCTCGTTTAAAAATTTCTTCCGCTGTTTTAACAATCTTAGCACCTACGGCTTCGTAATCACGATCACTGAGGCCTATCCCCTTACCTGCTTCCGTTTCAACAATAACCTCATGGCCATTGTGGATAAGTTCTCTGACACTGGCAGGAACCATCCCTACACGATATTCATGATTTTTTATTTCTTTTGGAACGCCGATTAGCATATAAGACCTCATAGTTAAATTGATTGAACAAATATTATAGCAGCCGCCCTTACTTTACAGCTATAATGGGAACCTAAACTAACGCACAAGGCTACCTTATGACCATTATCGACCGCAAGCAGCTCGTTGCCGAGAAAGAGATATTTATATCATGCATAGTGCCCGTATACAATGAAGAAGAGGTAATTGAGTCTTTTTTGGCCAAACTACAAGAGCAACTCAAGGCGCTCAGCCCGCACTTTGAAATTATTATCATCGATGATGGCAGCGCCGATCACACGGTTGAGCGTATAGTAGGCTTACCGAAGTCTTATCATATTAAATTATTGGCATTATCACGTAACTTTGGCAAAGAAGCAGCCTTAACGGCAGGCTTAGAACACTGCTCAGGCGATGTGGTTATCATCACCGATGCTGATTTTCAACACCCTACCGAAATGATTCCCACCTTTTTGGATCAATGGGCAGAAGGCTATGACATGGTTTATGGTGTGCGAAGCAATCGTGACGATGAGTCATTACTCAAACGCGCCTTCGCCGGTTTGTTCTATGGCTTAATGACAAAAATTTCCCGTATCAATATTCCGAGCAACGCCGGTGATTTTCGGTTACTCGATAAAAAAGTGGTGGCTGCTCTCAACAGCATTGAAGAACGTGGACGCTTCATGAAAGGTTTATATTCCTGGGTGGGTTTCAAATCCATCGCTGTACCTTTCACCGTGCAAAAACGCGCCGGTGGCAAAAGTTCTTGGAAATTTAGCCGACTCACCGAACTCGCCCTCACAGGCATTACATTGTTTTCTGATATCCCATTGCGCATCTGGAGTTTGATAGGGTTTATTATTTCTTTGATCGCACTTGTTTATGCATTATACATCGTCACCATTACGCTTATATTTGGCGTCGACGTACCGGGTTTTGCAACCATCACTGTCGCCATTATGTTTTTTGGTGGCATTCAATTATTATCGATTGGCATTTTAGGCGAATATATTGCGCGAATTTTTAACGAAGTTAAACGGCGGCCGAAATATATTGTGGGCAATCGATTTGGTTTTGATGAATGAAAGCACTCTTACACCGTTATCCACTACTGCGCCAATTGGCCTATTTTGGCATGATCGGCACAGCCGCAGCTATTACACAATTAGGGATTGTGGTTCTTTTAGTGGAGTTAACTGGGCTTAAACCATTGATTGCGAATGTCATTGGTTTTCTATTTGCTTTTAATGTGAGTTATTTTGGCCACCGCAATTTTACTTTTTCTGGCACTAATACCCATCATCATGTGGCAATAAAACGCTTATTTATTGTGGCGGCCAGTAATTTCATCGCTAACGAAGGCTTGTTTTATATTTTTCTCAATCTATTTAAAATTTATTACCCTATCGCCTTATTGCTAGTTTTGCTTATTTTACCGGCAGTAACTTTTCTGTTGGGAAAGTTTTGGGTTTTTCGTTCGTGATTAAATAAATATGTAAATTATCACCCAACATATAAAAATGCCCGTTAGCCAGTGTTTTGAAGTGCGGATAATAACTGGCATCGACGATCACAAACATGCGCTTTTTTGAATGCCATTGCTGCCAAAAAGTCGGCCCATCGATCAACCATGGTTTTTTACCTTCAAACTGCATACCTTCCCATAATTGATTTTGCCAATCATCATCGTTAGGGATGGATGGATCAGTCCAATCTGTTACCGTCGTCACATAACCTTGCACATAAAAAGGCAAATCTTGATAATAATGTTCATAATTTACAATTTCATCGCCTGGTTCGCGATATTGATTAATGATAAGTGCGAGCGGTTTTACTGTTGTTAAACCTAGATGAGGCACTGACGCAGCGGCGGTCGCCAGGCAAGTGCTAATCGCAAATAATAAAGTATAAAATACTTTGGGCGTCGTGGTGTTGCGTATTTGCAATAATACCAAAATGATAGCGATTGAAAATATAGCGGTAAGGGTGACAAAATAATAATGCAATTCATATTTTATGTTAGGTGTAAATATTGCTAATTGTGGCAAAACAAAGGTTGCCACTACAATCGCTAACGCCAATATTAGAAAAGCAAACATACCACAGCGCACACCTTTTGATCGCGCGATTTCCCATTGACCACTTAAATAATGTGCCATCAACAATACCAGCGGTGCTAAAACAGGGGTGATATAACCAATCGTTTTAGAATTAGGTGCTGAAAAAAATAAAAAAATCAACAATGGCCACAATAACAAGAATAGCTCTGTCGAATAGCGTTGCTTGTCTTGCCATACCTGTTTTATTTTTTCTCTGAGGGCTTGATACAAAAATACTACCCAAGGGAATAACCCCAATAAAACTACCGGCAAATAAAACCAAACCGGTGCTTTGTTATTGAAATTAGGGGTGAGAAAACGTAAAAATTGTTGCTTAACAAAGATATATTCAAAAAATTGGGGGATCACATGTTGTGCCATTAAATACCACGGGGCACTGATCACAAATACAATAATTAAACCAAGGATCAAATGTATCTGTTTTAGCAAATACCAGCGATTTAAACAAAGTATCCATACACCAATAATCAGTGCAGGGAAAACAATGCCAATTAATCCTTTGGTTAAAATCGCGATTCCGGCAAAAATATAGGCTGCCCAGAGAAAACGATCGCGTATTTTTCCGGGCGCATATTTCATCGCGATAATAAAACAAAACAACGCGCAATTGACAAAGGTAGCTACCGCTAAATCAAAATTAGCATAACGCGCCATGGCAGAATAAAGTGGGCTGGTGGCTAAAATAAACGCAGCTAAAATGCCAGTGCGGCGATTAAATAGTAAACGCCCAGCGATATAGGTCATCACACAACCCAAAATTCCCAATAAAGCGGGCCCAATGTGCACTGACCATTCATTTAAACCAAACCATTTGATGGCAGTAGCTTGCATCCAATAATAGATAATCGGTTTATCCAGAAATGCCACGCCATTAACGCGCGGAATAAGCCAATCGTGGTTGGCTAGCATTTCGCGCGCTGCTTCTGAATAGCGGCCTTCATCGGGAACAAATAATGGGTGCGAACCTATCCACAATGCGAAAAATACGCCGATGAGTATTATCAGCAAGCTGATATCCACCCACCATGTTTTAGTTTTATTGATAGCCTGAGTAGTCATAAATTGCTATTATATCGTTATGAAAAAAATTATTTTGTGTGCCGATGATTATGGTCAGGACCTCGCAATTTCCGAGGGCATTGTAGCCTTGGTCGCAAAAAAGTGCTTATCTGCGACTAGCTGCATGACCACTGCTACTTATTGGCCAACTGCGGCCAAGTTGCTCCAACCTTTTCAAGCTGACATCGACATCGGCCTTCACTTTAATTTAACCGAAGGTGCTCCACTGGCTGTTATGCCCATGTTAACATCAGACGGTCATTTCCCTAGCCTAACCACGCTATTGGCAAAATCTCTGACACGCCAACTTAATGTAGCCGAGATTGTAGCCGAATTACATCGTCAAATCGATCGATTTGCGGAGTATATGGGAAAGCTTCCCGATTTTATAGATGGGCATCAACATATCCATCAATTTCCTGTCATTCGCGATGCCCTCATGATGGTTTATGCACAACGCTTTGCCAACCATAAACCTTATGTACGTTGTGTCGATGAAGCGGGTTTCGCTAGTCTAGTGCAGGGTTTGGCCAAATGTAAACGGCTGGTCATTTATTTAGCGGGGGGTCGTGCTTTTAAGCCATTGTTACAGCAGCATTCTATCCCGCATAATTCTTCTTTTGGGGGAATTTATGATTTTGAACAGGCGAATGGCTATGGGAAATTGTTTCCAGCTTTCCTAAGGTCTGTGAGCAACGGTGGTTTGATTATGTGTCACCCAGGGCTTGCCTCAGATGATAAGAGCGACGACCCAATCGCACGTAGCCGATTGTTCGAATATGAGTATTTTTATAGCGACGAGTTTGGTCAAGCTTGTTATAATGGGCAGGTTGAATTGGCAAAATTTAGGAACCTATGATGAAAAAAATAACTGCGTGTATTACCGGCGTTTGTGGCTGGGTGCCTGATTATGTGTTGACTAATCAAGAATTAGAAAAAATGGTCGATACCACAGACGAATGGATTACCACGCGTACAGGTATCAAAGAACGCCGCATTTTAAAAGGCGAAGGTTTGGGCACTTCTTTTATGGCCGTTAAAGCGGCCAAAGATTTATTAGCTAAAAAAAAGATAGACCCATTAGAGATTGATGCAATCATTTGCGCGACAGCAACGCCCGATATGCCTTTCCCTGCTATGGCATGCACGGTTGCGGATAAACTGGGTGCAAAAAATGCCTTTAGTTTTGATCTCATGGCAGCGTGTTCTGGTTTTTTATACGCTTTAGTGACCGGTTCAAAATTCATCGAAGCAGGTGGTTATAAAAAAATATTGATCATTGGCGCTGATAAAATGTCATCGATCATTGATTACACTAATCGCGAAACCTGTGTGATCTTTGGTGATGGTGCGGGTGCAGTGTTATTAGAACCAAACACTGAAGGCTTTGGCATTATCGATTCCATTTTAAAAACGGATGGCGCGGGTTGTGAATTTTTGCATATGAAAGCCGGTGGCTCGATTAAACCAGCTTCTATCGAAACAGTGAACGCGCGCGAACATTTTGTGTATCAAAACGGTAACCCTGTTTTTAAAGCAGCGATCACTAATATGGCCGACGTTTCTGCAGAGATTATGGAAAAAAATAATCTTGCAGGAAAAGATATTGCGTGGTTAGTGCCACATCAGGCCAACAAACGTATTATTGATGCTACTGCCAAACGCATGGGCTTAGACGATAGCAAAGTCATGTTGAACATTCAAAAATACGGCAATACCACTAACGGCACTATCCCACTTTGTTTATGGGAATGGGAAAAACAATTGCATAAAGGCGATAATTTAATTCTTGCTGCCTTCGGTGCTGGGTTTTCTTGGGGGGCCATTTATGTGAAGTGGCAGTATAACAGTTAAAACAACTCTCCATGCTAAAAAAAATCGAACAAGCCCTCGCCAATATTGCCAAACATCTACCAGGTTACAAACATCGTGCCGCCCAATTAGAAATGATCAATGCGGTAGCGACAACGTTTGCCAACACTAAGTTTATTGATCAATCCATCGTTAATGGAGAACAAACGCAACAACAAGGTGAATCTATTCTGGTCATCGAAGGCCCCACCGGGGTGGGTAAAAGTTTAGGTTATTTATTGCCTGCGGTTATCGTTGCTAAAGCGCTCGACAAACAATTAGTAGTTGCTAGCGCCACGGTTACTTTGCAAGAACAACTCGCTAATAAAGACATTCCTTTTTTAGCAAAACATGCTGGCCTAGATATTTCATACGCAATTGCAAAA
The DNA here is from genome assembly GCA_013288885.1 of Gammaproteobacteria bacterium. Taxonomy (GTDB): domain Bacteria; phylum Pseudomonadota; class Gammaproteobacteria; order JABDBA01; family JABDBA01; genus JABDBA01. The sequence continues at coordinate 35,846 of JABDBA010000007.1, read as the reverse complement.
GGCCGTGGTCGTTATGTGTGTACTTCTCGTCTCCGCTTGCGCGCGACTAGTCCCGTACAAAGCGATTTTATGACGGAAAATGAAAATAATTCATCCAGCAAAGAAGCCTTAATGCAAATGTTTGCGGAATTATCCGCTGGAACGTGGTCAGGAGACCGAGATAGTTTGGCTAAACCTATCAGCGATGCAACCTGGATACCGATTACCAATGATCGACATGGTTGCACCAAACGCGATTGCGCCGATTTTTCGCGTTGTCCTTTTTTTGCGGCACGCGCTAAGTTGGAAGAAGTAGATATTATTATTGCCAATCATGATTTGTTATTAGCGGATATGGCGATGGGCGGCGGTGTGATTTTGCCAGAACCGAGTGAAACATTTTATTGCCTCGACGAAGCACATCATTTAGCCGATAAAGCGATTCAACAATTTGCTGCTGCTCATTCCATCCAAGGCACGTTAGTGTGGTTGGAAAAAATAGGCCTCACGGTCAGCAAGGCAATGACATTGCTCAAAGATAAATCGTCACTGGAAAATATTACTAACTTAGCTGAAATGTTGGCTACTAATTTACAAGATTTTAATCGTGCGATTGAAAATTTCCCTGAGCTACGACTGTATAATGATACATCTAATAATTCAGGTGTGATGCGCTTTAAGTTTGGCAATATTCCTGCAGGGTTATCTCCCATTTGTGATAATTTAAAAACAGCAACACGCTTATTACATACCACACTGGCTAATTTGCAAGAAAAACTACGCAGAAATAAAGCGATTGAAACCGATCCCAGAGTAACATCACAGCATGATCGTGCATTATCCGATTTAGGTTTTCTGATTGGTCGCATGGAAAATTTAGTCGCGGTATGGACATTATTTACTGAAAACAGCACTGCTGATAAACCACCCATTGCGAAATGGATCACCGCAACCTGGCAAATTCATAAAAATCAGCGCGAACAATTAGAATATACCATCAGCGCCTCACCTGTGAGCGCTGCAAAAATATTAGCCGAAAGATTTTGGTGCCGTATTGCCGGCGCAGTACTAACGTCTGCGACTTTACGATCGTTAGGTTCTTTTAAATTATTATTAGCGGAAACCGGGCTGAATGAATATCCACAAACTACCAGTATTGCTCTAGATTCCCCTTTTGATTTTCAAACACAAGGCAAATTAACTATTCCGCCGATGAAATCTGATCCTAAAGATCCACAAGCACATACTGAGGAAATCATCGCCCTGCTCCCTACGATGTTATCATTGGAAGGCGGCAATGGTGCTCTCGTTTTATTTTCATCCTGGAAACAAATGCATGAAGTAGCGCAGCAACTGCCGGTTAATTTACGAAGATTATTACTGATTCAAGGTAAACAAGCGAAAGATCAATTACTCAAGAATCATTTCGCGCGTATTGAAGAAAATAAACCGAGTATTTTATTTGGCCTTGCATCATTTGCCGAAGGTTTAGATTTACCCGGCAATGCCTGCAATCATTTGATTATTGCTAAGCTCCCTTTTGCCGTGCCCGATGATCCCGTTACCCAAACATTAGCGGAATGGATGACGCAACGCGGCAGAAATCCATTCACTGAAATGACTCTCCCCGCCGCTTGCATCAAACTGACCCAAGCTGTGGGCCGTTTAATCCGCACAGAAACCGACACTGGCCAAGTTACTATTTTAGATACGCGTTTAATCAGCAAACCGTATGGTCGCTTGCTGCTTAAAAGCTTACCACCGTTTGCGCGGGGGTAGTTGCAAAGGCTTGACTAGGGCTACTCAATTAATATAAACTAGTCCTTAACTAGTCATAAGGAGGCATGTATGAGAAGCGTCAGTTTATTCGAAGCCAAAACGCACCTTTCTAATCTGATTAATGAGGTTATTAAAAATCAGGAAAGCGTAGCAATATCAAAGCATGGCCATAAGGTGGTAATGCTAGTACCCATTAAAACACAACATAGCGATGCTCGAAATGTTATTCGTGAAATGCGCCTACTCAGCAAAGAAATTGGGCGCGGTAAAATTACTCTTAAAGAGATATTAGCAATGCGTGATGAAGGAAGAAAATAAGCATGTCTAAAAAAATAGACAGTTTTGTACTCGATTGTTCACTTACCATGGCATGGTGTTTTCCTGACGAAGAAACTCCTTATACACTTAAAGTGCAAGAAATGTTAGAACATGCAGAAGCTAAAGTACCTAGCCTTTGGCCATTGGAAGTGGCAAACATTCTTTGGTCAGCTGAAAATAAAAAACGTTTAACTAAAATACAATCATCATGTTTTTTAGATTTATTGGGTTTATTACCTATTATTGTCGATGATCAAACTATTCTTCATGCCACGCGATCGACATTGGAATTAGCGCGTGAACTACATATAACTGTTTATGATGCCTCCTATCTTGAACTTGCCTTGCGTGAAAAAATTCCTCTTGCGACTTTGGATGTAAAGCTTAAAAAAGCAGCCCAAGAGGTTAAGGTATCATTGTTATAAAAAACCTCTATTTCACTTCACCAGCCGCCTGATTTGAATCACGCCTTCAATGGCTGCAATTTCTTTGATGAGTGTATCATTGACGGCACCATCAACATCTATCAATGTGTAAGCAATTTCATCGCGCGATTTATTGAGTAGATCCATAATATTTAACTGCGCGGCTGCCAATTTTGTAGAAATCTGCGCGACCATGCTAGGAACATTGGCATTGGCGATCGTTAAACGCGTTCCTTTATTAAAGGGCATTTCTACGCTGGGGAAATTTACCGAGTACATGATCGTGCCGTTTTCAAGATAATCACGCAATTGCTTCACGGCCATGATGGCGCAAGTTTCTTCCGCCTCTCTGGTTGAAGCACCTAGATGCGGCAAACAAATCACACGTGGATGATCTTTTAATTGCGCGCTGGGGAAATCACAGACATAACTTGCAACCTGCCCATTATCAAGCGCAGCATGTAATGCTATTTCGTCAACAATGCTATCGCGTGCGAAATTAAGCAGTATCACACCTTTTTTCGCAATCTTTAAACGCCCTGCATTGATGAGATGTTTTGTTTCTGCTACCAATGGAACATGCAAACTAATAAAATCCGCTTGCTTGATTAAATCATCCAGATTATTAATCTCTTCTACGCTCGAAGACAATTCCCACGCACGTTTAATAGTGATCGTTGGATCATAACCAATCACTCGCATTCCTAAAGCTAGCGCCGTATTAGCGACTTTCACACCTACATTGCCAAGGCCGACCACGCCTAACGTTTTACCGGGCAATTCAAAACCAGCAAATTGTTTTTTATCACGCTCTACGGCAACATTTAACGCAGCGTCGTCGCCGTTGAGTTGTCGTACGTAATTCCAAGCTTGGCACAAGTTGCGACAGGCAATCAACATACCAGCAATAACTAATTCTTTGACCGCATTGGAATTCGCACCTGGCGTATTCAATACTGGAATTCCCAGCTTAGTCATCTTATCCACCGGAATATTATTGACGCCTGCCCCTGCACGTGCAATAACTTTTACCGTATTTGCTAACGTTTTTTCGTGCAGAGAAGTTGAGCGTAATAGAATAGCGTCGGGATCTGTAACATTATCTGCGACTTGATATAAATCAGTTGGAAATAATTTTAACCCAATAGAGTCAATGGCATTCAGAGTTTGGATTTTGTACATGATTATTTATTGCTCCCCGCAAAATTTTTCATAAACTCTATCAACGCATCCACACCCGCTTCTGGCATAGCATTATAAATACTCGCGCGCATTCCACCTACTAATCGATGTCCTTTCAAATTCATCAAACCTGCTTGCTCTGCTTCTGCCAAAAACTTTTTGTCTAATTCTGGATTTTGCAAACTAAACGGCACATTCATCCACGAGCGAGAATCAACACGCACCTTGTTACTATAAAAATCACTGCCATCTATATATTTATACAATTTATCGGCTTTACCTTGATTACGCGCTGCCATTACTTGCAAACCACCCTGCTTCTTCAACCAAGCAAATACTAAACCTGCTAAATACCAACTATAAGTCGCAGGTGTGTTATAACAAGATTTATTTTCTGCTTGAATGCGATAATTATATAAAATCGGCGTAGCCGCGATCGGTTCTTGCAAAAGATCATCACGAATGATCACAATCGTTAAACCCGCAGGGCCAATATTTTTTTGCGCACCGGCATAAATTATTCCAAACGCACTCACATCAATGGGGCGCGATAATAGTGTCGAAGACATGTCGGCCACCAAAGGTACTTTGCCAGTTTTAGGGATCCAATGAAACTCTACGCCATCGATAGTTTCATTCGGCGTATAATGAACATAAGCCGCATTCGCATTAAGCTTCCAATGATTTTGCGCGGGAATATGCACTAATGGAGTTTTTTCTGCGTGTGCTGCTATATTTACCGTACCATAACGTTTGGCTTCTGCGATCGCTTTTTCTGACCATTGCCCGGTATTGATGTAATCGGCAGATTTGTTAGCTCCCAGAAGATTGAGAGGAACCATAGAAAATTGCGAAGTAGCCCCACTGGACAAAAATAAAACATGATAATTGGGGGGGATGGCTAATAACGCGCGCAAATCAGCTTCTGCCTGCTCCATCACTTGAGTGAATTCAGGGCCACGGTGGCTCACTTCCATTATCGACATGCCACAACCATGCCAATCTAACATTTCCGCTTGCGCTTGTTGTAAGACCTCGGTGGGCAACATGGCCGGGCCAGCACTAAAATTGTAGGTGCGGTGCATAGATATACCTCTGCTTTGAGTATATGTAGGGTGGATTAGGCCGTAGGTCGTAATCCACCGTTATCTTGTCTTATTAGCGATATCAAAACAAGAGAAATTTTAATGCCTTGACTTGCAAAAACTAAGATTTCTGGTATGATAAAAAGTAATACCACTATTATTGAATAAGGAGGCATTCCCTATGAGTGTCGCTAAAATCGCTATTTCACTAGATAGCACTATTTTACATAAGCTAGATGAGTTAGTTAAACAGCATTTGTTTAAAAATCGAAGTCAAGCGATACAACAAGCTTTACAGGAACGTATGAATCGCTTAGAGCATACTCGATTGGCACGCGAATGCGCTAAAATAGACCCCAAAATTGAACGTGCTATAGCCGATGAAGGCTTAGCTGAGGATTTCACCGGATGGCCAGATTATTAAGAGGTGATATTTATTGGGCTAATTTAGATCCCACACAAGGACATGAGCAATCAGGTCGGCGTCCTGTATTAATTATTAGCCATGAAATATTTAACCAACGGTCAGGAACAGTGATTGCTATGGCTTTAACATCCCAGCAACCGCGTGCGGGGTTTCCTCTCAATTTAGAAATACCATCTCATAATTTACCCAAGCGCTCTTGGCTCAAGATAAGCCAAATACGTATATTATCTACAGAAAGACTCGGCAAAAAAATTGGAACCTTACCCCTAGAAATGCTTGATAAAGCAATAGCAGGACTTAATGAAATAATTGGTTAACCTGATGACAATAAATAAACCAGTTCCGTCAACTTCACTCGACACCATCATCTTCGACTGCGATGGCACTTTAAGCCACATTGAAGGTATAGATGAACTTGCCAAAGAAAATGGCGTCGGCGAACAAGTCGCACAATTAACCGCCGCCGCCATGGGCAGTATCGGTATGAGCCCTGAACTTTATCAACAACGCCTTGATTTAGTTTTACCGACTGCCCAGCAAGTAACTAAACTTGCACAAACTTATTTTGATCATAAAGCACCTGATTTATTACACGTTATAAAAACGCTGCAATCATTGCAAAAAAATATTTATATTGTATCGGCAGGTTTATATCCTGCCGTCGAGGGCTTTGGAAAATTATTAAATATCCCTGCTGAAAATATTTTTGCGGTGGATGTTTATTTTGATGATAATGGTGATTATAAAGATTTTGATCATAATTCACCGTTGACACACGCTAATGGCAAACGCATTATCGTGCAGCAAATAAAACAAAAACATCAAAACATTGCTTTTGTGGGTGATGGTCTCTCAGATTATGAAGTTTATGATATGGTGACACGCTTTATTGGCTATGGTGGCGCGTTTTACCGCGAAAACATAAAACGGCTTTGTCAGTATTATATTACTGAACCATCAATGCTGCGATTGCTAGATTGTTTAAGCCTTACTCGTCGCCAATAAGGTTTGCAGAAGTTGCCGTTCTTCTTCGGTTAAATTACCTTTTTGCAATAATGCTTCCATTTGATTTTCGCGTTGTAATTGTTGCAAGCGTGCTAATGTGCCGAGAAATTCTTGTTCGATTCCTTCTTGCGGTATATTAATTTCCCAAGCGGCAAGTTTTGCTAAATAATCTTGTTCAGGTCGATCGCGCCAATATTCTAATAAAGCACCCGTGCTAAGATCTTTTGATTCTGTAATCACACTCATTAATTCTTGCAATAATGTACTACCAGGCAATACAGTATGTTCATATTCAACACCTTCTGGCATCGAATGAATGATAGTGGGATTTTGAATAAGCAATGCAATCGCTAAGCGCATGGGTGATAAACGCGTAATATTATTTTGTCTGATTGAAACGGGCGTCGTTAAACGCTGTGCTGGGGCTTTCGTCACATTGCGCAATATGCCTACATCCATACGCACACGATTAGCAAGACGTTCAAATAAAAGCTGTTGAAATACGCCTGCGGGTAATTTATTAATTAATGGCACAGCTAATTTAGCTAAACGCGCTTTGCCTTCTGCTGTGGTTAAATCGATCGATTGACTGAGTGTTGCAAATAAAAAATCGGCCAATGAACTGGCATTGTTGACACGTTCTATAAAATTTTCTTGGCCTTCTTTGCGCACCATGCTATCAGGGTCTTCACCTTCGGGTAATAATAAAAAGCGCACTTGCCAACCGTCTTGCAATAAAGGTAAGGTTACTTCTAATGCTTTCCACGCCGCTGCTTGCCCTGCTCTATCACCGTCAAAACAAAATATCACTTCTTGTACTACACGAAATAAACGTTGGATATGATCTGCTGTGGTTGCAGTGCCTAACGTGGCTACGGCATTGCGAATACCATATTGCGCAAGCGCTACTACATCCATATAACCTTCGACTACTATTAATTTATTGATATTACGATCGGTTTGCAATGCTTCATGCAAACCATACAGCTCACTGCCTTTATGAAATACCGGTGTCTCAGGTGAATTAAGATATTTGGGTTCGCCTTTTTCTAAAATGCGCCCACCAAAACCAATCACTCGCCCACGCCGATCACGAATGGGAAACATGATACGATCGCGAAAACGATCATAATATCCATTACCTTCTTGTTTTTTAATCAGTAAGCCTGCGATTAATAATGATTCGATAGCCTCTTTGTTAGTACCAAATTTTTGATAGACGCTGTCCCAACTATCAGGGCTATAACCAATCATAAAATCTTTGGCGATTTCGCCAGTCAACCCGCGTTGTTTGAGATAGTTAACTGCAACTTGATTTGAAGATAATTGATTTTTATAAAATCGCGCCACTTGTTCGAGCAATTGATAAAGATCAGGCGCAATGGCAGCAGCAACCGATTTAGTTTCACCTTTCGCTTCTCGCGGCACTTCCATACCTAACTGAGAAGCTAATTGCTCTACGGCTTCTACAAAGCTCAGATGCTCATAGTCCATCAAAAAGCCGATAGCGTTGCCGTTCGCCCCACAGCCAAAACAGTGATAGAACTGCTTAGTAGCACTGACGGTAAATGAGGGGGTTTTTTCATTATGGAAGGGGCAGCAAGCCGTATGGTTATTGCCTTTCTTCTTCAGAGGAACGCGAGCATCGATAATCTCGACCACATCGCAGCGGGCTAGGATTTCATTGATAAAAGAACGGGGAATTAGGCTCATTTGAATTGTCGGCTCCGTCGCTGGCGCTCCTTGAGCCGACCTACATAAACTTTAAGTGTAAATTAACTACCTAGCAACTGTTTTACTTTGGCACTCACAGCAGCAATATCGGCCCGACCTTGTAATTTAGGCTTAAGTTCGGCCATTACTTTGCCCATGTCTTTGGCCGAAGTAGCACCGGCTTTGGCGATAGCTTCTTTAATGAATTGGCTAATTTCCGCTTCACTCAAGGGGCTAGGCATATAAGATTGGATGATTTCCATTTCAAAGACTTCTTGGTCGACCAGATCTTTGCGGTTTGCCGCTTGATATTGGCTGATCGAGTCACGACGCTGCTTGAGCATTTTGTCTAAAATAACCAGCATACGGGCATCATCAGGATTAATGCGTTCGTCAACTTCTATCTGTTTTACCGCAGCTAAAATAAGACGGATAGCATCAAGACGGTGCTGATCACGCGCCTTCATGGCGCTTTTCATGTCTTCTTGAATTTTTGTTTTAATGCTCGATGAATCTGTCATTCCAGTGCCTATGTCTATAAAAGATTAGTGCTTTTTGACCCGGCTCTTACCCGACAACAAAAGAGGGTTTTCGCGGAACAAACGCTTCCAATGCCGTTTAACGGCCGCAGCAGCCTTACGTTTACGCTCTTCCGTCGGTTTTTCATAGAACTCACGACGACGCATTTCGGTTAATAGGCCGGCCTTTTCACAGGCACGTTTAAAACGTCGCAAAGCGACTTCTACGGGTTCATTGTCTTTGACACGGATACTTGGCATGTAGTTCTCTTCCTCAGTGGTTATGGATTAAAGCAAAGGGGAGATTTTAACCATAAATATCCCCGAATGCAAAGGTTATTGTGCCCTAATTGGGTCCTTTTCGTTTAAATGACAACAATAAGGAACTAATCAACACCAGTGCCACAAAAGTGGCCAGTGCAAAAAACCCGATTGCCCAAAAGGTATAGCTGCGGGTTAATACCACAGTTTCTGGATGTTTAGGGTCATACCAACAAGTATAAGGGGTAACGAGATCAACTTGATCTAATATCTGTTGTTGCCCCAATTGATTATTAGAATATTCCCGCAGAATATCATACGTCCAAGTTTTATAGCTTTGTTTGTTGACCAAATAAACAACCAAAAAGCTCGGTCTATAAACATAATTGGAACGGTTCGAGCGTTGGTTTACCAACTCTTCCAGTTTTTTATCGATAACAACACAATCAGTGGGTTTGAAATGATAGTGAACATGTATTTGTGGCCCCAACATAAAATGGTAGCTCACATACACAAAAGCAAGACTGATAACTACTCCAATAACTTGGCCTATAGTTTTGATAGCTCCTGGCATGATCATTTTTCCTTTTTCTTATCAAGATAATAATAGCAATACTACCTGATCAGGCAAGGACATCCAACAATTTTTGTAAGGCCTGCCCGCGGTGGCTAATTTTATTTTTTACTTCTGGCATTAACTCTGCTGCGCTACATTGGTGAGTAGGCACGTAAAAAATAGGATCATAGCCAAAACCTTGCTCACCCCGTGGCTCAAAAAGAATTTGTCCATCCCATTTACCTTGCGCGATGACCGGTGCAGGGTCTGCGGGATAACGTAAGAAAACTAAAGTACAATAAAAATGTGCGCTACGTTGTGCTTCAGGCACGTTCACTAATTGGGATAATAGTTTTTGAATGTGGGCGGCGGCACTCGCTTTTTCACCCGCATAACGCGCAGAATAAATGCCCGGAGCACCGTGCAAGGCATCAACCACAATGCCCGAATCGTCAGCCAATGCCGGTAGACCTGAAAGTTCACTCGCATGACGTGCTTTGATGATAGCATTTTCGATGAAGGTTAAACCGGTTTCTTCGACACTGACAGTACTGTATTGTGATAAAGGGATTAGCGCCCAATCTAATGCACCGGCTAGATGAGTAAATTCTTGGACTTTACCTGGATTTTGTGTGGCTAGGACAATTTTCATTCGGTTATGATAACGGTATTGCCAATAAATTCATAGTAGAGTATATTATCCAAACAGAGCGCCGATTTGAGTATCAGCTTGCGGGCGCATAATAAATACGGCTAAAGCGGGGCTACAGAACAACCACCCTCGCGGTGGTTTTTTTTTGCGTGGGAATTATGATCGAACTAAAACAAGTTGAAAAAACCTATCATTCAAAAGCGGGCGTGGTGCATGCTTTAACCAACATTAACTTTAAAGTAGCGCCGGGTGAAATCTTTGGTGTCATTGGCAAAAGTGGTGCTGGTAAAAGCACCTTAATTCGCTGTGTTAATTTATTAGAGCGCCCCACCACCGGCCAAGTCATGGTAGCTGGCCAAGATATTACTAAACTTACTGATCGAGAATTGCGCAGTACACGGCATCAAATTGGCATGATCTTCCAACATTTTAATTTGATCTCCGTGCGCACTGTTTATCAGAATATTGCTTTACCCTTAGAACTTATCGGCTATAGCAAAGAAAAAATAGAACAAACCGTAATGCCATTGCTTGAGCTAACGGGATTACTTGAGAAAAAAAACCAATACCCAGCCCAACTCAGTGGTGGACAAAAACAAAGAGTCGCGATTGCACGCGCCCTCGCCTCTTCACCCAAAGTTTTATTATGTGACGAAGCTACCTCTTCGCTTGATCCACATACCACAACCACCATTTTACAACTTTTAAAAGATATTAATATAAAATTAGGCTTAACAATTCTTTTAATTACCCATGAAATGGATGTGATCAAAGCCATTTGTGACCACGTTTTATTGCTCGATAAAGGCAAAATTATCGAACAATCTGATGTGATTGAATTTTTTACCAAACCCAAATCTCATCTAGCAAAAAATTTAGTCAAAACTTCGCTCAGGCAAGAACTTCCTATTATTTTACAACAGCAAATAAAACCTACTGCCAGCGACAACACCAATGCACTGATTAGAATTATTTTTCATGGCCATGCCGCCGCCGAACCTTTTATTGCTCACTTGATGTTAGAACTCAATATTAAACTTAATATTTTGCAAGCTAATATTGAATTCATCAAAAATAATACGCTAGGGATAATGGTCACTGAAGTTATTAGCGGATTAGAAAATCTGCCCCAGGCGATTGATTACTTACAAAAAAATGATATTGAAATTGAGGTATTAGGCTATGTCGAACGTGATGCTAACTGAGTTTTTTTTAGCCACTTGGCAAACCATTTATATGGTTTTAGCATCGGGTGCTTTTGCCGTGCTATTTGGTTTACCATTGGGCGTAATTTTGATGATCTCACGCCATCAAGATATTTTAGAAAACAAATATCTGAATGTAATTTTGGCAGCCATCACCAATGGTGTGCGTTCTATCCCTTTTATTATTTTATTAGTTGCTATTGTGCCTTTCACCCGTTTGATTACTGGCACATCTATAGGTACGACTGCAGCCATCGTACCTTTAACTATTGGCGCCATACCATTCTTTGCGCGTTTAGTAGAAAGTGCTTTAAATGATGTCGCTGGTGGTTTGATTGAAGCAGGGACCTCCATGGGTGCTAGCCCACTACAAACCGTCGTTAAGATTTTAGTACCGGAAGCACTGCCGGGAATTATCAACGGCATTACCATTACGCTAATTGCACTGGTAGGTTATTCCGCCATGGCAGGAGCAGTCGGTGGTGGTGGTCTCGGTGATTTGGCGATCCGTTATGGTTACCAACGCTTTGAAGTAGGCATCATGTTGGCGACAGTGGTATTATTGATTTTTTTAGTACAGCTCATTCAATATCTCGGTGATTTTTTAGCAAAAAAAGTTTCACACAAATAATGAAGAAAGGACGCCATTTATGAAATGCTTTAAAAACATTCTAGTCACATTTTTTTGTGGCTTTTTGTTAACCGCATGTCAAGGAGAGCCACAAAATGTGTTAAAAGTTGGCACTATAAGTGGCCCTGAAGCACAACTAATGACCGTGGTAAAAAATTACGCCGCCATCAATTATGGTTTAGACATTGAAATAGTTGAATACCCTGACTATTCGGGGCCTAATGCTGCATTAAGCAAAGGTAAAATTGATGCAAATGTGTTTGAACACATGCCTTATTTAGCATCGGAAATAAAAACTAAACATTATGATAATTTAGTGGCTGTGGCTAAAACTTTTATTTACCCGATGGCGATCTATTCAACCAAGATCGATAACATCAATAAGATACCACCCAATGCGGTTATTGCTATTCCGAACGACCCCAGCAATGAAGGGCGCGCATTAATATTATTAAGCACAGCGGGATTGATTACACTTAAACCCAATGCGGGTTACTATGGAACTATTGCCGATATAATAAGCAATCCAAAAAAATTAGTGCTAGAAAAGCTCGATGCAGCACAACTGGTTGCCGCATTAGATAATGTCACAGCGGCAGTAATCAATGCTAATTATGCCGTCGCCGCAGGTCTTTTCCCTGGCAAAAATGCTCTTTACATTGAAAATAAAAGTTCACCCTATGTGAATCTGGTTGTTATACGCGCTGATAATGTCACTAACCCAAAAATACAACAGCTAATAGCAGCGCTACATTCACCTGAAGTAGTGAATGCAGCACAAGAAATTTTTGACGGCGGGGCCATGCCCGCTTGGTAATATCTATTTTAACTTTTACAAGAGGATAAATACTATGACTCATTTTATTAAAACACTCAGCTTAATATTTTTATTGTCGTTCACACTTGTGGGTTGCCAACAAAATCAATCAGCAGACAACAGCATTAAAGTGGGTACGATTAGCGGCCCCGAGACACAACTAATGACAGTGGCCAAACAAGTGGCCAAACAAAAATATGGGCTGGATGTAAAAATTATTGAATTCACCGATTACACGATGCCCAATGCTGCTCTCAATGACGGCAGCATCGATGCTAATATGTTTCAACATCAACCGTATTTAGATGCAGCCATTAAAGCTAAAAATTATAAGATAGCGGCAGTTGCTAAAACTTTTATCTACCCGATGGGCATTTATTCTAAGAAAGTAAAAAATCTGAGTGAAATACCAATGGGCGCTATTGTTGCTATCCCTAATGACCCTAGTAACGAAGCCCGTGCATTATTATTGCTCAGTAAAGCAGGTTTGATTACTTTAAAGCCTGGTTTCGATACTTCTGCAACGCCGGTTAATATTTTGAGTAATCCAAAAAACCTCCAGTTTAAAGAACTGGATGCCGCCCAACTACCACGCGTATTGCAAGATGTCACTATCTCCGTGATTAATACCAATTATGCCATTCCAGCTGGTTTGTCACCGGATAAAGATGCTATTTACGAAGAAAATAAAACCTCACCATATGCCAACTTAGTGGTAACCCGTATTGATAATGCGACTGACCCTAAAGTAAAAGAATTAGTGGCATCACTACAGTCACCCGAAGTAGTGCAAGCCGCTAAACAAATATTTAATGGTGGTGCTACACCGGCGTGGCGTGAGTTTTAAATAGCTCGCACGGCTTCCGCATTATGGAATGATTCAGCGATGGGAAACGCTTTACGAGCTTTTAAGTCCGTTTATCGTTTATGAGTCGGTGAATCATCCAATAACGCATCCCTAGCGCCGGTTTCCTGTTTGGGTTTGATCAAACGTTGTGCCATTGGAATATCAGATGACTCAACTACCACAGCCACAGTTTGCTCAACTCTTCCCAAACGCTCATTAATCTCACTGATAAAATTATTTATTTGCCTATTATTATTACCTTGCGCTGTATTCGTAGCTGCTGCACGCCTTATTTGTACTGCTCCGTCACCAGCATCAACAGGGGAATCATTGGGTGATAAAACATCATTTACCTGTTTTTGAGTAGCGGCCACTTTTTCTTCTAATTGCTTTCTTGCCGCAGCCTCTTGCTGTCGTTCTGCAGCCTCTTGCTGCGATTTTTCATGCAAAGCATTATGTTTTTCTTCTTGCTGCTTGATTTTTTCATTCGCCATGCGTAGTTGTTCAGCCTGAGCATTGTTCTGCTGCATCAGTGTTTCAATTAGCGCAGTGTAACGACGACCTCCTTGCGCAGGGCTGGTTGGTCGGCTGGAACTTGACTCTTTCTCAACTCGCATTAGTACTGAACCATCATTTGAATGTTGACTGCTCGCGGAAGATGTTGTTGATGTGGGAGACATTACAAAAGAAGAATCCGAAGCTGTGTTAGAAAACGCTGAAGTACTACTGGCACTGGGCACCGGAGTGAGAGGTTGGGCTGAGCGGGATGCTTGAAACTCAATAGGGGATTGTTGGGCTTCCCTTTGCTCAGCCAAACCTGCATCATGAACAGGATCAGAAACAGGTGCGGTTGTTTTTTCCATCTTACGTGCATGGGCTTCGTCCCTTGTTCCTAATCGATAACTATAATTTTCAGCATCTGCTGAACCCCCAGCAAAATAATTTCCATCCGCCGTTTCGATACCAGGCTTCACAAGTATTTCATGTAATTGCCAGTGCTTGCCATAACGAGTAATGATCTCATGCGTTCCTAATGTCTTGATAACTGCTTGTTTAATAGCATCAATTCTGGATGGCAAATGGGCTGCTGTAACCGCATTAACAAGCTCCTGATGTAGCTGTAATGGTTTATCCGCTTGAATATTCCCTTCCATCAATGTTGCCAATGTTCGACTGACAACAAAGCTTGCTAAATTTTCTGCCTGAGGACGTGAAGTTTCACTTTTAATTTCCTGAACACGCGCTCTGCCTCTTTCCGTTAATCTACTTAATGTAGAAGTTGCGTTATTGGTTTCTTTTTGCTGTTTTTCTTCCTCCAACGTGGGTAATGCGAGTATTTGGGCATGATAATGTTCGGTCAGCTCTCTGGCTATGCTTTCAGCTAATTTATTAAATTCATCATGAGTACCTAATCGTGCGAACCCTTTAATGCTATTTGTTTGACGTTTATGATCTAACTTTTCTACACCATCACTCATTGCTGTAGCAAGGACACTAACAACATTGCCGATAAGTGGGATCGCGGAAGCCACCCTTCCGAACAGGCTGATACCTGTCGCTACATCAGATAACTCGCCTTGATATGAAGTGGCAACCACTCCACCGGCCACAGCTTGACAGCTGATAAAAAGATGTTCTAATTCAATTTGCAGTTCACGATAAAATCGCAAAAGATTAGGATGTTTTTGAAATCTCTGCATGACTTTTTGCTGAGCTCTTTTAGCATCCAATTCTTCTTTGGATTCTGCTTGGATTGCTTCCACTCTTCTTAACTGTTCGGATATTGTATTGAGCTGTTGCGCATTGGAACCTTGTGCCTGTAAATTTGCGAGTTGCTGGCTTAAACGCGCTTTTTCTGCTGCGGATTTCTCAATCTCCGCTTGTAATCTTATGAGATCATCCTGCATAACTGTTAAATAATCTACAATAAATCCCATTTTCTCTGATGCTTCCGGTGTTTTTACAGGAGCAGTTTTTTCTTCACGTTTCACCGTTGCATCTTTACTCTCAACCGGTTTATCAGTGGATTTAACCATAGGTTGGGCTGAATCGGGTGTGTGAAGCCTAGTATTGGATTGCTGGGTTTCGGTTTGCTTAACCGAAGTTACATTTGCTGGCGTTGGTGCAACAGCAGCCACAGGATTATTTACAGGTACAGGAACAACACTATTATTTTTTTCTTCATTAATAGCAGGTGCTTGTTTTACAGCAGATAAAACAACAGCTGTTTGAGATTTTGGTTGTTCAGTCGTTGCCGATTTTGGAGTCGCTACAGGAGGCAAAGGCGGAGGAGTTATACCCAGTTTTTTTAGCGCATCAATTGCTTCTGCACAACCATTTTCAACGGCTTTTTTATAACATCCAATGGCTTTACTGCGATCAGGCGGAATTCCCCATCCATGTTCATGGCAGGCCCCTAAATGATATAAGGCTTCACCGTTATTTTTATCCGCCGCAGACTGAAGGCGTTTTAATGCTTCGACATAGTTTTTCTTTTTTAGATAATAAATTCCTAATTGTGTTTCGCCATATTCATTTGGCCACCTATTTAAATCTTCAAACAGTGATTTTGAAGTCGCCCAATATCTCCCCATGCGACGAATGCCAATACGCAAATTAAAAAAGTCAAGATCGTCTTTTCCTTCTTCGCCTCTGTTCTTAATTTCTGCAAGCTTTTTTGCTTCTAACTCTTCAGATTTTTCATAGCATTCTAATGCCTGTGAATCACTTCGTTTAATTTCAGAACCATTTTTATAACAATCACCCAGCATATGATAACAATTTAAAAAATCTATATATTCATAGCTTTTTAAGGAATCCAGATTTTTCTCGACTTGTTGTAACCATGGAATGGCTTTCCCCGGTTCCTTTAAATCTAAGTAAAATACGGCTAATGCTACTTGTGAACCCAGATTACCTTGATCGATTCTTTTGAGAAGTACAAACAATTCTAATTCGGGTTTTCCCTTACTTATTTTATCTATGGCATTAAGGATGGCATTAGCTATGTCCAATCTGATATTTAGTGCACTATCCTTCAACAGTAGGTTTGCTACATCGAAGAAGGATGTTTCCCCTCTACTTACTTTTACATACCACTCTATTGCGGCTTTGTCATCTTGAGAAGTTCCAAAACCATTTTCATAACAATAGGCCACGCGAAATATACCTTTTTTGTTACCTTTCTCTGCCGATTTTTTAAAGCAGTTAAATGCTTCCGGGTGATTTTTTGCTTCTAAATAGTGTTCTCCTAACCAAGCTAATGCTAATGCATCACCTTGTTCTGCTTTTTTGGTCGATACGGCTAATGTAGCGTCAGGATATTTTTTAAACCGATAATTAATAACTGATGTATCTTCATCTTTAATTAGCTTGAAATACAATTCCGTTGCTTTTAGATGATCGGGCTTATCCAAACCACAAGAACCTTTATCATAAATATCAATGAGATCAATAACCGCTTCTCTTTTTCCCTGTGAAGCTGATTTTTCCAGCCATTTGATTTTTTCTGCGCCCGCTTCTCTTTTCGCACGTTCATATTGAAGATCGGCGTTTTCAGGCGCATCGATTTCTCTAACACCATATCGGGATGCCGCTGCTTTTACCTGGGATTCTGTAGCTCTGGTGTACTCATGATGGCCATGTTCATCCATTTTGTAGTGAAATCTTAATTTAAGAAAGGGATTTTCATCTTTAGCGGGAGGTTCATGGTATACCAATTTATATTTTTGAATTAAACAATCTACCGCAATAGAGAACTCGTCACAAAAATTAGACTCCCAGGCAGATCGGGGCTTAGCAAAGCGTATTGGGTTAGCTCGCTTCGGTTTTGTACTATCACCATCATCAACAATTAAAATATTTATAAATGCCTCAGCTAATTGAAAAAAAACGGGTTTAGGGAGAATAACACCGTCTACTTTTTCCGTACGGTGCTGATGGCAATAGTCGATAAATTCATTGGCAAGCATACTAGATGGCTTGAGTTTTCCTTTCAGTGAATCAAATTGAATCCTGTCTGAAAACCATACTCTTAAAGTTGAACCGGAGCCATCATTTATTACTGAACTTGGTTTAGCTAACCAAAATTTTGAATCCGGTGAACCATAGGGTAAAAAATTTTCTTTAATAGCTTCATCCAATGATTTATTATGTCTGGTCTTAATATTATATTTCCCGTCTGTTTGTTCGCCCAAGAACCTAAACATTAAATAGGAATCTGAAACAAACTCAGGATAATGCATAGAAATATCAATGTTCGTATTCTTAACAAATTCATCCAGCTCACTTCTGGTTAATTTTTCTTCCTGTTTCACATCAGACAAAGTTGTTTCATCACTTGTAGTACCTTCCAAAATCGGTTGCATAAGATTCTCCCAATGTAATTGTTTTGTACCTTTAACTCAAATGTTTAATAAGCAAACATAAGTTCATCTATTTCGAGGCGATAATACAATGCCTTTACAATATTTGTCTGTAAGACAATATGTCCGGCTATTAAAAAATCCCAACCCATTACACCTTCAATAAATGATATTTACCGAACGGCCCTTGATTATAGAAGCTTTACCTTCCTGTTAATCATTTGACAAATAGTGAACTCCTACCGGTGCTGTCGCCTTTGAGTTTGAATATACTAAGCCCTTCATTAAAAAGCGTTGCCAGACTAAAATAATGACTATTAATAAATTACCGTTAAAATAACGGTAGTTTTTGCTAAACTAGTTTTATGTTAAAATTTAATGGGTCAATCATTTTAAGGGGGCGGCTAAATGCGGGCTGAAAACATTTCAGAAAAACATTATTTATTATCGTTGGGTAATAACGTGGAGACCATTTGCAAACCATTGCAACAACAGGGTATTACGTATTTTTGCCATTTACGAATATTTAATGACCATACCATATATGGTCTTACCAATAACGCTGAGTCGCTTTACAACCATTTTAAAAAACAATTCCCTTTTGATCGCCCAAGACCACCCAAAATATCCGGCGATAAATTTCATTATTTACCATTTTTAGATACTAATGACTTCAGTTATCAACAACTGCGAGAATATAGAGATATGTTTAAAACAGACAATCCCATTTTCTTTTTTGAAAGATACAAAAATTATACCGACATTTATGTTTACGCCTCAGATCCCTATGATTATAATGTTGTCAATTTTTACATTAACAACATTGATTTTCTGGAAAAGTTTAAATTTTATTTTAAAGATAAAGCAAGTAGCCTCATTAAAAAATCAAACAAAAATAAATTAACGATCGCCCCTTATTTATGGTCAAATTTTGATGCCAAAAAGAATAAGCATGTCACTGCTGACAACAAACAACGATTAAATAAGCAATTAAAAGCAAAACATTATGCTTTATCCATTGAGGGAAAAGAAATACGAATAACTCAAAGGGAATTGGATGTTTTACAAGCACTGTTTTACAGCAATACAATTAAGGAAGCTGCGCAATTGGTAGAGCTTTCTCCTAGAACAGTTGAATCTTATTTAAATAATATCCGCTATAAATTAAATCTTCGACGAAAATCTGACATCATTAGAGTTCTGGTGGATGCCAAACTTTTTTAATGATTTTTTATAAATTCATCTTTCCAGAAGAAGTTTAAACAACTCACAAAAGTTTTGCGTTGTTTGCTGGGCGATGGTTTCATAAGGTACGTTACGGTGTTGCGCAAGAAATTCAGCCACGTATCGCACATACGCCGGATAATTTGATTTACCACGGTGGGGAACTGGTGCTAAATATGGCGCATCGGTTTCAATGAGCATGCGATCGAGTGGCACTTGTAAAGCGATGTCTTGTAGCTCTTTAGCATTTTTAAAAGTAACGATGCCGGAAAAAGAAATATAAAAACCCAAAGCAAGCGCACGTTTAGCCATGTCCCAATCTTCGGTAAAACAATGGAGTATGCCGCGACATGAATCAGCGCCCTCTTCTTGCAATATTTGCAAAGTATCTTCACGCGCGTGGCGGGTATGAACGATGAGCGGTTTTTGAGTTTGTTTAGCTGCACGAATATGACGTCGAAAACGCTCTTGCTGCACGGCTTTATGCGAATCATCGCGATAATAATCTAAACCAGTTTCACCAAAAGCAATTACTTTAGGATGGGAAGCTAACTTAATTAATTCTTCTATCGTAGGTTCTACCGCAAGTAATTCAGTCGGATGCACGCCCACCGATGCTGAAACATCAGGATAATTTTCGGCAATTTTTAATATACCGGGTAAGCCATCTAGATCTACGCATACCGATAAAATATGGCCCACATCATTTTGCTTAGCGGCTAATAGCACCTCATTTAAATCGCCATTATGCGGTGTCAAATCTAAACGATCTAAATGGCAGTGTGAATCTATTAGCATATTTGATTAAAAATTTTATAGGGTATCGACTTGACGATCAGTGTAAAGCATTCCAACTAATAAGCCTTCAATTTTTTCACGTAATGAGACATTAGCTGGGCTAGATTCAAATCTCACACCAATTCCAGCACGCATTCCCCATTGTGCTGCGGTGGGTGTGATCCAAACTATTTTACCACTCACCGTGTATTCTACCGTATCTTCGGGCAAAATAATTTTTAGGGTTATTTCTGCGCCTAATTGATAAGGTTTATTGGTATGCACAAATAAAGCACCATTTTTGATAAATGGCATATAAGCAGATAGCAATTGATCTTTGCTAGCAAAATTAAGCGTAAATTGGGTTTCTGGTGTATTCATACCAAGTACAAAATAAATCCTCAAACATAAGTTGTTGGTTTAAAGTAGGCCCGTTTAAGTTGCCCCTCAGTTTATATAACTTATCGAGATAAGAGAATAGATGGCCCGATAAAAAAGTAGCTGATAACACTTTTAAAAAATTAGCCTGATCACTATTGGTCAGCGCTGACAGCGGAAACCCTCCCTTAACGCGTATGACATCCATTATAACACTCAATAAACAATCTATCACTTCTAAAATGGGCTGCTTACTTTTAGCTGCACTTAATTGCACCGGGTCGATTTTACCTTTGCTAACACCTTGCAACTCCTCCAACAAACTTTGACGTTGGGCAAATTTTTCACTGAGAGCCATAGCGCGCAATGGTGCACCTTCCGCCAGCGCCAGTGCTAAAGTATTGTCTTGCGTAGCACCCGTTTCCGCCAGCCACTGTGCACTTTCAGTTTGAGAAGGTGCGGTAAAGGGTACAAACTGACAGCGGCTACGAATCGTCATCGGCAATGGCCCCAACTGCTCTGCTACTAGCATAATAATTGAATTGGGAGCTGGTTCTTCTAAGGTCTTGAGAATGGCGTTAGCAGCCCCGATAGGCATCGTCTCCGCTGGTGCAATAACAGCAATTTTGTAACGCCCATATTGCGGTGTTTGGTTCACTTTCCCGATCAATTCCCTAATCTGATCAATACGAATAATTTTACTGGGGGCTTCAGGGTGTATCAAATAAAGTTCAGGATAAGTACCCGCTTGTATTAATAGACAACTAGAACATTTTTCACAAGCATGTTGCCGTTGCATATCTCCTTTGCAAAGTAGTACTTTAGCAAATTCTCGCGCAAAAATTTCTTTACCTAAACCTGTTGCCCCATGCAACAACAATGCGTGTGGCAAATTATTATTTTGCCAACGTTTAAGCAAATGATCCCATTGGTTTTTTTGCCATGGCAGTGGAGCTTTGAGAAGTTGTTGGTTCATAGGTTAGGTAATAATTCATCTAAAATACTTTTAATCTGTTTTTGTACTTTTAAACAAGGTTGGCGTGCATCAATAATTTTATAACGATTAGGAAATTGTTCGGCACGCGCTAAATAACCATCGCGCACGCGTTGAAAAAAACTTTCTTGTTCCATTTCGATACGATCTTTCATGCGGCGGCGTTTGATACGTTTTAGTGCGGTTTTCACCGGCGCGTCGAGCAATAAAACTAAATCAGGATGCAGATCTTGTTGTACCCATTTTTCTAACATGGCAATTTGTTCAAGCGACATACCACGGCCGCCGCCCTGATAGGCATAAGTGGCATCGGTGAAGCGATCGCAGATGACCCATTTACCCGCCGCCAATGCCGGGCGAATGACTTGTGCAATATGTTGCGCGCGCCCAGCGAATAGCAATAATAATTCAGCCTCTTGTGTCACCGGTTCTTTATTTTTTTGCAATAATACTTTGCGCAGTTCTTCGGCCATCGGTGTGCCGCCAGGTTCGCGTGTTACGACTAATGGTTGTTTGCTTTTGAGGAGATAATTTCGAATAAAACTGAGCTGGGTGCTCTTACCAACACCTTCAATGCCTTCTAACGTAATAAAATAATTGGAAGTTTTCTTCATAGTTAACATCGCAGTGCAAATATTTTTTTCAATTCAACACTCGAATACCACGGTGTTGTGCAAACAAACTTTTGGTTCTTTCTGCCTACTTTAGGATAAGATGTTTCTAATTGATACAGCGTTACTGCTTGATTTTGCGCTTGCAATGAAGCAGAGAATACATGCGTACCATCACCTTTAGCAACGAAGTATATGAAATTGCTATTATCGGGGTGTAACACGGCAATAACCGAAGCCATACTCGGCATAGCAATGGGTGTAGGTGGTAAACCGCGACGCGTATAGGTGTTATAAGCGGTATCCGTGCGTAAATCATTAAGACTAATTTTTCCCATATAACTATCACCTAAACCATAGATAACGGTTGAATCAATCTGCAATGGCATATTCTGTTGCAAACGGCGTTGTAATACTCCTGCAATCAGTGGGCGCTCTTCTGGGCGTGCGGTTTCTTTTTCTACTAATGATGCCGCGATTAATGCGTCATACGGCGATTGATAAGGCAAACCGGGTGCGCGATTTTGCCAAGCATGTGTCATCTGTTTGGTTAAATTTTGATAGGCTTTTTTTAAGATAGTCACATCGGTAGTACCGGCGGTAAATGGATAGGTAGCCGGCAAAAACATACCTTCTGGTTTAGTCGATAAAAAGCTTAAATAACTACTATTGAGAATAGCGTTTGATCCATTTAATTCATGCTTTATATACGCGTTATTATTCAGTGCTGTTAATAATTGTTTAAATGTCCAACCTTCTACAATGGTAAAATGCCGGTAAACTACTTCACCATTTACAATTTGAGTAAGTAATTGTTCTGGTTTAGTACCCGGTTGAAAATTATACTCACCTGCTTTTATTTTCTTTTCTGCACCACGGTAATAAGTGAGCGCGATGAGAAAATCAGGCCTTGCAATTACGCCTGATTGATATAAATCGTCGGCTAAATCTTTTATTGAAGAACCGCGTTCTAGAACATAATCAACGGGTTTATCAGAGAGTATCAAAGGTGTATCAAGAAAATTTTTCCAAGTAACGACTAACCAAGCTGCAATACCGACTAGCACAGCAAGAACGTACCATAGGGTAATTTTCAATGCCTTCATATTCGACCAAACAATAACGAACCGTTAGTGCCGCCAAAACCAAAAGAATTTGAAAGTGCAAAAGTAATTTTCATTTGTCGTGCTGTGTGTGGCACAAAATCAAGATCACAACCTTCGTAAGGATTATCTAAATTGATAGTAGGCGGTGCTACTTGATCACGAATAGCTAAAATGGAAAAAATAGCTTCGATAGCACCCGCAGCGCCTAATAAATGCCCCGTCATCGATTTAGTAGAACTGATAGCTAATTTTGTAGCATGAGCACCAAATGCGCCTTTAATTGCCGTCGCTTCAAGCTCATCACCTGCTGGTGTAGAAGTGGCATGAGCATTAATATAATCGACTTGATCGGGGTTAAGTTGTGCGTCGAGCAGCGTATTTTGCATCGCATATCGACCACCTTCCCCTTCTGGGGCTGGAGTAGTAATATGATAAGCGTCAGCACTCATACCAAACCCAATTAATTCACCATAAATGGTTGCACCGCGTTGTTTCGCATGTTCGTAAGACTCTAACACCAAAACACCTGCGCCATCGCCGAGTACGAAACCATCGCGATCACGATCCCACGGGCGACTCGCTTTTTCTGGTTCGTCATTGCGAGTTGAAATTGCACGACAAGCAGCGAACCCGCCCAAACCCAGTGGGCATGTTGCCATCTCAGTGCCACCTGCGATCATTACATCTGCATCGCCGTAAGCGATCATTCTAGCTGCATGACCAATATTGTGTGTTCCCGTTGTGCACGCCGTCACAATAGAAATGTTGGGGCCTTTAAACCCATAGCGAATAGAAACTTGCCCCGCTGCCATATTGATAATCGCACCGGTAATAAAAAAAGGGGATACTTTACGTGGACCACCTTCTAACAAAGCTTCATGATTTTTTTCGATAGTGGTCAAACCACCAATGCCTGATCCAATAGCCACACCAATGCGATGTGCATTTTGTTCTGTGACTTGCAAACCAGAATCCGTGATCGCTTCCGCTGCTGCGGCCACACCGTATTGAATAAAAAGATCCATTTTGCGCACGTCTTTAGTAGAAAAATAAGCTTCCGAATTAAAGTTGCGCACTGAAGCACTAAAACGACAAGCGTAATTCGAAACATCAAAGCTATCGACCAGGTGCACGCCGCTTTTCCCAGCCAAAAGATTTGACCAGGTTTCTTTTACCGAGTGGCCTAAAGCAGTAATCATGCCTAAGCCTGTAACTACAACGCGACGTTTAGTCAAAATGGAACCCTCATATTTTTGCCCTCACCCCATCCCTCTCCCAAAGGGAGAGGGGGAGTAAGTTGTATACACTGAAATTCTATTGAATATTAAATTTCAGCTAGATACTGAGTCTTAAATATTTTCTATCTACTGCACAACTTCAGTTTTGTGTTTTTTAATATAATCAATAGCTTGTTGAATGGTACGGATTTTTTCTGCTTCTTCATCAGGAATTTCCGTATCAAACTCTTCTTCCAATGCCATAACTAATTCGACGGTATCGAGCGAGTCAGCGCCCAGATCATCAACAAAAGAGGCATCATTATTGACGTCTTCTTCTTTAACGCCAAGCTGTTCTACTACGATTTTTTTAACGCGTTCTTCAATACTGTTCAATGTAATATCTCCTATGATGATGAGTTGTTCTGTAACCGGACTTTGCCTAGTTTATTCATTTATTTAATTAACGCAAGTGGCAATAGTTTCAAATTTTGACCTAATACCATTTAGGCCATATGCATACCACCATTTACGTGCAAGGTATGCCCGGTAATATAACCCGCTTGTGGCGCAGCTAAAAAGGCACAAGCATAAGCAATGTCACTAGGCTGGCCTAACCGGGTTGCTGGAATTTTAGTCATTAATGCAGTTTTTTGTTCTTCTGAGAGTTTGTTAGTCATATCTGTCTCAATAAAACCAGGGGCTATGACATTTACGGTAATATCACGCGAAGCCACTTCTTGCGCCAACGACTTACTAAAACCCAATAAACCCGCTTTAGCGGCGGCATAATTGGCTTGCCCAGGGTTACCGGTTGAACCTACCACCGACCCGATGCTTATTATACGACCAAACCGTGCTTTTAGCATATCTTTTAAACAAAGTTTGGTGAGTTGAAATATCGCATTGAGATTGGTATTAATCACTGCCGCCCATTCTTCGTCTTTCATGCGCAACATCAAGTTATCACGGGTAATACCCGCATTATTGATGAGGATACTGGGAGCGCCCACTTGCTCTTTCATGGTTGTTATTAACTGAGTCACTGAAGCTGGATCGGCCAAATCTAAAACCAAGCCACAGCCGGTTAAATTATTATGTTTAAACGCTGCAGTAATTTTTGCCGCACCCTCTGCTGTGGTCGCCGTACCCACCACTTGCGCGCCCTGTTTGGCTAATTCGAGCGCAATAGCATGGCCAATGCCACGGCTCGCCCCTGTTACTAATGCGATTTGATTTTGTAATTGCATGTTATTCTCCGAGAGCATCACTCATCGACAATGTCGGAATGGCCGCCTCAATACGTTTATTTAAACCGGCCAACACCTTGCCGGGCCCACACTCTACAATCATCTCAATGCCCTGTTTAGCCAACAGTTGCACGGTTTCCACCCAACGTACTGGGTTATACAATTGCCGAACTAAAGCATCTTTGATCGCAGAAGTATCTGTTTCACATTTTACATCTACATTATTAATCACAGCAATTTGTGGAGTTTGACAATTCATCTGCGCTAACGATTTTTCCAAGCGCAATGCCGCAGGTTTCATTAAAGCACAATGTGAAGGCACACTCACCGGAATTAATTTCGCAATTTTAGCGCCCGCTTGCTGTGCTAGCACAATCGCACGTTCCACGGCATCTTTATGTCCCGCCACTACGATCTGCCCAATGGCATTATAATTCGCTGGCGATAAAACTTCACCTTTTGCGGCATTATCACAAATTTCACGTATTTTAATTTCATCTAAACCCACGATCGCCGCCATCGCTCCTATTCCTTCTGGCACAGCTTCTTGCATTAAGCGGCCGCGCTCAGCAACTAATTTTATTGCACTGGAAAAATCTAACGACTGCGCACAAACCAAAGCACTGTATTCACCTAAACTATGCCCTGCCATTATGTGTGGTTGCGTTCCATTGCGCTCTTGCCAAACACGCCAAACGGCAACACCGGCTGCTAATAACGCAGGTTGGGTATTAGCAGTTTGATTTAATATTTCAGCTGGGCCATTTTGTGTTAAATCCCATAGATCCATTTTTAATGCTTCTGATGCGATAGTAAAAGTTTGCATAACTATCGGGAATTCTGCTGCTAATTCTTTTAACATCCCCACACTTTGTGAACCTTGCCCAGGAAATACAAATGCTATTTTTTTTGTCATGATTTAGTGTCCGAAAAATAAATTTAATACCTTATCAAAGATGCGCCCCAAGCAAAACCACCGCCGAAGCTTTCTAACAATAACACTTGTCCGCGTTTAATTCGACCATCGCGAATAGCTTGATCTAACGCCAATGGAACCGATGCGGCAGAAGTATTGCCATGCTCGCCCACCGTTACCACGACTTGCTCCATCGGTAAATTTAAATGTTTGGCTGTGGCTTGGATAATACGCAGATTAGCTTGATGTGGGATAAACCAATCAATTTCACTGTTAGACATTTTATTGGCATCTAATGCTTCGCTCACTAATAAACTAAGCTTGGTCACTGCTACTTTAAATACTTCACTCCCTTTCATCTTCATATACGCTGGTTCTGCCGCATGCAAACCACTGGGTGTGTAAAGCAAATCTTTATATTGGCCCGCAGCATGTAAATGCGTGGAAAAAATCCCTGGTTGTGAGGCTACTTCTAATAACACAGCCCCAGCACCATCAGCAAATAAAATACAAGTGCCACGATCGTTCCAATCGATAATCCGCGACATAATTTCGCTGCCGATTACTAAAGCACATTTGCTCATACCGCCGCGAATAAAATTATCGGCTACGCTTAATGCGTAATTAAAACCTGCACAAGCAGCACCCACATCAAATGCAGGGCATTCATTAATCCCTAATTGTTCTTGCACTAAACACGCAGTGCTCGGGAAAAATTTGTCAGGGGTGGAAGTAGCAACGACGATGAGATCAATTTTGTTGACATCAATGCCAGCAGCAGCAATCGCTTGCTTGGCCGCAGCAGCCGCCATTCCAGCTACGGTATCGGTGTTCGATGCAATATGACGTTGGTGAATACCGGTGCGCTCGACGATCCACTCATCGGTGGTATCAACACTTTGTGCAAGCTCATTGTTGGTTAATATTCGTGATGGTAGATAACTACCAGTTCCCACGATCTGAGAATATTTCATACCGGTCTTTGTTGTAAAATTTCTGCTACGCGATCGCGAATTCGTTGTGGGATATTTTTTTTGATTTCTAAAGCGGCCTCATTGATCGCGTTAGCATAAGCTAAAATATTTGCACTGCCATGGCTTTTAATCACAATCCCTTGCAAACCTACTAAACTCGCACCGTTATAACGGGCTGGATCAGCGCGCTTACCTAATCTTTTTAATACGTGCATTGCTGATAACGCAGAAAGTTTGGTTAACCAATTTCGGTTGAAGGCTTCTTTCATATAATGCCCAACTAATTTAATCGCACCTTCGGTGACTTTTAAAGCCACATTTCCGACGAAACCATCGCAGACGACTACATCGACAGCACCTCTAAAAATATCATCGCCTTCGACATAACCGACATAATTAATAGCGGGCAGTTCTGCTAATAGTTGTGCGGCTTTTTTCACTTGTTCATTGCCTTTAATATCTTCGGTGCCAATATTTAATAAGCCAATTTTAGGGTTGGGGATATTATCGACAGCCGAGGTGAGCACTGAACCCATCACTGCAAATTGGAATAAATGCTCAACAGTGGAATCAACATTTGCACCTAAATCCAACATACGGACTTTTTGGGTTTTCATGGTCGGGAGCATGGCACTAATGGCAGGGCGATCAATACCAGGGATGGTCTTTAAAACAAAACGTGCAGTCGCCATTAACGCGCCAGTGTTACCTGCGCTGACACAAGCTTGGGCTTGGCCTTCTTTGACCAGGTTTATCGCCACGCGCATGGAAGAATCTTTTTTACCACGCAACGCTGAGGCCGGGGCTTCGTCCATTTCTACT
This sequence comes from Gammaproteobacteria bacterium, assembly GCA_013288885.1. Taxonomy (GTDB): domain Bacteria; phylum Pseudomonadota; class Gammaproteobacteria; order JABDBA01; family JABDBA01; genus JABDBA01. Next base: position 7,813 of record JABDBA010000007.1, on the reverse strand, counting down.
TTTTGGGAAGCATGTCGAATGCTAAGTTTATCGTTCTCTTTACCATTAGAACTAGTCAATTGCTGTCGCAAGGTTACTTCATCACCGACTAGAATAAGGTGCAAATCATCACGTTCCCGCAAGATGCTTAACGCAGCAGGAACCACCACACTGGGGCCATGATCACCACCCATGGCGTCAATAGCAATCGTGCTAATGGTCAAGGGTGTTTATTCCTCGTCAGATGACTTTTGCAGAATTTTGCGGCCGCGATAATAACCATCCGGGGTAATTTGATGCCGACGATGGGTTTCACCTGTCGTTGAGTCAATAGATAATGCCTGAGGCTTCAGGCTGTCATGCGCACGACGCATACCGCGCCGGGAACGTGATTTACGGGATTTTTGCACTGCCATGGTTTTCTGCTCCAAATAGACTAAATAATGCGCCATTATCCAGAGATTGGGGGGAGATGTCAAAAGGAAAGCTCATTTAGAGTCAACCCAATCGCCGCAGACAATCTTGCCAGTCATTATTGACTTCGGCTTTTACGAATATTTCTTGTTCGTCCAAGTTAAATTTAATGCTGTAGGCATGTAAAAACATGCGTTTGCAGCCTAATTTACGCATGGTCTTATTAAAATCTTTATCACCGTACTTATCATCACCCACAATCGGGTGGCCTACATGTAGCGCATGAACGCGGATTTGATGGGTACGGCCGGTCAGGGGCTTAGCTTCGACCAAGGTTGAATTATCAAATCGTTGGATCACCCGAAACTCCGTGCTAGCCGCTTTGCCATCGGCAGTTACTTTCACCATGCGCTCGCCGCCCCGCAGCTCAAACTTCTCTAACGGAGCATCAACCATATAAAGATCTTTAGGCCAGTGTCCTTGCACTAACGCCAGATAGGTTTTTTCCACTGCACTCTCGCGCAGCAAAGCATGAAGTGTTTTTAATGTGCTCGGTTTTTTAGCTAGCACCAAGCAACCCGATGTTTCGCGATCTAAGCGATGCACCAACTCCAGCGATTTATCGTGCGGCCGCATAAAACGCAAAGCCTCAATGACCCCCACGCTGATACCGCTGCCACCATGCACGGCGACCCCAGCAGGCTTATCGATAATCAATAGATGCTTGTCTTCAAATAGGATCCGCTGCGCCAATTCCTGTTGTAGAGAACTAGATGGCTTGGCAGGTGCACCTTTTTCTTCCATCCGCACCGGGGGGATGCGAATAATATCGCCTGCTTGAATACGATACTCCGGCTTAATGCGTTTTTTATTGACCCGCACCTCTCCCTTACGCACGAGCCGGTATATGCGGCTCTTAGGCACGCCTTTTAAACGCGTCATCAGGAAATTGTCGATACGTTGGCCAATTTCGCCCTCTTCAGCAGGATAGAATTGGGCGGTCGTGGTGGGTTTGATGGTCATAAAGTACTCGTAAATTTAATAGCGTCAGATTATATTGCTTGCCCTACGTTCAAATAATGTTATAATTCAATACGTTATGGAATAGCGGCCATATGTGGCGCTCAGAATAACAACATAATAACCGCGGTGGACCTTAAATACCATAGAATGTTTTGTCCCCGGTTAAATACAAACATAAACAAGCAAAGCTCTTAAGAGCAAGAATGCTAACTAATTAATTTAATAAACGAATGCGAAGATTATCCGATGAAAGTGCATAAAAATATTAGCCGAAATATTGCAAAAATAATAAAAAGTGAGCTAGGAGCCCTTTATCGACGAATCTCAAAATCAAATAGACAAAAAAATATACTCAAAGCGTTTGGATTTTAGGCTAGGCGCTGAGACCCGAGCAAGCGGAGCATATGGGTTATATGTGAGCATTGCGAGAGGTCGAAAGCAACAACGCCTAAGATTTAAACGCGAAGAGTATAAGTTAGTATTTTGCTCGTCATAGTGCTGTAATTTAATAAGACGAGGAAATAACATGAACAGAATGCTCATTAACGCAACTCAGGAAGAAGAACTTCGAGTCGCTTTAGTCTCCGGACAAACTTTATATGACCTAGACATCGAACGCCCAGGTCGTGAACAAAAAAAAGCAAATATCTACAAAGGACGCGTCAGTCGCGTCGAACCTAGCCTAGAAGCAGCCTTCATAGAATATGGCGCAGAACGGCATGGCTTCTTACCTTTCAAAGAAATTTCACCCGAATATTCACGCAGCGGCCAAAGTGGCGATCTCAAAGATTCCATCAAAGTCGGACGCGAATTGATGGTGCAAGTAGAAAAAGAAGAACGCGGCAATAAGGGCGCAGCGCTTACCACCTACATTAGTTTGCCAGGCTGTTACTTGGTGTTGATGCCCAACAATCCAGGCGCGGGCGGTATTTCACGCCGCATCGAAGGCGACGAACGCGCGGGTATGCGTGAATTATTGAGTGCATTGGCAATCCCCGAAGGCATGGGGTTAATCGTGCGCACAGCGGGTGTCGATCGCAGTACTGAAGAATTACAGTGGGACATGAATGTCCTGTTAAATTTATGGGAATCGATCAAAAAAGCCTATCAATCACGCCCTGCTCCTTTTTTAATTCATCAAGAAAGCGACGTAGTAATGCGTGCCATTCGTGATTACTTGCGCAAAGATATTGGCGAAATTTTGGTTGATAGCCAAGAAATATTTAACAAGGCCAAACAACATATCGAATTGATGCGACCTGATTTCACCAATCGCATTAAACCTTACAAAGATACCATTCCACTGTTTAGCCGTTTTCAAATTGAACATCAAATCGAATCGGCTTTTCAACGTAAAGTCGTATTGCCTTCTGGCAGTACCATCGTCATCGATCATACCGAAGCATTGGTTGCCATCGACATTAACTCAGGTCGCGCTACCAAAGGCGGCGATATTGAAGAAACTGCATTTAATACCAATCTTGAAGCGGCTGATGAAATTGCCCGTCAATTACGTATTCGTGATTTGGGTGGGCTCATCGTGATCGACTTTATCGATATGTCATCCGTACGCAATCAACGTGAAGTAGAAAACCGCTTACGGGAAGCGCTCAAAATGGATCGCGCCCGCATTCAAGTTGGGCGTATTTCACGCTTTGGTTTATTAGAAATGTCACGTCAACGCTTACGCCCTTCACTCGGCGAAGCCAGCGAAGCAAATTGCCCACGCTGTAACGGACAAGGCAAAATTCGCGGCGTAGAATCTTTGGCTTTATCAATTATGCGTATGATCGAAGAAGACGCATTAAAAGACAAAACCAAACAAATTCGCGCGCAACTTCCGGTGGAAGTGGCTACTTATTTATTGAATGAAAAACGCAAAGCGTTGGCGCAGATCGAACAACGTAACAACACGACTATTTTGATTATTCCTAACCAACATCTCGAAACGCCGAACTATAAAATTACCCGTTTTAGAACGGATGAGATCGCAGACGATGGTAGCGAAGTTAGCAGTTATACTTTGGTGGAAGATCCGATGTTAGAAGCTGCTGCACAAACACCAGCTACACCAACGAGCACCGAAGGGCCTGCAGTTAAACAAATAGCACCTGCCACAGCAACCGCTCAAACCAAAGAGAAAGCAAAACCTGGTTTCCTGAGTCGACTTATGGATAGCTTGTTCCATAAAGCAAAAACAGAAGAAGGACGTAAAATTCCGCCGAAATCAACTGTTGCACCGATAAGAAATAATACTAATCGAAATGCTACAAGCACCTCTGCGCAAGGTGGTGAACGAAGACCACATCCGCAACGTGATCGCGATCAAAATCAGCGTGATAACAGACGTGGTGGCAATAACAATAACCGTCGCCGCCGCGATAATTTTAATAAATCACCTAATGCTAATCCTAACCGAGCTAAACGTGAATTTACTAAACGCGAACCCAATGAGAATGTTTCATCGGCTGCACCACGTAATCCGCAGCGCCATGAAACACATACCCAACAGGCTAATCCTCCTGTGAAAAAACAAGTGGAATTACCATTGGATATGCCAGAAAAAAATATTCCGATGTCAGCAAAACCAGTTGCAAGACCACCGTTTGAAGATGTGCAAGAACCAACAAGATCGACCGCACCAGCTACTACACCGGTCAAAGCTAAACCAGAACCTGTTGCTGCTGCCGTAAGCCATCCGATACAAGTTGAATCTCTACCGGTTAGCTTAACCAATGATTTGAGCGCCGCACCCGAAAAAACCGCACTTAATAAACCACGCGGTGGCAAACGCGGTAATACAGTGCGTCGCTTTGGTGGCGCTTATTCACGTCGTCGAGGTTATTTACGTACGGCTAATACCAAGAATGAAACGGGAACGGGTAGCGGTAGTGAAGGTACTGGGAATAAATAGTAGATTTTGGTGGAGCTAGGCGGTCTCGAACCGCCGGCCTCTTGCATGCCATGCAAGCGCTCTACCAACTGAGCTATAGCCCCCGTTAATTTCTAATCTTGAAGACGTGCTTTATCCGATCCCCTCTCCCCCTGGGAGATTTCTATTTCCGATCCCCTCTCCCCCTGGGAGAGGGTTAGGGTGAGGGCTGGATGATGGCTGCATTCTATGAGCCAGCCGACTACCCTGTCAAGCAATCAAAGCACTTTCGATAAACGTTCCAACACCCTCTGCTTACCGATTAACTGCAATGTTGCATCAATAGGTGGTGACACACTGCCGCCTGTTATAATCAAACGCAAGGGTTGCGCGATTTTCCCCATTTTTAAACCAGCCTCTTCTGCGCTGGCATTAATTACCGAATGAATACTAACAGCCGACCAATCCTGCAACGCTGAAAGTTTTTCATGTAATTTTTTTAATACCGGTAAAATATCGGGTGGTATTTCTGGCTTAATAGCTGCGATATCAATTTTATCTTCATAAAAATAACGGCTTTTTTCTGCCATTTCTTTCAATGTTTTAGCACGTTCTCTTTGGATCAAAACTATTTCAGTTAATGGGGGCCCCTGTGTTATATCAATGCCCTGCTCTTGCATATGCCAGGTCAAATGTTCTGCAATTATTTTAGCATCAACGGTTTTTATATAATGTTGATTTAACCATAATAATTTTTCTAAATTAAATGCGGCGGCAGATTTATTTAAATCTTTGATATCAAAAAATTGAATCATTTCATCTCTACTAAAAATTTCCTGATCGCCATGCGACCAACCCAATCGTACTAAATAATTTAACAACGCATCTGGCAAAAAACCATCATCGCGATATTGCATCACGCTGACTGCACCATGACGTTTAGAAAGTTTTTTACCGTCAGTCCCTAAGATCATAGGCACATGAGCATAAAGCGGTAATTTTGCATTTAACGCCAAGAGCATATTAATTTGACGCGGTGTATTATTGAGATGATCATCGCCACGAATAACATGCGTTATCTGCATGTCGTAATCATCTACCACAACTGTAAAATTATAAGTGGGCGTTCCATCACTACGCGCAATAATTAAATCATCTAATTCGGTATTTTGAAAAACCACTTTGCCGTGCACTTGATCATCAACAACGACTTCACCCTCTGCTGGGTTGCAAAAACGAATAACAAAGGGTTGATTGGCGGGTTGGTCCTTGCGGTTGCGACAAAATCCATCATAACGCGGCTTTTGTTTATTTGCAGTCTGCTCTGCGCGTAATTTTTCTAATCGTTCTTTAGTACAGTAACAACGATACGCTTTACCTTCACTGATAAATTGCTGTAACACAGCGTTATAACGATCGAAACGATGTGTCTGATAAAACGGGCCTTCTTGATAATCGAGACCTAGCCATTGCATACCCTCTAAAATTGCTTGTACGGCTTCTGGTGTAGAACGCTCCAAATCAGTATCTTCAATGCGCAAAATAAATTTACCTTGATGATTACGTGAATATAACCAACAATATAATGCAGTGCGCGCACCGCCGATATGTAAATAACCGGTGGGACTGGGGGCAAAACGTGTGCGAATGGTCATTTTATTTTAGTATCCTGAATTATATAAAGAGTTTATTATACAGAATAAAATGACGATGAGGAAAAATCATGAGCAATAAAACGTTGAATCTGACTGATAAAGTTTACGAATATCTCTTATCGGTATCCTTACGCGAACCAGAGGTATTGAAAGAACTACGTGCTGAAACCGCCCGTATGCCCGGCGCGCAAATGCAAATAGCGCCGGAACAAGGACAATTCATGGCGTTGCTTATCGAATTAATAGGCGCACGCAAAACGCTAGAAATCGGTGTTTACACGGGTTACAGCAGCTTGGTAGTTGCACTCGCCCTGCCTGCAGACGGCAGCCTTGTAGCTTGTGATATCGACGCCAAAGCGCCACAAATTGCGCAAAAATATTGGCAAAAAGCCGGGGTCGTGGATAAGATTGAATTGCGCATCGCCCCAGCCTTACAAACCCTGGATAAACTCATCGCAGAGGATAAAGCAGGTAGCTTTGATTTTGCATTTATCGACGCTGATAAAGAAGGTTATCCCAACTACTACGAACGCTGCCTAATCTTACTGCGCCAAGGCGGCTTAATCGCCATCGATAACACCCTGCGCAACGGCCGTGTCGTTGCGCCAGCGTTGGACGACAAAGCTACCCTCGCCATCTGCGCTCTTAACGAAAAACTACATCACGATGAAAGAGTTTCGTTGAGCATGATCCCCATCGGCGATGGGCTAACGCTTGCACGCAAGAAATAGGGGTCGGCTCAAGGAGCGCCAGGTGTTTCATGTGATGGGTATTCAACCACAGCGCAGACTTTATCATCGACATCAATAGATTCTAAACGCACCGGGAAACCCCATAGTTTATAGAGATGATTCATAATAACCGCTGTCTCATTACTCAATGGACGACCTTGATATTGCACATGACGTAGTGTCAAAGAACGATCGCCACGTCGTTTAACTTCATATATCTGAATATTCGGCTCTAAATTTGCCAAATTATATTGTTCAGCTAATGCTTTACGAACTTTCTGATAACCATGCTCATCATGGATAGCTGAAATCACTAAATTAGCATCTTTCTCTTCATCAACTACAGCAAATAATTTTAAATCACGCATCAATTTAGGCGAAAGATATTGCGCAATAAAACTCTCATCTTTAAAATTACGCATCGCAAAATCAAGCGTTTTCACCCAATCAGTATTGACTAAATCAGGAAACCATTGTTTATCTTCTTCAGTGGGATTTTCACAAATACGACGAATATCCACATACATATTAAAACCGAGTGCATAAGGGTTGATCCCTGTATAATTAGGGCTATCAAATGGTGGTTGATAAATCACATTGGTATGAGTTTGTAAAACCTCCATCATAAATGAATTTGTTACTAAGCCTTCGTCAAACATTTTATTCAGAATAGTATAATGCCAAAAGCACGCCCAACCCTCATTCATAATTTGTGTTTGTCGTTGCGGATAAAAATATTGGGCAATTTTGCGCACAATACGCACTACTTCACGTTGCCACGGTTCGAGTAGCGGGGCATTTTTTTCGATAAAATATAAAATATTTTCTTGGGGTTCTGATGGAAAACGTTCTTTGATTTTTTCTTGTTTTTTTGAATGATGCGGCAATGTACGCCAAATCTCATCTACTTGTGTGCGCAAATATTCTTCACGTGATTTTTGACGCTCCTGTTCTTTTAATAATGATAACTTACTCGGATGCTTATAACGATCAACCCCATAGTTCATCAAGGCATGGCAAGCATCCAGCATTTCTTCTACTTCCGTAATGCCATATTTTTCTTCACATTCTGCAATATAATTGCGTGCAAATATTAAATAGTTAATGATGGCATCCGGTGAAGTCCAAGCATTGAATAA
>JABDBA010000006.1 GCA_013288885.1 Gammaproteobacteria bacterium | reverse complement strand
TCAATTTCTTTTTTCATTGCCTGTTGCTGCAGTTGCTCATTAAATTCTCTTTTTTGTTTATCGAACTTGTTATTGTTTCCTTCCTCTGTTTCATAAATACCGCGTTGTCTGCCCAACATTATGTTTGCAAAGCGAACAGCGGGAGTAGCATTTAATACATTACGCACTTTACGTGTTGCGCGCCAATTTTCCCACTTCTTGAATAGACCAAAACCCATGACATTACCTCTTCTATAGTTATTGTGAATGAATGTAAGCAATATACCATAGTATTTTTTAAAGTTAAATAGAGGGTAAGCATAATGACAGGGCTACTCATTAACAGCCCTAGACATGTTTAATGGCCTGGCATATACTAAAAAACATAAAATACTATTTATATTAAACATAATGACTAAAAAAAATGACAACTACTTATCCCCCCATCCATCAGCCGCATGATAAGCTTTTTAAAAATGCAATGGCGAATATCCGTGTCGCCAGCGACTTCTTTGAGGAACACCTGCCATCGAATATATTAAAGCAGATCGACCTAAACACACTAAAGCTTGAGAAAAACACCTTCATTGATTCAAGGTACAAGGCTGGTGAAGTTGATCTTCTTTATAGTGTGCAACGGCAAGAAGGAAATCTAGTTTATCTGCACTTACATTGCGAACATCAATCCGATATCGAAAAATTAGCAGCTTTTCGTTTGTTGGTTTATAAAACCAAGTTAATGGAAGAGCATAAAAAACAGCGCCCTGATGCACTGTTTCCTATTATTTATTCGATATTAGTTTATACCGGCGAAAAAGCTTGGGATGCTCCTTTAGATGTATTAGATTTGATGACTGGCCCACGAGAATTGGCAAAGGAAGTACTTTTTCAGCCTTATCAGCTTATTGATGTGCAGCGTATACCAGACAGTGAAATGCAAAAGCACTTCTGGAGTGGGCTCATGGAGTTTGCATTAAAGTACCGCAAAGCACAGGATTTTGCTAAATTTCTAAAAGACTTCTTGCCTTGGGTGAATGAAATGAGCCGAAAGGGGGCAGGATTTGCAGAAATTGTGATAAGATATCTACTAGACGGCATTGAAGAAGGCGATAAAATATTATTTTTTCGTGAAGTGGAAGAACAATTTAATTCTGAAATACGAGGTAAAACGATGACTATAGCAGAACAACTTAGACAAGAAGGCAGACAAGAAGGCAGACAAGAAGGCAGACAAGAAGGTAGGCAGGAAGGTAGACAACAAGGGCTGCGCGCTGGTGAAACCGCTATGCTGAACCGCCAACTTAAACTTCGTTTTCGTGAAATACCTGCTGGTTATCAAGAGCGTATTGAGCAAGCGGATGCCGAAACATTATTAAAATGGGGCGATCAGGTGTTAACTGCGAATAGTTTAGAAGAAGTATTTATCTAGTCTTAATCCAACGTCCGCTTAAAGCGCTTCACGCCCAGCAACACAATGACAATTAAGAACAGCAACATCGGCCACAAGTCGGTCCATACCTCTGGCCAGCCATTTCCTTTTAGCATGATGCCACGCACGATGCGCAGAAAATGCGTCATCGGTAAAAAATTGCCTATCCACTGCGCCCAGTCGGGCATACCACGGAACGGAAACATAAATCCTGATAACAACAGCGATGGCAAAAAGAAAAAGATCGACATTTGCACCGCTTGCAATTGATTTTTAGCAGCAGTAGAGAGCAATAAACCAACCGCTAAATTAGCCGCAATAAATGGCATGATGGTAAGTGCTAAGAGTGGTAAACTGCCACGTATCGGCACGGTAAATAATAAATACGCGATAATAAGAATAATAAACGCTTGAATATAACCCACGATAATATACGGCAACACTTTGCCGATCATTACTTCCGCAGGCCGCACCGGTGTTGCCAATAAATGTTCCATCGTGCCGCGTTCGCGTTCACGCGTGATCGCACTAGCGGTAATCATCACCATCGTCATCGTGATCACCACACCCATTAATCCCGGCACAATATTGTATTGCGTGATCACAGCGGGGTTATATTTAGGGTGGATGCGTAAATCAATCACACTGGCAGGCGGGTTAAGATGATTTAACGGGCCTTCTAAATCATACTGAAAAATAGTTTGCGCCAAGGTGTTAATCGCTGCGATGGCATTGCCAGTGGCAGCAGGATCTGTTGCATCGGCTTCTAACAATAATTGCGGACGATTACCACGCACTAAATCGCGGGTAAAATTAGGTGGAATATTTAAAATAAATTGTACTTGGTTCGTCGCTAATAAGCGTTGCGCTTCTTGTTCGGACTTGACATTGCGTATAAATTTGAAATATTGGCTGTTTGCCATACCTTGAATAAAACTGCGGGTAAAATTACTCGCATCGGCGCTAATGATAGCCGTTGGTAAATGTTTCGGATCGTTATTGATCGCATAACCAAATAAAATCACCTGTAAAATAGGAATGGCAACGATCATCGCAAACGTGCCGCGATCGCGCTTCATTTGAATGAATTCTTTCGTAATCACAGCCCACAAACGAAACCAAGCAAAATTAACCATGACGAGGATCCTTAGTATTGGCGACCAAACTTATAAAGACATCTTCCAAATTTGGCTCACTGCGTGTCCATTGATAAGGTGCCACTTGAAACGGTGCGATGGTTTTTGATAACAATGTTGCATCTTTACCGCTCACATGTAATGTGTTACCAAAAGCGGCGGCTTGTTCCACGCCGGGTAAATGTACTAATTGATCAGCCAGTTCACCAATATTGCCACCACGCACGTTCCAAGTAGTTAATTTTGTTTGGTCAATAATTTCTTGTGCTGTGCCGGTCACTAATAAATGACCATAAGCAATATACGCTAGACGATGACAACGTTCTGCTTCATCCATGTAGTGTGTACTGACTAAGGTGGTAATACCTAAATTAGATAAATGATGAATATGATCCCAAAAATCACGACGTGCTTGTGGATCAACGCCCGCCGTGGGTTCGTCTAACAATAATAATTGCGGGTCATGTAATAGTGCAGCCGATAAAGCCAAGCGCTGTTTCCAACCGCCTGATAAAGCACCTGCTAATTGATCTTTACGATCAAACAAACCTAAATCTTCGATGTTTTTTAATACGCGTTGTTTGCGGTCGGATAATCCGTAGAGTTCGGCAATAAAATTTAAATTTTCATAAATAGTGAGATCTTCATATAAGCTAAAGCGCTGCGTCATATAACCTACATGCAATTTAATTTCATTTGATTGGGTCAAAATATCATAGCCGATACATTGGCCATCGCCAGAATCAGGGGTGAGCAAACCACACAGCATACGAATGGTGGTGGTTTTCCCGCTGCCATTCGGCCCTAAAAAGCCGAAGATTTCGCCGGTTTTTACCTGCAAAGCCAGATTGATAACAGCAGGTATATGGTCAAAACTTTTATTGAGATTGTGAACGTCGATGGCGAGAGAATTATCCATGTTATAATTCGATATCAACAGGTTGGCCAGGGTGTAACTTAGTCGCATCAGCCATTGAGACAGGTGTTGCTTCGATGCGGAATATCAATTTACTGCGCATTTCATCACTATATAAAATGGGTGGCGCATATTCTGCTTGTGTTGAGATGTAGCTAATTTTTGACTTAATAGTATCTTTGCAGCTGTCACAATTTATTTGTACAACTTGCCCTAGATGGAGTGCACCGAGTTGCGTTTCAGGCACATAAAAAATGACGCTGATGTCTTGCGGTGCTAATATCGATAATATCGGTTGCCCTGCGGGCACTAATTCACCCGGTAAAAAATAGGTGTCATAAACAAAACCTGCTTTGGTGGCGACTACCGTTTTTTGTTGTATTACCCATTGTGCTTGCACTAGCGCTGCTTGGGTGACCACCAGGTTGGCATTCGCTTGTGCAAGTTGCGCTTTGGCTTGGTCTAATTGTGTGCGTGCTTGATCAACTGCATCTTGCGAGGCAACGTGTTTACTGAGTAATTCTGATTGCCGCTGCCAAGTCAGCACGGCTAATGCTACAGTGGCTTGGTTTTGCGTTATTTGTGCTTGCGCTAGCACCACTTGCGACTTGGCTTGATTAAGTTGATCGCTTTCAGGTTGGGGATCGAGTATAAATAACGGCTGGTTAAGGGTGACTTGGTTGCCGCGTGTTACCTGTAGTTGATCCAGTATCCCAGCATAATTTGCTGAAATATAACTAAAGCGGCCTTCGGCATAGCCTTGCACGGAGTTGTTAGAACCGCAGCTTGCCATGAATAAACATGCTAGTATGAGGGCCGTTGTCGAAAGCAGCAGACGCATTTGATATTCCTATTATCCAGTGCTATCAATTATCAATATTTACAGAGGAAAAGCAATGCCATCGCCAATTATAATACGTTTAAAAAAACATGAAGATCGTCGCCTCAGGAATGGTAATCCATGGATCTATAGCAATGAGGTTGATGTTGCTCATACCCCCCTATCGGCTTTTACCCCGGGCCAAGCCGTGGTAATTGAAAATCATGAGGGCAGGGCACTGGGTGCGGGCTATATCAACCCCCATTCATTAATTTGTGTGCGCTTGCTCAGTCGTGATCCCACAGTGCAATTCGATAAGGATTTTTTTAGTCAACGCATTCAAAATGCACTGAAGTTACGTGAGCGTTTATTTAGCGCACCCTTTTATCGACTTGTATTTGGTGAAAGCGATGGTTTACCAGGATTGGTGATCGATCGTTATGGTGATGTTTTAGTATTACAAATAACGGCAGCGGGCATGGATAAACTTAAAGACGAAATCCGCGCGGCGTTGCTTGAGTTATTGCAACCCAAAGCTATCTTAATGCGTAATGATGTGCCGGTGCGCGAAATAGAAAAGCTCACTTGTGCAGTGGAACCTTTATACGGTGAGCCGCCGCAAAAAATCGAATTAAGCGAAAATAATGCGCGTTTTAGCGTGCCGATCTGGAGCGGGCAAAAAACCGGTTGGTTTTATGATCAGCGCACTAACCGCGCCAGCTTATTGAAATATGTAAAAGGCAAACGCGTGCTCGATGTATTTTGTTATCTGGGTGCATGGAGCATTCAAGCCGCATTACACGGTGCGAGTGAGGTACAGTGCGTAGACAGTTCTGCACAAGCATTAGAATGGCTACAAGAAAATGCCACGTTAAATAACGTGCAAGATAAAATTAAATTGCTCAACGAAGATGCGTTTAAAGCGTTAGTGCGACTGCATGAAGCACAAGAAAAATTTGATGTGATCATTTTAGATCCCCCCGCGTTTGTAAAAAAACGCAAAGATTTTAAAGAAGGCTTCAACGCTTATCGACGTTTGAATGAGTTGGCTATGCGCTTATTAACGACCGATGGCATTTTAATCTCGGCTTCCTGCTCCATGCACTTACAGCGCGATGATTTACGCGATGTTTTGTCTGCTGCAGCTTGCCGTTATGATCGAACTTTGCAAATTATTGAACAAGGCCATCAAGCGCCGGATCATCCGATCCATCCCGCCATCCCCGAAACCGATTATTTAAAGGCGTTTGTGACGCGGGTGGTTATTCACCCCCTTTGAAAAAGGGGGTCGTGAGCGGTAGCGAGCGGGGGGATTTATTTGGTATCTACGCCATTTACCATTACAATAGAAAGCAACTCACTAACGCTTCAAAGGAGCACCCGTGCTTACACTCATTTGGACATTAATCTTTATCGCCAGCATTTGGATATTGGCTTTTCAACGCGCTTCACTCAGTGTATGGACTATTAGTTTTTTACTATTGCTGCTGATCCATTCGGAATTTAGCACGGATGGCCCGGTAATTATTTTCATCGAAGCAGCGGTCGTATTAATCCTGGCGATTGTGCTAAATATTTGGCCATTGCGCCGTTTATTGTTCTCCAGCAAAGTATTAACGATTTATCGTCGCTTAATGCCCAGAATGTCGAGCACAGAGCGCGAAGCATTAGAAGCCGGTTCAGTGGGTTGGGAGGGCGATCTATTTAGCGGTATGCCTGATTGGCAAAAATTGTTGCGTTTATCGGCTGCCAAACTGAGTGAAGAAGAGCAAGCATTTCTTGACGGCCCGGTCGAAGAACTGTGTCGCATGACCGATGACTGGGACATCACCCACAATCGTGCTGATTTAACACCTAAAACTTGGCAGTTTATCAAAGACCAAGGATTTTTTGGTTTGATCATTCCTAAGCATTACGGTGGCAAAGAATTTTCTGCTTGCGCCCATGCCGCGATATTAACAAAACTTTACGCGCACAGTCTTACCTTGGCCTCAACAGTTAGCGTTCCTAATTCATTAGGCCCCGCCGAACTGTTATTAAAATATGGCACTGAACAACAAAAAAATTATTATTTACCACGCTTGGCTTCTGGCGAAGAAGTGCCTTGTTTTGCGTTAACAAATCCCGAAGCAGGTTCTGATGCAGGCAGCATTCCAGATACGGGTATTGTTTGTAAAGGCCAATTTGAAGGTAAAGAAGTGATTGGCATTCGCATTAATTGCAACAAACGTTATATAACGCTTGCACCGATTGCGACAATTATTGGGATGGCATTCAAACTGTATGATCCTGATCATTTGTTGGGTGATAAAGAAAATATAGGTATCACTTGTGCTTTAATTCCACGCAATACTGCGGGTATTGAAATCGGTCGTCGTCATTTCCCGTTAAATATTGTTTTTCAAAACGGGCCTATTCATGGCAAAGATGTATTTATTCCAGTGGATTGGATCATCGGTGGCAAAAAAATGGCAGGTCATGGTTGGCGTATGTTGATGGAATGTTTGGCTGTTGGGCGTGCCGTTTCTTTACCTTCCAGCGCTGTGGGTGGCAGCAAAATGGCAGCTTGGGCGACCGGCGCTTATGCGCGAATTCGCCGCCAATTTAATTTACCCATCGGGCGTTTTGAAGGTATCGAAGAAGCATTAGCGCGCATTGGTGGTCATACGTATATGATCGATGCCACTGCAAAGTTTGTTTTGGCTGCTATCGATCGTGGAGAAAAACCTGCAGTACCTTCTGCTATTTTAAAATATCATGCCACTGAGTTAGGCCGTCAAGTAACTATCGATGCGATGGATATTCATGGTGGTCGCGGAATTTGTTTGGGGCCGCGCAATTATTTGGGGCGTGGTTATCAAGGAACGCCGATTGCAATTACCGTGGAAGGCGCCAATATTCTCACGCGTAGTTTAATTATTTTTGGCCAGGGCGCGATACGTTGTCATCCCTATGTTTATTCCGAATTAAATGCTGCACAAGATAAAGATGAAAAACGTGCACTGAAAAAATTTGATAAAGCCTTATTTGGTCACATGGGTTTTTTCATCAGTAATCTGGTGCGTAGTTTTACTTTGGGTCTTACGGCAGGTCGTTTGGTATCAGCACCGCATAATTCTTGTCGTCGTTATTATCAACAATTTTCGCGCTTTAGTGCGGTATTTGCCTTATTAGCCGATGCTGCCATGCTAACGTTGGGCGGCGATCTCAAACGTAAAGAAAGATTATCAGCGCGCTTGGGCGATATTTTAAGTGCGTTGTATATGGGGTGTGCAGTATTAAAATGGTATGCCGAACAAGGTTCGCCGGAAGCGGATCGCCCATTAGTCGTTTGGTCTTGTTGTTCTATTTTATTTTCTATCGAAAAGAGCATTGATGAATTGTTGCGAAACTTTCCTAACCGTTTATTGGCAAGAGTATTACGCTTTCTGGTTTTTCCTTTTGGCGAACATATTTTATATCCTAGCGATCGTTTAGATCACAAAGTAGCCAGTTTATTGCTGTCACCTACTGACACGCGCACACGCTTGACGCAAGGGGCTTATCTAGCCACAGATGCTAATAATCCACTCGCTATTCTTGCGCAAGCATTAGAACAAGTGATTGCCGCTGAACCGTTAGAGAAAAAAAAATGCAAGCCGCGTTAAAAGAAAGCGGTTTCAAAGGCAAATCATTAGCAGAAAATGTAGCGGCTGCACGTAAATCCGGAATTTTAAATAATGAAGAAGCTGCAATTATTTTAAGCGCCGACGAAGCACGCAAAGCAGTGATCGCAGTGGACGATTTTGCGCCGGAAGAGTTAAGGCGGATATAGCATATGGTCGTAATCGGAGTACTATTTTTATGAAACATCATCTTGCGTTGCTCGATATCTCCTCATTTGAAAAAGCGACTTTATCGCTGGAGGAGGCGTTAATAGCCTATCAAAAAAATCCGAGTGATCGATTTGTGCGCGATGCCAGTATTCAACGTTTTGAATACACCTATGAACTTAGCCATAAAATGCTTAAACGCTTTCTTGAAATGACAGAACCGAATGCCGAAGAAGTTGATCAAATGTCTTTTCCAAATCTTATACGCACTGGGTCAGAACGCGGATTGATGCTCAACGGTTGGGATATTTGGAAAATCTATCGCGATGCTCGCAATATCACCAGTCATACGTACAATGAAAAAAAAGCCATTCAAGTGTGTTCAGTTCTTCCTCAGTTTTTGATAGAGGTTAAGCATCTTATTTCCAAACTAACAGAGCGCCTGGCAGCTTCATGAAAAATGCTATTGATATTAGCACTAATCATTTGTCTATTGTGCAGGAGATCTTGCAAAGACACCTTCCGCAACAGGCGACCGTTTGGGTATTTGGTTCCCGCGCCAAGGGAACAGCAAAAAAATATTCTGATCTTGATTTGCTAATTGACCTTGGTAAACCCATTTCTATTAAATTAATGGCTGATTTAGCCAGCGATTTTGAAGAATGTGATTTGCCCTACAAGGTGGATATTGTTGATTGGGCTGCTATCAGTGAGTCATTTCGCGAGAGAATTAACTCAGAAAGAATTGCTCTGCCTAAACAATAACCGGCTTGCCGTTAAACTGCCGTTAAACTGCCGTTAAAGCAAAAATTTTATTTACCCCCTTGCATCTATATGTTTTTAATAATAAACTTAAATAAGTTTAAATGCATATAATAAATTTATCTGCATTTAAACCATAGCCCATATTGGTCTATTAAACCCTTTAAAAACAACTAAACAAGGCGTTTTTTACAAAATCGCCTAAGGAGTCTTATCATGCCTAATAATATTAAAAACATAGAATATAAATACAATAATTCAAGTTATTCTGGAAATTTCATCAAGCAATTATTTGTTTGGAGCTTGTTGCTGTTGTCTTCTATGGCGGGGGCAGGTCCTCTGGGTATAGTGAAAGAAAGCAACAAAACCGCTGATGATAACTATCCAAATGATAGAACCGAAGTAATGGTTGAAAACTTCACGCAACAAAGTGCGTATGATATTGAGTCATTTACCGCAGTGCCTTTGGTTGAAGATTTTTTATGCAGTTCTAATCAACAGGTGGTCGACGATTTTTTAAAAAAATGATTTTAAAAATGATGATGAATTACGCGAGCTTTTTTATCCACCGGCAGCACCTTCTGAACAAGAAACCGCTTTATTTATGGTGATTGGTTGTGAAACCGGCGCGAATGTAACAACGATGAGAAAGTTGCTGAAGGCGTATCCACATTTATTAAATGTTCGCTGTTTTTATGCAGAAGGTGTATCTGTTTCTCCCTTGGAATTCGCGGCAAGCAATGGGCAAACTGCAGCGGTTAAGTTTCTTTATAATAATTACCAGCAACAAATTGATGCTTCACCCACGGTCGTTACCTTGTTAGGGAAATCCGTCACCACATCACAGCCGATGAAGGCATTATTATCCGCTACGCAAAAAGGCCACGCCGATATTATTCGTTATCTTGTGCCGAAGATCGGTAAGTTTAGCGCGGAAGATAAAAGACAAATTGCTGGCGCTATGTTTCTTAATGGTCGTGATGATGTTGCGAGGTTATATGGTGATCTCGGTTTTTTCAAATCGAGCGATTTGGAGGTTTTCAAAAAACGTAAAGTTCATCCCACCACACCATTTTGGCATCCACCGATGGTTGCGCCAAATGTGACAGCGGTTACCCATGCAACCACCAATGCACGCCGAGACCGATTTAATAGACCAGGGTAAAAAATTTAACATAAATACTATTCCCTAACCAAAACAGTTGCACTTGGCGTAATTATCGCTACAATTACCATTCCTTTTTGCTACTTAGCCAATGCCAACTATGAAGAACCCTCTTAAAAATACGTCTTGTTCTGTTTTGCGTGCCGGTGTCCTGTTGCTGTTAGGGTGGAGTTTAACCAATACGGCTTCTGCCTTGACCTTCCCGTTGCCTGCACCCGGCAATAGCGTTGTTGGCCATGTGCAATGGACGCAGGCGCAAGCGGGCGATACATTCAGCTCTATTGGGCGGCGCTATGATATTGGCTATTTTGAACTGGTAGAAGCTAATCCCGGCATTGATGCCGATAATGTGCCTGCTGGAACGCTGATTGTTATCCCATCACGTTTTATTCTACCCCCCGTACCGCGCAAGGGCATTGTGCTCAATCTGGCAGAATTACGGGTTTATTACTACCCCGCTGGTCGTGGCGTCGTGACTACTTACCCCGTCGGTATTGGTCGTGAAGGCTGGATGACTCCAACAGGAATGAACCGCATTACTGAAAAGACGGTAAATCCAACTTGGGTTGTACCTGAATCGATCCGTACCGATCGTGCTAAAGATGGAGTTTTTTTACCTAAACTTGTTCCACCAGGGCCTGATAATCCATTGGGTGGCTATAGGATGCGATTATCACAGCCCACCTACCTGATGCATGGTACTAATGATTATACAGGAGTAGGGCGGCGCAGTAGCTCTGGGTGTATTCGTATGTACCCTGAAGACGTAGAAGTTTTATTCTCTAACGTAAAAGTCGGAACCCAGGTCAACATTGTTAACGATATGTACAAGGCGGGCTGGAGCGGTGGCAAGCTCTATCTTGAAACCCATGTGCCATTACAGGAACAGCAAGAAACCAGTGCGGTTGACATAAGTGCTATGCGTTCAGTGGTAACGGCAGCGACCCAATCCCATGCGGGCCAACTTGATTGGGATACCGCCAATGGCATTGCCAAACAACAAAGTGGTATCCCTCAGATTGTGGGTTATGTAACAAATTAAGTAAATACTATCCACTTCTGCCACTTGCCAAAAACTTAACTATAATATAAATAGGGTAGATATTATCGTTAGTGTTTTTTTCTAGAGGGTTGCTATGGATTACAAAGAACCATCCGAAAACTTATCAGAAGATTCAGATGCCAGCGGCGAAATTCCACTCGATCTAGATGAGGAATTGGATTTTCGTGAAGACCCGAGTTTTACTGAAGATCCTGCGTTGGCAGATTTGGATCAACTAGGAAAGAAAGGTAAAAACCAAGCCGGTAATCGTTATTCCTTGCGCGCTCGGCGTGCAATAGAAGATCACCTGGAGCAACGTCGTTTGCGTAAAGAGTTAGATTATTTATTCGACGATCATTTCACCGAGGGTGAGGAAGAAGATAAAAAGGAATAATCTGTCACCCAAATTCTACCATTGGATAAACTCTTATGAATCTTAACTTCCTCGACTTTGAGCAGCCGATTGCTGAATTAGAAGCAAAAATCGAAGAATTACGGCATGTAGGCACTGATAACGGCGTGAATATCGCTGATGAAATTAATCGTCTCGAACAAAAAAGCCGTGATTTAACCCAATCTATTTTTAGTTCATTAACGGTGTGGCAGACGGTGCAACTAGCGCGTCACCCACAACGCCCACACGCGTTAGATTATATCGAACGAATTTTTACCGATTTTGATGAATTGCATGGTGATCGTCATTTTGCTGATGACGAAGCAATCGTCGGCGGCTTAGCTTATTTTGAAGGTAAGCCTGTGGTTGTTATCGGTCAAGAAAAAGGCCGTACTACCAAAGAAAAATTACTGCGTAATTTTGGAATGCCGCGCCCTGAGGGTTATCGCAAAGCACTGCGGTTGATGCAGTTAGCCGAACGTTTTAAATTGCCAATTTTTACTTTAATTGATACGGCGGGGTGCTTATCCGGGTATCGATGCTGAAGAGCGCAATCAAAGTGAAGCGATTGCGGTTAATTTGCAAGTGATGTCGCGTTTAAAAGTACCGATTATTTGTACGGTAATTGGTGAAGGTGGTTCGGGAGGAGCATTGGCGATCGGCGTCGGTGATCGTGTGTTGATGCTGCATTATAGTGTTTATTCGGTGATTACACCTGAGGGTTGCGCTTCTATTTTATGGAAGAGTGCCGAGAAATCTCCAGAAGCTGCCGAGGCAATGGGCATGTCGGCAGATCGTTTATTGGAACTAGGTTTAATTGATGAGGTG
The DNA here is from genome assembly GCA_013288885.1 of Gammaproteobacteria bacterium. Taxonomy (GTDB): domain Bacteria; phylum Pseudomonadota; class Gammaproteobacteria; order JABDBA01; family JABDBA01; genus JABDBA01. The sequence goes on along the minus strand of JABDBA010000006.1, from coordinate 93,978 downwards.
GTGGTCGAGCCTTTGGGTGGCGCGCATCGCGATATCGATGTTACCGCAACTACGTTAAAAGAAGCGCTGAGTAAAAACCTCAATCGCTTGCATGGTATTTCTCCTGAGCGCTTAATCGAACAACGTTACGAACGTTTGATGGCGGTTGGGCGGTGATTATATCTTAACTAAGAGTGAGCCTCTGAATTTACCCCCTTTGAAAAAGGGGGTCGCCGAGCGTCAAGCGAGGCGGGGGGATTTATTATGCTTCACCTCATCAAAACCATTCTTCCTTATTTGAAATCATCACAGCGGTTTCTAGTTGCGTACAGCGGAGGGCTGGATTCCCACGTATTACTACATTCACTTGCCGCATTATTTCCTCAGCAAACTCACGAAAGATTATATGCTATTCATATTAATCACGGATGGAATCCAAAAGCAGAAGAATGGGGCGATCACTGCCAAAAAATCTGTCAGCAACTCAACATCCCCTGTCAAATCATTAAGATCGACGCACAGGCAAAAAACGGCGAGAGTGCAGAAGCCTATGCACGTGAAGCGCGTTATGCGGCGTTTGCCAAAGCGTTGTCACCGGGCGATTATTTATTAACAGCGCATCATCAAGATGATCAAGCAGAAACATTATTATTACAACTGTTACGCGGTGCCGGAGTAAAAGGTTTGGCGAGTATGCCCGTGATAGGGCCTTTTGCTCGCGGCCATCATTTGCGACCGCTGTTAGAATTTTCACGTGCGCAGTTAGAAGCGTATGCGGAACGACATCAATTGCAGTGGATCGAAGATGAAAGCAATATGGATTTACGTTTTGATCGTAATTATATCCGGCAGCAATTAATGCCGGTGATTAAACAACGCTGGCCTGCGGCTAATAAAACGATTGCTCGTGCGGCTGAGCATTGTGCACAAGCCAGTGAATTATTAGATATTTTAGCTGCCGAAGATTTCAAATCATTGCCGGGCGGTCGACCCAATACCTTATCAATGAAAAGTTTATTACATTTAAGCGATAATCGACGTAGTAATGTGCTGCGTTATTGGTTCCATCAACAAGGTTTGGCCATGCCTACAAAAGCACAAATGTTGCAGATAGAAAAAGATGTTTTGCATTGCAGTATCGATGCTGATCCCGTCGTAAAATGGGGCGATGCTGAGATACGTTATTATCAAGATGATCTTTATGTTTTTAAAACCGCTGCTGCCAAAAAAATACCAACAACCCCTTTATTGTGGGACCTGCAACAACCATTAGCGATACCAGATATCGGAATTCTCTCTGCGATACAAAAGCAGGGCGCGGGCATTCGCTGTAATGCATTAATTAACGCACAAATTACTGTGCGATTTCGCGCCGGTGGCGAACGCTTTCATCCCGTCGGACGACAAGGCTCACACCCATTAAAAAAATTGCTGCAAGAGTGGCATATTCCAACCTGGGAACGTGACTACGTGCCGTTAATTTATTGTAACGATGAATTGATCGCTGTTGTTGGTTACGCGATCGGCGCAGCGTGGATCGCACAAGAAGATGAATTAGGATGGGATGTAAGACTCATCAGGCAAACCGATTGAGAACGAGAAATTATTTGAGTCGATTGATCAGCTACCACAGCACTTCTTATATTTCTTTTCACTACCGCAAGGGCAAGGATCATTGCGACCCACTTTACTTGATTCTTCCACAGCATTTACACTATTGCCAGGAGCGCCATCGACATAATACCAACGATCATTTTCACGGCGAAATTCACTGATTTCATGAAGGTTTTGTTTACGATCATTTAATAAATAATGCACAATAAATTCCACGCTGCCACGCTCATTATTTTCGATGGGTGAAGCATTAATCACTTCTAGGCCCAACCATTTAATTTGTTTTGCCCATACTTTAGCATTGTCAGGATTAAAATTTTGTAATGCAACACCCGTCATTGTTTGTGAAATATAATCAATATTGGAAAAAGTAAATGCAGTATAACGCGAACGCATTAATGCTTCCGGCGTGGGTGGAATTTGTTTGCCCTGCAAAAATTTTTCGCAGCAAGCAAGATAAGTTTTGTTTGAGCCACAAGGGCAGTCTTCTGTATTTTCTTTATTCATATAAATTACCTATAAATTTTCTTTAATGCCGATTCTATATCAGGAGACTGAAATTTAAAACCCAATTCCAGCAACCGTTTAGGGTAAACATTTTGACCTGATAATAATAATTCTTCCGCCATTTGACCAAACATAAACTTAAAAACAAAAGCGGGTGTTTTAATGAAACTAGGTCTATAAAAAATTCTTCCAAGCGCTTTAGCTAATTGTTTTTGCGTGACACAGCCTGGTGCTACCAAATTGATTGCCCCTGAAATATGCGGGTTATCCAGCAAAAAATCAATAGCAGCGCAGAGGTCGTTGAGCGTGATCCAAGAAAATGCTTGTAATCCAGAGCCAATAGGGCCACCGACAAATAATTTTGTCGGTAAGCTTAATTGTGGCAATACGCCGCCCTCTTTTGCCAGCACTACACCAAAACGCATCCAAATAACTCTTACGCCAGCCGTTTTTGCAGGCAATGCCGCTAATTCCCAGGCGCGACCGACTTGCGCTAAAAAATCAGGAGTTTGGGTAAAATCAATGGTCGTAGATTCATCATAAGCCGGTGGTAATTGTTTATCGATAGCTGGTTGTAATCCATAGACACCGATAGCACTGGCGTTTAGTAAACCAGGCGATTGCGCACCCAAACTCGCACACAATTCTGCCAGTGTAGCCGTGGCTTGGGTACGGCTGAGCAAAATTTCTTGCTTACGTTGTTCTGACCATAATTTGGCACCAATATTTTCACCTGCTAAATTAATAATTGCTTGCGCACCTGCAATAATAGGTTGTCCATTTGCTGCTAGTTCTTCCCAGGTCACTGCTTTTACTGTTGTGCCAAATAGTTTATTTATTTTTTCGCGTGAACGACCAATAACAATAATTTCATGGCCTGCGGCTAACCAGCGTTTGACGAGATGTTGTCCGATGAACCCTGTAGCACCTGCTATTATTCGTTTCATATCCATACCCTTATGATAGTTTATTAACCAACAGTTTTTTATGTACCACCAAATCCTCCAAATGCTTTAAAAACAATTCTGCACAACAAATGAAATTGCAGATATATAAATAATCGCGTTCATCCAATTGCTGCGAAGCCGTTTGCACAATTTTTTTAATATCACAAATTGCTGGAATATTAATAGCCACAGCGGGTATAGTGGGTTTTTCAATCTGGTCGGCGATGATCATTAAAGCAGCGCAAGCATCAGCATTAAATTGTGGCAGCCATAATTGATGATTCAATAACTCTTCCCCTGTTGATGAAAGCTTATGAAATTGCCGCATGAAAATAACGCAGCGTAACATTTGTTTTTCACAATGCAGAGATTTTTTAAAAGCGTTCACATTAAAATGTTTGCCCAATAGCTCTTGGCTGGCTTCTTTGGCTAATTTTCTTTGCTTGACCAGCAAATTGATAATTTTTTCTTCAATATCTTCTGCTCCTGCCATCTCAGGTGCAGAAGCACCACTCATTAAAGTCAGTTGATAATAATCTTTTAGCTTGCGCAAAGTCATTGCTTGATTGCGACGTAAATGGACGCGCGCATGAATCGGTAAAATAAACTGCGAAACTAATGCGGCGATTAAAATTCCCATAGAAATTTCTAGTGTTCGGATCCCTGCTGTGCTTAATGTTGGATTTTGCCCAATTAAAATCATCACAGTAGTTACAGCACCTAGTGTTCCTGCATCACTGTAGGGTTTATCGCTGGTAGCTAAATAACTGAATAATAATACCGAAAGACAAATGCAACTAATGAAAGCAATTTCATTAGTACCAAATAGCAGTAACGTGATAAAGGCAAACACTGAGCCAACTAGCGTTCCTAAAAAACGCATATACGATTTTTGTATCACGCTACCCACATTGATCTGTGCGCACATGACGACAATGACCGTAATAACCAACCAGGGCTGTGTTCCAAATTGGGTAAGTTTAAGTAATAGATAACCGAGCAAACAAGCAAATGCTGTTTTAAAACTATGAATGGCGCGGTCGGTGTCTATATTATTTAGCACGGTTATTTTGTAAAATCCGATTTATATGTTCCAACAAAACAGTTTCATCAATCTTGGTAGTGTCAATATTAATGCTCAATTTTTTTTCATGGTCGGTAAGTGGCTCGATGGCTTTTTCTTGCATCGTTAACACTTCAACTCCTGCCTCAGAAGGGTCATCTTTTTCTGCTTTACGCGCATTGATCCATTGCTCTACTTGCGCGCGCGGTGCTTGGCAATGCAAGATGGCAAATGGCACCTGCAAAAATTTAGCCAGCTGATAAAATTTTTCGCGTTGTTCTTGCTTAAGAAAAGTGGCATCAATAATTACGGGGTAACCGGCATTAATAATAATTTTCGCGATATCAGCTAAACGATTATAGGTTTTTGCAGTGGTATCGGGGTGATAAATGCCGCTATTGAGTTCAGAGTTGGTTTGCGCATTCGGCGGCAGTGTGAACAAGCGTTTACGTTCAATGTCAGAATTAATTTGAATAGCTGCTAATTTTTCGACGATTAAGCGCGCGACACTGGATTTTGCCGAACCTGTGACGCCATGAGTGATTAATAATGCCGGTGGTTTCTTAACCATATACTGTTGTGCCAATCGAATCAGATCGCGATGATGTTGCCAAATGGCCGCGCACTGTGCTTCGGTTAAGTTGGTGGGCGATAAGCTAAATAAGGCAACTTTAGCGCGCACCACGGCACGATAAGAAAGATAATAGGGTAACAAAGCCAAGCCTTCGTAATCACCCGTCGCATTAAAATAATCGTTAATTAAACGATGTGATAATGCGGATTGTTTATGATCATCGAGATCCATCGCTAAAAAAGCAATATCTGCGACTACATCAGTCCAACGGAATTCGTCATTAAACTCGATACGATCAAACAACAATGGTTTGTTATAGTTAAAATAAATAATATTGCCTAAATGCAAATCACCGTGACAATCACGAATAAAGCCTTTATTTTTGCGGTATTGCAATAACTCATGATGGGTGTGAAATTGTTCATCAGCCCATTTACGTAAACCAGCAATCACCGCAAGTTCTTTTTCATCGGTTAAAAAAGTAAATATTTGATCAAAGTTTTGTACTACAGGTGCGTGTACATTGGTTGGTGATCCAAATGCTGTCGCAGCCGGTGCAACCAAAGTTTTTTTATGGAACTCGGCAATGAGCTTAGCTAAGCGATCGATCAGTTCTGGGGTTAGTTTTTTTTCTGCTAACAAATGACCAAAAATTTGATCTTGCGGGAATTCATGCATTCTAACCGCGTAATCAATGATCTTACCTTTGCCGTTGATCGTAGGGTTTTCGACGCTACCGTTGATGGTCACCACGTCTACATAAATTTCGGGTGAAAGAAGTTTATTTAAACGGATCTCTTCGTGGCAGTAAAACTCGCGTTTTTCGAGTGTTGAATAATTTAAAAATTCAAAATCCACCGGTTTTTTTATTTTATAGACCAAGCCACCAGTTAAGATAACCCAAGAAATATGTGATTCAAATAATTTAAAATATTTAACGGGGTGATTATAGAGTTCAGGTTTTTGGAGGTTTTTAATGAGTTCGATTGACATAAACATACCTTAATTAAGTTTTTCAAATACCTTCTTCGCCGCACTAATAGTCGCCGCAATTTCTTGCTCACCATGTGCGCTGGAAACAAATCCCGCTTCAAACATCGATGGCGCAAAATAAACACCTTCTTGCAACATACCATGAAAAAATTGTTTAAATCGTTCAGCATCACACCTTGTGACTTGTTCAAAATTACTAATTATTTTTTCTTCACTAAAAAATAATCCGAACATACTGCCCAATGCTTGAGTGGTTAAGGGAATGCCCGCGCTGTTTGCCTGTTCCATCAAGCCTTGCATTAATTGTTGTGTAGTATCATTCAAGCGTTCATAAAAATGTGGTTTGCTGATCTCCTGCAAAGTTGCTAAACCTGCGCTCATCGCTACAGGGTTTCCCGACAATGTACCGGCTTGGTACACTGGCCCAACCGGGGCGAGATATTCCATAATTTTTTTACTGCCGCCGATAGCACCGACAGGCATACCGCCGCCGATAATTTTACCGAGAGTAGTAAGGTCAGGTTTAATTTTATAATGGGCTTGTGCCCCACCTAAAGCAACGCGAAAGCCTGTCATCACCTCATCAAAGATCAATAAACTTTTATAACGATCGCATAGTTGACGCAATCCACTTAAAAATCCTGTCGCTGGCAGTACAAAATTCATATTGCCAGTGATGGGTTCAACAATAATGGCGGCAATTTCTTCGCCATAGCGGGCGAATATTTCTGTCACTTGCTCTAGATTATTAAATTCGGCAGTCAATGTATGTTTGACGATATCAGCGGGTACGCCTGGCGAACCAGGAATGCCCAAGGTCAACACGCCCGACCCTGCTTTTACCAAGAGTGAGTCATTATGGCCGTGATAGCAACCATTAAATTTTAGAATTTTATCGCGTTGGGTATAGCCCCTGGCTAAACGAATAGCGGTCATGGTAGCTTCTGTACCAGAATTGACCATACGCACCATTTCGATGTTGGGCATTATGGCGCAGATTTTTTCCGCGAGTAGGATTTCAAGCTCAGTGGGCGCGCCAAAGCTTAAACCATTGGCAATAGTTTTGTATGCAGCATCTAACACAGCAGGGTGGGCGTGCCCTAAAATCAGCGGCCCCCACGACCCCACATAGTCGATATAACGGTTGCCATCGACGTCAAAAAGATAAGCGCCTTGGCCACGATTAAAAAATAATGGGTCACCACCTATACTTTTAAAGGCGCGTACTGGAGAATTAACGCCGCCGGGGATGTGTTCTTGGGCGCGTTGAAACAGTTGTGCTGAGATTTTTGTTAACATAAAGGTTTTGCCAGTTTGATACAAAATTAGAGTATATCAAAGCTACAGTAAATAACTACACATGAAAGACAACTTCCTAACCTTCAAAGACCCACGCCGCGAATCAGCGCTATTTAAGCGTCGTTTGTTGTTCGTCATAGTGATCATTATCTTATTGATTAGCGGGTTACTGGCGCGCCTTGCTTATTTACAATTATACGAACACAAAATCTATACTACGTTGGCACGACAAAACCAGATGAACTTAATGCCGCTCGAGCCTAATCGCGGTTTAATTTATGATCGTAACGGTGTCTTGCTGGCAGAAAATATTCCTGTTTTTGATTTAGTCATCACACCCAGCGCAGTGCCTAATTTGGAAGATACCGTCAAAAATCTGCAAAAATTAATTCCCATTTCCGATGATGATCTACGGCAATTTTATCGGGCAGTAAAACTGCATCGTCATTTTCAACCCGCCATTATTCGCAGCAAATTAACCGAAGAAGAAGTGGCGCGTTTTTCAGTTGAGCAATATCATTTTCCCGGCGTAGCGATAGTTGCAGAAATGATTCGGCATTATCCATTAGGGCCTACGTTTGCGCAGGTCATCGGTTATGAAGGGCGTATTAGCGCCAAAGAATTGGAATCGGTTGACCCTACCAATTACAGCGTTACTAATTTTATCGGTAAAATAGGCATCGAAAAATTTTACGAAACCTTATTGCATGGTTCTGTCGGTAATCAACAAGTAGAAAGCGATGCGACAGGGCAGATAATTCGGGTTATTGATCGTACCCCACCGGTGGGTGGATCTAATTTATATTTAACTATCGACAGTAAATTGCAAATGGCTGCCGAACAAGCGTTAGCAGGCCAACGCGGCGCTATTGTGGCGATTGATCCACGCAATGGCGAAGTGTTGGCATTAGTCAGTGAGCCTAGTTATGATCCCAATCTTTTTGCCGCAGGTATTGATAAAGACACGTTTAAAGAATTGCAGACTGGCGAAGGGCAGCCCCTATTTAATCGTGCTATTCACGGGAAGTATCCACCCGGTTCGACCATTAAACCTTTTATTGCGTTAGGTGGGTTATCTAATGGCGTTATTGATAAAAATTTTTCGATTCATGATCCCGGTTGGTTTAAATTAAATGACAGCACGCACATTTATCATGATGATGCGCGCTGGGGGCATGGTACGGTGAATGTTGCAAAAGCAGTGATGGTTTCTTGCGATACGTTTTTTTACACCTTGGCTGTTAAGTTAGGTATTTTGCAGTTGGATGATATATTGCAGCGTTTTGGTTTTGGCAAAGTAACCGGCATTGATTTATATGGCGAATCATCAGGGAATATACCATCGCCCGCTTGGAAGTTACACGCCATGGGTAAATCGTGGTATCCAGGTGATACGGTCATAAGCGGTATTGGGCAAGGATTCATGCAAGTAACACCATTACAAATGGCAGTCGGCGCAGCAACGTTGGCAGCGCACGGGCAGCGTTGGTTGCCCCATCTTTTATATCGTGTACAGTCACCACAGGGCAACATGGAGACGATTAATCCAGTAGCGTTAACCCCTGTAGCAATCGATAAAGAACACTGGCAGTTGATATTAGATGCGATGGAATCAGTAGCGGATGATCCTTCTGGCACAGCGTATCGTTATTTTCAAGGCGCTTCTTATACGGTGGCAGCAAAAACGGGAACCGCGCAGGTGTTTAGTTTGAAGAACAATGAAAAAGATAAAGCGCAATTATTGCCGGAATATCTGCGTGATAATTCGTTATTTATTGTTTTCGCGCCGGTTGATGAACCACGCATTGCTCTAGCAGTGATGATCCAAAATAGCTCGATTCCCGCAGCGCAAATTGCCCGCACGGTGTTGGATTATTACTTCAGCCCTATTTCAAAACAACCGCCGCTTGACGCCAGTGGTGGCGAGAATGGTGGTGGCAATCTCCTCAATCGAGCGGGTGGTGCTGTTGATGGAAGGAATGCGTTCAGCCAAAAATAACGCCTCGGCGCGTTGAATTTCTAATTGACACTGTTGCAGTGCTGCGTAAGTGCTGTTAGGGCGGCGTTCAGTGCGGATGGCATGTAACCGTTTGGGATCAATGGTGAGGCCAAAAAGTTTAGCGCGGTGTTGTTTAAGCGAAGCGGGTAGGAGATGATGCAGTAGGTCATCTTCCGTCAGTGGGTAGTTAGCGGTAAAAAGACCGAACTGTAAAGCAAGGTACAAACAAGTAGGGGTTTTGCCACTGCGTGAAACGCCAATGAGGATTAAATCGGCCTTATCATAATTTTTGGTGGTGATGCCATCATCGTTGGCCAGGGCGTAATTGACTGCATCAATGCGGGTGGTGTAGCTACCATGGTCGGTCATGGCATGGGTGCGGCCAACACGGTGTGATGATTTAGTGTGCAATTCGCTCTCAATAGGGCCAATGAAGGTATTAAAAAAATCGAGCAATAAGCAGTTGCTCTGGCTAATCAATTGGCGGATCTGTGGGTTGATGAGGGTGGCAAATACCAAAGGCCTTTCGCCATCGCGCACGGCAATTTCTTGAATATGTTGGATGGCGGCAGTGGCTTTTTCTTCCGAATTTACATAAGGAATGGTAATGTGTTCAAATTTGATATGTTCAAATTGAGTGAGTAGACTATGGCCTAACGCTTCGGCAGTGATGCCGGTGCCATCTGAAATAAAAAAGACTGTACGTTTCATAAGAGAACCACCATGCAAAAATATATCCAATGGTTTCAAGATATCGATCTTTCCTCCCTTGATCAAGTGGGTGGCAAAAATGCTTCGTTGGGCGAGATGATCAAACATCTGTCAAAATCCGGTGTGCAAGTGCCAGCGGGTTTTGCGACCACGGCAGATGCGTATCGATTATTTCTTGAGACCAATAAACTGACGCAACGAATTCAAGAAAAACTGAGCCAATTAGATATTAACAATATTGATGAGCTCACCAAAGCCGGAATGGAAATCCGCAGCTGGATTAATCAAGCACCATTGCCGGTGGAATTAGAAACTGCGATTAAAGAATCATATGCCAAATTGCAAGGTGATCATCCGCAAGCAATTTCCGTCGCGGTACGATCATCAGCGACGGCAGAAGATCTGCCCGAAGCCTCGTTCGCTGGCCAACAAGAAACTTTTTTAAATGTGCAAGGCATCGATAATGTATTGCAAGCAGTTAAACAAGTATTTGCCTCGTTATTTAATGATCGCGCTATTTCGTATCGCGTACATCAACATTTTGATCACGACAAGGTGGCATTATCGGCGGGTATTCAACGCATGGTGCGCAGTGATAAAGGTGCGAGTGGAGTGATGTTTACACTCGATACTGAATCGGGTTTTAAAGATGTGGTGTTTATTACGTCTTCTTATGGCTTGGGTGAAACCGTCGTGCAAGGTGCAGTAAATCCCGATGAATTTTATGTTTATAAACCAAATTTGCCATTAGCAAAACCCGCTATTGTACGCCGCAATTTAGGCGGCAAAGCGCTGAAAATGATTTATACCGACAACAAAGATTTTGCTAAAGCTACACAAACAGTTCCAGTTGATGAAAATGATCGCCTGCGTTTTTCGTTAACCGATGAAGATATTATTTTTCTAGCGCAGCAAGCACTTTTAATCGAACAACATTATCAACGCCCGATGGATATCGAATGGGGCAAAGATGGTGTCGATAACCAAATTTATATTTTGCAAGCGCGCCCCGAAACCGTAAAAAGTCATGCCAACCAACAAGCTACGGAACGTTATCAATTAAAAAAGAGCGGCACGATAAAAGCAGAAGGCCGCAGCATTGGGCAACGTATTGGTAGTGGAACAGTGCGTGTATTAGCTGATTTAAAAGACATGGATAAAGTCCAAAAAGGCGATATTTTAGTAGCTGATATGACCGATCCCGATTGGGAACCGATCATGAAACGCGCGGCGGCGATCGTCACCAATCGTGGTGGGCGCACTTGTCATGCGGCGATTATTGCACGTGAATTAGGCATTCCTGCCGTAGTTGGTTGTGGCGATGCAACCACCAAACTAAAAGACGGTGAAGCAGCTACCGTATCGTGCGCTGAAGGTGATATTGGTTATGTATACGAAGGTTTAATTGATTTTGAGGTCGTGCGTACCGATGTTTCTAAATTGCCAAAACTGCCATTTAAAATCATGCTGAATGTTGGCAACCCTGAACGCGCATTTAATTTTAGTTCGTTACCTAATGCCGGAGTAGGTTTAGCGCGGCTGGAATTTATTATTAGTCAAATGATCGGTGTGCACCCACAAGCATTATTGAATTTCAACACACTGCCAGAAGATGTTAAAAAAACCATTCAACAAAAAACGCAATGTTACAATAGCCCGGTTGATTTCTATATTGAAAAACTAGCCGAAGGTATAGCAACTATTGCCGCCGCGTTTAATCCCAAACCGGTGATTGTGCGTTTGTCGGATTTCAAATCGAATGAATATGCAAATTTAATCGGCGGCCATCTTTATGAGCCAGCAGAAGAAAACCCCATGCTTGGTTTTCGTGGGGCATCACGCTATATTTCTAGCACATTTCAAGAATGTTTTATTTTAGAATGCAAAGCCATGCGCAAAGTGCGCGATGAAATGGGTTTTACCAATGTGCAAGTGATGATTCCTTTTGTGCGCACACTGTCTGAAGCACAAAAAGTAATTGATCTATTAGCGGCGCAAGGTTTAAAACGCGGCGTGAATGATCTTAAAATTATTATGATGTGTGAAATTCCTTCTAATGCATTATTGGCCGAAAGCTTCTTAGATTATTTTGATGGTTTTTCCATTGGGTCAAATGACTTAACACAATTAACGTTAGGTTTAGATCGCGATTCCGCTGTCATTGCAGCGTTATTTGATGAACGCGACCCTGCTGTTAAAGCATTATTAAGCCAAGCGATTCAAGCCTGCAAGAAAAAGAAAAAATACATCGGCATCTGTGGCCAAGGCCCATCTGATCACCCTGATTTTGCAAAATGGTTAGTCGAACAAGGCATCGACAGTGTTTCATTAAACCCCGACTCTGTGATCGATACCATGTTGTATTTGGCACCCAAATAATGAACGACAACAACTTATTCCAAAACTGGTTTTTACGTCGCCGGATGCGTTCACCCTATGGCAGTGTTGGCCAATTGCTACATCTTGATTGGCCATTATTGTTTGGTCTTTTGTTATTAGTGGGGGCGGGCCTTTTCATACTTTATAGCGCCAGCAATCAAAGCGAGGATGTGGTCTATCGGCAGGGCATACGTATTCTTATCGCTTTTTTTGTCATGGGTCTCTTGGCGCAGATTCCGCCAGAAAGATACCGCACATGGGCCCCATGGTTGTTTTTTATCGGGTTTATTCTACTATTAGCTGTGCTCGCCATTGGCGTGATTGGTAAAGGCGCACAACGTTGGTTGAATTTATGGATATTTCAATTTCAACCTTCTGAGATTATGAAATTAGCAACGCCGATGATGTTGGCTTGGTATTTACGCGATAAACCGTTACCACCTTCATTTAGTAATTTGCTCGTGCTAGGGTTAATCATCGTCGTACCAGCAGTATTAATCGCAAAACAACCGGATCTAGGCACAGCGATATTAATCGCTATGTCCGGTTGTTGTGTATTATTGCTGGCGGGTATTCGTTGGCGCTGGATAATTAGTGCTATTGCTTTGGCTGCTGCTAGCGCACCTATCGCTTGGCATTTCATGCACGATTATCAACGCCAACGCGTGTTAACTTTTTTAAACCCAGAGCGTGATCCACTCGGCAGCGGTTATCATATTATTCAATCAAAGATCGCTATCGGTGCAGGCGGCTTATTTGGCAAAGGTTGGTTGAATGGTTCACAATCGCATTTACAGTTTTTGCCAGAGCACGCGACTGATTTTATTTTTTCAGTCAGTGGTGAAGAATTTGGTTATTTAGGCGCTATTGTTTTGTTGACGCTCTATTTGGTGATTATTGGGCGCGGTTTATATATCAGCTTCTGCGCACAAGACACTTTTACTCGTTTATTGGCCGGGGGTTTAACGCTGACTTTTTTTGTGTCGGTATTTGTTAATATGGGCATGGTGACGGGCATTTTGCCAGTCGTTGGTGTACCATTGCCTTTAATTAGTTATGGCGGTACATCGTTGATTACATTAATCGCTAGTTTTGGTATCTTAATGTCAATTCAAACGCACCGGAAATGGTTGAGTAGTTAGGGGATCATAAAATGCAGAAAAATTACTTACAAAAAATAATTTGCTTCTTATCTTTTTGCGTACTCCTCGCTGGCTGCGCAACTAATTACAATCGCGATCCACATGTGCAACAATTTATTCAGCAAATGGTGACTGAGCACAATTATAATCAACAACAACTCACCACTTTATTCAGCACATTCAAACCAAACCCAAAAATAATTCAAGCGATGAATACCCCGCATGAAGCGCTGCCGTGGTATCGCTACCGTACTATTTTCTTGACCACTAAACGCGAACAAGACGGCGCACAATTCTGGCAACAACATGCGCAAACATTAGCTTTTGCCCAGCAAAAATACGGTGTGCCTGCGCAAATTATTGTGGCCATCTTAGGTGTTGAAACCAGTTATGGTGCGGGCGAAGGAAAATATAACGCATTTAATACTTTATCAACGTTAGCGTTTGATTACCCGCCGCGCGAAAAATATTTCCAAAGTGAATTAGAGCAATTCTTCTTGCTGACACAAGATGAATCGTTAAATCCAAATTCTGTATTAGGCTCTTATGCCGGTGCATTAGGACAACCACAATTTATGCCCAGCAGCTATCGACATTACGCCGTGTCGTATCGCGGTAACGCAGCACCTGATTTATTTCATAACAGTGACGATGCAATCGTTAGTATTGCTAATTACCTCAAACAATACGGTTGGCAAGCTGGTGGATTGGTGGCTACGCCTGCCCATGTCAGAGGCCAAGCGTATAACATTGTATTAAGTCGTGGTAACCACGCCAAATGGACGGTTGCCCATTTAGCGAATTATGGCATCACGCCCAAAGTTCATTTAGCCGGTCAGCAAGAGGCGATGTTATATGCACTGCAACAACCGACTGCGCCAGAATATTGGTTAGGCTTACATAACTTTCATGTGATTATGGGTTATAATTCCAGTCCATTGTATGCCATGGCGGTGTATCAGTTGAGCGAAGCGATCAAACACGATTATTTAACTAGGCAGAGAAATTGATGCACACAAAAGTCACGCTTAACATATTATTGCTTGTAATTCTATTTCTTCAACTCACCGGCTGCGCCACCACGCATCATTATCATCATCGCTACACCATGGCGAACGACGGTGCGCCGCCGCCCGGTAGCATTGATGTTTCTAACGTACCCGATGCCGTGCCAAAAGTAGAACCGCTCAGCAAATATGGCAACCCACCTTCTTATGATGCACTCGGTCACCGCTATTATGTGATGAAAAGTTGTAAAGGTTATGACGAGCGCGGCATTGCTTCATGGTATGGCATGAAATTTTCACAGTTCCGCACTTCTAGCGGCGAACCTTATAACATGTCTGCAATGACCGCTGCACACAAAACTTTACCGTTGCCAACCTATGTACAAGTCACCAATTTACAAAACGGCAAACAAGCCATTGTAAAAGTAAATGATCGCGGCCCATTTGTTTCTAATCGTATTATCGATTTATCCTATGCTGCTGCAGTACGTTTGGGTGTATATGCTCACGGCACGGCGTTAGTAGAAGTAAAAGCGATTGATCCTACACATCCTGAATCCGTAGTTTCACAAGTTCCGCAAGCCGCTGTTCCTGGACACCCACAATTGTATTTACAAGTCGGTGCATTTAGTGTGCGTAGTAATGCTGATAGATTAGTACCGCAAGTTAAACAATGGACACAATATCCAGTGATTGTGAAAGAAGTACAAATCAACGGTAGAACCATTTGCCGCGTGCAAATCGGCCCATTACCCAATGTTGATATTTCTGATGATCTTTACGATCATCTTGAAAAAGCGGGTTTAGGCAAACCGCATACGGTGGTTGAATAAAGGAGTTAGCTTTCTATTTGTTATATAGTTTATTAATGGATTATCGATAAATGCGTGCAAAGAATGTAACAAGTAGAAGCTTGGTTCCTTTTTTATTTTCAATGTTAGTTTCAGCGAATGCCTGTGCTAGCCCGCCTTTTTTAACGGATGATCCTGTGCCAACCGATTACGGCCATTGGGAAGTGTATTTGTTTTCCAGTATCGATAAAAACAATGTTACCGATGAAGAACCCGATTTGACTGCCCCTGCAGTAGAACTCGATTATGGCGCACTACCTAATTTACAATTACATTTACTGGTACCTTATGTATGGTCGTTACCTTCGGCAGCACCTGCTGCAAATGGAATAGGAGACATCGAAACGGGTGCCGGATATCGATTTATTCAAGAAACAAGTGATGTTCCTCAGGTAGGAATTTTTCCGGTGGTCGAATTGCCCACCGGAGATGCCAATCAGAATTTAGGCAATGGCAAAGTATGGATGAAGCTGCCTATTTGGGCGCAAAAAAGTTGGGGATCCTGGACAACCGATGCGGGTGGTGGTTACGTGATTAATCATGCACAAAATATGCGTAATTATCCTTATGCCGGCTGGTTGTTACAAAAAGATATAACCGAAAAACTGACCTTAGGCGCAGAAGTATTTACCCAAGGCGCTGCTAGCACGAACAGCCGTTCTTCTACGCTGCTCAATGCCGGCGGTTCTTATAATTTTACCAAACATTTCAGCGTGTTATTTTCTGCCGGTCACTCAGTGATTGGTGAAGAGCATCTGGTAGGTTATTTGGGTTTGTATTGGGCGTGAGCTTGGCCTAAATCAATGTAAACCCTCCAAAAGTAGACAACACTCCGATTTTGGCGTACATTTTCGGAGTACACTCGGAGAAATACTATGCTTCCACGCCTACTCAAGCTTCCTGATGACCAAAGTTTTTTCCTCTTTGGGGCCCGCAGCACGGGTAAAAGCACGCTTATCGAACAGCAGTTTTTACCAGAATCAAGTCTTTGGATAAATCTATTAATGCCCGCAGAAGAGGAGCGTTTTGCACGTAATCCAGATGAACTAAAGGCTTTAGTGTTGGCATTGCCAGCGGCAAAAAAACATGTAGTCATTGACGAAGTGCAAAAGATACCCAAGCTGTTAGATGTCGTCCACGACTTGATTGAACATACCGATAAATATTTCATCATGACGGGTTCCAGCGCACGTAAATTAAAACGCGGTGGTGCAAATTTATTAGCTGGGCGCGCTTTTGTTTATCATTTTTTTCCATTTTCATTTTTAGAATTAGGTGCAGCATTTAATTTAGATCGTGCTCTGCGTTTTGGTTCATTACCAAAAATTGAATTTTTTCATAATGATGAAGAACGAATGCGTTTTTTACAGGCATATACTCAAACCTATCTTAAGGAAGAAATATGGAGTGAGCAATTTATTAAAAAGTTAGATCCATTTCGCCGTTTCTTAGAGGTTTCTGCACAATGCAATGGCAAAATTGTAAATTTTTCGAATGTAGCTCGTGATGTTGGTGTAGACGATAAAACCATTAAAGAATATTTTGCAATTTTAGAAGACACGCTTATTGGTTTCTTCTTAGAGCCATTTCATCATTCATTTAGAAAACGATTAAGTCAAAAGCCAAAATTTTATTATTTTGATACCGGTGTAACGCGCGCGTTAGCTCGTTTATTGTCTTTACCATTAATGTCTGGAACCAGTGCATATGGTGAAGTATTTGAACATTTTATTATTTTAGAATGCATGAAACTGGCCAGCTATTATTACCCAGAATTTCGTTTTTCTTATTTACAAACAAAAGAAGATAAAGAAATTGATTTAGTGGTAGAGCGCCCTGGTTTGCCATTATTACTCATTGAAATTAAAAGCGCGGAAAATGTCACGCAAAATAGTTTGCGCACATTCTTGCAATTAACAGAAGAATTAAAACCATGCGAAGCTGTTTGTTTTTCCAACGATCAGCACCCTAAACGCTTTGATCATGTAACAGTAATACCGTGGTGTGACGGGATAAAGAAATTTTTTGTGCCTGCCGTGTACTAACTATGCTTAGGGGGAGAAGGAGGCTTACTAGGAGGCAGCGTTACTTCTTTTTGTTGAGGGGGGTGTCGTAGGCTGCCTATTCTTGCTATTGGGATCAAACCTATAAAGCTCCTTCCCTGCAGAGGATTTCTCCTCTAGTGTCTGAGAGCTTGCATCTACTGTTTTTCCAGATTGTTCTATGCCAAATTTTTTTTTCATATCCTCGATCTCTGAAGGGGAATCCAGTTTATCTTTGGTATAATCTGCATATTGATCAAATACCCATGTATTATTATCATCTATTTTTAAGGTATATTGTCCTTTTTCTATTACAACTTCAAAGCGGATTGCTTTTGCTATTTCTGTTTTTTTCAGCGCTGAAAAAAAATCATATTGTCTCTGGGTAAGAACGGCCTGCCATTTCCACTCGGGATCCTTTGTGGGTTGTTTAGATCGTGCTTTTGGAACTACTTGAGTAGAATCTTGAGTAATTTCTTCCCATGGCAATGCAGGTGATGCCGGTTTATTTAATGCTGCAAGAAAAACTTGGAATTCTGGCGCATCAGGTAATTTAGGTTGTAATAGTTTGATTTGGCCATTTTCAAGTTTTATTTCGCCATATTGTAAAAGCCTATCTGCTTCTTTATACAAAGCTTCGATATGTTCTATAAGAGCTTCCGTAGCAGCATCTTCATTGCTAAGAATAGCCGTAATATTTTTAATCTCGGTTGCTCTCTCAAAAAAAAGGCAGACCATTAAAGCATCTCTTGCTTCACGGCAAGGTACATTGTAGCTTTTGATAATATCAAAGTTTTTCGGTCTTGTTCCTATAGGTTGGGTGTCTTGGTTAAAATACATACTTAATGCTTGCATTAATTGTGATTCCCACGGATCTTTTGTAGTCCGAAAATTAGTAATCATATATTCGTTGCTATTTAACGTTGCCAAAAATGCATTTGAGCTAGCCATTGTTTCTAATTCAGCCTCAGGTATTTTCTTAGAATGAGCAGTTCCAGTTTGACCATAATAATCTCGTTTAAATATATCTAAAGATTTTTCATATTTGAAATGTTGAAATTTAAGAGGTGCTTGTTTTTCTTCACCTCCTTTTTTTTGATCATCCGCTTTGGGTGTTAATTCATAAGGTAAATAATCAATAAACTTTTGTGTGTCATACCTTTCTACGAGGTTATGGGCTTTATTCTCTAAGGCTGTCAAATTTTGGATTTCTCCATGATTATTGAGTTTTCCCTCTTTAAAAATCAAATAAGCAGCGAGGGCTTTCTCCGGAGTGTCGTATTCAATGTATTCTTCTTTACCATCATTATCACTCTGCATCTTCTTACCACGAGTAACCCAATCAGATAAAAGCCTACAAAAACATATCAACAGGTGATATAATATGTTACATGAAGATAAAACAATTGAAAATTTGCTTGAACTGGATGGGGAAAAACTCGTTGTAGATGAACATTTTTCTAGAAGATTTTTGGAGTAGAGTAGATAAAATAATCGAATTTTTAAAGAGGTCAGAAAAATGAGCAATAAATCTAAAACAGTTAGAGTTGGAATTATGCCTTTAGAACAATATAAAAAAAGGACAATCGCCATTGCCAAAGGTGAATATAAACCTAAGAAAAATGAGCCTAAAATTTGGTTTGTCTCAATAAAATCATTGGCAAATATATTATCTGAAGAAAATCAACAATTACTGAAGTTAATCACAGATGCTCACCCGCAATCCATAAAAGAACTCGAGGTAATGACGGGTCGCAAAGCTAATAATTTGTTAAGAACGCTGCGCACCATGGAAAATTACGGTTTTGTAAAATTAACGGAAGGTAAACAAAGCAAAGGAAGAGCGCCTTTAATTCCAACGGTAATTTATAGCGCGGCTAAGATAGAGATTAATTTTTATAATTGAGCGAATTCTATTTAGCCGATGCCATCTAAATGAAACAACGCCAGAGGCAATGGCTCGGTTTTAATTCCTTCGGTGGATCCGCTCTGTGATAATTTCGTTAAGATTTTACCATTAGGATATTTCCTAATTTGTTTTAAATCTTGCGGGCGTAATTGGTTCGGCCATTTTATTTCAATGGGATAAAAGCGATTTTTATCAACGTAGGCAATATCTACTTCACCTTCAGCCTTGATGTAATAAGTGGGATAGAAGCGTCGATAAAGAGTTGTCGCGCATGCTTCAACTAACTTTGAGCACAATTCTGAATCTGCTAGGGCTTTTTTAATCTGATTCTCATAGGGGTTTTTGACGGGATTTATCCAAGCGCGGATCGCATGAAAAATAAACGGATCAGTAAACATCAGCTTGCGCGCTTTTTTAGGCGCAGCAGTGAGTTTGTTTTCCAGCAATGCTGCTTGCACGAACACCGCATCCATCGATTCCAGCAAGGCAATATAATCTGCTACGGTTTTAGGGTGGTCGATAGATAAATCACTAGCCAGCGCATTCCAAGTAATTTGACTATTGTAACGTTTAATAATTGCGCCGAGAATTTCACGTAAATAATGTTCTTGCTTGCCACGTTTTAAAACATCACCACGTATCCAATCAGAATAAGTAGTTAAAGTGGATTCTAAAATATGCCCATGCAGTGCAATATCGTTTATTGCCGTTAGATAACCACCGTGGAGTAAATATTGATTAAATTCTTGAAATAAAATTTCAATATCTTGCGCTGTGGGTTGATTCAAAGCAGCTGCAAATTTTTCACCGCGTATTAATTTGACGGCTTCATGAAATGAAAGCGGATATAAATGAAAGTTTACCTGGGCTGCTTTACCACGGCGACCAGGAAAACGCATGCGTGCTTCTTGCATTAAAACCAAATCGGAACCCGTTAAAATCAGAATAGTATTTTCTAACCAACCGGCATCGGCGGCATATTTAATGGCTTTATCCCAATCGCGAATATAAGTCACTTCATCTAACAATACGTAATGAAGGTGATTAGCTGGCATTGATGCCAACTGCGTTTGTAAAAGATGCAATAACGTGTGTTGGTCGTCGATGATTTCTCCCGACAAAAACACGATATTTTCTGGTGGCGATTTTTGTGCTAACAGCTGCGCCATCCATTGTTTGAGTAACGTTGTTTTTCCAATCTGGCGTCCTCCGCCCAGGGTGTAAATACCCGGTGTCTTGGTGGGTAACTGTTGCAGCAGGTCGGGCTCGTAGATATAGCGCTGTTTCTTGAGTTGACGCAATTGCGGGTCAAGTTCTGCAAAGCGTGCGGCAGACTCAATATGGGTGTTATGGGCTGAAAAGCGTGGATCGATGATGGTCATAAGGCTATTTTACCGCATTTCATGAATTTGATCAATGGCCACTGACTAAATTTAGTCAGTGGCCATTGATCAAAATTAGGGAGCACGTATAGCGTTGTATTCAGCCCTAACCCATCTTATCCTTACTTTTTAAATAATTTTTGTCTAAAATACAGGGTAAACGGCAGCGATTTACCCGCTAATATCTTAAGATTCACCTGCATAAAAAGGATTTTGTGCTATACTCCCTATTAACATAGGTAAGATTAATGAGGGGAGGTTTTATGACCATTGAGATAAAGTTAAAAAGGCTACACAACGGCCAATATCGTGTTAGTTATGACATCGCAAAAAAAGAGATCAAAGACGAAGATGGGCCTAAATTCAAGGTGTTAGACGGGTGGGTAAAAAAGAAAGATAAGAACAAGAAGGAGCATATTGATGCAACAACAAAAGAATATTATTATGATTTCGAAACGCTAGATGACGCCATGGTTGCTTATTTGATTCTTCACGAAGGAAGAATTGATGAGCGAGGAAAAATTGAGAATTTAGGAGCTTTTACTAAAAAAGCAACTATGCTTGAAGCTAGATATAATAATTATCATACTTATCATGGTACGTTACATGAGGATCTCATTGCAGCCTTAAAGGCACCCACATCACCTGCATTATCGTGGGAACGAGGTTCCACAGGTCAACACCCAAAACACTCTAAACAATCTGGAAAAGATTCTGGTGAGCAATGGCAGGCCATGATTAATAAGAGACAATTTGCTGTTTTTACATTACTGCAAGAGTGGATGATAGGAGGTTTTAACCTTTCAATAGATGATAATCATCTTGTTTTAATAATTAAGCCTGTGGACATCGAAAAAATAAATGGATTATCAGAAGTAAAAAAAGCAAAACAAAACGTAATAGCAGAAGAAAAAGCAGTAAAAGAAGCAGAAAGAATATATGGACCAAAAGGAGCAGATACACAAAAAGCAAGAGATAATTTAAAAATAGCACTAAATAATTTAAACGCAAAAATATTAGAAGAAATGCCAAAGGCAACAGAAGCACTAAAAGTAACGCTTGATCAATACGCAGATTTTACCGAAGAGGAGGCAAGTAAAAAATTTAGTGAGGCAGCTAAAAAAATTAATGATTCTACCGTAAGCGTGGTAGATGAAAAATTTAATCAAGGCAAACCAGAAAAGACCATCGCCTCTTCAGCAGAAACGCCTTTTGCATTCAACCCTAACAAACAAGGTAATGTAACATCAGCAGATGCAGCCGCTAAACCAAAACAACCATCTGAACAACCACCTGCCGCAGGCCAGGTGCCTACATCCCTAAAAAAAACTGCTCCGTAGTAAATAAGGTGCCAGGTCTGGAATAAGGAATAACGGCTTCTCACATTCCTAAGTCACTATAGTTAACGGCCAAAACCATTGTAAAATGCCCGCATTAGCTAATCTGAGCAAATGAAGAAACAGTTAAGCCGGGGTATTAATCTTTTTATATGGAATAATAACATCAGTAAGCATAGAAAAATGGCGGATGTTGAGTGTTACCAGGTAAGTGAAGAGAATTAGCACTCCCCCCAAAAGAGTGCTAAAATAGTATTAGGTAAATTACTAATGAGGTAATATTCAACATGACCCAAAGTCTACAAACTTTCGACATGATGGTTCCGTTGCAAAGCCTTGAAGTCTACATTGCACGTGTCAACCAAATACCGGTTTTAACAGCGTCAGAAGAGCATGAACTGGCGACCCGTTATTACGACCAGCAAGACCTGGAAGCAGCTAGGCAGTTGGTCATGTCGCACCTGCGTTTTGTGGTGCGCATTGCGCGTGGCTATAAGGGTTATGGCTTAGCTTTAGGTGATCTCATTCAAGAAGGCAATATTGGTTTGATGAAAGCGGTCAAGCGTTTTAACCCGCAAATTGGTGTGCGTTTAGTGTCTTTTGCGGTGCATTGGATCAAAGCCGAAATCCAAGAATTTGTTTTGCGCAACTGGCGTATCGTTAAAGTGGCAACCACTAAAGCGCAACGTAAATTATTTTTTAATCTACGCAAAGCCAGAAAACAACTCAGTTGGTTTAGCCAAGAAGAAGTCGAAGCAGTCGCAGAAGATTTAGGTGTAACGCCGGAGAATGTGCGTGAAATGGAAGCACGTTTATCTTCGCACGACATGAGTTTTGATGCGCCGTTAGAAGATGATGAAAGCGGCCACAAAGATCACGCACCGGTTTTATATTTAGAAGATCATCGTTATGACCCATCACGTCAGTTAGAAAAATCAGATTATACCGAACAAAGCCAAGATAAATTAGCACAAGCGTTGGTTAAATTAGATGTTCGTAGTCAACAAATTATTCAAGAACGTTGGTTGAATGAACCTAAAGCGACTTTGCAAGATTTGGCGCAACGTTATAATGTATCCGCTGAGCGTGTGCGTCAGTTAGAGCAAAACGCTATGAAAAAATTACGCGGCGCAATGGAAGGGTTGGAAGCGTAAAATGAAACTTCTAAAAAAACTATTCGCAAAACTAAAATCAAAACAATTCGTCAGCGAAATCGATAAATTTTGCGAAGAATTTGATCAAACTCACCCTAAGAAATCGGCAGCACAGCAATTTGAAATCGACAAATACGCGCGTATTCATTATTTGCGTGATCATGAAGTGGCGCCCGACAAGAAAAAAATTTGGGAAGGGTTTTAAAGAATTTATTTAAATACATTCACCAACAAATAATAAAACAAGATCGCTAATACAGAAGCCGCAGGAATAGTAATCAACCACGACAATAGAATATTGCGCACCACATACAGATTCAACGCACCGATACCGCGTGCTAAACCAACCCCCAATACGCCACCGACGAGAGTTTGTGTTGCCGATACCGGAATGCCAATACTAGTAGAAACAATGACCGTTGCAGCAGCGGAAAGTGTAGCAGCAAACGCACGGCTAGGTGTCAACGTCGTTATGCCGCGACCCACCGTTTCAATTACTTTACGACCGTACATAAATAAGCCTGTCAGCACACCACAGATACCTAACAAAATAATTTCAAACGGTAAATGACCACCATGAATAATATGATCATTGCTCTGCGCAATATTAATAATCGCCGCGATAGGGCCAACGGCGACCGCGACGTCATTTGAGCCGTGCGCAAAAACCATCGCGCAAGCGGTAAATGCCATCAGCAAACTAAATAATCGTTCCACCGCTGCAAAGCGATCATGGCCGGTCGCATCCGGCTCTAATGAAATACGGCGGCTTAACCATAAGCCAATACCGGTAATAAAAAAACTGGTGGCAATCACCACCAAACAACTTTCCCAAAACGTGAGTGCGGCAAATTCAAAATGTTTAATGGCTTTTAACACCGTCATAAATGCTAAAACAATTCCCACCAGAAAAAAATAGAGCGGTAAATAACGTTGCGCATTTTCTAGCGGATTAACGGTCATTAAAATTGTACGTTGCACACTGCGAAACAATAAATAAGCGGCAACGCCCGCCAGAAAAGGTGAGATGAGCCAACTGATAGCAATCGCGCGCACATGTGGCCAAACAATGGCGTGCATTCCAAGTACCACAGCACCAAACCCGACTAAACTACCGACGATAGCATTGGTGATCGATACCGGTAAACCAAAATAACTGGCAAGCAACATCCAACTGGATCCTGCTAATAAGACTGCCATCATGCCATAAGCTAAAATGTTAGGGGTGTTAGCTAACACGTCGGTGTGTAAAATGCCATTGCTGATGGTATTGCTGACGCCGCTACTGCCTAACAGCGCACCGGCAAATTCAAAGACAATAGCAATTAACATCGCTTGGCGCACGGTGACGGCTTTTGATCCCAGTGTGGTGCTAAGAATATTAGCGAGATCGTTCGCGCCCACGCCCCAGGTCATGATAAACCCTACGCAGCAAGCACCTATTACGAATAGAACGCTATGATCCATGAATATCCTTTAACGACTACTGCGCGAGCAGCAGATATAATTGTCCACCTACCGCATGTGCTTGATCAGCCAGATCACCTGTCCACTCGATAATTTTGTAAAGAAACATTACATCAACTGGTGGCAAGTTTTTTTCTAAGGTAAATAAAATGCGGCGAATTTCCACTTGCATTTTATCGGTTTCATGTTCGATGTTATCAAGATCGGCAATCATATCTTCGACAATTTTTACTTCGTTGCCGCGAAACCCTGTTTCTAATAATTCATCAAGTTCATCAATTGCTTGTTCGGCTTGTTTGGTGGCTTCAATACAACGTTGTAACAATGCTGAATAGGGCGCAGCAATTTCAGGTGGAAAACACATATGGCGACCAAAAATTAATCCTGCAATATCTTTCGCAATATTAGCGAGTTGATCTTGCATGGTGAGCATTTCAAGCAAATCGCCGCGTGGAACGGGCAAAAATAAATTTTTAGGTAATTGTAAGCGCAAGTTCTTTTTTAATTCATCGGCTTCGCGTTCTAATGCAGCGATCTGTTGTTGCAGTTGTTGCGCTTCTTCCCACTTACCACTTAATACGGCTTGTGAAAATGGCAATAGAAGTGCGACGCAGGCATAAGCTTTTTCCATATGCGCTTGCAGCGGGCGAATCGGCGATTGGCCAAACATTTGTAAGATGGGGGTAAGAGGAGCCATACGATAATCTCATGCCAAATTTAGGTGTCGGTAGTATAGCGGATAACTTAAAATGAATACTAGCCTAGCGGGGATGAAATATTTATAATGGCCGCCAATACTACCTTTAACTGGAGGATGCTAACCGATGAAAAAAATATTGCTGCTGTTGTTGAGCTTTTTTCTAGTGCCTTTTGCTTACGCAGATAACTATCCCGATTCATACGAATCAGGTTATATAGGGATATTTGGCGGGGCGTTGGGTACAGACGCTGGTTTTCGATCACAAACGACCAGCGCTGGGGGTAACTCTATTACGCCGGTCAGTGCAAGTTTTCCAAAAAAGAATACGATTAGCGGTGGCATAGATCTCGGTTTTGGCGCTACCATGGGTGTGTGGTATCTGGGCGTTGATCTTAGCACGCAACCTATCCCCGTGAATTTAACGCTTAACCGTATTGTTCCTAGCACGGGTGCTTCTATTACCGATAAAACTACGATTACTGATTATGGTAATTTAGATCTTTTGCCAGGCGTTTATCTAGGCCATAGCGTTTTGATTTATTTACGTTTAGGGGGTGGTTTGGGGCAAGTTTCGTTAAAGCAAACTAATAATGCAGTTGGCATAACCGCATTTAATGATTCAAATACCGATGGATTAGGGCGCGCCGGGGTGGGTTTTGATGTGGCAATCACCAACGCGCTGAGTGTGGGTGCTGATTATGTTTATTCACAGTATGGTTCTTCCACCACCAGTGGTGTTAGCCCAGTCGATGGTTTGCAAACGAGTTTAACCGTGACCAAACCTAAACAAAATTTCGTGGGATTACACTTGCATTATAACTTTGGCGGCCCTAATAATCAGTCGGCATAATGACATTGAATAATGCTATAATGATTAGAAGAAACTAAATAGAAGAGAAACCATGAGCGATCCAGCCGATAAACCTGACAAAACCAAGAAAATCATCATCGAAGGCGTCACCGAAGGCGGCGAGCAGTTCCGCCCCGGTGATTGGGCTGAGCGCATGAGCGGTAGCTTATGCACTTTTCGCAGCCATCGGGTCGTTTATTCCCCCCTCCTACAACCCACGGTCAAAGGCGGCAATAAATGTGTGGTTTTAGACCCCGCGCTCAAAGAAACTAACCCTTCCTTGTATGAATCCATCATGGAATTCGTCCGCGCTAATAAGCTAAAAGTGGGTGAAGAAGACGAGCCGAAGGATGAGAAGAAGTAGTTAGATGCTAGCCTGTAAATTATGACCTATAAATTATAGGCCATAATTTATGTACTGGACTCTTTTTATCAATTATTTATCTTAATCTTGTCCTTGAAGTTCAACAAGGTTTTTTTCAGTTAAGCCAGTTACTTTTGTAATTAAATCCAGGTCTAATCCTTCTTTCAATAAACGCAGCGCCACTTCTTGTCTGCCTTCTTGTAGGCCTTGTTCCAACCCTTGTTCCAACCCTTGTTCTAATCCTTTCTCTATACCTCTCTGCTCAAATTTTTTTGCCAGCGTCATTCCCTGCTCCAGCCCCTTCTCTATGCCCTTTTGTTCAAATAATTGTGCTAATGTCATTGTTTCGCTCCTTAATTCATCAGATAAATATTGTTCTGCTTTTTCAATAAACACCGTTTCATTGTTGGCTTCTACCCCATCTACCACATATTTTAACAGAATTTTAATAAAATTCGAGCCTTCCTGAATTTCAATGATATTCAGCCACGGAAATAGCTTAGCTAAAAATCTCTCAAAATCTTGCGTGCGACGGTATTTAAGTACAAATTCAACTAAACCACTCCATTGGTGCTTTTGTAACTCGTTATCATCAATGCGTTGAACATCAATTAGCTGATAAGGCTGTAATAATAGTTGCGTGGCCAGTTCCTTATGCTCACCGAATAAATCAAAAACTTCACGCGGGGCATTCCAGATCTTCTCACCGGTATACACCACCATTGGGTAAATTAATGGCAACGGGCTTTTTGGATGCTGCCGCAGGTGTGCTTCCATAATGCGGATCATATAAACCAGCAGGCGGAATGCAATAGTGGCATCAATCTCACTTTGATGCTCACATAAAAGATAGAAATAAGCCAAAGATCCTCCTATTTTTACCGTATAAACCACATCTGCTTCTGTGGCTTTATAGGCCTCATCGATAAAGGTTTCTTTTTGTAGCTTTAAAGTGCTGAGGTCGGCTTTTTGCAAAAGCTCAGCGGGCAGATGTTCTTCAAAAAAATCCCTGGCTACCCGGATATCTGACATGGTTTGCCGGAAAAGTTTATCGTGCGGTTGATGGATAAATTGAGCCATTTAATTACTTTATGAATTAATATAATATTATTTAATAGATTATTATATAATTCTTCCCTTGTAAAGCCTTAACAAATTCTCAGAAGATTTTATGGATATCCGTAATCAACCGGAACAACAAACCAGAGAAGATATTTTCTAATGAAATACATGCTGGATAAATTGCTGCACATGCGCAAAGTCTTAACTCAATTTTAGTAACAAATAATAAAAAAGAATTTACCCGTGTGCCTAAATTGAAAGTAGAAGATTGGGTGCATAGTCATTAAAATACTATCGCTATTTAATCTACTGCTCCCCAATTTAAGAAAACCTTAAGGTTTGTTTGGTATAATTAACGATAATACCGTTATAGGGGTCATTTTATGATGCCAGATTCACAAGACTCAACACCGGGTACAGAAAACACCCCGGGTGATTCAAACCCGTCTACCGCATCAGCGAGCAGCAAAGCTTTGATGGCTAGTGCCGTACCTTCCCAGGCTTCAACTACTACAGGTTCATCAACAGTCGCTGCAGCAGACGATTCATCCGAGGATGAACAAGCAGAGCAAAAATTAACTACTAAAAAAAAGAAAAAGAAGAAAAAGAAGAAGAAACTAAAAGGTGAATCTGGTTTATTTGCCGAGGAAGAAAAAGAATGGGAAGCAATGGTAGCTACTGCTACAGATGATCAAAAATTGAATTTTTTGTTTGCGGCGTTGAAAGAAAATGAAACCCAAGCGGTTTTGTTGATATTAAAAAGCATTAATAAAGATTGCTTACAATACGATAAATTACTAAAGTTATTGCTTAAGATAAAAAGTGATGCTGAAGTTATTATTCAAACGTTATGTGATAAATTTGATTTGGATAAATTATCTCAAATGGAGTCTTTGCGTATTGCTGATAAATATGGAGATACGGGAGAAGTCGCGCAAGATCGAATTAGATTAGCAGCTAATCAAGAAATTATAGCGAAGATTTATAAAAAGAGACAATTAATCTTTCAACAACAACAATTAAAAGAAGCGATCCAAAAGGGTGAGGCATCCACAGTTGCAAAGCTGTTAACAGAAAAAGGAATTACAAATTTTACAGTGAATAACACTCCCTTAATTTACTGGGCGATGGGGTTGCAATGTAATGCTAAAATTCTTGATTTATTAGTTTCTCATGCCAAACTTGGTCGTAAGGGTCAAAATGCCGGTGATTTTACCAGAAAGCAGCAGGAGAATTTATTGATTTATGCTTTAGCGGTCGGAGCAGATTTAACAGCTAATAAGGTGCTCGATGTGATAGATGTTAAGTCCATTGACAAAGCATTGGCTAGCATAATAGGTAATACTAAAAATAAAAAAATAATTGATAGAATGGTTGAAAAAAGTAGCCTGCAAAATCTTTTACACATCACATATCTTTATAAAATTTCCTTGACTACATCGAATGGTGTTGAGGACGATGCTAAATTTACAGAACAAATATTAAACGATATTTGTGTTACTAATATAGAGAATAATAAAAAATATCTTTTACGCGTATTGGAGAATAAACTGCAACAATATCTACAGCAAGATCCATCGCCCTCTATCGAGGATTTAGACATATATCTACACCATCAGCCAACCACAAATGTTCAAATACTTCTATTGCAGCAGCGATTAGTGGATGCTATCAATAAATATTCTAAGCAAGCAAAACCTTATTTACAGAGAGTATTGCAACATAATATAACAATCGGAAATTTTGCATTAGTTAGATATTTATTAGAATTAGGTGTTGATCCCAGATTACCTAATTTAGCTGCGACAGCTATTATGGTTAATAAAGGAAACGAAGAGAGTTTATTTAAGGTGGATTTTTACTGTTTGTGTATGGCTGCGTTACTGGGGCATATCGAAAATGTAAAATTGCTGTTAAATCATGGTGTTCCGATAGATATAATTGCAACACCAATTCCAGCTGATGTTGATAACAATTCTGTTATACGAGTTGGATTGACTATTCTTGGTGTGGGTGCTGATTCTAAGTTATCTAATGAAGAACAAGAATCTCTTTTCAGGGATTATGAAGCCGCACAACCCGTGCCGTCAGCGCCTAATTTTTTAACAGTGCACTTTGAATCTGGATCAGCGCCCCTTCTTTTAGCTGCTAAGTCCGGACATGCATTAGTTGTAAAATATTTACTTGATGAAAAAGCCAGTGTTAATGTGGTTGATAGACACGGATTTACGCCGTTGATGTATGCAATAAAAGCAAAGCATTATGATGTAGTTAATATCTTAATTGCTTATCATGCAGATGTTGAAGTGGCTAATTATAAAGGAGAAACTGCTCTTTCGTTGGCAAGAAGAGATTCTGATCTTCTTGAAATAATAATAGAAGCAAAAGAGAAACAAAAATTACGGGAACAGCAAAGCATAGAAAAAGCGCTTACAGATCTCGGGACAACCGAAATTAAAATAGAAGATATTCAAACAGAAGTAGAGCAAAAAGAAGACGATGATGCTAAGTCGGAAGAAAAACAAACTATGCCATCGTCGGCACCGGCAACAAGTCAGGCTGTGCTAGTACAAATTGTAACAACCAGAGATGCTTTACATCCTCTTAATCAAGTGGAAGCCAGCGTTGTCTCTGCAAGTGCAGCGGCAAGAAGAAATTCTGATGCTGCTGTTAAAAAGCGGGATTTAATCGAGGGCTGGCTGAGAACATTGAATCATTTGCTAACCAAGCAATTTGACGAAAAGAATATCGCAAATATTGTGCTCATGCGCAATGCATTGTTGGGTGGTGTTGCTGCTCTAATGCGCGCTATTTGTGGAAATCCACCCGAGTATCCATTTTGCCCCAATAAATTTGCCCAAAAGATAAGTAATGTATTGTTAAAACCGCATGGTTCATGGCTTTCCCATAATAACAGTCCTGCTGAGAACCTGGTAATTTTTAATAATACAAAAGAGATGGTGCAGAAAATAGTTGAATATTTTCAAGCCTGTTTACAGCAAGCCATTCCTGGTAGACAAAATATAAATACTATTTTGCAAAAAATTAACTCGCCGCATTTAACAGATCTATTTTTAAAATATTATAGAATCAATCGAGTCACTACGCCTGATTGTTACATACAATTTAGTTTGATAAGAAGTGAATTAAGATATTATGATCAGGTAGATGATGTATTTTGGGAAGAAAAAAATGAGGCTGTTTATAATATCGCCATGGCATATACATCCACCCGTAAATCAAAATATGTCCCGAAAGATATGATAGCTGGTATCCAGGGAGAAGAAGATTACGCCGCGCTACTAGGGTTACGCGATTTTAAATCTTACGAAATGGACATTAGGCATCCTGATTCCATGCCGACAGCATTTAAATTGCCTGTTTCTCCGGTTCCTGCTCCATAGATAGAAAGAGGTCAAATCTACGATCTACGTTTTCCCCTGCTCACGGCCCCCGTTTTTCTAAGAGGGCACAAACAATCAATTCTGCAAAATATTCTTATAATCCAGCGCAATGCGATCAAGGCTGAGTTTATTCAAGAACAATGAATAAGACATCCACGCGCTTAATGCAGCAAGATCAGAAAATTGTGGAGGTACATATTTGGGTGCTAATACTAAACCTTCTTCGACGAGGTCAGCCAAGATGTGTTGATCTTCTAAAGTGGTTTTGCCGGTAAACAATAATGGAATGCGTGTGCCTAAACCGCGTTGAATCGCTAAGCGAATATAATTATAAATTAACACAAAGCCTTTGCTGTAAACTAAGTCTTTGGTGAACGGGCCGCCATCGGGTGTGCTACCGCGAAACACGCGGCTCGCCATGCTATAACTGTCTTCTTCATTGATATCATGTTCGCGATAAAAATTAAAAATATCAATAAAGTTTGCGCCTTGTTCTGCCATATAAATTGCCGAGATACGATCGGTCAAGCGGCGTACACGGCCCGGGTAAGAAGTAAAAGTAAAAATTTCCATAATAATCGCCAGCCCTTCTTGCGTGATGGTAGAAGAGGGTGGCCCTTTGCTTAAAAAAGTGCAAATCGGTTGGTTCAAACCATTCAGTGTAGTGCCCATGTGTACCCAACCTTCGTGCACTTCTATCACTCGTAAATCACGATCACTAAAACGCGCGTCTTTGCGAATTTTGATCCATTCTGCACCGGCGGCGGCATCGGCGATAATTCCATCGCTAATTTTAACGCGTACTTGTTTTTCAGATCCACCAAAATAATTTGCCAAGCGCTCACCTAAAATTTCCACCGCTTGCTCGCCCGAGTAATTTTTTACATCTGCTTCAGTTTCTGCATGATTTTTTATTTGCGCGAGTGTATCGGAAATGACAATTGCTAAATCTTTTAAACGCGGTGCACCGGCATAAAAAGCATCATCAGCGCTGCCATAAAGTTCTTGGGATATTTTTGAAAATTCGGGTGTGCCACGCGCTTCTAACATGCGCACTAATTCGCGATATTCGCGACACATGCGTTGCAGAATGCTGCCGATGGCGCTGAATTGACCTAGTTGTCGGCGCACATCGCGTTCGATGCCATACAGTTCTTCTTTTTTTGCTTCGACATCAAAGTTCAGTGGTAACTTACGATAATAAGCGGCATCAATGATCGGCAATTTTTTGAATTTGTTTTTAAAAAATTCGTCTTTAGTTTCTGCGCCCCATTTAATCGCATCCAACACCCGCACTGGGCGTTGCGCTTGCACCAAACGCTCTGATAACTCGCGAATGGTTTGTTGGTAGTTGTTCAGGGGCTTTGGTTTGGTCATTTTTTGTTTTTCCCTAGTGTTTAATCTTTATTATAGCTAATTTTCAGGTTGCCTGCTGCTTTTTGTAATCGATCGCGGATTGCCAACCAAGTCTCATCTTCAGGCACATCTTCAACTAAAATTAATTCTACGTTCATTAAATCAATTTCGTGCAAGCGTGAATATAACTCATGAGCATAAGGAATGGCATCAATTGGCATGTTGATCCAACGCAAATGTTTATCAGTCATCACAACCGAATACCGCGCAAGTACTGCAACGGTCAAACCTTGCGCTAATTTTTGTTTTAATGTTGGTTCTAATAAAGCACTATCAATCAATTGCAAAGCAGTTTGTGGTGAGTAATGTTTGAGCAACATACCTGAAGCACGCACGGTGCTCTTATCGACACTCGCAACTCTATTCCCCAATACAGCATTGATTTGACTAGCGGTAATCGCACCCGGGCGCAAAATAACCGCAGCTCCTCCACTAACATCAACAATAGTCGATTCGATGCCAATGGGGCAGTCGTCGCCATCCAGAATAAGATCAACGGCAGCGCCTAAGTCTTGGCGCACATGGCTGGCCAACGTCGGGCTGATATGGCCAAAACGATTGGCCGAGGGCGCGGCAATGCCGCCCGC
The DNA here is from genome assembly GCA_013288885.1 of Gammaproteobacteria bacterium. Classification (GTDB taxonomy): domain Bacteria; phylum Pseudomonadota; class Gammaproteobacteria; order JABDBA01; family JABDBA01; genus JABDBA01. The sequence goes on along the minus strand of JABDBA010000006.1, from coordinate 61,239 downwards.
AAAAGCTTGCAACAAGGCTTGGGCGATAGGGTGATTGGGAACGCGTAACCCAATGCTATCTTGGCCGCCGGTTATAATAGTTGGCACGTGGTGGGCTTTGGGAAGAATAAGGGTCAACGGCCCTGGCCAAAAATGCTCGGCCAGTTGCCAGGCCAGGGGCGAGATATCTCGCGCCCACTCCTTTAATTGATCACGGTGCGCCAAATGCACAATCACCGGATGGTCGGCCGGGCGGCCTTTTGCCGCAAAGATTTTTGCCACAGCGGTGGGGTTGCTGGCATCCGCACCCAGCCCGTATACGGTTTCAGTGGGGAAGGCCACCAGTTTACCTGCACGCAGCAGGGCAACGGCTTGTTGAATATCTCGTTGAATGATTTGATTGAACACGATAATTGTATTTATAAAAAAAACAGTTAAACTAGCTTACCTTAATACAGCATATAAATCTAACAATCAGGCACTGCTACCCAATGGCGTTTACCCACAAATTACCTAAACTGACTATTATTGCGATTTGCGGTGTGGTGCTGGCAGTGATTCTTTATTCATTGTTTGCGCCTGCCCATGCGACCGATGCGATTACTACCCATAATTTGGGTGGTGAAGTATACCCAAGTTACCCCACCATCGATTATGGCACGGGCGTACAAGCGCAAATTATCAAACGCGGCGAATATTTAGCTAAAGCAGGTGATTGCATCGCTTGTCATACCGACACTATCAACAAAGGTCCGATTTTTGCGGGTGGCCTTGGTTTCAAAACACCGTTTGGAACTTTTTATTCCCCCAATATTACGCCCGACAAAGAAACCGGCATCGGCAAATGGTCCGACGAAGATTTTATTCGCGCCATGCACGATGGTATTAATCCGGATGGTCAATATTATTATCCGGTATTTCCTTACACCTATTTCACTAAAATCTCGCACGATGATCTATTAGCGATTAGAGCTTATTTAGCTGTGTTGCCCGCAGTGCATCAAGAAAACAAAAAAAATGATGTGCCGTGGCCGTTCAGTTGGCGTTTTTTACAGTTGGGTTGGCGGATTTTATTTTTCCATCCTAAAGATTTTAAGTTTGATCCCGAACACACCACAGCTTGGAACCGCGGCGCTTATTTAGTGCAAGGGTTAGGGCATTGTGGCATGTGCCATACCCCAATGAACTTTTTAGGTGCGCCTAAACAATCTTACTTCTTGACCGGTAATTTTGTGCAAGGTTATTTTGCGCCGGATATCACCTCGTATGGTCTTAAGGGAATAGAACCAGATGAAGTAGAAGATGTTTTCACCGAAAACGAAATGTTAAAAGGTGCAGGCCAAGTGCAAGGGCCGATGGCAGAAGTAAACCATGATAGTTTGAAATATTTAGATACCGCTGATCTGCAAGGCATTGCTATTTATTTAAAAACCGTGTCGAGTAAAGAACCAAAAATCCCCACCGGCAACGCATCTGCTGGCGCGGGTAAAAAAGTTTATAATACGTATTGCGCTGCTTGTCATACGAGCGGTGCAGCCGGTGCGCCGAAAATGGGTGATCAAACTGCTTGGGCCCCACGCATCAAAGAAGGTATGGATGTATTAATGCAACATGCCACCAACGGTTTTAATTCCATGCCGCCTAAAGGCACCTGCATGAGTTGCTCCGACAGTGAATTGCGCGCTGCGGTGCAATATATTATTGATCAAACTCAAGGTGGTGGATCATCCAGCAGTAGTAGTGCAGCACCCACTACACCACCACCGCCAAAACCAACATTGGCCGATGGACAAAAAATTTATGATACAACTTGCAGCGTTTGTCATGCACAGGGTTTATTAGGCGCACCTAAACTAGGCGATCAAGCGGCTTGGCAACCACGCATCAAACAAGGCATGGTAGAATTATTTGCGCATACCATTAATGGTTATAATCGAATGCCGCCGATGGGTACATGTATTAGTTGTTCTAACGCCGAAATAGAAGCAGCGGTGAAATATATGGTGCAAGAAAGTAAGACAGGCGGTGATTATTCACTTTGGTAATACTCGTCGCACTTGAATTTTGGACAGGATAAATTTTATGTATAAATCTATTTCGCAGATAAAAAAATTCTTAACAGTACTTGTTTTGCTGTTCACGACTGGCATTGCCCATGCCGATTGGCGCGTCAACATGACATCGGGTGCTACCGAGATCAGCAACAGCGTTTATGGTCTGCACATGATCGTGTTTTGGATCTGCGTGGCGATTGGTGTGGTGGTATTCAGCGTGCTGATTTATTCGTTGATCATGCACCGTAAATCAAAAGGCGCAGTCGCTGCGCATTTTCATGAACACATGACACTTGAGATCGTGTGGGCGATTATTCCGTTTATCATTTTAGTGGTGATGGCCGTGCCCGCGACAAAATTACTGATGCGTATGAATGATGATAGCAATGCCGATGTCACGGTTAAAATAACCGGTTATCAATGGCGTTGGAAATATGAATACCTCGATCAAAATATTAGTTTTTTTAGTAACCTTGCGACACCACAAGATCAACTGAGTAACAAAGCGCCGAAAGGACAGTGGTATTTATTAGAAGTCGATCATCCGCTCGTGTTGCCGATACACAAAAAAATTCGTTTTTTAATGACATCGACTGATGTAATTCATTCTTGGTGGGTTCCCGCGTTAGGAGTGAAGCGCGATGCACTGCCAGGTTTTATTAACGAAGCCTGGGCGCGCATCGACACACCCGGCACTTATCGCGGCCAGTGCGCAGAGTTATGCGGCACTAATCATGGTTTCATGCCAATTGTGGTGCAAGCCGTGAGCGAAGACGATTTTGAAAAATGGGTACAACAGCAAACGGGTCAACAAGCACAAGCCGCCGCAGCCGCCACGCAAAAAATGACTAAAGATGATTTAATGAAAAAAGGCGAAGCGTCTTACAATACCTATTGCGCGGCCTGTCATAAACCCGATGGCAGTGGTATGCCACCGGCATTCCCTGCACTGAAAGGCAGCAAAATTGCGACCGGTCCTGTTGCCGATCACTTGCACATTGTCCTCAATGGCAAACCCGGCACGGCGATGCAAGCGTTTGGCACGCAGCTCACCGACGATGTTATCGCCTCTATCATCACCTACGAACGCAACTCCTGGGGTAACAACACCGGCGATCTCGTCCAACCCGCTGATGTGACTGCAGCCCGTAAGAAATAAAAGTATTTCTCCGGTTCCCTCTCCCTCTGGGAGAGGGTGAGGGTTCCTTTCTTTCTTCCCCCAACCTTAAGAATCCTTAAGGTTTCGCTGAGATTTTTTAGGTACAATGGCATTAATAATCACCTTTGAGGTAAATGTCATGCTTCCTTTTTCTGACCAAGAACTTGAGTCCACACTTGAAAAAATCCAAAAAATCACAGACCAATTGGTACCTCTAGATCAAACTGATTTTAAACCAACCTTGGATTACCGTGATTCATCTCAATTACTTGAATATGAGATTCCAGCGGATAAAACTCTTACAAAAGAAGGGGAAAAAGTAACAAAAATACGCCTGATTGCTTGTTTTACGCTTGATAGTAAGGATCGCGAGGGTTATTTACGCACCAGAGTGCTGCTAAATTTTGCCGAGCGTAGCACTCAAATTTATGGTTTCAAAATGCCGGTGAGCGAAGTACGCCTTGAGATAGGTCCAGCTGTCAAGTTATACCTTATTTTAATGAATTTATTGCCGGTGGGTGCAACGATGGAAATGGCGTTTAGTCAGCCCCACGCTGTAAAAATACGGCTTGATTTATGGCTGACAGAAAGAGCATTAATATATTCACCATCGGAAGAGGCACTATATCCATTTTTACGCGATGTGGTTGCTGATGAAATAAACTCAATATTAAGCAAAATACCACCAGCAAAATCGGATGAAAAATCGGATGTTAGCCAAGCACCGGCAAGAAAACTTGAAATAGTCAGTTTAGGATGTGACAAAGGACAAGATATCTATGCTGTATGGCAAATACTCCGTAAAACTAAAACAATGCCTATTGAGAGGGCAATTGGTATTGATATTAATCCCACAGTAATTGCTACCGCACAAAAAGAAATAGGAAAAAAAACCGGCTTCAAATTTATTGTTGGCGATGCTACTAACTTCAAAGCAATTTTATCTAAGGAAATGCCGCCCAAGCCGACAGAAAAACCGTTCAGGGTCGGAATCGCAGTTGGATATTTGATGCGAAGACTAGAGGAAGGAACGCGCCAAGCGTTGTCAATCTATCAACAAATAAGCCGTGAATTCGATTTATTTGTTGTAACAGGGCTTACGCCTCCTTTAATAACTTCTGCAATCGCTTCTGCTATTGGATTTAAAGTGACTCTTAAAAATTTAAGAAACGTTGCTGACCCTAGTTTAAGAAAAACATTTGCTATGTATGTTCTAATGAAACCCAGTCCAGCCGAAATAAAAGCTGATTTATCAAAACGAGTTCATAAGATGGCTGATGGTGATTGTTTAGATTTAGCCTATTCTGGCAATCCTCTGTTACATTTGGGTCTTTTTTTGAAGCATCCTAAGGATTTGATTGCTGGTATTACATCCATAAGATTACAGTTCGCATATTTTGAACCCTCAGAAATCAAATCTTTTGCGGCATTACTAAAGCAATTGCCTAACTTAAAACAAGTATTTTATTCACCTACTGATAAATGGCAGCCCGAATTAGCAGCAATGACGAAGGATAAAGATTTTACTTATGTTCCCGCAGATATAGTCACAAAATATCCCAATGAATTACCTTATTACACATTTCCGTTGGATAAACAATTGCAGGAAGCAGAAGATAATGCCAATAATCTGCTCAAGGCTCGAGATAATGGCGGCCAGCTTGCAGCTGGCGAAGCATTAAATGAAGAGAAGCAGCATTCCAGTTCGGCGCAACAAGTGGGGTTGATAACAAGTACTAAAACGTATGAAGAAAGGCAAGTATGGATGGCCTCAGATGAGATAGCAAGGACTTTTGGAAGATTAGATAACGATAAAGCAACCTTATTCGCCATACCTTGGACTTTGTTAAGGGATTTTAATGAGAACAAGTTATATTACTCTAATATTGAAGGGTTAAGAGAGTGGTTCCCGCGATGCTTAGATGGCTTAAAAGCGGGCGCACGTATACTTGCAGAGAAGAAATTATCCAATCTTCAAATATTTATTGAAAATTTAGTAAAACTTAAAAGAATAAAGGATAAAGGGGTAACGAAAGACCTTGCATTTGATATTTCCTTTAAAGTTGCAAGACTACTTGCAGAGGCAGTTATTTCACTTACTGAACCAGCAGATGTTGACTTGTTTGATAATGTAGGGGGTGAAGCAGATATTCCTTTACTGAAAGATATAAACAAGATTCTAGGGGATGTTTTAAATGAAGGCATACAAAAAGGAGAATTGGGTTGGGTTGTTTTAACAGATAATCAACATGGAAGATGTGCAAAAATAAGATTTTTAAAAGACATGGTTTTCAATGATCAAATTAAAGAATTGCTAGAAAAAAAATTAGCAAGTAAGGGTTATGAATATCATTTCGAACAGATTGAGAACTCGAAAGGAACAGTTGGTTGGGCATTAATTATTCATGATATTGATAATGTAAAATTAAAACAAGCAGGCAAACCGGTAGCTGATATAACTGAAATGCCTTTGCAAATTGATACATGGTATGAGCAAGAGGTTGCAAGGTGTCGTGTGCAACTAGAGCCGCTGGTAAAACAAGCTGATTTTAAAGCTATTGAAAAACTTCTAAAAAGAAACCATGGTGGTGCACTTGGGCTTGCAGAAAGAATGTTATTAACTAGGTTGGTTGAACTTATTTGTGAACATGGGCAAGTTATAGTGTTTGATTATTTGATGACATTAGACGGCTTTGACCCAGAGATGCTGAAATTCTGTGCGGAAGGAGGCTTAGAAGTTGCCGTATCTAATTATAGCAAAATGAAGAATGAGAAAAATCATTATCTAGTACAGTATTTTATGTTTGTAAAAGAAAAAATATGTGCTAATAGAGTTGCTGGGTCAGCAGCATCAGCATTTCATCAAAGTATAAAAGAAGGTAGATTGGAAGATATTAAAAGATATGCTAATGATGGTCGTGATATAAACCATGTAGATTGGAAAGATTTTGGCGGTAGGGTCGCTTTATATTTCGCCATCTGTTTTCGTCCAGCCAATTATATTGAAGTTATTAAATATTTGTTAGAAAAAAAGGCTCGAGTAAATGCCACGATTGGGGTGCATGATAATTTTACTGTTTTCCACTATGCGGTTATCTGTGGTGATTTAGCGGCGGTGAAAATTTTATTACCAAGAGCAGATCTTACCGCGGAGGATAGCCTTGGTAGAAACCCCGTCCATTCTGCGGTATTAAATGGAAGCAAAGAGCTTGTTTTTGCATTATTAGATATGGCAAAAAAAAGGGAGCAAATCGGCGGCGAATACGTTGGTCTGGTTACAAGGCTATTGACGCAACAAGATGCCAATGGTCAAACAGCGCGCGAGCTTACGCAAGATACTGAAATAATTCAATTATTAGACCCTGATGCTCAAGCGGCTACAAAAGTACAGCAGCCCTCGGTAGAGGAAGAGAAGCAGCATTCAGGCTCAGCGCAACAAGTAGGGTTGTTGCTAAATACTAAATCACTTAGACAGTGGCAGGAGGCACTAACGCTGACAAAAAAGCTTTCCTCTGTTAAGTATAGTGCTAGTGCTGCATTAGAAACCACGGTACGTTTTTTATTTTTTCATTTTAAAGAAAAGCATTGGATAGCTCCTACTATCGATGAATTTATAAAATATGCTACTCAAGATTTAGTAAAATTAAATTCCACAGCACGCATATATGCCGAAAAGAAATTGAAAAATTTCCAAGTTTTTATCGAAAATTTAAATTTGTATAAAATGGAAGAATATGCTTTTCTACGAGCAGACCCATCGGAAACGCCTCTTGAAATACCCGCATCTATTAGCTCTGAATCAGCAAGACTGGTCGCAGAAGTAGCAAGGTCGATTTTGGAGCCAGCCAATGTTGATTTATTAGCAAATGTAGCGGTTAAAGGCGATATACCTTTTCTAGAAGAAATTAACCCGATTTTAGGAAAGGATTTTAACGAATATATAAGAGCAGGAAAGTTGGGATGGGTGGTATTAGTAGATAAACTACATGGTAGGTGTGCGAAAATAAGGTTTTTAAAGGACGATGTATTTGATGAGAGAACAAAAGAATCTCTTGCTAAACAGTTACAGGATAAAAAATATCAACATCATTTTGAAAAAATTAAGAACTCGAAGGGAGTTGATGGTTGGACCTTGATTATTCATGATATTGATAATGTTAATAAAAACATTCGAGCTGCAAATGCAAAATTAAAACAAGCAGGCGCGTTAAATGACACAGAAGAACAATATTTAAATGAAATTGATAGTGCATTAGGAAATGCATTCAGGCAAGAGAGAGCAGCAGGGCATTATTCATGGGAAATTATCGATGAAAAAGAGTATGGAAAATGCGCTCGATTAATGCTTGGTGCAAATGCAATAAGCTCTAAAGCTAAATTAGCTTATGAATTAAAGTTATGGAGCATATTAGGTTGTAAATACCATTTTGTGCAAACAGATGCTGCGGGAGAACAATGGGCATTAGTAATTGAAAATATTGACCGTAAACTTCCAGTTGCTAAGACATTGACATTTCGTTCGCAAGAACCAGAATCACTTTTTTATCGACATATAAGAGCAGGCAACCTTGGGGCCATTAAACAATTGGTTGGGAATAGAACAGACGTTAATGACACAAATGGAGATCCAGATGGTAGAACCGTTTTATATTTGGCTATTAGTTTGTACTGGAAAGATAATAAAGGAATTATCCAATATTTACTCGAGCAAGATGCTCAGTGTAATGCCTGGATTGGTAGTCCTGCTAATTTCACTGTTTTCCATTATGCAATTATGTGCGGTAATTTGGCTGCGGTAAAAATTTTATTACCAAAAGCAAATCTTGCTGTAACAAATAATCTTGGTAGAAATCCTGTCCATTCTGCGGTATTAAATGGAAATAATGAACTCATTTCCGATTTGTTAAAAGCGGCAAATACCAATCTGGTGGTAAAACTACTGCAACAAAAAGATAAAGATGGTAAAACACCACGCGATCTTACGACGAATGCAGAAATAATAAAAATATTAGATTCGTGCGCACCAGCCTCAGTTCAAGCGCCAGCAGTAGCACCATCTGCTGTGAGCGAACAGAAGCAGCAAGCGGAGCCAAAGGCAAGCAGAGAAATTATTGTAGTGCAAACGCTTTTAGATACTATCAAAGGTAAGGTTTATGCTGTTAAAGGGCATGAAAAAGACCCTGACGAACAAAAAGAATGGCAGAAAAAGGAAGAATTCTTTAAAGAATTATGCAGCGTGGAAAATGCAGACAACCTTTCCAAAGTTTTTGAGCATGAAGGTTGTGATTATAATCCGGTTGCATGGAAGGGGAAAGATGAACATGAAAGAGTTATTAAATATATCCATGATGATCTCGTTAAGACAATAGAGGCAAAAATTTCAGAACTCCAAAAATCAGAAAGTAACCAACCTAAGCAAAAACCTGTTTATCCTGAAAAAAAGAAAACAAGAGGCCTGCCGGATACGACACTTGGGAAAAAATCTACCAAGAAAGATACTACCAAAAAAAATAAAGATTCTACCAGTGAGTCTACAAGTGCTGTGGAACCTAAAAATAATAATAGCAAAAAGAAACCTACCATTAAATTAGAAGAGGTAAATGAGGCTTATGTAGATACCTTGACTGAGGGTAATGTTGCTCGATTTAGAAGAGATATGGCAGAATGGACATCTGCTTTTCAAAATAGAGGAGCGACTGAGGACGACAACGAAGAAGTTGCAGAATCTGCTGATAATACCGAGCAAAAAGAACCAAAACAGAAAGCGCAAAAAAAATCTAAGAAAACTATTTTGTTGATGGGTGGTACAACCATCGCAGACGAAAGAATGAAAGAACAATACTTAAAACATGCGTATGAACACCTCATGCATGCCGGCGCGTTATGGATCTATTTTAACGCGTTAGCAAAAGAAGCAACCTTATCTGAGTCTGATTTTAGCCGCACTGTTTTTGTAAGTTATTATGCGTTGCGTAGGCATATTGTCCGTTGCTTTGTGGCGCTGAGATCATACGTTACCTTGCCGGTAGATATGGAAAAAGGACTTATTATTAAACTACGTGATTTTCACGTTCATGGTCAACCAGAGCAGTGGTCGGTGGCGGACCTGGTGAGGGTAATGACAGAATTAATGTGTATTCTGCCGCGCGAATTACAAAATCTCATTAAGAATAAGCAATCACTTCCTTATGATTTTATTCAGTCAACACCACCGCAGCGGCAGATTGACAAATTACAAGAGCTTTTTGATTTCTCTGAGGCAGATACAGCATTGGATGAATCTCGCGTGAAATTAGCCCAATGTGTCGAAGAAAAGGAATTTGATAAGCCTAGGCTAAGAGAATTTCAAGGTTTTTGTAAAAAAGTTCGCAATGAATTGATACCTAAAATTAATCTGATTATGAAGTTGTATATCAGGGGCAAAGATTCGCAGCCGCACTCTTATGATCTGGAAAAGTTATCAAAGGAACACTCACAAGAATTGGATGCCTTGAGAATATTAGTGGCAGATTGTGGGAGAAATTATAAAATAGGGTTAGCTGAGCTTTATATAGAAAGAAGCAAAGGTGCTGAAAAAGAGCAAGCACAAAAACTCTGTGGATTTATGTCGGCTTGTCGTACTGCTGTGCGTGATATGGAAGACCACCGTTTTCCTGAAGTAGGCATCAAGCAAGTTCTTGGTTTGTGTGAAGAAGCGTACAAGATAAATCCTAGTTGTGATGAAAGGGCTATTTTACAAGCGTATTCTGTCGAGTTTTATAACCAAGCTTTCAAGCTTGCTGCACCAGCGTTGCCAACTCCAGCAACTAGCAGCCCAAGAACCGGCAGCTCGATTATTCATCATAGCTCACCGCTAAATACCAGTTCAGCCAGTTCGACCACCAGTTCGACCAGCTCAGGCGCGTCTATATCAGGTCGGTCTGATCCAAGGCCTATGTCCCCAGCATCAAGCCAGGATTCAGTGCCAGCTTACGTTCCCCACCCGTAAGCTCGCTTGGCTCCTCCATGAACCCTGGGGCCCAGTCTACGATCTGCGTATTTGGACAAATTTTGCCCAAAAGCGCAGATCGTAGACTGGGCCCCTTAGCGATCAAAGAATTAGCATAATTTGCAATTTTGTAGTTAAATATGGCCATTCTGCTGGCCTGTCTACTAAGGAGCTTAATTGCTATGAGTACACCCCTCGAACATACCGATCACCACGATGCCCCGCAAGGCCAATTTGCCTGGGCGACGCGTTGGTTATTTGCCACTAATCATAAAGATATCGGAACGATGTATTTATGGTTTAGCTTAATCATGTTTTTAAGCGGGGGTGTGTTGGCGATGTTAATTCGCTTAGAATTATTCCGCCCGGGCGCACAAATATTAAACCCTGAATTATTTAATCAAATGACCACCATGCATGGTCTTATCATGGTGTTTGGTGCGGTGATGCCTGCGTTCAGTGGTTTTGCCAACTGGTTGATTCCGATGATGATCGGCGCGCCTGATATGGCGATGCCGCGCATGAACAACTGGGCGTTTTGGATTTTGCCAGTCGCTGCTATTTTATTATTTAGTACCTTAATAATGCCTGGCTCAGCGCCAAACTTTGGCTGGACTTTTTACGCGCCGCTCTCCACTACTTATGGCCCACCCAGCACCGATTATATGATAGTTGCGATCCACTTGATGGGTTTATCTTCCATCATGGGTGCGATCAATATCATTGTAACGATTTTGAATTTACGCGCGCCCGGTATGAACATGATGAAATTACCGATTTTCTGTTGGTCATGGTTGATCACCGCATTTTTATTATTAGCAGTGATGCCAGTATTGGCAGGTACGGTGACGATGATGCTGACCGATCGTCATTTTGGTACCAGCTTTTTTAATCCTGCTGGTGGTGGTGATCCGTTATTGTTCCAACATTTATTTTGGTTCTTCGGTCACCCGGAAGTGTATATTATGATTCTGCCCGCATTTGGCATTATCTCGCAAATCATTCCTACCTTTAGCCGCAAAAAATTATTTGGTTATAACGCGATGGTGTACGCGATCGTGGCGATTGCATTTTTGTCATTCATCGTTTGGGTACATCATATGTTTATCACCGGTGTGCCGTTAGCCGCGCAGTTATTTTTTATGTACACCACGATGTTGATCGCTGTACCAACGGGTGTCAAAGTATTTAATTGGGTCAGCACGATGTTTCGTGGCTCACTGACGTTTGAAACACCGATGTTATTTGCCATCGCGTTTGTGATTTTATTTACCATTGGTGGCTTCTCAGGAATTATGTTATCGATGGTTCCTGCAGATTATCAATATCAAGATACTTACTTCGTTGTCGCACATTTTCATTATGTATTAGTACCCGGCGCAGTATTCAGTATTTTTGCCGGTGTCTATTATTGGTTACCAAAATGGACGGGTGTGATGTATAACGAAACATTAGGCAAAGTTCATTTTTGGTTGTCGGTGATCGGTGTGAATTTAACATTCTTCCCCATGCACTTTTTAGGTTTAGCGGGAATGCCACGTCGAATCCCTGATTACGCATTACAATTTGCTAATTTTAATATGATGGCCAGCATCGGCGCGTTTATTTTTGGTTTATCGCAACTGTTGTTTGTTTATATCGTAATTCGCACGGCAATGGGGCATGGAGAAAAAGCCACGCCGCAAGTGTGGGAAGGTGCCGAAGGTTTAGAATGGACGCTGGATTCACCTGCGCCGCATCATAGCTTTACCACGCCGCCGGTTGTGCACTAACGATGTTACCAACAGCAGCAAAAAATCGACGTTTACTGTGGGCGCTGATCCTAATTGGTTGCGGCATGTTTGGTTTTGGATTTGCGTTAGTGCCGCTTTATACCGCCATGTGCAAAGTGTTAGGTATTAATGGCAAACCTGAGAATACTTCGATGGTGCAATCACAAACTGTGGATAAAAATCGAATGGTAACAGTGGAATTTATTGCCAATACCAATGCCGATTTACCGTGGGATTTTTATCCCTTAGTTAAAAAAGTGCAATTGCATCCGGGTGAAAATAAAATAATTAATTATTACGCTAAAAATAATTCACCCAGTAGCATGACGGTGCAAGCGATACCTAGTATTTCACCGGGGCTTGCAGCGAAATATCTTAAAAAAACGGAATGTTTTTGTTTTACGCAACAAACCTTTGCTGCGCACGAAGGGCGCGAGATGCCCGTGTTATTTCACTTAGATGCTGATTTACCCAAAGATATTCACACACTAACATTAGCTTATACCATGTTTGATACCGCACAACTTTCACGCCCCTCTACTAACCAAGTAACAGGGCGGATTCAATAGGAGAAACTATGTCAGCACCGCACGGTAGTTATTATGTACCTGAACAAAGTGCATGGCCTATTATTGGGTCGATCGCTTTGTTTTTTTTCGCTGTAGGCTCACTCAATTTTGGTAGTGGTTGGGGCGAATTATTTTCCATTGTTGGCATCTTAATGCTAATGTATATGTTATTTGGTTGGTTTCGCGCTGTGATCAAAGAAAGTCGCGCAGGTTTATATGATGCGCAGATGGATCGTACTTTTCGTTGGGCGTTATTTTGGTTTTTTGTTTGCGAGTTTTTCTTATTTGGAATATTGATCGGTGCGTTAATGTATGTGCGTTTTTCGACATTGCCTTGGTTAGCGGGGCATGGCGCAGGTGGATCGGTCATGACGCATTATGTATTGTGGCCAAATTTTCAAGTTACTTGGCCGTTAGTTAAAAATCCCGCGCCTTATTTATTTGCTGGGTTACAAAATGCACCCAGTGCTTGGATGCTGCCAACAATTATCAGTGCATTTTTATTGATTAGCGCCGTGATCACTATTATGTCATTATCCGCGAGTAGAAAAGGCAACCCATGGGCGCCTGCGACGGGGTTATTAGCGTCGATAATGTTATGTACTTTAGCGTTGTTTTTACAATTTCATTATTATTTTTTGGTGATGCAGCAAGATGCGTTAACTATTAATAGCGGCATTTATGCCAGCTTATATTTCATGCTGACCGCCGTGCTGTTTTTGCATGTATTAGTAGCAGTCGTATTTTTATCGGTTATTTTAGTGCGCTGCTCAATGGGGCATTATGTACGCGGCGGCAATTATTATAGTTTTGAAGCAGTGGCGTGGTTTATGGGGTTTGTGAGTATTATGTGGTTACTGGCATTTATTTGTTTGTATATGCTTTAGAGCAGCTTTAATGCCATTAATGACTATACGTGTTGCACATTTTAGCTTTTCCCCACATTGGATATCCACCATTGCAACACTGCTTTTGTTACCATTATTGCTGGCATTAGGAAACTGGCAGTTGCATCGCGCAGCACAAAAAAAAGAATTACAAAGCGCGTATGCGGCACGTAATCAAATAGCACCGTTGCAACTGAACCAATTAACAAAGTTGCCTGCGGATATGCAATATTATCCGGTACAAATGACAGGGCATTTTGATAATCAGCAACAGTTTTTGTTAGATAACCAATTTTATCAGCATCAAGTGGGTTATTATGTGATTACACCGTTTATTTTGGCAGGCAGCCATAAAGTAGTTTTGTTAAACCGAGGTTGGGTGACGCAAGGCAATAATCGGCAACAATTGCCTGTGTTAACACCCGTAACAGGAACGGTGACATTACAAGGAATAATTCGACCGATTGATAATAAAGGTTTTGTATTGGGCAATAATATCGAAGACCATGTGTGGCCAAAGCGTATCGGGAAAATTGATCAAGCAACCATGAGTCAATTAACTGGTTATGAATTTTATCCGTTCGTGGTATTGTTAAACGGCGATCAGCCACATGGCTTTGCGCGTGCGTGGGAACCGATTAATTTAAACCCAGCAAAGCACTACGGCTATGCGTTTCAATGGTTTGCTTTAGCCGCAACTTTGTTCATTATTTATATTTTAGTTAATACTCAGCGTAAAGGGGCAGCCCATGCAAAACACTAAACGTAATTATACATTTGTTATTCCTATTTTATTATTGGTTTTATTTGTCGGCCCTTTTTTGGTGGCCGCGAGCCTTTATTCGGCGCGTAATCCATTGGTGGAAGAAACGATTAATCATGGCAAGTTGTTGCAACCACCATTAGATTTTTCGCAAGTTAAATTATTGGGCAGCAATGATAAAGCCATTAATACTAATGAAATTTCTGGTCAATGGTTAATGTTATATGTTGCACCGACACAATGCATGGATATTTGTCGCAATAACTTATATAAAATGCGGCAAATTTGGGTATCGCTCGGCAAAGACATGGATCGCGTGCAACGCATTATTGTGACACCGACTACACAAAGTTCGCCGCAATTACATCGGCTGTTAGCAAAAGAATATGTGGGTACACAGCATTTATTAATTACGCCAACAGAATTGACACAATTTTTTGGTCAAGCACAAGTGCAGCAAATGCAAGCAAAACAAGGCGCGCTGTATTTTGTTGATCCTCATGCTAATGTGATGATGATGTACGCTGCAGATGCAGCACCTAAAGGCATTTTAACCGACTTAAAACGTTTATTAAATTTATCGCAGATTGGCTAATTTTTTTGGAGAACAACATGCAACACGAAAACCGATTGGCGTTTAACCTCACTATTATCGCAACGATATTAGTTTTATTTGTGATGATGCTCGGTGCTTATACACGCCTAAAAGACGCAGGTTTAGGTTGTCCCGATTGGCCTGGTTGTTATGGCCAAGTTATCGCACCGAATTCACCTTCGCGTGTTTTATTGGCGAATGAAGCATTTCCGAATGAAGCCATTGATACTGCAAAAGCATGGACTGAAATGGCGCACCGTTATGCTGCCGGTACATTGGGATTACTCATCTTGGTTATTACTATTCTCACGCTTCGTAAGCATCATTTGCACGGACAACCGATCGCTTTACCGCTAGCGCTGGTGGCATTAGTTATTTTTCAAGCATTATTAGGAAAGTGGACAGTGACAATGCGTTTGTTGCCAGTTGTTGTGATGACGCATTTGATGTGTGGAATGCTGATCATGTCATTGTTGTGGGTGCTCGCCATGCGTTTGGGTGATTTTTTTCATCGCGCCCCTTCAGAAAATGTCAGGGTATTTAAACCGTGGGCGGCCATCGCGATTATTATTGTGGCGCTACAAATATTTTTGGGTGGTTGGACCAGTTCTAATTACGCAGCGTTGATTTGCCCAGATTTCCCTTATTGTCAGGGTAAATTATTGCCCGCAATGGATTTGCATCGCGCATTTCATTTTTGGATGTCAACCGGCCCTAATTATCAGGGTGGTATCTTAGGTAATACGGAGCGAGTAACCATTCAAGTCATGCATCGTTTAGGTGCGTTGGTTACTGTGGTTTATTTATGTTGGTTATCAGCTTGGATGTTAATTGCTTGCCGCAGAGCCATGGTCCTTAAAACCATTGCGTTGGTAGTATTAGTATTGCTACTCATACAAATTGGTTTGGGCATCAGCAACGTGATATGGTTGTTACCATTGAGCTCGGCTGTGGCGCATAATGGTGTAGCGGCATTGTTGTTGCTGGCGCTAGTCACCATGAATTATGCGTTATATAAAATTTCTGAGAAGTATTCGGATTATCGATAATGTGCCATTGGCGTGATTATTTAGAACTGTGCAAACCGCGTGTAGTCGCGTTAATGTTATTAACGGCGATTGTCGGTATGCAATTAGCTGCACCAGGTTTAATACCGTGGCATGCTTTTATTTTCGGAACTATTGGCATTGCATTTTGCGCTGGTTCTGCAGCGGCTATTAATCACCTCGCTGATTATCGCATCGATGCAATGATGGCGCGCACACATCGTCGTCCTATTCCTACTGGGCGTGTCAGTTCACGCCATGCAATGTATTTCGCGATTATTATTGGCGGCCTTGGCATGTTGGTGTTAATTTTTTTTGTGAACGCACTCACTGCCGCACTTACATTTTTAACGTTGATTGGTTACGCTGGCATTTACACACTTTATTTAAAACGCACCACACCGCAAAATATTGTCATCGGTGGTGCTGCCGGTGCTGCACCGCCAGTGTTAGGTTGGACGGCGGTTACGGGGCATCTTGATCCACAAAGTTTATTATTAATGCTGATTATTTTTGTATGGACGCCGCCGCATTTTTGGGCGCTCGCCATCGCTCGTTTCGCTGATTATGCCAAAGCTGATATTCCTATGCTGCCCGTCACGCATGGCATACCATTCACTAAATTAGCCATTTTGCTGTATACGTTTTTGTTGACGGCGGTTAGTTTATTGCCGTATGTGATTGGCATGAGCGGCATTATTTATTTGATCGGAACATTAATACTCGATGCGGGTTTTCTTTATTTCGCATTTTGTTTGTATTTCAAAACCGGTGAACGCATCGCTCTAGAAACGTTTCGTTATTCCATTATTTATTTAATGGTGTTGTTTGTTGTGTTGTTGGTCGATCATTATTTTATATGATTTTGTGTCATTGCAACAACGTAGGTCGGCTCAAGGAGCGCAAGCGACGGAGCCGACATGCGATGTTGAAATCATTTTTGCTGTCGGTTCCGCTTCGCTTGAACCGACCTACAGTTTTTAATATAAATAAAATTACTCAAGAGGTAGCGGTTATGAAAAAATCAATATTTAAATTGCTCTTAATCAGCACTGTTATCACTCTCAGCTTAGCTGCAACTACCACCCAAGCAAGCAGCTTGTCACAACAAGTAACCACGGCCACCGTGTTGCCCCAACCGCGCACCTTAAATGCGTTTACTTTGACGGATAGCACCAACCAACCCTTTACGAACCAGAATTTATCCGGTCATTGGACATTCTTATTTTTTGGCTTTACCCAATGCGGCAGTATATGCCCGACCACCATGGCGTCGCTAAAACAGATTTACGCCAACTTACAGGCTGATAAACAAAAACTACCGCAAGTGGTGTTTATCTCCCTCGATCCAGAACGCGATACCTTGCCGATTATCCACCAATATGTCACCGGTTTTGACCCTAGCTTTCAAGGGGCGACTGGCAGCCAAAAAGAGCTGACTTTACTCACCCAGCAGCTCAGCGTGTTATACATGAAAGTGAAAGACCCCAGCCCCACCGCCGTAGCGACCGACTACCAAATCGACCACAGTGGGGCGTTGCTATTGATTAACCCCAAAGGCGCCCTTGCTGCGGTATTCTCGATGCCGCACGACCCCAGCCAAATCGCTAAGGATTACACCAAAATCGTGGGGTAGTTGGTTTTCCGATCTCCCCCTGGGAGAGGGTTAGGGTGAGGGAAAACCCCCTGACATTTACCTTATAAATCAGGTATAATGGGGTCAGATCTTGACTTGCTACATGTTAACTAATAATTCTATGGGTCCAACTTCTTCTAGACATGTAGCAAGTCAAGATCTGACCCCATGAACCAAAAACAAGAACTGAGACACAACTATGGGTTATTTTACCTTAAACTTAGACAAAAAGCGCTTTGACGAGGCCAAACAAGCTTTTAACAAGCCCCTGTCACAAATTAATGACAAAGAATGGCAGCTTATTGTCGAATACCGCGATCTCACATCTATCGATGCATATCTGCAACCTCACGCTGAAATCGCCTTTGCGTGCGCTGAAGAAAAAAACACCGATGCTGAAAAAGCGATCGGCGCTATAAAAGACCTCATTGCAAAAAATATTGAATTGCAGTTTAGGGCGGGTGTTGTTGATCAAGATAAAAAGGGAGCTTTAATAAAAAATCTTCAAGATCAAGATTTCATGACCTTGCAGTCTGCCATCACTGCTAACAGTAATAGCTTGAATGTTTTTTATAACGAAGCCATTGCTTATTTAATTGTTTTAAAAAATTTCAAGTCTGAAAGAACAACTACACAGCAACTGCGCAAAGATTTACAAACAATCTACGATGGGTATGCGACTGCACGTCGCCCTGACATTGCAAAAGATACAAACTGGGATAATGCTGATGCCACACTACATGAACTTAGTCGTCAATACGTAGGCCATCGCAGTTTTATAGCAAAAGGAATAGATTATCTTGATAGCCAAGGCCCCACTTTCAAGGGCAGTCGTAGCTACCAACAAACAGTTCGTGCTGATGGTTCGCTGGCGGTTACCGTGACAGAAAGTCTTCATCAATATTCGTGTTCCAAAACGGCATCTTCAGCTAGAACAATTAAAACCGATCCATCTGCTCCGCTCGCAGTGCGTTCATCGACTTTTGTTTTCCGTCACAACAATGAACCAGGCCATGCTACAAAACCTGGTCGACCATTTGCCGGTGTCACATTTAAAGTAGAAAGTTGTTTTACTGAAGTATACGACCCAGCTGTAACAGCAGATATTAAACAACAAACGTTACAAGTTGTTTTAAAAAAACTGCGTGATGGCCAATTATCGCAGACACAACTTGAACGCGATGTTTTTGCGGCAGAGTATAGTCGGTTAAAGAAAAAATACGTCCATGGAGATTTGGGGATATTAAGTGATATTTCTTTTGCTGCAGATGCAAGCGCCGAAGATTTATTCATTTTAGCTTTCAATAATGAAAAATATGCGAAAGCCATTTTTTACGATACAAAATTATTTGCTCGATTTAGCCAGGGTAATCCTAAAAATGTCGGTGCTATTTATAAACGCTATCCAAATTTAAATGCCGCAGGATGGCAAGTAAAAATTCAAGAACATGTGACCCGAGAAAAAAATATAGCAACCTATGTTACAGATGCTATTGATGAAAATTTAACGGGAATTAAAAAACGTCAGGCCATTAATCATTTACTAAGTCGTTTAACAACCGATCAAGCATTAGTATTCGATAAAATTGCAGCTTTTAATAACGATCAAATTAAAAAAATATTGGCTATCCCTAAAGTAATCGGTTTTTTAACGCCCGCACAAAAAGAAACTTTAGCGTTGCGCGATAAAAGCATTGCCGAATGTTTGTTTCCGCAACCACGTAGCACAAGTTGGCGCGAACGTGTTTCGAATTGGTGGCATGGCAAATCACCAGCTACACCGCAAAAACTTATACCCACTGTTGCTATTAAATACCCTGAGTTATTAAAGACAGTAGTACGAGCGCCACAAAGTTCATCAGGCGTGTTCGGTTGGGTCAAACGCTTATTTGGTCGTGATAGTTCAGTACCCACTCCCGGCAGCCAGTTAGAAAACACCTCCATCGAAGCAATTGTTTTTGGTAATCCTGATGCTGAATCAAGACGGCAAGTTATTCAAAATTTAGCCAATGACGCTGCGGTGATTAAAAAACTGAAAAAAACAGATATATGGCAACGTTTATTATACGGGCGATTAACAACAGGAGATACTGAGAAACTGGTAGTTCTCTGTTCTGATTTTGCAGTGCTTAACGCTAGCCCACGTCCTTTACAAGGTTCTTTGTTCCATAAAGCAGTCGATGATGATCTACTCCATAATGAAACCTTAATCGCTAAACTGCCAAAAAACAAATATATAGGTGCTTACGTGGCTATGTATCAAGGCGTTTTTACTCCGCATGAATTAAAATTCATTTGGGAAGATATTATTAAGCATAATCCAACATCGGCAGTAGCGCGAAATAAACAAGCAGCCCATCGTGCATTGATTGAAGCAGAGTTTCAGCGAGCTAGTGGTGATCAATTACAAGCATTGCAGGGAGAATTTGGTGCGCTATTGGATCGCGATAAAGTAAAATATTTGCAGGCATTAGGCCCTATCTGTTTAAGCCGCTTAATGGATGGCAATAAAAATAGAGGAAGGTTGTGTGAAGATCCAGCGCCTATTCTAGGTGCTTTTGCCGCGAGTGCTACACCTGGGTTACTTTTAACCAAAGCTTTTACGGTGGGTGATGCCATCGTGCGCGGTGAGATTTTTAAGAAAGGTGGCACAAAGCAGCCGTTGCTTGATACGACCAATGAATATTTGCAGAAAGTTACAAGTGGCGAGAATGCGCCTAAAGAAGTGACGGATTTTGCTGATCATTTGGTTGGTACAGTGGTACAAGAAAGTAAAGAAGAGAAAGATGAGAATGAATTGCGCGTAGCTCTGCAAGGATTATTACAAAAACTCGTCGAGCTTAAAGATGAAATTGATTTAGATGCTAGTGATGTTAATAAAAACCAAGGTTTATTAATCAAATTTTGCAATGCTATAGATTCAGTTATTAACGAATTTTACTCTAAAGCTAAAACCGGAAAAAACCTGGAGACCCTTGATGATCTTACTCCATTATTGAGTAATGACTTGATGGATTTATTTACTCAGGGACATGTGACTATTTTACGGGATTTAAATAATTATTATGAGGTGCAAAATGATAAAATTACGGATCAACGTAATAGCCTTCATCGTCAAATAAATGTCGCAGATGATACCATTAGAGAAAGATTCCAGGGGCAACTTGATCAACTGCCGGAATCTTTTATACCATATGATATGTACGTCAATCGTTTTCTCCTTTTATCTGGCGTTGCTCATAACGTTTTCAAGAAACCACTAGGAGTTTTACGCTATTCCACTTTACGCCAGCTTTTCCAAGCCAACGACCCCAGCATCCAAACTTTTAAAGCAACTATTTTACATCATGCTAGCCCAGATAAGCGTGCTCAATTTATTATGCAGTTACCTGAGCAAGAACGACCAGTGAGATACGATGAAAAAGCAGAGTTCACTGCCGCACAGTTTTTAAATTTAACTCGAGATGAACAAAGACAGTGTTGTGGTAACTTTGCTCAGTTATGCAATGTTATAGCAAATGCAGCTTCACCTGAAGAGCTTCAGCAAGTGCTGCATGTATTCGGTGAATTCATCGCGACCGAAACATCTTCAAGCTATCCTTTAGCAAGCCGTTTGGTTGATTTATATATTGATGCTGAATTCAACCAAAAATGTCAGGCGTTGCGTGAGAAAATGGAGATTTTATTTGATAATAATGTGATTTGGGAAAAAATATTACGGCAATTTTTGGTAGCAGAAAATAATCCCGAACGGTTTTTGCGGATGTATCAGGTAGCACCTGAAGGGGTTCGTAAAAATATGCTTGCTTATAATTTGGTGTCGGTATTAGACCATATAATATTATTTTCGCCGCCCGAATTATTAGTAAGTTTAATGAACGTTGACGAACGTGCGTTGGTGACAGTTACAACTCGTTTAAGTTACCTTTATTGCACGAGAACCGCATATCAAAATTATATTAATTTACATCCGCAATTATTGGCTTATATATTTATTTGGCCGCAAAACAAAAATGCTGCTCGTGAAACCATCATTAAAGATAAACAGTTAATGGATATGATGTTGGCAAATATTAAATTAGAACTTAATACATTAGGTAATTCTGAATGTTTATTAACGTCAATAGTAAATTCTATGTCAGCGGAGCCATTGGCTAAATATATACAGGAAGAAGGTTCAAGCCACTCGAAAAAACTATTTCTCGCTATGCTTGCATCTGAAGCATGTTGCAAAAGAATGCTTGCAGCTTCTTTAGAGAAGAGATTGGATAATGTACGAACATTACTATTGCTTCCACAACACCTGGATTTAATTTTTGGAATACATGATGCCTTAAAAGATTGGTTTATCCAAGAATTTCGTCTTCACGCAACTAAGACAGTTGTTGCTGAATTTGGCAGGCAGATTCAAAATATTAATCCTAATTTTGCCACAGAACTAGGTGTAGCTTCTGCACCTAATAGTCGTACCCCTAGTATGCATAGTAGCCAAACATCGAGCCGTAAATCCTCACAATCGGACTCGGAAGGGTCGCCAGCTGCTTCATCACCATCTGCTTCAGTAGTAACACCACCACCATCATCAGCGCCAACGCCCGCTTAAGATTGTTTAGCTATGCTCACCCATCCCCCACAGCGTGTTATCGTCGGTTTATCGGGAGGAGTTGATTCCTCTGTGGCTGCGTTATTGCTACAAGAACAAGGTTATGAGGTGCAGGGCTTGTTCATGAAAAATTGGGAAGAAGATGATACGGAAAATTATTGCAGTGCGAGCCAGGATATTGCCGATGCGCAAGCGGTTTGTGATCGTTTAAAAATTCAATTGCATACCGTTAATTTTGCCGCAGAATATTGGGATCATGTGTTTGAATATTTTTTAGCAGAATATCGCGCAGGGCGCACACCAAACCCGGATATTTTGTGTAATAGAGAAATTAAATTTAAAGCGTTTTTAGATTTTGCCGTAGAGTTAGGTGCAGATTTTATCGCGACCGGTCATTATGTGCGTAAACTCACGCAAGATAGTGATAAATATTTTTTGCTAAAAGGCAACGACCCGAATAAAGATCAAAGTTATTTTCTTTATACATTAGGGCAGATGCAATTAGCGCGCAGTTTATTCCCCGTAGGTGATTTGCCTAAGCCTGAAGTACGGCGCATCGCAGCGCAAGCGGGTTTTATTAATCATGCTAAAAAAGACAGCACCGGCATTTGTTTTATTGGTGAGCGTCGTTTCAAAACGTTTCTGCAACAATACATTCCAGCGCAACCGGGTGTGATCGAAACGCCATCCGGCAAAAAAATAGGTAAGCACGATGGTTTGATGTATTACACCATTGGTCAACGCCAAGGTTTAGGTATCGGAGGTTTGCGGGATACTGACGATACACCGTGGTATGTGGTCGCTAAAGATCTCGAACGCAATGTATTAATCGTCGCGCAGGGGCACCAACACCCTTTATTGCTTTCTAGCGCATTAACTTGCGCCCAATTGAGCTGGATCAGTGGCGAAACTCCGCAAATGCCATTAAGATGTGCAGCTAAAACCCGTTATCGGCAACAAGAAAAATCGTGTACGGTACAGCCTGATACGCAAGGGCAGTATACGGTGGAATTCGACGAGCCGCAGTGGGCAGTAACGCCGGGCCAATCGATCGTTTTTTATCAAGATGAAATTTGTTTAGGGGGTGGGGTGATTTTATGAGTGAGGTGAATCAAAAATATTATAATATTACGCTAGCACTAGCCGGTGTTTTTCAAGCGGCGGTGTTGGTGCGTGATTTGGCGAAAGACGGTGCTGTCAATGAAGATGCATTTAACGCTTTGATCAACAGCATTTATAAAATCGATGCACCCGACGTAGTTACTGTCTATGGCGGTGAGCAAAACGTGCGTATGGGTTTGCTAGAAATAATTCATTTGTTGGGGAATGATAAAAAACCAACTGACCCGACTATTAGTCGTTATGTTATTAGCATGTTTCATCTCGAAAGAAAATTAATCCATCGCGCGGAAATGCTATCAACATTAACGCGCCGTGTAAATATCGCGATATCACAAGCTAAATATTTTTCTCCTACACATCCTAATGTTATTGCCAGTTTAGCCGATATTTATTTAAATACCTTAGGTACATTACCGTATCGTATTCAAATATTAGGCAATGCTAAATATTTAAATCAAACCGAGATTGTTAACAAAGTACGCGCCATATTATTGGCAGGTGTGCGGTCGGCAGTTTTGTGGCAACAAATGGGCGGTGCACGTTGGCAGATTATTTTTTGTCGATCAAAATTAACTAATATGGCAAAGCAGATTTTGCAGAAATCATGAGGACCAACAATGAAAAACCCCATCTGGCATCAAGAACTAACTTTAAAAATGATCAATGATCGCGGTGCAAACACCATGGTCACCCATCTTGGCATTGAATTCATTGAAATTGGCACCGATTTTATGGTGGCAAAAATGCCCGTCGATGAACGCACCAAACAACCAATTGGCATCATGCATGGCGGTGCATCTTGCGTATTAGCAGAAACAGTCGGCAGCACTGCTGCTAATTGTTGTGTAGACATCACCAAACAATATTGCGTGGGCTTAGATATCAACACTAACCACATCCGCTCGATGCGTTCCGGCTACGTATTTGGCACCGCCAAACCCTATCACATAGGCCGCACCACCCATGTGTGGAGCATCGAAATCGTCGATGAAAACAAGAAATTAGTATCCATCAACCGTTTAACAATGGCGGTGATGGATCGGTGAAGGTGCCACGTCTGGAATAAGGAATAACACTATTCCTTATTCCAGACGTGGCATCGTCAGATTTTTAAAACAACTATTATCTACCATTTTTTGGGGTTGCGCTGAAGGAAGCGCTGGAAGATGTCGAACCAGTTAACTTGCCTAGAACCCCCGCTACCCATTCATATTCAGGTAAGCTGAATTTTTGAATAAGGGCTTGCATATCTTCTAAGTATTTTTTTCTGTTCTCAATATCTGTTTCTTTCAAATCAACATATTTAATGTGCAGCTCATCAGCTTTTAATGCTGCCTTTTCTTTAGTCATTGGTTCCGTTTTTGATTCAGTGTGTAACGTAGAAACTGCCGGTGTATACACAGGATGTCGGGCTGTCAGGGCCCTTACAAACGGCGCTGCGCCGGAAACAGCAGATGATGATGCCGTGAAATTTCCCAAGGAATTAGAAGCTACAGATGCAGAGCTAGAAGATGGCGCTCTTTTTCCTGGGGTATCAAAAAGTTCAGAGGGGATATCAGGATCTAAAGCCCAATCAAAACCCTCGATCTCATTTTCATCTCTCTCGGGTCTTTTCCCGTCTCTGTTCCCACTTAAAAAAAATGGCCTATTCGATAGAGCGTCTAAAGCTATAGCGGCTTTCATAGTGGCCTCTGCTGATTTTTTTTGTTGTTCCTCTGCTGTTTTTTGTTTTTCCAATTCTTTATCTGCTGCTAATTTCTTTCTCAAATTCTCATCAATCTTCTGTAGAGAATCCTGTAAATCAGCTTTTAGTAAACCGTACTGTTTATTCTGCGACCATTTTCCTTGGGGCTCAATCAACTGTCCAATCCACTGCTTTACTTCTATTAATTCTTTCGAATTTAACAAACTCAAACTAGCAGCGAAATGTTTTGCTATTGCAGCACGCATAACGCCTGAACCAAGTGGCCGACCTGGACAAGCCTCTACTCCTTTCATCAAAATTATTCGTTTGACTTGTTCAGCATTTGATAGCTTACTATTCAACGCCATGGATAAAAGACAATGATAAATGAAATTATATATTGCGGGTAATTTGTTCCGTTTAGCTTGAAAAAATGTCTCTACTTGTATTTCAAAATTCTCTGCTTTTAAAGCAGAAAGACTCAATGTTTTTTCACCCATTCTATCTGTATAAGAAACGATGTCTCCGTTTACGCTGTATTTTACCAAAAGCACTTGGCAAAGTTGAATTATATTTGCATGAACTGTTTTAAGTTCATTGACTTCTATGTCCTGCTTATCTGGTTGCGGTTTTACTTCGTCTGGCTGTTGTTTTACTTCCTGATCCGTTGGAACTGTTAATTTGCCTGGGCTGGGAAACATGCCAGGATCATATAAATGCAATAATTCTTGTGCTGCATTGTACAACCTACAGTATTCTGCTGATGGCTGGTATTGACATTTTCTAATCATGTGAGCTAAAAATTTTTCACATGATTGACTTATCTGATAAACCGTGTTTTTTTTATCAATCGAATCCAGGGTAGATCTAGGAAATTTTAGTTTTAGTTTTAATTCGGAATTTTCTTCTTCATTTAAACAACTTGAAACATAAGTTTTAAAGTTTGAAATTAATTTTTCTAATTCTAATTCTTTATCATTTATTAACTTATCAGAACTTTGTACCGCAATATTATCTTCATGTTCTGGCGATTCAACTTCAGATAAATCATCTGGGAATCCAAAGCCTTCTTCTGCTTCTGATTCATGGAGATCAGCATCTAACGTAGAATTATCCATAGCATCACCTCTTTAAGATTGTTAAAAAATAATCATCATTCTAACCTTTATTTTCCTATTAGTAAATACTAAACATTAATCTTTTAACAGTTCATGGTGTATATCACAGCATCAGTTTATATAGCTTCTGCCATTATACATTGTAAACTATATGCTGGGTTGGTGGCTGCGGAGGTCCTGGTGGTACAGATACTCTTTCTAACGGATTTCTGAGAAAACTTTGGTTTGGTAGCACTTTGCTTGAATGTCGATCCCTGGCAACAGCAGTATCAGATTGCGGAGCAACTTTTTCCAATGGTTCAGCGGCGAAGCTGGTTTTCATCCATTGAATGTAATCGAGAAGAACTTTATGCGATTTAAATCTTTCTTGATATTCTGAAATATCATTATATGAATTAGGTGACGCCAGAAAATTTAAATTGCTAATAAAAGCTACTTTATTTTGTTGTGGAGCACCCTGTAACGTCTTGGCGATTGCTCCATCTTCACTATGTCTCTGAATAATAGACAATGCAATAAAAAAATTGACATAGACAATATCAGGAGGAGTGGATTTACTTTCATGATGATCCCTCTCAGTATCTGATCGAGGATAATTTAGTTTTCTATTGATAATCTTATAAAATTGTTCAAAAAGATCGCCTCCTGATTGATTAGATGGCGTCACGCGAATAAAATCAGTAACTAAACCAACTATTTTTGTTAAATCATCGTTCGTAAGTGGAGAGCCTGAAAGTTGATCGTTATGGGTGTGTGTGGTGCTTACTGTTTTTTCTTCCAAAACAGCAGGGTCAGTCGATTGTTGTATCATTGCATACACATCAGGGTATTTGAAAGGCGGTCGATAAGCTGGCAACGGATGCGGCCTTGATGAATGCTCTGGCATGGATATATGACAAATTTTATCAAAAATTAGCTTTTTTAATACCTTTATTTCCCTAAAAGCAAAAAATAGAAAAAACAATTGGTCTAGATCAGATTGATCAAGGATTTGCGCTATAAAATCCTTTTGAAAACTGGTGCTACATATAGACTTTAGATTTATTAAAAAAAAGCTTGAAATACTTTGAGTAGGATCAGTGGGTATATTTGCGTTAGAATCCGCAGATTGCGGTAGAGATTTTTTTGGGCAAGCTTGTAAAATAGTTGTTAAAAATAGTTGTCTTTTCGAACAATCAGAAAGTAAATAAGGTTCCCAAGTAAGCAGTTCAGTGATGCGTGATACAATGGCTGGATATCGAAGAGAGAAACTTCTGCGGGCTTCAGCCCATTTCATTCTTTGTATAAAATCAGCCGTAAACAAATCAGCATCAGTAAAGCTTCTTGCTAGATTTTCTGCTTCTTTTATGTGAGCTTGGTATTCAGCCGAGGTATTCTTGTTGCGCGTGGCCGTTGCGATAGCGCTTTTTAATGTTATTGTTCCTTCGTGCTCGTCATTTTGTGCAGGAAAGTCATTGCGAATGTCATCAATATAGGCCAAAGCTTGTTCTGAAAATAAGTTTCTATAGTCATCGATGCTGTACTGGCAATTGGGTGTTTGTAAAATCTTCAGGGCGGTTAAAAATCTGTTTAGCTCATGGTCGGCCAATGAATAAGAGGGTGACTTTTTAATATCTTCAACGAGTCTTCTTACAAAAAATATAATGTCGTTTTCCTGGTTTAATGCAAGATGGATTTCTTTGGGCGATTTTCCCGGTGCAACCAGATTTTGAAAAATTTTTTCCAATAAAATTTTGATTTTTTCATCGAGATATTGTGGTGCTCTGGTCGGATGACTGGAATCAACGGGGAAGGGCCTATTGAATAACAAGCGCTCAATGAGCGGTTTAATGGTTTCACAAAAATGCGACACTTCATCTGATGGGGTTGTTGGTGTCGACGAATTGGGGGGCGATAAACTACTGATCCATTTATCCGCTGCAAGTTTCAAGCTTGTTAAAGGGCTGTGAGTTAACCTTTGTGACTGAGCAGCTGTTAAAAGTTCCTGATCGGTAGCAGCTAACCTTACGCCTAATAAATTAAATTGTTCCAGTGTGAAGGGCATAACGTCGGATTGTTTTTCATCATATTCAACTTGGCGTGCATAATGCATTACTGCAAATGGAAAAGGGTCGACCTCCCCTGATGAATAAGCTTTAGAATATTGTGAATCCTCGCCCGCCAATCCGTCCAATATTGCTTCTTTTAAAGCTTCTTCCAATGGAGAAGTAAGATCAGGGTTTCCTATTTGAATGATGTGTAAAGCTAGATACAACAGTAAGTGGAAACATCCATCATCACTTGCTATTTGATGAAAATCTTGCCTGAATTTTTGTGCAAATTTATCTTTGCCTTGTGCTAAAATAATAAGTTCTTCAAAAAAATATTTTTCTTTGTCGGCACTTTGTGGGCCTATTTTTGGTATTATTTTTTTTATTTTTTCAATACATTGTTTGCGTTGTGCAGCCAGAATTGAGTTAAGGAAATTACTATCTTGGATTAATCGATTGATGATTGATAATGCATAATTTAAGATTTCTGATAGAACTGCACTTGTTGAATTGGTTTGCAGTTCATCATGATGTGTAATTAATACCCTTAAAAATCTAACTGCGGTTTGAAATCCTGTCTGGTTTTTATCAATGGAGATAGAAGGTTGGAATTCTTGATTTAAGAATGTAATCAATATGTTTCTTATTGCAAGATCTTTATCTTCTGTAAGTGCTTCAGTTAGGGTGGTTAACACGGCAACTGTTTCTGCAATGGAACTTTTGTTATTTTTAAAATCGTTAATGATTAGTCTGATAATAATTATTGCTATATGTTTTTGGGGATCAGAACGTAGTAGTTTTAACTGGTCGTTTAGTTTTTGCAATTGCCAGGTAAATATTGATTCAGCGACAGTTGTGGCAGTTGTTGCAGACCTTCGGGATCTAAAGAGTCGGCGCATGACTTACACCCAAAAATTCAGTTTTGTTATTTAAGAGTTTAAACTTAACCTATGGAAAAGTCTAGCTGTGTGAATGTGCCACGTCTGGAATAAGGAGCATGGGATTGATGTGATAATGGTTGTGGGGTAAAACCCTAGAGATATCACTTATTCAGGCTTAATCGCTACTTCGCTAAATGCCGCCCTTCTGGATCAAATAATTGATATTTTATAGAGAATCCTTCATGGTACTAAAAGCATTTATTATGTGTTAGTGGGCTACTTATAGGGAAATTATAAGTAGCCCACTAACACAAGAGCAGAATATGTCAGATATCATTGCTGGCCGCATAGAAGAAAAAATTGAATTACTTGATGCTTTTAATTCAGAAAAAGCAGAGTTTATTACACTTTATGGTCGACGCCGGATCGGAAAAACCTTCTTGATCGAAGAGCTTTTCAATGCAAAAAATTGTTATTTCTTTCATGTCACGGGTGTTCAAAATGGCAAATTGTTAGAACAATTGAGTGAATTTGCCAAGGTTATAGGAAATACCTTTTATAAAGGAGCATCAATTGCAAGCCCCATTTCTTGGATGATGGCTTTTGAAGAGCTATCAAAAGCCATTGCTAATGCCCCTCAAAACAAAAAAATTGTTTTGTTTTTTGATGAATTGCCCTGGATGTGCACCAAAAAATCGAGATTACTCCAGGCACTGGACTATTATTGGAACCGTCACTGGAAGAATGATAAGAGAATAAAGTTGATTATATGTGGATCAAGTGCATCATGGATGATAAAAAAGATTATTCATAATAAGGGAGGGTTACACAATAGGAGTACAAGAATTATCTTGTTGCGACCATTTACTTTAAGTGAAACAAAACAATTTTTTAATCATTCTGGTATTAAATTAACCCATAAACAAATTGTGCAGTTTTATATGTTTTGTGGTGGCATCCCTTTTTATCTGGCTCATGTAAAAAGAGGAAAATCAGCTGCTCAGATGATCGATAAAATGTGTTTCCAAGAAAATGGAATTTTATATGCGGAATTTGATAAAATCTTTGATTCCCTGTTTAATGAAGCGAATGTGTATAAAGAACTTATCAGAGTTATTGCGCGTAAAAAAATGGGAGTAGGACGTCCTTATATTGAGAAAAACAGCAAATATTTGTCAGATGGTGGAACTTTAACAGAAAAGCTTAAAGATTTAGAAAGCGCGGGATTTATAAAAACATTTAAGCCATTAGGGCATAAAAGACAAGGTGTTTATTACCGTGTTATTGATGAATATTGCTATTTCTATTTGAAATGGATTGAGCCTACAAAGCATACGTTAATTGCTCAGGAACGAAATAATCAGTATTGGTCAAATAAAGTAAATACACCTGAATATTACAATTGGATGGGGTACGCATTTGAATCTATTTGCTATAAACACATCAGTGAAATCAAAAAGGCGTTAGAGATTAATGCAGGTTCTCACAGTGGTACATGGCGATATTTGCCGAAGTCTGCTAGCAAAGAAATAGGTGCGCAAATTGATTTATTATTTGAGAGAAAAGACGGTGTAACAACCATTTGCGAAATTAAATATACTGAAGATGCTTATGTTATTGATAAAGATTATGCAGAAAACCTAAAAAGAAAAATTAATATCTACCAAGAGCAAACGCGTACAAAGAACCAAATTCATCTTGCTTTTATTTCTGCTGCGGGTATTAAAGAAAATGAATATTCTCGAAAGTTAGTCGATGGAGTGGTGGTGCTCGATGATTTGTTTTAAATAAGCCGAATAGGTGTTTGTATTGACTCGCCGCTTATAACTCAATTATAAGTGGCGAGTCAGCCGAATTGAACTATTTTAATATCCACTCTTTTTTATGTTATACTTTGCTCAGACGGGTAAATCCTACATGCGCTAGAGCGGAGCCCCTTCCATAGGCTGAGGCAATGATGTTCTGGGTCATCACATGATAGGGGCCGTCTTTTTTTCTTTAAAATTTATACTCAATCTCAACTGCAATCCTATCAGGAAATTTTACTAACAAGAAAATTATCTTAATATAGCGTTTTTGGCAGTCGGTGCCAAACTGATAGAAGGATCAGGATCCAGGGTAAGGTTTGTACTAGAAGCAAAACCCTATCAAGTTCGAGATGCAAAAGAATTTCTTGAAAAAGCGGGGGTAAAACCATGAGTACCATGATCTATAAAAACTATGCAGCACGTATTGAATATAGCGAAGAAGATAAATGCTTTATTGGCCATATTGCAGGGATCAACGATGTTGTTGGATTTCACGGCGAATCAGTAAAAGAATTACATACTGCCTTCGAAGAGGCGGTAGATGATTATCTTCATACCTGCAAAAAAGCAGGTAAAGCACCTCAGAAACCTTATTCAGGCCACATTATGCTGCGTGTATCACCAGAGATTCATGCCAGAGCAGCAATGATGGCAGAAGCACATGGTAAAAGCTTAAATGCTTGGGGCGCGGAAGTGCTTGCTAGCGCCACCTAATACTAAAGTTGGGATCATATTCACGATCTACGCCGCACTTTAGGTGCGGTGATGTGACTTTGACGATTATTGGTAAGTCACCTAATCACAAATCACCGCAGGCAACTAAAAAGCAATTTAATTCTAGTGAAGAAAGTAAGAGTGAATCATGAAAAATACTTCTATCAAATCAGTCAAGCAATTGCCTACTTGGTATAAGCTTAAAAATTATGATGTA
Organism: Gammaproteobacteria bacterium; assembly: GCA_013288885.1. Lineage (GTDB taxonomy): Bacteria > Pseudomonadota > Gammaproteobacteria > JABDBA01 > JABDBA01 > JABDBA01. The sequence continues at coordinate 29,614 of JABDBA010000006.1, read as the reverse complement.
TCTAAAGGTTTTAGTGCCAGTGAATGGTACGATGAATTAATGCCTCGGTTTTGTCTTAGGCACTATTTTAAAAAATATAAAAAAATTCCAGTTGATTTGCCGGGATTAAATTGGGAAGGTATAAAGCAAGAAGGTTTACTGTTTAATCTGGCAAAAACTGGAGTAAAAAAATTTAGAATAAAATCGCTTGCACCTTCCATGTATGAGTTTGAGGTCGTAAAAGAAAAACCTATGCATGATGAGTTAACACCAATAGCCGTTATTTCACTTAGCAATTTTGATATGTATGGTGCCTACTGGCTTGACGAAGAAACTGCACAAGCCGAAATATCAAAAAAGATGGAAGCGCTCATAACTGAGGAGCAAGACAAAGTATCCGATATTTTACAGTTGGCAGCAATGGCATGGGCAACTCAACCGTTTTTGGATTTTCCAGTTCAAGAAGGTGTAGGGTTACCCAATAAGTTCGCTTATGCCAAAGTAGATTTATCGGCTAGCGACGAACAAATCAAAAAAGAGTTTACTGTATGGTTAGAACAGGAGCGTCAGAGACGTAATAAGGCCGCCCCTAAAAAGAACTTTAACCAAGCCGATTTTGACGGTTGGTATGAATCTTCTGTATTGCCATACTTGGATTTAATGTTCTGGGCAGAGCTTGAAGGGGTAAAGATTAACCAATACACCATTGCACAAGCTATTTTTGCTGATGCCTATGCCTCTGATGTTGACCCTTTAGGTAAACTAAAGACTACCAAGAAAAAAGCCGATTATCTGATGGATGGTAAAGTAATGAAGCTGTTAAAACTGCAGATTGCGACCTGAAAGGGGGGGGTAGGGCGAGGCTAGGAGGCATTAAAAAAACGCTAAATGGGTATACTACCTAGATAGTTATTTGTGTTATACTTTATTCAGACGGGTAAATCCTTCTATGTGCCAGGGCGGAGCAGCTTCCGTAGGTTGCTGCAATGATGTCTTGGATCTGCGCATAAAAGGGGCCGTCTTTTTTTTGCCTTAAAATTTATACTCAATCTCAACTGCAATCCTATCAGCAAATTCCTGATACCAAGTAAGATCACCTTGCTCATATTTCCTGCCAATACCGGCACAAAATATGTCTATGGCTTGTAGACCAGCATCTTCTTGTGAATTACGATGCCGAATTGTCAACGGCATTTTTTTAACAATACGTTCTTTTACTGCTGTAGTTATTGCTTCATCGAAAACAACAATTTCATCTTTATTTTTAGAACGATCGACTACAATGTCAATACGATGTGTTGTTTCTATATAATCTAATTGTGAAAATAATCGCTTTGCTACCTCATCATATAATGCTTTTTTTTGTAGTGTTTGATGATGATTGTTCATATGGTGATTTACCCAAGCTTTTTTATCAGCAATTGCCGTATATAGACACCAATTTTTCGGTTTGCTCACCTCTTTCAAGAAGTATTTTTTTATAGGAAGCGCCAGATCACTGCCTTTTAGCTCTGGTGTATTTCTAGGTAGCTTATTTTTTAATGTCTTTTTTATAGCCCGAATTATGGATGCATGGGCAACATCATCCCAGCAAACCAACAAGCCTATTACCAGATAGCGGCTAGTATTCTTTTGCTTAAAATCAAAACCTAAATTTCCCGATTCGTCTAAATAAATAATCAAGTTGGTTTTCTCTCTGACATGGAAAATATGAATTATACCGCATGTCTTTAGTGTGGTTAAGCCTCTTGTGAAATTATAAAACAATTATTTCAATGCATAATGTGATCAAGCTGATCTGGGTTCTTTTCTGAAGCAGATTTACTTTTAAATGCTAATAAGTTCTAAATAATCCGCTTCAATACCCCTAAAAATCGGAAAAATTTTCCCCTAAAATAATTCCGGAAATTTTTTGGCGCAATAATATTCCAGAATAAAAATCACATTTTTTCAGTCCTTCCTATCTTTATTAATATTGTCTTAGGATGCTCTCGTTGCCGGACATTTTCCGGTTATTTACGAGGAAACACTATGCAAAAAACATCAAATAAAACTTCTTTTTTAAATATTATTAATGCGCAATCTGATCTGTTAACGCGAGAACAAGCGGCGGAATATCTTGGCGTTACAGCGCGGACATTAGCTGTATGGGCTTGCGTCAAACGCTACGATTTGCCCTATGTGAAAGTAGGGAGATTAGTAAAGTATCGTTTGGCAGATCTCGATGCATTCATCGCACGCCGCACGGTGCAATCCAATGAGCAGGAGGTGCGCGTATGACTAACGAAACATTGATTGCTCCAGCTGAAAATAAAAAATCCGCAAACCACATGCCGTATTTACTAACGGTAAATGAAGACGGTGTTTTTTATACCGATGATAACGATAACCGCTGGATCTGTTCTAAACTCGAAATTAAAGCATTAGTACGTGATAGAGCTTCGGAGAATTGGGGCAGGTTGTTAGAGTTTATGGATGCCGATGGCAATTTGCACACATGGGCAATGCCGATGGAAATGCTCAAAGGTGGCGGCGAAGAACTGCGCGGTGAATTATTGCGCTTAGGTTTGGAAATTGCGCCCGGCATTAAACCGCGTAATTTATTGATTGAATATATCACTACTGCTAAACCCGAAGCACGTGCGCGTTGTGTGACACGTACCGGTTGGTACGATCCTGTTTTTGTTTTACCGGATCGCACCATTGGCGATATGGGGGAATTAATAATTTATCAATCTGAAAATCAAACACGCAGTTACTGCCATGCGGGTACGTTAGACGAGTGGCGGCAGCAGGTAGGGAAACTATGTGCTGGTAATTCACGCTTAATACTTGCTGTTTCATGCGCCTTTGCCGCCATGTTATTGCATCATGCTGGCATGGAGTCGGGCGGAATCCATCTGGTCGGGGCATCCAGCGGCGGCAAGACTACTGCATTGCGCGTTGCTGCCTCTGTGTTTGGGTTGCCGCAATACGTCAACCGCTGGCGGGCGACTACTAACGGCCTGGAAGCTTTGGCGGCGTTGCATTCCGATACCTTGCTGGTACTTGATGAGTTAGCACAAGTAGATCCGCGCGAAACTGGCGAAATTGCCTATATGCTCGCCAATGGCAGTGGTAAGGCACGTGCTAACCGGACTGGTGCTGCTAAAACACGCTATGAATGGCGCATGTTGTTTCTTTCTGCCGGAGAAGTCAGCCTTTCCCAGCACATGCTGGAAGTCGGTAAAAAAGCACGTGCAGGTCAGGAAGTACGCTTGGTCGATGTCCCGGCGGATGCGGGCGCAGGATTTGGTATTTTTGAAACTCTGCATCAAGCGAACACTGGCGCTGAATTTAGCCAAGCTTTACTGAAAGCAACCAGTCAATATTACGGCACGCCCGCCATTGTTTTTTTAGAATCTATTACCAAGTCTGATAACTTCCTCAAGCTCTCTCAACAGATCAAGCAACTACGTGATGAATTTTTAGCAGAAAATTTACCAACAAATGCTTGTGGGCAAGTGCATCGGGTATGTGAACGGTTTGCCTTGATCGCGACTGCCGGTGAACTAGCAACTTCCTATGGTGTTCCCGGCTGGCAACCACAGGAAGCAAAAAACGCCATCGTCACTTGCTTCCAAGCATGGCTTGAACAACGCGGCGGTACGGGTGATCAAGAACGTATCAATATTTTATCGCAAGTGCGCAGTTTTTTAGAGGCACATGGTGAATCGCGTTTTACCGAATGGGATTCCGAAGAGTCACGCACCATAAATCGGACAGGATTTAAAAAAACCACCGTTGAAGGAACACAGTTTTATGTATTGGCTGAAGCGTTTAGCAAGGAGATATGCGCTGGACTGGATTCCCGTGCCGCTGCCCGCATCCTTCTGGCAGAAGGTTGGTTGATTGCAGGTGAAGATGGCAAAACTTATCGGAGGGAATATTTACCAAGAATTGGGCGTTCACGCTGTTATGTTCTTACTGAAAAAGTATGGGAGGGATGATGAAAGATTTAAACCATTATCAAAAAACATCTGTCCTGCTTGTCCTCTTTGTCCTGCCCGCAGCAAAGCCTTGCATCATCAATGGTTTAGCAGATCAGGACGTAGGACAAGCTAAAAAAACCAACCTGTCCTGTTTGTCCTATCAAACGTCAAATAGGACGAGCAGGACGAATAATAAAAACAGGTTTGTCCTTAAAAGCAATATCGAAAAACCCAGTTATAGCAAGCGATTTAAGCTCATAGGACAAACAGGACATGAAGGACAAGCAAAAAATAATAATGCAGGTTTTGATCAAACATCGTCAACAAAGTTGGCAATGTTAATCAAAAATTCACTACCAAAAACTGTTGCACAAATTGTTATTTTTTATCGCCAACGCGCCCCGCTGTGTCCAACTCGCGAAACGCGAGCAAGACACAGCGGGGCTTACTTAAACACACAGGAGCGCACCAATGACTGCGGAACACTTTAATGCACCAGATGAGCTTGAACGAGTGAAACAAAAACGCAAATTACGACGCAAGAAAAAATATTGTAAATCCTGCTTGGAAAAATACCGTGCTGAAATTGTTGCCATGCTGAAAGAAAAAACAAGCAGCTATCGTTTAGTGGAGGCATGGTTAGAAGAGCAACGGATTTATGTGAGCCATACGACTGTGATGCGTTATGCCAAAAAATTGCCGGAGCTGAAACAGAAACCAGAGGCACAGGAACCAGTACAAGCACAGGAAGAGGAGGTACCCCATGCCGAGCTTTCGTAATGCCAAAGCGCAAGCAGAACATGCGGTGAGCCAAAAACTTGGTATAGGGAAAGCACGCCATACCAACAAGGGCGATCACAAAATTCACAGCTTAGGCACAGCTAGAAATTATGCGCAAGCATTGACTCGCCTCACGCACTGGATTCAAGAAAATCGGCTGGGTGATCTTAAAAACTTAACGTCGGAAGTTGCCCGCCAGTATTTAGAAGCAGAAGGCCAACGCATTAGGCAGAAAGCATTAGATCAGGCACGGCAAGCGATTCAATTACAGTTAGGCATTACGTTGCCAGTGATTAAATCAGAACTGACCCAGGCGCGTAAAAGCCGCGCTTATACATTAGAACAAATAGCAGCTATTGTTGCCGCACAAACTTCGAAGAATAGTCTATCCACCAAAATCGCCGCAACAGCAGGACTGCGCGCACATGAATTGTTCACGTTGCGCAGAATAGAAGAACGATCAGCCAGTGGCCATCGGCAATGGTCAACTGATCGACTTATTGGTCGAGAAGGTAAGCGCTATACCGTTATTGGCAAAGGTGGGTTAATCCGCGAAGTATTAATTCCGCATGATCTTGCCGAACAATTAGAAAGCAAACGATTAACTCTACCCGCCATCACAGAAGACAGAAATATTCGTTACACGCAATATTATGACATCAGCGGCGGTAAGAACTGGTCAAATAGTTTTAGCGCAGCCAGTAAACGCACATTAAAGTGGTCGCACGGTGCGCACGGGGTGCGTCATACGTTTGCGCAGACTCGCATGGAAGAACTACAACAGCGCGGCTTTAGATATGAAGCAGCATTAGGAATCGTTAGCCAACAGATGGGTCATTTCAGACCCAGTATAACTGAGGTGTACTTATTATGATTGATATATTAGAAACAGTATCTTGGTGGATACTTGCATCGTTATTTATTGTCGGAATCGGTTTTGTTGTTTACAAAATTCTTTGTTGGTTGGCGAAAGAAAATGTCAAACAGCAATTAGCCGCAGAGCGGGCGAAACTGGCGGAACGAATCAGTGTCTTTGAACAGAAAGAACAGCGTTGTAAAAATGATCTAAATGCCGGCCATGAAAGACTCGTTCAACAAAATGCCGAAATAAAGATTAAACAAGAACAAGCGACAGCAACTTTAATGAATGCTGAGAAAATTAGAGAGGAAACACAAGTCAAGCTGGATCAACTTACGAGAGAAAATACGAGGTTAAAAAACGATCTCGTTGCTGCACGACAACGCGCAAAACGCCTTGCCAACAGGGCTAAAACTGAGGTATAAATAAAGCTACTGAAGGAGTAATGCACCATAAGCATTCTGTGGCTCACCATCACAGTTACCAACACCGGTGCTAAGGTCTCATCAACCGCCGCAAGGAAACTGATGCGGTTTAAATGCAAGTTTAACCACGGGAAAGTTGTTAATATCAACGTAGTTCAACACAAAAGGAGGAGGCGACAATCAAAAAACGTATTCGATGCAGTTAATCGAACTGGCGAAACTAGTCCGAGCCAGATCTGACGATACAGATCAAACAGGGGCAAGTCGGTGATAGGAAATCAGCCGCGCAATCGGGTGAATAACTTGGTTGTAATATTTTCTAACAGTTTAAAGTATAATCTTCCACATTGTGTGCACAACCTTAAGGCTTGATGATGAATAATGAACTACACTTAGATGAACATACTGAGTCTAGATTAAATATCCTTGAGTATGAGTTAAGAAAAAAGATTCAGGGATTGCAAAGATCTCTGCTTTCACAAGGTCAAACAGGAGGTTATTGCCAATCTTTATCAGATCTGCTCATTGTGTATATTGAAAATTCAGCTAAGGAAATAAAAATTGACATTTTTAATAAAATTAAAGTTGAATCAGTAACTATGATTCCCGAATTTTCTGAAATAAAAATTCTCATCGAAAAAAGAATGCAGATTGTTTTAGATAACACCGTTGCAATACTTGCTCAAGAGGTTCTAAAAGCATGTCATGGCATACAACTACAAGCAAATAACATTACTAATGAGTTGGCGTTTCAATCAAGATACAAAGCACCATTAAATGTTTTGTATAATCAATTTGAAGCTGAGTTAGTCGAATATCAACAAGATAAAAAAATGAAAGAGGCTACTTTGCAAAAAGCGCAAGAGGCAAATGATATTGCCAGATCAAGTAAAAAATCTTCTTGGTGGTCTTTATTTATTGCATTATTGGCATTTATTTTTTCAATAGTTACTTACTTTAAAAAATAAAATTTTTATAATCATTGAAATCATGTAAATAAAGACATGCTTTTTTATATTACAATAATGAGCGCTTTATCCACACCTTACCCACCTCGCTTGCATCTATCTGAGGGATGCCGCTTCCGTGGATAAGATGTGGATAAAGCTTATGAGTAGAAAAATGAAATTTAGATTAATTTTTGATAAGGTAATATGAAACAGCGTCTGTTAATTTATACTAAAGATCGTTTATTGAGTATGAACCGACTATTAGTAATAATTGTTTTAGCTACATGTTGTGGTGTGATGTTTTTTACACAAATTTTGTCAAAATCACTGCGTTTACCAGCTTGACATATTACATCTACAACAAATTGAAGAGCTCTTATTGTTTGACGCTTTTCCAACCAATTCATAAGCAGATTGATTATTTTTTCCAATGGTATGTGCTGGCTTAAATAACATTCAAGCCAACGATCAGACCAAATGCTTCCATTCTTTGCGACCATGTTGTCTAATTCTAAAAAGACTTCATCCTCATCAAAATTTGCGAGTTTAACTCGCTTTTCATTTACGTATTTGTCAAGATAAGTGCGGCGAAAATCAAGCCAGTTATTTTCACCTTTATCATTGCAAAATCGCCAAAATTCCTCAATACAAAAAGGGTGAATATCTTCTAGATAAGGTATTAATCCTTCTAGCTGTTTAATACGATTAACTCCGGGGTGTCCCTCTAATCTTATCCCAAATCCACGAGTAATATGTGCAAGCATATCTTTTCTTTTGGGACATTGTTTTATGGCATCTTGAGCAAGAGAACATGTTTTTTCAGTCGCAATATATAGGGCAGCCTGAATATAATAGCGACAATATTGAAGATGATCCCAATGTTCAAGTAATAGTTTTTCAGCGGTAGTCTGTTCTAAATGAGCTAGAAGATCAGAGGTGATTTCATCAATTTTGTATGCGGTGTTCCATTGTGATAGAGCTTCCGTTCGTCGATGACAGAAATAATCTTGAAGGGCATTCGCTAAATTAGCAGAATCAACATATCGCCCGTGTTGCCACCAATATCCGTGGAGATTATCTCGAAGTTTTTCAAGAAGTGCTGATGTTGCTGTTGTGTCTTTACACCTTACTTTGTGCCAGAGAATATAATCTTTCAATAAGGCTGGATCATTTACCGTTTTTAAAATATTAAGATCGTTGGTATCTATAGTTTCTGTCCATAATTGAAATGCAGAGCGGCGAAAATGATCATCGTTATCTGTATTTCCCCAGAGAGTTTGCAGTCTCTGTCTTGATGCTAGAGACATTCCTTTGCCTGTTCTATTTTGTCGTTCTTGCCAGAATATAGGGAATTGCCAAATTTTTTCTTTTCCATTATCAGAACGGCTTAAAATTGCAAGTTCTTGTGCAATATATTCAACGGCATCAGGATGATCAATATTGCATAACATGTGCATGATTGGCCAATGTAACTCTTCTCGTTTTGCTTGCTCAATAAAGTAATTTATAACGGGTTGAGATAGTGTGTCTCGAAATGCATTTATGAGATTACAATTAGCAAAGTTAAATCTTGGCGAAATACTACTATCTGTAGGCCCCTTTTCAGGTAATGCTGCCCATGCGTCACATATGGGATCAAGTATTTTTCCTGGATCAGTTATACTACATTGTGCGCCAGCCCATAAATAGGCTCTAAGATGTTCTTTTGTTTTCTCAGGATCGGAATCCCAACAGACTTTAATTGAATCAGTAAGTATAGGGTCAGCAAGGTGACCAGCGAGGCGTAAAGCACCTAAACTGTTGCTACTGTGTAAATCAGTTTTCTTTAGAAATTGATTAAGGGTGTTAGTAAGTTTACCGCCATAATATTTTTTTGCATGTTCAATTTGTCTGTCGCGCAAAGGATCGCCAACACCTGGTTCAGATCGCCAGCATATCTCAATACCTGCTCCCCAATCACCGTTGCGGAAGCGGGCTTCTAAAGCGTACCATGTGCTGAAGTCATTGCGAGGGAATTTTTTAACTATATAAAGAACATCAGGAGATTCAGTTTCTGATAGTACTTGAAGTGCAGCATAGCGTAGTGAATTATTTGCGATATCGTGAGTTTCGTTATTATCAAGCCACTTATGAATCGCATCCAGTACCATTTGTCGTGGTTGCATTGCCAATTTTGAAAGTGCCTTGAAAGCATAAAAAAGCGCTAAAGGGTTTAATATTCGAACTCGTTCGATTATATCTGTAGAAGTATCAGTATTGGCTAAGGCTGCACCGATTACATCGGCAAAAAATGGTTCTGATAAAACAGTATCATCTAGCTGACTATGCTTAATTAAATTAGAAATAGCATCAGCTAAAAGCCATGCACGGATACGATCGTGACGAAACAGTAATTGCTCAACATTATCTAAATTCTTTACAAGCCGTACAATTTTTCTATGCTCAATCACTAATTTACGTATTATAGCAATGTCTTTCTCATCAAACCATTCTCTAATATCATCCCAACTCGGGTTAAGTTTGCGTTTCACCAACATTTTACGAGCTAACCACTGCAATGTAGCGCGATAATCTGTAATTGCATAATTACCAAGTAAATGAACTAAGCTTTTTTCAATGAAAGTATTAATAACTTGTTGTGGTTCGGCTTTTTCACTAAAGTCATATAACCCGATAACCAAAGGATCATTTCCGAGTGCTTCAGCAATACTATCGGCTTCGATTGATGATAAAGTAATATTGACTATTGATGCTTTACATCCAAGGGCATTTCTTGCCTCTTCCGTGTTAAATGAATCTGCCCATAGGCAAAGTTTATTAATAGATTTTTTTGCTTCATCACTCATCAAAGATAAATGCTGAGGACAAACAGGGCATAGTATACGCCAGTTAAAATTTTCTTTTGAATCATTCTGGCTCTCTAAGCTAGGCTTTTTTGACCATTGTGCCAAACGCTCAAGCAAAAAAGCAGGTCGATCGGCATTATTTAAATCTTCAATAACAATAAGAAGTGGGTTATCAGGAGAGCAGAGTGTTTGAGCAGCTCCAATCTGGCGGCCTAAACTGGGGTGTAATTTCCGAAGTTCAATGTCGATTGCTTGATCAAGCGTTAAACAAGTTGCTAAAACTTCATGGTTGAGTACCACCCCGCATCCCCCAGCCTTAATATGGTTTTCTAATTGTTTATAACAAGTGGTGCTTTTACCGAAACCTGATTCACCAATAACAAAAACAATAGGCTGCGATGATTTATCCGAAATTCTATTATCTAATTCTCGATTTATGATTTCTTCGTTTTTTATCCAATGATAATGCGTATCAATACTTAAGCGTGAAAGCTCATGCAGGAGTTTTTTCGATAGTAATTCTTGGTCGATTTTAAGAAGCTTACATCGGATCCACTGCCCGTGGGGGTCGTTATCAAGGAAGTTAGCAATAAGACTGTTAGACCAGATATCTACTTCGACTCCATGTTTCCTACCTTCAGCAGTGACATTGCGAATTAATTCATCATTCGGTTCTATATTTGTTGTTAGAGCTAGAGTTATTTGAAGGTCGGGAGTGCGTTTGCGCTCTTCTTCAGCAATCTGAATTGTTTTAATTAGGTCACCTGGTGGAGCGGTCGGTTTTTTTCCTTTTTTTGGCTTGACAGTTTTAGGATCATGTAACCATTTTTTGTCCAAGTTTTTGTCAGTAGTATGATGGGCGCAGATCATATGAGGTGGATTTGCTCCTGGTACAAATGAGATACCATCAAGTGGTGATTTCACAGTTTTGTTATTAGCATTCATTCCAGTATGTACAAGGTTACCGTAGAGGGCTGGTTTAGCTTTACGCAGAACCGCTGTTGCTATTCGCTCAAATAATCCTTCATCTGGGATTTGGGAAAGGATGCGAGTTGTATCATTATGATTTGTCATGGAATATCAAAATAGTTGGTTAAATAAAGTACTTAAATTAATTGCTCCCTGAATAGGAGTGTTCAATTTTTTAGTGGTATAAGTTTAGTATTTGCATCTATATTATCACGATCTAAGTTTGGATGCTTATTAGAACATGTTAAAACATAAGGGATGTCATTGATAACTGCCAAGAAAAGGTCTTTGTTTTATAAGAAGGGTATTGCTTATGCATTTGCTAAAAGAATGCTTTGGATATATCGTTATTTACACCACCTTTAAATAAGCTTGTTATATTTTGTTAGTAGTTTTTCCATATAACCACTTTGCCTCCCGGATTATATCGCTCAATGTCCATAAGTAGTTAGTAAGTATTTCGTCAGTATAAGCCTCAAAATTAGTAGTGGCAGCGGTTATTGCTAATGCTTCAGCTTTGCTAAGACAAGCGCTAATTGCATCATTAAGCTGCTGTTGGTTTAATTTAGGATTAAGGATATAAACTCCATTAATGGAGTTATTGGTTTCATTATCCATCTGATTTTCCTTCTGAAATATGCGTCTAGCGTAGATACTAAGAAATTCTTAGTATCTTGTCAACAAAAAAACTAAGATTATCTTAGCTCATTATTTCCTTAACTAAAGGGGTAAGTGTGGCTATAAAATCACCAATCAGTAAACGTTTAAAAGAAGCCCGTCTATTGGCTAAGATATCCCAAAAACAACTGGGTATTGCTGCGGGTATTGATGAATTTGTTGCCAGTGCAAGGATGAATCAGTATGAAACCGGAAAACATACGCCGGAATATTCTGTTTTGGCAGCTATAGCAAAGGTGTTAGGACTTCCAGAAGCATATTTTTATACAAGAGATGATGTGCTTGCGGAGATAATTAATGCATATGCGAAACTCGATTTAAGGAATCGGCGCAAAGCGTCGAAATTTATACATGGGTTAGTAGAATAATTTTTATAAAATGAACAATCTATCAATAAAGCAAAGATTATTTATTCGAGCTAGTTCAAGCAAGAGGAAGATATTTCGCTACACCACTTATAATTTCATCATCTTTATAGTCGTAAACAAAAGCAACACTGAACCGTGCTCTTGTGATAGCCACATACAGCTTTGAGCGACTTGTGGCAGCTAAATTGCTATTGTTATCTTTGAGCCATTTTTTTATTGGTTCTGTTGGGTAAATCAGTACCCTATCAAAAGAAAGACCTTTGGATTCTCCAAAATTCATGACAGGGTGGCTGTTTTCTATTACTTTATTTTTCTTATCTCTAAGCTGCATAGGCTTATATTCGAAAAGGTAATTATCTACATTTCTCGGTCTAACCAAAAAAATACCATCGTGACCAGTTTTTTCTGTGTTGCCAGGTTTTGTTTTCAAATGTTGTGGAAATAGACAATTTGATAAATCACATATGGCTGGGATACTACGATAATTTGTAGTGAGCGACGACTCATCTTTGTTAATCGCTATTGAGGTATCTTCAAAGAAATGAACAATAGAAGATTTTTTATATTTTTTATTTTTGGCTATGTTGCTTGTTGAGTATGTTCCTTGTCTTGGGTCACCCACCAGAAGAACGTCGATATTTGAATTAAAAATTAACTTTAGGAAATCAAGATCATATCCAGCCAAATCTTGAATTTCGTCAATAAATATGTTTGGGTAAATTCTATGTAATCTATCGATAATTTTCCCACCGCTTTTTTCATTACATTTAATTAAGAATTTTGAGATTTTGTCTGAATATATTTTACGTTGTTCGTCGAAGTAATGTTTTTCAGTTTCACTTTCTTTGCTGTAACGAACAGATTGATTATTGACAAAATTCATTCCTTTAATGTCATTTTCAAAAAAATATCCTTGGTATGGCCTGACGCCATGTTCCAATAAAAATGAAAACCAGGTTTGTACTTTAAGATGGCTAGGTATAAATTTGTTTTTTTCTACAATTTTTTTTCTTATCTCGACCCCATTTGCTTCAGTATAAGTAGTAATCAAAACATTTCCATTCGTAGGATTTAATCCCTCATTCACAAGGAGAGTAGTTTTCCCCGAGCCTGCTGCTGCAATAATAAGTTTATTATTGTTCATGTGGTTTTATTGCCTTCAAAATATAAGCGGGAAATTTTACATCTTTTTTTGTATCAAATATTATCATGGCGCATTCAGTTTTATTGGCGCGCATGTATTTATGCAATTCAATATCAGTAGGGTGCGATTTATCAAATATTTCATTGAATGAAATTCGATCGTTTTCTTTTAATAACTTTGGTTCTAAGGTGTTGTAATTGAAATCATCATCACCTCTATCAACAAGGTCATCAAAACATATTTTAATGTTTTCCTTGCTATTTTTTCCAAGATAGTCACTATATTTACTTTTAAGCGCATCCACATTTCCATCGTTATCAGTAACGACAGTAACTGGTTTGTTGATTTTATGAGCAATCTCTAAAAATCTTAAAAAAGAAGTACCAACAGAAATAATATCAACACCATCTTCAATAGGAAGTTTTCCATCATGATTAAGCATATACGCCTTTTGTACAATCAATTCGTCAGAATCTCCTTCAACCAATATGGCTCTTTTACAAAGAATAAGGCGGAGTGTATTATATCCAGACAGTTTTTTAAAAAAGTTCTTGGTTTGTGGGGATAAATCGTTAAGCCGTATGCTCTTATAATCATTCAGAAATATAAGTTTATCTAATCCTAATTTATTGGCGACAAAACTGCTATGTGTTGATATTATTATTTGTTTTTTCATAACAGTATCAGATATTTTCTTTATCAACTCATTTAGTTTTGAATGTGACAAATGATTTTCTGGTTCTTCAATAAGAATCACATTTGCCTCTTGAGATTTTTTGTGACTTAAAGCCAAACTTGTTTTAATAATACTTTGTTCTCCTTTACCAATATAATGGAATGGAATTTCATCTAGGTAAGTCATTAAGCTCATTTCCCAAGCATTCTGAGTAGAAAGATCAACGGATATTTTGATTTCTTTGCCAGTTAAGCTCGCATTATTATTGATTTTTTCATTGATCGCTTGAATAGAAGGTTCTCCCATAAAGGTTTCCTTCATTTGTCTATGAGCCTGTGAAATTTCTACTCTTTCCTTGTCTTCTAAATTATCTCGAATAATTCTTGATATATAAATATCAGAACCATTCTGAACGCGAGCACTAGCGGAATCAATTAGCGCAGATTTAACTGGGATGCTTCTTGTAGTAACCTCGCTTCTAGCGAATGTTTTCCAGGAAATTTTATAATATTCTATCGGGATAGTTTTTATGATGCTATTCTTTAGTAATTCTTCATATTCCCTTTGATATTGGTCATCAAATTCAATGCGATATGTTATGCCACTAGTTTCATTTTTTTCACTATTTCCATTGCCTTCAAGTAAAGCAAGTGCTGGGCAATCATTGCCAGAAATAAATAATTCAATCAAAATACAAGGCGGTAATTGTGGGGCTGGTGTGTTCAAGCTATTTATATATTCTCGCTCAACTGTTCTATTGAAAAGATACTGTGAAAGTTCGTTTTTTAAATATCTTGCATTCAATATACCAGTTAGTGCTAGATGAATGGCTTCCAGTATTGTAGATTTACCTGCTTCATTATTACCAACAAGAATATTTATTCCTTCATTGAGGTTTAAAGAAAACTTTCCTTTAAAGCATTTAAAATTTTCAATATTAACTTTAACTATATGCATTTAAATTCCTTATTTTTAGTTTAGCCAAGAACGTTTATTGTAACTAATTTAATGAATTGCGAAAGCTAAATATGGATTGCTGGCAGTTTGGCGAATAATAACTAAGGATAGTTAAGGGTAATTGTAGAGCTTTTGGTCTAATAGATTTATTACAAGCGGATTGAAATTAAATACATACTTTTATTTCATAGCACCACCATAGCACCACCCCAAACCCTCACTCCAGCAAAACTCAAAAACCCCTATAAACCTGGCGTCCCGGGGCGGATTTGAACCGCCGACCTTCCCCTTAGGAGGGGGATGCGCTATCCAGCTGTGCCACCGGGACAGAGTGATTTAACAACGAGGTATTACCCTGATGTTAGCTGTCATATTACCATAAAATTGATTTTTGGGCGGTTTGGGGTTACTATTTTCTAGACATTGACCCGATTGGGCAGTGATTGATGTTTGGTGGATTATTTCTATAGAACTTACGATTTTTAAGGACTTGATCATGAGACAAGTACCGCATTATGCCATCATCGGCGACGGTCGATTGGTTAAACATATTTGTTGTTATTTTGCTGCGTTAGGGCTTGCTTACCAAACTTGGGCACGACGTACTGACGATATTAGGGCACTTTCTCCTATCCTTGCGCAATCCACTCACGTTCTGTTGCTCATCAGCGATAAAGCGATTGATGAATTTATCGAAACCCATCTTCATGATCATCAGCAAACTCTGATCCTGGTGCATTGCTCGGGCAATTTAATTTCAAAATACGCGCATTCTGCGCATCCGTTACAAACTTTTGGTCACAGCCTATATTCTTTAGAAGATTATCAAAAGATCCCCTTTATTATTACACAAGCTGACCTTGAATTTTCAGAAGTTTTGCCAGGGTTAAACAATGCTCATTACAAAATTAAAACTACAGACAAAGCCTATTATCACGCGTTGTGCGTGCTAGCAAATAATTTTACTACTATTTTATGGCAAAAATTTTTTGCCGAAATGCAAAATAAGTTTGGTGTTGGTCAAGAAGTTTTGCAGCCATTTTTACAGCAAACGTTTAACAACATTAGTAATAATCTAACTGAAGCACTGACTGGCCCCATTGCGCGCAAAGATCACGTTACTTTGCAGCGTGACTTGCAAGCGTTAACAGGTGATCAATTTCAGCCTATTTTTGCATCATTTGTTAGAACTTTTTTGCAAAACCCCGGAGATAAACCATGAACAATGTTCTTGATTTCAGTAAAAAGAAAGCTGCCCATGAAAAAATTAGCATGATTACTTGTTATGATTACACCAGTGCAAAAATTATCGATCAAACAAATATTGATTGTGTATTGGTTGGCGATAGTTTAGCGATGGTGATGCACGGTTGCGCAGATACTACCGGTGCTACCTTAGCAATGATGACGCTGCATACACAAGCTGTCGCGAGGGGTTTGACCAACAAATTTATTATTGCTGATATGCCGTTTATGAGTTATCGCAAATCACTGAGCAAATCTATGATGGCTGTTGAAAAATTAATTCAAGCCGGTGCACAGGCGGTAAAATTAGAAGGAGCAGGTACTAATTTAACTTGTATTGAATATATTGTTGAATCAGGTGTGCCAGTGATGGGGCATATTGGTTTAACGCCGCAACATAGTCATGCTTTGGGTGGTTTAAGAGTGCAGGGTAAAGATGCAGCAGCAAAAAATAAATTGCTTGATCAAGCAAAAGCATTAGAGCAAGCGGGTTGTTTTGCAATAGTTCTGGAATGTATTCCAGCGGATTTAGCAAAATTGATTACTGCATCGTTGCAGATTCCAACCATTGGTATAGGTGCAGGGCCTCACACCGATGGCCAAGTATTAGTAATGCATGATTTATTGGGTTTGCAAGCGTCATTTAAACCGAAGTTTTTAAAAAATTATTTGAATGGTGAGGCAGTGTTTAAAGAAAGTATTGATCGCTATGCCAGTGAGGTGAAGGCGTGCGAGTATCCGACGGAGGAGTATACTTATTAATATGAAAGTCATCCAGGATATCCAACAATGGCAACAAATTCGTAAAGATATTTCACCGAATGTAACTATTGGATTCGTACCGACCATGGGTTGCTTGCATATTGGCCATGCGTCATTGATTAATAAATCGGTGGCAGAAAATAATATCACAGTGCTGAGTATTTTTGTGAATCCCACGCAATTTAACGACGCAAATGATTTTCAACACTATCCAAAAACGTTAGAAAACGATTTGGCATTGGCCGAAGAATTAAAGGTGGATTATGTGCTTATGCCTAATGCCGAAGATATTTACCCAGGTGGTAATCTGATTCATCTGCAAACAGAACATCCATTAGCAAAAATGTTCGAAGGCCAATTTCGTCCCGGCCATTTTAATGGGGTATTAACAGTAGTGATGAAGTTGTTGCAGTTAGCGCAGCCCACAAAAATTTATATGGGTGAAAAAGATTATCAACAGTATTATTTAGTTAAAGAAATGATTAATAACTATTTTTTAACAAGTAGTTGTGAATTATGCCCAACAGTACGAGAGGAGTCTGGATTGCCGTATAGCTCTAGGAATACAAGACTTTCAACTGAGCAACGCACCATAGTGGAGCAGTTTTATCGATATTTTTATCAGAATAAAATATTTGATGTGGAAAAAATAAAAATTAA
The DNA here is from genome assembly GCA_013288885.1 of Gammaproteobacteria bacterium. GTDB lineage: Bacteria > Pseudomonadota > Gammaproteobacteria > JABDBA01 > JABDBA01 > JABDBA01. The sequence goes on along the minus strand of JABDBA010000006.1, from coordinate 12,345 downwards.
ATTAACAAAACTGAAATTAACCTTTGATTACGTTGAAGAATATGAAAACCGATTGTTTTTGGCGTTTCGTATCGACCCAATCAGGATTATCGATAATGTTTTTAGAAGTTATAGTGCCATTTGATAGCTTGAAGATTGCCACGGCGACCAAAAAAAACCACGGTCGCCTCGCAATGACACCAGCGAATATATTAATTTCGTGCAACAACCCCCTGAATCGCTAAAATAATCGCTTCATTGGCGGCGACAAAATCGATAGATGAGAGCGCTGGGGCAGTAACCCAGCGTACTTGTTGGCCTTCGCGGCCATGGGGTTGGTCGTGATATTGTTCCACCCACCACACATTGAGATCAACGCTGCGATCGTTGTAATCATATTGTAATTGCATGAAAGGGCGCGCGGCAGTGACGGTAATACCAACTTCTTCGTGCAGTTCTCGCACTAAAGCTTCATAAGGAGTTTCACCGTTTTCAATTTTGCCGCCGGGGAATTCCCAACGGTTGCCTTGAGCTAAATGGGCGGGGCGCAAGGCAATGAGTATTTCGTTTTGTGGATTGGAGATGATGCCGACGACGACTTGGATCATCACAATTGCCCATGACAGTGCTTATATTTTTTACCCGAACCACAAGGGCAATTTTCATTGCGGCCTACTTTAGGTATCGGTCGCACAAACGGTGCAGTTTCCGCGTTAGCAGCAAGTGGTTGTTCCGGTTGTGCATTTTCATCGTTGGCAACCACGTTCGTCACCGGGTGCTCAAATAAAAGTTGTTGCGGAATTTGATTGCGGCGTTGTTGTTCAGCCGCTTGCACATCTTCTTGCGTGCGAATTTCTAATCTTACCATGGTGCTAAATACGTTGAGTTTGAGTTGATCTAACATGCGTGAGAATAATTCAAACGCTTCACGTTTATATTCTTGCTTAGGATTTTTCTGGGCATAACCGCGCAAATGAATGCCTTGGCGCAAATGATCCATCGCCGATAAATGTTCGCGCCAGAGCACATCTAAGGTTTGTAACATAATCGATTTTTCAATTTGGCGTAACAGCGGTGATCCAATATTGGTTTCTTTTTGTTGGTAGAATTGTTTGAAATCTTCTTGGATGCGCGCTCGTAATGTTTCTTCGTGCAAATCGTGGTTTTCATCCAGCCATTTTTGTACGGGTACGATCATATTAAATTGCTGTAATATTTTTTGTTCAAGCCCTTTGATATCCCATTGCTCTTCTAAACTATGAAGAGGAATGAATTCATTAGTGATGGTGTCGATCACATCGCTGCGAATAAATTGAATGGTTTCCGAAACATCTTCTGCTGCTAATAATTCATTGCGTTGTTGATAAATCACTTTACGCTGTTCATTAGCAATATCATCGTATTCTAATAATTGTTTACGCATGTCGAAGTTGCGCGCTTCTACTTTGCGTTGCGCTTTTTCGATAGCATTGGTGACCATGCTGTGTTCAATGGCTTCGCCTTCTTTTAATCCGAGCGCTTTCATGATCGAAGCTACACGATCGCTCGCGAAGATGCGCATGAGATTGTCTTGCAGCGACAGGTAAAAACGCGATGCGCCGGGGTCACCTTGACGACCCGAACGGCCACGTAATTGATTATCAATGCGTCTTGATTCATGGCGTTCACTACCAATGATATATAAACCACCGGTCGTTAATACTTTTTCATGGCGCTGTTGCCAATCAGCACGAATTTCCGACATGGTTTGCTCAGGTGTATCGGTAGGTAACGCATGTAACTGTGCTGCTAAATTGCCACCCAATACAATATCTGTGCCGCGGCCCGCCATGTTGGTGGCAATCGTCACTGCTCCTGGTCGACCGGCTTCGGCAATAATTTCAGCTTCTTGCGCATGGAATTTTGCATTTAAAACTTGATGCGGAATTTTTTCTTTATTGAGCAAACCCGAAAGCAGTTCAGAAGTTTCTATCGATGCTGTACCGACCAACACCGGTTGTTGGCGATCGATACATTGTTTGATATCTTGGATGATCGCGGCAAATTTTTCGCGCGTGGTTAAATAAATTTGATCAATATGATCTTTACGAACAATACCTTGGTTTACTGGAATCACGACCACTTCTAAATTATAAATTTGTTGGAATTCATAAGCTTCGGTGTCGGCAGTGCCGGTCATACCTGCGAGTTTATCAAACAGACGAAAATAATTTTGGAACGTGATCGATGCTAATGTTTGGTTTTCGCTTTGAATAGGTACGCCTTCTTTTGCTTCTAGTGCTTGATGCAAACCTTCGGACCAGCGACGGCCGGGCATAATGCGCCCCGTGTGTTCGTCGACAATAACGATTTGATTATTTTGCACAATATACTCAACATCGCGTTGAAATAAATTATGCGCACGTAAACCCGCGTAAACATGATGCATCAACAAAATGTGCGCGGGGTCATATAAACTCGCGCCATTTTCTAAAATACCTTCTTTGGCTAACAATTCTTCCACTTTTTCGTGGCCAGCTTCGGTTAAATAAGCTTGCTTGGTTTTTTCATCCAAATAAAAATCGCCGGGGGAATCTTTATCCGGGCTTTTTTGCAGTAAAGGAATAATTTTGTTAACGCGCATATATATTTCAGAGCTTTCTTCCGATGGCCCTGAAATAACTAGCGGCGTGCGTGCTTCATCGATAAGAATGGAATCGACTTCGTCGACAATCGCGTAGTGCAAATCGCGTTGTACTTTTTCGGCCAAACTAAAAGCCATGTTGTCGCGTAAATAATCAAAACCAAATTCGTTGTTGGTGCCATAAGTAATATCGGCAGCATAAGCGGCTTTTTTTTCAATAGGCAGCATGCTCGTTAAAATAGTGCCGGTAGTCATGCCTAAAAAAGAATAAATCGGCGCCATCCATTCTGCATCGCGTTTAGCTAAATAATCATTCACCGTTACAATATAAACACCGCGCCCAGTGAGTGCATTGAGATAAGCAGGCAAAGTTCCGACTAAGGTTTTACCTTCACCGGTACGCATTTCAGCAATTTTGCCTTGGTGCAACACAACGCCGCCGATCAACTGTACATCGAAATGACGCATATTCAACACGCGGCGGCTGGCTTCGCGAACCGTAGCAAATGCTTCGGGTAATAGATTATCAAGGCTCGTACCCGCCTTAAGGCGTTGTTTAAACTCGGCAGTTTTAGCCTGTAGTTGTTCATCGCTGAGTTTTTGGTATTGCGGTTCGAGCGAATTAATAAGAGCCACTTGTTTGCCAAGTTGTTTAATAATACGGTCATTACGGTTACCGAAGATTTTACTAAGTACGGTCGTGAGCATGGGGGGTTCCCTGAAAAAAAGAATTACGCAACTTTACTAAAAATAGGGTGTGGGGTCTATAATAAATATTGGGATTATTCGTTTCTTTTCAAGGAGAAGAGCCATGAAAATTATCATAAGCTTGGCTATGGCAATAGCACTTATCCTATCAGTAGGCTGTACAGCCACAGATATAGGAACAGTCGGCGGCGGTGTGGCCGGGGGTTATGCAGGCAGCGCTTTGACTGGCGGCAGCACCATAGGAACCATAGGGGGCGTCTTAGGTGGCGCGTATATTGGCAATAGGGTGGGTAATTCGATAGATAATTCGCGTTAGAGATCGTGCAGCTTTCTTTAAATCCCCCCTAACCCCCCTTTTTCAAAGGGGGGAACAGGAAGTCGTTTTTGCACGTTCCTTAATAGCCGCTACAATCCCGGCCGCATCTAAGCCGTATTTGGCCAGCAATTCTTTGGGGTTGCCGTGTTCGATAAACTGATCGGGCAGCCCCAATTGCAACAGCGGGCAGCTAATATTGGCAGCATTCAAATATTCGCTTACAGCGCTGCCTGCACCACCTAATACTGCATTTTCTTCAACCGTGATTAATAACGAATGGGTGCTGGCTATTTGAGTCAATAATTCAGTGTCTAAGGGTTTAACAAAACGCATATTTACTACGGTTGCATTCAGTTCAGCAGCAGCATTTAAAGCGGGAGCCAACATCGATCCAAACGCTAAAATAGCAATGTCTTTTCCGTTATGGCGTATTTCGCCTTTACCAAAAGGGATCGTCTGCATCGTGGCATTAATTTTAACGCCTGGGCCTACACCGCGCGGATAACGCACGGCACATGGGCCGTTGTGTAAAAAACCGCTATACAGCATTTGTCGGCATTCTTCTTCATCACTGGGTGTCATCACCACGAGATTAGGAATACAACGCAAATAAGAAAGATCAAAACTCCCCATATGAGTTACACCATCGCCACCGACAATGCCTGCACGATCAATGGCAAATAATACCGGTAAATTTTGAATGGCGACATCGTGAATTAATTGATCATAAGCGCGTTGTAAAAAAGTAGAATAGATTGCTACCACCGGTTTTAAACCTTCACAGGCCAGCCCTGCTGCGAGTGTAACGCAATGTTGCTCGGCAATGCCTACATCAAAATAACGGGTAGGAAACATTTGTGAAAATTTTACTAAACCTGAGCCTTCGCGCATTGCCGGTGTTAAACCAACTAAGCGTTCATCCAGTGCTGCCATTTCGCAGATCCAATCACCAAAAATTTCAGAGTAGGTGGGCGCTTTTTTAGCAGTGTTTTTAGCAACAGCGCTATTATTTAAAAACCCTGGCGTTACGGCATGATAACCAATGGGATCAGATTCCGCGCAGGCAAAACCTTTACCTTTTTTGGTGACTACGTGCAAAAATTGTGGGCCATTTAACAAACGCAAATTACCTAAAGTGCTTAATAATGTGGGGAGATCATGGCCATCGATAGGGCCAATATAATTAAAACCTAATTCTTCAAATAAAGTGCCAGGCACAAACATGCCTTTTAAATGTTCTTCAGTTTTGCGTGCAAATTCTTGCACTGCAGGCACGATGCTTAAGGCTTTTTTACCGCCTTCGCGCATGGTGGAATAAAATCGGCCTGACATCACTTTGGCGAAATAATTCGAGAGTGCGCCTACGTTATTTGAAATCGACATATCATTATCGTTTAAAATCACTAATAAATTCGCATCAATATCACCGGCATGATTCAACGCTTCAAACGCCATACCTGCGGTCATCGCACCATCACCAATAATCGCAATGGATTTGCGTGCACTTTGCGTTTGTGCAGCAGCAATCGCCATACCTAATGCAGCGCTGATCGAAGTGCTGGAATGGCCGACACCAAACGCATCATAAATACTTTCTGCGCGACTATTGAATGGTGCTAAACCACCTGTTTGACGAATGGTGTGAATTTGATCGCGGCGCCCGGTGAGAATTTTATGCGGGTAAGCTTGATGCCCCACGTCCCACACTAAACGATCATCCGGCGTGTTAAAAACATAATGCAAAGCAATAGTTAATTCGACCGTGCCTAAACCAGCGGCTAAATGGCCGCCGCATTGATCAAGCGATTGCAACAAAAATTCCCGCAACTCTTGTGCGAGTTGCGTTAATTCGTGTTCTTGCAATTGCCGGAGTTGCACCGGTGTTGCAATGCGAGAGAGTAGCGGGAATGAATTCATAATAATCTTTAGTTACTAAAATCTGCTTTCGCTTTAGATGCAGCGGTTGTTATAAATATTCGACTATTGTTAGCGTTCTGCAATACTAACACAGACATCGTGGCATTTAAGCGTTTAATTTCTTCTGTTTGTTCAAACATGGCGGCGCGCATTTCGGCTAATAACAGTACCATTTGTCGTTCTACTTGTGCGGGTGAAGCAGATTGCATCTGAGGATACCAACCCGGATCAGTCAAGCGCCAAGTCGCTTCATATTGTTTAACGAGTAGAGGGCTGGCATTAGTAGCGTTTTGAGGCAAACCCGGTAAGCTTTGCACATCACTAGGAAGGACTATTTGTGAGCTAGATCCACTCACAGGTACTGAGGGTATACGTTCTTGATAATAACGATATAAGTTTCCTAAACCAACGGCTACTTGGGCAGTATAGGTTTGCAACATTCCGACGTAAGCAGCAAAATTTCCTGCTGGTGTAGTGAGTGCATTCGAGATCTGAGCGGGAGTATATGAAGAAAGATTTATCACAGGATAAGGGGAATTTAACCCCGATACTGCAGTAATAAAGTTATATGCCGCTGCTTGATCGCCGGTGAGGGTGGGAGTCGTACTTTTAGCGGCAGGTGGCCCTGGTGGGCTAACGTATTGCAACGGCCCAAGTAAGCTGTTGATATCAAAGTTCATGCTGGCTTGGTTTGCAGCAGCCTGAGCACTATTTGCCACTGCGGTCAGAGGTGCTTGCACCGCAGTTTGGAAGGCCACCGCTGCAGTGGCAGGATCTGCAGTGGTAAGAGTCGTGATAACACCTTGTAAAGTGGCAGGTTGTGCTGCAGCCGTAACGGTAGCTTGCGGATTAGCATAAATAAGATAACTCGGTGGTGGCGTTGCTGAAGCAGTAGATGACGATGAAGAAGTTGACGATGTTGTGCCTGAAGAAGCAGGCGGTGGTGGCGTAGGCCCCAAATAATATTGGCCAAAAAGAATATTGCCTGCCATCGTTCCACCAAGATTATAAATAGCTTGGTAAAGTTCCGTACACCATTCAGGTGGTGTGTAACCAGCGATTACGTTTTGCGAATTAAAATTTGAGGGAGTTGAAGTGGTTGTAGCTTGGCAAGCCGCATAATTAGCGCTACCTGATGTGGTATCAGGCGTGGTGCTGCTAATAAGCGGGCTGCTGGCTGCGTTGACAACACTCATAGTTCCTAAGCCGCTGATGGCAGCAAAAAGGGCAACTCGTAATAACGAAGCATTTGTCAGTTTGATGTTCATAAAATTATTTCCCTGATTATTTTGAAGGTGGTAAAAAGATATTAGGTGTAGCGGGTTGCGCGTTACCTGAATTACTGGGCGAATTACTGGGAGCAGGCGTTGTTTGTGGTTTCCAAGGGTTAGGCTGATTGGCCCACGGGTTAGATTTAGTCCATGGGTTTGTTGGCGCAGGCGCTGCTTGTGGTGCAGGGGCTGGCGTCAACGGTGCGCTGACTGGGTTGTTGTTTGTGGCATTTGTTTGTGCTTGTTGCGCTGCTTGCTGTTGTTGAAATTGTTGTTGCTCTTGTTGTTTTTGTGCTTGTTCAGCTTGCTCAAATTGCGCTTGTTTTTGTTGCAGATCTTGCGCCATGCTCGATGAAAATTGTTGCGCGGAATTATTCAAATATTGCGTAATAGCATTCGCATTGCCATCGGCAAAACACGGTGTGATTATAAACCCTAATAGCAGTGAAGTTAACGGTATTTTACGCATGATCATCACCTTCCAATGCTTTTAAAATAAGAGCAAAACGCGCTTGAGCAAAAACGCGACCGAGCAATCTTAATCGTTCAAATACAATATTTCTACGCAAAAATAATCCCGGCGCATCATCCGGTCTTTGGCTGGTTTCTTCTGCGTGCATCAATAATTTAGAAGCCGCGCCCGGGTGTGCTTTATCTAACACTTGCAACAAGCGTAACGCGCGGCCGGTTTTAATATTATTAGCGAGATGGATAAACAAATCATGTTGTGCTAAGTCATCCAAACTGACTTTAGAAATATCCTCCAACTGTGTACCGAGTTCGTTAATGGCCTCTTCGAGGTCACCGCTGCCGTCGAGCGTCCATTCTTCCACACTTTCCATAAACGTAACGACCCGGTATATCATCGGGTCTTCATATTGCTTCCAGAAGGCATGTACGGCTTGCAAACTAAAATCAGGCATAAGATTCCAAGCGAAAGTTAAAAGTAGTGCTATAATAGGAAAATATAGATTGATTATAGATCATATTCAATTTTTTTTGTACTCTAGTAAAAAATGGTATTAATGATACAGCGAATAGGGGCTAGCCATCATGAAAGTAAGACAGGTTGTCAAAGGCGCTGTTAAGCCATTCGTAGATGTGCCGACGTGGACGGGCTATAAGCAATTTGTAGAAATGTCTAAAGGCATTTTTGGCCCGATGAAAGACATGTTCGTTCCGCAACAAGCCACCATCGACGAAACTTATGAACAAGCTTTAAAGCGGCTCGGTTTAACCGACACGGATATTGCCCAGCGCCACAAAGAATTTACGCGGTTAATGGTTATTTATATTGGCATTGCGGTCTTGTTGTTCGCTTATACTTTTTATCTTATTTGGATGCGTTCAATACATGGGGCTATTGCTGGTTTCGCCATTAGCTTGGTCGCTGTGGTGCAAGCATTTCGCTATAATTTTTGGTTGTTCCAATTGCGGGAGCGCAAGTTGGGTTGTACATTTAAGGAATGGTTAAACTCCGGCTTTTTGGGTAAAAAATAATGTTGCGCTATATAATATTGTTTTTATTATCACTATTGCCACGTTTGGTGTTTGCCGCTTCTACCGGCCCTACGGCTGTGGGGGCAGCACCCTCCACCGCTCCTTCGCTTTTTAATCCACCGGCCACTGATCTTTCTATCGGCTATTTAGGCGATATTTTTGGTGTGGTAGACGGTGTATTGCACGGCTCTGGCAGCCAGATTTTAGGCACCATGTTTGGTGTTTTCAATTCCGCAGTTTTAACGATGGGTGCGATCGTGGTGATGTACACCTTGATTGTTTCTACCCTCAATACAGCGCAACAAGGCTCGGTATTAGGTGAAAAGTGGTCTTCAGTGTGGATCCCGATCCGCACTGTTGCAGGCTTCGCATTAATGGCCCCTAAAGCGTCGGGCTATTCATTTATTCAAATCTTTGTAATGTGGGTAGTCGTGCAAGGCGTAGGCGCAGCCGATACTGTTTGGGATGCCGCACTGACTTACTTAGCGCGAGGCGGCACTATCATACAAGCATCAAACCCCGCTAGTTTAGGTTTAAATTCTGGTAGCCAGCTAATAAACCCGGTGGCAGCGAATATTTTTAAATCACAAGTGTGTATGTATGGTATCTATAATTCGCTGACCAATCATGCGCAAGATAACCCTACTAACATCATCACGTATCCTGATTTTACCGGCAGTGTCGTTGTAACCGGTGTGCAAAGTGGTTTAGCTCCACCGAATATCTGTGCCCAAAGTGTTTGTACCAACCCTACCTGTACCGAAAACCCAAGTGCACCCGGTTGCCCTAAAGCCATGCTGTGTGATTGTAACGGGCAAGTGCAATTTCCTGGTGCAACGGCTGTAGCCATGAATAGCAATGGAACTTCGGGAACCAATTATGCAGGCGTTTGTGGTAATGCGAGTTGGGATTTGGCGTTTGACCAGAATGGGGGGTTGGCCGGTGGTGCGCCGAGTCCAACAAGCCCATTTGGCCAAATTAACAACCCCTCTAGTATAGGCGCGGGAACAAATGTTAGTGGCGGTCAAGTGGGTGGTGGTTCCGATAGCCGTAGCATTGCCGTGCAGCAGATTGTTTTAGATACACAACCCTTAGCGCAAGCGGTTGCTAATATTATTGTACCCCCCAATAATTTGATATCTCCTACCGGTGGTAGCAACCTACCCTCAATGCAGCAGCAATTGAGTGGACGAACAGACGTTGCGGGCGCAGCCGTCGATTATATGGCGATTATGCTGCCTTATTTATACACCGTCGCCAACGGTGCAAACCAAGCTGCCATCAATCTGCTGACTGCCAACGAAGCCACCGGTTGGATCTTAGCCGGTAGTTATTATTACGATTTAGTGAGCTTAAATAAACAGACGTCTGCCGTAGAAAATTCAGTTCCTAGCACTAATTACACGGGCAATTTTTCAGGTTGCCCGGGCACAGGCGGTGCGCTGTGTGTGAAAGATTATTCTGCTTTAAATACTTATTTACAAGCTGGCTCGGTGATTTGCAATGGTGATACTTCTTCGAGTTCAAATGCGGCGCAGAATACGAACATTAATGACTTTGTTTGCTGGAACACACAAAATATTCCACAGACCAACACCGGCAATTCGGGTCAATCAGCAGTGGGAACGCTTGGCCTCAAGGTGGCTATCGGCATATTTGCTCTAGGGCCGTTATTCATCGGTGCTATTACAATGTTAGGCCCTATTGCTCCATTAATGGCGATTATTTTAGGCGGCTTTCTTGATGTGGTTAATCACGTAAATGCTTTGACCTCACCTGGCGTTGAGCCGCTGTTAGCTATTGCTGATTTAGGTAACACGATTGTTAATTGGGTAGAAGCTATTTGGTTAAGCGGCACCATTTTAGTATTTTTGACTTCAGCAATCATGTCGATCAGTTTGTGCGTGAACCCATTAGGAATGGCCTATGCAACTGCCATGATGTGGTTTTTACCGATGATGATTGCCATATTTATGGCGATGCTAGTGGCTGGTGCAACCATGGCTTATTACGTGCCATTAATTCCATTTATTTTGTTTTTGTTCGCCAGTATCGGTTGGTTTGCCGCCGTGATAGAGGCGATGATAGCGTCACCGATCGTAGCATTAGGTATTGTTAACCCCGAAGGCCATGATGTTTTCGGTCAGGCCCAACATGCTATTTTGATTTTAGCGAATGTATTTTTACGCCCAACCTTAATTATCTTTGGTTTTATTTTTGCAGCTATTTTATCGCATGTTGCTTTATGGTTACTCAACCAAGGTTATACTAATGTAGTTCCGCATGAAGAACACGATTTTATGCAATTGCTTTCGATGGTTGTGCTCACCGTCATTTATGTGGGTATCGTACTTACGGTGATGAACCGTTGTTTTGCATTAATCCATGAAATACCGAATAAAGTAATGCGTTGGATCGGCGGTGGCCCTGAAGAATTTGGTGAAGCATCTCATGGCCAACAAGTCGCTCAAATCGCCAGTTCGGGTGCTTCGGCAGGCCAACAAGCTTTATCTACCTTGGGTGGCCAGAGTGAAACTAAAGGGGGTGGAGCAACGGGTGAGATGGGTCAAGGTGTAGGGAAAGCAGCAAGTAGCGCGTCAAGTGAGGCTGGCGCGTCGGCCGGTTCATCCGGTGGAGATCAAAAACCAGCTGGCGGCGGCGGTGGTGGCGGCGGCGGTGCTGAAAGCGGCGGTAAAGGTGGCGGCGGCGGTGGTAAAGGCAGTGGTGGCGCAAGCGGCGGTGGTAAAGGCAGTGGCGCGAGCGGTGGCACTCCCACTCCAGGTGGGTCATGATAAATACAGCCATCATCATTTATAGGGAGCATCATGGCAGATACTAATCTTAATCCGGCAAATTACTCGCTTGACGCGGCGTTAACCGACCTGGCTGATTTGCTTAAACCTGCGCCCCTCAATGAAACTATTGAAGAATACGTTTATTATTTGCTGCTATTGTGGGCATCGTTTCAGGTATATCAACTTGAACCCTATGTAGAAGACGAAGGCGGTGAAGGGGGCGGCGGTGCGAAGATTATCCCACTCAATAATGGCCGCATTATCGCTGATTATGGCTATTATCTCAGTAGTTCGCCGGGTGATGATTACGGCAATTATTGCACCGGCAAATTGATTGATGCAGCAAAAGAAATGATTGCGATTGTCGCTAAACGCGGCGCAATTAAAGTGGCTTTTTTAGGTCACCCCATTGCTCAACGCGCTGCCTGGATCGAATGCCTAGAACGCGGTATCGAAGTCACCAATTTTGAAGCCAGTGAAGTTGACTACATGACGCGCCAACGCGTGCAAAAATTACGTGAATACATGAAAACCCACACTAAATCTAACCTCGCACCTGAAGAAGATACCTCCCGCCCGACTTAGGTTTACTTTTCCGATCCCCTTTTAGAGAAGCTTATATTTCCCATCCCCTCTCCCCCTGGGAGAGGGTTAGGGTGAGGGATTGGACGGGGGGATTTATCTGTGGCCAGGACGACGTGCGGATTCATCTGACACAACCGAACCATTATCATCTGGGTTACCATCTTCCTTGTCTGGTTTTTGCTCTCGTTTGCTATCTGGATTTGATGATACTTCTGAACCATTGTCGTTTGCATAATCCGGATGATCTTGTTCGCCGTTAAAATCATCCATATTTGCTACGTCGCGTGGCTGATTGCTTACCTGTGATCTATTATCTTCTGGTGCGCTAGGTTCTTGTTCTTCTAGATGAATTACTGAGGAAGCATCATCTGGCCTTTTCACATCACCATGTACGCTTGATATTAGGCTTCCTGCTCCAGCTCCAGCTGCGCCTCCTGCAGAAGGGGCATCCGATATTACACTTCCTGGAGGAGATACGGGGATGCGGCCTGGACGAAGAACGCCCGATAAATCTGATACAACACTACCAGCAGGGCCCGAGATTACACTACCATCAATCGACACAACACTACCCGAACGACTACGGCCGCCACCAGCAGGAGCGCCGCCACCACCAGGAGCCGACACAATGCTGCCAGCAGGAGTACGGCC